>CAVZMI010000017.1:0-64130 GCA_963776275.1 Ignavibacteriota bacterium
ATATAATCCCAAGGCATAGAGGAGGAAAAACTGCTTGGTCAAATGTTGTCACTTGTTGTTTCGAATGTAATTTGAAAAAAGGAGGAAAAACTTTACCTGAAACTGATATGAGACTCTTGAAAAAACCTAAGGCTCCTTTCCGATACCCTCTGCAGAACTTGCATCTTGAAACACAAAACCATAAAAGTTGGTCTCGTTTTCTCGATTTCAATAAATGGAATGTAGAGATAGGAGAAGACAACAATCAGTCTCTGGAACTTCAAAATATAAAAGAAAATTAAAATGTGGGTAAAATGTCCTCAATGTGGTAAAAAAATCCTTAAAGATGAAATTCATTGCTCTTCCTACTTTCCTTTCTGTAGCAGAAGATGCAAACTGGTTGATTTGGAAGGATGGTTAGAAAATAGATATAAAATAACCATACCATTAAATGCTGAAAGGAGTGAAGATGATGATTGAGATGAAAGTGGAAGGTATCGCACTGGATCCTAAGAGCAACATGCCTGTGGTAATTCTCAAAAGTAGAACAAACAGGAAAGCATTGCCAATCTGGATTGGAATTTTTGAAGCTAGTGCCATAGCTTTAAAACTAGATGGAGTAGACTCCCCTCGTCCTCTTACTCATGATTTATTGAAGTCAGTAATTGAAAAACTAAATGCTAAAGTTTTCAAGATATATATAAGTGAATTGAAAAATAATACCTTTTATGCTAAAATAATATTGAAAATTGCTCAGAAGAAATTGAATATAGATTGTAGACCATCTGATGCGATAGCTTTGCTTTAAGAACCAATTCCCCGATATTTGTAGAAGAAGAAATAATCGGTAATATGAAGAAGGACAAAAACAGAGAAGATTTGAAATTTCTTCTTGAATCTTTGGAAAAAGAAGAGTTTGGAAAATATAAAATGTAAACCCTATTAAGAAGTCCCTGAAAGGGCTTTTAATGGGATTAAGAAAAGGATGAAAAAATGGACAAGATTACAAAAATTCTTGTAATTCTAATTTTTGTTGCTTCATTAGGATTTCTGACTTTTTGCTGCTAAAACTATCAAGACAATTGAAACACAAAAGGAACTCATCAATTCTCTGCAAGAGAATATTTCCTCCCTACAAGATACAATTAATTCTTTAGAGGAAACTATTAATACGGCAAGAAGTGAAATTAGTTCCTTAAGAACAGAAAGGGATCAACTTGAAAAAGAATTGGCTCGTGCAATAGAAGAAAAAGAGAAAGCAAAAAGGGAATTAGCTGAGATAAAGAGAGAAGATGAAAAATTACGCACTGAACTAACTAACGAAAAAGCCAAAGTTGCATCATTGACGGCAGAAAACAACCGTTTAATCGAACAGACGGCTTCCTCAACTCAAACAAGAATAAATTTGGAGCAGAAACTTGAAGAAACCGAGAATAAACTCTCAATAGCAGAAGATAAACTTGCTAAACTTGAATCCGTGGGAATACTCGTGGAGAGAGAAGCAATAAATCCACCAGGAGAAGGTAGAACACCTCAAATTGTAAAAGCAATTGAGGGAAAAATTGTTGATGTTAAACCGAACGGGGTTGTCGCTATTAACTTCAAAGGTAGCATTAATCCACAAAAGGGAACTACTTTCTACATAATTGATTCAGACCAAGTAAAAGCAAGATTAGCCCTTGAAGAAATTTACAATACTATAATGATTGCTCATATGGAAATTGAAAAGGGAAATTATAATATTAAGAACGGTGATAATGTGAGATTAATCCTTTGGACTGAAGAATAGGAGGAGGAAAAATGGGACCGGAAGAACTTTTAACTGAAGAAGAAGTCTTGAAAATGCTTAAAATTAACAAAGCCCAATTAGAAAATTATGTTCGAGAAGGCAAATTAAGTCCTTTATATCAAGAAAGTGTAAGAAAATTTAAACGAAGTGACCTTTCTGAAATCACCAAAGAGACCACCTATTGAGCCACCTGTAGAAATTCCCCTTATTGGAACCGCAGGATCATCAATTACCAAAACACAGAAAGAGGAAGGTTCAACCCGAATAATCGAACCACCCAAAGAGAACATAGAAATAGGAATAAATAAAACGGGAACAAAAGGTATACATTTGAAGAAAGAAACAGAAAAATTCTTAAAACCGCTTGAGAGAGTTATACCAACTACTCAAAGAGAACTGGATTCTCATTTCGTTAAGTGCTGCATTTGTAATTGCTGCCTTTTCAATATTCATGCTTACTTTCAACTTGAAAGGTAAAGAGATACCACCAATCAACAAAATCTTGGGCACTTTGGGTTCTATTCCCATCATAGGGAAAGAAGAAAGTAATGCGATTGAAAGCCAAGCAAATCTACTATCCAATCTGCTCAACAAACTAAGAAAAGCGCAGAAAATTTAATAAAAGAAACGGAAGAATTTATAAAAGAATAAACTCCCGTTTAGAAATATAGATTGTTTTTTAACATTTCTAATGTTATTGAAAGAATTCTTGAAAGGGACAAGAGTTGTTCTTACTAAAAGCTGTATCAGCATATGTTGTTTTGTTGGGGTCGGTAGTTTTTCATGAGTATCTCTCATGCATGGATGGCCCAAAAATTAGGAGACAATAGCCCCTCTCTTCTCGCCAGACTACCTTAGACCCAAGACCTCATATTGATATTCTTGGTACTGTAATACTTCCTCTTATCATGTTGATTTATGGGTTATATCTGGAAATCCCTTCCTGATAGGATGGGCGAAACCTGTTCCTATTAATCCCTACAACCTTAAGAACCCTAAAAAGGATATGATATTGATTGGAGCTTTGGGACCTCTAACCAATTTTATACTTGCATTTTGCTTCACTGTTTTGCTTAAAACAGGAATTTTCCCCTCCGGTTCTTTAGCAGAAGCTTTCATTGCATTTGCAATATTCTTAAACTTGATACTGGGAGTATTTAATCTTATTCCTTTGCCACCTTTAGATGGTTCTCATATATTACTTGGGTTTTTACCTCCCGAAGCGGAAATAAAATACTATGAGAATTCAACCATTTGCATTATTTATTCTAATTTTTATGCTTATAACAGGTATATTGGGTTTTATCATATCTCCTATTTTTTACTTATGGACATATCTTTTTAAACTAGATTTTATAACCCCTGCACTTACATTTACTCAGAGGATAAGATGGAATACAGTGTACAATTAGAATCTTTTGTAGGACCTCTTGACCTCCTACTTCACTTAGTCAGAAAGAATGAACTGGATATTTTCGATATACCCATTGCACAGATTACAGATGATTACTTGAAATACATAGAACTTATTAAAGAACTAAATTTGGAGGTCGCGGGGGAATTCTTGGTGTATGCAGCAACTCTTATGTATCTTAAATCAAGGAGTCTTCTCCCGGCAGACCAGAAAACTGAAGAAGAAATATTAGACGAAGAAGAACAACTTCAAGAACTGAAAGAAAAATTAGCTGAATATGAAAAATTCAAACAGTTAGCTTTGCAACTTGAAGAGCGACAAAAAGAGGAAAAACAACTATTTGCAAGAGAACCATTATCCTATATCAGGGGAAGAAACCCAAATAGATGCAACTTTGTTTGACCTAATAGATGCTTTTGCTCTCATATTAAAAGAAGCAGACGAAAGAGGAGATTCTTGAGATTATAGAAGACGAAGTAACAGTAAATGAAAAAATTACATTAATTATAGATATTTTAAAGAAGACAAAAAAAATAATATTTTCTTCCCTATTTCACAAAGCTAAAACGCAAACAAGAGATGGTAGTAACATTTATGGCTCTTTTAGAACTGATAAGACTACAAGAAATAAGAGTAAAACAGAGTTCCATTTTGGTGAAATCTGGCTACATTTAAAGATCGGTCTAAATAATAAATTATAAATCATAGGATATTTACTTTTATGGATAATCCAAAATTAAAAACTTTATAGAAGTTTTAATCTTCTGTTCCTCTTCTCCCTTAAAATTAGAGAGAATAAAAGAAATAGTGAAAGTTAACCGAAACGAAATCGTGCAAGTTATAGAGGAATTAAACCGGGATTACAAGAAATCAGAAAGGAGTTTTCATATAAGAAAAATAGCAGGCGGATATCAATTCTATGCTCTTACCGAATTTTCATCGTATTTGAAAGAACTCTCAAAAACAAAACCCATAGTTCTTTCATCCCCTGCTCTTGAGACATTAGCTATGATAGCTTATCGTCAACCTATAACCAGACCGGAGATTGAAAATATAAGAGGTGTAGATTCAAAAGGTGTTCTCAAGAATTTATTAGAAAAAAACCTGATAAAAGTTGTGGGGAGAAAGGATGTTGTCGGTAAACCGACTCTATATGGAACAACTGCATTCTTCTTGAAACATTTTGGGTTGAATTCTATCTCAGAGTTACCTAAAATAGAGGAGTTGTCTGCTAATACTTTAAACTTAAAAACAGAAAAATAGGAAAATAAAATGGATATAGAGAAATTACGTAGGGAAATTAACAAGATAGATGATGAGATTCTAAAACTGTTAAACAAAAGAGCTATAACAGCTATAGAAATCGGGAAAACTAAGAAGAAAATAGGAATTTTGCCATATCGGCCTGCCAGAGAAAGGGACATCATTAATTCACTACTAAAGAAAAATAAGGGCCCATTGAATCCGGAAGATATTAAGAACATATATCGGGAAATTATGTCTGTTTCGGTAAACTTACAAAAAAAACTGGCTATTGCTTATCTCGGTCCGGAAGCCACCTATACACACGAAGCAGCCACCAAGAAATTTGGTGCATCTGCTGAATATAAACCCTTATCAAACATAAAAGAAATTTTTTCCGCAGTAGAAAAAGGAATTGCTGATTTTGGGGTCGTACCTGTAGAAAATTCCACTGAAGGAGTAGAAACACACACTCTGGATATGTTCATAGAGTCGGACTTGAAGATATGCGACGAGATTCTCTTACCTATTTCACATTGTCTTCTTTCCAAGTCAAAAAAGAAAAAAATAAATAAAGTATATTCTCATCCGCAGGCATTGGCTCAATGTAGAATATGGCTACAAAAAAATCTGCCGGGAGTACCACTGGCAGAAGTATATTCTACAGCCCAGGCAGCCAAATTAGCCTTAAAAGAAAAATTCTCAGCAGCAATTGCCTCGGAACTTGCATCTCGACTATACAATTTACCCATTGTAGGAAAAAACATTGAAGACCTTTCAGTGAACGTGACCAGATTTTTAGTAATAGGCAAAGAATCCAGTCAACCGACAGGAAACGACAAGGTTTCTCTGATGTTTTCCCTGAAAGATAAAGTCGGTGCCCTTCATTCCAGTTTAAAACCTTTCTACAAACATAAAATAAACTTAACTAAGATTGAATCCCGTCCCTCTAAAAGGAAAATCTGGGAATATTATTTCTTTGTAGACTTAGAAGGTCACTGCGAGGAGAAAAGAGTAAAACAAGCAATTGAAGAATTAAAGCCTCTGTGTACATTCTTGAAAGTACTCGGCTCTTATCCTAAGGGATAACTTTAAAAATTCAAAATTTAAAAATAAAAACGCAAATTGAGCATGAATGAGTCTTTTGTTGTAAGTGAATCCAGATTATCCGGTAAAGTAGAAATTCCCCCGTCTAAATCACATACTATCCGTGCAGTTGCTATTGGGAGTCTGGCAAAAGGGAAAAGTGAGATTTCATCTCCTTTGGTCTCAGAAGATACACTTGCAGCTGTAGAAGTATATAAAGCACTGGGCGCAAAAATTAAAATTAAAAAGGGGTTATGGATTATTGAAGGATTTAACGGAAAACCTATTCCCCCTAAAAATGTACTCGATGTAAAAAATTCCGGTACAACTTTGAATGTTGTTATGGGGTCTTGTGCTCTTCTTGAAAAAGGAGAAGCTCAGCTTACAGGAGATGAACAGATTAAAAAACGCCCCTCTGGTCCTCTTGTAAAATCACTTAACGACCTCGGTGCATCCGTTTCATCTAAACACAGTAATGGATTGCCTCCCTTTCATTATAAAAGGAAGACTTAAAGGAGGAGAAACAACACTTGAGGCTTATTCGAGTCAATATTTAACGAGTCTATTAATAAATACTCCTTTAGCTGATGGAGTAAGTTTAATCAATGTTCCTTTACTAAATGAAAAATCTTATGCCGAGATTACTTTAGAATGGCTGAAATACCAGAAGGATTAAACTTGAAAGAGAAGATATGAAAAAATTCTATATTCCAGGAAATCAATCCTATAAAGCTTTCTTAAGAAAAATACCTTCGGATTTCTCCTCAGCAACATTCTTCTTAGCAGCAGGTGCTCTGAAAGACAATGATATAACTTGCTGTGGGCTGGATTTCAATGACCCCCAAGGAGATAAAGCTGTAGTTGATTATCTTAAGAGAATGGGTGCAAAAGTAGATATAGAGAAAGATTCTGTCCGTATAAGAGCAGGTTCTTTAAAAGGAATAGATATAGACATGAACGATACACCGGACGCACTACCTATGATGGCTGTAGTCGGGATGTTTTGCTAAAGGTAAAACAAGACTTCTTAATGTACCCCAAGCTCGCATAAAAGAGACAGACCGTATTAAAACAATGTACCAAGAACTGACTAAAATGGGTGCGAAAATTCATGAACTTGAAGACGGTTTGGAAATTGAGGAGAGTAAACTTAAACCAGCAAGAGTCAACGGTCACTGCTGACCACCGTATAGTAATGGCACTGGCTATAGCTGGTCTTATGACTGAAGGTGAGACTATTATTGATACTGCAGAAGCAGTAGCTATAACTTTCCCTAATTTTGTAAATTGCGTCCAGGAAATCGGTGGAGATATTCACATAGTAGGATAGTCAAGGATATATTTCATGAAAGGTAAGACAAAAGGACAAGCAGTAAAAATTTATAGCTTACTTATCTCCAACGGGGATTGACTATATTATCCTTTTGTTATAAAGTATAAAGAACTGAAATATAACTGGCAGACTAAGGCAAGAATTCTAACAAAAGAGTTGTTGGAGAGTAAGCCAACATAAAATCTTTTGGTTCTCGTTAGGAGAGCGCGAGATATTGTTGGCTTTTTTTGTTCGCTATCATCCGTGGGAAGAAGGAATAATCATGAAATCAAAAAGTTACTTGGAAATATTACAATCTAAATTAGACAAACACAACTATACTAAACTATGCGCTATAGCCAACTCTAAAGTTCACCAGTTTATCGTTGAATCTGCAGAGTTGTGTAATCCGCAGAAGATATTTATCTGTAGTGATTCTACTGAAGATATTGCATATATACGCGAGCAAGCGATCTCAACCGGAGAAGAAAAACCATTAGCAATTTCAGGACATACTTGTCATTTTGACGGTATAGATGACCAAGGTCGGGACAGAGAGGTCACCAAATATCTCGTACCCAAGAACGCATCCTTAAGTAAAGCCCTTAACCAAATTAAGAGGGAGAAAGGTTTGGCAGAGGTGAAGAACTTACTCAAAAATGCTATGCAGAATCGTACGATGATTGTCCGTTTACTTTCGCTAGGACCGACTAACTCCATATTCAGCATTTTGTGTCTGCAGTGTACGGATTCTTGGTATGTAGCTCATAGCGAAGACCTTCTTTATCGTCCGGCTTATGAGATGTTTCGGAAAGAAAAAACACAGACTGGCTTTCTTTAGTATCTTACATTCAGCAGGAAAGATGAATGAAGAGATGGTGAGTATAGAAACTGAAAAAAAACGTATCTATATTGACTATACCCAAGACACTATTTATAGCGTCAATACTCAATATGCCGGTAATACGATTGGTTTAAAGAAACTCGCACTTCGTCTTACTATCCGCAAAGCAGATAAAGAGGGATGGCTTGCAGAGCATATGTTGCTAATGGGGGTACATGGCTCGAATGGACGCAAAACTTACTTAGCAGGTGCCTTCCCCAGCGCTTGCGGCAAAACCTCTACCGCAATGCTTCCCGGCGAGACAATCTTGGGTGATGATATTGCTTACTTACGTAATATTAATGGCAAAATCCGAGCAGTGAATGCTGAAGCCGGTATTTTTGGTATTATCCAAAATGTCAACCCTACTAATGACCCTGTTATATATAAAGTGCTTACTACGCCGGGTGAGGTTATCTTCTCCAACACACTAGTAAAAGACAGCAAACCCTATTGGCTGGGGATGGGTTGCGAACTTCCTAAAGAGGGAGTAAATTTCTCGGGGACATGGCATAAAGGCAAGACTGATAGCGAAAACAATAAAATCCCTCCTGCTCACAAAAATGCCCGTTACACTGTTGCTCTAAAGGCACTGGAGAATGTTGACTGCGAACTGGATAACACTCAGGGTGTGGAATTGGCTGGCATAATGTATGGCGGAAGAGATGCCAAAAGTTATGTGCCGGTGCAGCAGAGTTTTAATTGGCAACACGGTATTATAGCTTACGGAGCATCACTTGAGACTGAAACAACTTTTGCTGTTATCGGTAAAGAAGGCATACCGGAAATAAACTTGATGAGTATTCAAGATTTTGTTTCCATTCCTTTGGGTAAGTATATTCTCAACAACTTAGAATTTGGCAAGAAACTTAAAAAACCACCTTTTATTTTCGGCGTCAACTATTTCCTTCGGGATAAAGAAGGTAAATTCTTAAACGGTGCGCGGGACAAACATGTATGGGTAAAGTGGATGGAGTTACGTATACATAATGATGTTGATGCAATAAAATGTCCTACCGGCTGGATTCCCAAATATGAGGACCTGCATATGCTTTTTAATCAGGTTCTGGGCAAGGATTATACAAAAGAGGATTACATCAAGCAATTCACTGTTCGCGTTCCTGAGAACTTAGCTAAACTTGAGCGGGTGGAGAAATTCCACCGCCAAAACGTCGCTGATGCACCACAGATACTCTTTGAAGTACTCACCCAGCAACGTGAACGCTTGCTTAAAGCTTAAAAGCAATTTGGTGAGTATATTTCCCCTGAGAGTTTGAGGTGAGGTGTTCAAAATGAGTGATGAGATACTACGTTTAACACATTTTCCCGATATCAAATTTTTTAAAAGGGGTAAAGTAAGAGATGTTTATGACTTAAGAGATAAACTTTTAATAATTTCCACCGATAGAATATCCTGTTTTGATGTAGTTTTACCCACATGCATTCCGAATAAAGGGAGAGTTTTGACCCAACTTTCTTTATTCTGGTTTGATTTTACTGAAGATATAATTCCTAATCATTTTATTACTGCTGAGGTTAGTGATTTCCCAGACGAGTTGCAAAAGTATAAAAAAATATTACATGCTCGTTCAATGTTGGTTAAAAAAGCAAATTCTATACCTGTAGAGTGTGTGGTAAGGGGTTATCTTTCCGGTTCCGGCTGGAAAGAATATCAAAAGACACGTTCTATTTGCGGTATAAAATTACCGGAAGGGCTACGAGAATCAGACAAGCTGCCTGAGCCTGTCTTTACTCCGTCAACAAAGGAAAAAGTTGGACACGATGTAAATGTAACGCAGGAACATATTGAGAAAGAAATCGGCAAAGATACTGCGACAAAACTAAAGGATATAAGCATCGCCTTATACAAAAAGGCTGCCCGATATGCGGAATCAAAAGGCATAATTATTGCTGATACAAAATTTGAATTCGGTATTTATAATAACGAAGTTATCCTTATTGATGAGATCCTTACGCCGGATTCGTCTCGTTTTTGGTCGAAAGATGAATATAAGCCGGGGCGTTCACAGCCAAGTTTTGATAAGCAGTTTGTGCGCGATTACCTTGAAACACTGGATTGGGATAAAACACCCCCTGCCCCGGAATTACCTAAAGAAATAGTCAATAAAACAGCCGAAAAATATCTCCAGGCTCTTAAGATAATTACAAGAAAGGAACTCTAGGAGGAAAAGAGACACCCAATTATTGGAGGAGGTATAAATTATGTCTATATCAAAACGAGTAAGTTTAATTAGCCCCTCACCAACATTAGCAATAACAGCAAAAGCAAAAAAGATGCAAGCTGAAGGCATTAATGTAATTGGTTTTGGTGCAGGTGAACCGGATTTTGATACACCTGTTAATATCAAAGAAGCCGCCAAGAAAGCAATTGACAAAGGATTTACCAAATATACTCCTACTTCCGGCATAAAAGAATTAAAAGATGCTATCTGCAAGAAATTTAAAAACGACAATAATCTTGACTATTCACCGGAGGAAATTCTTGTTTCTTGCGGGGCAAAACATTCTATTTTTAATGTTATCCTTGCACTGTGCAATGAAGGACGATGAAGTTATTGTACCTTCTCCCTATTGGGTAAGTTATCCGGAAATGGTTAAAGTAGCCGGTGCAAAATCTGTATTTCGTAAAAACGACACAGGACTCTGATTTTAAAATTAGCCCACAGCAATTACAAAAAGCAATTACATCAAAAACAAAACTTTTAATTTTGAATTCTCCTTCCAATCCCACAGGTATGGTTTATACAAAAGAGGAACTGCTAAGTTTAAGTGAAATCTTAATAGAGAAAAACGTTTTTTGTATATCTGATGAAATATACGAAAAAATTATCTATGACGGTGTAAAACATATAAGTATTGCCTCTTTAGGAGTCTGAAATAAAAAAACAGACAATTGTCATAAATGGTGTCTCTAAATCTTATTCTATGACCGGCTGGCGAATAGGATATGCTGCAGGACCAAAAGAAATCATTCAGGCAATGTCAAATTTGCAAGACCATTCAACTTCCAACCCAACATCCATTTCTCAACTTGCCAGTGTAGAAGCATTACAAGGACAGCAAGAAGACTTAAAGCGAATGGTTGAAGAATTTAAAAAGAGACGTGATTATATAGTGGAAAGGATAAATTCTATAAAAGGTCTTTCTACAATTAAACCCCAAGGTGCATTTTATTGTTTTGTGAATATATCTGAAATTCTTGGAGGGAAAATCAGCAATTCAATGGAATTAACAGATTTACTTTTAACTGAAGCCAAAGTAGCTGTCGTCCCAGGTTGCGTTTTCGGAGACGATAACTTTATACGATTATCTTATGCAACTTCTATGGAAAATATTGTAGAAGGATTAAATAGGATAGAAAAGTTCATAAACAAAATAAAGAGTTGAATTGAAATTCAGAACAATATAATATTGTAAAAAAGGGGGAATTATGCTGGGTTGTAATATTGGGACTTTATTCAAGGTAACAGTAGGCGGTGGTTCATATCAGGAAGGTATGACAACTCATCTACAAGGCGTACCTCCGGGAATGCTTATAACTGAAGAAGAGATTTACAGTGATTTGCTCTTGAGAAAACCCGGTCAGGACGAATTAACTTCACCCCGATTAGAACCCGATATCCCAGTTATTTACAGCGGTGTTAATGTCGCAGATACAATGATAGGAGTTAAAAATGCTGGTTATACTAACGGCACACCTTTTGTGATTCTGATACCGAATCTGGATAGAAAATTTGAACACATAGAGCAATATCGCACAACAAACCGCACACCTCGTCCAGGACATGCTTCTTATGCATCATTCAAAAAATACGGAATTTACGATGATGCTATCGGAGCAGGATTTTTCAGCGGAAGATGCACTTCTACGGTCGTTGCAGCAGGAACAGTTGCAAAAAAAATACTCAAAGAACACGGCATTGAAGTCATCGCTTATATCAAAGAAGCAGCCGGAGTAAGCATGAAAAATATGCCTATAGAGGAGATAAAGAAAAAAGTATCCAGTTTCCGCAAGATGAGGAAAGAATACGACAAAATATACAAAGCAATCTATGTTTCCGGCCGTATTAAACCCACAATGCGGTTCTTAGAGAAAATGGCAGTCCTTTCTGAATTTGAAAAGATTCTTACAGAAGTAGAACCAGTAAAGATGAACGAGGAAAAAATTCGCAAAGAATATGGTATTCATCCAAAACTAAACTGTCCGGATTTGAAAGCCGCAGATGAAATGTATAAAGAAATAATCAGAGTTAAAGATGAAGGCGATTCAACAGGCGGTGTTGTAGAAGTGGTAGCTACAGGACTTCCGGCTGGTGTTGGAGAACCGTTTTTCAACAAACTCAGCGGAGAACTGGGAAGACTTTTGAACATCAATGCAGTTAAAGCAGTGGAAATTGGTGCAGGTACAAAAGTAAAAGATATGAAAGGTTCCCAGTGTAATGACGAATTATTCTCTGAAGGTGGAAAAGTAAAATTTAAGTCTAATAATGCAGGTGGAATTACCGGTGGTTTAACCACAGGACAACCGGTAATAGTAAGCATAACGATAAAACCCACACCTACTATTGCTAAGGACCAGCATACTATCGATAAACTAACCTTACAGAATGTTACTTTGAAAGCAGTAACAAGACGCGATCCTACTATCGTTCCCCGTGCTTGGCCTGTAGCCGAAGCCTTTGCAGCAATAATTATTCTGGACCAGTATATGCAACATCTTGCTTATCAAAGCATGTTTACCCATAAATCTGCTTAAATGTAGAGGAGGTTTTTATAATGGTGGAAGAAATTGATACAAAAAGTTTAAAGTGCGGGAAAAGACTATATCATTTCAATCTAAAGAAAACATCCGGCGGCAACAAATATATAGATATAGTCGAGATAAGAAATCAAAATGATACTCGAGAGAAAGACAGAATTATGATATTTGAAGACCATATTAATGAATTTATGGAAACACTAAGTGAAATGGCAACTAATCTGAAAACAGGTAAATAATATGGAAATCATAAAAAATCATTCTAGGCGGAGTAAAACTGCAGTTATCGGCTTCATATTATCCATTCTCTGGCTCTACGGGTTGGGTTCAATTTTCGCTGTTATTTTAGGAATTATCAGCATAAGGAAAATTAAAAGAAGTAATGGCGAACTTAAAGGAGAAGGTTTTGCCATAACGAGCATAATCTTAGGCGGGATAGGTCTAATTCTTCCTCTCTGGATTCTAACCTCGGTTATCTGGACAATTATTACCCGTTCATAAGTGAAAGAATAAGAATCGGTTTTCGGTTATAGGTTATCGTATTTAGCAACACCGATTAGAAAGTATACGTTGTGGACAATTCAAACATGTGCGAATATCCCCAGTAATCGCCATTGGTAGGAAATGCGTTTTCACTATCTTCTGCTTCTCTTCTTATACCTTGAGAATATGAATATGCAACATCTACATTCACTTTCCATATCGGGAAACTGGCACCCACAAAAAATCTGTTGCTTGAAACGTCAAACATCATAGGGTCTAAGGTTTCTGCAGGAACAGGAGAAGGGTCCCACATGTAACCGCCTCTTAAGGTAAATTGGGGATTTACTTCGTATTCTGCCCCAAGTCTTAATATATATCTGTCTTTCCAATCGCGGGAGATTTCTACTTCGTCTGTAGATAACAATTGCATGTGGCGGATTAAAAAGATGTTATGGGATTATCTAATTTTTGAGTAAGCGTATCAATTCTTGACCAATTTACCCAATCAATCTCCCGACTGACAAGCCATCTATCAAAACCTGAATAGCTAACTCCTAAAGATACTGTTTGCGGGAAGGTAAAATTCATCGAAAAATCTTCATCAAATTTGGGATAATCTATTGGAGTTTGAGGGTCAATATCAACATCTCCTTCGAATTTAACTTTTGTTTCGCTTCTCCAGGTACCGCCTACTGTCCAATTATCCGAAGGTGACCACAGAAAACCGATATTGCCGGAAGTTCCTCTTCCCTCTCCCCAAGTTTTGACATACGCTTCACTGGGAATAGGCGGAATTGCACCATGTAGGAATAACAACAGCATAAGATTTAGTATTCATTTTTGCAAAGCCTTCTGCTAACCCTGCTCCTACCAACAAGTTATCTCCTAATCTACAGGACATTCCTCCCTGAAGATTACCCAGGGAGATTTCCGAGCGCGTTGAGTTATATCTCAAAAAAGAATCATCTTCCCATCTTTGACTCAAACCAAAAGGTACATAGTATCCTAATCCTGCACTGAAAGAATCGTTGAAATTGTGTGTCAAAAAGAGATTAGGTATCATCTGGATAGTCGTTATGCTGCTTTCCTTACCATCTGCTTCGGCATCATAATACGAATGAGGGTCAACGAAAGCCGTGCCTTTCATAAGCATAGTTCCTTCACACATACCTAATCCGGCAGGATTCCAGTAAAGAGCTGAAGGGTCATCAGCAACAGCTACAAATGCACCACCCATTCCAGTGGCTCTTGCCCCAATTGAAGGTGCCTGAATACTGGCTGAATAGACAGTTGAAACTAATAAAACGAAAAAAATAATTAAGAAGAGATTCTTTATTTCATCTTCCTCCCTTTTTTATTTAATCATCGCAATTTTCCAAAACTTTTATTGCTATATCGAGAATTTTCGGATGAAAATGAGTTCCTTTTCCTTCTTTAAGATTGTTTAATGTTTCTTGTTTACTCAAGGCTTTGCGGTAAGGTCTATCTGAACGCATGGCATGATAAGCATCGGCAATAGCTAGAATAGAAGCAAACAATGGAATTTCCTTACCTTTTTTCCCATTGGGATATCCTGTCCCGTCATATTTTTCATGATGGTCTCGTATTATACACATATAGTCTTTTAACCCACCAATTGGATTCTATGGGTATATAGAACATCCCATATCAGGATGTTTTCTAATCAGTTCCCATTCTTTAGCAGTAAGTTTCCCTTTTTTGCTCAATATAGATTCAGGAATACCAATTTTCCCAATATCATGCAGAGAAGCCACATAGCGAAATGTGTCCTTCTCATCAGGGGTAAGTTTTATAAGAGAATTACACGCTTCAAGTATCAACGAAGCATAACGAGCTACCTGTTCAGAATGGACGGAGGTATAACCGTCTTTAGCATGTATTGCAGCTAAAAGAGAATCTATTGTAGAGGAATAGAAGTTCTTTGTTCTTTGATCAAGTCGATTTCTTAATATTCTCTAATTCCAATAATCTTTTTTTCTCTTTTCTCTTTTTCCCTCTCCTTTTTATTCTCTCCTTTATAATTTCAAGAAGTTCATTTCTATTAAAGGGTTTGTTTATATATGCCGAGGCACCACATCGCATAGCTTCAGTTGCACTATCCAGAGTGCCATATCCTGTAATCATTATTATCTCAATATCTTCATCTATTTCTTTTAATCTCTTCAAAAGTTCTATTCCGTTCATTCCGGGCATTTTTATATCTAACAGAGCCACATCAGCCATATCTTCTCGAAATTCTTTCAGTACTTCTTCTCCTTGTGTAAAAATTGATAGATCATAATTATCTTTTAAAATCATCTTAATAGATTCTCTCACTCCTTTTTCGTCATCCACAATAACTATTTTGCCTTTTTTCATCTTTCCTATCCTTTCTTCTACTAAGAAGTAGAATTTTATCATTTTATCCCGAGCTTCTCCATTTTATAGGCGAGCATTCTTCTACTTATATTCAACAATTTAGCTGCTTTCATTCTAACTCCACCTGATTTTTCCAAAGCTTCAATAATTAATTTTCTCTCTATCTTAGCCACTTCTTCCTCCAGAGAAAGATGTTCTTCCTTGAAAGAAGGAGTGGTAGTTTCTTCTACATGAGTATAAGAAGGAGCTGATATGAGGTTCAGGCATTGGGACTGAGACCTCGTCTCTTTCTGTTATCACCGGAAGGAATATTTCAACAGTTGTCCCTTTCTTGGGTATTGAAGATATATTACTCTTACCACCATGCTTTTCTATAATCTGTTTTACAATAGGTAATCCAAGACCTAATCCTTGAGTTTCGGTTGTAAAAAATGGCGAATACAGTTTAGACATATTTTCATACTCTATACCTTTGCCGTTGTCTTTAAAGATTATTCTAACTTCTTTTATTCTCGAGGTCATACGAAGTCTCAATGTCTAACTTGCCACCATCATTCATAGCAGAGAGACTATTCTTAATAAGATTTGAAAAAACTTCTTTCAGTTTATCACCGTCAATGAGACTCTTGGGAATAGAACTGGCGATATTCTTTTTGACTTGGATATTTTGCTTTTTAAACTCTTCTTGGAATTCTTCAATCACTTCTTCCAATATTGAATTGATATTCTCCGTAGAAAGAGTTAATTTGGAAGCATCTGAAAGTTTTTCCAGTCGGTTAACAATATAGTTCAACTTATTAACACTATCTAAAACCGTTTCATGATAATCTTTCACAAAACCTTTCTCTCCTTTCTTCTCTGGTAGAAGCTGTGCAAACGTACTAATAGAAACAAGTGGATTTCTTATTCCGTGGGCTATTCTTCCTGCAAGTTCTCTCCAGAATTCTTCTTCTTTTGCTTTATCCAGTTCTTCTTCCAACTTTTTGACCCCTGATATATTCTGGAAAATCATCAATGCTCCTTTTACTTTATTTAATTCATCCCTCAAAGGAACAGTGCTTATCCCCAAAGAAATATTCTTTCCAGGATATACTATTTCATGCCGATTATAAATTCGTCTCATCGTGAAGGGTTCTCAGCATAATATCAGCAATTATTGAGCCTGTTTTTTGTATATCTTCACCTATTATCATCTACTTCTATTCCCAAAATATCCTTTGCGGATTTATTTATTGAGGTTATTTTCCCTTCCTTATCTATAGTTAATACTCCGGAAGAAATATTCCGCATTATATCAGAAAGGTGTTCTCTGTGTTGAATAATCTCTTTATATAGACAAGAATTCTGGATAGCTAATGCGGTATAGTTACTCATCATATATAGAAATCTTAATTCACTGGGAGTAAAATCCTCACCAGTAATTTTTTTGCCCAGACTCAAGAAACCTAAAAGGTCACCATCAGAGAATAATGGAATACATATCTCTGATTCCAAAAGTTCCATTTCTTCCTTAATAGAAGATGGAATATTTTTGTTTTGTCTTGTCAATATCTGCCCATTTTTGTGAAAGCCATCCTGCAATACCATCTCCTTCCTTAATTTTGAATTCTTCCACAATCTCTCTTTTTATTCTCAAAGCATTTTTAATCCTATAAGAGAAATTATTTTTATCTTTAATGAGAATCGCTAACTTCCCTACTTCAAAAACTTCTCCCAATGTAGTTACAATCATTTCAAAGAGTTCTTCGGGTTCAAATATGTGAGTTAGAATACGGGAGAATTTTCTAAAAGTCTCCTGATAGTAATAGAATAATTGTTTTAACTCTTCTTCCGGTAAGAAATCTCTATTTCCTGTAACAGGTTCTTTTGTTGTTAAATCTAATTCTCTTTTCTCGTCTTCCAGAGTTTTAATTTTTCTCATAAGTTGAAGTCTTTCTTCAGCTCTCAATATAAGATGCCCCAGTTCTTTTCTTTTGAATGGTTTGATTGTCCATTCATAAACCTTGTTTTCTATAAGTTCTTCTTTTATCTTGTCCTCAGATGTGCAAAGAAGAACTATAGGAATAATTTCTGAGTTCAATCTCTCTTATATCTTTGATAAATTCAAGCACATGTAACATCTGGGAGCGGAGTATCTATAATTGCAATGTCAATCTGTTTTTCTTTTATTGTTCTCAAAGCTTCTGTCAGGACTTGAAGCAGAAAAAATCAAAAATTTGTCGTCAAGTATTGCCTTTAAAGATTCTTTTATCTGTTTTTGTTCAGTAACAATTAATAGATTCTTCATGATTTTGAAGTTATTAATTTATATTCGGATTCTTTTAAAAATACTGGCAGAGAGATTAAGAAAGTTGTTCCTTTATTCTACTTCGCTTTCAACTTCAATCTTACCACCATGGTCGGTTACAGCTCGGTAAACAATTGCCAAACCTAAACCTGTGCCATTATCTTTTGTTGTGAAGAAAGGGTCAAAAATTCGTGAAAGATTTTCAGGAGGAATTCCTTCTCCTGTATCTCTGAATTTTTAAAAGAATCCATCCTCCATTGTCAGTTTTCTTATAAGATGTTG
Source organism: Ignavibacteriota bacterium (assembly GCA_963776275.1). Taxonomy (GTDB): domain Bacteria; phylum Bacteroidota; class Ignavibacteria; order UBA10030; family CAVZMI01; genus CAVZMI01. The sequence goes on from CAVZMI010000017.1 coordinate 17,917, forward strand.
TAATGTATAGATTTCCCTCCCTCTTTTTTCCATAGCTTCAATGGCATTAAGAAGAAGATTTAAAAGGATTTCGTCAAATCTTCACCGGCTTGATCTTCTCATAGATCCTATTCCGACAAATTTTATACATAATTCCTCTCATTTATTCGGTATCGTTGAGGCGATTGCCCTGGCACGTGAACTTCATCAACTCCCTTCGCGTTTACTCCTGTACGGTATCGAAGCCAAGATATTTGCGGCAGGAGCGCCTCTTTCTTCAGAAGTGGAAGGATCTGTGACGCATGTTGTCAATGGAATCGTCGATGAAGTCACGAATAACGCCAGTGAATAGATCATAGCGAATAACGGCCATTACTCCGTCGAAGGAAAGAAAAAATGAACATATCCGGAATTCGAAAAACTGCCATCGGTCTCATTTTCCTTACAATCGTTCTCCATCTGCCGGCACTGGGCAGAAGGGGGCAAAAGAGTTCACAGTAGAAGATATTTATGGATCAAGGAAATTTGCGGGTAAATCTCTTCGAGGAATCGGATGGATCAACGAAGGCGGGAAGACAACGAAGTTCTCATATCTCAAGAGCGACGATTCAACGCAGCAAACGAATATCTGGGTTCAAGATCTCCATGTGGGTGAGAAAAAACTTCTCGTTGATGCTGCAAAACTCATTCTCAAACCCGGCGATAAACCTTTTCATATCTCAAATTATGTCTGGTCACCAAATTTTTCAAAAATCCTTTTTACCGGAACACTGCCGGCACGGCGGACCAAGACCGGGGGGGATTTATTCCTTTACGATCTTACCACGGAATCGTTCAGGGAATTGACATTGTCCAAGGAGGAACAGAGTAATGTTCAGTTCTCGCCGGATGGATCAAAGATCGGTTTCGTCCGTTCCAATGATCTCGTAGTTCTTGATCTTGACAGCGTGAAAGAAACCCGCCTGACCAACGATGGGGCGGAGCACGTGTTGAACGGACATTTCGATTGGGTCTATGAGGAAGAATTCAGCATTATTGACGGATGGCGGTGGTCGCCTGATGGAAAAAGCATTGCGTACTGGCAGCTCGACGAGAACCGCGTACCGAAATATTTCCTCTGGAATTATGAACCACAGCATGCCGAATCGACAGAGACGCGATATCCGCAGCCGGGGGACCCGAACTCCATCGTGAAAATTGGCATCGTCTCACTCGAGACAGCGAAAACCGTCTGGGTAGATCTTGGAGCGAATGATGATATTTATATCCCGCGCATCTATTGGACGCCTAAAAGTAATTCTCTCTTCATTGAACGGCTCAATCGTGCACAAAACACACTCGAAATGCTTGCAGCCGATCCGTTATCGGGGACAACAAAAATTCTTTTTACGGAAAAGGATGATGCGTGGATCGATATTTACGACGATATGACATTTCTTCCTTCGACCAATCAGTTCATCTGGTCTTCCGAGCGTGACGGATATAAGCATCTCTATCTCTACGACATGGACGGCAAACTTGTTCGACAAATTACAAAAGGCGAATGGGAAATTGACTTCCTCAATGGTGTTGATGAAAAAAATAAGTTGATCTATTTTACCGCCACGAAGAAATCTCTGTTGGAGAAGCACTTCTATGTTATCGGATTCGGCGGATTGGGATTACAGCAGTTGACGAAGGAAGAAGGAACACATACGATTAACCTATCGCCTGACTATCAATACTTTATCGATCGCTATTCGACAATTGTCCAGCCGCCAAAGCAGGTTCTCTATTCAGCAAGCGATTCACTGATTCGCGTCCTCGAGGATAACCCGATGGATATTTTGAAGGAATATTCGATGGGTGAGGCAAATTTCTTCACATTCAAAACATCTGATGGAGTGGAGTTGTATTGCTCAATGGTAAAACCGCTGGCATTTGAACAGGCAAAAAAATATCCGGTGTTGTTCGATGTCTATGGAGGTCCGGGCTCTCAGACCGTTGGAAATGTGTGGGGCGGCAGTGATTATCTCTGGCATCAGATGTTTGCGCAAAAGGGGTATATCGTTGTGAGTGTCGATAATCGTGGGACAGGTTTCAGGGGAAAGGCATTCAAACAAATCACGTACAAAAACCTCGGCAAGTGGGAAGTGAACGACTATATCGAAACTGCAAAATATCTCGGTTCGCTACCGTATATCGACAATAACCGCATCGGGATCTGGGGGTGGAGTTATGGGGGATATGTCACGCTTCAAACGATGTGCCTGGGCGCAGATTTTTTTAAAACCGGTGTTGCAGTTGCCCCCGTGACACATTGGATGTACTATGATGATATATATACCGAGCGGTACATGAGTACTCCGAAAGAAAATCCTGCAGGATACAGCGAAAGTGCTCCGATCAATCATGCTTCACAATTGAAAGGAAATCTTCTCATTGTCCATGGAACCAGCGATGATAATGTCCACTGGCAGAACACAATTACGATGGTCGATTCACTCATCAAGGCGAACAAGCAATTTGAAACCGCATTTTATCCGGGTAAAGATCATAGTATTCGGGGAGGTGTTACACGACAACAGCTCTTCACAAAAATCACGGAATTCATTTTGAAAAATTTATGATGGATACAGGAGATAGGTTGAGGTTGAAGTCAAGGGTGAGAGGGGATGAGTCTATGTAATGCTGTTATCCCGTCAGACCAAGAATTTGGACAATCAGTTAAAAAGGCGATTCAAGACAGTTGAATTCCTGATATTACCTCGTTTTTTCGGACATCGATCATTTTTCATGAAGGAATATCTCAAATAAAATCATTGATGATTCCATATTTGTTCTTTTTCACTTTTTCTCTATATTGTCTGAAAGTCACAATCACTCCTCATCATTCAGAAATATTCCATGCCAGGAAAAGATTTTCACCCCTACGTTCCCGCTGAAACATCACTCGCAGAACTTTCAACAAGAGCACTGTTTATCGGTGTCGTACTCGCATCGGTTATGGGAGCAGCGAATGCGTACATCGGTCTGAAAGCCGGCATGACCATCTCGGCGACGTTTCCGGCCGCCGTCCTTGCCATCGCCTTATTGCGAGGGCTTCAGGGGACAATATTGGAGGAAAATATTGTCCGGACTACCGCCACGGTCGGCGAAGCTCTCGTCGCAGGGGCAATTTTTACATTACCGGCATTTATCGTAACCGGAATCTGGGGATCGTTCAACTACTGGGAAAGCACCGTGATTATGCTTGTTGGTGGAATTCTCGGTGTTCTCTTTGTTGTGCTTCTCCGTCGCGTTCTTATCGATGAGTCTGATCTCCCATATCCCGAGAGCATCGCGTGTGCCGAAATTGTTAAGGCTGGACAAAAAGGTGAAAGCGGAGCAATATATGTTTTTGGTTCGATGGGGGTTGCAGCCGTCATCGAATTTTTTAAAAATAGCCGCGGTATAAAAATATTTGGTGAAAACTTTTCGGGATTTATTCCGTTTAAGAATTCAATAATTTCCATTGGTGGAAAAAGCGAGACATACTCCGGCGGCCTCTATCTCCAGTCTCCGCTCGCTTCACCGGCTCTGGTCTCGGTGGGGTATATTATAGGCTTCGAGCTTTCGGCGATCGCATGGGCCGGCGGCCTCTTTGCATGGTTCTTTCTTATACCGCTCGCGGCATTTCTGAACGGACGGATTCCGGCTGGTGCGGATATCGCGACAGTATTTACCGATGTGTGGCAGAATCAGGTACGAATGATCGCCATCGGTGCAATGCTTGTCGGAGCGGTTCATACACTCTGGGGATTAAGAAAACCACTTGTGGAAGGACTCGCTCGTGCTTTCCGTGATCTCCGAAATATTCGGGGTGGCGCTACGTCAAATGTCTCGCGTCTCCAGAAGGATATCCCTTTCTCGTGGATTCTCATCGGGCTCGTTCTCCTGACAATCCCGATCACGGGGATCTATTTCTTCTATACACATGATCTCATCGCTTCTATCTGTGTTGCAGTCATAATGATCGTCACCGGTTTTCTCTTTACCGCTGTAGCTGGATATCTTGTCGGTGTCATGGGTGGATCGAACAATCCAATTTCCGGACTTACCCTGCCTTCGCTTGTTATTGCTGCGCTTCTCATGGTATTGTTCGGTATTACCGGAAAAGGGGGGATTGCGGCGGCGCTTGGTGTTGCGGCGGTCGTCTGCTGTGCTCTCGGAATCGGCGGAAGCATTTTGCAAGACCTGAAAGTCGGTCATATACTCGGCGGTACGCCGTGGAAAATGGAACTCGGTGAAATTGTAAGTGTGATCGTTACATCCTTCGTCCTAGTTTTTCCGATGGCAATTCTTCATGCGGGGACTCCCGGCGGTATCGGCGGCCCGCAGTTACCGGCACCGCAAGCCGGTCTCATGGCCGCGCTTTCGCAGGGGATTGTGGGAGGAACAATGCCCTGGCCGCTGTTGCTGTTCGGAGCTGCATTTGCAATAGGTCTGATTCTTATCAAGTCTCCATCACCGACACTGATCGCGGTCGGAATGTATCTTCCGTTTGAGACAACATCGGCAATTTTTGTCGGTGGATTATTAAAATATGTTTTCGATACACTCCGGAAGACCCAAAAATATTCACCGCTCGAAATGGAATCGTCTGAAAATAAAGGAATCCTTCTTGCTTCAGGACTCGTTGCCGGTGAAGCAATTACCGGTGTAGTTCTTGCCGGATTATTTCTGCTGAATTTCTCATTACCGACAATTTCCAATAATCCCACACTGGGATTATTGATATTTGTTGTTATCGCACTTATTCTTGTAGTAATTCCTTTCAAGAAAAAAACGCACTATGAATAACATAGAGTCCCTGTTTGGGGAAAAAGAATGAATCAAAAAATCCGTGTCGGCATAATTTTTGGAGGACGTTCGGGTGAACACGAAGTGTCGCTCGTCTCGGCAACCTCCATCATCAACGCTCTTGATCCCTCAAAATATGAGATTATCCCTGTTGGGATCACAAAAGAAGGGAAGTGGTTAAGCTCGGCAGAGGTGCTCCATGCTCTGAGATCGGGAAAAACCCAGCTGACACTGGAAGAAAAGTTGGTTCTTCCCGACCCGACGCGAAAAAGTCTTGTCAATGTATCGGCTCCTATGGGTTCTCCCGATGAACCGCGACTCGACGTCGTTTTCCCGGTCATTCATGGGACCTATGGAGAAGACGGGACTCTGCAGGGGTTGCTCGAGCTGGCCGGGATTCCCTATGTCGGAGCGGGTGTGCTTGCTTCGTCGGTTGGGATGGACAAGGTGGTTCAAAAAGAGTTGTTCCGGCAAGCGAAGATCCCAATCGCTCCGTTTCTTTATTTTTTATCGTCAAAGTATCAATCGAATTCAAAAAAAATCATTTCGCTTATAGAGAAGAAAATCGGTTACCCATGTTTTGTGAAACCTGCAAATTCAGGTTCAAGTGTGGGTATATCGAAGTCACATACCAGGAAAGAGCTCCTGCACGATATTGAGTACGCTTCGCATTATGATAGGAAAATAATTGTCGAGCGTGCGGTTCGAAATGCGCGGGAAATTGAATGTTCTGTTTTGGGTAACGATGATCCGAAAGCGTCGATTCCCGGAGAGATCATTCCGTCGAATGAGTTTTATGATTATGACGCGAAATATGTAGATGGAAAATCGATCTCCATCATTCCAGCAAAACTTCCGAAAGCGATCGTTCGGAAAATCCAGGAATTAGCGATTCGTGCGTTCAAGGTCATCGACTGTACCGGAATGGCCCGGGTTGATTTCTTTGTCACAAAGCGCTCAAATAATATATTTCTGAGCGAAATCAACACGATTCCCGGATTCACTTCAATCAGCATGTATCCGAAGATGTGGGAGGCGTCGGGAATACCTTATTCACAATTACTTGACGAATTGATCCATCTGGCCATCGAGCGGTACGAAGAACGGAGCAAGCTTTATACATCGTATCAACCGAAGAAGGATTGGTATAAGGAATAGCAGCAGATGATCACCCTTGTTGAAATATTTCTTTCAAAACTAAATTCATCGTGTGGATCGAATACTGATCGAAACATACCATAGTGATTTTTTCAACGGTAGAATCGGTTTCAAGAAATTTTTTGATTTCTTTCAGGGCAATCTGCGTAGCACGGGCAACTGGATATCCGTAGGCACCGGTACTAATCATAGGGAAGGCGATTGTTTTGACGTTGTTTTCGACAGCCAGTCGAAGTGAGTTTTCATAACATCGGGCAAGAAGAGTATCCTCGTCGTTGTTTCCTCCATGCCAGATCGGACCCACCGTGTGAATCACATACCGCGCCGGAAGTTTATACCCCCGGGTAATTTTCGCTTCACCAGTTAAACAACCGTGCAGTTTCCGGCACTCTTCAGCCAATTCAGGACCTGCAGCCCGATGAATCGCTCCATCGACACCGGCGCCGCCGCGAAGACTGTTGTTCGCCGCATTGACGATGGCATCGACTTTTTGCTGTGAAATATCACCTTGTATGATTTTAATCCGATCTAAAATATTCATACGATATCTATCATCAGAAAGAAGATAAGAGGTGACAGAGGCAGCTGCTTTTTTCAATGGAAATATGATAAATGAAGGTGAAAGAATCAATAGAAAATCGTACTTTCGTGTGATGGGGAACACTATGAATGCAACAATCTGCAGTACTGCTACGTACTCTACTATGGAGGCATTCATTTGGAGGATTATATGGATACGGGAACCGTACATACAAAAAGGCTTTATAAATCGCGCCATGATCGAATGATCGATGGTATGTGTGCCGGCATTGCAGAATATCTCGGCATCGATCCCACAATTCTCCGGGTGCTGTGGGTACTAAGTATTTTTGTAGGGGGAACTGGTTTTTTCCTCTACATCGCAGGGATGATTATCATGCCCGTGAATCCCGAACATCTTGCGTCACCAACGGCAGACACAACCTCGAAACCTTCTCATGGCAATCAACGATTCTGGGGAATGATGCTTATCGTTTTCGGTCTTATCATTCTTATGACAAATCTGGGAATACTGGCATTCCTGAATATCTGGCATGTCTCGTGGACGGTTCTCTTTGCGTTCTTCCTGATCACTATCGGGATTTTCTTTATTTTTCGTTCTCCAACCGTTCGGGAACAACCGCCGACGCCGGACGGATCACACACAGATACAGTTCCACAGGCACCTAAACGCCGGTTCGAACGGACTCGAAAAGATAGAAAAATCCTCGGCGTCTGCGGTGGAATTGCAAAATATTTTGATATTGATCCATCGATCATTCGCATCCTCTATGTGCTTTTTATTTTTGTTTCTCATGGAATCGGGATTATTCTCTATTTTGTTTTAGGACTGGTACTCACCGAAGAAGAACCGCAACAAGTTTAACGAATAGGAATAGAAAGGAGCGCTATAAATGCAGTCGAAACGATTCCCCTGGTTTGGAGTTTTTCTTGTTATCGTGGGAACTGGATTGCTTCTTGATCGGCTCCAGATCCTTGCTTTTGGCTGGCCGCGTCTTCTCTGGGCGTTTTTTGCACTGTGTGGATTTGTGATGGTGATCGTGGGGTTTGTACGGGAACAACGGGGTCATGTATTCTGGGGAACAGTAATATTTCTCTACGGTATATTCTTTACACTTCGATATTTCAATGCTTTCGAATATCATGTACATCTTTTTGTCGCTGCAAGTCTGATTATTTTCGGACTGGCATATGTCATGAGAGTCATTTATGCTCCACGCGATTGGTCATTGCTTATCCCTGGATTTCTTCTCATCGGTCTTGGGGGAACACTTGTTTGTGCAGAACTCGGGTACATCTATCGGTATGATGTGTGGTACTATTTAAGAATATACTGGCCGGTTATTCTCATCCTGCTGGGGGTATCGTTGTTCTTTAAACGGAAGGAACATAATCCGTAGAAATACGAAAGCCGCACCGAGTGCGGCTTTCAGGTTATTGGATATTCACTATCGCGGAAGTGTAATCAGATACTCTATCCCCCTTGTGAGTCCCTGTTGAATAATGAATTTTCCACCATAGTATTCTGTAATTGCCCGGGCCATCATGAGACCGCATGTATTACAGATAGCATTTGGATCTTTCAATCCATCCACACAGAGTGAGATGAGAAGTTCTTCCTGCGTACTTCGAGCGGTCACGCGTATTACGGTTTCGCGCGGTGCCGATGAGATCGCATTATCGAGTACTTCATAAAAGAGATGTTTTATATAATCGTTAGGAACATGGAATTCATGATGGTCTTTATCAATCTGGGTCGAAAGCTCAATGTTCTTCGTCTGGAGCATCGGTTGAGACGCTTCGATACATTCATTCGCTATGGAATGGAGATCAAGGATATAGACAGTATTCATGTCATCGGCTTGAGAAGACTGAGTCGAGAGGAGCTTGAACTCATAGTAGAGAAGCAGATTTTTCAGGGTTCTATCAATATGCGAGGATGGGTTCCTGAAATACTCATGTGTTGTCCGAATTTCATCGAGTGATGCCTCTTCGAGTTCCTGAAACACGAGATCTTTAAAACCCTGAAGAGTCTCGAGCCGTGTGCTGATGACCTGTGGCTGCTGTTTGATATTCTCGAATTCCTGTTTATATTTTCCTCGGAGAGAACGGATACGTTCGAGTTTTGTCTGGACAGCAAGAATGATATCGATAATGTCATAGGGTTTGACAATATATTCATCTGCTCCCGCAATCCGGCTGGAACGGATGGAATCAATATTATCAACCGCTGTGAGAAAAATAAAAGGGATATCCTGCCATTGAATTTGTTCTCGGACTTTTTGACAAAATTCAAAACCGTCCATTCCGGGCATCTTGATGTCTGAAATGATGACATCAGGTGAGAAGGCTTCCATCTTTTGTAAAGCATCGATTCCACTGGCGGCCGTCTCAACGAGAAATCCCTGCTCTCGCATGACCTCGGCGACCAGCATTGTTACTTCGATCTCATCATCGACAAGAAGTACTTTGTCCTTGTTTTGATTTAGATTGATCTGAGGCATGGCTAAAAAGGGTGGTGAACGTTACTGGTTTAATTATAATAAATGTACGTGAATGTTTGTAGGTTGTCAAGAGTTTCAGGCGTAATTTCTCGGAGGTGGATGATGAATACCCATATTACGGACGACGAATTGTTACCGCCGTTCGATGGTTTTCCGAAACAAGGCATTGAATTTCTTAAGAAACTCAAGCGAAATAACAAACGCGAGTGGTTCAATGCGCACAAGGTTGAGTACGAAGAATATGTAAAATTCCCTATGCAATCGCTCATTGGCACACTGGCCCCACCAATGCAGGAATATGCCCCGGAGCTTGACGTCCATCCCAAACGCTCGCTATTCCGAATTTATCGTGATACAAGATTCAGCAGAGACAAGACTCCCTATAAAACGCATATCGCCGCTATTTTTACCCCCAAAAAAGCAGATCGTGAAGCTGCAGGTCTGTACCTCCATATTGAACCGGGGGAAGTGTATCTCGGAGGAGGGATGTATTCGATCAGCTCTGACCGTCTTCGTGATATCCGGAAAGCCATCATCCAGGAGACCAGTTCATTTTTGGAGATCGTTAATGACCGGGACCTTCGCAAGCTATACGGATCATTGCTTGGCGAGAAACTCTCGCGGGTGCCCCATGGATTCGACCGTGATCATCCGATGCAGGAGTTTCTTCGAATGAAGCAATTCTATGTCGGAACATCGCTGGTTATCAATTCATGTTTTTCCAGAAAATTTGTTGACATCATTCATGAACATTTCCGGGTTATCACACCGCTTGTCCGTTTCTTGAATTCTGCATTCGGGTGCGAAAAAGAGTAAAAACAACACACAGGATTTGTCAGTAATCTTCTTCATAGTGACTATCTTGACATTCACGAGTAAAGCCTTATATTGAATTATCATAAGTATTTCTTTTTTTCATGAACTTCCTCACCCGTGAAGATGTTTTTTTCGGAAGGAAGGGAGTGAATCGATGGATGTCTCGAAAAATGGAAAATACAAGAAGAAACTCGAAGAGCTCCTTTCAATCTGTAAGAAGAACCTTCGTTCAGTTGATACAACGCTAATCGAGCGGGCGTATTATTTTAGCCTGGAGGCTCACAAGCACGACATCCGTGCATCTGGTGAGCCATTTTTTGATCATCCGTACGAAGTGGCAATGATTATTGCCAAGGAAATTCCGCTCGACGATTTCTCTGTCGCCAGCGCACTTCTCCACGACGTTGCCGAAGATACTGATTTCACAATCGAGGATATCAAGGCGGAATTCGGTCCGGTTGTTGCCGATATCGTCGACGGTGCGACCAAGATCACCGATATATTCAAAAGCCACGAAATTACACAGGCCGAAAATTACCGCAAGCTGCTACTCTCGATGGTGAATGATATCCGCGTCATGCTGGTGAAATTCGCCGATCGCTTGCATAATATGCGGACTCTCGAATATCTTCCGGTAGAAAAACAGCAGCGCCTCGCAAAAGAAACGTTCGAAATCTATGTCCCCTTCGCACACCGTTTCGGTCTCGGAAAAATCAAGTGGGAACTCGAAGATCTCTCCTTTAAATACAGCGATCGCAAGGAGTATGATGAAATCTCACGTCTGTTGAGCGCCAAACGGAGAGAGAGGGAGCATTACATTAAGAAATTCGTAAAACCTATTGGGGAACGCCTCGAAGCAGAGGGAATGCAGTTTGAAATCGGAGGCCGGCCGAAACACCTCTACAGCATTTACTCTAAAATGCAGCAGCGAAACAAACCGCTGGATGAGATTTATGATCTTTTCGCCGTGCGGGTCATCCTCGACACGGATAACAACAACGACTGCTTCGCTGTGTACGGCATCGTTTCGGAAATTTACATCCCGATTCCGGAACGTTTCAAAAACTATATTTCCATTCCAAAAAAGAATGGGTATCAATCGATCCACACCACTGTGATCGGACCTGAAGGGAAGATGGTCGAAGTTCAAATCCGGACTCGCGCAATGCATGAAGTTGCGGAGAAGGGGGTTGCAGCGCACTGGCGGTACAAAGAAAATGTCGCAGGGTTGGACAAAGAATTGGAATATTGGGTCGACTGGGTACGGGAACTTTTTGACCATAAGCTTGACGAAGATTCGCCTAAAGAGCTGATGGAAAGTTTTAAACTCAATTTGTACCAGGATGAGATTTATGTTTTCACACCGAAAGGTGAACTTAAAATCCTCCCCAAAGGCTCGACTCCGATTGATTTTGCGTTTGAGATTCATTCACAGGTCGGTAATCACACTATCGGCGCGAAAGTGAATGGCCGCATTATCCCGCTGAATTCCATGTTAAAAAGCGGCGATCAGGTGGAAATAATCACTTCAAAGAATCAAACACCGAATGCCGACTGGGAACAATTTGCCATCACCCATAAAGCCAAAACTCATATACGGCGATGGATCAAGGAAGAGCAGAGAAAACCTCACTCGAGGGACGGGAGATTTGGGAAAAGAAACTCAAAAAAATACGACTGCATGTCAATGAAGACGATCTCACAAATTTCGTTCATGAGGCAAAATTTGACAATCTGACGGATTTTTATATTCGGGTCGCAAAAGGCGAAGCAAATATCGATGCGTTTGCCGATGAAATAGAGCTAAAACTTCATCATCCCCAGCCTGTCGAATCTGAAAAGGACGTTGTCGAAAAAACCTCGATCTTTAAACAGTTCGTTAAAACCGCGCGCAGTTCACTCGGTGGAATCCTTGTTACCGGTTCGGAAGACGTGTTTCTCCATAACTTCGCCAAGTGCTGTAACCCCGTTCCGGGAGATGAGATCATAGGTTTTGTAACTACCGGCGAAGGAATAAAGATTCATCGAAAGACCTGCCATAATGTTCAGCGATTCTATGCGGCGCATGAAGATAGAATCATCGAGGTGAGTTGGCCGGTCACCGACGGCGAGGTGTTCATCGGCGGTATTAGTTTCTCCGGTGACGATCGACCCGGTATGCTCGAAGAGATCACCCATGCGATCTCGACTTACAATAACACAAATATCAGAAGCGTCAACATCGACTCAAAAGGAACATTGTTCGATGGATGGATTCTTCTGTACGTGAAGAATCTCGACCATCTTAACCAAATCATCAGCAGGGTGAAAAAACTCCCCGGCATTCAAGCTGTCGAGCGGTTTGAAAAAATGTAGTTCTATCACCAGGAAAGTACCAGTGATTCAATGACTCAGCCTGCTAGCGGACAACGTATTCTCGCGATCGACTATGGAACGGTGCGAATCGGTATCGCCCTCAGTGACCCGCTTCGCCTCATAGCAAAAGCGTTGGAAACCTATCCCAACAACCGCAATTTCATGACACAATTACATTCATTATTACACGAACATAACGTCGGAATGGTTGTCGTTGGAATGCCCGTCAATCTCAAAGGTAAAGAAGAGAGGAAAGCTCAGGAAGTCCGTCTGTTTATCGATCGTCTTTCGGAAGAAATAAACGTCCCGATCAGGACTTGGGATGAGCGCTTTACTTCGACAATGGCGAAACATTCCCTGATCGAAATAGGGGTCAAGAAGAAGAAACGCAGGGATAAATCGCGCGTCGATCAAATTGCCGCAGCACTGTTGTTGCAGAGCTTCCTCGATGCAAAGGCATACGAGAATGCGTAGACTCCTGGAAAAAACGAGCGCTTTCATCAAAGAGTCTCTCCGCGGCAGAGCGATACGCTGGATTCTGATTGGTATTGTATGCATGACCACGTTCGAATATTTTTCTCTTCCGAGTGTAAGCATCGAAGATTTACGTCAGAAGAATGTCAGCGGAACTGCATTGATGGAACAACGGGCTGATGAAGCACAATCGCAGGGAAGACCCTTCAGGATCGTCCAGCGCTGGGTTCCCTACTCAAAGATATCTCGAAATCTGCTGAATGCGGTGATCGTCGCAGAAGATGGCACGTTTTTCTCTCACGGCGGTTTCGATTGGTACGAGCTTCAGGAATCTATCGAACGTAATCTGGATGAAGGACGGCCTGTCCGCGGTGCGAGCACGATCACACAGCAGCTTGCAAAAAATCTGTATCTTTCAACGTCGAAAAGCCCGTTACGAAAGCTCAAAGAAGCCGTTATAACGCTCAGACTTGAAGAACACTTATCGAAAGAACGAATTCTGGAAATTTATCTCAATATCATCGAGTGGGGAGACGGTATTTTCGGAGTCGAGGCAGCCGCACAAAAATATTTTGGTGTTTCCGCCGGCTCATTAAGTAGAGAACAATCAGCACGTCTTGCTGCAGTAATCCCAAGTCCACTCAAACATTCACCAAGCTCCAACAGTCGCTATGTTCTGAGGAGATCGGAAATCATACTCCACAGGATGGAAGCGCGAGGATGGTAGGATACCGTGAATCGACATGAGCTAGATAAGATCATTGATGAGGGAGAGGGATTTCAGGTTGAATTCAAACGGAAAGTCTCCTCACCGGAAAAAATTGCACGTGCACTTTCAGCTTTTGCCAATACGCGCGGAGGGAAAATTCTCTTCGGCGTGGATGACGACGGCTCGATTGTCGGTGTCGAAAGTGAAAAAACAGAGATCGAGTTTATCGCCTTTGCGGGCGAGCAGATGTGTGAACCGCCGGTTATTCCCGATATCGAGATCGTACCGGTGAATGGAAAAGATGTGATCGTCGCGATTATCTCCGAGAGCGACGAGAAACCGCATTATTTTCTGGCCGACGCAGCAACAGAAGAGAATGGCGGTGAACGCGTGTACATCAGGGTGAATGATAAAACTCTGATCGCGTCAAAGGAAGTTATCCATATCCTTCGGGACGAGCGGAAAGACTCGAAACCTCTCACAATTGAGATCGGTGAGAATGAACGACGATTATTCCGGCATCTTGAAACACACGAACGAATTACGGTCAAGCAATATAGCGATCTGGTGAATATTTCAGACCGCCGTGCTTCCCGGATTCTGGTCCGACTCGTTCGGGCAGGCGTGATTCGAATTCACACGCTTGAAAAAACGGACTTCTTCACGCTTGCTTCCCCACGGCAATAGGCCACGACGCGAGTTGTGGGTTTAATGAGGCAACCTCCGGTAAAAGAGCCACGGAGTGGCGTAAGAACATAAAGCTTTTACTCCTTTCGCTCCCGTCGGTTCTAGAACCCCATGAGGCATGACGCCTCAGCTTTTTACTTGCATTTTTTCGCATATATTTTACAATCTCTTTTGGTATGCTGGGCAATGAAATGGTACAATGGGAGCAGTACGGTAGTTTCTTCTGGTATTTATTTCTATCGAATCTCGACTTTAAAATGGCAATCGGTGAAGAAGATGGTATTATTACGTTGAATACGGAAAAGAAAATTTTGATACAGCAACAACTACAAACCCTTCGGATTTCCTTCAGAACGGAAAACATGGACAAGCTCAAACACCGCGATGCCGTACGCCACCGCAACGTTCAGTGATTGCTTTGTTCCAACCATCGGAATCTCAATAGAAATATCGGCTGCCTCAACGAGTCGGTGCGAGACGCCTGTAATCTCGTTTCCAATGATCAGACAGACCGGGAATTGCGACGGAGAGACGGCCGTATAAGGAATACTGCGTGTGGTCTGTTCGAGTATACAAATTGTAACGCCACGCTGCTTTAGTTCAAGGACTACTTCAAGCGGATCTTTTCGATATTCCCATGGAACAGACTCCGTTGCGCCGAGCGCGGTTTTTTCGATTTCTTTTCGCGGCGGATGAGGAGTGAATCCACAGAGAAATAGCTTCTGAATCCAGGCGCCATCTGATGTCCTGAAAATCGATCCGACGTTATAGAGTGAACGGACACTATCAACAAGCACATAGATGGGGAGACGGGGTGTTGCCTGCAGATTGGTCCGTTGCGTACGCCGGACGGCGATTTCATCATGTGTTAGTTTTCTCATGTTAAAATATAAGAAAAATTAACACTTTTCACAGTAGCTCCAGAAATTAGATCACACTATTGCTTCAAATAAAGAAAATTCGTACATTTTAAAGCTAAGAGAACGATATCAGGGTAGCTTGAAGAAGATCATCATTGCCATCGATGGTCCCGCAGCGTCGGGAAAGAGCACGACAGCCCGTAGAGCCGCCGAGCAACTTGGTTATCTGTACATTGATACCGGTGCTATGTATCGTGCGATTACCTGGCAGGTATTAAGCGAAAATATCGAACCATCAAATATCGAGGAAATTTCTCGCATTGCAGATAAGATACATGTTCGTCTGAAGACGGATAATAGTTCTTTGAAAGTACTGGTTGATGGAAAAGATGTCACGCGGGAAATCCGACTTCCGGAGGTGACGCAGGCCGCCAGCGCTGTGAGTAGCGTTCCACAGGTCAGAGAGGTGATGGTCCGCGAGCAGCGTGTCATGGGAAAGGAAAAAGGCGTTGTACTCGATGGACGGGATATCGGCACCGTGGTGTTCCCTGAAGCAGAGCTAAAGATTTATTTGATTGCCAATCCAAAAGTGCGGGCAGAACGTCGTGCAAGAGAACTGCAGGAACAGGGGATTCCGGTCGATGTAGAGGAAATCGAAAATGAAATTGTGATCCGTGACAAAAAAGATTCTACACGACAGATGAGCCCTCTCCGGAAAGCCGACGATGCAATCGAACTTGATACATCGTTTCTCAGTATTGAAGAGCAGGTAGAGTTCGTTGTATCGAAAGCGCGGGAAATTATCGAAAAGTCATGAAGATTACCGTTGATATAAATTCCGGTTTTTGCTGGGGTGTAATACGTACAATCGATATCGCCGAACAGGAGCTTCAGGAATCCGGTAAGCTCTATTCATTAGGGGCGATCATCCATAACCCTGTCGAAGTTCAACGGCTGGAACGTAAGGGACTTCGAATGATCTCGCATACAGATTTTGAATCGCTGCGAGGAGCAAAAGTCCTTATTCGTGCACATGGTGAACCTCCGGAAACCTATGAGAAAGCGAAAGCTCTCGGAATTTCACTGATTGATGCCACGTGTCCGGTGGTTACGAAAGTGCAGGAGCGGATCAAGAAATTTTATGATAATGGTTTTCAGGTCGTCATCTTTGGGAAAAAGAACCACGCCGAAGTTATCGGGCTCGTAGGACAGACAAACGGCGAAGCAATCGTCATCAAATCACTCGATGAGATTTCAAAAGTAGATTGCAATCGTAAAACGGTGCTGTTTTCCCAGACGACAATGGATAAACCGACGTTCTATGCAATCCGCGACGACCTTGCAAGTCGAATAAGAGAATTTGAAGTTTCAACATTTGAAAATGAAGCGATTGAGTTTCACGCAAAAGACACCATTTGCGGCCAGGTGTCGGGACGCGAAAAGAAGCTGCGCGAGTTTGCTGCGCATAATGATGTCGTCATTTTTGTTGCTGGACGCACGAGCTCGAATGGTGAGAAACTGTTCGCAATTGCCCGGGATGTAAATAAGAACACATATTTTATCGAAGATGTCGGCGAGTTGCAAAGATCATGGTTTGATGGAAAAGAAAGTGTCGGAATCACAGGGGCGACATCAACGCCCCAATGGCTTATGGAAAAAGTGAAAGGTGCCATCGAGATAATTGCATAAAAGTCTATGTCATCACTTAATCAAAATATCAATCACTTACTTACGATGAATCAGTACCACATTGTGGTATTGATCAGTACTCTCTTTATGTTCACAAAAGCGGCATCCTGATGACAATGTTTGCTCATGTGGAATTGAAGAGATTGTGGAGGTTTAATGGCTGACGAAAAATCCGAGACCTTGTCGAAACCTACTGAATTCGACGAGCGTGGTTACTCGGAAGCAGAGTTCAAAGAACTCGAGAAACTGTACGAGAGTACATTAGGTAAAATAAACGAGGGTGAAATTGTCCGGGGACGTATTGCACACATCGGCGATAACGAAGTATCAATCGATATCGGCTTTAAATCTGAAGGGGTAGTTTCTATCCAGGAATTCCCGAATATCGATGAGTTGAAGATCGGTGATGAGGTTGAAGTATTCCTCGAAAGCGTTGAAGACAAAGACGGCAAGATGATTCTTTCCCGGAAGCGCGCAGACTTCATGCGCGTGTGGGAACGGATCACAAAAGCTTTTGACACAGGCGAAGTATTGAAAGGCCGATGTGTTCGGAGAATCAAAGGCGGTATTGTCGTCGACTTAATGGGCATCGATGCATTTCTGCCGGGTTCGCAGATTGATATCCGCCCAGTCCGCGATTTCGATGCATTTCTCGGACGGGAACTCGATTTCAAAGTAGTGAAAATTAATCATCCATCCGAGAATGTTGTTGTCAGCCATAAAGTGCTTGTTGAAGAAGAAATGGCCGATCAACGCAAGGCTATTCTGAACAGTCTGGAAAAAGGACAAATTCTGGAAGGAAATGTCAAGGCGATCGCCGACTTCGGTGTGTTTGTTGATCTTGGAGGCGTCGACGGTCTCGTCCATATTACAGATCTCTCGTGGGGACGCGTCAGTCATCCATCAGAAGTCGTGAAACTTGATCAAACGGTGAACGTCGTTGTTCTCGATTTCGACCAGGAAAAGAAACGCATTTCTCTCGGTATGAAACAGCTCCAACCGCATCCATGGGAAAAGATCCACGAGAAATACCAGGTCAATCTGAAAGTAACCGGCAAAGTCGTTTCTCTGGCCGATTACGGTGCATTCATCGAGATCGAGAAGGGAATAGAAGGACTCATTCATATTTCGGAGATGAGCTGGACGCAGCACATTAAACATCCCTCCCAGATGGTTTCGATGGGACAAATGATCGATGCAGTTATTCTCAGTATCGATAAGGAAGCAAAGAAAATATCGCTAGGTATGAAACAGCTCGAACCTGATCCATGGCTGACTCTTCTCTCCAAATATCCTGTCGGTTCACAACATGTTGGCGTGGTACGAAACCTGACTACCTTCGGCGTGTTTGTCGAGCTTGAAGAGGGTGTCGATGGTCTTGTTCATATCTCAGATCTCTCATGGACAAAGAAAATCCGCCATCCAGGTGAGGTCGTGAAAAAGGGTGACAAGATCGACGTCGTGATTCTCGGGATCGATGTCGACCAGCGCCGCATCTCACTCGGTCATAAACAGGTGTCCGAAAATCCGTGGGATGGTTTTGCCGAAACGTACCGTATTGGTACCGATGTGGAAGGAAAGATCGTCAGAATCATTGAGAAAGGCATCATTGTTGAGATGCCGCTCGGTGTCGATGGATTTGTCCCGGTGTCGCAGCTTTCACAGACTCCGGTGAAAAATATTGCCGACTCGTTCAACGTCGGTGATTCTATCCCTCTTCGTGTCATTGAATTTGATAAGGAGAGCAAGAAAATCGTCCTCTCTGTACTCGAATATCTGCGTGGGAAAGATCAAAACACCCTTAATGATTATGTGGAAAAGCACAAGCTTGCTCCAATGACATTGAAGGATGTAGCGGTTGGTGCGGAAAAAATCGATATCAGCACAGTTCCAAGCACAAACTAGCTGCCCTGCAAATGAGAGTTGGAGTGGTACAAGGAAGAAATAAAGTGCAAGTGTAATGACGAAGGGGTTGGTTCTCGTTCACAGAGGGTCGACTCCTTTTTGTTCTGTGACAAACGATTGGAATTGCAGAGGTGAAGAAACGAGTCGCACTGCAGACATTGGGATGCAAACTCAATTATGCAGAGACATCATTGTTTGCTGAACAGTTTGTTGAGAGGGGATTCGATCTCGTCGATTCACATCATGCGGCCGATATCTACGTGCTAAACACCTGTTCCGTGACTGAACGGGCGAATCGGGAATGCCGGCAGATTATCCGTCGGATGCACCGGCAGTCGCCTGACGCAACCATTGTCGTGGTGGGTTGTTACGCACAGCTTGAACCGCAGCATGTTGCATCGATCGAAGGAGTCGATCTAATCCTGGGGGCAAAAGAGAAATTTTCGGTTGTTGATTTTCTCGACAATTTTGAACGACCTCAAGCACCGCAGATTCACGTCGGCTGTATCGAAGATGCAAATGTTTTTAGATCTGCATACTCGACATCTCTGAGAAATCGGACTCGCGCTTTTCTGAAAATACAGGATGGATGTGACTATACATGCAGCTATTGCACAATTCCGATGGCCCGCGGTGCAAGCCGAAGTCAGGATATACAAACAACTGTTTCGCAGGCGAACAGTATTGTGCATAGTGGATTTCGCGAGATTGTCCTGACCGGTGTGAATGTTGGAGATTACGGACGAAAAACAGACACATCACTGTTGAGTCTTCTCCAACACCTCGAGAAGGTGGAAGGATTAGAGCGGATCCGAATAAGTTCTATCGAGCCGAACTTACTTGACGATGACCTTCTCCGGCATATTAAGGGCTCATCAAAAATCTGCCATCATTTTCATATCCCCTTGCAGAGCGGTCATGATGCAATCCTGAAAGCGATGCGGCGAAGGTATTGCACAGCTGAATATGTAAGATTGATCAATTCAGTTCGCACACTTTTTCCAGACGCGGGTATTGGAGTTGATGTTATCGTCGGTTTCCCGGGTGAATCCGATGAACACTTTGCGGCAACACATACATTGCTGGCAGAACTTCCGGTATCGTATCTCCATGTGTTCAGTTATTCAGAACGACCGAATACACATGCGGCGACGATCGCGGATACCGTAAACCCGGCTGTACGTACGCGACGAAGCGACGCACTCCGTGCTCTTTCAATGAGGAAAAAACAAGATTTTTATCGTGTGTATGTCGGAAAATGTGTCGATGTTCTTATTGAAGAGTCGATAGACGATGGAATGATGGAGGGATTTACGGGTAATTATATACGAGTCAAAATTCCTGCAAATCCGCTGTATGGAAATCACATACTTCCGGTACGGTTGACCTCGTATGATCCTGAATCGGAAGTGTGTCACGGCGAAGTCGCCGCAGTGTAACGAAGAGAGTCGTCCAAGCGTCTTCTGGAAGGAGTATTTCCTATCAACAATCACTTGAAACCGTAGGCAGAATGAAGACTATATTGTTTTTCACATTGATGGGAACGTTCCTTCTCTCGGAAGGAATCTTTGCGCAGGCTGAGAATCGGCAGAACGTTTACCAGCAATTAATCACGACCTCGATTTTACAACAATCAGCGGCGGCAGATTTTCGCCCGGTGTTTAATGAGACCGATGGAAATCAGAGAAAATCTATATTTCGCGCTGTGATATACTCATTGATTCTCCCCGGAGCCGGTGAGTATTATGCCGAGGGTTACTCGCGTGGAAAATATTTTACAATTGCAGAAGGCGGATTGTGGCTGACCTATGCAGGTTTTCAGATATACGGAACCCATATCCAGAGCGATGCACGCCGCTATGCTGCAATCTATGCCGGTATTCAGAGCGAAGGGAAAGACGATAACTACTTCGTCGATATAGGAAATTACGACAACATATATCAGTACAACGAAAAAAAATTGCAGGATCGAAGAATTGATCTTCTTTATGATCCATCGGCAGGGTATGCCTGGCAGTGGACGAGCGCAGTCGAACGGCAACGCTATCGCGATCTTCGAATATCATCGAGCAATATCCTTTATAATTCACGATTTGTTATTGCGGTGATTATCGCAAATCATATAGCAAGTGCAATCAGCGCCGGAAAGGCTGCTTCTGATTTTAACAAAGCACTCTCTGGAACGGTGGGGAACTGGCAATGGCGTCTCTGTCCGCAGGTCGTGATGACCTCGGGCATTCCTGACGGCTTTTCTTTGGGAATCGAAAGCCGCTTTTAAGAACAGCAACATCTCATGGGCCCCGATTCCTTCGGGGCTTTTTCTTCTATGGCGATACCATTAAGAGCTCTGAAATTAACTATCGAATACGACGGCACAGATTTCGTCGGCTGGCAAATCCAGCAGAACGGGCGTAGTGTCCAGGCGGAAATCGAGCGGGCATTCAATCAGATTCTACAGGAACAACATTCAGTCATCGGATCGGGCAGAACCGATGCTGGGGTCCATGCCCGCGCTCAGGTAGC
Organism: Ignavibacteriota bacterium; assembly: GCA_963776275.1. Taxonomy (GTDB): domain Bacteria; phylum Bacteroidota; class Ignavibacteria; order UBA10030; family CAVZMI01; genus CAVZMI01. Next base: position 38,937 of record CAVZMI010000017.1, read on the forward strand.
GCATTGCCATATTACAGCATCAATCGACGTACGCGATCTCCAGCATTCCCTCAACAGTGTACTGCCAGAAGATGTAACGATGATTAATATCGAAGAAGTTCCGGAAAGCTTCCATGCGCGGTATTCAGCCGTTGAACGACGATATAAATATTTCGTTTCGACACAACAAAGTCCTCTTCAGCGTCGGTACGAATGGTGGGTAAAATACAAGATGGATCTCGGACAGATGAACCGGTGTGCGGAGCTCATTCGCGGTGATCACGATTTCGCCTCTTTCTGCCGGACAAAATCAGCGGTCAATCATCACCGCTGTATGGTAAAAAATGCCGTGTGGATCTCCGATGAACGTCGCTGCATCTTTGATATCACTGCAGACCGTTTCCTCCATGGTATGGTACGAACGCTGGTCGGTACAATGATTGACGTCGGACGCGCATTCATCTCTTTTGAAGATTTTTTCCATATCCTCGAAGAACGCGATCGACGGGCTGCACGTATGACTGCACCTCCCCAAGGACTATTTCTCTGGGAAGTGAAGTATTAAGACATTCGTTGATTCTCTAAACGGAATCATGTACATTGCACTATGCTGAACAAATAATGGATAAACGATGATTTCACAAGCAATAACTCTTCTTGCTCATGGAAAGAATCTACAACAGGACATCGCATATGGTGCGATGGTCCAGATTTTTTCCGGTGAAGCAACACCCGTTCAGATTGCCAGCTTTCTAACAGCCCTGCGAGTGAAAGGGGAGAGTGTCGAGGAAATCACGGCCTGTGCAAGAGTAATGCGCGAAAAAGCCACCCGTATTACGTCCAACCATCCTGTCATCCTTGATACATGTGGGACAGGGGGTGATGGCGGAAACACATTCAATATTTCCACCGCAGCGGCAATTGTCGCGGCAGGAGCCGGAGCAATCGTTGCAAAACACGGAAACAGGGCTATTTCGAGTAAATGTGGAAGCTCCGATGTTCTTAAAGCGCTTGGAGTGAATGTAGAACAAACCACACCAGAAGTAATGAAACGCTGCCTGGATGAGATCGGCATTGCATTTCTCTTTGCACCATTGCTTCACGGTGCAATGAAATATGCCGCCCCCATAAGACGCGAACTTGGATTTCGGACAATATTCAATATTCTCGGGCCGCTCACAAATCCGGCCGGGGCAACCCGGCAGCTTATCGGTGTCTATGATGCTTCATTAACACGGCCTATTGCCGAAGTCTTGTGTAATCTTGGAACCGAACATGCGTTGGTTGTCCATGGTGCAGGCGGTTTTGATGAAATATCGACACTCGGAATCACGAAAGTTAATGAAGTTAAGGATGGACGTATCCTGAGTTATGAAATCAAACCGGAGGAATTCGGTTTTGATATTCCGCAGCTTCATGATCTTCTTGGCGGGGATGCCGATCACAATGCGCACATTCTTCAGAAAATATTTGAAGGAGAGCGTGGACCCCGCCGTGATATAACAGTCCTGAACGCCGGCGCCGCATTGATGGTTACGGGTTTGGCATCATCTATCAAAGAGGGAATTCAGCGCGCACAATCAGCAATTGATGATGGAAGTGCAGTAAAGAAACTTGATCGGCTTCGTGAATTAACACATAAAGGATGAATGCTATGAAGTACCGCACCCTCGGAAGAACAGGACTTCGCGTTTCAGAAATCGGCTTTGGAGCACTTGAGATCGGGCGGTCGTGGGGAATGGCTGCTGGCGGAACGGCAAATCCTCCAACGGAACAGGAAGCGATTTCGGTTATTCATAAAGCCATCGATCTTGGGATCACATTTTTTGATACCGCACCAGCCTACCAGATGAGCGAAGAACGACTTGGAAAGGCACTGGTTGGGAAACGTGATAAAATTGTCCTTGCAACAAAGTGTGGAGAATGGTTTGACGTTTCATCTGTCTACGATTATTCAACGAAAGGGACCGAAAAGTTCGTTGAGAAGAGCCTGATCAATCTCCGGACAAATGTTCTTGATCTTGTTCAAATTCACAGCGGGACTCTTGACGTTGTGCGAAACAATGAAGCATATGAAGGATTACGAAAAGCGCGCGATGCAGGAAAAATCCGGTATATCGGCATCAGCGTGGATGATAACGAAACAGCCATCGCGGCGATCAAACACGGCGGTTTCGATACTGTCCAACCGAGTTATCATATGCTGCGACGCGGTATTGAGCCCGAAGTGCTTCCCCTTGCGATGAAAAATAACATCGGGATCATTATCAAGGATCCTGTCTATCGTGGAAGGTTAACATCAAAGTATGTATATTTAGAAGAATCTGCTGAGAAAAGCGTCATAACACAGCTTGATACCACTGCCAGATCATATGGAATGACACTCACTCAGTTAGCACTCCGCTTTATTCTCACGCATGATGCGGTGTCAACGATCATCGCTGGAACAAAACGGGCCGAGCATCTTGAAGAGAATGTACAAGCATCAGACGGAAAGAAAATGGAAGAAACACTGCATAGGCGAATTCGAGAACTTCTCCATACTATACCATGAATGAGGTGTGGTTAGATATTCTCTTGATATTTTTCCTAATCCTGCTCAACGGATTCTTTGCGGGGAGCGAGATAGCTATCGTCGCGACACGAAAAAGCAGGATAAAGGAATTGATTGAAAAGGGAATTCACAGGGCGAAAAGAGTGGAGAAGCTCCAATCGTCCCCCGATACCTTCATTGCCACAACGCAAATTGGAATGACGATTGTGGGTACGCTCGCCTCTGCGCTCGCCGGTGTTACAGCAGTTGAATATCTCAAACCTCTCATTGCTTCAATTCCGGTATTTGCCGGTTCGGCTGAAACAATCTCACTTATCATTGTCGTCCTGGTATTATCATTTTTAATGCTTGTTTTTGGCGAGCTCGTTCCGAAATCAATCGGACTCCGATATTCGGTTCGTGTCGCACTCGTTATAGCGAGTCCGATTTTGTTGTTGTCTCGATTGTTCCGTTTTCTTATACGATCGTTGACTTTCACAAGCAATCTTTTTTTAAAACCTCTTCATGATAAGACGAGCTTTTCTGAATCAAGAATATCAGAAGAGGAATTTAAACTTCTTCTCGAAGAAGGAACGAAGACGGGGGTTTTTGATAAAACCGAACATGAACTTATCTCCAGCATCTTTGAATTCACCGATACCATCGCAAAAGAGGTCATGGTTCCACGTCCCGACGTGGTTGCGATTGATGTGGACACCAAGCGTGAAGATCTCATTCATATAGTTTCAGAACAGGGATATTCGCGCATGCCGGTGTACCGGCAGACGCTTGACAATATTATTGGCGTGATTTATACAAAAGATCTGCTGACGCTCCTCGAACATAGAGATCTGATCATACTTCAGGATATCATCCGTCCGGTCATGTTCGTTCCATCAACGAAAAAGATCAGCCATCTTCTCCGCGAGTTACAGTCGAAGAAACTTCACATGGCTATCGTCGTTGACGAGTTCGGAACGATCGACGGTATCATTACGATGGAAGATATACTTGAGGAAATCGTTGGCGAGATCCATGATGAATATGATGAAGAAGTCAAAGAGATAGAGACTTCGGCCGACGGCTCTGTCGTAGTTGATGCTCGGATTACCATCGACGACTTCAATAAACGGTTCGGGACCGAAATACCCGAAGATGCAGATTATGAATCGATCAGCGGATTCCTTTTAAAAATATCCGGAAAGATTCCAGAAGTGAATGATGAAATACGGTACAGTGGACTTTCATTCATTGTTACAAAGAAAAGCCAACGGCGGATATGGCAAATAAAGGTGAAGGGAATTGCAGAATATCAGGCCAGAAAAAAGGACGAAACCTCTTCCCAGGAAATAAGACCCTCATGATCGATCCTAACATCCTGTTCGAATATGGAGTGGCTATAATATGTGAGAATGGATGACAACTTTCTTAGAGAATATCGTAGCAAAAAAAAGAATCGAGATCGAGGAGAATAAAAAACGAATCTCGCTGCAGCAAATCCAGAAGGTGGCAGAACAGAGCGGGCGACCGCGGGATTTCCGCAGTGCGTTGCTGAAAGATGCAATTTCCTGCATTGCTGAAATTAAAAAAGCATCACCGTCTCGTGGTGTCCTGACAAATGATTTTCATCCTCAGACGATTGCCCGTGAATATACCGAGGGAGGTGCGTCGGCTATTTCCGCTCTGACCGAAATACAGCATTTCCAGGGATATCCGGAAATAATCGGTGAAATTAAAGATGCTTGTATGCTTCCAGTTCTTCGAAAAGATTTTATTATTGATGAATATCAAATTTTTGAGTCGCGCGCTCTCGGAGCAGACGCGATACTCATCATAGTCAACCTGCTTGATCCGGCATCAACCGTACGATTTCTCCATAGAGCTCACAGTCTAGAGCTGGAATGTCTTGTTGAGTGTCATAATGAGGATGAAATCGGGAGAGCTATCGATGCCGATGCCGGAATCATTGGGATTAACAATCGCGATCTTCATTCATTTCAAGTGAATCTTGATACATCTTTTCGATTGTGTGAACGGGTACCACCCGAACGGATATGCGTGAGTGAAAGCGGGATACAAACACATGAGCAGGTGAATCTGCTTTTTCAGGCTGGATTCAATGCGATCCTCGTCGGTGAACAATTGATGACTGCAATTGACCGGGCTGCGGCATTGCGTTCTTTACTTAGAGGTTGAGGTGGAATCGATCTATGTAAAAATCTGTGGGATTACAAATATTGGCGACGCGCTTGATGCCATTAAATATGGAGCGGATGCTCTGGGATTTATTTTTCATAAAGAAAGTCCGCGGTATATTTCACCGGGAGATGCAGCCACGATCATTCAGAAACTCCCAAAACACATTACTAAAGTAGGGGTTTTTGTTGATTCACATCGAAGGGAAATTGAGGCTGTGGTCAGAACGTCGTGTCTGAGCGCAATTCAGCTTCACGGTGACCAACATCCCGAGGATTGTACGGGATACGACGTATCTGTTATTAAAGCGTTTCGTGTGGGAGAGAATTTTGATGCCGCCCAATTAGGACTTTTCGAGGTTGAGGCAATTCTTCTGGATACGCTTCGACCCGGGAAACCTGGAGGGACTGGTGAAACATTCGATTGGAATGTGGCTGTTCAGGCAAAACAGTATGGTAAATTGCTTCTTTCCGGGGGACTGACTGCGAAAAACATTGAAGATGCAATAAGATTTGTCAGACCCTATGGTGTTGATGTGAGTTCGGGGGTTGAAAAATCTCCAGGAAAAAAAGACCCGGAAAAAGTCCGAGAATTCATTATTAAAGCAAAAACAACAACTTATTATGATGAAACAGAAGAAGATTTCTAATTATACGCTACCAGATAAGGATGGACATTTTGGCGTTTTCGGCGGGATGTTCATTCCAGAAACATTAATACCAGCCGCAAAAGAACTTCAAGAATGGTATGATAAACTGAAAGATGATAAGGAGTTCCAGCAGGAATTTAAACTTCTACTGAGGCATTATGCTGGAAGACCGACACCATTGTACAAAGCACAACGTCTGACGGAGTTCGCAGGCGGGGCTACCATATATCTGAAAAGAGAAGACCTCTGTCATACGGGTGCCCACAAAATCAATAACACAATAGGTCAGGTCCTAATTGCTCGTCGGATGGGTAAAAAGCGGATTATAGCAGAAACAGGAGCAGGACAGCATGGAGTTGCAACAGCGACCGTCTGTGCTCTTTTTGGACTCCAATGCATTGTGTATATGGGAGAGGAAGACATGGAGCGCCAGGCTCCAAATGTGTACCGTATGAAACTCCTTGGCGCAGAAGTCCGAACAGTGAGTTCCGGAAGCCGCACACTCAAAGACGCAACAAGCGAAGCAATTCGTGATTGGGTAACGAATGTTCGGGATACATTTTACATCATTGGATCGGTCGTCGGTATGCACCCATATCCCATGATGGTGCGGGATTTTCAGTCTATCATCGGAAAAGAGACACTCGATCAATTCAAAGAATATGAAAATCGGCTTCCGGATATTTTAATCGCATGTGTTGGCGGCGGCAGCAATGCTATGGGGATGTTTTATCCATTTCTGCAGCATGTTCCCCCTGTCAGAATGATCGGAGTCGAAGCGGCTGGTGAAGGATTGACTTCGGGAAAACATGCAGCGTCCCTTGTCCTCGGGAAAAAAGGGGTTTTACACGGAGCGATGCAATATCTCTTACAGGATGAAGAAGGTCAGGTTCAAATAGCACATTCAATTTCAGCCGGACTTGACTATCCGGGAGTTGGTCCCGAACATTGTTATTTTAAGGATGCCGGCATCGCAGAATACGTTGCGATCACGGACAACGAGGCGCTCGATGCTTTTCATCTCCTTGCAAGAACAGAGGGAATCATCCCGGCACTCGAGTCTGCCCATGCCATCGCTTATGCTATACAACTAGCAAAAACGCTTCCTTGCCAGAAATCGATTGTCGTGAATCTCTCCGGCCGGGGCGATAAAGATCTTAACACAGTAATGAAATACTCAGCTCGATGAATCGCGTGGAAATTTCTGGAGAAAAACAACAGCCGGATGGTCGTTCAAGGTTCTTTGCTGCAGGGAGTGTGATTTTTTTTATTGCTCTCGGGCAGATAATGAATATCATCCAGGAAATGCTCATTGCTGCGTATTTTGGTACTACGTGGATTACTGACGCCTACAAGTTGTCGATGGCAATTCCGACGCTCTTCTCGACTGAATCGATCGCGATAATCAACGCCGTTGTCATTCCTATTCTTTATACCGGGAAAACATTTGAAGAACAACGGAAAATTTTTTCTGCACTTCTTATTTTTTTTATTGTCGTAAGCGTTTCCCTCTGGCTCGTACTACTTCTTTTCGCTTCGCCTCTTATTGCTCTTGTTGCGCGCGGTTTTTCGCAGGAAGGACGGCTGATTGCCGTTTCACTTCTCACCGTGACGTCGTCTATAGTGGTTCTTACGATTCTTTCAACATTTGCGGGAAATGTTCTGAACAGCCGCAACGAATTTGGAGTGCCGGCGCTTCAAAAAGGATTCATGTTTGCAATGATCATTCCAGCATTGTATTTTGGAGCCTCGAGATTCGGAATAGGATCGGCCGCCTGGGGGGCAGTTATTGGAATGGGCGTATTTACAATTATCATATTCTGGCGACTTCTCCGTCATCATTTTACTCCGGTCAGAGTTACCATCTGGAAAAATCCGGCTGTGACGCAGTGTATTCTGCTCGCTGCTCCGCTGATTATCTATTCTCTATTCAACCAGGTGAATGTTCTTTTCGAAAAAAAGATAGCGGCCGATTTTCCCACCGGAACACTTTCGGCTCTCGATTATGCATTGAAGAGCTCGGCTTTTTTCATCAATTTTCTCGGTGTCGGGATAACGACGGTAATTTTTCCGACATTATCGAAAAAAAATGTAGAGGGAGATACTCAGTCGCTTCAGCGGTATGCTGAACGGTTATTTTCATTCATCATTCTTCTGGTTACTCCATTTATTCTCTTTCTTCTTATTTTCCGTACGGAATTTATTCAGGTCCTGTTTGAACGAGGCGCATTTACTCCGGACGCCACTGCGATGACATCCCGAATGCTCGGCTACTACGCCATCGGTCTTCTCGGTTATGCTGTGGTGATGACGTTCCCGCGCTTTTTCCAGGCAACCCGGAATAATACAACCATCATGCGCATCGGTATTGCGATTGTCGGTGTGAACATACTCGGATTGATTGTATTCCCATATATGTTCGGTTCGATAGGAATACCGATATCGTTCATCGTGACCTATATGCTTCATGCGTGCATACTTCTTTCCAGACTTCACGCCATCATCAAATTCCGTTGGAGTACAATTGGTCTGCAGACATTGAAAATTGCAGTTCCGTGTCTTCTGTCTGCATTATTTCTTTTCGGAGCACATTCCCTAGTACCATTTTCATCGATTGCCTCATGGGGCGCCCGCTTTGGCATTTTAGCCGGTATATGTCTGTTGTTTGGAACGCTGCATCTTGTGATTGCAGCAGGGATGAAAGTTGTTGTCGCAGAAGAAATTGTCCGGCGCGGTCTTATTACGATACGACGATCTGGGAAAAGAAAACAGATGAACATTGTGGTTATTTCACACAGCAGTGTTGTGGGATTGTATCAGCAAAAGCTCGCACTGATGCATCAGCGGTATGACGACGAAATATCTCTCATTACTCCACCGTCATGGAATGAAGGAGGACATGAGGTGATCGCCGAGGTTCATCATTATCCGGAACTCAATGTCACACCGCTCCCGGTTCATTGGCCCGGCAGACTCAACCGCCATTACTACTCATGGAGAGCATTAAGGAACTACCTTCGCCGGCGGCATCCCGATCTTATATACATAGAGGAAGAACCGCGAAGTCTGTGCGCTTATCAGACTTATCTCTTCTGCCGTTCCAACAATATTCCGTATGTCTTTTATACATGGGAAAATATCGAGCGAAAATATCGCTTAATTCATGAGATTATTTTCCGGCATGTACGCCGTTCGGCGGCGGCAGCAGTCGTGGGGAGCTGGGATGCAGCCGAGATACTTCGCCGTCGATCCTTTACGAAACCTATGCTTATACAGCCTCAATATGGAGTGGATCCGGACATTTTCTATCGCCGCGAGACTTCACGTTTCAAGGAAGGGTGGCGGGTTTCAGGTCCAGTGATCGGCTATGCCGGACGTCTTGTACCTGAAAAAAGAGTAGACCTTTTTCTCCATGCGTTCGAAAAGCTGTCGTTCCGCGCTACATGTGTCATTGCTGGAGACGGTCCGGAATTCAATCCTCTGAAAGAATTAGCGGCACGGCTCCAGCGCACACAGGATATCTATTTTATCGGTTCGGTTCCATACGATCAAATGCCAGAATTTCTATCGGCACTTGATATTCTCGTTCTTCCTTCGCAGACGACATCGATATGGAAAGAACAATTTGGCAGAGTACTCATCGAGGCGATGGCATGCGGGGTCTGCGCCGTCGGATCGGATTCGGGGGCAATCCCGGCGGTAATCGGAAACGCCGGATGGATATTCCAAGAAAATGATGCTCACGCATTAACGAAAATTCTTAACGATCTCGTTGTTGATGGAGAAGAGCGGAAACGAATGGCGGACGAAGGCAGGGCACGAGTTCTCGAACATTTCTCAAACGCAATTCTCGCGCACCGCTTACACGAATTTTTCGTGCAGGTTGTATCGCAACCTCAGTCTCCGAATGTATGATAAATTGGCAGCCTCGACGAAGTTTATTTCAATGAAAATATTTCGTATTGTTAGTATACATCACTGATAAGTTTGAGTTAATCATGAAACGATCATTACCGGCTGATGATATGCTGTATTCGGGAGGTTCCGAAGAGTTACAACGGAAAATTCAGACTAAATTCATTCGCTTTTTCCGTTCACTCCCTGGCAAGGTGTTGGAGATCGGGTGCAGCAGAGGAGTTGTATTATCGCTCATGAAAGAAGAGGGGATAGAGGCGTACGGAATCGACCTCTCGGAAACAGCAATAGAATATTGTGTGTCAAAAGGATTGGATGCACATCATAGTGATGTTCTATCGCATTTACATCAGGTTCCCGACATGTCATTGGGCGGTATATTTTGTGCGCATGTGATTGAACATCTTTCTCCAAACGATGTGATAGAATTAATCAATCAAGCTTTTCGTGTTCTGAAACCTGGCGGTAAATTGTTACTCATTACTCCGAATGCAAAAGATCTCCGGACTGCGGAACGATTTTGGTTGGATATAACGCATGTGCGGTTATATCCAAATAAATTGCTGCGGGTATTATTACAGCGGGAAGGATTTCACAATATTCGTACGTTTGCTGATAAAGAACCGGCAAATAATATTTTCGTGCATATCATAAAAATAATGGTGCGTTTGTGGTTCCTTGGATTTATGTTTGTCGGTGATCTTGTAGTCATTGGTGAACGATGAAAACAAATACGCTTCGAATTCTTATGATCTCCAAAGCACTTGTCGTTGGTGCATATCATAAAAAGTTAGAAGCGCTCTCCGAACTTGGAATCGATCTTCATCTGGTCATTCCTCATCGATGGAACAATCAACGGCCTGAACTGACGGCAGGCCGCGGATATTCAATAGATCTCCTGCCGGTTTTATTCTCAGGGAAAAATCATTTTCATTTCTATCGCAATCTTAAGCGGACACTTCAAAGAATTCAACCTACTATTATTCATATCGATGAGGAGGCACACAGTTTCGTAACATACCAGGCAATGCGATTGGCCGTTGCCAATAAAATTCCGGCATTGTTTTTCAATTGGCAAAATATTTTTAAGAACTATCCATGGCCCTTCTCATATTTTGAGAACTACAATATGTCGCATGCCTCTGCCGGTATAGCCGGCTCCCGAGAAATCAAGGATGTATTAATGAAAAAAAAATGCCGCACTCCGCTGTTTGTCATCCCCCAATTCGGAGTCGATCCACAAATTTATTATCATAAACTTCAAAAAGCTTTACGAAATAAAATTGCAGGTGACAGAGCATTCACCATTGGATTTGCAGGGAGATTCGTTGAAGAAAAAGGCATCGGTACTCTTGTTGAGGCTTGCAGCAGACTTCCCCGGCACGTGCATTTATTGCTCGTCGGGAGCGGACCGCATAAAGAGATCTTGCTGAAACAGGCTTCCACGCTCGGAGTAGCCGATCGCCTGCATATTATTGATCAAGTCAGTTCCAAGGATATGCCGAAATATTTGAATATCATGGATTGCCTGGTGTTGCCCTCATTGACCTGTTCGAATTGGAAGGAACAATTTGGGCGCATACTGATTGAAGCGATGGCCTGCGAAGTTCCTGTGATTGGATCAAGCTCGGGAGAAATCCCGAATGTCATCGGCGATGCAGGTATCATCTTTTCAGAAGGAAATTCCGCGGCACTGACGGAATCACTGCAGAAATTAATGGATAATAAAAGACGTCGAGAATCGTTGGCAAAAAGTGGAAGGAAACGTGTTATAGAGCTTTTTACACAGAAGAAAATTGCACAAGATACCCTCGATGTCTATCGGTTCATCGTAAGGAATAAAAAGGATCGCTGAAAATCTCATGAGACACCAATATATGACGGAGGTACGTTGGAAGCTGGTCGTGCAAAGGTGTACCGATTATTTTGTAGATCTGTATTCGAAGTTTTTTCATAAAAAAGATATATCGGAACGTAATGCCGAACCCAAGCAGATTTTGTTAGTAACACTTGGCCATTTGGGAGATGCTCTTATTGCTTCATTTATTTTTCCCTTGATTCGTGAGCGTTACCCGAAAACCGCTCTTGATGTGCTTACCGGTGAATGGTGTAAACCGGTACTCGAGAATAACCCGTACATTCGCGATCTTATTTTCTTCGAACATTTCAGGGCGAATAGATCAAGTATATCGGGCTGGAAAAAATTTATGAGACATAATAATACGGCGCGTTCCGCCCTCAAGACAATTCTTTTAAAAAGATATGATCTTTCCATCGAGGGAAGAGTTCATTATCCAAATGGGAATCTTCTGTGTTATCGAGGAAAAATCAAGCGAAGAGTAGGATTCGGTTCTGGTGGATACGGATCGCTATTGACCGATGAAGTATTATTCCCGTCACGATCTAATTTCCACCTGTTGGACGCACTCTTGGAAGAACTTCGAATAGTTGGAATTGATGAAACATTAGAATCGATAAAACCATATTTTACAACCTCTATCGAGGTAATTCAGAAACTGCATCCCTTCGCTTTCTGCTTCCAAAAACCTTTCGTTATTATTCACCCCGAAAGCGGGAATATCAAACGGAGATTGAGCAGGGAGTTCTGGCTCCAAATTGTTCAGAGTATCATCCATGCGACTGATTATATGATCGTGATTTGCGGTACCGAAAAAGCAAGCTCGTATTTGTCTGATTTCCTTTCAGAAAATCTGAGCGAAGGCAAAGAACGGATTATCGATACAGTTGGAAAACTTTCATTGGATGAATTCTTTGTGCTCAGTCGGTACGCAAAGGCAGCATTCACCGTAGAATCGCTTGCAGTTCATCTCTGCGCCATTAATTGTGAAACAATATCATTTTATAAAAAGGGATCAGGAACATTATTTTTCCCAATACCGAATAAAAAATCCACTATGATTCACAACCACCTGCCATCGAAAGGTGCAATAGTCCATCCCAAAATTGTGAACCATTTCGTTAATGACATTGAATCAAAAGAGACGACTGCGCTTGTGGCGGAGATCATTCAATCTCTTGTGTCTCGGGAAAACAAGGCTTGAAAAGTCTCGCACAACAGAAAAGATATCATCAAATGCTTCGATTGGGACAATCCGCCGTAGCAATCCTGAGGGTCTATCGAGAATCCATATAGCAGGTGTGTCTTGTGTTTGTTCCGGAAAAGTAATATTATTGATCGAACATCTAAAAGGGACTGCAATTCTTGAACGCCGTACATAAAGATACCGTGCTCAGTGCAATACTCCCGAAGATCGATGAAACAACGGCTGCTTCACGTTACGATGGGAAATTATCGATTCATGAAATCGAGGAACTGTATCTTTCATTTCTTGTCGATATCACAGCACAAGCCAATCGATACATAAAAACTCGTGTTTTGATTTATTATTATGTTCCTTCGTTACGTGATATGCTGGCAAGTCTTTTCCATGGACCAATCGAGTTTCGATTGATCTCACCAAAAGATAACGGCCTGCTCTTCTCTTCCACGATCGAACGCATATTCAGGAACGAGCAATGTAAAAATCTTCTTCTCCTTATCACGCTTCATCCACTGGTGAATTTTCACATTTTCGAACATGCGTTACAAGTGTTGAATTTTGATGATGATAGCCTGGTCATTGGTGCTCTCACAGACCACACGCCATATCTTCTCGGTATGAAAAATCCTCATGAGTCGTTCTTAATGCTGGAAGATGCCCAGTATTACAGCAGTGAAGCGCTCCTTAGACGATGCTGTGCGATCAACGGACTCGTTAATCCCTTATGTTCGCTTCCTGTTATTCAAACGATGAGCGATCTGATGGTTCTCAAAGAAAGAATGGAACGGCTGTGCGAAACACGACACGATTATCCAAAACGAAGTCTTTCGTTGCTCCGGCAACTTGAAAGTACGCATACGATTGAGAGACCCGTATGAATATCGGCCTCTTTGGTGGGAGTTTTAATCCGCCACATCACGGACATCTTCTCATGGCAGAGACAATACGAGAACATTTTAATCTCAGTACGGTCTTCTTCATTCCATCGTTTGTCCCTCCACATAAACAGCTCGAACACCTTGCGTCCGAAAGAGATCGTCTTGCGATGGTCGAGTGCGCTATTTCTGGAAATAGATATTTTCAATGTTCCGATATCGAGATTCGAAAAGGAGGAATATCGTACACAATTCAGACGGTGGTTGAATTCGAACAACGATATCCTCACAGCCAATTATTTCTCATTATTGGCATCGATAATCTGGTCGATTTTAAATCATGGAAGTCACAGGAAGAATTACTGGCCAAAGCGACCCTCATCGTCTGTGACCGTCCCGGATTTCATCAGGACGACGTCCCCCGAGATCTAATTCGCCACGCGCATTTCGTGTCGGCACCGATGATCGGGATCTCGTCAAGCGACATCCGGCTTCGGATCAAGATGGGGAAATCGATTCGCTATTTCGTTCCTGAATCGGTGGCTGAGTATATTCGAGCCAATCGGCTGTATTTGTAGATTATGGAGACAGAGCATTTCCTTTCTTGATACTCTTCGGCGCTTTTCGTATTATATATTCCAAAATGCCGCCCCTGTAGCTCAGTATGGATAGAGCAGCAGTTTCCTAAACTGTTTGTCGGGTGTTCGAATCACCCCAGGGGCACATTCAAATCGCAGTATTCTCTGTACCATACTTACTGATTCATCATTCCTTGAGACCTATCCATCCACGATTCAACCGGAAGAAACAAACGACAATATTGTACGTACCTCATAATAGACAGAATAAGCATTTATAAGGACTGCAGCATGAAATCATCACGGATTATTCTTTTTTTTGTGATCGTTATTCTTGTCTGCGGTGTGATCATCTCAATGCTCGCACCCAAAGTGCATAAAACCGCCGGCATTTCCATTGCCGTCGGTCCCGACTCGGTGAAGGCAATTGCACAACAGTTCGCCCATGAGCAGGGATTCGACCTGAAAGGCTTTTTTGTCTCCGCAGAACTTCAATATTCTTCATCACTCATCAAACAGGTTCAGGAGACCTTTGGTCTCGAGAAGGGGAATTCACTGCTTCGTGATTCAATCCCCGGGTATTACTGGGTGCTCTCGTGGCATAAAATCGGCGAGGAAATGATATCCATTTCACGGAACCAGACGGAACGCGCAATGCTTGGCGGCATCGATATGCATATGAATACATATGGAAGGTTATTGGAGTACAAACGGTCTCTTGAAGACACCGTTCGTCTTCCACTGATTCCACCCTCTGAAGCCCGAATTCTTGCCGAACGATTCATCAGTACACATAGCTATTATCGTTTTGCGGCCAGTGAGAAGATCGATACGAGTGCTCTAAACACGCAACACGACATTCGTGGCCCACAGATACTTCAATTTGAATCGGAAGAAACAATTCAGCGACCCACCCGGACTGATTACCGCTTTCGGTGGGTATCATGGGAACCATCGCTGGGTGACAGTATTCTTGTCTCGTTACAAGTCGCGGGGAATACCGTCACACAGTATTCGACGGAATATGTCGTTCCGCAAAAATATGAACGACAGGAGATGGAACTCATCACCACTCTGCTGCCGATACTTTTTTTTACCGTTATTATTATCATAATGATCGTTGTCGCAATCAAACGTCTTCGATCATACGAAATAGGTTTCAAAATTGCGCTGGTTGTCGGCATCATCGCAGCTCTCTTCTCTGTGCTGGATCTCTTCTCATCGCTTAGCGGAACAGGATGGGGATTAATCTTTGCATTGATTTTCACTCCCCTGTTCGTCGGCGGAGCTCTGATTCTCGCCTGGGCAATCAGCGAGTCGATGGGAAGGGAACAGTGGAGAGAAAAATTCATTTCGATCGATCTCCTCACAAAAGGGTATCTGCTGGAATCGAATATTGGAAAAAGCATCCTGGCGGGGATAGCAGGTGGGGCAGGTCTCTTTGCACTCTGGCTCACGCTGACATGGGTCGCTCAACATGTGAGTCCTCTCTGGTATTCATTGGAGGAGAAGAGTCATATCAGATTTTTAGGTGTTTCAAGTCCGTCCCTGCAGATTCTCGGCCACAATTTATACAACAGTTTCTATATTCTCAGTACGGCTATCATTTTTCCGCTTTCACTTGTTCGAAAGCGATATCCAATGAAGTGGATTCTCTACACCGGCGGGGCACTCTTTTCTGCGTGCATCGATCATGGTCAACTTTTTCCACTTTCCGCCGGGATGGTCATCTCGGCGTTGCAGGGGATATTTCTTGTTTGGATATGGCTGGAATTCGACGTTCTCGCACTCCTGACTGTTCTCTTCAGTTCAGCGGTTATCGAGAACGGGGTTACGCTCATCATGGCAGGGAACTCCGGAATCATGTATTCCGTGTATACGCTGGTTCTCTTTTTCGGAATCCTATCTCTCTGGGCTGTTGTGACGCTACTTACGAAAAACAGGGTGACAGATTATGATTCGATCATACCGGCCTTTGCGCGGCATATTACAGAGCGACAACGTCTCCAGCGTGAATTGGAAATTGCACGTGAAGTCCAGAATGGGATTCCTCCCGAAAAATAATCCCGATGTTCCGGGATTGCAGATTGCATCACGATGCCTTCCGGCTCTCGAAGTCGGCGGCGATTATTATGATTTTATCGAAATGGGAAAACAATATCTCGGTGTCGCCATAGGTGATGTCTCAGGGAAAGGTACACAGGCCGCATTCTATATGACACTGACAAAAGGTTTTCTTCGGGCACTCTCACGGATATCGAGGTCCCCTTCCGAGATACTCTCGCAGATGAATAAACTGTTTTATGAGAATGTAGAACGCGGAAATTTTATCAGCATGGTGTACGGGATTTTTGACATGGAATCATACACTCTTCGATTAGCCAGAGCCGGACATAACCCCGTGATGATACGAAAGTCGGGTGCCCGGGAAACTGAAATCCTCCAGCCTGCCGGACTGGCTCTCGGTCTTGACTATGGAGAGCAATTCGATAAGACGATCAAAGAAGTCGACATTCATCTTTCATCTGGTGATCTTGTTGTTTTCTACACGGATGGATTCCCTGAGGCAATGAACAAAGCACAAGAAGAATATGGTGATGGCCGACTCCGTACGACGATCGAAAAATACAGCGATTTGACTCCGCAGGAAATTCTTGAAAATATATTTCGTGAATTGAAAGAATTCTCGGGAAGGGCGCAACAGAATGATGATATGACAGTCGTTGTAATTAAGATAGTCTGAGATCATCCCTTCATGTTTTCTCATTCACACTCCTTTCAAATTGGTGAAAGAATTCGTACATTACACACAATTCAGCCTGACGCTGTTTTATCTTCGTTACTAAATTTACCGCAGAGATAATTTTTTTAAAAGGGAGTATAGAATGAAATTCCATTTCAAATACATTATCATCACGGCGTTGTTATTATCGGTATTCTTATCCATAACGGCATTCAGCCAGGAAGACGCTACAATGCTTCGTGCCGTACTCCGGAATTCCGAACCACAAAAACGAATCGATGCGCTCAATGAATTTCTGCGCGTATATCCCAATAGTACTCTGACTCCCCGCGCGTTGTACGGACTCTTCACAGCATACATGGAAACAGGTAAAAGCGACTCAGCCCTTCTTGTTGCTCCACGCTGTGTTGCATCGTTCCCCGATGCCGCACGCGGTCAGATGAAGATGATGGTCGCAGAGGTTCTCGTTGAAAAAAGTGTCGGACTCGATACAGCCGAAGCGTATACGTTGGCAGCAGAACGGTGGGCGCGGGAAAGAAAACGGCCGGAGTTGAGTACAATCCTTCACATTGAAGCAAATATTCTATCCCAAAGGGGGAATATTCTCAAAGCGGAAGAACTCGAGCAAGAAGCGCTTCAGAATGAACCGACAAATCCCGATTTTCTTTTAAAACTAGGTATCTATCAAGAACGTAATGAAAAAAAAGATCAGGCATTACGGAATCTATGCCGGTCGATCCTTTTTGGAAATTCGAGCGAAGCACTTCAGAAATTCAACTCATTACTTGCCCGTGAAAAAAGCGAATCCGATGCACAGCAGCTGAAAGAAATAATTGTGAATGAGATTGTACGGTCCTATGTCGATACGACAAAGCCGGAAAGGATTATTGAAGCGCGGAGCATCGCAGCCGCATTGATGGCACGTACCGAAGTAAATTTGAAAAAAGCACGAGAGTGGGCAACAAGTGCGGCAAAATCTCCTGAAAAGGGGGAATCAATTGAGGAGCTTGTGAACTATCAAAAGAATCTTGCTCTCGTCGCACTGGCAGAGAAGAAATATACCGAAGCAGTCGCCATTCTCAGAACGATTTCCGATCTTGTCGATCCATGGAATGATGAGTTATGGTATACGATCGGTCAGGCGTACGAAAAAATAGGTAAAAATGAGATGGCGAAAAATGCTTATATGAGTGCGTTAGTCGGATCGAAGGTTCCACAACTCGTCAATGCGTACTCAGGTCTTGTGAGTGAAGGAGAGCGTGCACCGGCACAGATTGACAGCGCGATAGAAATGAAGAGACAATCGCTTCTGGATTACCATCCTGGAAACGCTGCCGTCCAAAAATCAAAAACTGGGAAGATTGTTCTCGTAGAACTCTTCACGGGTTCCGAATGCGGTCCGTGTCAGGCCGCCGATAAAGCGCTCGATTATCTGTCTGAGTACTATCCCCGAACTACACTGGTACTGCTTGAAAACCATCTCCACATACCCCAACCGGATCCGATGACAAATCCGGATTCATGGGAACGCTATACGCTGTATGGAGGTAATTTTGGAACTCCGACCGTCGTTATCGATGGAACCCAAAAGATAGTCGGTGGAGGTCCGCTGTATCTCGGCCAGAATCGTTTTAACGTGTATCAACATTTCATTCGACGCTCTTTGGGGAAGACCCCGCCTGTAATGATCGAAGGGACTGCCCAGCTAACAGGGGGGAAGATCGCCGTGGAGATTCAGCTACATCCAACAAAGAAAAATCAAAAGAACGATCGTTCGATAAGACTTCACATAGCACTTATCGAGAAGTCCATCGATTACACCGGAGGAAATGGCATAACAAAACATTCCTATGTTGTCAGAAAGACGCTCGACGGAGTTCAGGGAATTTCGCTGAAATTAAGCAACGATGGAGAAAAAATAACAAAAGTAATAGAGCTTTCGCAGGTCGAGCGAGAATTACAGAATTATCTCGACAATGTTACAAAACATCCATCATGGCGTCCTTCGTTTACAAATTTCCCTGGCTGGAAAACGCGCCCTGACAGGATCAATCCGTCCAATATAGCAATTGTTGCATGGATCCAGGATCCGGAAAGCAAGGAAGTCCTTCAATCATTTTATTGTGATGTCATTCAGGGTACAAACACGAAGTGATGAGCGCGGCATCGATTCCTTATATTGGTGAATTCAGCGCCTTATTCACGGCTTTTCTGTGGGCAGGGAGCTCCCTTCTTTTTGCTTCCGCTGCTGTTCGTGTTGGCTCTGTGGCAGTGAATGTTACACGTCTGTTTTTCGCTGCGATACTATTATTCCTGACAATAGTGATAGCCGGTATCGAGATTTCCATATCGAGATCACAGATGTTCAACCTTATTGTCAGTGGTGTGATCGGATTGGCCTTTGGCGATACATTTCTTTTCAAGGCATATCAACACATCGGTGCGCGGCTGAGCATGCTTCTCATGGCACTTGCTCCAGCCATTGCTACGATCTGTGCGTTTCTCTTTCTCGGTGAACGTATTTCTTTTCTTGGATTTCTTGGCATCGGGATTACCATTGCCGGAATTGCCACGGTTATTCTTGAGCGTCCCGATGAATCGAAGGCACGGCATCGAATGACATTTAGGGGTTTTCTCTTTGGAATTTGCGGAGCATGTGGACAGGCGGGTGGACTCCTCTTTGCAAAGGAAGCATTTTCGGAAGGTATGATCAACGGCTTTGTTGCGGCCTTCATCCGGATCCTGATTTCAGTCATGATACTCATTCCATTTGCAATCCTCACCCGACACCTGAAACACCCGGTGAAACTTTTTACACGCGAGCCAAAAGCACTTCAATTGATCAGTTTGGGGACGCTTCTCGGACCGTACTTCGGTATTACCCTCAGCCTCTTTGCCATTGCTCATGCCGAAGTAGGCATTGCCGCCACACTGATGGCGACAACACCGATCATTATGTTGCCCATGAGCTGGATTCTTCAGAAGGAAATCTTATCCTGGAAAGCCGTTCTGGGTGCGTCCGTAGCAGTTGGTGGTGTGGCGCTTCTTTTTCTTCATTGATTCTCTGTATTCCACTTGCACAAGTGAGTCGGTTTTTCTACCTTCATAATAGGCTCGTGAGAGGGAATATCGAGAATCTTTCCCTGGAGATTGTATGAACCATCTGCGTTGGTGTCTATTCATCGGACTCATCGAGATATCGCTGATCCTTTCATCGTGTACTTCCCATATTTATCACGTCGCGTATCCAACTTTATCTGATGGAAAATACGATTCGGAATTTCCATACAAGAGTTGTTCGGATCAACTTGAAAAAATCGGGGAAACGATCAGACTGTTAAATTGTATTGCCAGTTATAAGAGCTATATTTTCCCTCAGGGTTCAGCGCTACGGAAGAGCGACATGACAATCGACATGATTGAGAAAAAAGCCGAACGAGTGCAATATATCAATAATACATCGTCAGGGACCGCCACAGTGATTTACTCACAGCCTTACAAAGTGGCCGTCATGACATGCGCACATATCGTCATATTTCCAGATACGCTGGTATCATATTTTTCTGATCACGAGGGAATACCGACTGAATACGTCCAATCAATTGCATTACGACAATCGCAATTAAATTACATCGCCGATCTGCCCGAGAGCAGCGAATTGGAAATCCTCGCTGTTGATAAAAGTAATGATATCGCCATCCTTGGAAAAACTTTCGAGAAACCTTCGGTAAGAACCATCGCTGTATTCGATTATCCGGTCGGTTATGCGAAGGAATTGGAATGGGGAACGTTTGTCTATATGTTTGGATATCCTTTAACGAACAAAATGGTCACCAAGGCAATTGTCAGTAGTCCCAATAAAGATACGCGCGGTTCATTTTTACTTGATGCAGTGTTTAATCGCGGATTCAGTGGAGGTCTAATTCTTGCAATACGTGATGGAGTTCCAAATTTCGAGCTTGTAGGAATAGTCAGCTCTGTGCCGGCGGATTATGAAAATGTACTTACTCCGCCGCCGGTAAATTCAAACGTCGAATATGACGCGACCGTTCCCTATCAGGGCGAAATATATGTCAATCGAAAAATAAATATCAAATACGGTGTGACACGAGCCATCTCGGTTGAGACGCTCAAAGATTTTGTGGAAAAAAACAAATCGATTTTTGAGTCGAAAGGATATTATATCACTTCATTTTTCGAGCAACAACGTGCCCGACCAGATCAGCCATGATAGACGGTTCGGTTGAAGGAGGGTGTTGTTCGAGAAAACAGAACGATGGACAATACACAAGGCACGATCGTATTTCGATTGATTCCTACAGGATTTTTCTTATATTCTTACTTAATTCAATTTTAGTGCTGACATAATCCTTTCTTCATGAGACTCAATCGGCTATTTATCCCCACGTTAAAAGAAATCCCATCGGATGCAACGATCCCCAGCCACCAGTTAATGCTTCGGGCAGGACTCATGCGGCCTCTGGCGGCGGGAGTATATAGTTTTCTCCCCCTCGGGTATCGGGTAATGAAAAAAGTCATGCAGATCATCCGTGAAGAAATGGATGCCATCGGCGGACAGGAATTCCATCTGCCCGCACTCAACCCGATCGAATTATGGGAAGAAACCGGACGGGTACAGGCATTCGGCGATATCATGTTTCATATCAAGAATAGACCTCTCGTACTTGCACCGACCCACGAAGAGGTGATCTGCTCGATTGCGAAGAACCACATCAGTTCGTATCGTGATCTCCCACAAATCTGGTATCAGATTCAAACAAAATTTCGAAACGAACCGCGTCCGCGCTCTGGTGTGATTCGCGGACGTCAGTTTATAATGAAAGACTCCTACACACTCGACGCCACATGGGAAGGATTGGACCATGGATACGATCTCCACTCCGAAGCATACAAAAAGATTTATACGCGGTCGGGACTGAAATTCTTCATCGTCGGCGCCTCCAGTGGTGCGATGGGAGGAAGTGGTTCACAGGAATTTATGGTTGAGTCGGATTATGGAGAGGATACGGTCGCGCTCTGCGACTCATGCGGATATGCGGCAAATCTGGAAATCGCGGCATCAAATGTCGCAGGTGCCGTCAGAACCGTAACGAAGGATATACCGGAGGAAATCCACACGCCAAATATCAAAACAATTGACGAGCTTGCGGATTTTTTAAAGATCACAACTGCGCTGTGTGCGAAATCCTTGGTGTATATACATAACTCTCGGCCGGTGTTGATTTTCATGATGGGAAATGATCAGCTCAACGAAGCGAAACTCGGAGCTGTGCTGACGGGAGAATTCAGACAGGCACGACCCGAAGAATTGTCCGAGTTCACTGGAGCGGATGCCGGATCAATCGGACCGATTAATCTCCGGTCCCCCATGCGCGTCATTGCCGACAATAGATTGAAGAACGCAAATGGGATGATCAGCGGGGCAAACAAAAATGATTACCACATGATAAATATCGATTTTAACCGTGATGTTAACGTCGATGCTTATTATGACCTCAGAGTCGTCGAAGATAAAGAGCCCTGCCCATCATGCAATAGACCGCTTCGTATTGTAAAAGCGATTGAGATTGGGCATATTTTTAAGCTCGGTACGAAATATTCAGATAGTCTGCATGCGGTGTTTCTTGATGAAAACGGCAAGGAACAACCGATAATTATGGGAAGTTATGGAATCGGAGTCGAGAGAATCGTCGCTTGCCATATCGAACAGAATCACGACGAGAACGGCATCATGTGGGATAAGGACATTGCACCGTTCCACGTTCATCTTATTGCCGTGAATCCGACCAATGTACCACTGAAGAAAACAGCTGATTCTCTTCACGATACGTTCGAGTCCCTCGGAATCGAGGTATTGTATGATGACCGGGAAGATGCTTCACCGGGATTCAAATTTAAAGATGCCGATCTTCTGGGGATGCCGTTACAGGTCATTGTCGGTGAACGCAATTTTAAAAATGGACAGATCGAGCTTAAAGAACGCAGGACAAATCAGAGAACATTAGTCGCAGTCGACAAGGTCGTTGAAGAAGTGCGGGCATTTCTTCGCGCTTAGAAGGATAGAGAATGTACGGCGAATGGAAGTTCTTCGTCAATGGCGGATGGCGGACGTCATCACACCGTCGTCCTGCGATCAATCCCTACACTCGAAAAACTATCGGTACTGTTGCACAGGCATCGGGGAGCGATATCCTTGATGCGATTGCTGCAGCACATGCAGCGTTCGGTGTAATGAAAAAGCTCCAGGCGTATGAAAGAAGTGCAATACTGCTCGGAATCGCAGACACCCTGAAACGCCGCAAAGAGGAACTCGCACGATTAATGACGGATGAATCGGGAAAGCCGATTCAATTCTCTCGTGCAGAAATTGATCGCTCGATCTTTACCTTCTTGACGGCCTCCGAAGAAGCAAAACGGATTTCTGGCGAGGCATTACCGCTCGATCTTGCTCATCACTCCAGACAACGGCTCGGCATACTCCGACGCTTTCCGATTGGTGTAATAGGTGCGATTACACCATTCAATTTTCCAATAAATCTTGTCGCACATAAGGTTGCACCCTGTATCGCCGCAGGCAATACAATGATATTGAAGCCTGCATCGAGTACAGCAGCGATCGCTTCGACATTCACAGAAATTATTGCGGAAACATCGCTCCCAACAGGTGCGTTCAACCTTGTCACATGTACCGGCGCCGAAGCGGAGATTCTTGCAACCGATCCGCGCATTGCAATGCTGACCTTTACCGGAAGTCCTGAAGTCGGATGGCGATTGAAAGAAAAGGCCTGGAAGAAAAAAGTGACGCTCGAGCTTGGAGGAAACGCCGGCATCATTATCGATGAAGGAATTGCTATCGATCCGATCATCCAGCGCATCGCACAGGGATCATATGGAAATGCGGGACAATCATGTATTGCCATCCAGAGAATTTTTGTTCATAGGAGCCTTTTTGACGAATTTCGCGAGAAGTTTATTGCGACAACGCGTACAATTGTCGTCGGCGATCCCACCGATGAATCGACAGTCGTAGGTCCGATGATTAATGAAGCAGCTGCGGTCAAGACTGAAGAATGGATCAACGAAGCTGTAAAACTGGGGGCGAAAGTCCTTGTCGGAGGAACAAGACAAGGCGCCGTGTTTGCACCGACTGTTCTCACAGAAACTACAACTATGATGAACGTTGAGTACCGCGAAGTATTCGCACCTGTTGTCACGCTGACTCCGGTAGAGTCGTTCGATGAAGCACTCCTGCGTGTGAATGATTCAAAGTACGGCCTCCAGGCCGGTGTTTTTACAAATAATCTTCAGCACGCGTTTACTGCGTACGAGACACTGGCCGTCGGTGGCGTGATAATCAACGACTATCCGACCTACCGTATAGATCATATGCCGTATGGTGGAGTAAAAGAATCAGGGATGGGACGGGAAGGTCTTCGTTACGCTATCGAAGAAATGACCGAACTTAAATTGATGGTTCTTAATTTTTCTAAATTGTTTTGATTAATTTAAAGATCCGACGTTTTCCTACGAATGAGGTTTTTTTATCTTTAGAAAAGATTAGTTATTTAATATTCGGTTCCTCAACATTTAAGAAAGCCAAATGTTGAGTAGAGAGGGGTTACCTCGATACTCGTCCTGAGCCCCTCGGTGAACTCGGGGCTAGCTTGTCGAAGGACGCCCACCCCGTTTCACGGGGTAGGACTACACCTCGACCGTTCGATAAACTCACGGCGAGCAAGCTCAGTGCGGCGCTCGGTAAACCGGCTGTACACCAAATTGTGAAACTGCCAGGGTGTCGAGTAGCCCTCGTTCTTTGAGGGCATATCGAGACAACCATACAGTGTCTGAAGTAACTCCAAGAATCAAAGTATAATATTCTATGAGTCCTTCAGCATATACAAATTGGGTTTGAGGCGAAAGGATTATCTTGTCAGACTTCATTCATCTTCACAATCATACACACTACAGTCTTCTGGATGGTGCATGCACTGTCGAGGACCTTGTTAATGCTGCAGTAGAACAGAAGATGCCTGCGGTAGCACTAACCGACCATGGTGTATTATTCGGTGCAATTGAATTTTACCAGAAGGCAAAAAAAGCAAATATAAAGCCGATCATTGGCAGTGAAATCTATATCGTTACAAAAGGATCTCGTTTCGACAAAGTCACTCCTGCAGAAGCACGTACGAGTGGTGGGAAAAGAGGAATTTACCACCACCTTGTCCTCCTGGCAAAAAATCAAACGGGCTATAAAAATCTTGTCAAGCTTTCAACAATCGGCCATATCGAGGGTTTTTATTATAAACCCAGAATTGATCTTGACACTCTCCGGCAATATTCCGAAGGGCTCATCGGACTTTCAGCATGTTCGGGCGGAGTGGTTGCGGCGCATCTCGTGGATGGACGATATGATCTGGCAAGGGAAGCGGCTATTCTCTATAAAGAAATTCTCGGCGAAGATTTCTATCTTGAGATTCAGGATCACGATCTTGAGAGAGAAAAAAATATCCTTGCTACTATGCCGAAGCTGGCACAAGAACTTAGCATAAAACTGGTGGCAACAAATGATTGCCATTATATAAAGCACGATCATGCTATTGCCCACAATATTTTGCTCATGATCCCGGAAGCAAGCAGTACGAA
>CAVZMI010000018.1:0-230256 GCA_963776275.1 Ignavibacteriota bacterium
AGGAAAAATCTCACGATATGCATGGGGAAATGATTATCATGAGGTTACTAAATCCATGGTCGACACCCTCGCTAATTTGCTTCATGAAAACTTCACGGGGATTGAAACGAAAGCGTATGTGGATACAGGCCCCGTAATGGAAAAAGCCTGGGCAGCAAGGGCGGGAATCGGCTGGCTCGGGAAGCATACAAACATCATCACGCGCGACGCCGGCTCGTGGATCTTTCTCGGTGAAATCATTACTTCGTTGGAGCTTGTTCCGGATACTCCCATGCAGGATTTTTGCGGTTCCTGTTCGAAATGCATTGAGGCATGCCCGACTCGGGCCATTATTGCACCCTATGTTGTTGATTCGTCGAAATGTTTATCATATCTTACTATTGAACATCGAGGAGAAATCGATCCGCAGTATAGAGATAAATTCAACGGGTGGATCTATGGATGCGATATCTGCCAGGACGTCTGCCCGTGGAATGAGAGATTTTCTATTCCATCATTGATTGATGATTTTCGACCTCATGAAGAAAATCTGGCCCCGCAGTTAGATCAATGGAGGAAAATGACAAAGGAGGATTTTTCAAGAAAATTTTCAAAAAGCGCCATAAAACGTGCAAAACACAAAGGATTGATGCGGAATATAGAGTACGCTGTGAATAAAGAATGATTCGAAAAGACTATAATGTGATGCATTACCGAGTGTACCTGCCAAACCGGAATATGTATCGAGGCAACCTCAACACGAATCTTTTATCATTTTTATGCATCAAATGAGTGATACGAATTTAATCTGCTTCCAGGAGATTTAGTATGGCAGAAGAAAAACGATATAAAATTATAATTATTGGTTCAGGGCCGGCAGGATTGACGGCTGCATTATATGCTGCACGGGCAAACCTGAAACCGGCGGTTTTTGAGGGATTTCAGCCCGGCGGACAGCTGACGATTACCACTGATGTTGAGAATTATCCCGGATTCCCCGATGGAATTATGGGACCCGAGATGATGGAACTTTTTAGAAAGCAGGCTCAGAAATTTGGAGCCGAAACGATGTTTAAAGATGTAACCGAAGTTGATTTCTCAAAACGGCCTTTCAAAATTGTGGCGGAAGATGAAATATATTACGGTGATTCGGTCATTATTGCATCAGGCGCATCGGCCAGACTATTAAATATTCCGTCTGAAAAGAAATATATGGGGTATGGTGTATCGGCGTGTGCAACATGCGATGGTTTCTTCTTTAAAAATCTCAAGGTTGTTGTTGTCGGCGGCGGGGATACAGCAATGGAAGAGGCACTTTTTCTTACACGGTTTGCGTCGAAAGTAACTATTGTGCATCGGCGTGATGCCTTGAGGGCGTCGAAATTTATGCAGGAACGTGTTAAGAAAAATCCAAAGATCGTTTTCGTGTGGAATTCCGTCGTGGATGAAATAGTAGGCCGGGAGGAAAACAATAAAAAGAGTATCATGGGTGTCCGATTACGAAATGTGAAAACCGGAACACTATCGGATCTGCAATGCGATGGTGTCTTTGTCGCTATCGGTCATCAACCGAATACCGGGATATTCAAGGGACAAGTCGAATTGGATCAAAAGGAGTATATCGTACTTCGGGGAAGGAACACACAGACAAATATTCCGGGTGTGTTTGCCGCAGGCGACGTTGCTGACAGTTCTTATCGCCAGGCGGTTACGGCGGCAGGGAGCGGATGTATGGCAGCGATCGATGCAGAACGTTTCCTTGAAGCTCAGGAACAAGCGTAGGTACTGTCTAGTAATTGTATTACAAGTTTTTAAAAAGTCCGTCACATTGTGATGGACTTTTTCTTTTTGTCTGTCATAATTTCATTCACTGATATTTCAAAATGTCATTATTCTCTGAAAAATTATCAGTGTTACTGTCATTCTGACTGTTACAGTAATTTTCTTCTGACACATATGTCAAAAAAATAGTCAAATTTCATGAATTTAAAATTGGCACATCATTTGAGATTTTATTGGTTAAAAAGACCAGGAGAAAACAATGGAAGTGAAAGTAAATAGTCGCTCGCTTATCGACGAAGTATTGAATGACGGTATATTTGGAGATCTATTCAATACAAGATATTATGTTCATCAATATTGTCCTGCTGTCGATATCGACGAAGCCGGGGATTCGTTCGAAGTTGTCGTTGAAGTTCCCGGTGTAGCAAAAGAGGATTTGAAAGTTTCGATTCATCAGAATATCCTGAGTGTATCCGGTAAGCGTTCCGCATCGTCGAATGATGGAAGACGGAGGATTGTTTCCGAGATATCACGGGGTGATTTTTCCAGGAAGTTCAAACTCCCATCGACGGTAAACGTCGATGCGGTGACGACGGAATATACAAACGGTATACTAAGAATTAAACTGCCGAAACAGGAACAGTCAAAAGTAAAAGAAATACCTATTAAATAATATTAATTATCAATCAGTAAAAATCTATATACAAGAACAGGAGGGTTAACACTATGGCACTCATTCGTTGGAAACCGACGTATGACATTGCATCGTGGACGCCGATGGCCGATCTTTCCACGGAACTGTTCTCGATGCAAGACGAAATCAATCGTGTTTTCGATCGGTTCTTCAACCGCGGGACAGCTGATGACAACAATCTTCGTATCAACAACTGGTATCCGAATGTTGAACGTCACTGAAAAAGAAGATGCATACGTCATGAAAGTTGAACTTCCCGGAGTCTCGAAGGACGATGTGAAAATCACACTGAAGGAAAATCTCTTGACGATTCACGGCGAGAAGAAGAGAGAGAAGGAAGAAAAAGATAAGAGCTACTTCCGCAGTGAACGTGTCTACGGTTCGTTCGAGAGGACGTTTACTCTTCCTTCATTAGTAAAAGGAGAAAAGATCGAGGCAAACTTTAAGGACGGTGTGCTGACGATCGAAATCCCCAAAGCTGAGGAAGTAAAACCGAAAGAGATCCAGATCAAGGCTGCCTGAATTATAGAATGCCTACAAGAGCGGGTACAAGGTGGGAGTACCCGCTCTTATATATAAATTATTACTGCAATACTAAAAAATATCTGGAGGAGCCGGATTGTTATAGTCGATGACATCAAAAAGCAATATGTTTATAATAAAAAGATAAATCATTGAAATCCCTTATTTGTATGGAGATAAATCCGTATGAAAAAGTGGAACTTTGTGCGTTCCCGGTTGGTTATCCGATGAGATAGGAAAGAAGGGTCGTGTGATGTCAATGAAAACATCAGCTCCTGACAATATCAATGTACCGGAAGTTCTTCCGGTAATTCCCTTACGCAACACTGTATTCTATCCCGGGCAGGTCATACCGCTATCGATCGGTCGTGAAAGTACGATCAAAGTCGTCGATGAAGCGGTTCACTCGAATTCGACAATCCTTCTTCTCGCCCAGAAGGATTCCTCAGTCGATGTCCCGATTCCGGCTGATGTCTATAACTTCGGTACTACGGCCAAAATCCTAAAAGTTTATGCCTTGCCTGACGGGACAAAGAGTGTCCTTGTGCAGGGAATGTACCGCGCTAAAGTGTTAAATTTCGTACAGACGGAACCGTACTTGCGTGCTCTTTCACAGCGTGTTGGCGATGAAGAAACAGCGGATGTTGAAGAAGAAGCCCTTGTCGCAAACATACGCTCTCTGTTTCGAAAAGTTGTCGACCTCTCGAATGATCTCACTTCGGAGCACCTCACAATCGTTATGAACATGCAGGAACAGGACCACTCGCTGATGTGATAATGTCGCTCGTAAATGCAAATATACAGGAAAAACAGGACGTCCTTGAAAGTCTCAAGGTGAAGGAACGTCTTGTAAAAACAAATCTTGCTTTGAATAAACTTGTCCAGCGGCTGGAACTTGGAAACAAGATCCAATCTGATGTCCAGGATGAAATAAGCAAGACTCAACGCGAATATTATCTCCGTGAGCAAATGAAAGCAATTCGGAAAGAACTCGGGGAAGATGAGGGAAATGTTGAAATCAAGGAACTCAGGAATAAAATAGATGAAACAAAATTCCCCCAGGAAGTGAAAACCATTGCCGATAAAGAACTCGATCGGCTTTCACGGATGAGTCCCGCCTCTGCCGAGTATACCGTATCGCGAACGTATCTCGACTGGCTCCTGGAACTTCCCTGGAGTGTAAGCACGGAAGATCGGCTTGACATCAAAAAGGCCGGGGAAGTGCTTAATGACGAGCATTACGGTCTGGATAAAGTGAAAAAGCGTATTCTGGAATATCTTGCCGTCCGGAAATTGAAAAAAGATATGAAGGGTCCGATTTTGTGTTTCGTGGGTCCTTCCGGGTGTAGGTAAAACCTCGCTGGGTCGATCGATTGCGAATGCCCTTGGGCGAAAATTTATTAGAATCTCGCTCGGCGGTGTGCATGATGAAGCCGAAATCAGGGGTCATCGACGGACTTATATCGGCGCTTTACCGGGACGGATAATTCAGGGATTGAAAAAAGCTGGATCGAATAATCCTGTCTTTATGCTCGATGAAGTGGATAAGATAGGAATGGATTTTCGGGGTGATCCATCCTCGGCCTTGCTTGAAGTCCTCGATCCGGAACAAAACTTTTCATTCAGCGATCATTATATTGAAGCGGCGTTTGATTTGTCGAATGTAATGTTTATCACTACCGGAAATATGCTGGAACCGATTCCTCCGGCACTGCGGGATCGAATGGAGATCATTGAGATTCCCAGTTACACCGAAGAGGAAAAGCTGATGATCGCAAAACGCTTCCTCGTGCCTAAACAAATCAAAGAACACGGCTTGAAGGATAAGAGTCTGGTATTCGAAGACGTTGCGCTGAAAAAAATCATCAACGCATATACCAAGGAAGCCGGTGTACGTTCGCTCGAGCGCAGGATTGCAGATGTCTGCCGCGGTGCTGCCCGGGACATCGTTGAAGGGAAAAAAGAGGAGCGGGTTATTGGGAGCGATGATGTTGTTGCGTTTCTTGGGAAAGATAAGTTTTATTCGGAAGTGTCCGAGAGGATTTCCAAACCGGGGATTGCTACTGGGCTTGCATGGACTCCCGTCGGTGGTGATATTCTTTTCATCGAAGCGACGAAAATGAAGGGGAAGGGGGCTCTGATCATCACCGGTCAACTCGGTGATATTATGAAGGAATCTATTCAGGCGGCTGTGAGTTATATCGCTTCGAATAGCGGGGATCTGGGGATCGAGCAGAACTTCAAGGAAAAATACGATATACATGTTCATGTGCCAGCGGGAGCAATTCCAAAGGACGGTCCATCAGCGGGGGTGACGATGTTGACGGCATTGGTGTCATTGCTTACCGATCGCCATGTTCGGAATGATCTTGCAATGACCGGAGAGATCACCTTACGCGGTGCTGTGTTACCTATCGGCGGCGTGAAAGAGAAAGTCCTGGCTGCCGCACGGGCGGGAATTACCACGATTGTTTTGCCTGATCGAAACCGTGCCGATGTCGAGGAAATTCCGGAGAACGTCCGGCAATCAATCAATTTTTCCTTTGTCAAGGAAATGGGAGAAGTGTTGAAGATCGCTTTGCAGCCGAAAAAAGCATCTCGCTTGAAATTGTCTAAGAAAAACAAAACAAGGAAAAAACAATAAAAACATTGGGAAACTCTACGAACTCATCATATCCATTCAGAGAATGTCGAATCTTTTATTGACTTTTTCTCCAACCTTTTGTATAATACATTCAAAATCAATAACTTATCGCATCCATCCATGACAAAGAACACGAAGATTATCCTCTGGTTCCTCGGTATTTGTGGAGTCATATTGATCGTCTTTTTCAGTTTTGGGATTATCTTCCTTAAAAACATATCTTCCTCTGATGAGACATATGAAGTGACAATGGGGAAATCATCCGGCGATAAACTTGCGGTTATTGAATTGAAGGAAGAAATCATTTCGTCGGAAGAAATCGTCCGCCAGTTTAAAAAATACGGTGACGATAAATCGATCAAGGGTATCGTATTCCGGGTTGAATCACCCGGCGGCGGGGTTGTCGCCAGCCAGGAAATTTATGAGGCGGTACGTAAAGTTCGTGATAAGGGGAAGCCGGTCGTCGTCTCGATGGGATCAGTTGCAGCGAGCGGTGGATATTATGTTTCATGCGGCGGCTCAAGAATAGTGGCAAATCGGGGGACGCTGACAGGCAGCATCGGTGTTATCATGGAATTTATACATTTTAATAAATTAATGGATAAGATCGGTATTGACGCAACTACAGTCAAAACCGGGAAATTAAAAGATGCAGGATCACCCAAGCGTTCACCCACCGAAGAGGATAAAAAATATTTCAAAGCGATTACGAATGATGTGTATGAGCAGTTTATCAGAGTTGTGATCGAAGAAAGAGAGCTTTCGAGGGATACGGTACTTGCATTAGCCGATGGACGTGTGTTCACCGGTGAACAGGCGCTCCGAGTAGGACTGATCGATACATTGGGAACCTATGAGGACGCGGTGAGCATCGCTGCCGGACTTGCAAGGATTAAAGGTGAACCGCAGCTTGTGAAGGAACGAAAACGTCGTTACACAATTTATGAATCACTCTTTGGATCCGTCAAAGAGGAACTTGGTGATCTTAAGCAGAAATTTTTACAGCAGCCAATCCTGCAATACCGGCTTGCAGAACCTTTTTAACTTGTGCCCCTCCAATTATTATAAGAAGGGGTATTGTGGACGTGGGTGAGTCCAATGTGATCCTACGAGAGAGGAGATACACAGGTGACAAAAGCAGACATCGTTGATGTGATCGCATCAGCAACGGGACTGACGAAGGTCGAGACCGAAGCGGTTGTCGACGGTTTCATTTCCACTGTAATCGACACACTTAAAGATGGAAAAAATATTGAAATTCGGGGGTTCGGAAGCTTCAAAGTGAAAAAGCGGAAGGGACGGATTGCACGTAATCCGCGGACGGGCGAACAGGTGAAGGTCGATGAACATTATGTTCCATTGTTCAAGGTTTCAAAGGAGCTGAAGAGCCTGGTGAATGTGAACCTTAAACAGCGTGAACAGCCATAAGCGTAAGGAAAAGTGGGGAGGATGTCTGCTTTGAAATGTCATGCATGTGAAAATGAACTCCCCCTCAAGGCCCGATTCTGTCCGTCATGTGGCGTGAAAATAGAGCTGGAAGATATACCGGCAGCGGAGGGAGAACATCATGAAAAGCAGAAGGAAATAATTACATGCCGGAATTGTGGTTCGGGAAATGATGCAGAGCTGACATATTGTGAAAGTTGTGGTGCACGTCTCTCCAGAGCCCTTCAGAATGAAAATGATGTAATCACATACCAGAGGAAACAATCACAAGAAAAAATAAGAAAGGGGAAAAAGAGGGGGAAGATAGAAATTCGGCACATTGCGATTATCTTCGCAGTCTTTACAGTGATTATCATTGTGCTGTACTTCATAGTGAAAAATGAGAGTGAAACCTCCGTCACACAGGGACCGTCGGCCATGGCGGCTCCGCTTGAAGCAAAGATAAGTGCCAAAATTGATAGTCTTGAAATTGTGGTCAGGGAAAATCCAGAGGATCCTGCTGCACGATTGAAACTTGCCAATGCATTACACGATGCTCAAAAATTTTTCGAGGCGATCGGAGAATATCAAAATTATCTTGTGCTCAATCCGCGCGATGTCGATGCAAGGGTAGACATGGGAATATGTTACTTCGAGCTCCGGGATTATTCATCGGCTCGTGCCGAGATGGAAAAAGGACTGTTGATCGACCCGAAGCACCAGCTTGCACATTTCAATCTCGGGATTGTAAGCCTGCAGGAACGGAATATTGAACAGGCCCGAGTATGGTTTGAAAAAACGATTGCGATTGATTCGACAAACAATATTGCGAAACGTTCGCGAATGATGATCCAACAGCATTCATTTCCTGTGAAAAAATAAATAGCGTCCTCAAAGGAGGTGAACACCAGATGCCCAGCGGCAAAAAACGTAAACGTCATAAAATGGCGACCCACAAGCGGAAGAAACGACTGAGAAAAATGCGGCATAAAAAGAAGATCCGCTAGTGTTGTTATGAAGAGAAAATAAATGTATTTGAAGCATCGTTGTTACCCGTTGATCTTAAGGTATGTTTTCATCGCCACGGCAACGGGTAAGAGGGGGTTCTTGCATTTTGTATCAACGCTTCTTATACTGAAAAAGTCAAGCAATGAAGGAGTGCGTAGTGTTTTTTTAAAAGAGGATACCCATGGAACAAGAAGATTCAGCAATAAAAGGATTCTTAATAGGATTTCTCGCGGGAGGTCTTATTGGCGCGGCGATTGCGCTTCTTTATGCACCTAAAAGCGGAAAAGAATTACGCGCAGATATAAAGAATAAAGCTGGTGAAATAGCCGACGATGCCGAGCAGTATCTGACAGTGGCAAAACACAAGGCGGTTGATATCATCAATGAAGGTAAAAAAAAGTCTGATCAACTGATTTCAGACGCTCGGGAGAAGGCTCAGACACTTCTCACTGATGCCGAGCGGATCCTTACCGATGCCCGTGAGAAAGCAGGAGTTGTCGTTGAAGAGGGAAGCCGTATTAAAAGCGCGGTGAAAGCGGGTGTCCATGCGTTTAAAGATGAACGTTCGCGTTCATAAATTTGTGTACTCGTGATTATAAGGAACTCCTGTGGAACTAATCCTTCGCATTGCCGAGATAGCAGCATTGTTTTCTGCCGTCGTGTTATCAATATACCTCATCATCGTTCTTGTAAAAGTGAAAGAAACGTTGATCTCGATCGAAAAGGACTTTAAGGAGATCAGCAATAAAGCGGTTCCCGTCTTCGAGAATCTCGAATTCATCACTTCAAAATTCAAGAACGTCGCTGATTCAATCAATAGTGAGGTCGAGAATATCAAGGAATCGGTAAAGACGATGCGCGAGATCGCCGATAATATTGTGACGTTCGAACGCCGTCTCCAGGATCGCGTTGAAGTTCCGATCATGGAAGCAGCATCTTTTTTCTCTGCTGTCGTCCGAGGAATTAAAGTCTTCACCGAGCGACTCCGAAAGTGATATTCGCTCGAAGCCCTCAAGCGTGGACTATCCATCCCCTGGAAGGTGGAGTGTTTCCCTATCATCAACCGACGTATTGTACTAAGCTCGGTTGGAGTGTAGTATTACATCGTCAGAGAGAGGAGTAAAATATTGTGAAAGAATATTCATCGGATCATATCAGGAACCTCTGCCTCATTGGTCATGGCGGAGCGGGCAAGACGACACTCTCCGAAGCCTTGCTCCACTCCGCGAACGCTACAAGCAGACTTGGTAAAGTTGAAGAAGGAAACACGCTTTCCGATTTTCACCCCGACGAAATTGAACGCCAGATCTCCATCAATACTTCATTACTTTTTTGCGAATGGAACGCCTGCAAAATCAATATTCTGGATACACCTGGATATACAGATTTTACCGGTGAGGTAAAAGAAGCATTGAGTGTCGCCGATTCAGCCGTTATCGTCCTTAAGGCGGTTGAAGGTATCGAAGTGGGGACAGAGATTGTCTGGCGGTACACGGTCGAGAATGGGACACCTGTACTGTTCATCATCAATAAAATCGATCACGAAAATGCCGATTTCAATAGAGTTGTGGAACAAATTAAGGATCGATTCAGCCACGATGCGTGTATCCTTCAATTTCCGATCGGACACGCCCTGAACTTTAGCAGCGTCGTTGACATCATGCGCATGAAAATGCTGAAATTCTCACGAACGCCAAAAGGTACTTTTACCGAAGAGGAAATTCCGGAAGAGCATCATGCAAAAGCAAAGGCTCTTC
The DNA here is from genome assembly GCA_963776275.1 of Ignavibacteriota bacterium. Classification (GTDB taxonomy): domain Bacteria; phylum Bacteroidota; class Ignavibacteria; order UBA10030; family CAVZMI01; genus CAVZMI01. Next base: position 9,812 of record CAVZMI010000018.1, read on the forward strand.
ATGAAGAGTTGATCGAGAAAATTGCTGAGTCCGATGAAAATCTCATGAATAAATTTTTCGAACAGGGAACTCTCGATGACGATGAGCTCCAGAAGGGGATCCGGTCTGCACTTCTTCAGCGAAAAGTATTTCCGATTTTCGCAGTCTCCGGAGCAGAAAACATCGGCCCCGCGGCACTTCTCGATGTTTTTGTTAATTATTGTCCTTCACCAATCGATCGCGGCCCGGTCATGGCAAAAGTCCCTGGATCGGATGACCCTGTGCCAATCAAAGCTGATCCGGCCTCACCGACCGCCCTGTTTGTGTTCAAAACTATGTCGGAACCGCATGTCGGCGAGTTATCATTCTTCCGGTTGCACTCCGGAACACTTTCGCCGGGTATGGATCTGGTGAACCAATCCAATGGTAAACCGGAGCGGATGGGACAAATCTTCGTGATGAACGGCAAGGAACGTAAAGATGTTACGAAAATATTTCCCGGTGATCTGGGAGCAGCAGTGAAATTGAAGGATACCCATACCAACAACACGCTATGCAATAAAGCAAATCCGATGTCCTTCAAACCTATCGTGTTTCCCGAGCCGGTGATTTCGTCCGCAGTGGTTGCCAAGGCTAAAGGTGACGAGGATAAAATTGCCAATGGATTCCATTCTCTTCACGAAGAAGATCCAACATTGTTAATCACTGCCGATCCGGGACTGAACCAGACGCTCATCAGCGGGCAGGGAGAGCTTCATCTCCAGATCGTTGTGAAACGCCTGAAGGAAAAATTCGGCGTCGAAGTGGACATGATCGAACCAAAGATACCATATCGTGAAACGATCAGAGGTTCGGCACCCGAAGTTGATTATAAGCATAAAAAACAGACAGGCGGACGGGGTCAGTACGGACATGTTGTCATCAAGGTCGAGCCGCTTCCGCGCGGAAGCGGATTCGAGTTTGTCGATGCAATTGTCGGCGGCGTCGTTCCCGGCCGATTTATTCCCGCCGTCGAAAAAGGAATCATCGAGGCGATGCAGAACGGCGTTATCGCCGGCTGCCAGGTTGTGGATGTCAAGGTGACACTTTTTTATGGATCTTATCATTCGGTTGATTCTGACGAAAATTCTTTCAAGATTGCCGGTCGCATGGCGTTCAAGAAAGGTTTCAGGGAAGCGAAGCCGATCCTCCTGGAACCGATCTACGAGCTTGAAGTAACTGTGCCGGAGGAATATATGGGTGATGTGATGGGGGATATTTCAAGCCGTCGTGGAAAGATACTCGGCATGGAAACGGAAGGGCCATTCCAGAAAATCAAAGCCCTTGTTCCATTGAAAGAGTTGTACAGGTATTCCACTCTGTTACGCTCGATGACACAGGGACGCGGTATTCACCGCCATAAATTTAATCACTATGAAGAAGTCCCGCGTGATGTAATGGAGAAGATCATCGCGGCAGCTGCGAAAGAAGAAGAGAAAGAAGAATAGTTACTTAAGTGAGGTGAACACCAGAAGAGAGCTCTGCATATCTACTGCGGGGCTCATCCTTTTTTCCAACAGACAATTGAGAGGATGCTATGGATAGGCTCTGGTCGCCCTGGAGATCGAAATATATCGAATCGTTCGCCAATGAAACAAAAGCATCGAGGGATGCAGATCAATGCCTTTTCTGCCGCATCCTTTCCGCTCCGGAGAAAGACGAAGAAAATCTCGTCCTGTATCGAGGATCTTCCTGTTTCGTCGTGTTAAACCTTTTTCCGTATAACAGCGGTCACCTGATGATTGTTCCGCACACGCACACGGGCGAACTCTCGGGATTGTCTGAAAATGAATCGGCCGAGATTATGAGCTGTTCACAACAGTGTGTGAAGGCCCTGACAGAAGCACTTCATCCCCATGGATTCAACATCGGGATGAATATCGGCCGTGTCAGCGGTGCGGGAATTGACGGGCACATCCATATGCATATTGTCCCGCGGTGGAATGGAGACACGAACTTCATGCCGGTACTTGCGGACACCAGGATAATTTCAGAGGCACTTGAGGATACATATAAAAAAATAAAGGACGCATTAAGGAAGATATAAGCACAACACCTGTAATTTTGTGACTGCAAAAGGTTTTTCTCTACCGAAGCAATATCATTTTTTTTGTGGCTGTGAATCCTTCCATCGATAATCTATAATAATACACTCCGCTCGGCAGATTCTCACCTGAAAACTCAGCCTCGTATTCTCCTATTGAAAGCTGCGTGTTAATAAGCGTAGCGACTTCATGTCCAAGGACATCATAAACACGTAGAGTCACATATTTGGATCCCGGTATTTGAAATTTGATCTTTGTGGTGGGATTAAACGGATTCGGATAATTTTGTTCAAGTGAGATAGTCTTCGGCATTCGGTCGATATGTTGGATTAATTCGCTGGGAATCACCACGATAGTGTCGGAGAAGAAAGATTTTGTGTCCCAGAGGGCTATCAGCCGGAATCTGTCGATTGTATTATTAATGACAGTTGCACTGTACGGGATCACTGTCCTGATAAATGCGGGTGACTCTGGGATAGCGACCGACCCGCTTTTATCTGATGTGACAATCACTTCGATCGGTGATGAGAGAACATCAAGGTTATGATAACGGTCGAATCGCCGTACATAATATGGAAATTCAACTCCGAAAAAAACCGTATCGCATTGTCCGTCTGAACCGTTCCATGTTGCGCCATGGACGCTTCCGCCCGTTTCATCATATGGAAAAATATCGAGAGTGACGATTGGACCGGGAATAACGTTGAAGGAAGGAGTTGTTCCGACTACGCCGTTCGTATCGTAGAATGAAAAGCTTATAGGCATATTCTCGGCAAGCATCATGAATGTCCTGATTTGTGCGATGCCGTCCTGGAACACATTATCACCCACGGTATTTTCTTTTATGTACACTCCATATTTATTTAGGTATCCTACTTTCCATTGCTCTTGGGTTGCGACCGAGTTATTCACCCAGAAGGGAAGAACAGGATTGGCGTAATTTGCTAGGCGATTTCCTTTTGAATCTTTTGCTATGACTGTCCACTCCACACTATCGGTGGCCGCGACTCCATTTGGAGGGGGATTCCCGGTCACATCGAAGGATGCAACCAACGGTGTAGGATTATGCCAGTGGGCGATGTTGCTGCATGGTTTTCCTCCAGCCAGGGAAAAATTTCCAATGACATACAGATCTAGGTTATTAGCCACAAATCCCCGGACGATCCCATTCACACCGCTGCCGAGAGGCTGCCACTGTATAACATCCCACTTTGCGATATTCGATATTGGCTGTTGATCGACTTTTAGTAATTCGCCTCCGATATATACTTCTTTTCCATTCATTGCGATGGCATAAATGCTGGTTCCATCTATACTGTTGACGGCAGATTGCCAGGTCGTACCGTCCCATTTCGCAAGATATTTTGAAGGCTGACCATTCATCACCGTAAACTGGCCGCCTGCGTAGAGATTATTTCCACTTGCAGCCAGTGAATATACATAATCATTCGGTCCTGTTCCTAATGACTTCCATACACTTGCATCCCATTGTGCAATGTTATTTGCTGCAATTCCACCTGCTAGGGTAAACGAGCCGCTCACACATATCGATGTTTTATATACTGCAACTGAAAATACTGTCCCATTAACACCAGTTCCAAGTGCTTCCCAATGTGTGCCAGTCCACTTTGCGATATTTGATGCAGGTTGCCCTCCTGCACTTCCGAATCTTCCCCCCACATAAACATCGGTTCCATTGATAGCGATCGCGTAAACTTCACCATCCACTCCGGTTCCTAAAGGGTACCATGTTGTACCATCCCACCGGGCGATTGCGTTTACTTCCTTACCATCTGCATATCTGAAGGTTCCGCCCACATAGACATACGGACCATTCACAGCAATCGCACGCACCCATCCATCTATTCCGTTTCCCATTCGATTCCAGTGTGTGCCGTCCCACCGTGCAATGTTATTCAGGTTTGTCTGATCTCCCGCCTCATTAAAAGAGCCGCCAACATACAGATTGTTCCCGTCGGTTGCAATCGCATAGGGAGAGCCATATAATCCATTGGACACTCCGAATGTATCGCGCCAGCTGCTATCTTCCGGAACGGATGCCAGATGTTGTTGGGAAAGAAGATTCTGGCTAGTAAAAAGTTGATTTTTATATAAAGGGAGTCTTGTGTCGGGTTGTCCGAATAGACTTAATGGAGCCAGAAAGAAAAAGCCTATGAGAAAAAAAAGAAATCTCTTCGTGTGGAATGAATCGGTTGTTGAGGATATTGAATACTGTCGTTTGTCATGAAATATTGTTGGATTATTGAAATCATCAATACTTAAAAGTACGGGGGGTAAGTTTTTGATGTGTGATATGACTCACGATATTTAATCCCCGGTCGTAAGTCTTTAATGAAATCTTAATCTAATATCATAAATATAGATTATCTTTCGTTGAAAATCAAGATTAGAGATATATCATCAATTACTGCCGACAAATATCCCCTTTTTATCTGGGATAGTGTCATCGTCCGGGCTGAGAATAGCCGTTGGAAAATTACTACAAGGGTATCCCCTTAGAAGGACACAAATTGAAAAAAGAAGCGCACTACTTTCGTCAAATTGCAGATTTAATATTACAGCCGACTTGATCTACCTTTCCGATCTTCACCAATCTGAATTTCACCGCCGACAAGATTTAACTTTCCATTTACATGGACAGCAGGTATATCGATCCGATAAGTTCCATCGGGAAGTCGCTCAGCTACCGGGAGCCGATGACCTGTTGAATCCTGGATAAAGTGGCAACCCTGGCAATTCTGGATGAGAGAACCTCTGACATGGTCTTTAATGGGAAGAGGATTATCGGTTGCCGGATCGCCATGGCAGCTACCACACGGTGCCTGATTGCTTGCAGTCCAGATTACGACAGTATTCTGATTACCGCCAACAAATGATCCATGGCAATAAGTATCTGCGCATGAACTGTTTGCCCGATCATATTTCGGATTTGGGAAATGACCTTCCCCCGATTCTCCGGATCTTGTGTATGCAAGCGAGTCACTAAATATGACTGCGGCACCCGGTGCTGTCAGATCAATATGATTCGGGTCCGAGAACGACTCTGGCGGCCGATGACATGTCGAACAGTGATAACCGCCGGATATCGTTGCCGCTTTAAGATGCTTTTGATGTGCGCCGACTCCTCGTGCACTTGTTATTGTGTCTCCCGCAAGATCTCTCGGTGGCGCAATACTGGCCGCGCTTCCATGGCATGTGGTACACGCTTCAGGACCTCTCTGGTGGCATGTGAAGCATGATATACTTGTTGCTCCGCCTTTGTAATCGATACCATGACAGCTCTGGCATTCCTTCATGCTGTACCCCTGCGCGGCAATGGCGTTTCCATGGAAACCGGAATCCGAGGGATCAGTCCAGCCGGTATTGTGAAACTCTGACTCAACCGGGTTCATCCTCTGTGAACTTTCTTCCAATTTACTGCAGCCGCTCAGTACGAGGAGTCGCACATACAATTCTACCGATACAAATACACCCAAACCCAAGGTTCCCGGTCAAATGCTCCAGCCGGCCAGCTCGTCTGTCTTTGTTCATTGAAGTTGGACGGGCTGAGCGTGCAGTTGCATACCTTTGGGATATATGTACAAACCACATAGTCTTCTCGTTATCAGACGATGAATATTCAATCAACCGTGACAATAGCCACAGAAGAATCGACCTTTGACGCCGCCCGGATGTGCATTTGGGTCGGTATGGCATATATAGCAGATTGCTCCCGGATCATTATGCCAGTTACCATGTTCGGAATTGAGATATCCACCCTGATGCGTTTTGGGATCAGTTCCTCTGACGCCGTCGGGATCGTTATGGCAGGTGATGCATATCGGATCCGACCCCTGCGTGTCATGACAGGCCTGGCAGGTTTCGATGTCGCGTCGTGCAAATTCCGCATGTCGTCCTCCGCCGGATCCGGCCATTCTTCCAGTTGTAAAACCGACGCCGGAGTGCCAGACAGGTGCCGGTTGATTGCGGAGGGTAATGCCGCCGTCCTGTGCATGACATTGCACACAGAATGAGCGTACTTCATGGCAACTCGAGCAGTCTGATGCCTTTCCTTTTGCCTCGATCCCGTGCGTGAAGCGGTAATTCAGCGAATGTACAAGTTCCAGTGTCATTGGTTTGCCCCGATCTGTTCCACTCCGGCTTGTCGGTGCACCAAAAGATGTATAGACATCACTTTTTTTTGCATCGGTTTTTCCGATTACTGCGTCGGTATGACAATCCTGACAGAACGTATCGGTGCGATGACACATCTGACAATTTTCATCTCTACCACCGAGACGTGCAAATTGCTTATGTTCCTTTTTAAAATCACTGACGCGATGGCTCGGTGGTAATAAGCCGACTGTCGTAATATGGCATGCTTCGCAAATATTCGTTGCAAGCCGGATCTTAAACTCTAAAGAATCGTTGTTCGCCTTGATAATTTCCTGGGATTCTAGCGATTCAAGTCCGCCGTTGTGGCATTTATAACATATCGCCATTGTCGGGAGCGATGATGAACCGGAATAGGCTACAGAGTCGAGTCTTTTGTGGCAGTTTTCACAGACTAATTCCAGTGTGTCGAGGTGGTACTCGTGGCTGAACATGATCGAGCGTTCCGGAGTGTTAAAAGGGACGTAAGGCTCGGCTCCAAGATGACAGTACTTACATTCTGTTGTCTTCTCATCGTGGCATTTATAACAGTCTGCCATTTTGGGTAAAATGTTATCGCGGGCGCCCTTGCTTTTTTGTGCTGTGGAATGACAATCGATACACGATGCACCCACATCTTTCAGATGGTATTGATGGGAAAATTTGATCGTCTGCGTTTGGTCTTCACCCCGATACCTCGCGGTAACTATAGGTAAACGGAGTGGGCCAATCTCAATAAGCAGTAAGAGAAGCCCGACACAACCGGTGAGAAATACAAATGACTTCACACTCATAGTTATCCTATCCTATAGTTGATCGAAGAACCAGTAGTTGAGACGGAAAAATAATCTTCCATCGCTCTTATAAATTTTATTATTGAAATATTGACCCTGGAGATCGAACGACAATGATGGGAAGGGACGGAATGAAATTCCGAGAAGCGCGGAAAGGCTCCTATCGGTTCCCGATTCATCAGAGAGCTTATAGCAAGCGTACTCAAGGCCGCAGGATCCGGTAATTTTTGATTCCACCAATGGAATTGCCGTATTCAACTGAATCCCGTCAAGTGCCCCCGCATAACCGAGATTTTTGAAATATCCTCCCTCGAAATACGACCAACGACCGCCGAGACTGAGGCGCTGCGTTTTTGCATCAGTGAATGAGACTTGTCCAAATCGTGCGTGTACCTGCGTCGTTGGTGTAAAACTGTACACCATGCCTCCCTCGATCTCGTCGGAATTGCTGTAATTGAATACCGAGAAAATCGAATTGGCAGCTAAATGAGGGACACGGTGGATGAAATTTGCGATAATGCCAAGGTACTCTGTGACGCTCACCCGTCCGGCAAACTCAATTCGTCCGTTGCGATCCAGATTGAGGTCATAATCATATCGTCCATAAACTGAGAAAAGCGTTTCGTATCTATAATTGATATCGCCACTGAGATATTGCTCGGCATTTGTCGTGAGATCGACGGTGAACGGAATCGTATTCTGAATCGCACTCCGGGATGTGATATAGATTTCCGGTTTTGTCTGCCGGTTCATGTAGCTCAATCCAAAACGAAGTGCAGGCATGGGGTTGACGATGACCTGACCTCCCATCATCCTGTTTTTTGAAAAATCATTAATAATTTTCAATTCCTGATTGATGGGAAGAAGACCACCATAATATGCCGTAACAGCGAACTTACCATCCCACAGTGCAGCTTTTGCGAGAGCTCCGTCGATTACGCCATTGCCGGCGCCGGCAAAGACAGGAAGTCGGCCCAGGTTGATCTCTCCGATACCGGCGATATTCTTCCACCGGATGTAAAGGTTAAGAAACCGGATGAGAGGATCTTCCGTGAGTCTATTGCTGAAATCCGTCGATGCCTGAAAGTAAGTATGGAGGGAAAGATTAGAATACCGAAAATCGAATTGTGCTCCCTGAAAACCTCGCCAGTGTGCGTACGATATTCCCGCACTGTCTTTCCGCTGCCACGAATACACGGATGTCGCCAAACGTCCGTTTATCGATTGTGCAACGAGCACTGCAGGAACAAGAATGGCGATGAAACAAAGCAATAATCGTTTCATGAATTTCTGCTTGAGTAAGGGTGAACGAAAATGCTCTCCTGTTGAATTGCAGTATTAAAAATTTCACTCCGGTCTGTCTTTGTGGAAGACCGTGATGATTTTACTAGTGCCCCTACAACTAATTAAATACCGCGAAGCGGTACTGTTTCACCGTATACAAACAAAGGGGCACAGTACCATCAAAGCTTATAGAAAATAATTGCTGTAAGGGAAAACAACCATAGTTGAAGAAATATTGAGCAGGCACTGTTTAATCATTTAATTGGATGGGTACCAGTTATCCTTTCTTCGGCAGCGGATGCTTAATTTTTTCCCACGACGCTTTGTAATCGAACTTCTTGTAGCTGGGACTTTCCGGATTATGACACTTCTCGCACAACTTGGGATCATTTGACGCGATGATCAGACCGGCGGCAAGAGCTTTCCCGCGATCTTTCATCACAGCGATTGATTTATATTCTGAACCCGGGCCGTGGCAGGCTTCGCATGTCACACCATCTTTTCCATTGCCAACAATGTGACATTTCAGACAGGCTGGGCTATCCTTTGCGGCGGTCTTAAGTCCTTTTTCTTTCGCAATCTTATCGGCTTCAGGGGTTTCGAGTGTTTTGTACGCTTTTGCATGACTGCTCTTTTCCCAGATTTCAGCCTGTGATCCCTTCGCTGCACCTCTATGACATGCTGCACATATCTTCTCGCCAACATATTTTGCAGTTCCCTGCGAATGTGTAAGAGATGCGAAAAAGATCATCGCACAGATGACTGTCACCACTGCCATGAATTTCTTCATCGTGTTAAGGTTGCTCCCTTGTGTATAATCATGGTATCCAGGGGTTGAAATTGTCTTTACTCATGTCGTAATATTTTAGAGGAAACATCGTATAGAAAGGTCCTCCCTGCAATAATAATTCCCCTCTGATGTTTTCTGAAGAGTTCAACTGCATTCTCTATATATTGTAGCGACCTTTTGCCACATTGTCAAGTTATCTCGGTGATTTTAACAGTGAATCTGCAGCTTCCCGGAGCTGTGAAAAATCTTTCTCATATGCCGCTGATGCCTTGCCGAATCTTTCTTTGATTACTGCCTGAAGAGCCTCGGTCGGAACAAGATCAACGAGGAGCGAGGCCAGAAACACTCCGGCCATTGCGGCCCGAGATGGAGAGATTTTCTTCCTGAAATTATATCTCACGATCCTGGCGTTTGTTTCATGTAACGATAATTCTGCGTCTGCAAGTATTAAGGTCTTTTCAGATGCACGGCTGAAAGTTCCGTTTGATAGTAATTCTTCTAGTCCATCAGTCGAGGTCACGACTATGACGTCCGGCTCGTCAATAGCCGTGTAATATATTTCGGTCGGACTGATGCATACTTCCGATAGCGAAAAACCCGATCCCTGCGTAACTGGATTATCGTTCTTTTGCGTACACTCCAGTCCCGACATAACTGCAGCGCGTGCGAGTAGATAGGCGGTCGACTGAACCCGCTCGCCCGCTGTCCCTGCAATGACAATACCCACCTGCTTTTGCAATGAGCCTGAAAAACGTTGGTCGATATATTCTAATGAAGTATTATCATGTTCCACCCGGGGTTCATATTTCTCCTTGTACAAAACTCCGAATTCTTTTCGCACGGAAGAACGGCGGAGTATCCCCAGGGATAATTGGTGTCGGGCAAGAATTTCTTCGAGCGATTTTCCCGTTATCTCGTTGGGTCTTACTGCATATTCCGTACAAAGCTCGACGATTTCAACGAGCGCAAACCCCGGATGTGCGATTGCCTGTGCGATGACATGCGGGAGATTCTTGTCTGTTGCAAGAGTGCGTGCAACGAATCCTGCTCCGCATCCGTCGAGGATATTGCATATGTTGATCGGAGGGATCATGTTGCCGCGCGGTGTTGTCGGCGTGATGAATTCAAGCGGAGAGAAATTCGAATTCTGTCCGCCTGTCATCCCAAAAAGAAAGTTATTCGCGAGGATGACGGTAATATCCACATTCATGAGAGCCGCGCTCACGAGATGAAGCAACCCGATCATTGCGCCGCCATCACCGATGATAACGATGGTTTTTAGTTCCGAAGTGCTCATAATAGCATCTGCGATCTCGACTCCTGTCGCAAACGCCGTCGAGCGTCCGTGCGTCGTATGCATCGTGTGAAGCTCGGGGAAGAGATTGTCGACCAGGCCGATACAACCAATATCGCTGACGAGAAGAACCTTTGAGGGATCGATCTGGAGTTCGATTAGTGCATCATTCATGCGTTTGACAACGTGACAATGACCGCATCCCTTGCAGAATGGAAATATGGCATCTTCAACGAGATAGTTCCGGTATTTCTGCTCAGGCATTATTACGCACCTCCGTCCCCGATAGGTGAATCCTGAGAGATTGCTGTAAGAATATCATCGGGTGTGATCATTCGTCCGATGGTATTAACTCCGATCACAGTCCGATCCGCGAATAGGTGATTGATGACTCCGCGATATAACCCGGTAAGATTTTCTTCGGCGACGATCACTCTTTTCACACCATCCAAAGCGTGTGCAATTTTCTTTTCAGGTAGAGGAAAAAGTGACAGAACGTTGAGCAAGGATATTTTCTGGCCCTGAAGCCGTGCCCGGCTGACAGCCTCGCGTGCTGTTCGGGCAGTAATCCCGTAGCTTATGACGAGCGTTTCGGCATTCTCCTGCGCGTCGAATTTCACTACGGACATATCGAATGTGCGATTGACGATTTTTTCCTGTAGATGCCGGAGGACTTCGATTGTTTCGGGTGAATTTTTTTGGAGAATGCCATTCTTATCATGCGCTGAGCCTGTCATCGTTACTTTATACTCACTGCCGACGGTGAAAAATTTCGGAACTTCCTCCAGCTTTGAAAAACCGTATGTCGGAACGTGTCGCTCCATGGCCGAGTAATTGGATGGAAGAGCCTGGAGACCTGTTCGGTTGACAACTTCAATATCCCGGAGTGCCAGATAGTCGACACTTTCCGAGGTCATTCCGACTTCCTTGTCTGAAAGTATAATCACCGGTGTCCGCAGGACTTCCGACCATGAGAATGCAAGCATCGTCAATTCATAGCATTCTGCAGCGGTACTTGGGGCAAAGATAGGGATGGTGTATCCGCCGGACGTACAGAATTCTGCGAGCAGGACGTCACCCTGGCCACCCTGAGTTGCTCCACCGGTACTCGGGCCCAAACGTTGGACAAGGACAAGAACGAGAGGTATCTCGGTAATTATTGCATACTGGAGAGTTTCGATCATCAGAGCAAATCCTGGTTCGGATGTCGCAGTCATTGCTTTGCATCCACGGGCTGAGGCACCGACACAATAGGCAAGAGCTGAGATCTCATCGGGCGCGCTGAGTGCAATGTCGCCACGTTTCGGGAGACCTTCGATCATTGATTTAAAAATTCCTGATGCAGGGGTAATCGGATATCCGCTGAAGAAATTGCATCCTGACCTTATTGCCCCTTCAGCAATCATCTGATTTCCGGAGCGTATTTTCCGATGTTGATGACCACTCTGAGGAGTCATGAACACTTGCGTCGATGTTATATTATGTAAGACTTGATCCGATCTGGTCGGTGATATCGCGTTCGACCTGCACCTCTTCTATTTTCTGTTGAAGAGAAGCAATCAATGCTTCCCGTCCGACGATCAAGCGCTGGAAGTAGATCCGTATTTCCGGGAAATCGCATTCGGTAATGACACTCCTGTAATACTCGAGAGTTGCCGATTCACGATGCAATGATTCTTCCAGTGCACTGCAAAACTTCGCGCATTGATGGTCGCATTGAGGTTCCATTGATCCCTCCTGTCGATAAATCTTCATTTCCCTACTAGCTCGGCACCGCGCCTGAGTGCTTTTTCGTTCAACGGAATAAGGTGATGATGACGTTCAGGGAGAACTTTTTTCAGGGCGACGCGGATAGCCTCAAGTCCCACAACCTGCCGGCAGCGCAGGAGCGCTCCGAGCACAATCATATTCATCACTTTCGTGTTATTCAATTTTATTGCTTCTTCACTTGCCGGGATCGGTACGATAGTGATGTCGGTCCGTACCGGTTTGTTAATGATGTTCGTGCTGTCATAGAGCAGCAGACCGCCGGGTTTCACCGATTTTTCGAATTTATCGAGCGACGGCTGGTTTAATGCTACAACGGCGTCGAAGCGTGAAATAATGGGTGAACTGATCGGCTCGTCGGCTATGATTGTAATACAATTCGCAGTGCCGCCTCGCATTTCCGGTCCATACGACGGCATCCAGCAGACTTCGCGGTTTTCAGTGATTCCGGCGTATGCGAGAACTTGTCCCATCGAAAGAATACCCTGACCGCCAAAGCCCGCAAAGATAAGCTCATGTGTCATGCGCGTTTCACCTCGCCTTCCGGTACTTTTAGGTCACCCAGAGGATAGATAGGAAGCATGTTTTTTTCAAGCCAATCGTTTGCTTCGAGTGGCGTCATTTTCCATCCTGAGGGACAGTTCGATACGATTTCGATCAGACATGTCCCGCGTTTTTCTTTTTGATAACCGAACGCACGAACAAGAGATTTTTTTAGTTGTCTGACATGGTTCGGCGTGAAGACTGCCTGCCGTGTGACATAGGCCGATCCCGGTAACATAGCTATGAGGTCGGCAATCTTCAGTGGAAATCCCTGCAGCTTGATATCGCGGCCGAAGGGAGATGTGCTGGTCTTCATCCCCTCAATTGTTGTCGGGGCCATCTGGCCGCCTGTCATGCCGTAAATTCCATTGTTGATAAAAACGACGAGGATGTTCTCCCCGCGGTTTGCTGTGTGGATGGTTTCGGCTGTACCAATCGCTGCGAGGTCACCGTCGCCCTGATAGGTGAATACATATTTATCGGGGAGAACCCGTTTGATGCCGGTTGCTACTGCACATGCTCGTCCGTGTGCGGCTTCCTGCATGTCGATGTCTAAATAAAAATACGCGAATACCGCACAACCCACCGGAGCAATGCCGATGACATTCTCCTGAATACCTAATTCATCTATCACTTCCATCACGACTCTATGAGCAACCCCGTGTCCGCAACCGGGGCAATAACGCGTTTGTGTATCGACCAGTGTCCCGGGTTTCAGGTATACACATTCGAGATTTTCAAGATCGATTATTGGTTCCATTATAATATTTACTCCTGTACGACAACACGAAATTCATGTTTCTGTGAGAGTGCAAGCATCTCATCGAGAACTTCTTCAGGACTCGGAATCATTCCACCCATGCGGCCGTGAAAATAGACGGGGACCTGCCCGTCGACGGCAAGCCGTACATCTTCCACCATCTGGCCGGAATTCATTTCGACCACTAGCATTGCTTTAACTTTTTTTGCGAGCAGGTTTATGACGGTGGTTGGGAAAGGATACAGCGTAATCGGTCGAATCAGACCGGCGTTGATTCCTTGGTCTTTTGCAAGGTCAATTGCCTTATGGGCGATCCGTGCTGAAAGACCGAACGCAACCAGAATAAGGTCTGCATCTTCAGTATTGATGAGCTCGAATCGGACCTCCTCTTCACAAATCTTTTTATATTTTTTCTGGAGATGGATGTTGAAATCTTCCATCTGTTCCGGTTCGAGATGTATCGATGTGATTATATTTCGTTCACGCCCTTTTGTCTTTCCTGTTGTAGCCCACGGCTTTGGAATGCGTTGAGATTTATCGTACGGCCGGAATTCAACTTTTTCCATCATTTGGCCGAGTGCACCATCGGTAAGAATCATAACAGGAATCCGCCATTTGTCCGCAAGGTCGAATCCATCGTAAACAAAATCGGCCATTTCCTGCACGGTCGCAGGTGCAAGCACGATGAGATGATAATCGCCATGTCCGCCTCCTTTGACAGCCTGAAAGTAGTCGCCCTGTGACGGCTGGATGGTTCCGAGTCCCGGCCCCCCACGGTTCACATTAACAATAAGAAATGGAAGTTCGGCGCAGGCACTGTAGGAAAGTCCTTCCTGCATCAAACTGATTCCCGGGCTAGAGGATGAGGTCATCACCCGAGCACCGGCTCCGGATGCGCCATAGATCATGTTGATTGCCGCAAGTTCGCTCTCTGCTTGAAGGACAATCCCTCCTTTTGGGGCAAACTCCGATGAAAGATATTCTAAAATTTCCGATTGAGGCGTAATGGGATAACCAAAATAGGCGTCAAGTCCTGCCCGTATGGCAGCTTCGGCAAGAGCTTCGTTGCCTTTCATGAGACTAATGTCGTGCACGGTCATATCTCCTTTGAACATGTGTGCTATGGAGTAACGATGGTACTGGTCTGGGCTGACTTCTTCTTCGCGCGATATACCGCAAACACCGCATCAGGACAGACTAATGCACAGTTAATACAGCCGGTACAATTATCCAGAACAAGTTCGACATAATGATATCCCTGACTGTTGATCTCGTTCGACAGAGCCAGAGAATTTTGTTTGCATGCAGGAATGCACAGTGAACATCCCTTACAATTTTCTTTATTTATTATTACTGTTCCTCGGATCATCGATAACTCCTTTTTTCCGTACAAACATTTGACGATCTGGTTGTGTTCCGGGCATCGTCAAAAAGCGTCACGAATGTGCGAATAATACATTTCGTGAGATATAATATACCTAAGAAATAATTATTAAACCAGAAAATTGTTCCGTCTATTGCCATCTGCAAGTACCCCGGACAAGCACCCGATATTTGCTATTTCAATATAGTTGAAATGCCAGAATTCTGGTTTGGTTTGACTCAATCCATTACTACATTTCAACTCTCATTTGACACCTGGGGGAGGTCTACAAATTTATAGAAGTTCGATCATATTGGAATTTAATGCCTTCTCTAGAATTTCACCTTCTGATCTGGGGATAATGTTATAAAACGGGATTTCGCTCACCTCATCGAGGAATATAGATGATTTATTAGCTGAGAAAGCTTCTCACTTTTCAAGACGTTCGGTTCACAACTCTGAATTGGAAATCGAAAATCAACTTGAAATCAATTTTTAAGGTGAATAGAGGCCAGAATGAATTTCTTATTTTTTCAATCGTGTTCCTCAGAACTTATAATTTAGACCTTATCGAACCATAAGAAATGAATGCATTGCTCGGTAGGGAAGAATCGATATTAAGTATTTTTGACTCATAAATTAAAAATCCCGAAGGGTCGTAGACAGAAATCATCGATATCAAAGGATTTGTTTCTTGAAATATTCGATGGTTCTTATCAATCCTTCCCGCCGTGACACGACAGGCTGCCAACCGAAGAGATTCTTTGCCCGGGAAATATCGGGTTGGCGGATTTTCGGATCGTCTTCTGGGAGGTCTTTAAAAATGATCGTGCTGCGGCTTCCTGTCAGTTCGATGCATTCTTTGGCAAGATCCAGCATTGATATTTCTTCGGGATTACCAATATTGAGAGGTTCATAATATTTCACGCCCAGCAGGCGGTAAATTCCCTCGATGAGATCTGTCACATAACAAACGCTTCGGGTCTGTGACCCATCACCGAATACTGTTACCGCTTCATTACGTAAAGATTGAGACAGAAAGGCTGGTATAGCCCGACCATCGTTAAGGCGCATCCGCGGTCCAAATGTATTGAAGATCCGAACGATGCGGGTATCGACACCGTGATAGCGGTGATACGCCATGGTCATTGCCTCGGCAAAACGTTTTGCCTCATCGTAGACTCCGCGGATGCCTATGGGGTTGACATTTCCCCAGTAGCTTTCTTCCTGGGGGTGTACGATTGGATCACCGTACACCTCGGAAGTTGAGGCGAGTAAGAAACATGCCCCTTTGTTTCTTGCCAGTCCGAGTGCTTTATGTGTCCCCAGTGATCCGACTTTAAGTGTCTGAATCGGATATTTCAGATAATCGAACGGGCTTGCTGGAGATGCAAAATGCAGGATGTTATCTACCCGACCTTCCACATAGATATAATCTGTGATATCATAGTGGACAAATCGGAAATTTTCATTCCCCAGAAGGTGTACAATGTTATCCATGGAACCGGTGAGAAGGTTGTCGATACAAATCACCATATGTCCCTCGCTGAGGAGTCGTTCACAGAGATGGGAACCAAGAAATCCGGCGCCTCCGGTCACTACACTCACTATCTGATCAGTTTTCATAAAGCTCCAGAGAATCAATTATTATTATCGTCGTCCGACTCCATAATAGGCAAAACCTTTTGACCGAAGTTGTTGCACATTAAGAATATTCCGTCCGTCAAAAATTACAAGGCCCCGCATAATCTCTTTTATTTCTTCATAATCGGGTTCACGGAATTCGTTCCATTCAGTGACTATAATGAGTGCATCGGCTCGTCGGAGCGCTTCATAGGGTGTTGCGCATAGTTTTATTTTCGTGCCGAAAACTTTTTTGGCCTCAGGCATAGCGGCCGGGTCGTGGGCCTGGATTTTTGCACCGAGTTTGAGCAGTTCCTGGATAATGACAACGGATGGCGCTTCTCTGATATCGTTGGTTTTTGGCTTGAATGCAAGTCCCCAGATTGCGAATGTTTTTCCTTCGACCGAATGTGCAAAATGCCGTTTAATTTTCGGGATCAGGGAACGTTTTTGTCGGTTATTAACCTCTTCGACGGCTTTGAGGATTTTAAAATCCTGCCCCATGCGTTCTCCGATTTTAATCAGTGCTTTCACATCTTTCGGGAAACACGAACCGCCATACCCGACGCCTGGAAAGAGAAACGATTTCCCGATGCGTGGGTCGGAGCCGATGCCAATGCGGACTTTGTCGACATCCGCACCGACGCTTTCCGCAAGATTTGCGATTTCGTTCATGAACGAAATTCTTGTGGCCAGAAGCGAGTTTGCGGCATATTTCGTCAGTTCGGCACTTGCTTCATCCATCACGATAAAAGGATTGCCTGTACGGATGAACGGCTCATATAGCTGCCTCATAACGGCTATGGCCTTCTCTGAGCTCGATCCGATCACAATCCGATCGGGTTTCATGAAATCCTCAACAGCGCTTCCTTCCTTGAGAAATTCCGGATTGGAAACTACGTCAAACGGCACTCGTGTTTTCGAGCGGATGATTTCTCTGATACGCGCAACAGTTCCTACGGGAACAGTGCTCTTATTCACAATAACCTTATAGTCTTTTATTAAGCGTCCAGTCTGTTCAACCACCGCCAGAACGTGCCGGAGATCAGCCGCTCCATCTTCATTCGGCGGTGTCGGGAGTGCAAGAAGAATCACCTGGGAATGCTTGATTCCTTCACGGAGTTGCGTTGTGAAGGAGAGGCGTTTTTCTCGTATATTTTTTCGAACAAGCTCATCCAGCCCCGGTTCATAAATCGGGATTTCTCCTTTTTTCAGAAGTGTGATTTTTCTTCGGTCGACATCAACGCAGGCGACCGTGTTCCCCATCTCGGCAAAACATGCACCGGCAACGAGTCCCACATAGCCGATACCGACAACGGCGATTCTCATTTATGCACCTTATGAAATGGATGAAAAGGAAAATTCGCGGTACCAGGAGATTGTTTTTTTCAAACCTTCTTCGAATTGTATTCGCGCTGTAAATCCAAATTCTTTTCTGGCGCGTGATGTATCGAGCATCCGGCGGGGTTGGCCATTTGGTTTTGAGGTATCCCATCGGATCTCGCCCTGAAATCCTGTGAGTCGCGCAATGAGGGATACCAGTTCTTTAATAGTTATTTCAAATCCTGCCCCGATATTGACCGGTTCGGATTTATTATATAGCTCGGTGGCCAGGAGGATCCCTTCTGCCGCGTCTTCGACATAAATGAACTCCCGCGACGGGGTTCCATCCCCCCACACGTCGATATATTGATCGTGGCGATTCTGTGCATCGATGCATTTTTTGATCAGAGCCGGAATGACATGCGACGATCGAGGGTCGAAATTATCACGAGGACCGTAAAGATTGACTGGAAGAAGAAAGATCGAATTAAAACCATACTGTTGACGGTATGCCTGTGACTGGACCAGCATCATTTTTTTCGCAAGCCCATAAGGAGCGTTTGTTTCTTCAGGATAGCCGTTCCAGAGATCCTCCTCGCGAAAGGGGATAGGAGTAAATTTGGGATATGCACAGATGGTACCGATGGCGACGAACTTTGGAATCTTAAATTGGCGCGCCAGTTCGATCAACTGGATTCCCATGATCGCGTTATCGTAAAAAAACCTCCCCGGATTTTCCAGATTGGCGCCTATTCCTCCGACAACGGATGCAAGGTGAATTACGACATCAGGTTTCGCATGACTGTAAAGACGCTGGATGTTCTCTTTTTCCCTTAAGTCGTAATCTGTGATGAGAGGGGCAAAAATATTTTTACATCCCCGGGCCTGTAATTTTTCAACAATCCATGAACCTAGAAAACCACGTCCCCCCGTGACGACAACCCGCTTATCTTCAAAGAATGCTTTAGCCATATTCTTTATCGCAATCTTATTTTTTGTTCTTTCTCAAGCTTTGCAATATCGGCGTCGACCATGAGTTTTACAAGCTCCTTAAATGATGTATGTGGAACCCAGCCGAATTTTTGTTTGGCTTTCGACGCATCGCCGACGAGGAATTCAACTTCTGTGGGACGGAAATACCGCGGGTCGATTTCAACGTAGCGGTGCCAGTCGAGGCCGACCAGTCCGAATGCTTCATCTAAAAACTCTCTGATGCTGTGGGTCTCACCCGTTGCTATAACGAAATCATCGGCTTCATTCTGTTGTAACATTAGCCACATTGCCTCAACGTATTCGGGGGCGTACCCCCAGTCACGTCGCGCCTCAAGATTCCCCAGATATAACTTTTTTTGTAACCCGGCAAGGATGTAAGCAACCGCACGTGTAATTTTTCTGGTGACGAATGTCTCGCCGCGCCTTGGTGATTCATGGTTGAATAGAATACCGTTGGAGGCAAACATGCCGTAGCTTTCCCGGTAATTTATTGTGATCCAATAGGCATAAACCTTGGCAGCACCGTAGGGACTTCGCGGATAAAAGGGTGTTGTCTCTTTCTGTGGAACCTCACAGGCCTTCCCGAACATCTCCGAACTCGACGCCTGATAAAATCGCGCTGTGATTCCCGTTTGCCGCATCGCGTCGAGGATTCGCGTCGTCGATAATGCCGAAACATCACCGGTGTATTCTGGAATATCAAAACTTACACGAACATGACTCTGAGCTCCCAGATGATAGACCTCTTCGGGCTGGATCGAGTGGAGTAGTTTCATAAGGTTCGATGAATCGGCCAGATCGCCGTAATGCAGGAATAATTTTATGCCGTTTACATGTGGATCATTATACAGATGATCGATACGTTCGGTGTTAAATGTGCTTGCACGACGGATGATTCCATGTACTTCATATCCTTTGGAGAGAAGTAATTCAGCAAGATATGAGCCGTCCTGTCCGGTAATTCCCGTAATTAAAGCTTTTGGCAAAGTTCGCTCCTTTAGCATGAAATGAAATTATCATATAAATATACGAAGGTGCTCCAAGAAATACAACGAATAATATAACATTAACTTGCAAATCTCGACGTTTCTCTCTATAATAAAAATGTTTATATGAATATTCTGGGAATCGAAACCTCATGTGATGAAACATCGGCAGCAGTGCTAAATGACGGGGTGCTGCTCTCGAATGTTATTTCTTCTCAGGTTGTTCATTCGGTCTATGGTGGTATTGTTCCTGAACTCGCATCGCGGGCGCACCAGAAGCTGATAATCCCGGTAATCGATGAAACTTTGAGAAAAGCCGGTATTTCCCGTGCCGATCTTCAGGGAATTGCCGTGACGTATGGACCGGGATTGGTAGGTTCGCTTTTGATTGGTCTGAGTTTCGGAAAGGCACTCGCTCTTGGGCTTCAGATTCCCTTTGTCGGGGTCAACCACCTGGAAGGGCATGTTTATTCAAATTTCTTGAGTTCACAATATGGAAAACCGCCTGAATATCCATTCGTCTGTCTGATTGTCTCCGGCGGACATACACAGGTTCTCTTTGTGCGTGCTCCTTTCGACCATCTTTTACTCGGACAGACGAACGATGATGCAGCGGGTGAGGCGTATGATAAAGTCGCTAAAATGCTCGGACTTGAGTACCCCGGTGGGCCGGTGATTGATGAACTTGCAGCTGAAGGAGATAAGAATTATATCCGATTTCCCCGCTCTTATCTTCATGAAGATAATTTTGATTTCAGTTTTAGTGGGTTGAAAACTGCGGTTCTCTATTACTTGCGTGACACGAAACTGCTGCACAACGATACGCTGAAAAAAAATCGTATTCTTCTTGCGAACATCTGTGCGAGTTTTCAGTCTGCAGTCCTTGATGTCCTTGTGTCAAAAACGATTCGCGCTGCACAGCGATTTAAAGTCCGTGATATCGCCGTTGCCGGAGGTGTTTCAGCCAATAAAGGACTTCGGAGTGCAATGCTTTTGAAATCTGAAGAACTCGGGTTCAGGATTCATGCTCCACAAATGGAGTACTGTACCGACAACGGGGCAATGGTCGCATACGTCGGTTGGATGAAAATTTCAAGAGGAATAACATCACCGTTGAATCTCACTGCTGTCGCACATATTGAATGATAATCAAGAATTCCACTTGCATAATCGAATAGCAAAAATATTTCTGGAATTACATAATACCGGACGGAAAGCCCTCATTCCCTACATGACTCCGGAGTATCCACTAAAGGGATGCACTCTCCCGATACTCCGGGCATTGGATGGGGCAGGGGCTGATCTGATCGAAGTGGGAATTCCCTTTTCTGATCCTCTTGCCGATGGTCCAATCATTCAGCATTCATCAATGGTTGCCATCGGAAACGGTGTCACACTTCAAAGAATTCTGACATCTGTGAAGGAATTTCGAAAAGAAAGCGACGTCCCGGTTATTTTAATGGGGTATAGTAATCCTATAATGCGATACGGGATTGAAAATTTTTGTCGCGATACGATTGCGGCCGGCGTCGACGGAATTATTGTGCCGGATTTACCGCCGGAAGAAGCGGGGGCTCTTCGCACACAAACATACGCGTCAGGATTGAGTATGATCTTCCTCATCGCACCGACATCCACACCGGAACGAATTCGCGCTCTCGATGCACTTTCAAGTGATTTCACTTATTGTGTATCGATAACCGGAGTCACAGGGAGTTATCACGATTTCGAACAGGATCAGAAATTCCGCGGTTTCATGGAAAATGTCCGACACAATACAACGAAACCCTTTGTCGTAGGATTTGGAATTTCGTCATGTGATGATGTCGAGCGGGTGTGGCAGTACGCCGATGGAGCTGTTGTTGGTTCGGCTTTGATTAAAGCGCTGGGTAATTGTCAGTCGATTGAAGAAACTGCGGTACGCGCGGGTGTATTCTTAACGTCACTCAGACCAGATACCACTCCCCCAAAGGAGGGATCAGCCACGTGAGCACAATAGACGATTGGCGGCAAAAAATCGATGAAGTGGACAAGGATCTCGTCCGGCTCCTCAACAAACGTGCGACCTATGCGATTGAAATAGGAAAAATAAAAGAGAAATTGGGGCTGGATGCTTATTCACCGAGACGCGAGGAAGAGGTGGTGCAGAATGTTCTGCGATGGAATACGGGCCGCTCACTTCTGAAGCGCTTCGACGACTTTTTGAGCGCATCGTTGATGAATCTCGCCGGCTTGAACGTGAAGCGATGGTTCAGCGGCAGTCTACATCGTCGCAGTCGGAGGGAAAGAAGTAATGTGGTGGCCTCCCGAAAAATCCAGGATAACAAAAATCATCGTCGTTGGTATTGTCATTATATTGAGTGTTGGGATCTATAAGATTTTCTACGTTCACCATTTTTTCTATGGGAAAAACGAAATCGTTATTACCATTCCGCGCGGTGTCCCGTTCAGCACAATAGTAGATTCGTTACGCTCGGCCGGTGTGATTGATCACGGTTTATCACTGCTCATTGCCGGTCACCTTCTGGGGTGGGCCGAGACAATTCAAACGGGGAAATATCTCTTCAGGAGCGGGGTCAGCACCATGGAAATTCTTACCGATCTCCACGAGGGGAGATCAAGACTCATTATTGACGTAACGATTCCCGAAGGCTCGCGCACAACTTGTATCGCTGATATTTTCCAGAAACATCTCGGAATCAATCGTGAACGATTCCTGGCAGCCTGCACCGATACCGAGTTCATCCACTCTCTCGGCATCAGCGCAAATACATTGGAAGGATACCTTTTTCCCGAAACCTATCGATTCTACTGGGAGGTTGATGAGCGCGAGATCATTACCCGGCTCGTCGAGGAATTCAGGCAGTTCTATAATGACACGCTTCAAGAACGTGCCGCTGAATTGCATCGAACAATGAACGAGATTCTTACATTAGCCTCGATTGTCGAATGGGAAGCCGTACTTGATGATGAACGTCCCATAATTGCCGGGTTGTACTATAATAGGCTGCGAAGGCATATGCGACTCGAAGCAGATCCGACAGTGCGATATCTTCTCGATTCGGATCAACGGATATTGTATCGGGATCTGAGGATTGATTCTCCGTACAATACATACCGGAATTTCGGTTTACCGCCGGCACCAATCAACAATCCCGGTAGTAAATCTATTCTTGCTTCATTATACCCTTCAGAGCACAATTATATTTATTTTGTGGCCAACGGAGCACAAGGGCATGTGTTTTCCAAGAGTTATGCCGAACACCAGCGTGCTGTGCAGCGATATCACCGCTTCCGTTCGCAGTATAGAATATCAAGTCGTAGACAATGATTGGTTATACGTAAATCGGAAGTTGATTATTATTCCGGGATGAGAATGAAATATATTCTGAATTTCGTGTCTATTCTCTGCCTGATTTTAATCGGGTGCGCCGGTATTGTCCCGCCTGCAGGGGGCCTCTGGATACAGTGCCACCGACGATTATCGGCACGTTTCCCACTCAGAACGCAACTTGCGTACGACCGGGGAAAATTACACTGGAGTTCAGTGAGTATGTCGATCGAAACTCCGTTCAGGATGCAATCTTCATTTCCCCCTATGTCGGGTCGTTGGAATATTCATGGAGCGGTACGGAAGTCGACATCACGTTTTCTGATTCACTTCGTGCAAACACGACCTATGTTGTGACTGTCGGTACTGATGTGGTTGATCTCAATAATCAAAATCGGATGGCACAGGCATACACACTGGCTTTCTCTACGGGTGACAGCATCGACCATGGCATCATTGCCGGAAAAGTCGTTAATCCGAAGCCGGAGGGGATTCTCCTCTTCGCATATCGGCTCGATAGTATTCAGATCGATACGCTCAATCCAATTCATACGCGTCCTGATTTTATCACACAGACGGGAAAGGGTGGCAACTTTTCACTCCAGAATATCCCCAATGGGTCCTATCGCCTGCTTGCGGTCCGCGATGAGATTAGAAATTACCTCTATGATCCGGGAATGGACGAATATGGTGTCCCATTTAAGGATATTCACCTTGATAAACAGAATCGATTGATAGGTAATGTTCTTCTTCAGATGTCAAAAGAGGATACGACGCATCTTGGACTGATGTTTGCACAATCACGGGATAATCGCCATGTATCGCTTCGATTTAATAAAGCGCTTAATCGTTTCAGTGTCCATACCGGCGCTTTCGAAATTATCGATTCACTTTCAAATGAAATGGTGACCGTACGCGACTGGTTTTCGCAATCACAACAACTATCATCTCTTATCCTTGTCACCGATACCCTTCGTGCCGGGGCAAAGTACATGGTCGGAGTGTCGGCTCTCAGAGCAGAAGCGGGTGATTCACTTTTCGCCCCACAGAGGGACATCTTTTTTGAGGCATCTGCAGGACGGGACACTCTCCGGCCTCGAATCCAGCATTTCATGCCCGGCGATAGCACACGTAATGTTCCATTTTCTCTATCGCTTGAACTGCAGTTTGATGATGCGGTGTTACGCGATTCGCTTGAAAAGGGATTCACGCTTCTGGATTCAAACAAGGTGCGGGTCGAAGGGGCTTTCGAATGGTTGCACGGCGCAACTGTGAGTTACAAACCTCTCCGGCCATTACGGAGTGCTGAATGGTACACCGCAGAACTTCGGGGGAAGTCGGTGATCGATTATGCAGGGAACGTCATGCGTGATTCCGTAGTAAGACACCGTTTCAGAACGGTCAACGCCTTACAGCTTTCGAGTATCTCTGGAGTCGTCGTCGATTCAACAAATGAAAAAGGAGACTTTGTAATCCTGGCGACGGAGGTGAGTGTATCCGTCGCGCCGACATATATGGCCGTCGCCGATGCGACAGGGGCATTCATTATCCAGAATCTTCCCGAAGGAAAATATCTCCTTCAAACATTCCGTGATCGCGAGGGCAAGCGAATATACTCGCCCGGGAAACCATACCCATACCAGCCGGCTGCCCGGTTTGCCGTGTATCCAGACACTGTGAAACTGCGTGCACGATGGCCGCTCGAAGGTATGAAAATTGAGTTGAAATAAAACCTCCTCATTTTATTTCAGGAGGAGGGAGTGGCTTCGATGGATTTTTCTGAACCCTGTCCTGTACGATCCACGATTGTACATACCCTTTATCAAGCAGAATTTTCAGCGCTTGTGCCGCATTGCTGCGTTCCTGGTAGTCGCCTACACGAACCTTGTAATAGGGTGAGTCATAGAGCATATACACCATATCAATGGGAAAAAGGGAAGCGACCTCACTCTTAACTTTAGTGGCTTCATCAATGCTGTTTGAAAACATTACCTGGACGCGAAAGCCCGGCACAAGTTCCGCTGCCGAGTTTGCCGTTTGATCTGCCGTGTCCGATCCTTTGAAGGTGTATCGTTGTGACGATGACTCGACCTCGGCAATGGCGACATCATAACGTGACGGACTAAAATCGCGTTCAAAAACATCGAGCGGCGCGCTTTTTTGAGTCTTTGGACGCTGTGCACGTTGCGGCGGCTCGGGGCTTGATGCAGCGCATCCGATGAGAAATGCACAGCACAGAAACGACAGAAATCGTGTATTGATATTCATCAGTTGGTCCTCAACGATTCGATTACCCATGCGTCGCGATACATTGTCGGATATCGCTGGCGGATATCGCGGGCTATTTCCGCAGCTTGTTCACGTGATATGAAAGTACCGATGGTAACCCGGTAAATATTAATACGGCGATCGTATTCAATATACGTCGGCATTTTGAGGATTTCTTTTGTTTGTTCTTCCCAACGACGGGCATTAATTTCATTTCCGAATGCTCCGACCTGAATTGTGAAAACGGCAGAACTTGTCGTATCCTTCTGCTCAGCCTGCGCAGAAGGAGATGGAACGTTACGTGCCGTATCGACCTTTGCAGGAGGAACAACTTTCGCAACAACAGTATCGCGTTTTGTCACAAAGCGTTCGCGTCTAGCCCCCGGCGGAATGTAGAGATCGTCGGCGTTCGATTCTTCTGATGATCCACATCCCCAGAAAATCCCGAGGATTGCGGTCAGGGCGTACAATAGAACGGCATTTTTCATCGCTGGCTCCTTTACATTCGTGTGATCGATTTTCCTACCGGCTGCCGAGCAGCTCTGTAAGATTTGCATTTAATTTTTCAAGTGTTTGCCGGAAATTATGCTTTTTCTCATTTTCTTTTGCTATGATTTCGGTCGGTGCACGGTCGACAAAACTCTTATTTTGCAGTTTCTCGTCGGTCATTCGAAGCAGATTTTGCACCCGGGCAATTTCTTTTTCGAGGCGATTCATTTCAACGTTGATATCGATAATCCCTTTCAACGGCAGAAAGATTTCACAACCCGCAACCACAGCTGTTGCTGCGTACGAAGGCTTGGGTACATCCGGCCCTACCGTCAGCGAAGTAACCTTTGTGAGCCGGCGGAAATAATCCTCATTGTTTTTCAGGATATCGATCTTCTCGGCTTCACTGCATTTTATCACGACATCAATCGTGCGAGCCGGTGGAATATTCATCTCGCCGCGGATATTCCGTAGAGCACCGATTACATCCTGAATGAACGTCATTTCTCTTGATGATCGCTCATCGATCCACCTGTCGTCATGCTCCGGCCAGGTCTGCCTCATGATACTGTCGCCTTTTATCCGCTGATGAAGAGCGTGCCAGAGCCCCTCGGTCAGGAACGGCATAAAAGGATGGAGAAGCTTGAGTGTTTGTCCATAAATCCATAATACACGCGAAAGCACCGCTTTTTTTACTGCCGGATCCCCGCTTTCGTACAGGCGCGACTTAATGAGTTCCACATACCAATCGCAGAAATCATGCCATAGAAAATCATATATATTCTTTGCGCTCTCGTTGAGGCTGAATCCGTCGAGAGCGAGTGTCATGGTAAGAACGGTCTGATGATACCGGCTCAGGATCCATCGATCGGCAAGGTCGAGCTCACGTGTGATCGATGACGGATCATTCTCCGGAATTTCTTCGCGACCGAACTGTTCGACATTCATCAGGAGGAAGCGTCCGGCGTTCCAGATTTTATTGGCAAAATTCCGGCCGATCTCGCACTTTTCGTTCGAGTAAAGTACATCCTGTCCCAGCGGTGCAAGATAGATGATGGTAAACCGTAATGCATCGGCACCGTACTCCTGGATGACGTCCAGAGGATCGGGTGAGTTGCCGAGGGATTTTGACATTTTTCTCCCTTTCACGTCACGGATGATGCTCGTGAAATAAACATCGCTGAAGGGGATATCATCCATGAATTCGAGTCCTGCCATAATCATCCGTGCAACCCAGAAGAAAATAATATCCGGAGCTGTGACCAGAGTCGATGTCGGATAAAAATAGTCCAGGTCTTCACCCTTTTGCGGCCAGTTCAGGATCGAGAAGGGCCAGAGCCACGAAGAGAACCACGTGTCGAGAACATCGTCGTCCTGTCGATAGGATACAGTCCCGCATTTCGGACAGGGGGTTGTGGGCATCGAGCGGGCAACGATCATATGCTGGCATCCTTCGCTTATGCAATAGTACACCGGAATACGATGTCCCCACCAGAGTTGGCGTGAGATGCACCAATCGCGGATATTGGTCATCCAGTGTTCGTATACCTTAACCCACCGATCAGGGTAAAAACGAATCGTCCCATCCTGTACAACCTTCAACGCCTTTTCGGCGAGAGGTTTCATTTTCACGAACCACTGATCGGAAAGATATGGTTCGATCACCGTGTCGCATCGATAGCAATGGCCGATACTGTGGACATAATCCTCGGTTTTGAGAATGAGTCCTGCCGCTTCAAGATTCAGGAGGAGTTTTCTTCTACATTCATATCGATCGAGTTTTTGGTATCGTTGAGGAACCTGATCGTTCATTCGTCCTGCAGTATCCATGATCAGAATCATCGGGAGGTTGTGCCGGATACCCATCGTGTAATCGTTCGGATCGTGGGCCGGAGTTACTTTAACCATTCCTGTTCCAAATTTCTGATCGACAAAATCGTCGGCTATGACATGTATGCATCGGTCGGTCATCGGTATGAGAACCTTCTTCCCGATATATTGGCTGTACCGTTCGTCGGACGGGTTGACTGCAATTGCAGTATCACCGAGCATTGTTTCGGGACGTGTTGTCGCAACAGTAATAAACTGCCGCGTCGACGGTGAACTGGTTGTTTCATCCCAGAACGGATATCGGATGTACCAGAGATGTCCTTGTGATTCGGAATAGTTAACTTCATCATCACTAAGTGCCGTGCGATCTTTCGGACACCAATTGACGATATACTTGCCGCGATAGATCAGATCTTTTTCGTACAGTCGGATGAATACTTCGACCACAGCATTCGAGAGCCCTTCATCCATTGTAAAGCGTTCACGGTTCCAATCACACGAAGTGCCGAGTTTTCTGAGCTGCTTGATGATGGTCCCACCGTACTGTTCTTTCCACTCCCAGACCCGTTTGAGAAATTTTTCTCTGCCAATATCGCGTCGATTCTGACCTTCCTTAACTAGTTGCTTCTCGACGACATGCTGCGTCGCAATACCGGCATGGTCGGTTCCAGGAATCCAGCAAGCTTCGAATCCCTGCATGCGTTTCCATCGAATAATAATATCCTGAATTGTATTATTCAGGACATGTCCCATGGTAAGGCTGCCGGTAATATTTGGAGGAGGAATGACGATGGTGTAAGGTTTCTTCTGCGGATTCACACGTGCATGAAAAAGATCATACTCTTCCCAGTATGCATACCATTTATCTTCAACATCGCGGGGCGAATATGCTTTTGCGATGGCGTTCGTCGATAATTCTTCGTTCTCGTTAAGTTGTGCTGACATAATGTCGTGAAAAAATATTGTGAGTCCTATTGAACGTTGACTGATAATAAACCTATCGATTCAATATCTGCATGAATGACGTCACCGTGTGTGACGGTGCCAACACCCTCTGGTGTGCCGGTGTATATGAGATCACCACGTTCGAGTGTAAAAATTGAAGAGAGATATGAGATGACCTCATCAATGGAGAAAATCATATCGCGCGTATTCGCTCGCTGCCGTTCCTTTCCGTTGACGGTAAGTCGTATGGTCAATGAATGCGGATCGGGGATCGACATTCGTGGGACAAATTCTGAAAGCGGAGCCGAGGTATCGAATCCTTTAGCCACAGCCCAGGGCTCTCCTGCGCTTCTCGCTTCCCTCTGGATATCTCTCAGCGTCATATCTAGTCCGATCCCGTACCCTTCAATATAGTCATATGCTATTTCACGTGTAATATTTTTTCCATTTTTTCCGATGAGAACGACCAGTTCCACCTCATAATGTACCTCGTGTGAAATCGGAGGAATCACAACGCTCTCCCCCTCGCTGATAATTGCACTTGAAGGTTTCAAGAAAACGATGGGTTTTATCGGGATATTAGAATTCATCTCCTTGGCGTGGGCAGCATAATTTTGCCCCAGACAAAGGATTTTTCCCACGGATATAGGTTCCTTGGAACCGCGCAGGCGGACGTAATGCATAGAAGCTTTCCTTAATAAAAAAGAATAAAATAATATAGAAATATAAGGTTATTTTATCAATAAGTACTTGAAACTTCGTTATATAGCCATATGTTGTTTTTTACAGATAATTCGCCACTTAAAAAAAAGTGATGTGACCTATTGCATTTCCTTCAAAAAAAATTTTAATTTGGAAGGGGAGATGTATACTTTACCTCTTTCATGAAACGGTGCAAGGGGAATCATTTGAGAACAACATATAAAGAGGCGGGAGTAGATATTGCAGCGGGGGAGGAAGTCGTTAAGAGAATAAAAAGAAGCGTCCGGTCAACGTTCACAAGAAATGTGTTGACCGATATAGGTTTGTTTGGAGCTTTTTTCGACGCAAAGTTTAAAGGCTATACGCATCCGGTTCTTGTCTCCAGTGTCGACGGCGTTGGTACAAAATTAAAAGTAGCATTTATGGCCAACAGACACGACACGGTCGGTCAGGATCTGGTAAATCATTGTGTGAATGATATTCTCGTCTGTGGAGCGACGCCTCTGTATTTCATGGATTACTTCGCGACGGGAAAGTTAAAACCGGAAATCACCGAGAAAGTATTGAGCGGATTTATCCGGGCCTGTCGGGAGAATGGCTGCTCTCTTATCGGCGGCGAAACAGCTGAGATGCCCGGCTTCTACTCTGCGGTTGAATATGATATCGCTGGAATGATTGTCGGCGTTGTCGAGAAGAAGCGCATTATAAAAGGAGAACATGTGAAGAAGGGAGATGTGCTCATCGGACTCCCTTCGAACGGTTTACATACAAACGGATATTCTCTTGCCCGGAGCGTGCTCTTTGAAAAATATGATGTCGATTCATATGTCGATGAACTCGGTGCAACGGTCGGTGAGGTATTACTTGCCGGTCCATCGGTCGTACCTGCGTCCGGTCAGAAAAGTGTTCGAGCGATATCCGGTACAGGCGTTATCTCATATCACTGGTGGCGGAATTATCGGCAACACCTCACGGGTGATACCACGAGCGCTGACGCTTTCGATCGATTGGGATGCCTGGAAGAGACCCCCGATATTTACTCTGATACAACGGCAGGGTGAAGTACCGGAAGATGATATGCGGAAGACGTTCAACCTTGGAATTGGATTGGTGGTGATTGTACGAAAGGCCATTGTTGATGAAGTGCTCCGGTTGTTTCATCGTTGTCACGAACACCCGGTTGTTATAGGAGAAGTAGTGCAGCAAAAATAAATTGTAACGGCTGTATGATTTTTGATCATTGTCTGCTGTTACAGTACCTTATGGATTATATTATGTCAATGTTAGTGATTGCTTAGGTAAGATATTGTAGCTTGTTGTAAAATAAAAGAAATTCTCTCTGTCACGGGGCATCCCTAAGTTGCATATAGGGGAGTGCACCGGTCGCGCTCACCAAAATTCAAGCGAGGAACCTTGGGAAAATTTATGGGTTTAGAATGGCAGCTTCCTGACCACCTCGAGCTATCGCCGGAGGAAATGCGCGCCAGGATTATCGAAGCTCAGGGTTTCTCGGCGAGAGTCGGGACTCTCAGTGAAATCGCCCTCGAGATAGATGCTGCCGATTCTAAAGAAAGTATGCTGCGCGTTTTACGCGAAGATGCGAAGTGGCTTATCGATCACGAATGCTGTTTTCTCTGCCTGGTTAATACAAACAGAACACATTATACGGTCAACACGCTTTCAGCGATTGCTGATTCGCTCGAGCTGAATCACAAGGTGTTTTCGCTTGAAATCGGAATGCCCGGGTGGGTTATAGCCAATCAAACCCCGATCATCGTCGATATCGAGTCAAGTCCTGCTTTCACACCTTCACTTGAAGGAAAGCTTGTCGCTGCTGGAATTAAGAGTCTCCTTATTGTACCTATGAAAACCGGCAGGGAGACCATTGGTTCCATCTGCTTTGGATCGGCCCGTCAGAATGCATACCTCGAACCCGATCTGTGGATCGCACAGCTTCTGAGTCTTCAGGCCGCGGTGTCTCTAGAAAATCTCATGAAGATCGATCGTGCGAAGAAACGAATCTCACAGATCGAGCTGGTCAATAAAGTCGCGGCGTCACTTACTGCCACGCTCGAACTGGATGAGATGCTCACTTCGGCTGCTACGATTATACAAAAAAGCTTCAGTTATTTCGACGTTTCCATCTTTCTCCTGAACAGCGATGCCAATGAACTTGAACTCATTGCACATGCCGGCAACTTCATCGATTTTCTCCCGCATGGGTTTCGTCAAAAAATAACGCAGGGAATCATCGGCTGGGTCGCTCAGCATGGAGAGCGTATTCTTGCGAACGATACATCGCAGGAACCCCGCTATCTTGCCTTTGGATATCACAACACAAATTCCGAGCTGGCTCTGCCGATAAAAATGAACGATGCTATCGTCGGCGTCCTTAATGTCGAGGATGTAAAGCTTCATGCATTCGATGAAACCGATGCAATCGTTCTCCAGAACCTCTGCGACCAGATCGCCAGCGTCATTCGCAATGCACGCCTGTTCGAAGAGGTTCGCAAGGTCAACACGCGGCTGACGGAGATGGATAAGTTAAAATCGGAATTTGTCGGCATCGTTTCCCACGATTTCCGGACACCACTGTCGAGCATCATGCTCGCGGCGCGTTCGCTCATCAAACGAGAGCCGTTTACGACAAATGAAAACCTTAAAGAATATCTCTCCATAATCATAGACCAGACCCAGAAGCTCAGTCAACTCGCCGAGGATACACTCTCGATAACGAAGATCGAATCGGGACAGCTCAGCTATTACTTCAAGATTGTAAATGTCGAACGGCTTATTAAAGATGCAATATCGCTAGTGCGGTTTTCACCACGCCACAACATCGAAATCGCCATCGACCCCAATGTACCGTATGTCAAAGGGGATCAAAATAAGCTGCGGCAGGTGGTGCAAAATCTTATTTCCAATGCGGTGAAATACTCGCCAAGGGGAGGAAAGGTGACCGTCCGTGTCGAAGATCAATCGGACGAGCATGTGCTATTCTCGATTGGCGACGAAGGGATTGGAATTGCACCAGAGAACATCGATAGACTCTTTAAGAAGTTCTCACGGATCGAAACGGCCGAGACCAGCGATATTAAAGGATCAGGACTGGGGCTCTGGATTTGCCATGAAATCGTCCGTGCCCACGGCGGCCGCATCTGGGTTGATAGTAAACCGGCCAAGGGAAGTATTTTCTGCTTCACTCTTAAGAAGGCGGGAAACTAAAACATAGTCTTTCTGTCCCACATTATTTTTCTACGTTATACCCCCCACAACAAATTACTGAATTAGTCATTCTCGACCTTTTCCATGTGTATTGCACAACAACTGTTTTAATGCTTGATTTTCATAATTGCGATAAAGAATAAATATCTACGAAATATATAAATTATCGCGTAATAAATTTTTATAAATCCCTTTCCGATCTACTTTGACCCTACTCGCAGGCTATCGAGTTCTTGACCCGCCATCCGAAGTATTTCTTTCCACTCCTCCGGTGTATTATGATAGAAAGATACCAGATCGCGAAAATCTTTCTCTGTTATCCCCCAGGCTGTAAAGAGCGAATCTATCTTTTGCCGCCTTATATGAGCCAGAGAATCTGTGGTGGCGGGATATGTTACGGAGGTAAGCATTAAATGGGCGTAAAGTCTCGAAAAAGCCTCCTTGCTCATTTTTTCAGGCGGGTTTTTCTTGCATGAGGTGAATCCTATGCAAATAACGATTATGATGAGAATGGAAATACTGATTTTCATAAATTATGCAATTTTGATCAATTTTTAATGAAAATATGGATAAAAATGACTAGAATCAACTAAAAAATACCATTTTTTGAAAAACTTTCTCTTGACTTTCGATACCGTTCTAAGTATATTTTTAGCCCAACTTTGAGCTATCCAAATATCTGTCTTTTTTCCCTTAAATACGAGATAGAAATATTCTGAGGAGCCATGGCAACAACATCCGATTTTCATTCAGGCATGACAATTCGCTATAAAAATGATCTGTTCACCGTCGTTGAATTCCAACATGTAAACCCGGGTAACTGGCGGGCGTTCGTACGGGTGAAGCTTAAAAACCTTAAATCCGGGAAGGTTTTTGAAGACCGTCTGCGCGCCGGTGAAACCATTGATGAAGTTCGTGTAGAACGAAAAGAATATCAATATCTGTATCATGACGGACAGGTATTACAGTTTATGGATAAGGAAACTTATGATCAGATACCGGTTGAAGAAAAGATCATCGGTGAAGGGGCAAAATTTTTAAAAGATGGCGAGACAATTGAGCTGCTGATGAATGGATCGGATATCGTCGGCGTCGAATTGCCTATCACAGTAGAACTCAAAGTCGTCGAAACTGTACCCGGTGTAAAAGGCGATTCGGCAACTGGTGGAACAAAACCGGCAAAGGTAGAAAGCGGTGCGACCGTGAATGTCCCTTTATTCATCAACGAAGGCGACATAATCAAAGTCGATACACGGTCCGGAAATTATATTGAACGTGTGAAGGCTGCATAATAATTTAACTGCAGTGTAACCACCATCAGGAGTTGGAATGGATCTATCTTATCTGAAGAAGCTTATCAAACTCGTCGAGACGAGCGGCATCGGGGAATTAGAATTGGAAGAAGAGGGATCGAAAATCCGCATTGCAAAACCTCCGCACAATTCTTCTCCGGCGCCGGTACAATCGCTCCCGGTTTCCACAGCATTTCATCAGAGCCCGCCGGTCATGCCGGCCGCCGCAACCCCGCACATATCAGCGGCGCCCGAAGAACCGATTCAACCCCCCGAAACCCAGGCAAACATTCATGAAGTAAAATCCCCGATTGTCGGCACATTCTACCGTGCACCCGCTCCCGACGCCGATCCCTATGTTCAGATAGGGCAGATCGTGGATGTTGGAACAGTACTATGCATCGTAGAAGCGATGAAGCTCATGAATGAAATCGAATCCGATATTGCCGGCCGCATTGTGAAGATTTGTGTCGAGAATGGCCAGCCGGTTGAGTACAATCAGACCCTTTTCCACATCGAGAAGGGGTAATCGTTTGTTTAAAAAAATTCTTATTGCCAACAGAGGCGAGATTGCACTTCGGATACTTCGAGCCTGTCATGAGTTGGGTATTAGAACTGTAGCAATCTACTCGGAAGCAGATCGATATTCGCTCCATGTCCGGTTTGCCGATGAAGCGGTCTGTATCGGCCCTCCGCCGATCAAAGAGAGTTACCTTAATGTGCCCCGGATTATCGCAGCGGCAGAAATCACGAATGCCGACGCAATCCATCCCGGTTATGGCTTCCTTTCCGAGAATGCCGCTTTTGCTGAAATTTGCAATTCGTCGGGACTTACCTTTATTGAGCCGAAGCCCGAAATGATTACTGCAATGGGTGATAAGGCACTCGCACGGGAGACTATGAAAAAAGCCGGCGTTCCGGTTATCCCGGGAAGCGACGGTGTAATAGGTGATTCCAAATCCGGATATGATCTTGCACATACAATAGGTTTCCCGGTTATCATCAAAGCATCGGCAGGCGGTGGCGGCCGGGGGATGCGTGTTGTTGGGACCGAGGCTGAATTCGAACGGGCGTTCCAGATGGCCAGCGCTGAGGCGGAATCGGTTTTTGGCAATCCTGCAGTATATATAGAAAAATATGTTGAAGAACCGCATCACGTCGAAATCCAAGTGCTGGGAGACAGGTTCGGGAATGTAGTTCATCTGGGTGAACGTGACTGCTCGATCCAGCGGCGTCATCAAAAGCTTATCGAAGAGTCGCCTTCCCCCGCCATCGATGCTGCTTTACGTGGAATGATGGGCGCTGCGGCGATCAAAGGTGCGAAGAGTGTAAAATATCTCGGTGCCGGCACGATCGAATTTCTTGTCGATAAGTACAAGAATTTCTATTTTATGGAAATGAATACACGAATTCAGGTGGAACACCCCGTGACCGAGATGGTGACCGGCGTGGATTTAATTAAAGCGCAGATCGGTATTGCGGCAGGACAAAGGGTGTCATCGATAAAGTTTAAACAACATGGACATGCAATCGAGTGCCGGATCAATGCCGAAGATATTGCGCACGATTTTCGACCGACACCGGGACGGATTCAAAGTCTGCATCTTCCAGGCGGCTTTGGAGTTCGCGTCGACACCCATATCTATGACGGTTATGAGATTCCATCGTATTATGATTCACTTGTAGCAAAATTAATAGTTCACGGCCGCGATCGTGAAGAGGCGCTGAATAAAATGGCAACTGCGCTCGATGAATTTATCGTCGAGGGAATTCCAACAACAATTCAGTTCCACCAGAAATTGCTACATGAGGAAGAATTTCGTAAAGGAAAATTCGACACATCGTTTCTGACACGCTTCTCATTCAAAGACTAAGGAGACTGCAATGAATTTCCCGGCAGACCTGTATTACACAAAGGACCATGAATGGCTTCGTGTCGACGGTCCGATCAGCTTATATAGGCGTTACAGATTATGCCCAGAGTGAACTCGGTAACGTCGTGTTCGTTCAGCTTCCCCCTGTTGGTACGACATTGAAACAACGACAGAGTTTCGGGACCATCGAAGCAGTGAAAGCAGTGACTGATATTTATGCCCCCGCATCGGGACCAATCATCGAAATCAACAAGAACCTGGAAAAATCGCCCGAGAGCGTCAATAAGGATCCTTATGGAGCCGGATGGATGTTGAAGATTACGCTGAACGATCCCGGTGAGTTGAAAAATCTTCTGACCGTTGAGCAATACAAAGCGTTAATAGGAAAGTAATAATGACATATTTTTCGAATACCGATCAGGATAGGAAAGAAATGCTCGAATCGATCGGTGTGCGATCGTTCGAAGAACTCCTCCGAAACATTCCTCCTGAAGCTCGTTTGAAAACCGGACTCCGGCTCCCCGCGGCACTCTCTGAATTTGAAATCACGAAAGAATTGAAACTACTTGGGGAAAAGAACCGTGATACCGGTGAATGGTTGACATTCCTTGGAGGCGGCGCGTACGATCATTACATTCCTGCGGCAATAGCTGCAATTACAAGTCGATCGGAGTTCTACACAGCGTACACGCCGTATCAAGCCGAAGTAAGTCAGGGAACACTCCAGGCTATCTACGAGTATCAGACGATGATCTGCCGACTTACAGGCATGGACGTCGCCAACGCTTCGATGTATGACGGCGGAAGCGCGCTCTCCGAAGCCGTCCTTCTAGCGCTTGGACATACCGGACGCAGTGAAGTAGTAATGGCCGGTAAGATACATCCGCACTATCTCAAAGTCGTTCGTACATACACTGCAGCAAGAGACGCGCACATCGTTTTGTCGAACGTTGTCGACGGCGGCGCTGCGCTCGATTCGCTTGCAGAAATCGTATCGGCAAATACCGCATGCGTCGTTGTACAGCAGCCGAATTTCTATGGCATCCTGGAAGAAGTGCATGAAATCGAGAAAATTGCGCATAAATCCGGTGCGCTTTTCATAGTGGTCGCCGATCCAATCTCGCTCGGCATGCTCGAAGCTCCCGGTAATTACAATGCCGACGTTGTTGTGGGCGAGGGGCAGGGATTGGGAATTGC
Source organism: Ignavibacteriota bacterium (assembly GCA_963776275.1). Classification (GTDB taxonomy): domain Bacteria; phylum Bacteroidota; class Ignavibacteria; order UBA10030; family CAVZMI01; genus CAVZMI01. The sequence goes on from CAVZMI010000018.1 coordinate 46,700, forward strand.
GCTCCAGTTTGGCGGGCCGTACCTCGGAATTTTTGCCGTGAAGGAATCTCTCCTGCGCAAACTCCCCGGACGACTATCGGGTATCACGGTTGATGCCGATGGAAGACGTGGATTTACACTTACTATACAGACGCGTGAACAACATATACGCCGGGAAAAAGCGACATCAAACATCTGTACAAACGAGGGTTTGATGATGTTGTGCGCAACGGTATATATGGCGTTGATGGGGAAGGAAGGCATATGCGACGTAGCGAGACAATCGGTTCAGAAAAGTCATTACCTGGCTGAAAAGATTGCAGCTGTGAAGGGGTACCGTATGAAATTCACAAGGCCGTTTTTCAAAGAGTTTGCCGTTGAGACTCCACGTCCGGCGTCGGAGATTGTGCATACGCTTTCCGAGCGTGGTATTCTGGCAGGAATCGATCTTGCCCGATTCGTCGACGGCGAGACCGGATTACTCATTGCTGTCACCGAAAAACGGACCAGAGAAGAGATGGATAGGTTTGTGAACGAGCTCGCCTCGTTTTAGGGAAAGAAGCCATGCAGCATCCGGAAACGATACTGATTCTTGATTACGGATCTCAATATACGCAGCTGATCGCACGTCGTGTACGTGAGTGCGGCGTATATTCCGAGATTCATCCTTTCAATATCACGTCCGATGAAATACGCCGTATTGATCCCTGCGGGATGATACTTTCGGGAAGGACCAGTCTAGTGTATACGGGCCGGATGCCCCGATTTCTACCGAAAAGATTTATTCTCTCGGCGTTCCGATTCTCGGTATCTGCTACGGTTTGCAGCTGATTGCCTATCAACTGGGAGGTGAAGTCGACCGGTCCGCGAAGCGCGAGTATGGAAAAGCGGAGATCGAGATCGACAATCATGAAGATCTGTTTGCCGGTCTGAGCGATCGTCTCACCGTCTGGATGAGTCACGGAGACGCGCTGACGAAGCTTCCGATTGGATTTAATCCGATCGGGCATTCGTCGAATTCGCCGATCTGCGCCATTAGGAATGCCGAACTGAAAATTTTCGGTGTTCAATTTCACCCTGAAGTTGTACATACGCCCAAAGGTCGCGATATCTTGATGAATTTTCTTTATAAAATCTGTGGCTGCAAGGGAGGGTGGAACGCGCGCTCGTTCATCGAGAGTGCAATTAGTGAAATTCGTTCCACGGTGGGTGAAGGACAGGTCATCTGTGCTCTGAGCGGCGGTGTCGACTCGTCGGTGGCGGCAGTATTGCTTCAAAAGGCGGTCAATGATCGCCTCCATTGCATTCACATCGATAACGGGCTGATGCGGAAGGGGGAAAGCGAGACCGTAGTGAAACTTTTCCGCGATACTTTTCATATCAATCTCATCTACGTTAACGCAACCGATCTCTTCCTCAGCCGTTTAGCGGGAATAATCGATCCCGAAAAGAAACGGAAAATCATCGGAAGTACTTTCATAGAAATTTTTGAAACGGAAGCGAAAAAAATCGGTTCCGTGCATTTCCTCGCTCAAGGAACGCTATATCCTGATGTGATCGAATCGGTGTCGTTTAAAGGGCCTTCGGTTACGATCAAAACCCATCATAATGTCGGCGGACTGCCCGATATCATGAACTTGAAATTGATCGAACCTTTCAGGGAATTGTTCAAAGACGAAGTCCGGACAGTCGGGAGACAGCTTGCGCTTCCGGAAGAATTTCTAAAACGACATCCGTTTCCTGAACGGGACTAGCCGTAAGGATTCTCGGAGAGATTACAAAGGATCGTCTCGCAATTCTCCGTGAGGCAGAGGAAATCTTAATTGAAGAAATTCGGAAAGCAAATCTGTATGATATTATCTGGCAGGCCTTCGCTGTGTTGTTGCCGGTCCGCTCGGTCGGTGTAATGGGGGACGAACGGGCAGCTACGATTATACGATCGCCCTGCGTGCTGTGTACAGCGTCGACGGCATGACGGCCGATTGGGCCCGGATACCCGACGATGTGCTGGCTAAGATATCAAACCGTATTTCAAATGAAGTCCGCGGTGTGAACCGTGTTGTATACGATATCAGCTCAAAACCTCCGGCGACGATCGAATGGGAATGATTCTTCTTTCACGGCTGACAAAAAAGTTTCAGGATCTGGTTGCCGTCGATGCACTCGATCTGCAGATCCAGCAGGGTGAATTCTTCGGATTCCTCGGTCCGAATGGCGCAGGAAAAACTACCACCATTAAAATGATGACCGGTTTGTTCGCTCCGACAAGCGGGAGTATTACGATCAATGGCTTCGATGTCCAGAAGGAGCCCCTGAAGGCAAAAATGAATATCGGTTATGTGCCGGATCAACCGTTCCTGTATGATAAACTGACGGGACGGGAGTTTCTATACTTCATGGGTGGTCTGTTTTCGATGTCGAAGACCGATATTGAGCGAAGAATTGCACAATTGATCGAACTGTTTGAAATCAATTCATGGATCGATAAAAGGACAGAAGATTATTCTCAGGGGATGCGTCAACGGATAACGATCGGTTCGGCGCTTCTTCACGATCCGAAGGTCATCATTATTGACGAGCCGATGATCGGTCTGGATCCGCGGAGTGCAAAAATTGTAAAAGAGACATTAAAACGAAAGACGGTTGAAGAAGGATTAACGGTCTTCATGTCGACGCACAGTCTCCCGACTGTAGAAGAATTGTGTACTCGCGTTGGGATTATTAATAATGGGCGATTGATTTTCGACAATTCGATTGATCAGATTCGCGCGCGCAAACTGGAAATCGGCGGCAAATTTGAGGATATCTTCCTCGCACTCACAAAATGATATGCATCAGTTTCTCCTCATCCTGTATTATAAAGCTAAATCTTCCCTCCATGGTATTCTTGAGGGAAAAAGGGGCGGCACAACCAAGAACATCTCATCATTGATCATCTATGCCAGTTTTACAGTTGCCACCTTCCATTTTTCCCATTTCATCACTCATTACCTGCTCGATGTCTGGAGAATCGGTCTTTACCTTTTTCATCAATTTATGATAATGGGACTGTTTGTATTTTTCATGACCATCAGCCTGGGAAACATGATTGTATCGTATGCCACACTCTATCGATCGTACGAAGTAAATTTTTTAATGACCCAACCTATTTCCCATCAAAAAGTGTTTCTATTGAAATTCTTGGATAATTTTTTTTACAGTTCATCGACGCTCATTCTCATCGGTTGTGCGGTTCTTGGAGGATATGGTTCATATTTCGGGTTTCAGTGGTCGACGTTCGTCTTCTTAATGGTCGCAGTGCTGTTTCCATTCATGGTGATAGCCGCATGCATCGGTGTATCTCTTTTGCTCATGCTGCTGCTGTGGACACGGTACATCAACCCGCGGAAACTCATCGGGATCGTCATTTGTGGATATCTTCTCTGTGTCTATATCTACTTTCGGACCAATAATCCCTTCACGTTGGTTAATGAAGTGATGAAATATTATCCCAATATCGATCAATATTTTTTCCAAATCCAACGTCCGTCATTATTGCTGTTACCGAATCAATGGGTCGGAGAGATTTTTTATTTTTGCGCGTACCGGTCCTTCTACGGCGCCATCCCGTTTCTTGTGTTGCTTATCGGGGTCTCCATTGGAATGGTCATCGGGGTATTTTTCATTGCGCGGAAATATTATTATCGAAGCTGGCTCCTTGCCATTGAACTCAGGGCTCATACACCGGGGCGTATTGCACGGTTGATTACTTTTTTTGGTTTCCGGTCGCGATCGTTCTGGGGGGCACAGACTGAGGTGATGTTGAAAAAAGAATGCTGGACATTTTTACGTGAACCAAGCCAGTGGCTTCATCTCTTAATTCTTCTCTTCCTCACGTTCGTTTTTATATTTGGAGTAAGCGGAGCGCGCTATCGGGCGGGAAATCCAACGTTACAGACCGTCTCGTATCTGACGATTTATCTTTTTAACGGCTTTCTGATTTCGTCCATGGCGCTGCGGTTTCTCTTTCCGTCGATCAGCCTTGAAGGGGAAATGCTCTGGACACTCCGTTCATCTCCGCTCCGGATGAACAAAGTGCTCTGGATGAAATTCGGGATCGGTTTAATTGGTGTGCTTGCTCTTGCGATTCCTCTCTCGTATCTCAGTATGTATCCATGGCGCTTATTTCCGCCTTTAGTGTGGTTTGCTGTCGGGAATGCAATCATCATGTCAGTCGGATTTGTCGGACTGAATTTAGGGATGGGGGGAGTGTTTGCAGATTTTCGCGAGAAAAATCCAGTTCGTATAGCTTCATCGCGAGGTGCTTCGTTGTCTTTCCTTTTGAGTCTCGGGTACCTCGCTGTTATTGTCATTGTAGCGATCGTTCCGATACGGGAATTCTATTTCCATGTTCTTCTCGGAACGCATCCATCTTCTATGAATCTGGCGATCGGTAGCGGATTCACGGTTTTTATCACATATGTTATCATCGGGGGTGCCCTGAAAGCTGCACGGAGCGCTCTCCGCCGCGATGTGTGATATACGCGGTTGCTTCTGAAATATAAATGTGTATTTTGTGTGCGAAACTGTTATTTCATTGCCATGGATGACCTGTACCTTCAACCACTCTTCGACCGCGCCCGGGCCTGTGTAACGGAAGAAAAATTTCTTCATGCAGTCCAATTTTATCGCCGTATTCTCTCCGCAGATCGACGTAATGAAGATGCATATTTCGAGCTCTCCGCTCTTTTTGTGAAAATGAAAAATCCTTCTGCAGCTGCGCTGGTTCTCGAAGAAGCACTCTATAATTGCGGTGAAAATGCCGAGATTTTGTTCGCAATCGGCACATTTCATCTACAACAGGGAAACTCATCGAAAGCGCTGGAATTTTTCAAAAAATTGGAAGCTGCAAGAAAACCGGACGTATTTTTCAACATGGGACTTGCATACTCCAATCAGAACAATCCACGCTACGCCGAAAAGTACTTCCGCCTTGCGTATCACTATGATCCCACATTTCCTAAAATTCATGAAATTCTCGGCGAGTTGCTTCTCCAGCGAAAAGCGTACGCTGAAGCCATATCGTTTCTTCATAGGGCTCTTGAGGTGGATCAATACAGCTGGATGGCGCATTACCTTGTCGGTCAGTGTTACGCCGGAATCTACAACTGGAAGGCGGCGTTTGAGGAATTTACTATAGCAATCGATATGGGCGGGAATGAAGCTCAAATCTGGCAGCGGTGCGGACAATGCCTTCTTCAACTGCGACGATATGATGAGGCGGAACAGTATCTGAACAAAGCTCTCGGCCTCGATCCGCATCTGGCAGCTACCTACGCGGATGTCGGGTTCCTCCATCTGTATCGCGGAGAAATAGATACCGCAATCATCAATTTTGAAACAGCACTTGCTCTTCAACCTGGATTCCCGCCGGCACTTGAAGGGAAACGCACTGCTTCTGTCATTCAACAACGTCAATGATGAAATCCGTTTATATTTGTATTGTCCTTCTACTCTCTCCTATGGCAAGACTGGGTGCACAGGAGACTATTCCGTATAATCAACAGGCGGAAATTTATTTTATACAGGCGTTGACGAATTTTGAACAACAGAATTTCATCGCAGCCGCAATGATGTTTCAGCAGGTAGAGAAGGATTTTCCGCTTCATCAGCGCACAACGGCTGCCATCATCATGGAGGCAAAGTCGCTGTTTCATCTCGAGAGATACGACTCATCGATTCAGGTGCTTGGCGGTTTTCTCCGCCGATTTCCAAACAGCTCTTATGTTGATGACGCTCGCTTCACTCTCGCCCAGAATTACTATATTCAACGTCGGTATCGCGACATCGTTCCTGAAATGCTTTCTATCATCGAGAGTTCAGATGATTCTGTTCTGATCGACCATGCCGAGGATCTATTAACGACGACAGGTGTATTTCACCTGCCAATGGATGAGATTAACGATCTCACTTCGCAGGCCAGGAATCAACCGGCCATTGTCGTCACAGGAAAAATCCTCGCGCAAAAATATGCTCTTGAAGGAGAATTCACAAAAGCAAGCGAGGTAATCAGGCACCATCATCAGACAATATCCACATGAACCCCGACGTCAGCGTCTGGACTCGCTGCTGACAATCTATCAGCGGGGAACAAAAATTAAAATTGGACTACTTCTTCCTTTTCTCGGCGGAATTTCACAGGCTTCCGATCACGCGTTATCCTCTGAAATTCTCGAGGGTTCAAAATATGCTGCTGAAGAATTCAACCGTTCCTCTACTGTACATGTCAGCCTTGAAACCCGGGATACCCGGAGTGATCTTGTTAAAATAGCGAAAGAAATCGAGGAGCTTGCCGCAGATTCTGAGGTGATAGGAGTGATCGGACGGTTTTCAGTGACGAAGTGGAAGTGGCGGCACGGGTCGCCGTTCTCAACTCGCTACCACTGGTGACCCCCACGGCGACTGCGATCGGTCTTACACGGTGGGGGAGAGAGATATTTCAGGCAAACCCAGATTATATAATTCGCGGTGCATTGATGGCACAATTTGCCGTTGAACAATTGGGTTTGAGGACCTTTGCCGTGCTCAATTCGACAGAGGAGTTCAGCACACAGATGGCGGATGCGTTCATCGATGAAGTGCGGCGGCGAGGGGCACAGGTCGTTGTACGCAAAAGTTATGAACACGGAGGCGAGGATCTGCAGAAACAGATGACCGCGATACGCGAAGAGAGTTTCTTAATGCAGTATCAGCCGACGATTACTTTCTCGTCAAAGATGAAAAAGAACGAGATCATGAAATTCCTGAAAGCGGGAATATCGCAGATGTCGATTGATTCGCTCATCGATCGTAACGCTACCGTTACCGCCGGAGAGCTTCTCGGTCCGAAATGGAAGGCTCTTATTGATTCACTTCGCCTCCCCGTAACCCGTCCTGTCATGGATACTATAGAACTGCAAACGCCCGTATCGGGTATTGAGGCGCTCTATGCACCGATAGCCTCTCCTGATGAAATTGGCATCATCGGCGCACAGCTCACTTATTATAATATACATACGCAGCTTCTGGGATCTGGTGATTGGTATCGGCTTGAGGAACTTGATGCCAACAGCCGGTACGTCAATGGTGTCTATTTTGATGCCGACAACTATACATCGAGAGATGATCCTGAGTACAATCAATTTGCCCCCTCATTTCAGAAAGCTACCGGAAAACAACCGACAAAAAATAATATCATCGGCTACGATATAATGAAAATGATCCTCTCATTGATTGATGAGAGGAATCTCAATCGTGCCGAGTTCCTCCATCGACTCTCGACACTCACTCAGTATCGCTCTTTGCATTCCATCATCTCGTTTACCAAAGAGCGCGTCAACGGATCATTGACCATTCTTCAGTATAAGAATGGACAGATTAAAGAAGTGATACACGAGTTCTGGAAAGGAGAATCGCAAAACGAGTCGAAATAAATCCTCCGGATCCAAACAGCCACTATATCACACTCGTATTAAAGATTGGCCGTCGGGTGAGAGACCAAGGGAGAAGCTTCTCAAACGCGGGGTCGAATCGCTTTCTGATGCCGAGCTCCTGGCGATCATAATCGGATCGGGGAGCCGGGGAGTGACGGCCCTCGACCTTGCGCAAACGCTGCTCAGGGAGGTAGGAGGTTTGCAGGCGTTGGGCGAGAAAGACCATCAATTACTTCAAAAGTACAAGGGGATCGGTCAAACACGCTCAATAACGCTTGCGGCGCTTTTCGAGCTTTCACGCCGCATTCAATCGTCTGGCACTCAGGAATTTCCCACGATCAATTCGCCCGAGGAGGTAGCGGCCATGTTTATTCCGCGATTTCGCGGCATCCAACAGGAACGGTTCTATGTCCTTCATTTGAATAGCGCCAATCTGGTTGTACGTGAAGTTGAAATCAGTCGCGGGATATTGAATACAAGTCTTGTGCACCCGCGGGAGGTTTTTAGTTCGGCGGTCATCGATCGGGCGGCATCGCTGATTTTAGTCCATAATCATCCCAGTGGGAATCCGGAACCGAGTGAAGAAGACCGTTCTGTAACCGCGCAAATTGTGGAATCGGGACGGATTCTTGGAATTCCCGTCCATGATCATGTGATAATTGCCGGGAACGGATATATGAGTTTTCGTAGTCGTAATTTAATGTAATTTCATTATGTAATCAGCTATATTGGGTTTATCTATTAAGATTTTGCTTGACAAAGAAGCACTCTTTTCTTATAATATCTTCACATAAAAATGAAGTGGCATTTTTTGTGAGATACATTATCTTCACCATAACCCACAATTAGGAGGGGCTATATGCAAAAACTGTTGAACTTGTCAACGACATTTCTCATCATGGGGCTGTTGGCAGGCTCGTTACTGGTATCAGGATGTACCAGCCGGGCCAGTGAAGAGGAGATGAAGACGCTGAGCGATACAAAGGCCGAAGTCGCTTCTCTGAATAAGGAAATGAGTCAGAAAGAACGCGACAAAGCGGCATTGGATCGTGAAGTTGCCGAGAAAGATGGAAAGTGTCAGCAATGTGCAAAAGATCAAGAAGCGGTAAAAGCTCGTCTGCAAAACTGGAAATAAGTAACCAGACCAACGAAAAATCAAACAGGAGTTTAAAGAATGAAAAAGATGATGGTTGTACTCGTTGCTCTCGTGGTTACACTCGGTTTTACAGTGAGTGCGTTCGCACAAGAGGAACGATTGGAAAAAGAAGTTTGGCAGAAGCAGATGAATGAACAGGCGTCGCTTCGAAACGATGCAAAAGCCAAACTCGAAAAATTGAATGCCGATATCGCCGCTCTGAAACAGCAATCGGTGCAAAAAGATGTCGATATGAAGAAATGCGCAGGAGAGCTTCTTGCTCTCGTCGATGCGACACAGGCCGATGTCGATGCCTATGAAGTAAAAGTTGCGGCTCTCGAAGGAAAAGTCAACGACCTCTCCCGGGTTTCAAATGAGGATCTCCTCAGCCGGAAAGCGGAGCTCGACGATGCACAGAAAGCACTTAATGAATTAAAAGCAAGCAAACTGAGCCTTCTCCCGGCATTCTACGATCGGCTTGCTGCACTGCAGCAGAAGGTCGACGGTTTGAAGGGTACATTGTCTTCAATGGAAAAGTTCTATACCGTCGGTACATGGGCGAAAGATCGCGATTGCCTCTGGAACATTTCCAAGAAGAAAGATATTTATGCAAATCCCTTCATGTGGCCAAAGATCTGGCAGGGAAATCGCGACAAGATTAAAGATCCCGATGTGATCCACAAAGGTCAGAAGTTAAAAATCCCGAATGCTGCACCTATGAGCGCCGATGAAAAGAAAGCCGCGAACAAATATTATCGTTCGAAAGCTGCGGCAGCAGCCCCAGCTCCGGCTCCGGCAAAGAAAGAAGGGAAATAGGCTTCGACGGTTTTTAAACCTTTGAATGTAGAGCCCTTACGATTCCTTAGGAATGCACGAAGTCTCCTGAGGTGATCGAAGGGCTTTATTATTTTTTCACTATATAACAGGAGGATGACACTACGGTCACAGAAAAAAAAATCCGGTTGGAAGGTGTCGATACGATGATGCTGCTGGGGATGAACGATAGTAATCTCCAGATCATCGAAGATAGATTTTCAACAGGGATCATTGTCAGGGGAGATAATATCACATTACGGGGGGAACAGCAGGAGGTTAATCAGCTCGAACGGATATTCAAGGAGCTGATTTTTATATTAAACAAAAACGGCAATCTCACGCCTAATGATATTGATACCGTCATTGACCTTGTATCGCTCTCGAACGGTGACGGCGCACAACTCCCCTCAACACTGAATAAAGACGAGATTGATTCCGTTGTCCTATTTACGAAGAACGACGTAATCCGCGCGAAGACTCCGGGACAGAAAGAATATGTCAAACAGGTGAAAAAGAACGACATCGTTTTTGCAATCGGCCCCGCCGGAACCGGAAAGACCTATCTTGCAGTGGCGATAGCCGTTGCCAGCTTGAAGAACCGAGAGGTGGAGAGGATTATTCTCGCGCGGCCCGCAGTCGAAGCGGGCGAGAGCCTAGGATTCCTTCCCGGCGATCTGAAAGAGAAGATTGACCCGTACCTGCGCCCGCTCTATGATGCCCTCGACGATATGCTGCCGGCTGAAAAGCTCAGAACATACATAGAGAAACGCATCATCGAAATAGCGCCGCTTGCATACATGCGCGGGCGTACGCTGAATAATTCGTTCGTCATCCTCGACGAGGCACAGAATGCAATCGGGATGCAGATGAAGATGTTTTTGACACGCCTCGGAGTGAATTCAAAAGCAATCATAACCGGCGATATTACCCAGATCGATCTTCCGCAGAAATCGGTCTCGGGCCTGGTTCAGATTCAGGATATTCTGAAAGAAATCGACGGAGTTGCTTTCGTCTATTTCGACCGTAACAACGTCGTACGCCATAAGTTGGTGAAAGATATCATCGATGCGTATGATAAATATCACAACGGTGATAAGCCGGGAAATATCACGGAGGGAAGCGGCGGAAAATAAAGGAATTGTGAGTGATCGAAATGCAATTTACAATACGGTGGACAAGCCTTGGATTGAGCGACTCGGGGTTGACTCAGGGTAAGTATCGAGGTTACCGGTTTTAGCGATAATTTTTTTAAAGGTTACCTCTGAGTGGTAGGCTCATAAGCCTTTGGCTTAGATATGGCTATATGAATTGCTGATTATGGTTCGACAAGCTCACCACGAGACTCGGTAACCCGGCTCTATCTTCCTGCGTCTATAGATAAAGACGTTTCAACAAAATCCCGCCTCCCGATTTTTGGGATAACTTTTATTTTGACTCAGAGGAGGAATTATGAATGCTCGACTACGACTACTCGCTCTGATCATCCTCGGATGCTGTTTTTGGGGATGCAGAAATTCATCCGGACCGTCGGATGTACAAAATCCCGTTCGTGATCTAAACGGACTCGAAAAGCAGGTTGTCTCGGCTGATAATTCGTTCGGGATCTCGTTATTCAACAGAATCAACCAGACAGAGACCGGGAAGAATGTTATTGTCTCTCCTCTGAGCGTTTCGATGGCATTCGGTATGGCGCTGAACGGCGCCGATGGTTCTACGAAAACAGCCATTCAAAATACACTGGGCTATCAGGGATTCAGCGACCAGGATATCAACCAATCCTACCGCAACATCATCGACATTTTTACGCAGCTCGATCCGAAGGTTCAATTCCAGATTGCAAATTCCATCTGGTACAGGACGGGTTTGCAGGTCGAATCGACGTTCGTGAATGTAAACCGCATGTATTTTGACGCCGAGGTTCAGGCGTTGAATTTCAGCGATCCTCAGGCGAAGACGATTATAAACGACTGGGTGAATCAAAAGACGCACGGACTTATCGATAAGATTCTCGAGAATGATATTCCCCCATATATGATCATGTATCTCATCAACGCCCTCTATTTCAAAGGGACATGGACCACGTCTTTTGATTCAACAAAGACAGTTGATTCCTACTTTACGACCGACGGTGGGGTGCAGGAGCAGTGCCGATTAATGACCGCCGGAGGAGAGCTGCTCTGCCTTGAAGATCAATCGATTCAGGCGGTCGATCTTCCATATGGAAATGGTGCGTATGAGATGATCGTGATCCTGCCGAAACATGGAATAAACATAGACGACTTTGTTACCGGATTGACCAAAAGCGGATGGGAGCAAATGCTGGCCAAGCTGGCAAAGCGTGAGGGGACGCTCTATATGCCTCGGTTTAAACTTAGCGACCGCCGCAAGCTTAATGAATATCTTAAAGCTATGGGGATGAGTGTGGCGTTCAGTCAGGATTCTGCGGATTTTACAAGGATTTGCCACAATATCGCCGGGAGAATTTATATCGACGAAGTGCTGCATAAAACATGCATCGAGGTGAACGAAGAGGGGACGGTGGCTGCAGCAGTAACGTCTATCGGTTTTGGAGTGACGAGTGTCGGTCCGAGTGAGTTTGTCATGACCGTCGATCACCCATTTATCTCTTGTATACGGGAGAGTTCTTCGGGATCCTTGCTATTTATTGGCAAGGTGGTAACGTTACAGGAATGATCGAGCTTGAACTGTGAATTGTCCTGGTGCAGGTTCACAGAAAGAAGAGTAACTCATGGCAGAGAGGAACAATCAACATACTTAATAAAGCAAAGGAGGCTCGAAAGAGCCTCCTTTGTTATCTCCTATAGCCTTTAAGTGATGGATATTTTAATGGCTTTTGTCAAATTAGTGCAGTATGATTTAATACTACTACAATCCGGGTAATTTCCAACAACTGACACGGTGATGGATTGATATGGAGATACTTACTATATGCTCGAAGAACATAATCAGAGTCATTGTACTCTTAGTCCTTTTAGGCTTACTACCATCAGAGATACTCCGTGCCCAGCCGACATGTCAGCCCACATCGAGCGGATCGAATTCGATAGAGTTTGATTCAGTGACGAATGAGTATTTGTTCAAAGTTGACGGTAAGACTTTATACAAATACTCGATCAACGATGGGCCATTCTGTTATCAAACTGGAGCCACTTTATTTGGATTGAAAGCAGTATCAGTAAATAACCATGATTTTTGGCCAAGCTATGTTGGAGGAATACAAGCATTATATGAGAGGGATACTATATCTCCAGGTGATAATCTTCATGTGAGATATAAACGATTGGAATATTCCGATAATGGCCAGATTGTTACCACACGATGGCGGATGAAATACTTTAAGTATAACACCGATATAACGAATCCAGCCCCGACAGAACCTACAGATTCGATCGATTACACATATCATTTGCGAGTATCGGGTAAGACATTAATAATACAGGTTGAGGTCGATTCACAATATATAAAAGCTCAAGCATTTTCCTACAATTTTAATCAAAGTGAGTGTGAGAACAATTATGGATTAGAAGCACGACGGATACCAGTTCCATACTTGACGTTGTTTAATCTGCTTTATTATGATGCTACATATACATCCTTATTTGTAGATTGGGAAACTACTAATGCCTCAAAACTAGTGACATCTAATGGTTTGCGGGTAAAATATCAGGGAATATAGTTACCAACGTCAGTGGTATACACCAGTTCACCGGTATATCTACCATTGACAAACGGAAAAAGGAATCGAATGCAGGAGACTATTTATCTTACCGTTTCTCCTGATATTCATGAGGTCCTACCAAATCTTCCCATTGGAAAGGCCCCAAGAATGAATATAATAACGAACAAGAATATACTTTCTTTTGCACCTCCATTTCCATGGTTGGTATATCCTTCTAACGGTTATACCTATAAATACCTAGATAGTCTCAAGAACCTTGGTGTGAACGATCTCAATGTTATCATTAAAAATTATCAACAGGCTGGTTTCGACCACGAAAATCCGGATGGACTAGACACCAGCGGTGAATGTAACAAGTTTACATTTTGGTATGATGGGGATTGTAATCAAATACAAGATGCAGGTCTTGGTGGAAACGCAACACTCCAAATGTTAAAAAATTTAGTAGTCGATACTCTTCAATACGGTTTTGCCCTTCACGAACAATATGTCGATTACTATACAAATTCTAAAACTTATATTGATCATGGCCTCAGTTACGCTGCTATATATTCGAATGGTAATCCCGCCCTGAACTGGATTAATGGTTGTCACGATACAGCGCGTGTAATAAAGCCATCCTTAGCCCCATCGATCGCTTCGGATTGGTCATCAAGATTGGGTAATCTTTTTCATCCCACATGGAGTTATCTTGATGTTCATTCAGGTGTTAATCCTTCTGATATGGTCGACTATGAACCAAGTCAAACAGGTGCCGGCCTATTTAGATATGTTGTGGCGCAATATCGTGATGTGGCAAATACCATCAGAACTAATTATGATGGGCCTGTTCAGGGAGAGGGTGGCAACCATTTTTTATATGCAGGTTATATGGATGATTTCGAAGCCCGGTTGATGACAGGTGATTATCGTGTTTTTGGATATAATGCCCCACTCTTTGTCGATTTTGATATTTATAAGTTTCACAATAAATCGGCTTTACATGGAGTTGGACATTATTCCATTTTCTTTAGCCATTTAGAAAAAAATAGTGAAGGGGTTGATATTAGTATACCGGCCGAGAACATTGGGAGAGACTCCATGTTGACGCTCATTGCTACAGAACTTGCGTTTGGGCATGGTGGATTGGTGACCAAAGCCTGCGTTGTTGATAATTCCATGGAACAGGCGATTATCGAATACCAGTATGTATTGCCCGTTTATAAAAAGATTGCCAACCTGAATTTAAATCCTACTAATACGGAAATCTTATACTCCGACAATGGTGGTACTCACTGGCAAACTGCATCAGAATATATTAGAGATCATCCACACTGGGATAATAGTAAAGACTCATCAGATTTCATGTCACAAGTGAAAGTCAGATACCCCGGTGGAATCACGATCATCGTGAACAGGCATCCAACGAGATCGTTAGATGTTCCATCGCCGGGCAGACGTAATAGCTGGTACGCCTATCATGCGAATGGCTCGTTGGGAACAGGCAGGGTAAATGTCGATTCATTCGCTTTACCTCCGATGAATGGTTGGGTTGTCTGCGATTCCAGCATGAATGGCAATCCCGATCAACCTCTACTTTTGTCGCCGGATAACGGTGCAAAGAACATTTCGGGACCGACAGTACTCAGGTGGGAAGTATCGGAAAGGGCGACGCGATACACGATTCATATTCGTACAACAAATGGAGATATCGAGGTGACCACTCCGGTAACTTGGTATACTATCGGGAATCTCTCTCCCGGCAGCGTCGTCATATGGTCTGTAACAGCGATCAATGATGGAGGAAAGAGTATACCTTCTATGCCCCGGTCATTTATTACAATCCCGGATTATTCACCACATTGATCGTTGATCTATCTGATATCGAGCTCCCTCAGGATATTCGTCGCGCCTGAAAATTTATCGAGGATGAATAAGATATATCGCGCATCGACCGAAATTGTCCGGTTGAGTTTAGGATCGAATTCGAAGTCGCCTGTTAAAGCTTCATAATTCCCGTCAAAGGCAGCTCCGATAAATTCTCCGTTGCCATTGATAACCGGACTCCCGGAATTCCCGCCAGTGACATCGAGATTCGATAGGAAACATGTAACAACATCCTCCGATTTTTTGTCTACATACGGACCAAAATCCTTCTGTTTCTCCAACTCTATAAGCTTTTTCGGAAGGTCGAAGGGCTCGCTGTCAGTCGCTTTTTCCACAGCTCCGGTAAGATGCGTCGTCGACTTGTATGATACCCCATCTCGCGGGTCATAACCGATGACCGTTCCATAGGTCAGACGCATCGTGCGGTTTGCGTCGGGATAAATATTACCGCCTTTCCAAAAAATCCACCCTTCGGTAAGTTTAGTACGAAGTGTGGAAAGAACCGCATTCAGCGGAACGTTGAATCTCCTCAGCTGTGCATTTTCCACATTGAATTCTGATGCAAGTCGAACCAAAGGATCGGCTGCAATTGTGGTAGAGTCTTTCTCGAGAAAATCCTCTGCCGATTGAAGCGTTGCCAACATTGTGTGTGAATACAGACTATCGATATACCGTCCGAGTGCGGCGTTATCACTTATACCGTTGGTCTGTTTGAGGATATTTTCGGTAACGGAAATCCTCTGTTCAGCTGGGAGATCATGACTCTTAATAAACAGATCTGTGAGAATTTCCTTATCTGCATTTGCATCGTAATCTTTGAAAGTCTGCCGGATGAACGGTAAAAGTTGTCTGAGTCTGTCATTAATAGAAAGCGATATAGAGCCGGATTGGCCGAATTGTGTCCGTCCTGTCAGCACCGTATCAATCCGGATTGCGATCTGAAGGAGATCGACGCCCGCCGAAATATTGTTGAGATAGATCTGCTTTTTATTAAAAGCACGAAGTTGGGCGGAGGCTGTCGAGAGTTGTTGCAGGACCGTCCCATATCTCTCGTTGAGTTCAGGATTTTTTGAGAGCCACTTCTGAAATTCCGCCTCTTCGTTTTGCTTTCGCTGGATCAGGTCGTATTTCGAAAAACCTTCGATCGCGCCCAGACGATTTTTATACGTATTGGCAAGATCTTTGATTTTGTTTGCAAGTTTCAACGCTGTCCGGCGATCACGATCGGACCATTTTTGAAGAATATCCATCCGTATTTTGTAGAGATCGACCGTAAGGGGGAACGTCTCTTCTTTCAGGAGAGCCACTGCAAATGAATCGTTGTATCGGTATGTCTTTCCGGGATATCCCATGATCATGACAAATGAACCGTCATGGTATCCTTTTGTCGAGATGGGTAGATACCGGGCTGGTTTGTACGGAACATTATTCCTTGAATACCGCGCCGGTCTTCCATCCCGGTCTGCGTATACGCGGAAAATCGAAAAATCACCGGTATGGCGGGGCCATATCCAGTTATCAATTTCACCGCCAAAATTTCCAATCGAACTTGGAGGAGCATAGACGAGCCGAACGTCTGTGTATCTCTCGGAGATAAAGAGATAATATTTCACTCCGCTATATGTTTCGACAACCTGGCACACATCGTTCGATATTCCTTTTGCCTGACGTTCAATCTCGCGTGATTTCTCTTCGATTGCCTGTGTGCGTTCGATCTCGGACATCGTTGGTGTAACAACGCCAAGAACTTCAATAGTGACATCCTGCATTGATTTCAGCAGCGTAGCAGTAGATGTCGGAGCAGGAAGTTCCTCTTCTCGAGTTTTTGCCCAGAAGCCATCACGGATATAATCGTGTTCCGGAGTGCTCAGGTATTGAATTGCCCGGAACGCCACATGGTGATTTGTCATGACGAGTCCTTCGGACGAGACGAACGATCCCGTTCCCCCTCCTATAAGAACGATGGCATCTTTCAAACTCGGTTTTGTAGCGCTGTAGATTTTATCAGGCGTAAGTACCAGGCCGTCCGATTTTAATTCTTTGAGAGGGAGCTTTCCAACTCCGTCAAGGAGCCACATTCCTTCATCAGAGGAGGACCTTGTAATGGTAAGAAACACACCTATGGAGATGATAAGGAAGCACCGTAATGGTTTCATTTTTATTCTCCCAAATCCAATGCAATATTTCTATATATCGTGATTAATTTAATAAATATTAAATGTATAAAAAAATGAAACGAACAATATGTCCATACAAAAGTGGGGGCGGCATTATATATCATTCCCCTCGTACGATTCGGGGGAATGAAGAGGTCAAGACTGAATGGAATTCTTTTTTTTCGCGGCGTGTTCGTGGAGGTCAATTTTATCGAATGCGATATTTTTAAGTTTGTTGATCTCGTCTTCCATTACCGAGATGTTCTGGTCCAGTTCATCGATCAATTTTCGATCGTCACTGCTGAGTTTTTGTCGTGCGACGATATCGGTGCTGATTTTTATTGCTGCAAGAGGATTATTGAATTCGTGGCAAATTGTTACAATGAGTTCTTTTATTGCTTCTGCACGTTTTTGGGTAATGAGCTTGTTTTTCTCCACCGCTGCAATTTGCCGCTTTAATTTCACACGCTCGAGAACGCTCAGCAGTGTCGATGGCAGGATTGTCTCGGACATTTCTTCTTTGATAAGGTAGTCTTCAACGCCGAGTTTCATTACTTCTACTGCCAGACGGAAATCTTTATTTGAGGTCAGGAAGATGATCGGGGTATTGATGTTTCGGCTCCGGATTGTCTTTGTGATCTCGCTTCCGTTCATCTGGGGAAGGAAATAGTCCATCAATATGACATCGATACCCGGGTTATGCTCGAGCTCTTCGAGTCCCTTTGCACCGTCTTCCTTCCAAATGATGTTGAACCGTCTGCCCTGATATTTCTTGAGATGCATCTGGGCGATTCGGACATAGGCGATATCGTCGTCGATAATAAGGACGTTAACAGCCGGAGATTCCATAGGCACCTGTATCTAAGAGTGCTTTCTTTAAGTAATTGTAGGATTTCTCTTGATGAATTGCAAGTAAAAAAATGCACTGCCAGCCGGTATTGCTTTTTTCCCGAACTTTCTCTATACTTTTGCAATAATGTCAGGTACAACTTGTATACAGGTATCATCGGTTGCCCCCACGTCATTAGATAAGAATGAAACTTACCCAAGGAACCTGAATGGCGAATAAGAACAGGATTCTCGTTGTTGATGATGAAGCCGCATTGAGAACCGTTCTGAGTTCAGAACTTCATACCGAAGGTTATATGGTGTCGACTGCTTCGGATGGCGATGAAGCGATAGAACTTCTCCAGGCACATCCGATTGATTTAATCCTTCTCGACATTAAAATGCCGCGTGTCGATGGATTTCAAGTGTTGCGTCATGTCAAAGAGAAACTTCCTCAGGTGAAAGTTATTATGCTGACGGGGTTCGCCGATCTCAAAAATGCAATTGAATCAAAAAAACTTGGCGCGGAGGATTTCATAAGCAAACCGTACGATCTGGTCGATCTACTCGCGACCATCGAGCGGGTTCTTACGAGCGGCTCATAAGAAACGAGAGGTGAACATCGCCGTATGGCCCGACGAACCAGTATACTTATTGTCGATGATGAAGTCGCGCTCAGCCGACTGCTGAAGTCCGATCTGACGGAAGAATCGTATTATACAGTCGACCTCGCATCCGATGGGGCGGAAGCGATCAATCGCCTCCAGGAACAGGTGTTCGATGTCGTTCTCCTTGATATTAAAATGCCCCGTGTGAGCGGCATCGAAGTGCTCAAGTTCATCAAAGAGTACTCTCCCTCCACGCAAGTCATCATGCTCACAAACTATGCCGATGTCAAAACCGCAATTGAGACGACAAAGCTCGGTGCCTATGATTTCCTCAGTAAACCGTACGACTTCGACGAACTCATCGCAACTATCGAACGTGCAGTTGAACGTAAACAGCTTACAATCGATAACACACTGATGCGCTCGGAACTTTCCCGAAAAACCGGAGTATCGGGAATTGTCGGGAAGAGCACATCTATCATCGGGGTAATCGAAAGCGCGAAAAAGATTGCGAAGAGTGATTCCTATGTTCTCATTCAGGGAGAAAGCGGGACCGGCAAAGAGCTCATTGCACATCTTATACATCAGTACAGCCAGCGCTCGGAACTTCCTTTCGTGCCGGTTAATTGCGCGTCAATTCCCGATTCACTTCTGGAAAGCGAACTGTTCGGTCATGAAAAAGGGGCATTCACCAATGCCTATCAGATGAAGCAGGGACTCGTTGAAGTTGCAAACGGTGGCACACTTTTTCTCGATGAGGTCGGTGATATCAGTCCCACGATCCAGCCGAAACTTCTGCGATTTCTCGAAACGGGAGAATTCCGGCGGGTGGGCGGAACGGTAACAAGGAGGGTCGCGGTTCGTGTTGTTTCAGCTACGAATAAAGACCTCTCGGCCGAGGCGGCAGCAGGACGGTTCCGGAACGATCTGCTGTACCGATTGAATGTCGTACAAATTCTGGTTCCTCCCTTGCGTACTCGGATCCAGGACGTCCCTTTACTCGTTGAACATTTTCTCAGAGTGAAAGCGAAAACAAAAACAGAAATATCAATCAGTCTTGAAGCGATGGCCGTATTGATGAAGCACGACTGGCCCGGGAACGTCAGGGAATTGGAACACGTCCTCGAAGGTGCAATGATCCTTTCGCATTCCAATATAATCCAGGCGAGCGAGCTTATCTTGAGTGTCCAGAGACCGGAACAGCGATTCCCATCGTCACAACTTATGGCGAGTGGACAAAAAACTCTTGAGGATCTTGAAA
Source organism: Ignavibacteriota bacterium (assembly GCA_963776275.1). Classification (GTDB taxonomy): domain Bacteria; phylum Bacteroidota; class Ignavibacteria; order UBA10030; family CAVZMI01; genus CAVZMI01. The sequence continues at coordinate 66,500 of CAVZMI010000018.1, forward strand.
AAGAGCATATCGTTCGGGTTCTCGAGACAAATAAATGGAATCGTGGAAAAACAGCCGAGATCCTTGGAATTACACCAAAGACGCTCTATTTAAAGATCAAACGATATAAACTTAAAGAACCCTCATGATGCATCGATCCTAAATCTCTTTACCTTCCGGTTTTTTCTAAAGTTTTTCTTCGGAAATACCGATAATTCTTATAAGAAACGACTTGATCTAAATTACTTAAGTGCCGCTCCAATATAAATAATCATTTAAAAATTTTTTGAATGATAGTCAGAGCGGTAATAAGTAGTCTTAAAACCGACCATGGGACTCTTGTTCCATGGAAGTACGGACGGACATTTCAATAATGAAATATATACAATCCTTAATCCATGTCTCGAGAGACATTACGCTTCGTATGACGTGGAAGATCGTTATAATTGTTCTGTTCTTTGTCGCTGGGGGATTCGCTCTCCATGCTCTATTATTTCACTTCTTGATTATCACTTCCGGATGGCAGATCGTTATCTCCATGTTATTTGTTGTCACGGTCGTACTTAGTGGTGTCTTTCTTCTGATTCGTATTTCCCAGATCGAGATCAAATCCCTTCTTGCCAGTGACATCGCAAAAGAACGAGAACGGCTGCACAGACTCAGCACAACCGTCACAGCCCAAACCTCATCTCTGTCGATGCAAGAACTGTCACGAACAATTGCCGATAACGCTCGAATTATATCAGGAGCATCCTCTATTTCAATCGGCCTTATAAATGCAAATCGTTCAACTGTCCATATTACACTTCTGTCGAGCGGAGACGATGATTCACTTAAAAAGGCTATTGAAGGCACCGGAGTCGATCCTGCAAATCTTGAGTGTTCGATGGGAGAGAGGACGCTTCTAGAAAAGATTGCAGAGGAACGTGTTCTATGGAGTTCGAGTGATCCGACTGTCTTTTTCTCGGCGTTGCTTCCCGAAAAGGTCGGCGCTGAGATTCGGCGTATTTCAAATATGAGACACGTGGTCATCGTCCCTATGTCAATTGAGGGTGCGAAATTAATCGGTTTTATGATTTATTTGTTCGACGGGGAGATCTGCGATGTCGATCTTCTTGAATTTTTCGGAAATCAGTATGCTCAGGCGATTGAGAAATTCCGGATGCTCGATGAAATCCGGCAGTATTCTACGCATCTGGAAGAGCTTGTTGAACGAAAAACGCGCGAGCTTCAAACGTCAGAGAACCAACTGAGCGATTTCCTGCAGAATATGAGCGATCTTGCCCTTGCACTCGACCCGGATGGACGGATCGTTTTCGCAAATCGCAAGTTTGAGACCTTTGCCGGGAGCGATATTCCTCCGGGACCCGTTATTGACGGATTTCTTATCTCCCGAAAGCATCGAAATCACAATGTCAAATCTGAATGATGTCTGTCGGGGTTATCCGCGTGAATTTACAGTAACGTTCAAAGCGCGGAAGTCCATTGCACATGTGAAGGCAAGCCCACGGTTCGACAGCCTGGGGCGTGTAGTACAGGTTTTCGCGATTGCACGCGATGTCACCGAGACAGTCGAAATGGAAAAGCGTATTCATCAGTATGCAAAGGAACTGGAAATACTGGTCAACGAGCGCACTGCGCGGCTGCGTCGTTCGGAAGAACATTACCGGTTGATTGTTGAGAACATTCATGATAAGGTGTTTATCCTCGATGCAAAAGGGAAATATACATATGTCAGCCCAAGCTGTGCGATGTTGAGCGGGTATACGGTTGATGAGTACATATCAGGAGCCGTTTCTCTCAAAGATTATATTTATCACGAGGATTATGATCGGGTTATAACGCTTCTTGCGAAAGCACTTGCCCTGGGTGAGCCCCGCAACGATGTCGAATGCCGCGTGGTTCATAAGAATGGTGAGATTATTTGGGTATCGATGAGCTGGGCGGTCGTACGCAATCATAACGGAGAACCTGTTGGTGTGGAGGGCGTCGAGCGTGATATCACGGCGCGAAAATATGCTGAAGAACAGGTCGCGATGTTCGCCCGGGCGGTAGAGAGCATTCACGAAGTCGTGATGGTACTGGATCTCAAGGGTAAGTGTATCTATGCCAATGAAGCGGCATCGGATTTGCTCGGGTATCAAGTCGATGAACTTCGCGGGATGAATTTCTCGCTCTTCTTTTCACATGAAGACCGTGTGGGGATTGACACCGATATTCTGACACAGGCGCAGGAGTCGAATTGGGAAGGCGAAGTTACAATGTCGAAAAAAGATGGAGGCCGGTGTTCGATGTATATGGTCGCCTCGCCCATCCGTGGAACAGCAGGACATCCGACTGCCATCGTCGCCATAGCACGGGATATCAGTCAACAACATGCACTTGAACTGCATCGTGAGCTTCTCCTCCAGGCCTCACGGATCAGTAATGAGACCGAAGAAGCCCCACTATTCTGTCATAAGGTATGTGCGTTAATTGCGAAAGATGGACTGTATACTGTCGCTGCTGTTCATCGTTATGAGGCCGAGAAATCAACTCTGGAACTCTGTTCGATTTCCGGCGATGAATTGCATCGAGCCGAGATTGCTCAGTCATACTCGATCATGGATGGGAATGGCTCAGAGTCCCTCCCATGGATCCGTGCGGTCCGGACACGTCAACCCGTTCTTGACGGCCCGATTATCTCCATTCCGCTGATCGCAGAAGAGAGTCTTATCGGTACATTGACACTGGTCGAATCACCGCTACAAAAGCGGATTGACCAGAATATTAACATGCTCTATCTGCTGGCAAATGATATAGCGATTTCGATATCGAAAAAGCAACTGATAAAGCAGCTGTCACATCGAACAACCGAACTGACTACTCTCAACGAGATCAGCACGGTCGTCGCTGGGACGCTTGATCCGCAAAAGGTCTATGAGCGAATCTATACGGCTATCAGCGAGTTGTTCCCGGTCGATGCTTTTTATATCCGGATCTACCGACCTAAACACCACACTCTTGAGTGGGCGATTCTTGTCGATACAGTCGATGGTGTGCGGCGTATCCTTCCGACATCGGAGTTGAGTTCAAGTTATGGCGCAACCGTCGAAATGGTGATGCGCGAACGGAAGCCGCTTCTGGAAATAGGCGTTCCCTCCAATCGTCGTACATCTGGGACTGAAAAATATATAGATGATGAACGACATGCACCGTCGACAATGCTGGTACCAATGATTGCGCGTGATAAGGTTGTCGGAATTATGTCGATACAGAGCTATACCGAAAATGCGTATTCACATAGCGATATCATACTGCTTCAGAATATTGCCAACCAGTTGACGTCGGCGATCGAAAATGCAGAGCTAGTAAACGGTTTGGAGAATGCCCTCAGGGAACAGCGCCAGCTTCTCATTGAGCTTCAACGCACAAACCAGAATTTGAAAGAACAGAGGGAACAGGCCGAAAAAGCTAATAAAGTGAAAACAGAGTTTCTCGCCAATATGAGCCATGAACTGCGGACACCGCTGAACGCAATTATAGGCTTTAGTGAAATTCTCATCGCTGATTATGCGACATGCTCGAAAGATGTAATTGAAGAATTTTTAGAGAATATACGTAAAAGCGGAAAACACTTACTCCATCTTATTAACGACGTTCTCGATATTTCGAAGGTTGAAAGCGGAAAAATGGAATTACGATTGGCCGATTGCGACCTGCTGGAAATGATGGAAGATGTCCGTGGCACCATGAAACCAATTGCAGATCGGAAAGAAGTCCATATCGTAACAGAATACAATGCCCGTATCAAGACGGCCTATGTCGACCAGCAAAAATTCAAGCAAATACTCTTCAATCTTCTTTCGAACGCCGTCAAATTCAGTCACAATGCAGGGATTGTCGTCGTTCGGACGGATGTTGTCGACGAGATGCTCGAGGTAACGATCGAAGATCATGGAATCGGGATCAAACCGGAAGATCAGAAAAGACTTTTTAAGGCATTTCAACAGGTCGATAGTTCCTATTCGCGAAAATATCAAGGATCGGGACTCGGTCTTGCCCTTGCAAAAACCCTCGTTGAGTTACACGGAGGCGCGATCTCGGTCGACAGCGAATCTGGAAAAGGGGCAACGTTCCGGTTCAGGATTCCAATGGGGACGCGATCGGTCGATATCCAGAAAAATGTGCCGGCAAGTGCACCTCTCGTGCTTGTCGTCGAGGATACTCCGGAAGTTGCCCGTCTTCTTGAGGTCTATCTGAGCGAAGGTGGGTATAGGGTCGCTATTGCAACGAATGGGGTCCAGGCGGTCGACAAAGCAAAAGAGTTACTGCCCCACGCGATCACACTCGACGTTATGCTGCCGCTGAAAGATGGATGGAGTGTGCTTCGTGACTTGAAATCGGATGAGGCGACGAAACAAATCCCGGTGATTATGATCTCGATTATCGACGATAAGCAACGAGGATACAGTCTGGGAGCAGTCGATTATCTGGTCAAGCCGGTCGAACGGCGACAACTCCTTTATCGGCTAAGCATGCTCGGCCTTGATGCCCGCGTGAATCGAATCTCAACCGTGGTGATCGACTCGGAGACGGAAGCGCAATCACATATGAAGCGAATACTTAGCGAAGGACACTTCAACGTCGCAGGTGCGTTATCAGGCGAAGAGGGAATACAGCTTGTCAAGGAAAAGAAACCGGCTATTATTATTCTAGATTTTCTTCTGAAAGATATGGCATGTTTTGATGTGGTCCAAATTCTCAAGAAAGACTCAAAAATGAAAAACATACCAATCATTCTAACAACACATGCCGATCTCACGCCTGACGAAAAGGCGCGGATCAGTGATGGAGTCGATGCGATAATAAAGAAAAATGCATTTTCACGAGATGAACTCTTTCGAGAAATAAGACGGTTGATCGAAGGAGAACAGGTCAGTGCAACAAAATAAATGTTATTCGGGGGAAGAAACAACAACAGGGATTAATTCAGGAGAGGGGAGAGAATATGAAAATACTGGTCGTTGAAGACAACTTGATGAACCGACAACTCGCAGGGTATCTACTGCGAAAAGTAGGAATTGAAACGGCCGAAGTGGAATCGGGTGAAGAAGCACTCGCCTGGCTCGAAGAACATGCCGCCGAGATCGCACTACTGGATATCCAGCTTCCGGAAATGGACGGCGTCGAGGTGCTGCGGCGAATTCGTATAAACGAGAATTGGCGTGATATGACCGTTATCGCATTGACCGCTTATTCAATGCAGGGAGATAAAGAACGATTTGAAGCAGTCGGGTTCGACGGCTATATCGCAAAACCGATTGACTCGAAGACATTCGTTCAATCCATTCTCCAGGTGAATTATCATCACTGAAATATCGGCGCGTTGATCCTATCTTTACAGTGTACGACGGAGGGATAATCTTCGAGCGAAGTAATACGATTTTGCATTTATGGTGTAACTTTTTCGGGCTGTCACAGTATAATAAAGCGACAAGCAAGAAAACTCTCCTTCTTAGAGTCAGCCTGCTGGAGGTTTCTAAAGCCACAGCAGGCTGTTTTATTTCATCCATTCCTTGACTTTGCCTCAATTTTTCCCTAATTTTTCTATTCATTTGAACGAAAATCGAGTCAGGTGTCTATTTTTGGCGACATAAACCAGACTGTTCCGTAGTTTTCCATACTTTCCTGAGGTCTCCACAATGTCGAAATTTCAGGGGGTCGATTATTTCCAGATGAATTCACTCCTCTCAGGAGATGAAATCCTTGTACGAGATACGAGCCGGGCATTTGTGGAGGACAGAATTATACCGATCATCGAACACCATAACAGAGCGGGTACATTCCCGATCCACCTCGTTTCAGAAATGGCGGACATTGGAGTATTCGGAGCGACACTACCCGAAAAATATGGTTGTGCCGGATTGAATAATGTCGCGTACGGTTTGATGATGCAGGAATTAGAACGCGGTGACAGTGGTGTCCGGAGTTTTGCATCAGTACAGAATGCTCTTGTAATGTATCCCATCTTCACGTTCGGCTCTGAGGAACAGAAAGACACCTGGCTTCCGAAACTTGCAAAAGGCGAAGCGATCGGATGTTTCGGATTGACGGAACCTGATTATGGATCGAATCCTGGGGGAATAATTACGCGGGCTGAGAAGGTTTCAGGTGGTTACAAGCTCAACGGCGCAAAGATGTGGATAACCAACGGAACGATTGCAGATATCGCCGTTGTCTGGGCGAAACTTGACGGGGTAATTCACGGTTTCCTTATTGAGAAAGGGACACAGGGATATAGTGCTCCGGAGATGAAAGGTAAACATTCATTGAGAGCTTCCGTCACCTCGGAGCTTGTGTTCCAAGACTGTGTCATTCCGGAAAAGAATCGTTTGCCGCTGACAAGCGGGTTGAAGTCTGCCTTGATGTGCTTGAATCAGGCCCGGTATGGAATTGCATGGGGTGTAATCGGTGCAGCAATGGCATGTTATGAATCTGCTTTGAATTATGCAAAGACCCGGATTCAATTCGACAAACCCATCGCCGCATTCCAGATAACACAGGAAAAGCTTGTGTATATGCTCACCGAAATCACAAAAGCACAGCTTCTATGTCTGCAGCTCGGCCGTTTGAAGGACAAGGGTGCGCTGCGCTATCAGCAGGTTTCGCTCGCAAAACGGAATAACGTTCAACAGGCGCTTGAGATAGCGCGGGTTGCTCGGGAGATCCTCGGCGCCAATGGTATTCTCGATGAGTATCCGGTTATGCGTCATAGTGCAAATCTTGAATCGGTAAAAACATATGAAGGCACTCATGAAATGCACACGCTCATTGTCGGGGAGGATATTACAGGGATTGCTGCCTTCTCCTGAAGAGTTGGTGCCAATTATTTGGAATGAAAGGACTATACAATGCCGATGAAGAAATTTGTAGGCGAAGCATTAACTTACGATGATGTATTGCTCGTACCGTCAAAATCAACGATCCTTCCCCGCAACGTCGATGTCCGGACACGCCTTACGCGACGAATTGCACTCAACATTCCTTTGGTGAGCGCTGCCATGGATACGGTCACCGAATCGGAAATGGCTGTTGCACTGGCCCGTGAAGGTGCTATTGGAATAATTCATAAGAATATGACGGTAAAGCGACAGGCCGAGGAGGTCGATAAGGTCAAGCGCTCGGAGAGCGGTATGATTCGTAATCCGATTAATCTTGCACGAACCGCTACTGTCCGTGATGCATTGGCAGTAATGGCAAAATATAGCATATCCGGAATTCCAATCGTTGAACATGGGAAACTTGTCGGTATACTGACAAATCGTGACCTTCGTTTTGAGCCAAATCTGGATCTTGAAGTTTCACAGGTCATGACAAGTGCAAATCTTGTTACAGCCCAGGTGGGGACGACTCTGGAAGAAGCCGAGCGAATTCTCCAGAAACATCGGATCGAAAAACTTCCTATTGTCGATAAGGCTGGACATCTCAAAGGACTTATTACGTTCAAAGATATACAAAAGAAAAAGCGCCACCCCTTTGCATCGAAAGATGAACATGGTCGGTTGCGTGCCGGCGCGGCAGTGGGTGTAGGTGAAGACACGCTTGAGCGTGTCCAGGCTCTGGTAAACGCCGGGGTCGATGTTGTGATTGTCGATACCGCTCACGGTCACTCAAAAGGGGTGATGGAAATGGTGAAGCAGATCAAACAGAAATATACGGCGCTTCAGCTTGTAGCCGGAAATGTTGGGACGGCTGATGCGACACGTGATCTCATTAAAACCGGTGTTGATGCCATAAAGGTTGGGATTGGTCCGGGATCGATATGTACCACCAGGGTGATCGCAGGTGTCGGTGTACCTCAGGTAACTGCGATTTATGAATGCGCAAAAGTTGCAGCACGATGGGGAATACCGATTATAGCAGATGGCGGTATCAAGCAAACGGGCGATATCGCCAAGGCAATCGCTGCCGGTGCGGATACTGTGATGATTGGAAGCTTGTTCGCCGGCCTTGAAGAAAGTCCGGGTGAAAAAATCATTTACGAAGGTCGTGCTTATAAAATGTATCGCGGAATGGGTTCCGTAGATGCGATGAAAGCCGGAAGCAAAGACCGGTATTTTCAGGATGTGGAAGATGATATTGCTAAACTCGTGCCCGAGGGGATCGAAGGTAGAGTACCCTACAAGGGGAACCTCGCAGATACGGTTTATCAAATGGTCGGTGGACTTCGGGCTGCTATGGGATACTGCGGTGTCCGTGATATCGCTGAGATGAAAATGAAAACGCGGTTTATTCGAATGACTGATGCAGGATTGAGAGAAAGCCATCCTCACGATGTCGAAATCACAAAGGAAGCACCAAATTATCACATGTGACCTTTCATGAAGTATCGTCTTTCGAAAGTGCAGTCCACCCTTACTTCCTTGGGGCTTGATGGATTTCTTGTCACATTTCTTCCTCATATCCGTTATCTCACCGGATTCACAGGCTCGAATGCAATTCTTTTCTATAATAGTCGTCGCTGGTATTTTCTTACGGATGCACGATATCGGGTTCAAGGTGAAGCTGAAGTGAAGGAATGCAAAGTGATTATTTCGAGCCGTGGGAGCATCGAGGAGCTTCAGAAACGGAATCTTATGAGGGGAGTCCGTACGCTGGGCATCGACGAATGCTCGATGTCGTTAGCCACATTTAAAACAATAAAGAGGTGCTTTTCGAAGCTCCGGTTTCGTTCGGTTGACAACCTGATTGAAAACCTAGCAATCATAAAAAATAAGAATGAGATTGAGAAAATCCGGAAGGCAGTAAATATATCGGACGCGGTTTTTTCCGAAATCCTTCCGTTCCTTAAAGCCGGAACCCGCGAGTGTGATATAGCAGCTGAAATAACATATCGGGTGAGAATCCACGGTGCGGAAGGCGAGAGTTTTGATCCGATCGTCGCAAGCGGATTCCGGAGTGCATATCCGCACGCACGTGCCTCAACAAAAAAAATACGAACAGGAGAATTCGTTCTAATCGACTTCGGCTCAAGATATCGTGGTTATCACTCCGATATTACCCGGACTGTTCATGTCGGAGTGCCGTCATCACGACGCAGGAAACTCTATCAAGCGGTACTTGACGCCCAGGAACGTGCAATGGAAAAAGCACGGGCAGGAATACCGGCGATGGAAGTCGACCGTGTTGCCCGGGAATCTCTTACAAACGATGGGCTTGCGAACTATTTTATTCATCCGGTCGGGCACGGCATCGGCATGCAGGTTCATGAATCACCGATTATTTCTTCGAATAATCCGTACCGCCTTGCGGTGGGAAATGTTGTCACGATCGAACCAGCTGTGTACGTTCCGGGCGTGGGTGGAATCCGAATTGAAGATGATATCGTCATTCAGAAAAATTGCTGCCGTATTTTAAGCACATCTCCGAAACATTTGATTATCATATAGACGCTTCATGAAGAATATATTAATCGTTGCTTACTATTTCCCGCCGATGGGACTCAGCGGAGTCCAGCGTACGCTGAAATTTGCCAAATATCTTCCGCAATTCGGCTGGCAGCCGACGGTGCTGACTGTCGCTCCGACTGGATATTATGCTCATGATCTTTCGCTCCTCGAAGAAGCGCAAGCTGCGGGCATATCGATTGTCAGAACGAGATCGCTTGATCTTAATCGGTTGCTCTCCCGAAAAGGAACCATCGAGATTCCGCACGAAAAAATTCGGGCGTTGCTTAGCATAATAAGTCAGATTTTCTTTATTCCGGACAATAAAATTGGATGGAGAAAAAGGGCGATTAGAAAAGCAGAGGAACTGATACAGCAACAGGAGTTTTCTGTTATATTTGCAACTGCGCCTCCTTATACAGATTTTCTCATTGGGCGATATCTCAGGGAAAAATATCATATCCCGATGGTGATCGATTATAGGGATTCCTGGTACGATAACCCGGCGCATTTCTACTCTACACCTCTCCATATGCTTGCACACAGGCAACTTGAAAAAAGAGTTTTGAAAAGCGCCGACAGGATTATCGTTATCAATAGACGTATCAAGGAGCTTCTCCTCAAGCGGTACGAATTTCTACGGTACAATGAAATTGAAATTATACCTCAGGGATTCGACCCTGCAGATTTTAATCTCCAGCCAAAGGCCGTGCTGCCGAAATCGAAAAAGATGCGCTTCACCTATTCCGGTACCTTTAATGGCGGCCGGACTCCGAAATATTTTCTCGAAGCACTGGCGAAAGTATTCCGCGAACATCCGAAACTCCGGGGATCGATCGAGGCGTGTTTCATGGGAGCCTTCAGAGAAGAAAATAAAAAATATATTCAACAATTAAACCTGCAGGACGACGTAGTAATTCTTGGATATCTCGATCATACCGAATGTACAAAATATCTCCTCGCGTCGGATGTTCTCTGGATGATGTTGAGTAAATCGAAAGGATCCGACATGATATCAACCGGCAAGCTCTATGAGTACATCGGAGCAGGGAAACCGATCTTTGGATGCGTCCCCGACGGCGTTGCACGCCAGACCATTCTCGAAGCCGGAGGTGTTGTTGTCGATCCCACCGATGTTGACGGAATTGCCGATGCGATCCTTGATTTCTATGAAAAATATAAGAAAAAAGAGTTGACGGTTCCATCGGAAGAGGTCGTTAAGCGTCATGATAGAGTCTTTCTTGCAGGAGAAGTCGCACGGTTGATGGAATTCCTTGTCGACTATTCCCACCAAATAGAAAAGGTCTCGGTATGAAAATCCTCGTTGTCGGTTCCGGCGGCCGTGAACATGCGCTTACCTGGAAACTCAAACAGAGTCCTAATGTCACGGAACTCTATTGTGCACCGGGGAACGCAGGAACAGTGTCTCTGGCAACCAACGTCCCGGTGAAGGCAAATGATATTCAGGGCCTTTTAAAATTTGTAAAGAGCAATCGAATCGATCTGACGGTCGTCGGTCCTGAAGTGCCTCTTACCGAAGGCATAGTCGATTCATTCGAGCCGGAAGGATTATCAATATTTGGCCCGACAAAACTTGCCGCGGAAATCGAGGGGAGCAAAGTATTTTCCAAAAACTTCATGAAGAAATATTCTATTCCGACGGCGGCATACGCTGCGTTCAGCATTGATCAACGCCGTGAGGCTGAACAGTATATCGGAGCGTCTCCGCTACCGTGTGTTGTCAAAGCGGATGGACTCGCTGCAGGAAAAGGAGCGGTCATATGTGAATCGCGCGACGATGCCCTGAAGGTGATCGATGAAATGATGGAACAGAAAATATTCGGATCGGCGGGCGAGCGAATTGTCGTCGAAGAATTTATGACCGGTGAGGAAGCATCGGTGTTTGCACTTTCGGATGGAGAAAATTTCGCCCTTCTATCGCCCGCGCAGGATCATAAGCGGATTCTGGATGGCGATCAGGGTAAAAATACCGGCGGTATGGGTGCATATGCTCCGGCACCAGTGATGACCGCAGAACTCATGTCGCAGGTTGAATCAACGATAATTATACCGACAATAAAAGGAATGGCTGCAGAAGGAAGAACATATAGGGGGTGCTTGTACGTCGGTATAATGGTGACTTCAAGCGGCCCGAAAGTTGTGGAATATAACTGTCGTTTGGGAGATCCTGAAGCACAGGTCGTTCTCCCGTTGATCGATGGCGATCTTGCGGATATTATGATGGCAGCATGTCATGGAAATTTGAAGAATTATCACGTCAAGCCTCATGATGCCACCGCCGTGTGTGTGATTATTGCCTCGAGGGGATATCCCGACAAGTACGATACGGGGAAGAAAATATACGGACTTGATGCCAGTCAGTCGACAAATGATGTCGTGGTGTTTCATTCGGGTACCCGATATGAAAATGGAGATATTGTGTCTTCGGGCGGGCGTGTTCTTGGAGTCACAGCAATTGGTTACGGGCATGGGCTTGAACGGACAATCCGCATTGCATATTCAGGAGTGCGACAAATTACCTTCGATGGTGCGTATTATCGCAGTGACATCGGGCAAAAAGGGCTGCGTCATCTCCGGCAGTAAAAACATAATAATCTGATTACGAGGTAGGTATGAATATTCTTGTCACAGGAGGAGCCGGATTCATCGGTTCGCATGTTGTTGATGCATACATCGAAGCAGGTCATTCGGTATTTATCATTGACGATCTTTCGACAGGGCAGCGGGAGAACATTAATCCAAAGGCACATTTTTTTCAGATAGATATACGATCGTCTGAAATTGAATCCATTTTCAAAATGTATCCGATTGAAATTGTGAACCACCATGCTGCACAGATGGATGTCCGGAAATCTGTCGCCGAACCGCAATTCGATGCTTCCGTCAATATCGTCGGCATGCTGAATCTGATGGAAAATGCAGTACGAAATGGAGTTAAAAAAGTGATCTTTTCATCGACAGGTGGAGCGATCTACGGTGAACAGGATTATTTCCCAGCCGATGAAGATCACCCGACACGTCCTCTCTCTCCCTATGGAATTGCAAAACTTGCAACAGAAAAATATCTGTATTATTATGAAGAGGTTTATGGACTTCCCTCGATCATTCTCCGGTATGCAAACATCTTTGGCCCGCGTCAAAATCCATACGGCGAAGCGGGTGTGATAGCAATATTTACGGATAAATTACTTCGGGGTGAACAGCCGATCATAAATGGCGACGGCCGACAGACACGCGATTATGTATATGTCGGCGATGTTGTCGAAGCAAATGTGCTTGCGCTCACGTGCCGGAATTCGGAAATTTTCAATATTGGGACCGGGATCGAAACGGATGTAAATACTCTTTATGCGTACGTCCAGGCTGCCGTCAGTTCTCATATGCCCGAGGTTCATGGTCAGGCGAAGAAGGGAGAGCAACTCCGAAGCGTCATTTCATCAAAAAAGATCGAACGTCTTCTGGGTTGGAAGCCATCGGTCGCCGTCCGGGAAGGTATTCTGATTACTGCGAATTCTTTCCGATCACGGTTGTCACGTCCCATATGAATAATGAAGTAGAAATTTTCGTATGCTTAATAGTTTTTATGGTTAATTAACTCATTGCGAGGAGTTATGAAGAACCAGAATATCCTTACCGTTGTCGCTTTGGCATTTATCATTTCTGGAATTTGTGGATTGATTTATGAGGTTGTGTGGGCAAAGTATCTTGCGTTGTTTATCGGGAATACAACATATGCACATACCGTTGTGTTGGCCACATTCATGGGGGGATTGGCTGCGGGAGCGTATTTCTGGGGGAAAAGATCTGATATCACTTTGTCACGGCTACGGTTGTATGGTTTTCTTGAAGTAGTCATCGGTCTTTATTGTTTCTTTTATCCTCCGTTTCTTCGTTTGCTCGAAAAGACATACATCGCCATTGTCGCAGGTGTCGATGCTCCATCCGACGGAATACTGGTGCTATCGTTGAAACTGGGTGTGAGTGTAGTATCGCTGTTCCTCCCGACTTTTTTAATGGGCGGGACTCTGCCGGTTCTGGCGCGTTTTGTCACGAAAAAGATCGATGAAACGGGGAAAGAGGTCGGCATTCTATATTTCCTCAACAGCTTTGGAGCGGTCGTGGGTTCTTTTTTTGCCGGCTTTTTTCTTATCGAAGCGTTTGGATTGAGCAATACCGTCTATATCGCGGCAATCATGAATTGTATCATTGGCTCCGGAATGATCGTTCTTTCATATTTCTGGAAGGAAGAAGAGCAGCTGCCGGAAGCAGCGCCGGTCGAGACAGCGGTCGAAGGGAATGTAGAGCCGGCTTATATTTTTTCATCGCGAGAGATACGAATAGCGCTGCTGACGGCGGCTCTTTCGGGTTTTGCTGCCATGGTCTACGAGTTGACTTGGATTCGATTACTCACGCTGATCCTCGGTTCATCGGTATATTCATTTTCATTGATGCTGATGGCCTTTATTTCCGGAATCACGATCGGAAGCTATATCGTATCAAAGATCGTTCAGCGCCTGAAAAACCTCTATACATTTTTGGGGATCTGTGAGCTTGCCGTCGGTATCTCGATGCTGCTTGTTCTTCCGCTTTATCAGCGCCTGCCGTATTACTTCTGGGTTATCGGGGACATGGTGAGTCGAACGACAGAAGGCTATTATTTTTTTGTTATTATTGAGTATGTATTTTGTTTTCTTCTTATGCTTCTGCCGACGGTCTTTCTTGGAATGGCATTGCCTCTCATCAGCCGGATCGTTGCAACAGATATTCGATGGATAGGAAAATCAGTCGGAAGTGTTTTTTCGATAAACACCCTGGGGACGGTTTTCGGTTCACTATTGACGGGATTACTTTTCATTCCGTGGATCGGTGTGCACCGATCGATTCAATTGGGAATAGCCATCAGTCTTCTGCTGGCGACAATCATTCTGCTGACAAGTCGGGAGAAAAATTTCAAGCGATGGATACTCGCTCTTAGCGGTTGGACACTGCTGCTGGTGTACGGAATTATCGCTCCAGCATGGAGTAACCAGGCACTCAGTGTCGGGGTATTCCGTGAACGACTTCATTCACCCGCGCCGTCGTCGTATAAAGAGTTTGTCGAGAAGTACCAAAATACGAAAATACAGTACTATAAGGAAGGTGTTCATGCGACAGTCGTCGTGACAGGTGAAGAACCCAGCCTTTCGCTTGTCATAAATGGGAAAGTCGATGCGAGCTCACGGGGTGATCTTGGCACACAATTAATTTCCGGTCATATAGCGGCGGTTCTCTCCACCAAATTCGATTCAGTTCTTGTCATCGGTTTAGGAAGCGGTATTACAGTCGGGGCCGTTACCCGTCATCCGGTTCGTCATGTCGATGTGATCGAGATATCCCCGGAGGTGAAAGAAGCTGAAGCACTATTTCATAAACATGATTATAATGTATTGTCTGATCCTCGCGTAAAATTGACCATAGAAGACGCAGTAACGTTTCTGAAAACTTCAAAGAATAGATACGATGCTATCATCAGTGAGCCATCGAATCCCTGGATTGCAGGAATCGGCAATCTATTTACCAAAGAATTTTTCGAGCTATCGAAACAGCGGTTATCATCTTCCGGATTGATGGTTCAATGGATTCATCTCTATGAACTGGATAATGAATTATTCGGACTCGTCCTGCGCACTTTTACACGGGTGTTTCCTTATGTCAGTATCTGGATGACAATGCGAAATGACGTTATTCTGATCGGTTCTATGTCTCCTGTCCAACGAGATTTCAACGAGATGGAGCGTATTATCGAACAGCCGTTGGTGGCTCGGGATCTCGCCAGAGTTCAAATTCATCATCTACTCACTTTACTATCCACACAGATGATCGCTCCGTCTATGAGCAAGACAATCTATCCATTCGGAGCATCCAATACGGAAGAATATCCTTACCTTGAATATATGGCTCCGCGTGCATTCTTCATGAATAAGATTGCCGATGTGTGTTATAATTTTGATGCACGATATCAATCTGCGGATACAACACTATATATCAATAAGTACTTGTCTTCTCACAGATGTCTTCCAGAGGAATACCGTGAGCTGGGTTTTTTTTGCAGCGGACCTTATCGGTTGGAATATCGACTGGCAGAACATGCATTCGAGAAATACCTGGAATTGGATAAGGAAGATATTGAGGCGTCTTTGATGTATGCGAGCGTCCTTGAACAATTGGGAAAAAGCGAGCAAAGTAGGTCGGTATTGAAACAAATAATCGGTCGACCTTTTTCAAAATTTAATTCGATTATATCCTATGCGAGAATGATATATCAAAAGCTCGAAGAACAATCGTCGTTTCTGGTGCAGACCGATCCCTCGGAACTTGAGAAATTGATTACCGAAGGACAAGCCGTTGGAAAAGACAGTACACAGGGTTTCTTGGTCTTACAGGCACTGCTGGATTATCATGAAGGTCATTATCGGGAAGCATTGAAGGGATTTCGAGCAATCATGAGTTACCGCGAGGAAAAAAATTTGGATGATCCATTATTAAATGATGAGCGAATGCTTGCATATGCAGCGATGGCTGCAGTGGAGTCAGACAACGATGTCTTAGCTCTTATCTATGCCAACCAGGCGCTTGAGATCAACCCGCGGAATGCGCTGGCAATGAGCGTCTTTTATAAAGTAAGACAAAGAGTGGTACGACCCGTGGCACCGGCACCGTAGGAGGGTGCACGAAAGGAAAACACACGATACGGATACATTGTATTATCTGTGGCATTATTTTCCTCATTCCGGGGAAGGAACTCTGCGCACAAGAGATTCGCATCATTGATCGTTCAACGCGCGCCGATTCGCTGTTGCTCTATGAGCCGGATTGCTCTATTCTTCGATCTGTCGCCGAGTGGATACTTCCTGAAAGCGTGTCCGGCATACTTGCGATGAAGGAATTTATCCGGTGGGATGCTTTTCAATCGTTTCGTCGCGACTCCGGGGATCGACAGGCGGTGGATCTGATTTTTCAGAAAGGACTTCAGATCGCCCGGGGAGATATTGACGCAGCTTTGTTTCTGTGTTTCGTTGGGACTACAGACCATGCAAAAGTCGGAGTTCACATGCCATTATTCGGATTTGTGGTAGTTATTCCTCTGACGACTGAGTCGGATCAATATTTTCAAAAACGTCTTGATCATATGCCCTCACATTTCTACCCCGACAGTCCCAAATGGAAATCTGGCGATAAGGATAAACTCCAGCATTTTTTTGGATCAGCCTTTCTTGCCTATCTCACCGGGAGTGGAGCATACACGAAGACGCTTGGCGATTGGACCGAGGTGCTGGAACAGCGTTACATTGTCGATGGACTTGACGATCCGCGTGATCGTCGAGCGAACAATCAGGGAGTCCAATTTGGAAAGATGTTGTTCGACGGGATGAAGGTCCTTCCAAGCGACGTTCTTGTCGATTCTGTAAAAATTCGAGAAATGGAAAAATAGATTTATCATGAAGGCCTACAGCAATGAAAACCATTCTTGTTGTTGATGACGAGCGCAGTATTCAGGAATCGCTTAC
The DNA here is from genome assembly GCA_963776275.1 of Ignavibacteriota bacterium. Lineage (GTDB taxonomy): Bacteria > Bacteroidota > Ignavibacteria > UBA10030 > CAVZMI01 > CAVZMI01. The sequence goes on from CAVZMI010000018.1 coordinate 83,475, forward strand.
GATGATTTTGGAATACGAAAAATTTACAGTTGAGTGTGCATCGTCGGGTTCCGAAGCGCTGGAGAAATTACAATCAAATGGATACGCCGTTGTCCTCCTCGATGTTAAAATGCCGGGGATGGATGGTCTGGAAACTCTCGATAAAATCCGTCAGCTCAATCCGGATCTTCCGGTCGTAATGATTTCCGGGCATGGTACTATTGAGACCGCCGTAGAAGCGACAAAGCGGGGCGCATTTGATTTTCTTCAGAAGCCTCTCGATCGGGATAAAGTCCTGGTAACTATCCGGAATTCTATTGAACGGACTCTCCTTGTCAAGAATTATAAACAAATCAAGGAAACACTCGAAGGACGGGATACCATTATAGGGAAGAGCAAAGTCATGATGGATATTCTTGCCCTGATCGAGCGGGTTGCTCCCACCGATTCCCGCGTCCTAATCACCGGAGATAACGGGACAGGAAAAGAACTGGTCGCGAAAGCGATTCACAGGTTCAGCCGCCGCGTACGGAAGCCGCTGATCGAGGTCAACTGTGCTGCGATTCCGACTGAGCTTATCGAGTCCGAACTCTTCGGTCATGAGAAGGGTTCGTTTACCGGTGCAACTACACAGCGCATCGGAAAATTTGAACAGGCGGATGAGGGAACAATATTCCTTGATGAAGTCGGTGATATGAGTCTGCCGGCTCAGGCAAAAGTACTCCGGGCGCTTGAGGAGGGGAAAATCGAACGGGTGGGAGGGAATAGAACGATATCGGTCGATGTACGGATCATCGCAGCAACAAATAAGAACCTTAAGGAAGAAATTGCAAAGGGACAATTCCGCGAGGATCTTTATCATCGTTTAAATGTCATCCCGATGCACGTTCCTGCGCTCCGCGAACACAGAGAAGATATACCTCTGCTTGTAAAGCATTTTGTCGACGATATTTGTTCTAGAAACGGTATGCCGGCAAAACAGGTGGAACACGATGTATTGAAAGTTCTTGAATCGATGGAGTGGGGCGGGAATGTCCGGGAACTTCGAAATATGGTCGAACGTCTGGTCATTATGTCGCCCGGGAATCGGATTGATGTGCAATTGATTCAGCCGTCTCCCGCTGCGATAAAAGGTGAATTTGACGCAATGCTTACTACAAGTACAACATTTCAGGAATTTAAGGATGAGGCAGAGAAGCTGTTCATCAGACGCCAGCTCGAGCTTCATCAGTGGAATATTACAAAGACCGCCGAGGCACTCGATATACAGCGTAGTCATCTCTATACGAAAATGAAGCGGTACGGATTGATGAAGGAGGAATAGCAAAGAAGAGAATTGTGAATTTCGAATTGCGACCTGTCCGCCGGATCCCGACCCCGACGAAATCAGGGGGAGAAGGCGGAATTGTGAATGGAGAGGAAAGTCTTTTAAGGGAAACCATGAATAGTAAAACTACGGAAAGAGTTAAATCCACAGTCGCAGTACGAGTAATGGTGAATCAAAGATCCGAGTACAGTTGATCTATTGTATATTGTAACTGTAAGATTAATAATACATGACCGACGATCGGTAAGTCCTCGATATAAGAAGCATCGTTTTTTCCCGCAGTAATCGGTTCAGGGATAGAAGTGCAGTCCGATACCCGCCTCGAAGGCCGAACCGAAATTCGGCGTCACACCGACAAGAAGTCCGAGCTCGAAAAAGAATTCAAGGGGAACGGTGTGCGGTTCGTACGTGAGTCCTGCCAGTCCGCGAGCCCCAAGGCCGATCCCTTCGTTTGACCGGTAATAGAAATCCCCTGAATTGTATCTCCAGAATATACCATGGCCATTCCCGAAACCGATCGTTCCACCAAGTCCGGCGTAGAAATGAACGATATTTGACTGTCTGACCGGATAATGCCAGAGATAATCGATCCCGATTCGTGGTGAGCCGAAATACGATCCTCCGATGTATCCGTCGAATGCAGTGCGCTGTGTCGTCCAGTATTTGACCGTGAAGCCCGAGGGATCTCCAAGTTCCAGACCGATCCCTAACGGTCCCTTTGATTCACTCGCCAGTGCCAAAGGCGAGAATGTGAAGATAAAAAGCATTGTAGAGAGAACGAGTATCGATTTCTTCATCGGATTACCTATAATTTTGAGTGGGAAAATTGTTGGCGCACCATTTGGTGCGCATGGAAAAGAATCTAAGGTTATTTATTCATACGCGTGCCCGGCGCCAACGTCTGCGACTTCCATTAAAGCTTTCACGCTCTTTGAGCGGCTTTACGATTTCTTACCACCTCGTACATCACCAATGCCGCGGCGACCGAGGCATTAAGCGATTGAATTTTTCCGAACATAGGGATTCTAATTAAAAAATCACACTTCTCTTTCACGAGCCGCCGCATTCCGCTCCCTTCACTGCCAATGATAAGTGCAAGAGGTATCGAATAATCGAACTGGTCGTATGATTTCCCTCCATCCATGTCCGTCCCGATCATCCAGAGGCCCGCTTCCTTGAGCTGCTCCATCGTCGATACGAGGTTTGTCACTTTTGCGATCGCCATATGTTCGGTCGCGCCTGCCGACGCTTTGCTGACCGTTCGATTGACCGATGCCGCATGATGCTTTGGGATAATAACGCCATGTACACCGGCACATTCTGCGGTACGAATCATCGCGCCGAGATTCTGAGGGTCTTCAATCTCATCGAGGATAAGAAGAAAAGGCTTTTGCTTGAGTTCGCGCGCAATCGCCAGCAGATCTTCGATTTCTGAATATTTTTTTGTGCCTAATAACGCGACTACACCCTGTGCATCCGCCTCGCCTGCGAAATCACGGAATTTTTGTTTATCGGTTTCGACACACGGAATATTCTTTTCCCGCGCTATCGCTCGTATTTTTTCGATCACATTACCCTTCACACCAAAAAGAATCATGATCTTTTCAATGGACGCACCCGCCTTGAGCGCTTCCATAACAGGATTTCGACCGGCAATAAGGTGACTGCTCATAAAAAGTCCGGATAGATATTGGTATTCAAGTAAGTGCTTTCGTCCGTGAAATAATTCTCTTCATTCCATAGAGACCGATGGCGATGAGAACCAGAGCGACCACTTGCGCCTCGGAGAGTCCGAAAAGAAATGGGGGATTGATGCGGATGAACTCAATCGTGAATCTCTCAACCCCGGAAAGAATGAGGTACCACATGAATAAGGTGCCGTCAGGAGTTTTTTGCTTTCGTATTCGCCATAAAACTGCAAAAATAAGTGCACAGAGAATGAACTCATATACCGGCGTTGGATGGAGTGGTGTATTATCCGGAACGATACCGTTGGGAAAATTACGTGCAATTTCAGGCACATCCCTGAATGCAATTGATGGGGGATATGTACCATGCTCGTAGTTTGTACCCCATGGAAGCGATGTCGGAATTCCATAATCCCCGTCGCCGGCTAGATGGCATCCGATGCGGGCAATACCGTATCCCAGGATGAGAGCCGGTGCGGTTGCATCGCATATTTTTGAAAACGGGATTTTTTTCTTCCTTATGTAAAGGTAAATGCATCCGGTGGCGAGGAGAAATCCGCCGTACCAGGTAAGTCCTGATGCCGAAAATGTAAATTCGACCGGTGCCCGAAGAAAATCCTGCCAGTTTTCAAATAAGAAAAGGATTTTTGATCCGGCAATCCCGGCCACGAGGGCGATCAATGTGATTGAATTTCCAAGATCGGGATCGAGCTTTTTTCTTTTAAGCTCTTTCGTCAGGATGATGCTTGCCACAATAAAAGCAATACCCATCATCAGGCCGAAACCGTAGATCGTAAAAGGGCCGATTGTAACAATCCTTGGGTACATAAGAATTTCTATTGGTTAATAACCGGTCGGTACGTGTGAATCGATTTCCACTCTTCAGGATTGGTAAAAACAGTGATAAATTTTCCTGCCGGATGAAATTTTACAGTAACACCCTTCTTTGTAATCTTCACCGAAAAATGATTCTCAGCTCCATCGAGTTTAGAAACGACGACGTTGTAGCTTCCATGGAGATCGTCGAGCTCAATGTGTTTTCGTGCCGATCCGAATGCAGGCATGGTCACTTCAGGAGTTTGCAATCCGAGAATATCCAGTCGAATTGTTTTATTCTTGACGGTTTCCTTGAGAACGATTGAATACCTGAACGTGCTGAATTCTTTTATTGTCTCCAGAAGAAAAAGAGTTGTCTCTTTTTTCCGCATCTCGTTATAATATGGAGAGATGAAGAGCCTGTATTCAATTGTTATCTTTTTTTTCTTTGCAGGCATGGGATGCTATTTTATGAAGACACACGTGTCTTGATAACTGCCGTAAGGTCGGCGATATTGATTTCCTCTTCACTTCCCTCCCGCATATTCTTCAGTTTTCCGCGTTGGGTTTCCAATTCGTCCGATCCAACAACTAGCACGTAACGCGCATGCTGTCGGTCTGCTTCGCGCATTTGCGCTTTCACGCTCCGGTGAAGGTAATCGGTTTCACAACTGATGCCGAGCTTTCGGAGCCCATCGATGGCTTTCATTCCCCACAGCCGGGCGTGATCGTCAAGAGTAACTATGAAGAGTGAAAGAGGACGGTCGCCGCCGAAAGAAAGTTTCTGCTTATCCATTACCATCAGGATACGTTCGATGCCGGCAGCGAAGCCGACACCGGGAGTCCGTTTTCCTCCGATTTGTTCTGTAAGGAGATCGTACCTGCCGCCGCCGGCGAGTGCATCCTGGGAACCGAGATCGGGACTGAGCAGCTCAAATGCCGTTTTTGTATAATAATCCAGACCGCGCACGATCCTTCCATCCACCTCATATTCGATTTCGAGATTGGTCAGATGATGTTGGAGCGACCGGAAATGTTCCGCACATTCCAGACAGAGGTGGTCTTTCATCAGCGGTGCATCGGCTGTCAGCTTCTGATCATTCTCGTTCTTCGAATCCAGAATGCGCAGTGGATTCTGATCGAACCGATTCTGGCTTTCTGAAGAGAGGCGTTCAAAGACCCGTGTAAGATGATTTTTCAGAACCGTTCGATACAGCGGCCTGCACACCTCGCATCCGACGGAATTGATTTTCAGGATGGACTTCGGGATGCCGATTCTTCTGTACAACTCAACGGCCAATCCGATGACTTCAGCATCGAGAGCAGCATCCTGTGCACCGACGGCCTCTATGCCGAATTGATGAAATTGGCGGAACCTCCCGGCCTGAGGCCTTTCCTGCCGGAAAATTGGTGCAATGTAGTACAGCTTGGTGAGCGGTTGCTGCTCGCCGATGTTATGCTGGATGTATGCCCGAAGAACGCCGGCCGTCATTTCCGGTCGTAGTGTCAGGCTGTCTCCGCTCCGGTCGGTGAATGTGTACATTTCTTTGCTGACAATATCGGTGAGATCGCCGATACCGCGGGCGAAAAGTGCGGTCTCTTCGAAAACCGGAGTTCGAATCTCTTTGTAATTATAAGCGTGTGTAAGTTGACGGAGCACGTCTTCAACATATTGCCACTTTGGTACATCCTCCGGTAGGATGTCTTTTGTACCCTTTATTGATCGAAAAGCCACAGAAGTCTTAAAGTAGTGGTGAAAAGAGCGTTATCTAATTAAAAAGGAAATCCTTCGGCTCGGTCGCTACGCTCCCTCGCTCAGGACAAGAATTAAACCCTTCGACTCTCCACCTACGCTCTGCTGGTGCGGAGGTTCGGCGGATCGCTCAGGGCGAGAAATTAAAAAATGACTTAATTTATAATACGATTAATTATCCTTTTTTCCTTTTTAATTTTTACTTTTTCCTTAGAAGAAGGCAGTTATACTTTTTTCTATTGCCATTTAAAATGGTCAGGATCGATATCCATTAAATTTCGAAGTAATTTGCCTCTTCAGTTTTGAAAGTTGCCAGAACCTCCTGCGCCGACTTGCATGCGAGGAGCTTTTTTCGAAATTCTTCTTTATTCATCAGACGGGAGATTCTGCTCAGAAGCTTGATATGAGGTCCGACAAGGCTGTCCTTTCCGATGAGAAGAAACACCAACCGTACCGGTTGATCGTCGAGTGCCTGATAATCGATCGGCCGTTCTGTGAGGGCGAATGCTGCGGCAATATCCGAGACGGCATCTGTTTTTCCGTGCGGGATTGCGAAGCCGTTACCAACGCCGGTGGACATGATTTTTTCCCGTTCGAAGATTGCCTGGCGCACTCTTTCTTTGTCAATAATTTTTTTGGATGTCCCAACAATATCGATCATTGCATTTATGATTTCGGTTTTGTTTACGCCGGGAAGATTGGTACGGATAAATTGTTCTTCAAGGATCTCGCTGATTTTCATGATTTCACTATGCTCCTTACAGGAAAAAACTGCGTCCGAGATTTCTTCTCGTCACGCATCTCGCCATTTCAAAAATTTTCGTTCATATTCATCGCTGAGTTGCTTCGCGGTCGTCCAGTCACGTGCCTCCACATTAATATGGAACAACGGCCGTTCCCGATCAGGCAATAGAAGGATTGAAGCGAAGCTCTCGGGCGGCTCGAGATAGATTTTTACTCCATCAATCAGATCGCGGCGCATATGTTCGGTTTCTTTGATAATATGCCGCATAACTTTCCCTTTATAATCCCATGCGCAGCTTATACTCTTCTTCACAAATCGGAGGCGGGGAAGCGTTTGGTCGAGTTCTGCGAGACGAAGCCTGGAAATTGCCATTAATTCCAGAATCTTCGCTATGGCAAACATCCCGTCGGTCGCCTTCAGGAAGTCTGGAAAAATAAAGCCGCCTTTTGTCCCTCCGACGAAGGAAATGCCGGGGTCGGAAATGACATCCATCATCGAGTAATGATTATCCTTGGTCCGTATGACGATAACGCCGTGTTCCTGTCCGATAAGGTCGACCTCGCGCGTTGCAGTTATCGGTACGGCAACTTTTTTTGTGTCCGGATTTGATGCAAGGAAGAGTTTTAAAACGATTGTCAGAAATCGATCCTGGCTTATGAGCTCACCCCGGTCATCGACAAGGGAAAGCTTTTCTCCTCCTGCGTCGATCATAAGGCCGACGTCATATTTAAGTGAAAGGACAATATCAGAGAGTTGTTTCATCGAAGTTTCGAATTCCTCCGAAGTCCGTGTCAGTTTCGCCGGATCGAGGTATGCGTTTAATGCGACGACCTGGCAGTTCAGCAAGCCGAGGATCGTAGGAAATATTGTTGATGCGACGCCGTTTGAATAATCGATGACGATTTTGAAATTCGCCTTCTTAATCTGTTCGATGTTGAGGCGCTTGATGAAATGATCACGATATGACTCGGAAGCGCGATCAGAAAACGTCATACTGCCGACCTTCGAAAATTCTGCACGCCGGAAATCCTCGCTGAGGAACAGGCGTTCAATTGCCCTGGTTTTGCCGACCGGGAGATCCTTGCCGGTATTTTCAAAGACAATGATATCCGTGAGGTGTTTGTCGAATGGTGATTTCCGTGTATGGACTCCGCCTTCGGCTGTTCCTGATTGGGCGAGTTCATGACGAAGGACAGGAATTGAGACCGTCCTGAGATCGTAGATATTGACCCCGGCGGACATCAATCCCGCCATGAGAGCACGATTCATCATTCGGGACACATTATCTGAATCGCGGCTAACGATAACAGTCTTACCGGAACCGACGTATGCACCGATCGCTGCACCGAGTCTGGAACCGAATTCCGGCGTCATCTCGATATTCGAGAGTCCTGTAATCCGTGAATCGGTGAACAATTCACGCAGCCACCGGTCTTCCCATATCAGGCTCCGGGATAATGTTGCCCTGTCTTCGATGACTTTCTCGGGCCAGAGCTTGATATTTGCGGAGAGGTGCGCTTCCTGACCGATGTAACAATGGTCGCTGATGAAGACATTTTCATCGATGACTGCTCCCGAACCGATCACGCAATCGCTTCCGATCACGTCATTGGAAATCTCTGTGCGCTCTCCGATTTTTACATGACCCCACACTACAGCGTTATGAAGTGAGGCGCCTGCGTATATGATCGTTCCATCGCCGATGACCACGTTATGGAGACGGACATTCTCATGGATTGTGCAGCCCTTTCCGATGACAACCTTCCCTGTCAGGTTTTTTTGACTGGTGTGGAGCGTCGAGCCTTCGCCGAGAAATCCATAGGATGTCGGGTTTCCCTCGATTGCAACATGAGACCTTTCCATGAAGATAATCGAGGTGTGCATCCTGATACTCGTTGAGTGTTCCGATATCGCGCCAGTATCGGTCTGAAATATATCCGTAAAGTCCCAGATCCTGTTCCATCATAAACGGGAATAGGTCTTTGCTAAAATCAAATTCTTCTTTTGTCGGGATCAGTTCCATTACGGATGGTTCCAGGATGTAGATTCCGGTATTTACCGTATCACTGAAGACTTCCCCCCACGAAGGTTTTTCGAGGAACCGGGTAATTTTCCCCTGTTTATTGGTGATCACAACGCCATACTGCAGCGGATTCTTCACCCGTGTGAGTACCAGTGTCGCACGGGCTTTTCGTTCTTCATGAAATCGAATCGCCTCCGAGAGATCGCAATCTGTCAATACATCGCCGCTGATGATCACAAAACGGTCGTTCAGCAATGAAGAAGCATTACGGACGCTTCCAGCCGTCCCGTAATCGGCTTCCGCCTTGACGTATCTTAGAGAAACTCCGAATTTCGAGCCGTCGCCGAAATAGCGTGTGATGACTTCCGGTTGATAAAAGAGAGTAGCGACCAGATCGGTGATACCGTGAGAATGCAGCAGTTCAATGATATGCTGCATCATCGGTTTATTCATCACTGGTACTATCGGCTTGGGAATGTTACACGTTAGTGGACGTAAGCGTGTCCCGAAACCTCCGGCCATTATCACTGCTTTCATGTGAATCCCGGCATTACGAAAAGATACGGGGTGGGGTTAGATGTATTTATCAAAGTACAGAAAAAAAGCGTATGCTGCAAGCTATACTCTCGACATTCAAGTATAATAAGCTTCCTTGTCCATTCTTGCACCATCATGTTTTTTTTCTCACATTATTAATGAGGCTTGCCGCGAATCCCGCGCCGAATCCGTTATCTATATTTACAACGGTTACACCGGCAGCGCATGAATTGAGCATTCCGAGCAGCGCCGATAATCCTTTAAAACTCGCGCCATATCCTATCAACGTCGGTACGGCAATCACCGGAACGTCGCATAACCCGCCAACTACGCTAGCGAGAGCCCCCTCCATGCCGGCTACGACGATGATCACACTTGCATTTCTGATTAGATTGTGATGCGACAATATACGGTGAATGCCGGCGACACCGACATCAAAAAGGGTTTTGACATGATGACCCAGCATAGTTGCGGTCAGTACGGCTTCCTCTGCCACCGGGATATCCGACGTGCCGGCAGTGATGACCATGATATAGCGGTTTGCGGCCGAACGAGATTTTGCTTTCTTTGGAACGTTCGCAGTAATAACCCGGCATGTCGGGTGATATTTTGCATTTCGCACCACCCGTTTTATAGCACGATACTGTTCTCTTGATGCTCTTGTTGCCAGCAGTGGTTGATGGTTTTTTGTAAGCTGCTGACCGATGCGAGCCACCTGCTGTGGGGTCTTTCCCTCACAGAAGATAACTTCAGGAAAACCCTGCCGCAGAGTCCGATGATGATCGATTGTGGCAAAACCGAGCGATTCAAAGGGAAGAAGTTCTAATGTGTTGATAACTTTCGCGAGACTATGTTTCCCGTGTTGAAATTCACGAAGATAATTTTGTAGATATTTACGATCCATAAAACAAATGTTCGATAAGAGAGAAAATATAAAGAAAAATATACGACAACGAACGAGGAGAAGCAAGTAACATCTGATTAATGAATATGTTACAAATATTGGCCAAAAATGAAATTTTCTGAAGAAAAGACTTGCTCCAATTTTGAAATTATATTATATTCAATCCGCTATGATTCATGCGGGAATAGCTCAGTTGGTAGAGCGTCCCGATGAAATCGGGACCAAGATTGATGTCACGGGAGATATAACGTGACAGTGTTAAATGCGGGAATAGCTCAGTTGGTAGAGCGTCCCGATGAAATCGGGACCAAGGTTGATGTCGTGTGAGATATAATGTGACAGTGTTAAATGCGGGAATAGCTCAGTTGGTAGAGCGTCCCGATGAAATCGGGACCAAGATTGATGTCACGGGAGATATAACGTGACAGTGTTAAATGCGGGAATAGCTCAGTTGGTAGAGCGTCCCGATGAAATCGGGACCAAGGTTGATGTCGTGTGAGATATAATGTGACAGTGTTAAATGCGGGAATAGCTCAGTTGGTAGAGCGTCCCGATGAAATCGGGACCAAGATTGATGTCACGGGAGATATAACGTGACAGTGTTAAATGCGGGAATAGCTCAGTTGGTAGAGCGCAACCTTGCCAAGGTTGATGTCGCGGGTTCGAGTCCCGTTTCCCGCTCGAGGTATCCGTCAGGGTACCTTATTTGATACACTTCCTCTTTAAATTGCCCCGTCGCCCCCAATCCCACCAGGTGGCGGGGCCTTTTAATTGATGAAGTGACGGCGACGTACCCAAGTGGTAAGGGAGAGGTCTGCAAAACCTTTATGCGGCGGTTCGAATCCGCCCGTCGCCTCTATCTTTTCTCTATCGCGTCCGGAGCCGCTGGGTGTCCAGAGACTCTCCCCGATATAATCCCAATTGTGTGAAAAGCATGCATTCTGCCTTTCACCATTCCCACAAAAAACATGGGGTGGGATGAGCACGAGAACGATGGAAAGAGTTTGTTCTTTCACAATAACCTTAAACATCCTCGAATTCATTTAGAATTCGTAGTATAACTTTTGTGTGGTTATTCGACACGCAGAAGTATTAATATTAGTCATACGGAGAAAAAAGAATGGTTAGACGCAAAGTTACTATCGACGGAAACGAAGCTGCCGCGTATGTTGCTCATAAAGTAAACGAAGTTATCGCAATCTATCCTATTACTCCTTCATCGAATATGGGAGAATGGGCCGATGATTGGTCGGCAGCCGGTAAAAAGAATATCTGGGGCACTATACCGCTTGTGACAGAACTCCAGAGCGAAGGAGGAGCTTCAGGCGCAGTGCATGGTGCCCTTCAGACCGGATCGTTGACAACGACATTCACTGCATCGCAGGGACTATTGCTGATGATCCCCAATATGTTCAAAATTGCAGGCGAACTCACCTCAACTGTCTTTCATGTTTCAGCACGCACCGTTGCAACACATGCGCTGTCGATCTTTGGAGATCATGGCGATGTAATGGCGACGCGATCCACAGGATTTGGTCTCATCGCTTCAAACTCGGTGCAAGAAGTGATGGATTTCGCCCTGATCGCACAGGCAGCAACGCTCGAAGCCCGTGTTCCATTGATCCATTTCTTCGACGGATTCCGGACATCGCACGAAGTTATGAAGATCGAAGAGCTGGCGGTTGAGGATCTCAGAGCAATGATCGATGATGAATTGGTTCGCGCACATCGTGCGCGCTCGCTCTCACCGGATCATCCTGTCACGCGCGGCACTGCACAAAATCCCGATGTGTTCTTCCAGAATCGCGAGACGGTCAATCCGTTCTACGCCGCCTGTCCGGATATCGTGCAGAAAGCAATGGATAAGTTTGCGAAAATTGTTGGTCGTCAGTACCATCTCTTCGATTATGTTGGGGCGCCCGATGCCGATCGTATTATCATTATAATGGGTTCAGGAGCCGAAGCCGCTCAAGAGACGGCAGAATATCTCAACAACCATGGAGAAAAAGTCGGCGTGGTGAAAGTCCGACTCTATCGTCCGTTTTCTGTAAGACACTTTATAAAATCTCTGCCAAAAACGGTGAGGGGAATTGCGGTTCTCGACCGTACAAAGGAACCGGGTGCCGCAGGTGAACCGCTATATCAGGATGTCCTCACGGCGTTGAGTGAGACGCTGATGGGTGGAACGCTTCCGATGGGGCGGTTTCCACAGGTCATAGGCGGACGCTACGGCCTCTCGTCAAAAGAATTCACACCGGCGATGGTCAAGGCGGTTTTTGATGAATTGAAAAAAGAAAAACCGAAAAATCACTTTACAGTAGGCATCAACGAAGACGTGACGAAAAGCAGTCTCGATTTCGATCCCCGTTTCTCGACCGAGGGTGATGATGTCGTCCGTGCAATGTTTTACGGACTCGGCGCCGATGGAACCGTTGGTGCGAATAAGAACTCGATCAAGATCATCGGTGAAGACACCGACAATTATGCGCAGGGATATTTTGTTTACGACTCGAAAAAGTCGGGTTCAATGACGACGTTCTCATCTTCGCTTCGGCCCCGCCCGATTCATTCGACATACCTTGTTTCGAGGGCAAACTTCATTGCCTGCCATCAATGGTTTTTCCTGGAGAAGTACGATATGTTGAAAGATGCAATTCCCGGCGCAACATTCCTACTTAACAGCTCATTCGGTCGGGATGAAGTATGGGATAAACTTCCGCGGACAGTCCAGGAACAGATCATTGAAAAGAAATTAAAGTTCTATGTGATCGATGGATACAAGGTTGCCGCCGATACCGGCATGGGTGCACGGGTGAATACGATCATGCAGACATGCTTTTTCGCCATCTCAGGGATATTGCCGAAGGATGAAGCAATCACAGCAATTAAAAATTCAATCAGGAAGACATATGGAAGGAAGGGAGAGGAGATTGTTCAGCAGAACTTTAATGCCGTCGATCAGACTCTTGCTCATCTCAATGAGGTGGAATATCCCTCGACGGTTACCAGTAAAATAGAAATGCCGCCCACTGTCTCTGCAAAAGCTCCTGAATTCGTCAAGAATGTCTCGGCAAAAATGATAGCCGGGATGGGCGATTCAGTACCTGTAAGCGCATTCCCGGTTGACGGTACATGGCCGGCGGCGACATCGCAATGGGAGAAACGGAACATCGCTCTCGAGATCCCGGTTTGGGACGAGAGCATTTGCATTCAGTGCGGCAAGTGCGCCATAGTCTGTCCGCACGCAACGATTCGTATCAAAGTGTTCGATCCAAAATATCTTGCTGCCGCACCGCCGACATTTAAATCGATGGATTATAAAGGCAATGAATATAAAGGGATGAAATATACGATCCAGATTGCGCCGGAAGATTGCACGGGTTGTGCTCTCTGCGTCGATGTTTGTCCGGTGAAGAACAAATCGGAGACCCGTCTCAAATCCATAAACATGAAACCGCAGCCGCCGATCCGCGAGTCTGAACGTATGAATTACGATTTCTTCCTCGGCCTGCCTGAGGTTGACCGGCGTAATGTGAAGATCGATACGATTAAAGGATCGCAATTCCTGCAGCCGCTGTTCGAATATTCCGGTGCATGTTCAGGGTGCGGTGAAACGCCGTATGTGAAACTGGTCAGTCAACTCTTCGGTGATAGGGCTATCATTGCAAATGCCACAGGCTGCTCGTCGATTTACGGCGGCAACCTCCCGACGAGTCCGTGAACCGTCAACAATGAAGGACGCGGTCCGGCATGGTCGAATTCTCTCTTCGAAGATAATGCAGAATTCGGATTCGGTTTCCGGATCTCGATCGATAAGCAGAAAGAATTCGCAAAGGAATTGCTGACGCAGCTTGCTCTATCCATCGGTGATGATCTTGCCACTGCACTGATTAACGCAGATCAATCGGATGAAGTAAAGATCTATGAACAGCGTGAGCGTGTTGTCGCTCTGAAGAAGAAACTTAATCAAATGAACACGCCGGAAGCAAAAAACCTGATGGCCATAGCCGACGTTCTTGTAAAAAAGAGCGTCTGGATCATCGGCGGCGATGGATGGGCGTACGATATTGGATACGGCGGACTCGATCACGTTCTTGCCTCCGGCCGTGATGTGAATGTGCTTGTGCTTGATACTGAAGTGTATTCGAACACGGGCGGTCAGATGTCGAAATCCACTCCGCGTGCCGCTGTCGCAAAATTTGCTGCCGGCGGTAAACCGCTGCCCAAGAAAGATCTCGGAATGATCGCGATGAGTTATGGAAACATCTATGTCGCAAAAGTAGCTATGGGATCCAATGATCTGCAGACGGTCAAGGCCTTCCTTGAAGCAGAGGCATATAACGGACCGTCGCTCATTATCGCTTACAGTCATTGCATCGCGCATGGAATCAACATGGAAAAGGGAATGGATAATCAGAAGGCCGCAGTAGATTCAGGTCACTGGCCGCTCTTCCGGTTCAATCCGGCGTTGGCCTTGGAAGGGAAGAATCCGTTGAAGCTCGATTCGAAAGCCCCGAAAATTCCGTTTAAGCAGTACGCATATATGGAAACGCGATATAAGATGCTGACAAAGAGCAAACCCGAAGAAGCCAAGCGTTTGATCGAGCTTGCACAGGGAGACACAACATCACGATGGCACTTATATGAACAGATGGCCAATTTGAAATACGATTTCACTACCAGCACTGAGGAGTCACACGAATAAGGAGGGTGGAAATTATGGATCTATCGGCCAGGTATATGGGGATGACATTAAAAAATCCCCTCGTTCCATCGGCATCACCACTCTCACGGTCTATCGATGGAATTAAAGAGCTTGAAGATGCCGGTGCATCTGCTGTTGTATTGTATTCGATTTTTGAAGAACAATTCAGTCATGAAGCACGGGAGCTTGCACATTTTCTTTCACATGGAACTGAAAGCTTTGCGGAAGCGGTGACATATTTTCCCCAGCCCGATGAATTCAATCTCGGGCCTGAAGAATATCTCGAGCTAATTGCGAAGGCAAAAAAGACGGTTGGAATTCCGATTATCGGCAGTTTGAACGGATACTCGACCGGCGGATGGATCTCACACGCAAAGAAAATGCAGGAAGCCGGCGCCGATGCGCTTGAATTAAATGTATATTATATCCCAACCGATCCAAATCGTTCAGGAATTGAAATCGAGGCCATGTACATCGATGTTCTCAGGGCGGTGAAGAAATCGGTGACAATTCCGGTGGCGATGAAAATGAGCCCCTATTTCAGCTCGTTTGCCAACATGGCAAAACGGCTGGATGAAGCGGGTGCGGATGCGCTCGTGCTCTTTAACCGATTCTATCAGCCCGATATCGATCTCGATAAGCTCGAAGTCGTTCCCAACGTCACGTTGAGCACATCCAACTCGATTCGTTTGCCTCTTCGATGGATTGCGATTCTCTACGGGTATATAAAAGCAGACCTGGCAGCGACGAGCGGCATCCACACTGCCGATGATGTTCTGAAAATGCTCATGGCCGGTGCAAGCGTGACGATGCTCTGTTCGTCGCTGTTGAGGATGGGGCCGCGTCACATTATGTCGATACTTAATAATCTCAAGCAATGGATGGAGGAGCGGGAATACGAGTCGGTGGCCCAAATGCGCGGCAGTATGAGTCAGAGATCGGTAGCCGAACCCGCGGCATTTGAGCGCGCAAATTATATGAAGGCGATCACCCGGTATCGGCGGTAGAGCAAATCCGAAATTCTAAATACGAAATTCTAAACAAATCCAAAATCTAAATACCAAATATCAAAACAGGATGGGTGGTTTCTGGATTTGAATTTTTGATTTTGTATTTTTATATTGTTTAGGATTTCTCAGCCGGAGGCTGATGCGCCTCTGGCGCAGATATTCGGATTTAGGATTTATGTTTTTGGCTTTTAATGCCGGGATGGTGGAATTGGCAGACACGAAGGACTTAAAATCCTTTCAGCCCATAAAGGCTGGTGCGGGTTCTCTGCTGCCATGGGGATTGCATTCTCGCAGACCCGCCGTCCCGACAGACGTTCTTTGATGGTTTTCGATGCAGTTATTGGCTGTACAAGCAATTTATGCGTGGTCGCCGGGATGGTGGAATTGGCAGACACGAAGGACTTAAAATCCTTTGAACCGCATAACGGTTCGTGCGGGTTCAAGTCCCGCTCTCGGCACAGATACCCAAAAATTCTTTTTAAAAACCGTCTGTCGGGACAAGCAGGCGGGAAGTCCCGCTCTCGGCACGAAATGGCAAGGAAAAAGCAAGAAGGAAAAAGTAAAAAGTATGATTAGAAGCTGCTGGATTTCCAGTGGCTTTTTTATTTTATAGAATGGTTCTAGGCCGGAGGCCTGCCCCTGCCTGCGTGCCGGAGGCACTCCGGTAGGCAGGCGCCGAAGTGCCCGCTTCGCCGAGCGAAGCGAGGCGAGAAACGAAGGCGTGGCCTGTCCGCTGCCGGAGTCCCGATTTCTCGTCCTGAGCCTTCGGCCCGAGCTCAGGCCGAGGGCTTGCTTGCCCTGAGCTTGTCGAAGGGCTTGCCGCGAGCCCCTCGGCATGCTCGGGGCAGGTTTGTCGAGCGGTCGAAGGATGTAGGGATGTAGGCGTGATTCCCTCGTAACATTAGTGAGCATCAATATCTTACAACAAAGACCTCTTTTTTAGCTTTATTTCGCCTTGACTTTCCCCACCTTTTCACGTATATTTTTAGGGCTATAGTTTCAAGAGCACCAGCGTCTGTTGGTAGTTACTCGAGACGAGCAGGTGCTTTTTTTTGTCCCTACGGGTCGTAGACTCTAATGGGCTCTTGGCGCAGTTGGTTAGCGCGCTTCCTTGACATGGAAGAGGTCATAGGTTCGAATCCTATAGGGCCCACGCAGTTGGGATCAACCGTATCGGAGAAGTCTCCGGTTTTTTTTTATCTGCCCAAATGACAATGAGTACAATTTCAATTACATTCCCTGATGGGGATACCCGGCGATACGAACAGGGGATTACCGGGTTATATATAGCAGCGGAAATCAGCAAGGGACTTGCCCAGCAAGCTCTCGCGATTCTGGTTAATGGAGAGACGTGGGACCTCACTCGTCCGATCACGACCGATGCGGAAGTCAGAATAGTAAAGTGGGGCGACGAAGAGGGGAAACGCACCTACTGGCACAGCTCTGCACATTTAATGGCAGAGGCAGTCGAGATTCTATTCCCCGGAACAAAATTCGGTATCGGAACCGGCAATTGAAAACGGCTTCTATTATGACATCGACATGAACGAGCATTCTCTGACGCAGGAGGATCTCGCCAAAATAGAAGCAACGATGTTCGAGCTCGCAAAGAAAGATTCTTCATACGTCAGAGAAGAGAGATCGTGGGAGGATGCAGTCAGGGTATTTACCGAGAAGGGTGATCCATATAAACTCGAACTTCTCGAAGGTCTGAAAGGACAAACGATTACGCTGTATCACAGCGGATCCTTCACCGATTTATGTTATGGTCCGCATCTACCGTCGACAGGGAAGATCAAAGCGATCAAGTTATTGAGTGTTGCCGGTGCTTACTGGCGCGGGAGCGAAAAGAACAAGATGCTGCAGCGTATCTATGGAATTACGTTTCCGGCACAGAAAGAACTCGATCAATATCTTGAAAGACTGGAGGAAGCAAAACGCCGGGATCACCGGAAGCTGGGTGCAGAGCTCGATCTTTTCCATATAACGCCAAAAGTCGGCGGAGGTTTGCCCCTCTGGATGCCGAAAGGGACAATCATCCGTGAGACTCTGGAAAACTTTTTACGGGAAGAACAGCGGAAACGCGGATATCTGGCAGTCGTAACGCCGCATATCGGCAATATCAATCTTTATAAGACAAGCGGGCATTATCCATATTACAAAGACAGTCAGTTCACGCCCATCAAAGTCGAAGATGAAGAGTATCTCCTCAGGCCGATGAATTGTCCGCATCACTTCCAGATTTATGCTGCACGGCCTCGGAGTTATCGCGATCTACCGATTCGGCTGTGTGAATTCGGAACGGTCTACAGATATGAACAATCCGGCGAGCTGAACGGGTTGACCCGTGTTCGCTGTTTTACGGTCGATGATTCACATATGTTTGTTCGTCAGGATCAATTGAAGAAAGAAGTCTGCGACGTCATCGAGCTCATCCAACTGGTATTTCGAACCCTGGGATTCAGCGATTTTAAGACACGGTTGTCGTTCTGTGATCCGAAGAATAAAGAGAAATACGGCGGAGAGGATTCGCTCTGGGAGCAGGCGCAAAAGGATATCAAAGAAGCCGCCGACGAGATGAAATTGGATTATAAGATTGCAATAGGCGAAGCTGCGTTCTACGGTCCGAAGATTGATTTCATGGTTCAGGATGTCCTCGGTCGTACGTGGCAGCTTGGAACTGTACAGGTTGATTATGTAATGCCGGAACGATTTGAGCTTGAGTATGTCGGAAGCGACGGACAAAAACACCGTCCTGTTGTGATACATCGCGCACCATTCGGATCGCTCGAGAGGTTTATCGGCGTGCTCATCGAACATTTTGCGGGATATTTCCCATTATGGCTCTCGCCCGTACAGGCTGTTGTCCTGCCGATAAGTGATGCATTTATGGGATATGCCGACGAAGTATTCGGGAAGCTCAAATCTGCCGGAATCCGTGCAGAGGTCGATTACCGCAACGAAAAGATCGGTTATAAAATCCGTGATTGGGAGACGAAGAAGGTTCCCTATATGCTGATTGTAGGGGAAAAAGAAAAAGAACGAGGCAGTGTATCGGTTCGTATCCATAAAAAAGGTGACATTGGGGCGATGGATACCGGTGAGATCATAGCAAAAATAAAAGATGAAATAGATCGGAAAATACTCACAACGTAGGAGGCAGAACTATTACTAAAGAAGACAAGCGTATACGCATCAACGAAGAAATTCGTGCGGTGAAAGTCCGCGTAATAGATGACGAAGAAGGTCAGCTTGGGATCATGTCGCCGCGCGAAGCGTTACAGCTTGCCCGAGAGCGAGGGAGAGACTTGATCGAGATAGTTCCGAATGCCAATCCGCCTGTATGTAAAATCATGGATTTTGGCAAATTCAAGTACGAATTGAGTAAGAAGGAGAAGCTTCAGCGGAAGCACCAGCATATTGCATTGGTTAAAGAACTTCGCTTTCATCCAAATACTGATATTCATGACTTTAATTTCAAAACAAGACACGCCCGCCAGTTCCTGGAGGATGGGAATAAGGTAAAGGCGGTTGTGGTATTCAAAGGTCGTGAGATTACATATAAAGAGCAGGGCGAGGATGTACTTCAGCGATTGACCGTTAATCTTGCTGATGTGGCGAAAGTCGATCAGGAGCTGCGGCTCGAAGGACGTCACATGATTATGATCTTTGCACCGGATAAGTCGAAGAAAAAGCAGGACTCTGGTAAACAAGCGGATGCAAAAAAAGGGAATGAGAACAAGGAGTAAATATGCCGAAAATGAAAAGCAATAGCGGAGCGGCAAAGCGTTTTAAAAAAACAGCATCAGGGAAATTGAAACGGCATAAAGCGTTCCGCAGCCATATATTGACATCGAAATCCAGGAAACGGAAGCGTGCACTGAGAAAACCCACGTACGCATCGAAACAGGAGACAAAAGCTATAAGGACGTTGATTCAGGTTTAAAAAAGCATAATTCACCGCACCGAAAAGTATTACTTCAAGGCACAACGAAGTGGTACTATCTAATCATCTAACAGGAGACAAGAGCAACTATGCCACGTTCGCAAAACAAAGTTGCCTCCCACCGCCGTCGCAAGCGCATTATTGCGCAGGCGAAAGGCTACTGGGGACGCAGGAGTAAGGTACTGACGGTCGTTAAGCATTCCGTCGACAAGGGAATGCAGTATGCGTATCGCGACCGTCGTGCAAAGAAACGCAGCTATCGACAGTTGTGGATTGCACGAATTAATGCGGCAGCCCGGATGCAGGGGACGACCTACTCGAAGCTTATCGCCGCTTTGAATTCAAAAAATATTGATATTAACAGGAAAATTCTTGCCGATCTTGCAGTGAACGACGCACGGACGTTTGCTGAAGTCGTGAAGTTTGCCCTGGCCTAATCTTCTATCCCGTCCTGTCCGATTCAGGACAGGCCGGGAGGTTTTTCTTTTCGAGTGAGGAATCAATCGAAAAGAAGAGCAAGAAGATTTTTTTATTAATCGAATCTTCCTCATGAAAGAAAAAATAGAAAAAATTCGTACGCAGGCACTTGCAGAAATCGGAGCGGCTCGTTCGGCAGACGATCTTGATCGATTCCGTCTTACATATTTGGTACGGAAAGGGAAGATTGCAGAGCTGTTCGATCAGTTACGCACAGTGCCACCTGCAGAAAAACCGGCTGTGGGTAAAATGCTCAATGAATTGCGAAACGCAATCCAGGCTGCATTTGATGCGAAGCAGCAGGCCGTTGAATCGAATGCGGGGACGAAGAAGGGATTCATCGACCTGACGATCCCGGGCCGTTTGCGGCCGGTCGGGACGAAACATCCGATAACCCAGACGCTCGATGAAATGAAGCGCATCTTCCTGAATCTTGGGTTTAGCATAGTCGATGGACCGGAAGTGGAAGATGATTATCATAATTTTGGGGCGCTCAATTTTGCGCCGGATCATCCGGCGCGCGATATGCAGGACACATTTTTCATCAGTGAGCAGGTTCTTCTGCGGACACATACCTCACCTGTCCAAATACGGGTGATGGAAAATCAGAAACCGCCGGTTCGCGTTGTTATGCCGGGACGATGTTATCGGAACGAGGCAATCAACACGCGAAGCTATTGCATGTTCCATCAAATCGAAGGTCTCTATGTCGACAGACATGTAACATTTGGTGAACTCAAGGGAACACTTTTTGCATTTGCACGGCAGTTCTATGGACACGACATCAAGTATCGGTTCCGGCCAAGCTTTTTCCCTTTCACAGAGCCGAGTGCGGAAATGGATATCACCTGCTTCCTCTGTCACGGCAAGGGATGCCGTGTTTGTAAATATTCCGGATGGCTTGAGATACTCGGCTGCGGTATGGTCGATCCGAATGTATTCAAGGCTGTCGGATACGATCCGGATGAATTGACAGGCTATGCATTCGGTATGGGAATCGAGCGTGTTGCACTGCTGCGACATGGTATCAATGACATCCGTCTACTTTTTGAAAACGATATTCGTTTCTTGAATCAGTTCTGACGTATATGAAAATTTCATTATCCTGGTTACATGATTATGTCTCCTGGGGAGTTTCACCGGAAGAAGTGGCACATCGCTTGACGATGGTCGGGCTTGAAGTCGAATCAATCGAAAATCTTGGAAAGCAATTTGACGGTTTTGTTGTGGGCGAAGTAATCGACCGTCAAAAGCATCCGGATGCCGACAAACTAACGGTGTGTTCGGTCAATGTCGGAAAGGGAGAGACACTGCAGATCGTATGTGGTGCGCCGAATGTCGCAGCCAAACAGAAAGTTGCAGTCGGACTTGTCGGCACAACCGTTCCTCATAACCAACACGACCCGGATGGAAAACCATTTGTACTCTCTCAGGTCAAGATTCGCGGCGTGGATTCCTACGGAATGATTTGCTCTGAGTTCGAGCTCGGCGTCGGTGAGGATGCAAATGGGATTCTAGTTCTTTCGAACAACGCCATTCCCGGGATACCGCTGGCCGACTATTTCGGGCTAAACGATATCGTGTTTGAAGTCGGCATTACACCGAACAGGCCGGATTGCCTAAGTCATCTCGGCGTTGCACGGGAAGTTGCCGCCCTTTTCGGTACGAAGATCAAACGACCCGTTCCTGCAATAAAAGAATCCGAAACACCGACCGCAAAGGTGGCGATAATAAAAATCGAAGATTCCATTGCATGTCCCAGATACACCGGCCGCGTTATCCGGAATGTGACAATAAAGGAATCGCCGGCATGGCTACAGCGCCGATTGAAAGCTGTAGGTCTTCGGCCGATTAATAACGTGGTTGATGTAACGAACTATGTCTTGATGGAAATGGGGCATCCGCTCCACGCATTTGATTATGATTTGCTCGATGAACATACAATCATTGTACGCTGTGCGCACGAAGGAGAAAAATTTTTAACGCTTGATGGAAAGGAGCGAACGCTTAGAGCCGATACTTTAATGATCTGTGACGGTAAAAAAATGGTTGCGGTGGCCGGCGTCATGGGAGGGATGAATTCTGAAATCAGCTGGAGTACGAGGAATGTTCTGCTCGAGAGCGCATATTTTTCTCCGACGAGCATCAGGCGGACATCAAAATACCTCGGCTTGAGTACCGATGCATCGCAGCGGTTCGAACGGGGAGCAGATCCGGCAATTACCCAATATTCTATTGATAGGGCTGCAGCACTCATACAGGAAACCGGTGGCGGTGAAATATGTAAAGGAGTTATCGACGCTTACCCAAAAGAGATACAACGTCTGGTCGTCCCGATTCGGGTCGGAAGGGCCAATGCATTACTGGGAACGTCGCTGACAGATTCGGTAATTTCTGACCTCCTGGCGAAAATTGATTTCAAGATCATTGAAGAAAAAGGTGACACGCACTGGGTCGAAGTCCCGTCATTCCGCCCGGACGTGGAACGCGAGGTAGATCTTATCGAAGAAATTGCGCGGATTCACGGATATGATAATATCCCGGATCAGACTATTGCGTCGATCGATTTTACATCACCTCAGACGCCGGTAGATCTGGCTGATGCCCTACGCGATTGGCTGGTCGGTTGTGGCTTCAACGAGATTATTACAAACAGCATGCAGGATCCTAAGGTTGCCCGTCTGGGGCACGAAGCTATTATAGAGGTACAAAACCCGTTAGGTATCGAAATGTCGGCACTCCGGACGAGTCTCATTCCTGGAATACTTCAAACAATCGGGCATAACCAGTTTCATGGGAATGAAAACCTGAAAATCTTCGAAATCGGCCATGTTTTTCATCGTTCTGACGAGCACAACCCGAAAATACTGGTTGATAATATAATAGAAGAAGAACGTATTGCCCTGGCGATGATCGGGAATGTTCACTTCGAAGCATGGGACGAACCACTTCGAGTTGCTGATATCTATGATATCAAAGGCGAGGTCGAATCGCTCTTCAAGAAGATTTCGCTTGACAAACACAGGTTTATTTATTATTCTACCCAAAAGACTTTAAGTGAATCTTGCATTACTATTGAAATAAGTGACACTTATGCAGGGTTCATTGGAATGATTCGAGATGAAGTAGCTAAGGTGTTTGATGTCGAAGGATCGGTCTTTGTTGCTGAACTAGATCTTGATCTTCTCCGGCAGCATCGAAGCCTTCGTCGTGAGTATCATCCGCTGCCAAAGTTTCCGGTAGTGCGTCGTGATCTCGCCTTTGTTGTCGATGGGAAGATGCATGTTGAAGATATGATCCAGCAGATGAAGATATCAGCGGGATCGATACTTCGGCAGGTAAAATTATTTGATGTTTTTATTGATGATCGATTTGGAGTGGGGAAAAAAAGCATTGCGTTCAGGTTGGAATTTCTCTCACTGGAACGCACGTTGATTGATAAAGAGATTGATATGTCGGTAGATAAGATAGTAACGGATTTCGCACGGATGTTCAATGCAGAGCTTCGCAGTGCATAGAACAAGATGATGGAGTATTGATGATCCAACACACGGAATCAGAACTATCGCAGATACATGTTGTTAAGACGGTCGAAGCGATGCTGCGTGGGCTTTTAGGAAAAGCGCAACATGCAGCAGAGATAATTGCTAGCCTGCGATCCGAGAATCAGATACTCAATCGTCATGTAGAGGAATTGGAACAACATATCACGCAGTTACAACGGGAACTTTCTGCGCGTGAAATGGAGTTACAACAGAAAGAGGCGAAAGGAAAGCAAATAATCGCGGAAGGTTTTCTGACGCCTGAAGAGAAAGCGATCATGCGCGAAAAAATAAAAGATTTCCTCGCGCGGATATCGCGATATGTATAAGGCATGTTTGACTACGGCTTACAACTATGACAACCGACGGAAAAAGCGTTAGAGTAAAAATTTTCGGTTCAGAATATCCACTCCGGGGTGATAACGAAGAACTCACAAAACGGGTCGCATCATATGTGGATGAGATGATCCAGACAATCCATGAGAAAATTCCAGAGCAACCGCCACTGACTATTGCTGTGCTCTCTGCATTAAATATCACTGAAGACCTTTTTAAGGAGAGGGATGGTGCACAGTCATTTCTCTCAACAGTTGAAAGTGAAGTTGCCAGAATCTCTGAAATTTTGGATCAATCAATAGAACCTGATCCCTCCACGCACTAACGCTGTGAGGGTGACGATACATTGATACCACGTTCTTTGTAAAGCAACGACGGTTAGGACATTAAACAACCGCACCGTCAGCCGTAGTCAAACAAAAAAGAACCATTAGTGAGACTCAAGGGAGCTCGACTCGTGAGCGTGAATTACAGGCCTCACCTTTCACGAGAAGGGATTCTTGCCATGACTTCCGTCGTATAATGCACGGGACGAGCGAGTCGGTGGACGTAAAACACGTTCAGGCGGGCACCCACTGTGTATGAAAGAAGGTTCTTTCATTGCACGCATACGGCTGCGATGCGGTTTTTTATTTATGGTGAATTCGGAGGTAGTATGGAATTATACATTTTTATTCCATTTCTTATCGCTGCTGCGGCAGGAATTTTCTGGGGCGGGTGGTTGATTAACGCCAGAATATCCCAGGCGAAGATAGGAAGTGCAGAAGAACGTGCAAAGAAGATCATCGAGGATGCTGAGAAAGATGTTGCTTCACTCAAGCGTGAAAAGCTTCTTGAAGTCAAAGACGAGTGGTATAAAAAGAAACAAGATTTTGACACGGATATCAATGCCCGTAGAAATAAGCTGCAGGCGTACGAAAAACAACTGAGTAACCGTGAAGAGAACATCGACAAAAAAGTGGAGTTTCTCAATCGAAAAGAGAAAGAAGTGACGAGCCTGAAGCAAGAGTACGAGACCAAGGTTCAGCTGGTGACTTCAAGAGACCGCGACCTTCAGAGACTTGTTGAGGAGGAGAATCTCAGACTCGAACGCATTTCAGGGATGACCCGGGATGATGCAAAGAAACTTCTCATCGATAACATGGTCTCTGACGCAAAGACTCAGGCCGCACAACAACTGAAAGAAGTCCGGGATGAAGCGCGTGATTCAGCTAAGAAAGAAGCACAAAAATTGGTCGTTCAGGCTATTCAACGGACAGCCGCGGACCACTCTGTTGAAACAACCGTGAGCGTCTTAAGCATACAGAGCGACGAGTTAAAAGGACGCATCATAGGACGTGAAGGGCGTAACATCCGGGCGTTCGAAGCTGCAACCGGAGTCGATGTCATAGTCGATGATACTCCGGAAGCGGTCATTCTATCGGGCTTTGATGCATTCCGAAGAGAAGTCGCCCGGCTATCACTTGAGCGACTCATCGCCGATGGAAGGATCCACCCTGCACGAATCGAAGAAATCGTCGAGAAAACACGTAAGGAGCTCGAAGAAGAAGTTGTACGAATCGGCGAGAATGCACTTCTCGAGGTCGGATTACACGGCGCTCACACTGAGATTATAAAACATCTTGGCCGGATGAAATATCGGTCGAGTTACGGGCAAAATCTGCTGCAACATAGCATCGAAGTCGCCTATCTGACAGGAATCATGGCTTCTGAGCTCGGCATCGATACTAATCTGGCAAAACGGGCAGGACTCCTTCACGATATCGGCAAAACGGTCGACCGGACAGTTGAAGGTCCTCATGCATTATTGGGATATGACCTCGCAAAGAAGTTCGGCGAACATCCTGTCGTTTCCAATGCAATTGGTTCGCACCATGAAGATATACCGATGGAGCATCCGATTGCAGCATTGGTACAGGCGGCAGACGCTATCAGCGGTGCACGCCCCGGAGCACGCCGTGAATCGGTAGAAGGATACGTCAAGCGTCTTGAAAAGCTCGAATCTCTCGCACAAGGATTCAGCGGTGTCTCAAAGACCTATGCGCTTCAAGCAGGACGTGAAGTCCGGGTCATTGTTGAACATGATAAGGTCGACGACGCCCTTGCCGATCAACTGTCACATGACATCGCTGCGAAGATAGAGCAAGAAATGGAATATCCCGGACAAATTAAAGTGACGGTTATTCGTGAAGTACGTGCGGTTGCATACGCTAAATGATAATGGGTTGCCTGAAAACCGGAAACAGGCCCTTCGAATCGGTGTTACCGGTGGAATCGGGAGCGGCAAATCTGTAGTGTGCTCGATACTTCAGGAATGCGGTATTCCGTTAATTGAAGCTGACAGACTTGCGCGGATTCTAATGGTTCATGATGCTATTCTCAAATGCCGGATCATTGCCGAATTTGGGGAGCACATCTATCATGCGGACGGAAGTCTTAACCGGCTGGCCATGGCGGGGATAATCTTCAGTAATCCCGATCGACGGAAGCAGCTTGAAGCAATCGTCCATCCACGTGTGATAAAAGAAATCGATCGATTATTGGGCGATATAGACAATGCACCATATGCCGTCGTTGAGGCTGCCCTGATTTACGAATCGGGATTAGATAAAAATCTTGATTATATTATCGTTGTGGATGCAGATGAACGACTTCGTATCGCACGCATCCATGAACGCGATGGAACAGCCGGGGAAGAAATCCGGCAACGGATGAATGCACAAATGTCTACGAAGGAGAAACGAAAGCGGGCAGATTTTACTATTATTAATAACGGGACTTTCGCCGAACTGCGAAAACAGGTACTGTTTGTTCATACCATACTAATTGGCCTTGCACGACGCATTCAAAAGGAAGAGATAGAATAGTAATTCAGTAGGAGAAACAGTCATGACCTCGTTCGAGGAAGCAGCAAACTTATTCTTCAATACTTACAAACGATATCCCATTGAAATCGATCGTGGTGAAGGTCTATATCTCTACACTAAAAGCGGCGATCGATATCTCGATCTTTTCGGCGGCTTGGCGGTGAACGCCCTGGGATATAATAATGAAGCTGTGAACCTGGCCATCGAGAGACAGATTAAAAGGTATATCCATCTCTCAAACCTTTTCTATCAAGATTCACAGATTGAGCTTGCTGAACGTCTCCTTGCTTATTCGCGTTATGCGAAAGTTTTTTTCTGCAACAGCGGAACCGAAGGAATCGAAGGGGCAATGAAGCTTGCACGGAAATGGGGAAAGCCGAAAGGGAAAAGCGATTTTGTCTCTCTTTCGAATTCATTTCATGGGAGGACATACGGGGCCGTGACACTCACTGAGCGTCACAAATACCGCGACGGTTATGAACCGATGCTTCCGGGTGTCTCGTATGCACAATTTAACGATCCCGATGATCTGCGTCGCGCCGTTACAGAGAACACAGTCGCAATCGTTTTTGAGTGCATCCAGGGTGAAGGCGGAATATTTCCCATCTCAAAGGAGTTTGCCGATGCCCTGGTTGAATTACGCAGTAAATACGAACTCTTACTGATAGCCGATGAAATACAGGGGGGACTCGGGCGTACCGGAAAATTTTTTGCATTTGATCATTTTGGATTCCGTCCGGATGTTGTTGTTGTGGCAAAACCACTGGGAGGTGGCCTTCCTCTCGGAGCAATTCTCGGTTCTGAAAGAGTTGCCGAAACGTTTAGCATTGGTGCCCATGGGACAACCTTTGGTGGAAATCCGGTAGCATGCGCGGCAGGAGTCGCAACTCTCGAACAGATTGTCGAGAAAGGTGCAATGGCCAACGCGGCATCCGTCGGTGAATATTTGAAATCACGGTTTGAAGACCTGAAACATGAATATCCCGATCTGATCCGCGAAGTCCGCGGCCGGGGAATGATGCTGGGAATAGATTTGACAGTCGAGGGGACTCCGTTTGTCGATAAACTTCTGCAACGCCGGATTCTCATCAATTGCACCAATACGACAGTACTCCGTTTTCTACCGCCGTACGTTCTGACAACGAAGGAGGCTGATTCGGCTCTCTTTGCTTTGAGAGAGGTGATTCAAGAGTACGTCAATTCGCCGGCGTTAGCATCACATGATCACGTATAATTCTTTTAAATAGGAATTCTTGACAGTAAGGCGTTCAGGAGATATCCTGGACGCCTATGTTATCTTAAGGATCGAAATGGAATATCGGACAGACTTTCTCATCATTGGCAGTGGAATCGCCGGTCTATCGTTCGCCCTCGAAGCAGCAGAGCTGGGCTGTGTTGCGATTGTCACAAAGAAGGCTAAAGCCGAATCGACCACCAACTATGCTCAGGGCGGCATTGCTTCCGTGATCGCTCCGGACGATACGTTCGAATCACATATCCGTGATACGCTTGTTGCCGGTGCCGGTCTTTGTCATAAGGATGCGGTAGAAGTCCTGGTAAAAGAAGGCCCTGCAAAGATTGATGAACTCATCCGCATTGGCGTAGAATTCACCATGCAAAACGGGAGACTTGATCTCGGACGTGAGGGCGGACATTCAATGAATCGTATCGTTCATGCTAGGGATCTTACCGGTAAAGAGATTGAACGGGCACTCCTTGCAAATGTCATAGGGCATCCGAATATTCAGATATTCGAAAATCATATCGCAATTGATTTGATTACGGAACATCAGCTCGGCCTCCGGAGAAAAACGGAAGGAAAACATTGCTGGGGAGCGTATGTTCTTGACGTAGAGAAAAATCAGGTTAAGACATTCCTTGCAAATGTGACAATGCTTGCAACAGGAAGTCTCGGGCAGGTTTACCTCCACACATCGAACCCGGATATTGCCACCGGTGATGGGATTGCAATGGCCTATAGGACCGGCGCATCAATCGCAAATATGGAATTCATTCAATTCCACCCGACTACTCTCTATAATCCGACGACCATGAGCAATTCGACGACATCATTTCTCATTTCCGAAGCTGTTCGAGGATTTGGAGCCGTCCTGGTAAATCGAGACGGGACTGAATTCATACAGAAGTATGATCAACGCGGTTCCCTTGCACCGCGTGACATCGTTGCCCGCGCGATAGATAGTGAACTCAAGCGAAGTGGTGACGAGTGTGTATATCTCAAACTCACACATCTCAATCCGCAGGAAGTTCAAGAACATTTCCCAAATATCTACCGTCGTTGCCTTGAGTATAAAATTAATATGACTGAAGAACTTGTTCCAGTTGTTCCTGCAGCGCATTATTCATGCGGCGGAGTTCTGACCGATCTGAATGGACGAACGACAATCCACAACCTCTATGCATGTGGTGAAGTAAGTATGACCGGTGTACACGGGGCGAACAGGCTGGCAAGCAATTCATTGCTTGAAGCAGTCGTCTTTTCCCATCGTGCCATTGCAGATGTGAAAACTCATCAAATGTTTCACGCCGATATTCCGCCTATTCCGCCATGGGATGAAAGCGGTACGTTCAATAGCGAGGAGTGGGTGTTGATTGCTCATGACCGGAGAGAAATTCAACAATTGATGTGGGATTATGTCGGAATTGTTCGTTCAAATCTCCGTCTCGAGCGGGCACAACGGAGAATTCGTCTCATTCTGGATGAAGTCATGACGTTCTACAAAAAGACAAAGGTCACCGAAGGATTGATAGAATTACGGAATCTGGCAATTATCGCCGATCTCATCATCCGATCAGCACTGATGCGGAAGGAGAGCAGGGGTCTTCATTATACAACAGATTATCCGGAAAAAGATGACTCCCGATGGTTATACGATACAATTCTCAATGTAGAGTAATGGATTAATGCGTATAAAAATCAATCATCCGTTCAATTGCCTCTGAACAAACCTGGTCGAAATCTACAAGACTCAAACTGAACATCCGACAATCGATGGATGGTCTGTAAAGACCTTCAGAAACATATCCGGCTCCTTCAAATGCACCGACTATATTTTTATATTGTGTACTATTCAATATTTCCTGTTCCCCTTTCATCAGTGGTTCTCTTTTTTCATAATAATCGGCAGCGAGACGGTCGAGTTTCGCACGCTCTCGTTCCAGACTATCATAGAGGGATTTCTTCCAGGGAGTGGGGATTGGTGTGCCGGGGTCGATAAATTTTTTCCATTTAAGATTGTTCGGATCCAACAATGCCGTGATATTGGGTTCCCAGGGTTCAATCCCTTTGCTGTAGAAATCGATATAAGAAACCTGCGAGCCATAATACTCGTCGCCGAGTCCGCCAAACGAATGTCCGAATTCATGAACAAACACATAATCCGGTTGCCATTCCTGGCCGGGTTGATCCGTGTTTGTAAAGCATGTCGTATACAGATTGAAAATTCCACCGCCTCCGTAGCGGTTATCATTGACTAAAATAGAGATGAAATCGTATGGCACCGCCGCTGCAATATCCCTGAGCCTTCGATTTTCTTCTGTGAGAACATATCGTTCACTGTTAAATGTATTATATGTCGTGCCGAGGGTAGAATTCTTCCATATATCCTTGTCAGGTTTATCAATTCCGGATTCATCTGATTCAACTTCGATAGTCCAGACGTTGAAGTCCGATTTTCGTTCCTTGAATGGATGTGTGTTGAATAGAACGCCGATAAAATGCGCTACATCGGCCCGAAATTTTTCCATATCCTTTTTTGTGTATCCATCACCAAGAAGAAGAAGATCGACTTTTTTCTCAGGCGGTCCGTTTTTCATAAAAGTCGTGATGGTGTAATGTGCCTTCTGTGTTTCTTTTTGAATGCTCCGTGGAACCGACGGATCGATAATGGTGGAAAAAATTTCATGAAAGATCATTTGCCTGTCCCGCCGTGAAATTATGAGCTGGATTTTCCGGAGCGGAAAAGGAAAGCGAACGGTTTCATGGAAGGTGCGATACATGCCTGAGTTTGCCTCATCGGTGGTTTGCCATTCGTTAAAGATCGTTGAATACCCTCGGGAGTAAATTAGGATATTTGTTGTTGCGTCGGTAATGCGGACAAAGTATTCCCCGAGATTTAATGTGTCCACTAGATTTATTCTGCTCCCGGGCCAGGGCCCTTCACGATAGACTCTGTCCAGGCTGATCGTTTCCTGTCCTTTCGTGCCGGTATGATAATAATCTACCCGCATGGTTTCGTTGTGGAAGTACCGCTCAAAGTCTTGGGCAAAACTCGCCGAAATTGTCAGAGCAAGGATCGGGACTAAAAAGAATATTTTCCGTAGCATTTTGTATCTCTCCTGTATGGTGATTCGAGGAATAACGAAACTGCTCGATCATCAAACCCAGTTTTGGATGGCTGCCAATAAATGTTAAATGATCGATGGAACCTTTATTAAAATAAGGGAGTTAGATCGGATAAGCAACAGCAAAATCTACCTTGTTTCAGTTCCCTTTTTTCCGTATCTTAGAGACGATTTTTTTTGTGGACTTATAAAAACACTAATAGATGGATACTGCACAACCTGACAAGCCACGCTGCAATTGCGGCATTTTTGGCGTTTTTGGACATTCCCAGGCTTCGAGATTGATTTACTATGGGCTTCTGGCTCTTCAGCATCGCGGTCAGGAGGCCTCGGGTATTGTTACCAGATATTATGACACTGAAAGACAAAAACATCGCTTCCATACCTATAAGGGGATCGGACTGGTGAATGATGTCTTTCGGGATGAGAAAATACTCGCCGAGACACTGGATGGCGATGCGGCCATAGGTCATAACCGTTATTCTACTACGGGTTCTTCCGATAACCGGGCGAACGTCCAGCCTTTCGTGGTGAACTACCGGAGCGGTAATCTTGCTGTTTCTCATAATGGAAATCTTACAAATTATCGTGCACTTCGGAAGAAACTGAGTTCAGAAGGAACGATATTTCAGACTACCTCGGATTCTGAAATTATTCTCCATTTGATGGCCAGAAGCAGGGAGCAGAATCAGATAAATCAGATTCAGGAAGCTCTCAATACAGTCGATGGAGCATATTCTCTGCTGATTCTTACCGATAACATGCTTGTAGCGGCCCGTGATCCTTATGGATTCAGACCGCTTTCCCTCGGGAAATTGGATGGTGTCTATGTCGTTGCATCCGAGACATGCGCGTTTGATATCATCGGTGCCGAATATATCCGTGATATCGCCCCGGGTGAAATTCTCGTCATTGATGACGAAGCTAAACAGGCACAAAAACCGAAATCATTCTGGGTATCGAAAAAAGTCGCGCAACCGAGATTTTGTATCTTCGAATATATCTATTTTTCACGCCCCGATAGCAAAATATTCGGGAACAGCGTCGATCGTGTTCGGCGGAAACTTGGAAAAAGTCTTGCAAAACAATCTCCGGTTGAGAAGAAATCCGATGAGACAAAAACTATTGTCATCAGTGTACCTGACTCGAGTAATACGGCAACATTGGGATTCGTTTCGGAAAGCAATAAGCTGGGATATGAGGCGAAGCTTGAGATAGGCTTAATAAGAAGTCACTACATCGGCAGGACATTTATCCAGCCTGAACAGGATATCCGTGAATTGAAAGTGAAGATGAAATTCAATACTGTTAAAGGTGTGTTGAAAGATAGGGTTGTTGTGATTATTGACGATTCAATTGTCCGTGGTACGACATCCAAAAAATTGATACAACTCATCCGTGAGGCTGAACCGAAGGAAATCCATTTCAGAGTTACAGCTCCTCCTATCAAGTATCCATGTCAGTATGGTATGGATTTTCCGAGTAGGGAAGAGCTCATTGCAAATCAATGCGGTGGAGATGTCGAAAAGATACGCCAGGAGCTCGGCGTCGATAGTCTCGCATATCTCACGATCGAGAAACTTCTCGAATCCGTTCCGACAGAGAACGGTGAAGGATATTGCACGGCATGTTTCAGCGGTTTCTACCCTGTCGCCGTTGAACCGGTTGGGGCGAAGGATGAAAATGATGTCTGATCCCGATGTTCGTCCCCGTGTAAGGGTATGGACAATCTCGAATCTTCTTAGTTGCACCCGAATCGTCCTCGCGATTCCGATCTTCCTGCTCTTGCTTCATGGTACACTTCAGAGCCGTCTGTCGGCGGTCCTGATCATGCTTGTTGCTGTCGTAACAGATTTTCTGGACGGCTATATCGCCCGGCGGCGAAATGAAGTCACTGCATTAGGAAAAATTCTTGATCCTCTTGCCGATAAAATCGGCGTCGGAGTCGTCGCATTCGCCTTATCAATTATGCAGTATCTTCCAATATGGTTCTTCTTGCTCGTTCTTTTTCGTGATGCTGTTATTCTTGCTGGCGGAGTGTGGCTCATACGGACGCGAAATATCGTTCCGCAGTCTAATTGGATAGGGAAATGGACTGTAAATGCAGTTGCATTAACAATAGTAATGGCGACATTGAGGGTGAACGCAGTAGTGGATATTCTAATCGGAATAAGTTGTATACTCCTACTCTGGTCGTTGGTGGCATATGGTCAGCGCTTCTTTATAGCGGTCCGTAGAAAAGTATAAGGGTGTCGAATGGGATTCTTTGATACATTAAAGTTTGAAAGATTAAAAGAAGGACTGACGAAGACACGCGACAACATCTTTGGAAAGGTGCAGCGGCTGGTAACGGCAAAATCAAAAATAGACGATGAAATGATCGATAAACTCGAAGAGATACTTATTACAGCCGATGTGGGTGTCAATACGTCAATGAAGATTATCGAGAGAATCAAAACACGAGTAAGAGAAGAAAAGTATGAAGATTCAAACGAGCTTGATCGATTACTACATGACGAAATTCGAAATGCATTAGGTGAAGGCAATCAGATGAACAGGAATGATTACTTCTCAATTCCTACAGGTATCAAACCATTCGTAATTTTGATTGTTGGTGTCAATGGAGTCGGTAAAACCACAACAATCGGAAAGCTTGCATATAATTATCGGACAGCAAAGAAAAATGTAATCATTGCTGCTGCGGATACATTCAGGGCAGCGGCGAATGAACAGCTTGAAATCTGGGCACAACGCGCTTCAGTCGATATCATTCAACAGGCGCACGGAGCGGATCCGGCTGCCGTCGCCTATGATTCGCTCAATGCGGCAAAAGCACGTGGAGCGGATGTAGTTATTATCGATACGGCCGGTCGTCTCCATACAAAAACCCCCTTAATGGAGGAACTAAAAAAAATCAGACGAGTGATGCAAAAAATCGTTCCTGAAGCACCCCACGAAGTTCTGCTCGTCCTTGATGCATCAACCGGACAAAATGCCCTCGAACAGGCTCGTCAGTTTGCCAATGCTGTTGGAGTTACAGGGCTTATTATTACAAAGCTTGACGGCACTGCGAAAGGTGGAATTATATTTGCAATCAACCAGGAGTTGAACATCCCTGTGAAATTTATCGGTGTCGGAGAACAGATTGGCGATCTTCAGCCTTTTGACAAGTCCGTCTTTGTTAATGCATTATTGCAGACTGAATGATGTAACATAATTAAGGAGGATTATCAGGACGATTTATGAAAGATCTAGGTTCAGGCCTCCTGAAAAATAATCGTATACGTGTTGTTGTTGTCACAACGGTCATGCTGACGTTCATATCGTATTGGCGTGCGGCTGCAATTGTGCTGAGTGATCTGGCATCTTCCGCATATTATGTCGTTGGTATTGCCGAAGGAGCAATCGGGAAATCGGCCCCATATTACATCTTTGCCGTCATGCTTTTTTCATATGCTGTCCGGCTCCTATATATAGAGTCAAGCGCCATGTTTACACGGGGAGGTGTCTATAAAGTTGTAAAACAGGCGATGGGTGGGGGATTGGCCAAGATTGCGGTTTCGGCACTTCTTTTTGATTTCATGCTTACAGGTCCGATCAGCGCTACATCAGCCGGACAGTATATGGTCGGATTATTAAATTCCATTTTTATACAGGCCGGAATTCCTATTACACTTCCTGCAAATGTAACATCGGCGATCTTTGCTATCATGATCGTGCTCTATTTCTGGCATCAGAATATTCTCGGTATCGAAGAAAGTAGTGGCAAGGCGTTGAAGATCATAAAGATCACAACCGTAATGGCGGTCTTGATCATCGTCTGGAGCGTTGTTACCTTGCTTGTACAAGGGTTCAAGCTCCCGCCATTTGAAATTAGTGTTCATGAAGATGCAATGGGATGGCTGAGGGGGGTCGAATGGGCAAAAACAATTGGATTTGTCGGGGTCATGATTGCATTTGGCCATTCAATCCTCGCAATGAGTGGTGAAGAGACGCTTGCGCAGGTGTATCGTGAGATCGAATCGCCGAAGCTGAAAAATCTTAAAAAAACGGGATTGATAATTTTTATATACAGTATGGTTTTTACATCGCTGATTTCTTTTTTCGCGGTGATGATTATTCCCGATGGGCTCCGGACCACGATTTACAAGGATAATGTGATCGGAGGACTGGCCATGTTTGTGCTCGGGCCGGTATGGATACGCCTTGCAATGCAGGCATTTGTCGTTGTTGTAGGTTTCCTTATTCTTGCCGGGGCCGTTAACACGGCTATCATTGGTTCGAATGGAGTACTGAATCGTCTTGCAGAAGACAACGTTCTGACCGATTGGTTCCGTCATCCACATCGTAGATACGGTACGACAAGCCGGATCATCAACTGGATTGTTGGACTTCAGATCATGGTGATCATTCTCAGTCAGGGCGATATATTTGTTCTAGGTGAAGCATATGCGTT
This sequence comes from Ignavibacteriota bacterium, assembly GCA_963776275.1. Taxonomy (GTDB): domain Bacteria; phylum Bacteroidota; class Ignavibacteria; order UBA10030; family CAVZMI01; genus CAVZMI01. The sequence goes on from CAVZMI010000018.1 coordinate 118,951, forward strand.
CGGTCTGGTGTGGAGTTTTGTAATGAATGCACTCTCTACACTCGTCCTTCGATTTAAAGACCGTTCAAAGCGGGAGTTCAGGGTGCCGTTGAATTTCACAATCGCGGGCAGAGAAATTCCCCTGGGGATTGGTTTGACTTTTCTTGTTTTATTACTCGTGGCATTGACAAATCTGTTCACGAAGCCGGTTGCTACAGAGTGGGGAATTGCTTTTACAATTTTCCTATTTATCGTGTTTTCCTCTTCTGAAATGGTGAACAAGAGACATGCACAAAAATCGGAGACACATTTAGAAAAATTTAATATCTTTGGAGAATCGACAATAACACCTGAAAGCATCGGCAGTGTACGAATTAAACGAAAGGTGGTCGGAGTCGGATCGATTACTAATTTAAAACATCTTATGAAATGCCTTGAAGAGACCGATACGGATGATGTGGACATCGTGGTTATGACGGCGAAGGTTCTCCGTGATCGGCAGAGCGAAGTGGTCGAGGCTCAACTCAGTCGTTCGGAACAGGCGGTATTATCGGAGGTTGTCAGTATCGCCGAAAAAGTTGGGAAGCCCGTGATTCCGATCGTTGTCCCGACAAATAATGTCCCTTATGCGCTCGCAATGACGGCAAAAGAATTAGGGGCAACGGAGATATTTCTTGGTGCATCGGCTAAATACGATCCTGATTTTCAGCTTCAACAAATTGCGCTGCTGTGGGGAGCAGTGCAACCCGACGAGACCAAACAGATTTGCATACGAATATTCGATCCAACATATCGGGAATATCGAGCGGAGTTGTAAGCCAATGAGACTTAACATTTGGCGTTCTTCACTTCAATTAAAACATGAGTTCACGATAGCACACGGCACACGTACTTTAGTGCCGGTCGTCTTTTTAGAACTTCACCACGATGGGATTGTTGGAATAGGTGAAGCGTCGCCGTCGTCCCGTTATGGAGAAACAGTCGAATCGGTGGAAGCGTTTCTTTCAAAGGTGAATCTTGAACCATTTGAAAGCCCGTTCATCATCGATGCAATTCTGGGTTATATCCGGGATATTGCTCCCGGAAATTCCGCGGCCAAAGCCGCGATCGATATTGCACTTCATGATTGGATAGGGAAAAAACTCGGTATTCCGCTATATCAATTCCTGGGACTCGAAGGGAAACAAACGCCATATTCGTCCTATACTATCGGTATTGATACACCCGAAAAAGTAATGCAAAAAGTTGAAGAGGCGGCAGAGTATCCAATCCTGAAAATAAAGCTGGGACTGGAGAATGACCGCGAAATAATGATCGCAATTCGGCGCGTCACAAGGAAAACACTGCGGGTCGATGTCAATGAGGGATGGAAGACACGCGAGCTTGCGCTCGAGAGTATTGAGTGGTTGTCAGAACTCGGCGTCGAATTTGTCGAACAACCAATGCCCGCGTCACAGATCGATGATATTGCATGGCTCCGGGAACGGTCGCCTCTGCCGTTGATTGCGGATGAAAGTGTCATGCGGCTCGAGGATATCCCGGTTCTTGCCCACGCATTTGATGGGATCAATATCAAGCTGATGAAATGTACGGGGATTCGGGAAGCATTGAAAATGATCAGCGCCGCCCGCGCATCCCGCCTCAAAGTGATGATGGGATGTATGGTGGAGAGTTCTGTCGGAATTTCTGCTGCGGCCCAATTATCGCCGCTTATTGATTTTGCCGATCTTGATAGTGCAGAAATGATATCCAATGATCCATATGAAGGAGCCGTCATCGAGAAAGGCCGGTTGAAATTGCCGGATCGTCCGGGGATTGGAGTGAAAGAAGGATAAAGCTTATGCCGCATACTATTCATATAATGTCGGAACAGCTTGCCAATAAGATTGCAGCCGGTGAGGTTGTCCAGCGTCCGGCGTCGGTAGTGAAAGAACTTATGGAAAACTCCATCGATGCCGGCGCATCGCAAATCTCCGTCATCATTAAGGACGGCGGACGAACACTCGTTCAGGTTGTCGACGATGGATCAGGCATGAATGAAGAAGATGCACGGATCTCGTTTGAACGCCATGCGACGAGTAAAATTCTAACATACGAAGATCTGGAAAGCATACACACTCTGGGATTTCGAGGAGAAGCCCTCGCATCGATTGCCGCTGTGGCACATGTCGAGCTGAAAACACGACGAAAAGAAGATGATGTAGCATCGTTCGTCCGGATCGAGGGAGGAGAGATGCGGGAAACCGGGAAAATTGCTTTCGAACATGGAACATCGGTTGCTGTAAAGAATCTTTTTTTCAATACGCCCGGTCGTCGGAATTTCTTGAAAAGCGATTCGACGGAATTCAAACATGTTGCCGATGTCGTCCAGAGGCTTGCGGTTTCTCATCCCGAAATAGGATTCGAATTCGTCAGCGATGACGAGACGATTCTATTACTTCCGAAAGCCGAAAGTATCGACCGGCTCCAGGCACTCTTTGGTGAGAAACTCAGTGCATCATTGATCGAATTCAGGGAAGAGACCGATTTTCTAACAATCCATGGCTACGTAGGGAGACCCGATTTTGCACGAAAAATCCGTTCAGAACAATATCTTTTTCTCAATAAGCGCTTCATCATTAACCGGAACCTCAACCATGCTGTATTCAATGCGTATGAGCACATTCTTGAAAAAGGAAATTATCCATTCTTTATCCTTTTCATGGAAATAGATCCGCAACATGTTGATGTGAATGTGCATCCGTCTAAATTGGAGGTAAAATTTGAAGATGAGCGTAATATCTATCATTTCCTTCTGACAGTCATCCGCCGGACATTGGCCACCAATGATGTTGTTCCTACAATAAGCGTGGGACCGGCAACGTCAGGCGATGGTCGTACAGGATCATCCGAACAAAAAGCAAAATTGTTTTTTACGGGGAGGGATCAAGTTAGACCCGATTTTCCACCTCAAAAAATGAGTCAGGAAATACCGGCGGATACTTTTACTCTAACTTCACGTACGCCGTCAGATTCTCAATTCACCGTTCCACATCAGGACGATATAAAACCGATCTGGCAGCTGCACAACAAGTACATCCTTTCTCAGGTCGGCACGGATTGATGATTATTGATCAGCATGTAGCCCACGAGCGAATTCTTTACGAGCGAGCTATGGCAAGTTTCGAGAATGCTGTTCCTGTATCGCAGCAGCTACTATTTCCTCAGACCTTAACGCTCAGTGCATCAGAATATGCGACCGTCAAGGAACTTCTCCCGTATCTCACGAAGCTGGGATTCGATATGAAACTTTTTGGAAAAAATGATATCGTCATCGAAGGAGTTCCCGGTGATGTACGCCCCGGACACGAGCACGATATCCTGATAGAAGTTATCGAACGATTTAAAGAAAACGAGCACAGCAAAAAACTTGATGTAAAAGAAAATATCGCAGCCTCCTTTGCATGTAAAGCGGCAATTAGAGCAGGAGATAAACTCAGCCATGAAGAAATGAGTGTCCTGATCGATCAACTTTTTGCGACGAATATGCCGTATGTATGTCCTCACGGACGTCCTGTGGTTATAAAGATCCCGATTGAAGAGCTTGATAAACGTTTTGGTAGAACATCATAGTAATATCATCAGCAGGGTGCTGTCATGAATGCTCTAATTCGAAATTTCATCGTATCATTTCGTCCGCAGCAATGGATTAAAAATCTTATTCTTTTTGCGCCGCTGATATTTTCTGAAAAACTTTTTGATATCAGGGCGTTCGGAATTGTCAGCATGGGATTCGTTCTTTTTTCTCTGGCGGCCAGTGGAATATATACGATGAACGATCTGGCTGACACTGAGCGTGATAAGCAGCATCCGGTCAAATCACAAAGGCCGATTGTCTCGGGCGTAATCCCCCCGGGTCTTGCCGCGGTGGTCGCTTTTTTGTTAATGGTGTTAAGTGTAACGGTCGGGTTCCTGGTGAATTCGAATTTTGGAGTATTTATCCTCGTATATGTCCTCTTGAATATCGCCTACTCCTATGGTCTAAAAAACATTGTGATTCTCGATGTCATGACAGTGGCAATCGGTTTTGTCCTGCGTGTACTCGCGGGGGCGGCGATAGTATATGTCCCGGCGTCGGAATGGCTTATCATCTGCACGCTTCTTCTCTCTTTATTCCTTGGTTTCAGCAAACGCCGGCATGAACTTAATCTGCTCGATGTAAGAGCTGCCGATCATCGGAACGTCCTTGGTCAGTATAGTGCGGGATTTCTCGATCAAATGATAGCTATTGTCACCGCTGCCACTGTGATGTCATATGCGCTGTATACTATTTCTAACGAGACTGTTCAAAAATTCGGAACAACCCACCTTTACTATACGATTCCCTTTGTATTATATGGCATTTTTCGATACCTTTATCTTATTCATAAGAAAGATGAAGGGGGAAATCCCACACACACAATTATCACCGATGTACCCCTTATAGTCAATGTAGCGATTTGGATCGTCGTTTCAGTCATGATTATTTATTTTCATGTATTATAGGTCACGGAGAGCCAGCCGGTGAAGTCCGTTGTTGCTGTCATTAAAACATCTCCCGCTACAGTTCTCAGAGATATTACTCGCCTATGCGAACTTGCGGGAATGAAACAGGCATTGGATGTCGGTGCCCCAACGATTTTAAAGGACAATATCTCTTGGCATTTTCCATTCCCTGCAGCGAATACAACCCCATGGCAGCTTGAAGGCACTATTCACGCTCTTCGACAATCGGGATATAAGCATCTTACATGTGTTCAGAATAAAACCGTTGTGACCGATGCGTTCAAAGGCGAGGACCTGAACAAATATCTCCCCATATTGAGAAAAAATGACATTCCAATTTTATACAATTTTAAAAAGCAGGACATGCACTGGATCCTCCACACTCCGAAAGTCCGGATGCACGTCCTTCCCAAAATATACCCTGAGGGGATATTCATTCCAGATTTTTTTTACGGGAAGAATATTGTCCATCTTCCAACGGTTAAATGTCATATCTATACGACGACGACAGGGGCTATGAAAAATGCTTTTGGTGGACTTCTTTCCACAAAGCGGCACTATACCCATTCTTGGATTCATCGTACACTCGTCGATTTACTCGCGATTCAAAAGGAGATTCACGCGGGAATTTTTGCAGTGATGGATGGGACAACGGTGGGGAATGGTCCGGGACCGAGAACGATGATTCCGGTTGTCAAGGATTACCTCCTTGCATCATCAGATCAGGTGGCAATCGATGCAGTTTCGGCTAAAATGATGGGATTTGACCCGCTATCGATCGAGTATATCAAAATTGCCCATGATGACGGCCTCGGTATCGGCGATCCTCGCGATATCGAAATCGTTGGTACCGATATCTCGAATGAGTCTTGGGGCTTTAGTGTCGGCAATAATCTGGTGCGCGTTGCTGCCGGTTTGCTGTGGTTCGGGCCGCTCAGAGGAATTCAAAAAGTCTTCTTCCATACGCCGTTAGTCAATTTCTTTGTGCTCGCATCGGAACTCTACCACGATTACTATCGCTGGCCGTTCAAAGAGCGAAAAATCTTCGAAGAGTGGAAAACAACGACTGAATGGGGTGAACTTTTTCATCAGTATGAGACGGGTGAAATATGGAGGTAGCCCCGGAGAAGAAATCCCGTCGGATAGCAGAGACTGTTCTTCTCGGCATGACCATCATCTGGGGAGGCACATTTGTCATTGTCAAGAGCGGACTCGCCGATGGATCGCCCCTGGCGTTCGTGGCCATTCGTTTTTGGATTGCGACGGTGTTTTTTTTATTTTTTTTCAGGAAAAAAATAAGTCGAATTTCCTTTCCCACAATAATTCGGGGATGCATACTCGGTTTCTTGCTCTTCGCCGGATTTACAGGGCAAACGATCGGACTTAGTTTGACAACCGCTTCAAAATCGGGTTTTATTACCGGCACACTGGTAATTTTTACGCCTCTTGCCCAGTTGATCATTGAACGAAGGCCGCCAAGCATTGGAAATATAATCGGCATTATTCTTGTTACCATAGGCCTATGGATATTTACGTCTCCTCAGGGATCGGAGCTTAATAAGGGTGATTGGTTGACATTATTTGCAGCAGTGATCTGGGGATTGTATATAGTCTATCTTGATATATTTTCAAGAAATTGTAATGGTGTGCAATTAACATTCCTGCAGGTGGTGGTAACAGCCATACTATCAACAATCGTCATGCCGTTTGTCGAAGTACCGTTTATCCGGTTTACCGCAAACATTATCATTGCGCTAGCGTACACGGCTCTGTTGGCAACGGTGATTACGACGTACACTCAAACGCGGTATCAAAAAGACACAACTCCGACAAGAGCGGCAATTATTTATTCGCTCGAACCGGTCATCGCGGCAGTGTTGGCATTTTACATTCTTGATGAGCATATTGGAACATTGGGAGTACTTGGTGGCGGATTGATATTTATGGGACTTATAATTTCTGAATTGTTGGATGCCTTTCGTGTTATCCTTTTTCGAGCCTTGAACCGAACAAGCGGGGAAACAGAACATTAAATTAAAGGAATCATCATGCCAAGTCGGGAAAATGTACGTGCTGTTCGTACTCAATTAAAACGCCTGAAATCGCTTGTAGAAGCGAGCAGGATTCTTAACTCAACCCTCAACCTTGATGAACTTCTTGCATTGATCCTTGAGGTAGCGACACGGAACCTCGGGGCGACCCGCGGGACGATATATCTCGTCGATCATGAAAAGAAAGAATTATGGTCAAAAGTTCTCCACGGCGACCGGCAGGTTGAGATTCGACTTCCATTCGGGCAGGGATTCGCAGGGCATGTGGCCGCGACAGGAAAGATCGTCAATATCATCGATGCCTATAGTGATGAAAGATTCTTTGCCGGTGTCGATCAGAAATCGGGATTCCGGACGAAAACAATGCTCTGCATGCCAATGCGGAATAAGGACTCTGAGATTATCGGGGTTTTTCAAATTATCAATAAGCGAAGAGGGATATTTTCAAAAGAAGATGAGTTGTTTCTTATCGCACTTTCGATACACGCGTCGCTTGCTATCGAGAATGCCCGATTGCTGCAGTCTGTAATCGAAAAAGAACGTATGCAAAAAGAACTCCAGATTGCACGGACAATCCAGCGAAAGCTTCTTCCCGAACAGATTCCGGCTCTCACCGGAATTGACGTCAGTGCAATCAATCTTCCGAGCAAAGAAGTAGGCGGCGATCTCTACGATATTATCCAGCTTGATGATAGCCGGATTGCTTTTGTGATCGCAGATGTTGCGGGTAAAAGTGTTCCCGCAGCTCTGCTTGTCTCCACGCTTCATGCATCACTTCGTGCCTCAATCAGTTCGATCGATTCTCTTCCACAACTCTGTCAACGACTAAATGGCATAATATTCAAAGATTCGTTGGCTGAGTGCTATATTACATGCTTTATCTGCATTATTGATATGAAAGAACGGCAGTTGATATCGGTCAATGCAGGGCATAATGCCTGTTTTATTCTACGCGGTTCCAACATCATCCGTCTCGAGGAAGGTGGACTTCCATTCGGTATGTTTGAAAATGCCAGCTATGTTCAACAATATACTCCTATCCAGACCAACGATTTGTTAATCCTTTACACCGATGGTGTCGTCGAGGCAATGAACAAGAATCGGCAGTTATACAGTGAAGAACGGTTCCTCGGACAGCTTATGGACAATCTGACACGTTCGCCAAAAGAAATCGAGACTGCGGTATATGATGATGTGCGTAGATTCATCGGGAGTATGGAACCATCGGATGATTTCACGCTTATGGTGGTTCGATTTACAATATAAAAATAGACACCGGTATACTGTTCTTAACGGTTTCCGTCACCGCTTCTTCAATGGATCTTTCCTTCCGGAACAGCTAGACGGAATATACTGAATTCTGAATGTGGTTTGAGGCCACAGGACTTGAATTTCCGGCAGCGCTTGGTTATCTTCAATTCGTACTATCAATGCATTTACCGCGAAGCGGTGCCATTTCATTGTACGAATTAATAGATGATTCCGACCCCATCTCCGGAAAAACCAGTCCAATACGTTCGTGGAATTGGAGCGAAACGTGCCGCGGCTCTTGAACAGCATGGAATCATCACAGTAAAAGACCTTCTGTATTATTTTCCCCGTGCCTACCTTGATCGATCGACAATTATCTCTATTCGGAACCTGCATCGGTATTTATTTACAGATCGTGACGTGACAATTGTGGGAACTGTCGGGAAAGTCGAACTTATCCGCGGTCGAAAGGGAAATGCGCGATTGCGTGTTGCTGTGTATGACGAGTCGGGAGTTGTGGAGTGCGTCTATTTTGGACGGCCGCAATTATTCCAGAAAATGTTTCATGAAGGTGAATTGCTGGCTCTTTCAGGACGACCTCAGTTCTTCGGTCGTACAATACAATTAACACATCCGGAATTCGACCGGCTCTCACGCTCTGATGATGACGAAGATATCGACTGGGGAAAAGCTCTGCACACCGGAAGTATCATCCCCCAGTACCGTTCGACCGAACAGCTTAAAAGTGTTAAACTTGACAGCCGTGGATTCCGGAGAATCCTCAGACATCTTATTGAAGAAGAAAGCGCAAAACAGCAGGAGATTCTCTCACCAGACATCCTTCAGCGGTGTTCTCTCTATTCTCTCGGACGTGCACTCTCGTCGATTCATTTTCCGGCATCGATGAATGATTTGGAACAGGCACGCCGTAGGTTGAAATTCGATGAGCTGTTTTTTCTTCAAATACTTTTTGCATTTCGTAAAAGAGAAGTTAAATCGCTGTCACGTGGAATATCCTTCAACACACGTAGTACTCATGCGCGTCAACTTGTCGATACATTGCCATTCGAATTAACGAAGGCACAGCGTCATGTGATTCGTGAGATCGCACAAGACATGGAATCAGATAAACCGATGAATCGTCTTCTCCAGGGCGATGTCGGAAGCGGAAAGACCGTAGTCGGGCTGATCGCCATACTGATCGCGATCGATAATGGATATCAGACGGCTTTTATGGCACCGACGGAGATACTAGCCTCTCAGCACTATGTGACACTGACGAATATTCTGGACGATATGGGTATCGCCATCAGATTATTGCTCGGAGGTCAAAAAGGAAAAGTCAGAGACGAGATAATTGAGGACGTACGTGAAGGACGTGCACAAATTGTTATTGGAACACATGCACTCATTCAAGAACATGTGCAGTTTGCCAACCTCGGATTGATCATCATTGATGAGCAGCATCGATTTGGCGTTGTTCAACGCGTGACACTACGCGAGAAAGGGAGAAATCCCGATGTCCTTGTAATGACGGCGACTCCAATTCCCCGGACGCTTTCGATGACGTTGTATGGTGATCTTGACGTTTCAATTATTGACGAACTGCCGCATTCACGAAAGCCGATTACGACACTTCTACGGGGCGAGCATGAACGTCTGACGGTGTACGAATTTGTACGATCGGAAATAGCCAAAGGGACATCAGGCCTACATTGTCTATCCGTTGATTGAAGAATCGGAAAAAAGCGATTTAGAAGCAGCGAAAAAGAATTATAAACATCTCAGGGATGAAGTTTTTTCCGAATATTCGGTAGGTCTCATTCACGGAAAGATGTCGAGTGAAGAACGTACAATTGTGATGCATGATTTCAGGGCCGGTAAGATAGCGATACTTGTCGCTACAACGGTCATTGAGGTAGGAATAGATGTTCCCAATGCGACCATCATGGTCATCGAGAATGCGGAACGGTTCGGTCTTGCACAGCTTCATCAGCTCCGGGGAAGGGTAGGAAGGGGGACAGAGCAGTCGATTTGTATTCTGATCGGGAAGACGGTTGACGGCATCCGAGAGAAGAAAAGGGGGAGACCGGTTAGCGGCTAAGGGGGAGGACAGGACAAAGGCTCTCCGGCGCCTGACGGTCATGGAAGAGACTGCAAATGGATTCACAATTGCGGAAGTTGACCTTGAATTACGCGGTCCCGGTGAATATTTTGGAACAAAACAGAGCGGATTACCCGAGTTCCATATAGCAAACATCCTTACTGATCATGAGATTCTATTGCTCGCGCGGCGAGAAGCGTTCCGTCTTGTCGAGGAAGATCCTCACCTGCGACTATCCCGCCACGCATCCATCAGGAAGTATTTCCTCGAGCGATTCAAAGAGCAACTCTCCTTCGTACGCGTCGGATAGGGTGACCCAATTGGTGATCACATGATGTGCCAAAAATTTCTGAAAAGAAATTTTCTTTGCACAAAATGCAGTTTCTGCTTGACAAATAGCGTGAAAAGATTATATTTACACACAGAGCAATGATAATTGACGGTTGAATGAACATAGCACGGATGGGATACCAGGGAACAACATCACAGCGCACTGTATGCATGTCGCTCTGACGTACAATCAGAAAAAAGAATCGCGCCCCAACAACGTTGATGATCTTGTAGAACCTCCGAGTACATCGGGCTTATAGTTTACCACCCGCTTGTAAACGATGGATAACCTATCGCCCCTCATGACGATGCCTACGCAGAATGGGATAGTATCGAGACAATCACCGCCGTCAGAAAAGCAATGGAAGAATATCATACCGTCACAATGGTCGAGGCAGATGAAGATGCCTATCGAAAATTAATCGTAACACGACCGGATATTGTCTTCAACATCGCCGAAGGACTCCATGGTATGTCGCGTGAAGCACAGGTTCCTGCAATTCTCGAGTATCTCCATATTCCTTATACCGGTTCAGATCCATTGACACTTGCCACTGCGTTAGATAAGGCGAGAACAAAAGAAATTCTTACTTATCACGGAATTCCTACGGCGAAGTTTGCAGTTGTCAGGAATATCAACGGCGCGGTTCCGCAAGGAATAAAATTTCCGTGTATCGTTAAACCAGTTCACGAAGGATCGAGCAAGGGAGTTCTTGATTCATCGGTGGTGAAAACGACAGAAGGAACTCTCGTCACAGGTGGAGCGTGTCGTACAGACATATCATCAGCCTGCATTGATTGAAGAATTTCTTCCCGGGCGGGAATTTACCGTAGCGGTTCTCGGAAACGATCCGGATATAAAAATTCTACCCGTTGTAGAAATAAAGTTTGATGCACTGCCGGAAGGAGTGAATCGGATTTATTCTTATGAAGCAAAATGGATATGGGATCAGATGGAACATCCAATCGATGTTCACGAATGTCCGGCGAAGATTCCTGTAAAGCTTGAAAAAGAAATACACGACGTGTGCAGAAAATCGTATTCCATTTTACAATGCAGAGATTGGTGTCGGATCGATCTTCGTCTTGACGATAAAGGGATTCCACATATAATGGAGCTGAATCCACTTCCGGGCATTCTGCCGGATCCGGAAGAACATTCATGTTTTCCGCAGGCGGCGCGGGCTGCCGGAATGTCATACAACGAGTTGATTCAGAAAGTGTTAGAAATTGCGATAAAACGATATAAAATTAAATAGTTAAATATTCACGATTATTAGCCTTTTTTAACAATATTATAGGATGTATGGCCTCGAAGACGCATGTGGCGGTTGTATATACTGATCCGACACCGACAACTTGGGAAAAGGAACGAAGAGCGGAGAAAATGGTGATCGATGTAACAGGAGGAAAATCGGATATCGAGACCTTTGTTAAATTAGCCGGCGAGAAAATTAAAAATGAAGTGGAAGAAGAAATCGAATTTGTTGAGCATGCACTCGTGGATGCCGGAAAGAGAGTGACTGTATTGTGTATCGAATCCGATAATGTCTTTTCCATCGTGCGAAAAATTGAGGCAATTGATCCGGATATTGTATTCAATTTTTGTGAGAGCTCCAATGGCGATTCGTTGCAGGAAATGTATCTTGCGAGTGCCTTCGAACTGAGAAATGTCAGGTATACCGGCGCCCCGGCATTCACACTCGGCCTGGCAGTGCATAAAAATCTTGTGAAAGATATTCTCATCAGGAACAATATTCCGACACCGGAATTCTGGTTTGTACCGCTCAACTTACGATTTCCTGCGATTCCATCCGAAAAGTTTCCGTTGATCGTAAAACCGTACAAGGAAGATGCCAGTATCGGCATCGACAACGGTTCGGTGGTCTACACTGTAAAAGATCTCGTGAAAAGGATTGAATTCGTGTGGGATGCATTCAAGCAGCACATTGTGGTCGAACGATTTCTTCCGGGAAGAGAATTTAACGTTTCAATCCTTGGGAATCGCAATCTCGAGGTTCTGCCGATTTCTGAGATTGACTATTCTGGAATGCCCGATGAATTGGAAAATATTGTCAGTTATGAGGCGAAATGGATTGAAGAGAGTGTTTCCTATGGAAAAACAAAACCAGTGTGTCCGGCTTGCATCCCTGTAAATATTGAAACACAGTTGAAAGATATTGCGCTCTCCTCATTCAAGATTATAGGCTGTCGTCATTACGGACGAATTGATATGCGTCTGGATGAAAAGGGAAATCCGTTTGTTCTCGAAGTGAATCCAAATCCGGATATCTCGCCGGATGCAGGATTTGTAAGATCGGCGAAAAATGCCGGACTCGCGTACAATGCATTGATTAATCGTATTGTTGATCTTGCCATGGAGGATGCATGAAGTCTTCCTCGATAAAGCCAGTAAGACTGCGATTAAACACCTCGTTTATACAGCCGTTCATATTCATCATCATCATCGCAGTTCTGCTCAGCATCCCGTTTTTCCTTTCGTGGCAACCGATCTATGATGCATTGTATGATAGGTATGTGAAGGAAAAATGTACGAATCTCGATACCAAGCTTGAATATGAAATCAAACTCCTCGGTGTCGTTGTTATCGGCATCGGGGTTATCGGTTTTCTTATCCATTCGTGGTATCAACGTCTTGAAAACAGAAAGTTTGCGTTCCAACAAGTGATAGAAAACGAGATTAAGTTGATTGAATTTCCAAAAAATGATCCGGAACTATTAAAATTTTTCGATTCACTCGATGTCAGGAAATCAAGAAATACCCTGCCGCAGCACTATGTATGGTATATAGCAATGGCGTTTACAATCTGGCAGCAGGTATTTGCCTATCGAATGAATGGATGGATCAATCGGAAAACGTGGCAATATTGGGCACCGCCATCTCAGAGAGGTGCCGATATCGGACAACAAATGTGCTCAACAGATCCGTTTACGGGGACGAACCCGACCGATGAGATAATCCGCCAAAATACCTATAAATATTTTCTTCTTTGGTGGCAGGAGAAGCAGAACTATCGATATTATCATGTTGATTTTGTGCGCTACATCAACTCGATTTTGACTGATGTCGAAAATAAGGAAGAAACGGAGCCGTTCTACTCATAGTGCAGACCAAGCACACGTGGTATATGGATGAATTGGAGGAAAAAATAATTTATTATCGCTTTGTGAAATGATACGATTGACATCAGCAGAAGACAGAAGTACGATCCTGAAAATATTGAAAGAAACAAACATATTTAAACAGGAGGAAATCCAGATTGCGGGTGAGCTGATCGATTCCTTTTTATCATCACCTGAAAATCCCGATTACCAGTTTTATTCATATATCGATTCTTCGAAATCGGTATCCGGTTTTTGTTGTTACGGGGTGACCCATATCACCAAGGGAACTTATGATTTGTACTGGCTTGTCGTCTCACCGAACAACCAGGAAAAAGGTGTCGGACGCGACATGCTGCATTTTGTGGAGGAAAAAATTCGGCAAACACATGGACGGCTCATCATCGTCGAGACCTCATCGACACGAGAATACGATGCCGCAAGAAGATTCTATCTGAAAAACGGTTTTAGTCAGGTAGGCCACATAAAGGAATACTACGCTCTTGATGATGATTTGATTATTTTTGCAAAATATCTATAACAATATAGGAGTGCAATCACTTTATGGAACTCTGGCAAGAAATGTTACGGCAGAGTGTCGATAGCGCGAAGGATCTTATCGAACGCTTCAATTTTGATAAAGACCTCGCCGAACGGCTTAATAAATTGTTCCATATACGCATCAACCCATATTACCTGAGCCTGATTCGCTATCCGGGCGATCCCATCTGGCTACAGTGCATTCCTGATGTCGAAGAACTTAAAGATGATGACCTTCCCGAAGATCCGTTGAACGAGGATGCACACAGCCCCGTACCAAGCATCACTCACCGCTATCCGGACCGGGCACTTTTCCTGGTCACGAGCCAGTGCTCGATGTACTGCCGATTCTGCACACGTAAGCGAAAGGTGGGTGATTCAAGCAAAATCAACATGAAATATATTCAGGGAGGAATAAATTATATTGCGGCACATCCGGAGGTCCGCGATGTAGTCCTCTCCGGCGGCGATCCACTGATGCTGACAGATTTCATGCTCGAAAAAATTCTTAAGGCATTACGTAATATCCCCCATATCGAAATCGTCCGCCTTGGAACAAAAATGCCGTGTGTTCTGCCGCAGCGGATTACTCCAAAACTGGTAAAGATGCTCCGGAAGTACCATCCGCTCTACATCAATACGCATTTCAATCATCCTTGGGAGTGTACCCTTGAGGCCAGAAAAGCCTGTGAACTCATCGCCGATGCCGGTATACCGATCGGGAATCAAACTGTCCTCATGAAAGGGGTCAACGATAATGCCGATGTGATGCTTGAATTGATGCGAAAACTTCTCGCGATGCGCGTTCGTCCGTATTATCTCTATCAGGCCGATATTACAAAAGGTGCAAATCATTTCCGGACACCGGTCAGTGTAGGACTTGATATTATGGACAAGCTCCGGGGATACACATCCGGACTTGCCGTTCCCTACTATGTCATCGATGCTCCGGGTGGCGGAGGCAAAATCCCGTTACTGCCGCACTATATTCTTGGACGGAACGGCAATCAGATCATCATGCGAAACTTCAAATACGAAATATTCACGTATCCCGATGTAGAAGAAAACGAGGAAATCATCGTCGAGAAAAAATATATGCGCAAACAACGGAAATCGAAAAAGAGTTATGTGCCGGACAAGGCGCAGGAACTCGTCGAGTAGATTCTTAATGAGTAGTCTCTCATAAAAGTAAAAGCTCCGCACAGCGTGCGGAGCTTTTTTTCTTCATTACGATTCCCTATCCAATCCTATCGGCTCCTCCGGAGGCTTTGAGTTAGTCGAAATACCGAGTGCGGCTGATGCTGCCATAGGCACTGCAGAAAATTTCTGCGTTGCCTTATAGAAGGCGCTCAGCTTGGGTGGTACATGAGCTATCGTTGTGAATTTTTTCAGGAAGGGATTAGCTTTCCGGCTTTTTTCCAGCTTTGCCGATTTGAATTCGAGCTCGAATGCCTTCAACCATGACTCGATTCTTTTTATGGAAAATTTTTCTTCCCAGTGGGTACGGCGTTTGCCGATTTCCTGTACTTTCTGTAAAAATAGATCATATGCCTTTTTGCCAAGCGGTTCTTTTATACGAAGAAGTTCAATATAAGGATCTACAAGGTGCGAAGGGAAAAGTTCCTTCACTACTCTCAATTTGTTAAGAACCATTGCCTCTCGTCTCTCGTGATGCGGACCGGATGGATTGAAAAGATGTCCCACCTTCACATCTTCCATTACTCCGCATTGATATTCCCGCGGTTTTGCTATATATGCTTTGAGGCTCAGATACACTTCGTCTGAACCCCATTCTTCAAGACCTGCAAAACCTTCCAGGTACCGATATGCGCCGGCCGTCACGGCATAACAGGCTCCGTGTATCAACGGGATATGGAAGGCAAGTGGATCTCTGGGGAGCTTCTTGAAAAACGCCGGAAGCTGCTTAGGATCAGTCCCAATCCAACGAGGTTCCATAATTGCCTTTTCCCCCAGGATCTCGAGTTCGGCACCATATGCTACGCGTGCGTCGGTGCCGGTATAGCCGTACCATGTCTCAGGATCAAGTGCGTAGCACTTTCCGCAAAGAATTCGTTTCGGATTGATTGCCATATGCCACGCAATCTTATCGAGGAAGTTTCCCGGGGCAATATCCTGATGCAGATTCGGATTCATATGGGCATCCAGAAATACCAGGATATCGTCATCGGCAATATCGATAGGGCAATGTTGAACACCAAAATCACGACCACCGGCGCAGCCGACGTTCCCACCTGTATGGAGCACCTGGATAGGGGGGAGTTTTTCGCTTAACCCTCCGAGATTTACAGTGGGGACTGGATTATCATCAACAACGACGACGAGATGGTCGATACGGGGAACCGGATAATAGATATGCTCGAGTGTTTTTATCAAATATTTACCTGAATCGTCCGGTCCCCTGCATGGAATAATCACGACCGCTTTCATACGTGCTCCTTTCGTTTTGACATACGATGGCTGTGTATTGTTAGGAAAGTTAGAATTAGCAATGCGAGTAGAATACAGCCGAGAGTACCCCATCCCGGATAAGCGATCGGAACAAGCTTCAGCGGCGTATTGTCTCCCATAAGGATGAAACCCGCCCAGTAGAGAGGATCACCGTATCCATCCTGTATAAGCTTAAGTTTTGCCTCCCGGAGAGCGTCGGCTTTTGTCTTCCCGGAAAGCAGACCGGTGTAGAAATATTTCATTAGTATTGATGTCGATTGATCATCTACACTCCAGAGGCTGACAACAAGACTTGAAGAGCCGGCTGTCATAAACGCCTGGGTGATCCCGTTCAACCCTTCACCCCTTTGGAGTAATCCCAGGGCAGTGTTACAGGCACTCAGTACGGTAAGATCGGCGCTAAGACGCATCTGATACAGCTCAAATGTTTGAAAATATGATGCTTGCTGCTCTGATACCATAGGTGTGAACATTAGTCGGGAGAATAATGGCTGCCGGTCATCGATAAAATAATGTGTCGCAATATGAAGAATTTGATATCTTGAAGCTTCGCTCTTGAATCGGTCGACCGTTGCTTCACTTCCCGTTAGCTGCTGTGATCCTTCTATGAGTGACCCGATAGCGTGGACTTCATTTCCTGTATACGGCAGACTCGGAATGACCGAATCGGGAAATTCCTGTTGAAAACGGCGTGTCGATTGTGCGCCTTTATTTTCTCTAGATGGTGACAACACCGTCCCGAAATCAGGATTTCCGATGGCGAGAAGACGCTCTTCCGCATGTGTGCGGTGTGAAAAATCCCAGCCGATTGCACTCGCTGATGGCAAATAACGAATCGTATACCGATGCAATAGAAACTCAACGTGTTCGAAATCAAATTGAGGAGAGATACCCGACAGCGAAAGCGGTAATGCTTCAAAAGGGACATAATGAAGGATATCGTCAGGAATGATGACGAGATTCTTCTTTCCCTTAAGATATGGGGCCAGTGGAGGTACTATTATTGCGGATAATCTCGCGGCATCGTATAGATTATATGAAGAACGAATTCGAGGAGTGGGATTTTCCCTACCGTTTGTTTTTGATAACAACCGGGGGGAAACCGATCCTACAAGATGAATAAGGGTATCGCGGTCAACAGAGAGGTGAATATACGATGTACCGGTATTGGTAATTACAAACGCTCCGTATCCGTTAGTCGACCAGATATACGAAATCACTGCGTCGGATTCTCCAATTCGCCGATGGATTTCTTCTGGAGTTAGAAGAAGAAATTGTGGCGAAGCTGTTTCTCCACTTAGACGTGTCATTTCTTCATTGATTCGCTGACGGGATATCTCGATGAGATCGACACTATCCTGGAGTTTTCGAATAATCCCTTCATCGGATAAATCGCGGATTGCATTGAATAAACGCGAATTGAGATCCTGAAGTTGCTGGTCTACAGAGAACAGCGCTACACGAAGACTATCGGGAATATTGGTTGAAAACTTCATTGTTCCGATAGAAATCCGATCCTGCAGCGTACGAGCACGTGCTCGTTCAGAAATCTGAAACGCCTCTTCGGTTTTTCCCTGGAGAGCAAGAAGATGAGCGCTATTGGTATAGAGGTTAATGTGTCGGGATAATATCTGCGCGGCCTGAAATTCATTGTGGACTTTTGTACGTAGTCGTTCGATCGTTCTTATGCCTGCTGCATAATTTGATAAAGCGCTGTCGATATTCCCCATGGTGGTAAAAGTATTTCCCTGCTCTTCATATGCGGTCACGAGTCCATCATAGTTGATATCCCAATCTTCCTTTGCATAGTACCATAGTAATTTCTGGTACGTAGATATTGCCTGATGCAGACGGCCATATTTTACGTGAAAGCGGGCGAGTGCCAGATAGTATGGGGCCTTGCTGTCGGTAAATTGTTCGAGGAACCGGCCGGATTTCTGAAATGCCCGGTCAGCTTCTTTTTCCTTTCCGAGAGCGCTGTAGACATTTGCCAATCCCAGTGTCAACATTCCGGCTCTGTAATCTTGAGATCGACGGTGCTGCAGCAACCTGCAGTCCTGATTGAAATGCCTTCAATGCAGATTCCTTCTGGTTGTCGGCGAGGAGAATTTCACCGCGGGTCTGCATGATGATCGGATATCCATATGCGTAGTTATTGCTATTAAGAACATCTATTGCCCGCTCGATAAAATCGAGCGCATGCGGATAATCCTGAAGCTCTTGATAGATTGTAGAAACCTTCCGGTAGTTTTCAAATGCATCAATATTTCGTATTTGCGATTGGAGATCCCCTGCTTTTTTATAGCATGCTATTGCTTCTCTGTAATTTCCCAGGAGATACAAAGCAAAGGCTGCTTCCCGGAGATTAAAAGCTTCATAATCCAATCGGTTTACCTCGTGCGAAAGCAAAGCTGCCCGTACCTGTCGTTCCGCAGCCTGATGATAGTTACCGACAGCTGCATCGAATTTACCCATAGCCCCGAGAAATATTGACATTTGCTCCTTGTTACCAAAACGCCGAGAAATTTCATACGACTTAGTATATTCCTGTCCATAACGAATATCCATGCGAAGCTGACATATTAAACCGAGGAGATGATGTGCCAAAGCATAAAGTTGGTCGTCTGTTTTTTTGATTTTTGGAATTACTCCCTCTAGTAGTACGTAGATGTCGCTGTAATCACGAGGATAAACCCGATAATTATAAGCCACTGAATACGCCTTTGCCCGACAATAGTAATATTTCACATAAGCTGATGAATCAAGACGAAGAGCCCGTTCTGCATAGAAAAAACCGAAATCTTTTTCGATGTTCTTATGATAAAGTTCGGATAAACCGATTAAAGGAGCCGAATACGATCCGTGGCTGTGTGAAAGGGAGTCGAAGGTTCGAACAATTTCATCTAATGAAATAGTTTTATCGAATTGGTAACACTCTGCAAGCGCAAGGTAAGGGAAAAGGCACTGCGGAGCCTGATGGATACTTACATTAAAAAATGCTATAGCATCGCGGTACCGCATTCGGTATTTTGCGACCAGACCCCGTCCAAAAAGTGCATTTGGTGGGTTGAGATTCATTGTGCGGATGAAGAAACTATCCGCCTGATCGGTATGATGTGTATAGAAAGCAAATGCGGCAATACGGCTATATGCCTGGGTAAACCAGGGAGCTTCGTTGACAAATGTATACAGATTCGAGAGAGCGCCGTCGTAATCCCCGTTTCCAGCCTTTTCAAGAATGGAGACATACCGGCGAGCCAGCGATTCCTGGAGTTGTTGGGAATACAGGGGAGCGCTAAGCAGGGAAAATGCGATGAGAACGAAACGCATCATTTTCAGTGAATGACGACACTGATACAGTACCACAGAAAACACCCGGGTTAAGGATATACTATCGTGACAGAGAACTTAGGATAATTCGAGCTGGCATCCGAAATGGATTATTTCGTTCGTTAACCTGCAGAAAATACGATTCGGCTTTCTTGACATCACCAAGCATTAAAGAAGCCTTTCCGAGTGCAAAACGGCATCCATCCTGAAAATCGCGCCGGTGATCATCGTTCCTGCTTATCCGGATCGCGTTTTGAAGATAGCGCATACCGTCGAGAACGGTCGTATGATCATAGTGCGGAAAGAGATTTAATGGTGCCCGCTCGGCAGAGTGAAGTAATGCAATTCCGAGTAAATAATCGACTGTGGCTTCAGTCACCGAATCTAATCGTGTGCGGCCAACAGCCTGAAGCCGGTCAATGGCTTCGTCATATCGGCCTGACTGTAACGCACCTATCGCTTCAACCGGGAGATTTTGTTCTCCCCTGAGAGCGAGAGACTCCTGACCTAATTTTGCGAGGGACACCGTTGCCGGCGTAGTAATCGAACTTATCACCGCGGCCGCTCCATACAGACATGCCACGAGAACAATTGTTCCGACTGCGATGCGGATCGAAGGAACAGGAAGTATCTGTCGTACCCTTATCTGAAAAAGACCGATTGGCCCTTTCCGTGGCGCCGAAGTCAATATGCGCGGAATTTCTGTAGCACCGATTGACTCGACCATCCGATGATAATCGTTTTTCAACTTCTCGAAGACTTTTTGCCAGTAGGGATCGGTCGAAAGAATTTGTTGGGCTTTTTTCCGCTCTTCATCCAGACAGAGTCGGAGCCGACCGCTCTCGTCACTGCAATACCGCATGAGCAGATCCAGGATTTTCTCGTCGTCGGTTTGATAACAGAGGTCGTGCCTGAGAGCGTGGAGCCTTTGTTTATCTTCAGTTGTTTTTTTCATCCTATCAGACATTGATACTCCTTATTCATATCCATCGACCGCTCCTATATACTTGTCAGGAGAATATTCATCAAGGTTACAAGTTTGCGGGTACGTCTCTGCAGTAACTGCACACCGCGGAACATCCGAATTTTCACATTTTGATACGAAATACCGAGAATTTCTGCAATCTCACTATACGATTTTCCTTCTAAGTAATGGAGCGTCAGTGTATCCCGGTACCGGCCGGGAATTTTTTTCAATTGTTCCAGGATGACCTTATAGCAATAGTTCATGGTGTTCATTATCATACATGGCTGAATCTTCGCGTACCGCTCCGGTTTCTTCCGTAAGTTGCGTGAAACGCGATCGATTTGCGTATTTTAGCATGTAATAGTTTTTTGTGAGGAAGAATGCTTTCCGCGCAACAAATGCCGCTACGCTTTCTTTACTTTGAATTTTCTGGTGGTTACGAAGGAACCAGATTAAAGTCTCTTGAATAATATCATCAATTGTGCCCGAGTCGTTAATGCGCCATGAAAGGCCTTTCTGTAATTCCTGCCGGAGTAGTTCACAAATCTCATTTGTGGCAGCTCGATCACCCCTCTGAACACGCGACAGAAGGCTGGTATATTTATCCTCAGGAAGATGCATCACATTGGTGAGTACTTGAATACGGTAAGAATTTCTTTGTTTTCATTCATAATATAAAATTAATTCGTGAAATATCAAAAAAAATATTGTATCTTCCGGAGTTGACGACTTGACAAATTAAAGGGAAAGTATTGGGAAAAGTTTCACAAATCCCCGAATTCTGGCATTAACACAGGTATAAATGTCATTCCGAAGGAAACATAAGCACAATATATAGATACCACCATTTAACAAACCTATCAGACGGAGCTACTAAAATGAATACACCCCAACAACAGTACGGCATGGGATGGCTTCCGGACTATCCCGATTTTCGCGATTTTTCGTCTACTCATGAGACAATTGCACCGTTGCTGAAAACGATGAAAGCTAATCGTCCGGGAAAACAGGCTATTCAATCATCGGTGGATTTACGTCAGTGGTGCTCACCAGTCGAGGATCAAGGAGAACTGGGATCGTGCACCGCAAATGCAGGTGCGGGAATAGTGGAATATTTCGAACGCCGTGCATTCGGAAAGCATATCAATGCTTCACGACTATTTCTCTATAAGGTTACACGAAACCTTGCTCACCTTAAAGGAGATTCAGGTGCGTACCTTAGATCAACTATGGGAGCTCTAGTTCTCTTTGGAATTCCGCCGGAAGAGTACTGGCCTTATGTCGTTTCTGACTATGAGAAAGAACCTCCGGCATTCTGCTATGCCTTTGCACAAAATTATCAGGCAATAAAATATTATCGTCTTGATCCTCCAAACACAACCGTCGATGCTCTTCTGACCAGTATCAAGACGAATCTTGCATCGGGTCTTCCGTTAATTTTCGGATTTACTGTTTACAATTCGATCTCGCATGCTTCATCCAACGGCAGGATTCCATTCCCCTCGGCGGGAGAAAAAGTGGCAGGCGGACATGCTGTCATGACCGTGGGATATAATGATGAAATGAAAATCCGAAATGAATCTCCCGGAGGTCAGGAGACAGTCGGAGCTCTCTTGATTCGAAATTCGTGGGGAACTGGATGGGGAGAGAAGGGGTACGGCTGGCTGCCCTATGAATATGTTTTGAAAGGATTAGCAATCGATTGGTGGTCGTTGATTAAAATGGAATGGATTGAGACTGATGGATTTAAATTATGATACAGCATCTTTTTATATTTACCGATCAGAAAAAATAACGGCAGATGAATATTCCAGAAATTCATCTTTTACTACCGCAATGGATCGAAAAGCTTGTTGATGATCGCGAGCTTCGGTATCGATCCATTGAAGAACGAATGCACTTTGTTATCCGGTTGTCCCGGATGAACATCGAGAGGGGGACAGGTGGTCCATTTGGCGCGGTTGTGTTCAACACAACTGCAGGCACACTCCTTGCTGCAGGCGTTAATATCGTTGTCCCTTCCGGTTGTTCCGTCGCTAACGGTGAAATGATGGCGATGATGCTGGCACAAAAAATTCTTCAGCATTATGATCTGGGAGGCGAAGGGCAGCCGCAATGTCAGCTTGTGACTTCGACGGAACCGTGCGCAATGTGTCTTGGCGCCATTCCATGGTCGGGCGTCAGAAGCCTCGTATGCGGTGCACGCGACGAGGATGCCCGTGCAATTGGATTTGATGAAGGTCCGAAAAATTCCGACATGGAAAGAGGAGTTGGAAAAGCGTGGAATCGTTGTGATCCGGGACGTATGTCGTGAAGAGGCGAGGGCCGTGCTCCAAGATTATGAAGCACGAGGCGGCCTGATTTATAATAGTCGGCAGGGAAAATCATAGATAGAATTTTTTGATATTCTTCTATTTGGCGCCGATTGTCTCCGACTTTTGTCAGGTTAAGCGTCCGCCCGACAGAGGCCGGACTGGTTGGTATGAGGAATGATAGTAGAAATCGGCATTTTCAATAATGAACCTTCTCCTCCTTTCGATTGTCGGCCATGCTGACACTTTACACGATGCAAATCGGGGACTTGTCTCTTCTAATAATTACATTCTAGGAGGAATGTCATGCAAAATCCAACCACAGTCTCTCAAAAAGTAGGGATAATATTATTCAGCATTGGCGCAATGTATATGATCATCATGGGATGGTT
This sequence comes from Ignavibacteriota bacterium, assembly GCA_963776275.1. Classification (GTDB taxonomy): domain Bacteria; phylum Bacteroidota; class Ignavibacteria; order UBA10030; family CAVZMI01; genus CAVZMI01. The sequence continues at coordinate 142,323 of CAVZMI010000018.1, forward strand.
GTTATCATGGTGGGTCGTGCCCGCGATTAGAGAAGGTGGCGTTGTAAATCTTCCCGGCCAGCTCTTCTTCTTTTTATGGAGCCTATCAACCCCACTGGGGGCGCTCCTTGTCACGATTGGTGCCGCAATGATGAGCCGGGTTGACCGGCGCCGCATATGGTTCATTCTTGGCGGCTTTGCGGTTGTGATCGCGTGGTTCATCATGGGAAGTACATCCCGGGTTATTCCCACACTTTTCGGTGTCGGTGGGGGATTGATTATGCTCTTTTTCCTGGGAATGGTACTGGATTGGGTCAGGGATCGTCAGGCACTTTCAGACACTGAGAAATTGGGGGCAGATCTGCGAATCGTCGGTATGGTGTTTTTCCTTATTGCAGCCTGGTTTCTCTGCGGATTACTGGGAGCTCCTGTTTATCTATTACGTCCCGAGCTTCATGTTGAATCCGGCGGCGGTAGCTCTCTGGCTTCGACCATACTTATCTGCCTCACTCTGGGATGGGGCTTTACATACTTTGGGAACCGTATATCCATGCGAAAGAAAGGATAGGATTTGCCTGAAGAAATATTTTTAAATCAGTCCAAACAGCCCGGCGAAAGTGATCTACAAGTAAGATTGGCCCGGTCATTTCGATTGCTTGACGATACTATCCGGGGCATTCATTCGGAATATCAAGGCATATCGTTTGATTGGAAATTCTCAAAGTTATCTGGATGGTATCTTGTCTATAACAGAAAGAAAAAGCGCCTTTTTTATCTATTTCCTTCAGACGATGATTTTACTTGTAAGATTGTTTTCAACGATAAGTCTCTCCAGAAGATTAAGGATGGATCGTTTCCATCGTATATTCTCGATATGATCCAGAACGCGAAGAAGTACGCTGAAGGGACACTTTGTGTGTTTAATAAAAACAATTTCAAAGTCAAAACAATGATGGCATTACTGAGAATAAAAATCGAGAACTGATCCACCATTATGCGCTATACCTTTGGTTGCCCACCGACGAGTCTATCGGAAGGTATTCGTTGTGTCGCCCCCACCTTATTGATTCGACATCTCCTCGCTACTGCACGGTAATTGTACCCACCATCATTGGGTGGTATATGCAATGATAGGGAAATGTTCCCGGTGTATCATAGATAGTCGTTTTGCTCGCCCCCGGCGCTATATCACCGGTATTCCAAACGCTTGTATTACTTGTAGAAGTATGGGTAATGCTGGAATTGTTGTACCTTGTGATTGTCGTGTGCTTCGCGATTGTCGGGCTTGCAGGAGTAAAGATATTTCCAGCCATTGCAATTGTGAGTGTAAGTGTGTCCACACTTGTGTTTGGGGTTTGAGTGGTACTAGGCCCCGTTGAATTGTCATTGCATCCGCTTGGAAGCACGATGAGAGCTGCACTTAACAGCAAAAGGGAAAAAAGAACAGAGTATCTTATCATACCGCATCTCCTTATAATTAGACTTGATTTATATATCCAATAACGTCTTTTCAGGAATCCCGGTTCCTTTGTTAGATTCTCCCCGACATGCTTGTTCTGAAAATCCACAGTTTGCAAATCAAGCGATATTTGGCTATTTTTTGATGGACATTACATATTCCACTGCATACGAAAAGACATTATCATGATAAATAATTCAAGAAGGTGAAAACTCCGTACGTTATCTATCATCCATTAGAAGAAATCCAGGCTGTCGACACACACGGTCAAGGCTGGAGAGGAGAAACGGTACAGGAGGGCATCGACCTTTGCCGGTATCGTCTCATTGAGCCGTTTTTTCAAAATTATCTCCCGAGGGATGGGAAAATATTGGAAGCAGGATGCGGTCTTGGAGGCTGGGTCTTTTTTCTACGCAATATCGGCTATGACGTTGTGGGAATCGAATTGTCTAAGGATGCGATCCGGATGGTCAGAGAGTATAACCCCGACGCTCCGGTATTGATGGACAATGTTCTTGGAACGAATTTTCCCGACAAGCATTTCGATGCGGTAATCTCTCTCGGACTTCTTGAACATTTTGAGGAAGGGCCCCAACTTGCATTTCGGGAAATCCGTAGAATTCTCAAAGACAATGGTACATTCTTTGTAACTGTGCCGATCCAGAATATGAACAGAAGACTAGTGGCGAATCCACTGAAAGAATTCAAGCGCTGGCTCAGAAAACGCGGCGGTGTTAAGTATGCCTTTGAAGAGTATCGTTATACAGTTTCAGAGTTTTCGGATTTACTGAAGGACGCAGACTATGAAATACTGGTATGCGTTCCGGACGAATATCAGCGTCCCAGGTGCATTGGATTATTTGTCGATTATCCCTTCCTGCGCCACAGAAAGAATAAATGGGAGTTGAACTGGATCGGTAATATGCTTAATGCAGTATTGAGTTCTCTCTCTCCCTGGTTGACAACCGGTGGAGCACTCTGGATATGTCGGAAGAAAGGATGATGTTAAAAAAGCCGGTGATTCACTACGATAACTTCTGTCGCTTGTTAAATATGAAATTCTTGCAGTACTCGCTTCAAACTCTCTCGTATATATATGTAAAGTCGATTTGCCTGAATAGTTAGAAATCTTTATACTTTTATTCAAAATAAGAAGTGATAGGAAATGCCACGAACAATCTTCTTCATAGTCGCCGGTCTGTTTCTGCTGATATTACTGGCGGTTTGGTTGTATACTGGGGGTGGTCGGTTTTTGCACCGCTCGACCCGGGCGCTGTTTCGCAAACTTGGCTTCCGCCGATTGCTCAGACTTAAAGCCCTTCATGCATACGTCTATGGCCGCTGGACGAACCAGTATATTTATATTCTCTTAAAATGGATTCTTCCTCGTCTTAGTCCTCAGGGAAGGAAATGGTGGTCGGATCGGTATCACGGCAAGGTGATTACGCACGATCAGGCCAAAGCAATCATTACAATTGACAAAAAGATACCTCTTCGAGACCTCGAGCAAATAATCCCTTACCCGACGGCGCGGGATCTCGTGATCAAGGGTCCACCCGAAGTCGTCGTATTCGAATGCGCTTGCCGTCATGCTCGTGAGAATCCATGTCAGCCGACGCAGGTATGCATGGTCATAGGTCAGCCGTTTGCAAATTTCATCCTGCAGCATAAACCCGAGACCAGCCGTCGCCTTACGCAGGCTGAAGCACTAGAACTTCTACGGGCCGAGTACGAACGCGGCCACCTACACTCAGCCTGGTTCAAAGATGCTCTGCTGAACCGGTTTTACGCTATATGTAACTGCTGTAAATGCTGCTGTGGAGGCATTGAAGCCATGACAAAATATGGTACACCTATGATGGCTTCCTCAGGCTTTGTGTCACAGGTAGACAGGGACCTTTGTACTTACTGTGATATTTGTGTGAACGCTTGTCCATTTGATGCACTTATAGACGGCGACGTACCCACCGTCAACTGGGAGAAGTGTATGGGTTGCGGTGTCTGTGTGGGGCAGTGCGCACCCGGGGCTATCACATTAATTCGCGACGAACGCAAAGGTATTCCACTGGATGTTCGATTGATGGCACAGGAGCATATCATGAAGTGATCAATTATTATCAAAAGGAAAATGTGTTTATATTTTAACAACAGAAAAATAATATTATAAACTCACGAAGATTTTATATAAAGAATGATCGAAATAGCATGATTGCAGAACAAAGAAGAAAAAATGGAAATCAATATCCTTGATAAAAAAACTTTGCCTGATGAAGCTCTCCATTCTATCATAGATCTGTTAATACAGATATGGCCGTCTAAAAATGGAATTGATAATGTCACAGATAGAACCAAATCATATATGAAAGAAAATTCAACTCATTTTAATAAAGTAATATTATTATGGGAAGATCATACTGTAGCAGGTCATGCAGAAATTTTTGATAGGGAAATATTTAGCAATAATAGAAAAATACGCAATATGGCTTTAGGCGGTGTTTGTGTGCGACCATCTTATAGAGGAAAAGATTTTGGGAAGATCGTAGTACAAAAAGCTTTTCACTATGTTGATATCGGTCAATTTGAGTGTTCTGTTTTTCAGACAAATATACCGCAATTTTATGATAAATTAGGAGCAAGGATAATTCATAATAAATTCTTTAATTCTCAGAATAAGAGTAATGATGTAACAATTCCGAATTGGGGCCCTTATATCATGGTATATCCCAAAGAATATGCATTTGATAATTTCGAAATTGATTTGAATGGGAACGGATATTAATTCCCGAATCGTTTATTCTATGGAGCAGGACTATAAATTTGTAAATAACTCTTAGGATTTTACAAAAACAGAGGAAATCATGATGAAGACTGCACAAAGAATCATGTTCTATCTCGTAATTCTCGCGATAATATGTTCTTCCGTTTATGCCGGCGAATATACAAAAGGAGAAATTTATCAAGGGTTCAAACTTCTTGAAAAACGTTTTGTTAAAGAAGTGAATTCCGAATGTCTATACTTCGAACATGTAAAGAGCGGTGCCCGTCTTCTGAAAATAGCCTCCGATGATCCCAATAAAACATTCAGTATCGCATTTAAGACGGATCCGGAATCCAACGATGGGACTCCCCACATCATGGAACATTGCGTTCTGAACGGATCAAAGAACTTTCCTGTCAAAAGTCCGTTCGACCAGCTATCGAAAGGGTCTCTCGTCACATTCTTAAATGCCCTCACCGGCGACGAGGTTACATGCTATCCGTTCGCGAGCATGAACGACAAGGATTATTTTAACGTGATGCACGTTTATCTTGACGCAGTGTTCAATCCGCTTATCGACAGTGATCCCCGTATATTAAAACAGGAAGGCTGGCATCATGAGCTGGATTCATTGAATGGCCCCGTTGTTTATAAAGGCGTCGTCTATAACGAAATGAAGGGCGCTTATTCCAATCCGGTACGTGAATTGAATTATCAGGTTAATAAAAATCTCTTCCCCGATAATGGCTATCACTTTACGGCGGGCGGGTATCCGTCATCCATTCCAAAGTTAACGTACGATATGTTCGTGGAATACCATAAAAAATATTATCATCCAGCAAACAGTTACATCATGCTGTACGGAAATGCAGACCTTGATAAAGAGCTTACATTCATCGATGCTGAATATCTCTCGAAATATGATAAAACAGCCTGCCCGGTCGTTTTCCCGCTTCAAAAGCCTTTTACCGTGATGAAAGAGGTCATAGCGTTATATTCAATTCCGGAGGGGAGCAAGTCTGAAAATCAAACGTATCTCGCTTTTAGTGTTGTTGCCGGACTTAATACAGATAGGGCAACGACAATGGGCCTTAATATATTGTCTGACTTACTCGTTAATCAGGAAGCTGCACCGATACGGCTGGCTCTGCAAAACGCCGGCATAGGGCAGGATGTGAGTGCCAGTGTGGATGAAATTGAACAGAATGTCTTTCAGATCGTGGTACAGAATGCAAATCCTGCCGATAAGCAGAAATTCCGTGACATTGTTATGACAACACTACAAGATGTGGTGCAAAAAGGTCTCGGTAAAAAGGCGATTGAAGGCGCAATCAACCGGACGGAATTCCAGCTTCGGGAAGGGAATGATGCCCAGAAAGGAATAACCTATGATTTACAGATTCTCCCTGGTTGGTTATTTGCCGATGATCCATTCCTGACGCTTGAATATGAAAAACCGCTGGCAATAGTCAAGACTGCTCTCGACAGTAAATACCTGGAATCGATTATTCGGAAATACATACTTGATAACCCGCATGCACTTCTCCTGGTACTTGAACCTAAACCGGGTATGGAGAAAGAGAATATTGCAGCAGCGGAGAAAGAACTGCAGGAGTACAAAGCTTCTCTCTCTGAAAAGGGGAAGGAAGACCTTGTAAAGGAGACACAGGATTTAATCGAATATCAGAAACGTGAAGATACGCCCGAAGCGGTTGCAACGATTCCACTGCTGGAGCGCAAAGATATCAATCCTAAAGCGACGTGGTATGCGGTGCAGGATCAGCGCGTTGCAGGTGTCCCCGTTCTGTATCATGAGGAATTTACGAACGGCGTTGTATATACGAACATGATGTTCGATGTCCGGGTTTTACCGGCAGAATTGATTCCATACGCTGCGCTGCTTGCGGAAGTCGTGGGAAGTCAAAACACCGACAATTATTCATTTGGCGATCTGGATGTGGCATTGAATATCAATACAGGCGGATTTAATGCATTCCTTTTAACGTACCTCGAAAATCAGAACGATTCGGCGATGATGCCGAAATTCGTGGTGAATGCAAAGGTCATGAATACCAAGGTTGATAAATTGTTCGATCTGCTTAATGAGATTGTCAACCACACACGCTATGCCGATACTGCCCGACTTAAAGCAATCATCATACGGCATCAGGCACGCCTTGATGCCCAAGTGAAAAGTAACGGATATAGATACGCTCGTACTCGTCTCCTTTCGTATTTTACCAATGCGGGGATGATAGCTGAATTGACAGGCGGATTTGAATATTATTGGTTCATCTCGGAGTTGGCAGCAAATGTTGACCAAAAAGCCTCAGAGATCGGTGAGAAGCTTGCCAGAACTGCGTCGCTGTTGTTCAGGAAGGGAAACCTGATTGCTACGGTGACATGCGGTAAGAATGATTTACCCGTTATTATAAAGGAACTACCAAAGTTTGCTAATGCTCTTCCGGCAGGGACCGGGGAATTTAAAGAGTGGAAATTTACATTTGAGAAGAAAAATGAGGGGTTCCTGACCGCATCGAAGGTTCAATATGTTATAAAAGGATATGATTTCAAAAAACTTGGATATTTATGGAACGGGAAGATCAATGTGCTGAGTCAGATACTCTCTTCCGATTGGCTCCAGACGCGTGTTCGGGTAGTCGGAGGAGCATATGGTGTATTTAGTTCGCTTGCACGGAACGGAAGAGTCGTATTCGGTTCATATCGCGATCCGAATTTGAAAGAAACATTGGAAAATTTCGATGCGATCCCCGAGTATCTCGATAAACTCGAAGTCAGCGATAAGGATATGACGAGATATATCATCGGCACCATCGCCGATTTGGATAATCCGCTGACGCCTTCACAGAAAGGCGATGCCGCCGCAAGATATTACCTGGAGAAATATACTCCGGAAGTTCTCCAGCATGACCGTGATGATGTGATCAACACAACTCTCGGCGATGTAAAGGGAATGAAGAAAATGGTCGCAGATATTTTGAATCAGAAAGTCATCTGTGTCTATGGCAACGAAGAGAAAATTACGCAGCAAAAGGATCTCTTTGGAAAAATCCAAAAATTGAGTCGCTGATGGGTGAAGTAGAATATAAAGCAGATAATTACACGGGGGTTGTTCAATCGAATGCCCCAGGTTTGTTATATTTTAACCGACACGCTTGCTCCGAGAGCCCGTTATGCGGTTTCTACCGATTCCTCGACGGTTCCCCATGCAGGGCTAGTCCAATAGTGGTCGGGGTAATTTTTTGGGTTTTTCATTGACATGCCTGCAGCAAATGGTGGAGAATATCGGCTTTATTGTCGGAAAAAATCCTGATGATTCAAACGCTTGGATATTCTTTTAAAAAGAAACCCTCAATATTGGGTGCAGGACTCGCTCAAAAAGTGCGATATGGTTAAAGAAGTTGATTATGGATGGAAAAATGTTTTTCATCTGGGTAGGGATAGGAGTGGCGACACATTGTATTCGTACAGCATATGAAATATTGAAATTTAAAAAAATAATAATACCCGATAAAATAAGTTTTATTATCATTCTTTCAGTTATGCTCTTAATGTGGATTTCATGGTTCAATATGTGTACAGCCGATATTTACAAAATTATTATTCCGGATCTCGTGCGGTTTTTCGGTCTCGTTGTATTCATTGCAGGAATAATCATTTTCCTTACTGCACTATTTACAATTAAAGCTGTTGAGACGCACAAGGGCGATTTAGTTACCGGAGGGGTATATTCTAAAATCAGACATCCTATGTATCTGAGTTTTATATTATGGTTGATCGGATTATCGGTTTTTTCAGGAGCCGTAATTTCATTCATTGTATCTATAGCCTTTATTACAAATATTCTATTCTGGAAATATTTGGAAGAAAAAGAGTTGGAGATACGCTACCCAACATACAATGATTATAAAAAGAGGACAATATTTTAATCTTTATATCTTCGTGATCGTCTGGATGAACATTCAGAAGCCGGAATACACACACGAATATATTCAAGGTGAATCACGCCGGCAGAAACCCTATCAGGGACAACTAATGGAAGATACCTTAAAACCGCCATATTTGAAAAAGGTAGGACAGCGCGGTTACATAACAATCTGGATTGTCGACGGCACATACGTGCGAACTCATCTTGACGAAGAGTTTACAAACTTCGGACATCATTACAGTTTTAAATGCATCCCTGAAAATGAATTCTGGCTTGATAAGGAGGCAAAGGAAGATGAGCGGAAATTCTTCATCGATCACCTGCTGGTAGAGCATCGACTTATGGCGAAAGGGATATCGTACAATAAAGCACTGGAAACCGCCGATAGGGCAGAAATGGCGGAACGAAAAAAAGCGGGGGATGTTGAGGCATTAACGAAAGGGGAGAACCTTCCCGATCCGGCAAAGGTTCATATGCGGCTCTGGAAGAAACTTGAAGCGGGTATATCCGTTTGGATCGTTGACGGCCGGCTTGTACGGAGTGTCTTTGATATCGATTTCACCGAGGGTGGGCATGATTATGTCTATGAGTTCGTCCCGGAAAATGAAGTATGGATTGACAACGATCTTGAAGAAATTGAGCGCCCGTACGTACTACTCCATGAGCTGCACGAACGGAATTTGATGGCAAAGGGTTGGGACTACGATAAAGCGCATGAAGATTCAAGCACGATAGAGTACTATTGTCGTCATCACGCCAACGAGTTACATCTGGCTCTGGCAAAAGAAGGGTGGGAGTAGCCAAAGGACTTTACACTTGCCGGTAAATGTGTAATTCGTTGGAATGCATTTTAGACTGCCGTTGACAGCGGCTTCATAAACACTCATTAGAAGAAATGAGAGGTTGGATATGGGCTTCCAGCTAAAAGAAGCAAAAACTTTACATGAATTAAAACAATTCATATCGTTTCAATACTCATTGTATCGTGATAATAAATATTGGGTGCCCCCCCTTCGTGCCGACGAACTGAAGACACTTCGAAAAGATAAGAATCCTGCTTTTGATTTCTGTGAATCAAAATACTGGCTGGCTTCGAAAAACGGAAAAGTAATCGGCCGGATTGCCGGGATTATCAATAGAAAATACAATGAGAAGTGGAATACGAAAGCAGCTCGTTTCGGATGGGTCGATTTTATCGACGATACGGAAGTCTCCGCTGCACTCTTCGATGCTGTTGAAAAATGGACAAAGTCAAAGGGAATGCACTGCATTCATGGCCCTCTGGGCTTTACTGATATGGATGGGGAAGGGACACTTATCGAAGGTTTTGAAGAAGCAAGCACATTTGGTGCAATTTACAATTATCCATATTACTCGCGACATATTGAAAATGCAGGGTATTCAAAAGATATCGACTGGATTGAATATGTAGTGACAATGCATTCGGGAATTCCTGAAAAGGTACATAGAATAGCTGAGATTGCATTGGAGAGAAACAATCTTAAAATATTAAAGGTCAGAAAAGCTAAAGAGCTGCTTCCATATGCAAAGGAAATATTTTATCTACTGAACGATGCCTATAAGGAACTCTACGGCTTTGTTGAATTATCGGATAGACAGATAGATATGTACGTGAAGCAATATTTCAGCTTTATTCTTCCCGAATACGTACCGGTGGTGCTGGATTCTGATAACAAGGTTGTCGCTTTTGGCATTGCCATGCCCTCATTATCCGGGGCGTTTCAAAAATGTAAAGGCCGTCTGTTTCCTTTCGGATTTATCCATGTCTTGAGAGCATTAAAAAAGAATAAAAATGTCGATCTTTATCTGACTGCGGTACGTCCTGATGCTCAGAATAAAGGTGTCAACGCAATTTTAATGTACGAGATGAACAAGGTATTTGTAAAAAATAAAATTGAAATAGTCGAAACAAACAGAGAACTGGAAGGAAATACAAAAGTCCAGGCTCAATGGAGATTTTTTGACAGGCGGCAGCACAAACGAAGAAGATGTTATAAAAAAGATTTATTGTTGATTTGATGAACCCTATGCTGCATAACGGAGACGGATAAAGGAGACGTCCCGGTGGGACGTCTCCACAGTCCTCAACCTTGTAGCAATATTTCACGCCGATTGGCGGACGATAATTTCAGGGTTGAAAGTAACCTTCTGGGGTTTCTGGAGAATTTCGGCTCTTTGGAGCACGGCCATTTTGTACGCAGCATCGGCCATCTCCTTCAAAGGCTGCCTGATGGTAGTAAGCTTGGGTGTCGAAACCTGCGCTATGAAAAGATCGTCGAATCCCATAACTGCGACATCCTGGGGTATCCGCGTTCCCCGTTCTCTGGCTGCAGAGAGTAAACCTGATGCAGTGTTGTCACCAGCCGCGCAAAAGATGGCATCCACGCCTATGTCCAACAACTTCGGCATTACCTCGACGCCGTCCTCGCGAGAGTAGTTGATCACCTCGATTTTGCAACCTGGGGGCACGGAGAGCCCTGCGGCGCTTAGTGCCTGCAGAAATCCCTTAAGCCTTTGCTCTGCGTTGTAGCCCCCTTTTATCTGAGTCCTGCCGGAGACTATGGCGATCCTCTTTCTGCCTTTCGCAATGAAGTACTCCCCTGCGAGGCGTCCGCCCGTGAAGTTGTCTACGGTAATGGTGGATGCACCGGCCGTATCTTCGTCCAGCAGCACGATGGGTACATTCACGGCTGTATAAGCAGCAATTGTATCTGGATCAGGTCGTATATCCATAGCGATCAAGGCGGTGGGATTTGTCTGTGTCAGGGCTTGTTCTAAGCGTTGTTTCTGCACATCAGTTTCGCCTGTAATAGATCGCATGACAATCTCCTCCGGCTTGAACAGCTTCTTAAAATGTTCGCACATCGCCGTGTGTATAGCTGACAGGAATGTCGGTGCTACTATTAAAACTTTTATATATCGATTCGCCATTTATTCACCCGCTTTTCTGGTATTATTAAATATTTTTTGTTACCATATCCTTTATTATAAATTCCTTACTTTAGAAGTGTCATTAATGACCCGTTCAACCGACGTAGTATCATTTCATGCGGATTGACGGACGATGATTTCAGGATTGAATACAACCTTCTGCGGCTTCTGGAGAATTTCGGCTCTTTGAAGCACGGCCATTTTGTACGCAGCATCGGCCATCTCCTTCAAAGGCTGCCTGATGGTAGTAAGCTTGGGTGTCGAAACCTGCGCTATAAAAAGATCGTCGAATCCCATAACTGCGACATCCTGGGGTATCCGCATTCCCCGTTCTCTGGCTGCAGAGAGTAAACCTGATGCAGTGTTGTCACCAGCCGCGCAAAAGATGGCATCCACACCAACTTCCAACAATTTCGGCATCACCTCGACGCCGTCCTCGCGAGAGTAGTTGATCACCTCGATTTTGCAACCTGGGGGTATGGAGAGCCCTGCGGCGCTTAGTGCCTGCAGAAATCCCTTAAGCCTTTGCTCTGCGTTGTAGCTCCCTTTTATCTGAGTCTTGCCGGAGACTATGGCGATCCTCTTTCTGCCTTTCGCAATGAAGTACTCCCCTGCGAGGCGTCCGCCCGTGAAGTTGTCTACGGTAATGGTGGATACACCGGCAGCTTCCTCGTCTATTAGTACGATAGGTGCATTCGCAGCTTTGTAGGCAGCGATCGTATACGGGTCCGGTTGTACAGCCATAGCGATCAAGGCGGTGGGACTTATCTGCGTCAGTGTCTGCTCCAAGCGCTGTCTCTGCACATCAGGTTCGCCTGTAATAGATCGTATGACAATCTCCTCCGGCTTGAACAGCTTCTTAAAATGTTCACACATCGCCGTGTGTATAGCCGACAGGAATGTCGGTGCCACTATAAAAACTTTTATATATTGATTCGCCATTAGCTTTTACAAAGTGGAAAAAAATTATCAGTAAATATATTAAAAATAAATTCTTAAATAAACCGATTTCAATATATTATATAACCACAAAAACTCCGTGTTTATAGACAGAGTTTTTATTTGTCGGATTCGCGAAAATTTTTTACTACAATTTCATTCAATTCTGCTATGGTATTCCTGAAGCGATTTCACCGTATAAGCGCCACTTCTTCTTGCTTTTATTCCTATGGTGGCCGCAAGGGCTGCTGCCGTAGTTGTTATATAGTGAATCTTATATTTTATTGCGTTCTTTCGGATATATGAATCGTCGAACTCGCTCAGTTTTCCGGCAGGTGTGTTAATGACAAGATGGATCTCCCCATTCTTAATTGCATCGACAATATTCGGCCTGCCTTCGTGTACCTTCCTGATAAGTTCCGATTCAATTCCGTATTCCTTCAGAAAACGATGCGTACCTTCCGTGGCAAATATTTTGAATCCAAGCTCCTGGAATTGTCTTGCCGGTTTAATGATTCCCTCTTTATCTCTGTCGGCTATCGTAATGAGTACGTTTCCCTGAATGGGCAGGCATAGCTGAGTTGCTTCCTGAGATTTGTAGAATGCTAGTCCAAACGAGTCTGCCAGACCGAGCACTTCACCGGTCGAACGCATTTCGGGACCCAAGCACAGGATCAACCTCGGGAAACATATTGAATGGGAAGACGGCTTCTTTCACACCGAAATGATCGAACTTCCCGTTTTTTAAACCGAAGTCCGATAATTTTTTGCCCATCATGATTTGTGTTGCGATTTTTGCCATCGGAATATTACACACTTTCGATACCAGCGGAACCGTGCGCGATGCCCTCGGATTCGCCTCAAGGATATATACCTGATCGTTGCAGATGGCGTATTGAATATTCATTAGACCGACGACCTTAAGTTCAACCGCAATCTTTCTTGTATAGTCACAGATCGTCTTAATATGTTTTTCAGGAATATTGACCGGTGGAATAACGCAGGCCGAATCACCCGAGTGTACTCCGGCATATTCTATATGCTCCATTACAGTGGGGACAAATGCATCCGTGCCGTCGGATATTGCGTCGGCTTCCGTCTCAACTGCATTCTCCAGGAACTTATCGATCAGGATCGGCCGCTCGGGAGAAATATCGACGGCCGCGGTAACGTACTGTTTCAGCATATCCTCATCAAGAACAATTTTCATTCCTCTGCCGCCGAGTACATACGACGGCCGTACCATCAATGGATAGCCGATAGTCTCCGCTATTTCGATGGCTTCATCAAGCGTGCTTGCCATGCCCGATTCCGGTTGGGGTATTCCGAGCTTTTTCATGATCTGACGGAAACGGTCACGATCTTCTGCAAGATCGATCGTATCGACAGTCGTACCCAGGATTTTTACATTTGCAGCGGCAAGTTCACCGGCAATATTCAGCGGGGTTTGTCCGCCAAACTGAACGATGACTCCTTCCGGTTTTTCTTTGTGATAAATGCTCAATACATCTTCAACCGTCAGAGGCTCGAAATACAATTTATCGGATGTATCATAATCGGTCGACACGGTCTCGGGATTGCAGTTCACCATAATCGATTCAAATCCTGCCTCGCGTATTGCAAACGCGGCATGAACGCAGCAATAGTCGAACTCGATTCCCTGACCGATACGGTTGGGGCCGCCGCCAAGCACCATGATTTTCTTCTTCTTGCTGACCGGCACCCTGTCGGGTGCATTATATGTTGAAAAATAATATGCCGCATTTTTTACACCGCTGACCGGCACCGGTTCCCATGCTTCGACGACGCCGAGAGAAATACGCCGTTCCCTGATTTCCTTCTCCGGTAGATCCAGCAATTTTGAAAGATATCTATCTGCAAAGCCGTCTTTTTTGGCCTGGATGAGGAGTTCGTCGGGCAATTTCTTCCCCTTGTAGCCGAGGATTCGTTCTTCCAGTTCAACGAGCTCTTTCATCTGCTGGATGAAATAGGGTTTAATATAAGTTTTTTTATAGAGGTCCATTATGTCGGCACCTTTTCGTATTGCTTCATACATAATGAACTGCCGCTCACTGGAAGGATGAGTAAGCATGCTCATCAGTTCGTCCAGCGATTTTTTGTTGAAATTCTTGCCAAAGCCCAATCCATAGCGTCCTGTTTCGAGAGAGCGAATGGATTTCTGAAATGCTTCCTTGTAATTTTTCCCGATGCTCATGACCTCGCCCACGGCTTTCATCTGTGTACCGAGCTTGTCTTCGAGACCTTCGAATTTTTCGAACGCCCACTTGGAAAATTTTACGACGACATACTCGCCGGATGGCGTATATTTCTCAAGAGTTCCATCGCGCCAGTAGGGAATTTCGTCCAGGGTAAGTCCACCTGCGAGAAGCGAGGAGACAAAAGCTATCGGGAAGCCTGTTGCTTTTGATGCAAGGGCCGACGAACGTGATGTACGCGGATTGATTTCTATCACCACGACTTTTCCGGTCTGAGGATCATGGGCGAATTGAATATTTGTTCCGCCGATCACTTCGATGGCTTCGACAATATCGTATGAATATTTCTGCAGTCTCTTTTGCAATTCGGGATCGATGGTCAGCATCGGTGCCGTGCAGTACGAATCGCCTGTATGGACTCCCATCGCATCCACATTTTCGATGAAACAGACGGTGATCATCTGGTTCTTGGAATCCCGTACCACTTCGAGTTCGAGCTCTTCCCACCCGAGGACCGATTCTTCGATAAGTATCTGATGTACAATGCTTGCAGATAAGCCTCGTGCCGCAACTGTGTCCAATTCTTCTATGTTGTATACCAGCCCGCCTCCCGTGCCGCCCAGTCGTATAGGCGGGGCGTATCACAACAGGGTAGCCGAGTTCTTCGGCAACTTTTTCCGCATCTTCAACGGAATACACTGCTTTGCTTTTCGGCATATCGATTCCTAGGCGTGTCATCGTCTCCTTGAAGGCGGTGCGGTCTTCGCCGCGTTCGATTGCATCCACATTCACTCCGATGACTTTGACGCCGTATTTTTCCAGAACCCCGCTTTTTGCCAGCATCGATGATAGATTTAGACCTGTCTGTCCGCCTAGATTCGGGAGAAGAGAATCGGGCCGTTCTTTTTTAATAATTTCGGTAAGAGCATATTCGTTCAGCGGCTCGATGTAGGTGAAATCAGCCATGCCAGGATCGGTCATGATCGTTGCCGGATTTGAATTGACGAGGACTATTTTATAACCCAAAGAACGCAATGCCTTGCAGGCCTGGGTTCCTGAATAATCAAATTCACATGCCTGACCAATGACGATGGGTCCGGATCCGATGATAAGCACTTTTTTTACATCTTCGCGTTTTGGCATTTGGGTTCCTGTTTTTTCTGGAATTCGATAGTCTTTTATTCCCGAGGTGCTGGCTTTTCTCTTTGATAAAATATAACACCCGGCTAATAAAAAAAGAACATTGATGGTGCCGTGCCCCCCATCTTTAAAATCTGACTTAATAATAGGTGCACTGCCACAGAGTACACTAAGGATTAAAAGAGGACGCAGAGTTGAAATAGCATAATGCTAAATTATTTAACTATTATAAACAAAAATGTTCTTTACTGCAAGAAAAACATTTCTCTTATGGCGAATAAAAAAGCCAGTCACGACAACCGGCTTCATAATTGAAAAAGCCATTCATAAGCAATGTTAAAAAATCGTATAACTCACACCCATTCCCAGCGTCTGCTTCACCTGCGTCCTCGGCGTAATTTGTCTCTCGTTAATCAGCTGAAGGTTGAGGGCTACGGTGATATATTTCCCGACCTTTGCCATAATACTGGAGTTGGTACGGACGATCACCTCGTCCAGTTTTTTAAAAGCGCTGAATAATTCGAGCTGCGTGGTGAACAATACGTTATCATCGAGCAGGAACTCGACATTGGTCACCGATTCCAGGCCTACATTCACGCTGCTTTTTTCTACTGTCGTTGTCTTCGGATCGTCTGCATATCCCGTAAATTGACTCGTCAGCACTTCGCGAAGCGCAAGTCCAAGCCGTGTTTTCACTTCTTTCGTCGGTTGATAAAAGGCGCCGGCACTCTGAACGAGATACGCCGGATCGAAGAAGTTCGAAACCTGCGTGCGTGCATTGTTAGCATCGTAGGTATAGCCCGGTGCGAACTGCGTCTTAAGAGTCGCAGCTACATACGGTTCAATGTACCCGCCGGTTTTATATGTCAGGATGGACTCAAGTTCAATCTTATCATCGGTTTTCTTCGTTCCTTGATCCCCGACCCGCGTCTGACCGAAAGCGAAGTGGTAGACATTCAACCATTGCATTGTTTCCATATTATCGATTGATTTTCCATCCGCGGTCGCACCCCATGAAAGAGAGTTCACACCCCCCTGGGCCCAATCGGTAAAAGCAGTCTGGTTGATTGTTAGCGCGGTCATTAGAGTGTGCTTCCAGCCGTATTCGGGAGCAGGAGGAGGTATCGGCTGTGTTTGTGCTTCAACACAAAGAGCAAGACTAAAAACGGATAAAAAAAGGAAAATATTTTTCATTATCTTCTCCCGTAGGATTATTTTTTGGTAACCTTTTCTTCTCTCAACACATATTTTGCAATGATATATATGACGTAAGCGACAATCACAAAATCAACAAGCGCTCCAAGAATCGGGCCGGGGAGGAAATGAAACGAACCAGATCAAGCGTTGCGGTCCGCCAATTACCACCGGGGATGAAAAACAACACTAATGGCATGAGAAGACCATCGACAAGTGATGCGACGAGTGTGTTCAATTTACCCCCGATAATGACTGCAATTGCGAGGCCGACGACCCCATACTGCGTAATGAAATCAATGAATTCTTTGAACATAGGACATTTCTCCTTTTAATGTGAGTTGTCGGTGAGTGAAATATTAACGTAAAGAAACCAAAGATGAACATATTTTATAATTGCAGCATCAAGAGAAGTATATATAATATGAATATAAGTTTATAGAGAATCAAGAATTGCTTTTGAGATCAATGAATGGTAGTTTCCTATGGCCAGCAAGGGTAGAGCCATGTCGTATGTTACCGTCCGATTTTATGCGGAATTAAACGATTTCTTACCTCAGGAAAGAAGGGGTAAAGAAACTCTCTGTGCCTCTCAAGACGGCCAGCAAATATCTGATTTTTTGAATTCCAATAATATTCCACCTGAGAATGTCGACCTTATCCTGCGTAACGGCAAATCGGTCGCGCTGCATGAGACACTCAACGACGGCGACCGACTGAGTTGCTATCCCATATTTGAGTCGTTAGACATACGCGAGGTTACCCGAATCCGCTCAACACCGCTTCGCCAGCCGCGGTTCATTCTTGATATCCATCTTGGCAAGCTTGCGTCTTTCCTTCGCATGCTGGGATTTGATACGCTCTATGATTCTGGTGCGACAGACAGTCGACTTCTTGATATTTCTGTTAAGGAGGAAAGGCAGCTTACTGAGTAAAGACAGAGAATTACTCAAAAACGAAACGCTTACTCGGGGCTACCGGGTTCTTTCCGATGATCCCCGGGAACAAATCGAAGAAATTCTTCACCGCTTCGATCTCTTCTCATCCACCTCTCCTTTTAGCCGATGTATTCGCTGTAATACACTCCTGGAGCCGATTCGGAAAGAAAAGATCGTCGACCGGCTTCCTCTGAAAGTGCGACAATTCTATGATGAATTTTTCTATTGCAAAAGATGCGATCAAATATTCTGGAAGGGATCGCATTACGAGAAGATGAGGTCTTTTGTTGATGGGATAATCGGAGAAACAAGGGGAAGGGGGCGATAAGTAAGGCGTAGGATATGAGTGTCGATGTACTTTTTATCCTCACGTATGTCAGAATCAAATCAAAGTACAAATATCTTGAAAACCAGGCCGATTAGAGTTACCTTATGGTAATAATAATGGATTCACATTCTTTCCAGAGTTCTTAATGAAAAAACATTTTCTATTCTCCTTGATGCTGTATTTCATCGTGCTGTTCTCAATCGCCGGATTTGCACAACGAAAAACTTTTACAGCGGCGGATCTGATCCAGCACGAGATCCCGGCATCGCCTATGATTTCTCCCGATGCGAAACAGGTAGCTTTTACAATCCGAAAACCGGATCTGCAGGCAAGCCGATGGATAACGCAGATATACGTTGTCTCGGTTGCTGAAAAATCAGTACGGCAGATGACAACATCGGCCTCCGACTGCTCATCACCATACTGGTCGCCCGATGGAAAGTGGCTGACTTTTCTTTCGAAACGAGAATCATTAAATGAAAAGGTTCGTAATGACTCCGGAATCCAAAAGCTTTTTGCCCTTCCGATGGAAGGAGGAGAAGCTGTCGCGTTAACGAATCAAAGCAGCGATATCGAAGAATATACGTGGTCACCGGATGGCACAAAAATAGCGATACTTGCTGAAGAGGAGATCTCACCGGAAAAACGGGCAGAGACCGAAAAGAAAACAAAACTGAAGATGGATTGGACGTCTTCCCTTGATCGGAAACCTGGAAAAGACCTCTTGATACTCAATATTGCCACAAAAACAATTAAAAAAATTAAAACACTGGACCCTGGAGCAGAGAACATCGCATGGTCACCCGACAACAAAAAGATTATATACCAGACAGATTATACAGGTGAATATAATGACGAGCAGAAATTTGATATCTGGACAATCGACCTCGATGGAATCCAGACACAACTGACTGCAATGGCGGGTCCCGAAATTCATCCTTACTTTTCGCCCGATGGGAAATGTATTGCTTTCATCACGCAAACGGTTCCCGATATCGAATTTGCAAAAACTGAACTCACCATCATGGACCAGACCGGGAAGAATGTGCGCAGCCTCACCAAAGACTTCCCCTGGAGCGTGAAACAATTCGAGTGGGTTCCAAACGGGAAAGAGATAATTGTCCGGATCGGCGAAAAAACATATTCTAATCTCTATGGCATCGAGGTTACAAACGGAAAAATAGAGAATGTCGTTGGAGGTCAGAATGTTTTTGGTGATATATCTGTGGCGAAGGACGGCACGATCACAACGACAAATGAAACATCATCGACATTGAAGGAAGTCGTTCTTCTGAAAAAAGGAAAACTCCAGACTCTTACACAATATTCAAAACAGCTCGATACATATCAATTACGTAAGCAAGAAGTTATTACGGTGAAAAGTCGTGATGGAAAGTTTGATATCGAAGCAATCCTTGTCAAACCGGCCGATTATCGTGAAGGCCGGAAATATCCGTTAATGCTTGTATACCATGGCGGCCCTTATGACAATTACGAGAATACGTTTACCCAGAAATATCCGGTACAGCTTTTAGCACAGGAAGGAGCGATAGTGGTCATGCCCAATGTCCGTGGAAGTTCGGGATATACGGACGAATTCGGACAATCCATCAGGTACGATCTAGGGGGCGGTGACTACCGCGATGCGATGGATATCGTGGATTACCTGATTGCCGAGGGGATGGTAGACACTACAAAAATGGGTGTGATGGGGGGAAGCTATGGCGGTTATCTAACGAACTGGACAATTACGCAGACACCGCGCTTCAAAGCAGCAATTTCCATGTATACTATGTTCAGCTTGTTTACGGATTGGGGAAACTCCTGGCAGCCCGCCTTTGAGCAGATGTATCTTGGCTATAATTACTGGGACAGACCGATTGATGTGAACAGCCGCTGGGTGAAACAGGCTCCACAGACCTATGTAAGAAATATCACAACTCCGACATTAATTCTCCAGGGAACAGAAGACAAGTACACGAATATCTCCAATTCACGAGAAATGTACCAAGCCCTAAAAGAACTAGGGAGAACCGTTGAGTTTGTTATCTACCCGCGTGCGGAACACGGACTCCGGACCGAGCCAAATCAATATATCAACGTCATGGAAAGAACGGTCGATTGGTTCAAGAAATATGCGTTAGGCAGGTAAAAGTGTAATGCATATACCTGATGGATTTATAGACACAAAAACCGCTATCACAACAGGGATATTATCTGTCGCAGGGCTCGGGATGGCGTTACGGCAGGTGAAGAGTCATATGCCGCAGAGGAATGTTCCGTTGATGGGACTCGCGGCAGCGTTTGTGTTTGTCGCCCAGATGTTGAACTTTCCGGTAGCCGGTGGAACGTCCGGTCATCTTATGGGTGCAGTTCTCGTATCCGTTCTCCTTGGCCCGAGTGCGGCAATCATCGTCATGTCGTCGGTCCTCATAGTCCAGTGCTTTTTATTTGCCGACGGCGGAGTTCTTGCACTCGGAGCGAATGTTTTTAATATGGCAATTGCAGCCCCGCTTCTGGGATACGTAATATATTTTCTCGTCCGCCGATTGATTGGGGGCGAGCGGGGACGGATTGCAGCAGTGGCATTTGCTGCATGGTGTTCGACGGTGATTGCTTCAATATGCTGTACGGGTGAGCTTGCATGGTCGGACACGGTATCCTGGAATGCAGGATTTCCAGCCATGACGAATATTCATATGCTTATCGGTCTCGGCGAAGGGATCATCACCGCGTTCATTATTGTCGCGATCGGCAAAACGAGGCCGGAACTTCTTTTTGAAAAAGAAGAAATAAGTGCTGCACAAAAAACTGCCGGAGTTGTCGTATACGGACTACTAATTGCACTCGGATTGATATTATTTGTGGCCCCATTTGCATCGGGATGGCCCGATGGTCTCGAGAAAGTCGCAGCCTCATTGGGTTTCGGGCATAAAGCCGGTACCCAGCTGGTTGTCAACGCTCCTTTGCCTGATTATATTGTTCCGGGAATCGGATCGGCAACAACTGCAACAGCGATCGCGGGTCTTGTGGGAGTCATTGTCGTCTTTGGTCTTTCATTTGTCCTGGCCAGAATGCTCGTTCCAAAAAATATATATAAATAGATAGCTTTTAGAAAAATATAACACCAGGCTATTAAAAAAGGAACATTGATGGTGCTGTGACCTCATCTTCAAAATCAGAGTAAATAATAGGGGCACTGCCACAGAGTACACAGAGTTTGTTCTCTGTTTTTTTTAAAATCTCCGTGTACTCTTTTATCATAAGACCTGTGTCGGTGCTCCCATAATTAATTTTGATATTGAAAAGGGAGCACAGTACCGCATATGTCTTTATTTAATTGCTGTGGTATTATCTTTTTATCATCGCAACTGAGGGAATATTGCATGCGCCACGATTTTCTTGACCGATATAGCAGATTAGAAAGCCCGGTCCATAGACTACCGGCGATTGGAAAATTTGTTGCTGCAATTTTCATCATTGTAGTGATTATAGGAGTTCCCCTGACATGGTTTTTTGTCTTCCCTGCTATTATAGTGATTCTTCTTCTTACACTATATTTCAGTTCGGTACCATGGCTTTTTGTTATTAAGAGGTTGTTTTTTCTGGAGTTGTTGATCCTCGGAATAGCATTACTTTCCCTTCTCCAGCCTCAAGGCGGCATTAGGTTTTTTACTATCGTTATGAAAAGTACACTATGCATTTTGACCGTTATTCTTCTCTCAAATACAACTCAATTTTCGGAGCTTCTTACCATTTTACGGCGGTTCCATCTGCCGGCGATCTTTATCACAGTTCTGGCTCTCATGTACCGATATCTATTCGTTTTGATTGACGAGGCAGAACGTATGCACAGGGCACGGCTAAGCCGGACGTTCGTGCAGCACAAGACACAGTTGTGGTACTCACTGGCTACGCTTATCGGTCAGCTTTTCGTCCGATCGACAGAACGCGCCGAGAAAATCTACTCGGCCATGACTGCACGGGGGTGGAAATGAGTTGTGCCATCAGTGTAAAAAACCTTTCGTTCCGGTATCCCGATGGAAAAGAAGCACTGAACGATATTACCTTCAACGTTCATGAAGGCGAGTGTGTGGCGATAATCGGACCGAACGGTTCCGGCAAATCAACGCTTCTTCTTCATCTTAATGGGATTCTGCCGGAGGATCACAATGGCTTGTCGGTAGTCCGTATATTCGATCAGCCGATATCGAAAGCGGTTATGGATATCATACGCCGGAAGGTCGGACTTCTTTTTCAGGATCCCGACGATCAACTTTTTTGTCCGACGGTGTTCGAAGATGTCGCCTTCGGACCAAGACAGTTCGGGGTAAGTGAAGAGGAGGTTCAAAAAGTAGTTCACGAAGCCCTCGTTCAGGTCGGACTCGAAGGATTTGATAAACGTTCGCCACATCATTTAAGCGGGGGAGAGAAACAGCGGGTTTGCCTGGCAGGAATTCTCGCCTGCAAACCTTCTATGCTGGCGCTCGATGAACCAACAAGCGACCTCGATCCGAAAGGGAAGAGGGAGCTGAAAAAATTTCTAAGATCACTCCCGGCGACGAAAATCATAGCAACGCATGATCTGGAGCTGGTCGTCGAGCTCTGTCTGCGCACGATCGTACTCGATGGCGGTCGTATCGTTGCAGACGGCCCGACGGTAGAGCTGTTGAATAATGAGGAGTTCATGCTCGCACATGGACTGGAACGACCGCATATTCTGCAGCACCGGCATCCACATCATTGACATTAAAGTAGTATAAAATAATTAAGAATAATAAAAACGGAATAGAGGATTCGCCATGACGGATTTTACAGTTCTTGTCGAAGGTTATGTCAGGAGAAAAGAAGGAGTACTATACGCTTCGTCTACAGTCGTGCTGCTCCAGGACGCCGGATTTACGATCATCGTCGATCCCGGATTGGACAGACAGCTGCTTCGTCATTCTCTGGAAAAATGGGATATTGCGACCGAGGATGTCAATTTTGTTCTCCTTACCCATTCTCATCCCGATCATTCACTGCTGGCCGGAATATTTCAAAAAGCAAAGACAATCGACGGCAAATACATATATTCTTATGACGGCAGTATGGAGGATACCGGCGAAAAAATACCCGGTACTGAGATAGGAATACTGTTTACACCAGGGCACGACATGACAGACTGTTCGTTACTGATAAAGACCCGGGAATATGGGAAAGTAGGGATCGTTGGCGATGTTTTCTGGTGGTGCGATGACGAGCAACAGGAAACGAGTATGGACGATCTGATCAACAGGGAAGATTCCTCTGCTTACGACATGAATAATTTGATTGCCAGTAGGAAAAGGATTCTTGAATATACCGATTGGATCATTCCGGGGCATGGTAAAATGTTTCATGTACCGCGATAAGCGTTCATGAATCTGTGCGAATTTGTCCGCTATATTATAATTTGTTTCGTCATTGTACGTAACCATTCTACGGATCTAAATTCCGCCAGATAAAGGTGGGATGTATTGAGCAATACACAGTGAATCCTTTCACTCTACAAAGAGACTCCTATGCCTCTGTCTCGCAGATATTCTTTGACCTGTTGAATACTAAGAAGACGATAATGGAATACTGAAGCGGCCAACAGTATGCTGGCCCCTCCAATTGTCACAGCATCGTAGAAATCCGATAATTTTCCCGCCCCACCTGATGCCACAACCGGTACCGTAACGGCTTCTGCTATAGCCCGTGTAAATTCAAGATCGTATCCGGCTTGCGTCCCGTCCCCATCCATGCTGGTCGGTAGAATTACACCTGCTCCAAGCCCCTCACACTGTTTCGCCCATTCAACTGCATCTTGACCGACCGGTTGTGTACCTCCGGCGATAACTAATTCAAACCCCGAAGGCATAGCTTTATTCCGGCATCCATCGATCGCCACCGTGATGCTTGCGGATCCAAATTGCCTGGCCGCTTCCTGAACCAGTGCCGGGCGTTTGACCGCCGCACTGTTCATTGATACCTTATCCGCGCCTGCTTCGAGCAACAATGCAATATCTTCTACGGTAGTAATACCACCTCCTACTGTCAGCGGAATTTCAATCACAGCAGCCACACTCTTTACCCATTCCAGCCGGGTTTTACGATTTTCGACCGTAGCAGCTATGTCCAGCATAGCTAATTCATCCGCTCCTTCACGTTGGTAGAGTCTCGCATTTTCTACCGGATCGCCGGCATCCTTCAGCTCGGTAAAATGAATCCCTTTGACTACACGACCATTTTTCATGTCAAGGCAAGGCATGATTTTTACTGTCTTCATGATTACTCCTTTTCGTTGCTTTGTGAAAAATCTTAAAATACTCTAGACTGATGTAAGAGCTCTAAATGCCTGATGGATTGCGATACCATGCCTACTTCAGCAGTGTGTCCAATATTAGAGAATCTCCGTTCGCCCTCACCAACATCTGTATCCGGATCAACCCGCCATCCGGTTTGCGTTCCTTACACGTCCCCTCGAGAACAAGCGAAGAGTCATTGACGCTTGCAATGACAAATGAACCATCTTGGGGTATCCGGCTCCCCTGAATTTTTTGAATATCCAGATTTCTGAACGAACCGTTACCTCCGCCTAATGATGACGGGCGACGGTAGTATTGTTGTGCCTGTGCAGCGAGCATCATGAGATGGTTGAGAACTGCGTCGTGGTTTGCGCGTATGGCATTTTCGATAAATGTGGCGCCGCGTTCATTCGGTCTTTGAAGCTGCGTTGGCGCCGGGCCGGCAGAATCAGGAATTACTGAAAGTCTGTCTGCCGTAACTTCTATTCTCACCTGCACCAATGAACCGCTCCGTGTCTTCTCTACGCCGGTGCCCTGGAGAATAATGGAGCTATCATAGAACGCAATCAACTCGTACCTCCCGTTCTGGTTGATCGGGTGTAGCGTAAGCATTGATATGTTATCCAGGCTTTTGAATGAATTGTTTCCCCCGCCAAGCATAGCGGGACGGCGATAATACTGTTGGGCGCGTTCCCCAAGCATCATGAGCTGCCATGAAGTACAAGGTCATGGTTCTTGAAAAAAGCCTCATCAAGAAGCTTCTGGTTGGCGGCCAGAGCGGTTCTGTCGGGGGGACGTGTTGTAAAGTCGGTCTCCCGAGAGAAGTTGTCTGCCACGATGGAGATGGTGTCGGGGCTCACCAGCATCCCTATCTGCAACAATGAGTCGTGCATGTTTCGCTCAACTCCTGTGCCCTGCAGTGTGACGGTGCTGTCGCTGCAATCGAGAATCACGTAATTACCGTTGGTGTTGGTCGGATACTTCGTCAACCTCTGAATGTCGTTCAAACCGCGGAATGATCTTCCTCCACCACCAAATTCAGTGGGGAGACGATAATATTGTTGCGCTCTGGTGGCAAGATTTGTTAGGTCTGTCAGTAATGCATGATAGTTCGTATTTGCCAGATCCGTTTTCTGCGCGCGCTTCATATGGAGCACGACTGCGACTACGATCGCACAAATCGTTATGATAAGAATGGTTCCGATGATATAAATCTTTTTACGATTCGAACCTATCTTCGTGTTATTCCGCATAGTCTTCTCACTTAAGTACGATGGTTACAACTATAATTCACCTTTGGTTTATGCACCGTTGTACTTTTGCCTAATAGTCGATCTTAAACTCTTTGCACGAATCATCAGCTTTAATCAGGTCTTTGCCAGAACCACCAAGTCACCGCTCCACTCTGGGATGAACAAGCGGCCGTTCCAGTATTCCATGCCGCAAATCTTAGGAAAGTTCAGGTTCAACGGATTGATTTCAGCAGGGTTATTGCGCAAGCCCTGTATCGCATGCGGCTTACCGGCAATGGTTGAAATAATGTTGGTGAACCGCTCTACCATCCGAACCACATGGTTTTGTGTGTCGCCAATAAAGATATTCCCAACCTCGTCCAGCGATAGTGACCAAGGACCACCATAACGCTCTGTCGGGCTGTAACCCAGAGTTGCCTTGCAAGCGTCGCCCCCGTCTCCTGTGTAGCCGCTTTGGCCGTTGCCGACGACGGTGGAAACAATACGTAGGCGTAAATCCAATTTCCGAACCGTAAAATTTTTGCTGTCCAGGACATAGAAATTGCCATCAGGACCGCGCCGTAGATCAAAAATCCAACTGAATTGTACCTCCTCAAATGGAACGTTTTCAAACTGAAAACCTGTCCGGCCGGTTCCGATAGTCTGAAGAGGATTGCCTTCGGCGCTAAACTGCCAGACTCGTCCTCCTTCTACTTCATTTACCCAGATATTTCCATCTAAATCGTATTCGCAATTGCCGATGTCTTTCAGGCCCAATAAGCGGCCATCAATGAAAACTGATGCTTGCTTGTGCACCAAGTCAATATTATAAACTGCATTGCCATTAAAACAGGCAACGAGGATTTTTCCAGCAGGTGTAACCGTCACATAACCCGGTCCACATAGATCGGCTGGGATATGCAAATCGCTCTCGGGTTGGGGGGTAGAACCCGCAGACCAGCACAGCCTATCATCAGCACCCAGACAGCCTACCCAGTGATTCCAGAAGTCAACCACATATCGGTGACCGGCGCTGTCATGAGAACCAAGTTGTGCGTATCCATCCCCCCATATTTTTTCTTTCTGAAAATTGATAATTCGTTCAATGCTCCATGATGTGTTCATTTTCTTTTCCTTCCTTCTTTCGCAGACTGTGCCAGCCAATGGACCCGAGCTCCGCCAATCCCACCAGACAAAGTTGGTACGTAAAAAGCGCAAAAGATGGTGGGCATGTAAGTCTGATTCAGCTTCTGCAGGATCGAGATCTCGTCCCTAAAATGGGACGGATTGCGGCAACGAACACTATCAAATTTTACAATTGTCGCTAAAACATAAAAGTCAAACTGAGCGAGCCCGCCGACTTACCTGAGCGAAATCGAAGGAAGGCGGCCGAGTCTCCACCCGGAAAGCGGATGCTTCACCGGCGCAGAAGTGTCTCCCGGGCCATCTAGCACGTTTCAACTTCGTCGTCACTTAAAAAACAGGGACTCAGTCGCTCGAAGAAATCGTAATTTAGTGAAGCGTGGCGTTGATTCTTTTTGCAAGCATAGAAAAACATCACCGTCACACTGAGCGAGGGAGCGACTTGATGATGAAACTTCTGGTGCAGGGTGCGTAAATATTAGTATATTTCAGTAGTAATGTCAAGCATTGACTTTTTGATTTAAGCACTTTAGATTAAAACCATGCATACCATCCGCCTGATACACTGGAACGAAAAAGAAGCGCAAGAAAAATCCTCTATTCTTAAAAAAAGAGGCTTTAAAGTGATTCACAGCATAATCCGCGGGCAGCAGGATATGCGCGAACTGCGAAAAAATCCAGCAGATGCATTCGTAATAGATTTAACGCGACTACCATCGCAAGGGCGTGATCTAGGCATGTTCGTCCGGCAGTCGAAATCTACACGGTATGTACCTTTGATCTTCGTAGAGGGTGAAAAAGAAAAAGTAGATCGTATAAAGAAATTAATACCGGATGCGCATTATACATCATGGCCGGAGATACATAGAACAATACAAAAAGCTCTTACAAATCCGATAGAGAATCCCGTAGCGCCTAAATCTTTGTTTGACACATATATGGGAATTCCGCTGCTGAAAAAATTGGGAATAAAGGAAAATACTATACTCGGAATTATCAATCCACCGAAAGAATTTAAAAAGACGCTCGGCCGTCTGCCGGACGGGGTGAGAATCCAGAGTAAGCTTAAAAAAGAGAGAGATCTGACGCTCTGGTTTGTCAAATCAGAAAAAGAACTTCAGGAAAATATTCAAAAGGTGTCAAAATATAGTAAAAATGAAGCAGTCTGGATTCTGTGGCCGAAGAAAGGCTCGGAGTCTCTTCAAACCTATCACAAAACGTTGTAAGAAAGACCGGACTCGCTTCCGGGCTGGTCGATTATAAAATATGCTCTGTCGATGCTACCTGGTCGGGTTTGCTGTTCACAAAAAGGAAATAGTAATTTAAATACGATTAATAATTAAATTCTTGCTATTATTTAGTATTTTTGTTATTATTATCGCAAATGATTTTGAATCCCTTTGACCCTTTCCTCAAAAACAGCTATTCCGATAGAACAGAAGAATTACTTTAATCTACGGGAAGGAATCTGACCCATGAGTTCTTCAATTGATGATCGCGTCGATACACTTATCGCGGCTTTCAAAAAGGACGGCTATGATGTAGACAGGACATCGGATGTTCTTTTGTGTGGAGAAAAAATTGGAATTCGTGCGACGCATGCGACAGCTGTTATCGGAACGACAGGAAAGAAGAAAAAGGTATTCTATCTTGAAGGAGATCCCCATACGATGGGCTATCTGCAGGGGAAATTGGCGGAACCCGAGATCGAACGTATGTGCACGGATTTCAATGATGACATTGTCTTCGACTACATCAATCTTCAAATTCAAGATCCCACAATACGGACACTCCTGGGCGAGGTGCTCGAAGATATAATCTACTGGATCTCGAAAAGCATGTATCAGGATATTCCGCCTCACTATGTCGAAGAACTGGATGGAATACTCGACGGGTGCAAAGAAGTCAATAAACAGACACACGTCGATCGCGAAAGCCTCTGGGTTCTCAACGCCGGGATCGATGCGATTCTATCGTATATATATACCGGGCTCTTTCCTCATAAAAGATTATTTCCCATTAAAATCAAGCCCGAACACCTGAGAGTTCCGTTCATGTGCAACGGTTTCTCGGTTACGGGAGTCGATTCACGAATTCAAAGACGATTCCATTATCTTGGACGGGATTTCATGTTTCCGAATGCCGGTGTATTTCAGGATACTGCCGCAATGATTATCCGCAGGCCGGATGAGGGAATTCCCACAGTCAGCGTTGCTGCGCCGGGAATGATCGGCGCCATTGCAGGTCTGAGTCTCAACAGAGTCGGTGTCGGAGTCGATATGTCCCCGGCGGCGAACTGCAGCACCCACCGTCCCGGATTAAATTCGCTCCTCCTGACACGGCAAAGCATTCAATACGGTAAGAATTGCGATGAAGCAGTCGAGATCAGTTGTAAATGCTCAGCGGGGAGTGTCATGGGATTATATCCTTGCCGATGGAAATACCGACAAGGCATGTGTTTTGGAGGCGGGAGTGGCAGTGGATAATCTAAATCTTCTTTCATATACCGATCAATGGGTCATAGATCTACTTAAAGGGATTGATCCTCACTTCGAAGATATGATTAAGAATCACTCTGCTCCTTTGCGTAAAGGATGCATGCTACGATGGAATACACTATACATACCCAATCATATACCAGCATTTTAATAATGCATTGGTGGAGGCATATAAAAAATTAAATTCGCATTATTCCTATGCCTATAATGCAGAAGATTTTAGCAAAATGGGATTCATCAACAAGATATGGACTGATAAGAATTGCCCGGGCCCTTTTTATTTTACTCCACAACGTGAGAACATACCGGATATGGTACTCGTAACGAATCATTACGTTACACCTGAAATGCGATTGTGTGCAATGAACCTCTGGACGGCGATTATTGCTGCCGGAGACTCTCGACGACATCCAATGGCGATACGATGAACTAAACTCTCAGCTGTTAACGGTGCTTGAGAAAGGATATATGACCTGGGAGGAAGCCAAGACGACAATCGATTATCTGGCACCGTACAGGAAATTTCCCGATTACTACAAGCCAGGATCAAAAGCCATTGAATCAATTGGAAATTCACGGTTCTGTGTCTCTAATGGATCTCAAGGCAGAGAACTATTGAATCGCATTACGGATATTTTGCCGATGAATGGATCAAGATAACGCTTGGTAATTATTTCTGATAGTCAGGTTGAAGATTTTTTCTCAACATTGATCGATATTTTTCCTTTTTGAGCAAGTCGTAAGAGAATATACAGCACACTTTCTTTTGAGATTTTAAAGTATGATGCGAGTATGTCGGGTTGGCACGAGACGTTCTTGTCAATGTATTGCTCGATTTCTTCTTCGATTTGCCGTACCCAGTCTTCAAAGAGGCTGCGAATCTCTGGTGTTGCAAATGTGGCAATCTCGCCGCTCTGTCGTATGGACGACATCATCTGTTTGCACATCTCCATAGGATTAAAACCGCCTTCAGACTCTTCACCGGAATCATCGCAGCATTTCATCATTTCTGACATTGGACCTTTTTCACCCATCATAGATCCCATCATGCTCATCATCGAACCGCCCCTTCCCATCATCATTTCCATCATCTTCGGCATCATGCTTTTCATCATGTCCTGCTTTTCTTCCGGAGACATTGAAGCGAAGAAGGTTTCCATCATTTTTTCCATCATCTCCTTTCGCTCTTCAGCAGACATAGATCCCATCATGGTTTCCATCATTTTTTCTTTTAGATTCATATTAACCTCCATGGTTTTCTGTCTATTATAAATATTGATATTATTAACGACACATTTTCCACCATCTGGGTGTAAAGAACATACGTTCCCGATCCTTTAGCTCGCCGAGTGAATGAGCGATATCGAGGAATATGCCGATGGCGCTTAAAATGCGAGTGTCCTTGAGCTTATAAAACACGAACGGACCCTGACGTTCCGTCTCAAGAACGTTATGCTCCCGAAGAATCCTGAGATGGTGCGAAACTAGCGGCTGCGAGAGTCCGGTCTCAGCCACAATTTCCGACACAGAGCACTTCTTTTCGCCAATAAATTTGATGATTTTTAACCGGTTTGATTCACCGAGGGTCTGGAATAGAAGCTCCAGCTGCCGTGCATCGTCCATATAAATGATCTCTTATATAAACATACGTTTATATTATAATAAATAAAAAGGCATTTGTCAAGAGGTATTGAAAATTTTTATTGTCATTTTATTTACCGATTGAATTGGCAAATTCGAGTCCACCATTTTCGGATATATAAAATGAAATTATGGAGTCGGGAAAAAATGCTCTATAAATGTGGATTTTATATTTGCCTTTTTCCTTCATCTATGCTATTTTCCTCTTTGTGGGTCCCGCCTGAGTTTCTCGCTCCTGCTTCCGGGAGAAGGAAAGCGGAGTGATTGCTTTTCATCTATCGATCACCCGTTGAAACTTACGCTAATGTGAAATCGTATATAAAAAAAACTGACAATCTATATCCTGCATTTACCATTACCGGGGGTTTTATGAAACGATTAATTCTTCTCGCTTTATGCTTGCTCATTGTATCGGGCTTTTCATTCGCTCAATCTGGTATAACGGCATACCATGAACAGCGGCAGTTCCAGCTCGCACCGCCGGGGGCGTTAAAATTCGGTCTCTATGGATTCGATAATCCGGCTCTTCTTGTATATGCCAACAAGCCGGACCTGTATTTCACCTGGTCGGATGCAGATGGGAAATGTACCGATTTTAACCGGTGGGGAGGCTTTTTTGCACTTCGAGGAATTGGAATCGGAGCTATTCATAACAATGGACCGCTTGGTTCAGTCACGGATTATCGGATTTCTGTAAGCGGCGGCGATAGAACTTTCAGCACCGGATTGAGCCTCGGTTGGTCGGCAGGAGAGGTCGAAGTGTACAACCGGCAAAGTTTTATTGCGCTCGGGACTCTCAGCCGTCCGAATCCCTATTTTTCACTCGGTATTGTCGGTGTAAAGTCATTTAAAGGAAAAAATGCCGAAGCAGCCGCCGATCTTGCAGTCAGACCATTAGGTAATCAGCTCTTTACTGCATTCATGGATTATGATATCCAGCAAAATCAAATGTTGAAGGATGGCATTTGGAGTGTCGGCGCCGTAATCGAGCCGCTCCCCGGTGTTCGTGTCATCGGCCGGTATTACGACACGAAAGCGTTTGCGCTTGGGTTCCAATTCAGTCTGGGGATGGTCGGACTCGAGACGCAGGCGAACTATGACAGGGATCGACAATACACACATAATACCTACGGCATCCATATCGGTGCATACGATCGAAATGTGTTCGACACTTATTTCAAATTGAAAAAATCATATCTCGATATGAACCTGAACGGTATAATAGTATATCAACGATATCAATTATTCGATAACAATAAAACCTTAACGGATCTTTTAAATTCTATCGAAGGAGCAAAAGAGGATCCGCGTGTTGCCGGCATAGCGATTAATATATCCGGGATGAATGTTAACAAAGAAAAAATTTGGGAGCTTCGGGAGAAATTAAAAGAATTCAGAAGTGCGGGGAAACATCTGGTCATCTTTATGGATCGCGGGAATATCGATACATATCATTTTGCTTCTGTTGCAGATAAGATTGTCATGGATCCAATGGGGATGATTATACTTGAAGGATACAACAACGGACTTACATATCTCAAGGGAACACTGGATAAACTCGGAATTGGTTATGACGAGTGGCGGTTCTTCAAATATAAATCAGCTAACGAGGCATTGTCGCGTGAAAAAAT
Source organism: Ignavibacteriota bacterium (assembly GCA_963776275.1). Taxonomy (GTDB): domain Bacteria; phylum Bacteroidota; class Ignavibacteria; order UBA10030; family CAVZMI01; genus CAVZMI01. Next base: position 174,631 of record CAVZMI010000018.1, read on the forward strand.
GTCGGATGCCGATCGAGAGCAGCGTCAAAATCTGGTAAATGATTATTATAAGTTGGCAAAAGCGGACATATGTGCATCGCGTGGATTTACTCCGGAAAAATTTGATTCACTCGTAAATACGGAAGTCGTTTTTATATCTAAAAAAGCAATAGAAAAAGGACTGGTAGATACTCTCGGAAGATGGGAAACGGTAAAGGACGTTATAACAAAATTGGAAGGAGAACAGAAGGAGTATCGGAGTGCCGGATCGCTTTTAAAAAATCAGCATCCGTTCGACGGCAGGTGGGGAGAACCAGAGCAGATTGCGCTCATCTATGCCCTCGGCGCATGTGCCATGGATGAAGGTATCAAGGCACGGTCGCTGGTCGAAGATGTGAATGCTGCGGTAGAAAATCCAAAGATCAAGGCAATCGTTCTACGCGTTGATTCGCCGGGAGGTGATGGATTGGCGTCGGATTATATCGCCGAAGCGCTGAAAAAGGCCAAAGGTAAAAAACCGGTTATCGTGTCGCAGGGATACGTTGCGGGATCCGGAGGATATTGGCTTTCGATGTACGGCGATACGATCGTTGCAGCTCCCAATACTATTACAGGTTCAATCGGGGTTGCTGGAGGGTGGTTGTACAACAAGGGGGCAAAAGAATGGATGGGGATGTCGACGGATCATGTTCAGGTCGGGGGACATGCGGACATCGGTTTTGGATTTACACTGCCATTCATAGGTGCAGGACTTCCGGACCGTAACCTGACGATCGAGGAGCGCGCCCGGGCGGAAGAGATTATGAAAGATTTGTACAAGGAATTCGTCCATAAAGTTGCATTGGGCCGAAAAAAAAGCGATAATGATATCGATTCTGTTGCCGAGGGTCGTTTCTATTCCGGGTATGAAGGGAAGGAGAAAGGACTCGTCGATGTTCTCGGCGGACTTGAAACAGCCATCGCGATTGCGAAAGAGCGTGCGGGGATCCCAAAATGCGAAGAGGTGACAATCATTGAAATGCCGAAAATGGGGTTGATCGACTTCAAAGCCCTGATGCCGAAAATTATGCCTTTTCAGACGCAAATAGTTGAAGATAAATTTATCGAGCAGCTAAGATTTCGTATCAGCCACAACGGCGAAGTTATGCCTCTGATGCCGCTCGAATTCATTGAAATGGTGCCAATGGAATACTAACAAAGAGATTTTAAACTCTGTGTTCTTTGTGCCGGACGACGAGTACGGAGTACGCTGTGATCTCTGTGTCAGCACTATTACTATTAATTCTATTTATATTGAAGGAGTGCAGATACAGATGTCGCAGAGAAGAATTGGCTGAGTCATTACACCATGGAGGCAGATACTGCTATGTTCAAAAAATATTTTGATAATGCCCGCTTCCAGAAAGCATTGATCGTTGTCTCTGCAATTATCAGGATATTTACCGGCGCATTTCTTATGTTTTCCGCCTATGCTAAGTATATTTCTTCAGAGTTTTACCTGAAATTTATCATGAGACTTGGCATTCCCCCGGATATCGCCTTAAAATCTGTGATTCCCCTGATCATTTTCGAACTTCTTTTTGGCATATTATTGATCGTCGGATATAAAACGAAAATAATGTTGCGTGCGACATCTATCCTTTTTCTCGTATTCACATCTGTCGTCACGTACAGCATGATACTCGGTATCGATGTGTCGTGTGGATGCTTTGGCCCTTATTTTCAAAGCGAAATAAGTTATTTTTCAATCGGCAGGAATTTTATTGTTGCTATCATCACCTTCCTCATCAGTCTCTACAAACATTATCCATTCACATTAGATTCGTACTTCTCAAAAAGAATCTTCGATCGGATAGATACCTGATTCTAATGAAACCCGAAGATATCCCTGTTTCACCATTTTTATAGTACAATGTAAGCGTATGAGACAAACCCCGCTAAATTATTCCTCCATATGGCGAACGGTCGCTAAACATATACAGCCATTTGTGTAAACGTTATATTAGTAAAAAAATAAAAAATAATTATTCCAATTCTGGTATTATTTTTTTAATATATAACGGCTTATTGTTAAAAATATCCATCACTATATATTGTCACAAAAAGGAAACTTATGAGCGGTTTTTTCGGCAGTATTTCAAAAGATACATGCGTGTCAGATGTATTTTATGGCACCGATTATCACTGTCACCTCGGCACGAAGAGGGGAGGGATGGCTTTCTATTCGAAAGAAGCGGGATTCCAGCGTGTCATTCACAATCTTGAAGACGGATATTTCAGAAATAAATTTGAAGACGATATACCGCGCTTTTCCGGTAATATCGGAATCGGCATCATAAGCGACACCGAGGCGCAACCAATTGTTGTGACATCGCATATGGGGCGATTCGCTGTCGCAACGGTCAGTAAAATTGTGAATATTGCCGAGCTGGAAAAACGCTGCCTGAAGCAGCGGCAGATATTTTCGGAAGTCAGTCAGGGTGCGGTTAATCCGACAGAACTCGTCGCTATGCTGATTGCCGAAGGAGAAGATTTTACATCCGGGATACAGAATGTCTACGATCATGTCAAGGGTTCCTGTTCCGTTCTGATATTGACCGAGAATTGTATTATTGTTGCACGCGACAAACTTGGAAGAACGCCTGTCGTATTGGGAAAAAAAGAAGGCGCTTATGCCGTTGCTTTTGAAACATGCTCTTTCCCGAATCTCAATTATGAAGTTGAAAAATATTTAGGGCCCGGTGAAGTTATCCGGATTACCGCCGATGGATACGAGCAATTGCGCAGGCCGAACGACAAAATGCAGATTTGCTCGTTTCTCTGGGTGTACTACGGATACCCGCCATCTTTTTATGAGGGAATTAACGTGGATGAGTGTCGCTACAGGTGCGGCGCCGCACTTGCAAGAAATGATTCTGTCGAGGCCGATTTTGTGGCAGGGATTCCGGACTCGGGTATCGGTCATGCTATGGGATACAGCAATGAAAAGAAGATCCCCATAAAACGTCCCTATACAAAGTACACGCTCACTTGGCAGCGAAGTTTTATGCCGCAGAACCAGCAGATGCGCGATCTGGTTGCTAAGATGAAATTGATACCGAACGTATCGGTGATTAAAGGCAAAAGGGGAGTTTTTTGTGACGATTCAATCGTGCGTGGTACACAGCTGAAAGATAACGTACGCGATCTCCATGAAGCAGGGATTAAAGAAGTCCATATGCGTATCGCCTGTCCGCCTCTCACTTTTCCGTGCGAATTCCTGAATTTCAGCCGCTCCAGATCCAATCTGGATCTTGCATCACACACAGCGGTAAAACAGCTTGAAGGCAAAGAAGATTGTGACATGAAAGACTATTCCGATTTCCGCAATGAAAAATATAAAGCTATGGTGGAACAGATCAGAAAACGACTTGATTTTACAACCTTACAGTATCAAAAGCTCGATGATTTGATAGATGCGATAGGACTGCCAAAAGAAAAACTCTGCACACATTGCTGGGACGGATCGAGCTATTTTTAGTGCGAAGCAGAAACGATCGATTCAGATGACGGTTACATCCAACTTCACTCCAACTTCATAAGAATCCAGAAACAAAACATGCCTTAGGGCAGTACAGAAATCGTTTGCGTGAAAGGTTACCTCGAGACTTGTCCTGAGCCTTCGGCCCGAGACCTCGGCGAGCTCGGTCGAGCCGCTCAGGCCGAGGGCTTGCCGAAGGACGCCCTGCTCAGCTGAAGCGGAGCAGGACTACACCTCGACAAGCTTGTCCCGAGCCTGCCTGCCGTGAGCCTTGGGTCGAGCTTGTCGAGACCTCGTCGAACGGTCGAGGGACTCGGTGCATCGCTCGGTAACCTGGCTTTAAAACAATTTTGTCGAAATAAAGATAGGCCATCTCCCCCTTTTCCAAGGGGGTCTACGACCTGTAAGGAGATACAAAGGTGGTTCGCCAAAACACGTTATTTTATACTGCCCCGAATTGCCAGCCTAAATTGCTGTTACCAAAGCTTTTACACGATTGTAAAAATTTCTCTTGACATTATGATATTATTATGATATCATTATAATATCATACACAGGAGGAATAAACATGCAACCCATTTCTGAAATTCGTGCCTGGCGGTTTATCGGTTTCGCCATGGCGGCCGTTTTTATTATTCTTATCATAGTCGAGGCTCTTCTTTTACGTGTAATGATCATGGAGAGAGATATTGGTATCCTCTGGTTCATAATTCCCTTGCTTCTTATCATTGCAGCTATCCCGTCCGGTTTCTTCATTATTCATCCCAATGAGGCGAAGGTGCTGGTATTGTTTGGAAGATACATGGGAACGGTTCGCGATGCCGGGTTCTGGTGGTCGAATCCTTTTGTCGTGCGCAGACATGTTTCATTGAGGATACGTAATTTTAACAGCGAACGTTTGAAAGTTAACGATCTGAACGGAAATCCGATCGAGATTGCCGCTGTGGTTGTCTGGCGTGTCACCGATTCTGCCCGCGCGTTGTTTAACGTCGAGAACTACGAGCAGTTTGTTGCTATACAGAGCGAAATGGCAATTCGCGCACTGGCGTCCGAATATCCCTATGATGCGCACGACGACGAACGCGCTTCGCTGCGCGGCTCGCCGCAGGAAGTTGCCGACAATCTGAAACGCCAGCTTCATGCAAAGCTGGAGATCGCCGGTGTGATCGTCGAGGATTCGCGGATCAGTCATCTTGCCTACGCGCAGGAAATTGCCCAGGCGATGCTGCGGCGCCAGCAGGCGCAGGCGATTGTTGCCGCGCGACAGAAGATCGTTGAAGGTGCAGTCGGGATGGTCGAGAGCGCTCTGAAGATGCTCAGCGAGCAACATATCATCGAGCTCGATGAAGACAAAAAAGCAACAATGGTGAATAACCTGATGGTCGCGCTCGTCTCGGACCGCGAAGCACAGCCTGTAATCAATACGGGGACACTCTACCAGTGAGCGAAAAAAAGAAATTCCTTCTGAGGCTCGACGAAGATCTTTATAATGCAATCGAGAAGTGGGCTGCGGACGATTTACGGAGCACGAATGCACAGATAGAATTTCTGTTGACTGAAGCGGTGAAAAAAACGAAAAGACTAGTGGCCAAAGGGGAGAGGCCTCTATCAGATTCTAAGTAAATGATAGTATGATATTAAGAAATATTTCAAAAGCCGGAAGTCTGTATGCTTCCGGCTTTTTTTTTGGTATTTTAAAAATAATAGAAAATGTCGGCATGACGAAATGTTTAAAAATCGCTATCTTACACACTCATATGCCGACTATTTCTCCTTTGGCTTTTCTTTATCTTTCGCGAGGGCAAATTTAAACGGAATAACCACCCAGACCTCAACAGGTTCACCTTTGAGAATGGCCGGTTTGAAACGCCACTTAAGAGAGGACTCCAGTGCTGCCGTATCGAGCTGAGCAGCGTCACTCTTGATCACCCTTGCATCTTTCGGTACTCCATCGATACCGACAAGAACTTTGACGTATACGGTCCCCGTAATACCCTGTGCCTTCGCTTCCGGGGGATACTTCGGGGAAATCTGTTTTGTTGGGGATGGAAGCTCATCAACGTCGATCGTTTCATCGATACCGGGAGAAGTCCGCTTCTGTTTCTGTCCATCCGAGGCAAAAAGCGTTGATGATAGACAGCAGAAGACAATGATAGTGACAATAGAAGTAATAATTCGTTTAATCATGACGGCACCTCTTAAATTGCAGATGTAAATGGTCAATAAATGGTTTTATGATGTAATTCGGGCTTGAGTTCTATCGAACCGTTGTGAATCTCTTCATTTGCATATACTGTTGCGCCCGGGATCGTATACACATAAACGACACGGGCCGGCATTGCATATTCAGGCATTTGCACCGTAACCGCTCGTTCCGACGTTTTTTCACTGATGATATAGCCCGCAGCAAAAGCAAGAGTGAGCAAGACGGCGATTAGCGTCCCGAAAGCGAAACGCGGCAAACGGATATGGAACTCGAATGTAGGGGCGCTTCTTTTCCGTCGTTGTAAACCGTAGATACTCCGGTCGATCTCAGCCGGATAGGGAACAGGGTCGTTCACGGCCATATCCCTGAACTCAATTATTTCTCTCCAGAACGTTTGACATGTAGGACATCCGAAGAGATGGGTAAACGCTTCTCCGATCGAGGGATCAGTTCGGTTCACCATCAAAAAACGCACTTAATTTTTCCTGATATTGTTCACAATTCATGGCATTCCTCACCGTATGTTGCATGGAGAATTGTACTGATCTGTTTCCGGGCTTTGAAGATTCTTGATTTTATTGCTGGAACCGAGGTGTGAAGAATTTCAGATATTTCTTCATAACTCATCCCGTTCCACTCACGGAGGACGACGGCTTCCCTGTATTCCGTCGATAATTGAGAGAGTATGTGCTGGAGTACTCGTGCGCGTTCTGTACGCTCGGTTTCGTCGTCGGGTAGTTCCTGAGATACCATCATTGATAATTCCTCCTCTTTATTGAATTTCGATCGCCGAAGTGCCTTCAGACAGCCGTTACGAGCGACGGTAAAAAGCCACGATTTCAGCCTCGAGCGGGGATCGGGGTATGGGGGATGACTGTACAGCATTATAAATACATCCTGCACAATATCCTTTGATTCCTCCTCGTTCCGTAGCATCCTGCGGCAGAACCGATATAACGGGACTTTATAGGCATTATAGATCTGGATAAAGGCCGAATCGTTCCCATCGACGAATTCCTGAAGTACGGGCCAATCAGGAGTGTTCACGTGTTCATCCTTGTCAGATTCTTATATTACTATAATCCACAAGTGTTGAAAAAGTTTCCCGGGAAGGAACATCCTGTAGTTGCCCAGCAGGGGAAATAAAATGATTTACCTACCTCGGTTTGTCTTCTTAGAGGACGAATTTAAAGGGAATAAAACCCCGGGTCTGAGCCGGTCGTTTTTGCAGCATCGCCGGTCGTGATTATGTCTTTGGCTCAAGAGGCAATATTTTCGGAAACCCAACAAAGCGTCTCAAGATTACCAAAATTGATAGCATCGATAGGCATAGCGATAAAACTATAAACAACCAGGTTAGGTTGCTTCCGATGATGCCCTGAATTGCATAGAAGTCGCCTCTATCGCCGGTGAGAAATGCGATAGGCTCGCATACGAAATCAAATGCAGGCCTGAGGCATAAAAGCATGAAGACAAGACCACCGATAAAAGGATTCCTGGACAAATCTCGTCGTAAAACAACTATGCCTGCAACAATGCACAGTATATCCAGTAAGTATGGAAAGGATGACGTGACCAGCTGCTGCCAACTGTGGGTAATCCCGTCAGTTGTGATCCAGGCGCGTCCGAACTCTCCCAGCCAGAATCTTGGTATGAGCTTGTAATCGACGACCTTGGCGCCCACCAGGTATGTTCCAGCAACATGGCTGAGCTCATGTAACAATGAGTAGGTAAGATACCAGAGCACAGGTATGCTCACGAGACAAGGGATGATGGTGCGTAAGGGCCAGTTTCCCTTCAGGTACAGAAAAAGCAAAGGCGCAACGACTACCAACGAGATCTCTAATGTGATTAGTAGTTCTTTGTTCATGAGTTGCCTTTTTTATGGACTGGCGGCGCACGCAATGCCGAGCACCACGCTTTTCCATCAAATGAGTGTTATAGCGCGTTTTTTAATGGGTCATAAACTTTTCAAGTTCGTCCTTATATACAGGGTGCGGATTTAATTCAATTGCCTTTTTCATTGATTGAATTGCTTTTTCTCTATCTCCTGATTCAAAAAAAAGCCAGGCCTGGGTATCATAGTAATTCGCATAATTAGGATTAATTATAATTGCTTTATGAACCATATCTAGAGCCTTCGCATAATCCTTTTTAATTTTAAATGTACAAATCATCCATGCATATTTATTTAATATCTCAGGATTTTCAGGATATTTAGCAAAGGCTTCTTCACAAGTTGTAAGGCAATCAATCTCATCTTTCTTGTTTTTCAAATCATCTATTAAATAAATATAAGCTTTGGGAATGAAATCATTTTTTGCATAGACTTTGATATATTTCTGCAATTTATCAATTTTTCCTGTCGTTATTAACTCATTTTCTGCAATCCTGAAACGGCACTCAGCATGCAATCCAAGTTTGTCTTCAGAATCATAAAATAGGACTTTGTTAAAATGTTTGTTGGCTTCTTCAAATTGATATCTGAATAATAGTTTTCTAGCCATTAAAAAATTACTCATTACATTTAAGGTATCCTTTTGATATTTATCGAGTACATCTTTATACAAATTTTTACCGGTAGCAACGTCTCTTAAAAAGTCTAAATACAAATCTTTTTCTCCATCATATCCAATTGTACGCTCAATCTCATTACCGGTTTCATCATAATATATTATCGAACTCTGATAAACAAGATTAAAGTATTTGAACAAAGACTCGTATAGTGAATCGGCAGGCGACACTTTAACTATCAGAAAATATTTATCCAAGAATTCTTTATTTTTATCATTATCAAAAATGTCTCGTTTCAATTTAATACATGGTCCGCATGAGGGTGCCCAAAATTCAATGACAAGTATTTTGTTCTCCTTTTTTGCCGATTGAATAGCATTATTTACAAAGTCAATTTCTTTGGCTTCCTGGCTAAATAGTGCCAATGGAATTAAAAATAGTATCAAAATATAAAGATGATGTTTCATAAGGATAATATTTTAGTTAGAAATACCTGTCATTAAGGTAATAATTATTTTATATGTTTTGCAATTATTAATTTGGTGGTTACAATTATTTCAACAAGATGAGTTTTTTAGTCTGAATAAAATCCCCGGCTTTGAGCATGTAGAAATATACACCGCTGGATAATCCGGTTCCGTCAAACCTCACTCGCTTATATCCCGGATCTTCAGTACTATCCACCAGTCTTGCGACTTCACAGCCTAGTATGTCATACACTATGAGTGTGACTCGGATTTTACTTGGAAGCTGATAGCTGATTGTTGTGTTAGGATTGAACGGATTAGGATAACTCTGTTCCAGTCTGAATGAAGATGGTGAACTGCTATGACTGTCTTCATTGATAACAGTCGACAGCATATATTCATACGCCCCGATATCGAATGGATTCGTCGTTCGAAGTACACCGAGAAGATCTCTCTCGACGACTGAGGACACATTCAGTCCGGTATTGACACATGGACTGGTATTCTGCAATTGGAAATTATTTGCACCAGAATTTACAAATTGAGGATCTGCATTGAGTGCACCTGTATCCCAACCAGGCGCAGTACCGGCACCGAACCAGCAGTTAAGATGATTAGCTGATGGCAGGACTGTAGATTCCGTCGCCATATATGGCTCGCCTGTCGAATATATGATATTATTGCTGAATTGAATAACGCTCGATCGCTCGAGTGCCTCCGGTGAGATGAGAATATGACCTGTCTCCTCTGAGAATGCCGCCCCGGAAAATCCACAACCATACAATGTGTTGTTGTAGCAATAAGCATCCGTCTTATTGATGAATTCGTGTCCGGTATTGATATGAATGCCACAGTGATACGATGGATCCGACCACTCAGGCCAAGTCCGGCATTGATAAGCAGATTGTTGTAAATCCAATTGTCTCCTATCACATAATATCCGAGCATTATTCCATCACCACGCTGGTTGAGAATGACGTTATCGTGAATTCGGTGCTGTTCGATAAATGCTGATGAATCCTGTTCGCTGTAAATATTGATACCACGATTGGAGAGATTGTCATGAACATAATTCCAGCCAACATCTCTTCTCGATTCCGTCGGCGCTCTCGGCCCTGAATCCTGTCGAACACCTTTCACATAGATCGTATGGTAGAGTTTATCACACGCTGCTCGACCTACGTTTGTGCATTCATTACCAAGAACAAATATATCATTCCCGACGCAATCGATGGCTCCATCCATCCCATCTCCGTTCGGTGCAGTGACGTAATTCCCGATGATTCGAAATCCTGTCTGTGCGGGAAGACCTAGCTGACCTGTTGTCACAGTAAATTTTGAGAGAACCCAATGTGTCGAGTATCCATCTTTGCTTTCATTCCAGACAAAAAAAGCACGTTCCAGAATTTCATTCCCTACACGAGATGTGGCGTTGGGATACACGATCAATGATTTTGGTCTGCCGGTTTCTCCATCAGTAGTGAGGTTGACACACGCACTTGCATCGATCTCTGTTATTTGATTAACACTATCACAGATATATGTAATATCACCCGATGCGATTGTCGTGACTGCTTTATTGATTGTACTCCAAGGTTGTGACCAGCTTCCATCGCCCCCGTTATCATCTCCGGTCGCTTTGACAAAGAATATATTTCCGCTGCGGACGGTAAAAGGTAGTGAATTTGATTGTATGCCGCCATCCATTACATATATTTCACCCAGACCATCCTGCGCAAGGTGATTGACTTGGAATGAAATCATTTGCATCCTGTAATAGGAGTACAGGTTCGCCGGTTGTGTTGCATTACCCCACGAGTAATATGAAGCGGCATCTGCGCTGTTACAAACAACTCTTGAATTACCCTGTGACGCACCAAGGTTCACTCCCCAAATAGTAACAATAGCGCCATCCAGTCCCGGCGTTCGTGCACCGGATGCATCGCTATTACCCGATTTAGGCCCACTCGCAATATCAGAAAAATACAAAACCGGATCAGCCGCCTGGGCAGGGCAAATAAAGATTCCATTTCCGATGAAAAAAAGGAAAATCACTGATAATCGCTTCAAAAATATTTTAAAATTTTCCATTTTGGTCTCCTACTGATTAGTGAGGAAAAATGACATCACGTTGTCCCGCTCCAGATGTCATCGGGAACGGGATGAGCAATGGGATGTTCGTTCGGTTTATACTTTGGCACCATTTTTATAGCGGTTAGGTGCCGCGCTGGATTGTCAAAGATGAAAATATCATCTCAAAACCTGGATGTCTCCATGAGTTTGTTCATTTTGGGCTGCAATTATCACACGATATATTCCCTCTGGAACAGACTGATGAAGACTGTCCCGTAGTTCCCATAGTATGGTATAATACCCCGCGCTCAGTGTCTCCGCTACAAGGGTTGTAATGCATCTGTCTGGTTTGTCGTACACTCTAGCTTCTACGTATGAGGCATGTACGATTGCGAATCTGATATTGCATCCCAATCTACGTTCGTCAAACCCATAAGAGATTGAATCTCTCCCCACAGGATTTGGGAACGCGGGCAGAGCAAATAGTATGTGATCGGTTGGATTACCTCCCATTGGAACCCAACGAAAATCCCATCGTGGTTGCCAATCGGTAGTGTCATCTTCGATGATGACACCAAAAGTGTCAGTTTTTGTGATGCCGCTAAAGGGTGTACAATTGGAATCGTTGATCGGATTTCCATTTTTCTTGCAACTCGATGCAAAAAATAACGATATGATTGTTATCATTGCAGCAGTTGTTTTTATATATCTTAACATGGCTGGGTTCTTCCTTAAATCGATTTGAAATATGGCGCATGGTAAATTAGAAAAGGTCTCACTTTCGTGGCGGTGTGAATATCCGTATTTAACGGATAACGAAGTTGGCATAACACCGACGAAATGAGATTCACCTACTCACAATGAAAGTAGCAAAACTTAACGTCAGAGGCAAGATGGCCCCTCTGAGTCGGAGGGAGAGTTCAAGGACCTCATTGCACACCCAGAGAAGTTCCATCATTTGCAAGAATAAAGATGACTGCAATTAGTATGAAATGATATGTTTTCATGGTAGAATTACATTTCTTGGATGTTCAAATGATAATTGCATCTGCTATGTATAAACTCAAGAGCCAACCTGCCCGCCGAAGCTTTAGCGTAGGCGGGCCTATCCGCCGTTCTTGCGGATCCCGAGCTTGCCGAGGGATGGCGGGGGACTTTTAGGGATATTTAATACAAAAAATAAAGTGAGACAATATTCTCTCGGATTTCGTCGCGCCACAATAAATTATTCACTTGTTGGATATTTGCTTTATAAATCGATCGATATTCTCTTGAATGTCGCTCGGGAAACAATAACGAGCATATTTCCATACTTTTCTTGTGGCAGATTGTTCGAACATTCGTTGGCGGTAATCACTCTCTCTTAATTGTTCATAAATTGCCTTACCATGTGCTGTGCAATATGCGCAGAGTGCGCCGACACTGAGTACCAGATATGCAATATCTTGAGGAGAAATACCCTGCTTGCTGGCAGCTTTTAAATTGATTCCATGGAATTTGAGTGCACTTGGCCAATCGGCAAGTTTAGACTCAAACGAATTATCGCGCTGGATATCAAATAATGCCGCTTGTATTCGATTACGCGTGGTTTCTACAGAATGTTTCTCAAGCATAGAAATAGCAAATGAGATAATAGAAAAAACAAAAGCCAAGAGTGAAATCGTCACAGATGTTTCCATAATTAACTCCTTCGGCTTAATTCAACCGTAAAATTAAAGGGTGGTACTCAGTACATTAAAGGACATCATGGCGAATTAAAGCCAAAAGCTCATCAATATTTGTCTCATAGAATCGTACTTTGACCACCATTTTTGTGTTTCGTTCTTTACGTCCCACGCTCCGGGTTCCTTCCGTCCCACGGTTTCTGTGGGATTTGTGGGGCACAGTGGGGCGATGGGATTGCGGGGACCTTTTAAAAAGTGTCAGCTGGCGTTTGCATTTCATATGTTTGAATCTAATCGTAATGTTTAAACTCTGCCCAGTCATCATTCAGCGTAGATCGACGATTCTTGCCGATCCAGACACCATGTTGTTTTCATACGATATGCAATAGTAATCCTTGATTGTGCCCGCTTGAATGACTTCGCTATATAATTCTCTTATCGCTTCTACCGAAAATTGTCCAGTACTATAATCCTGTTCTTGGTCTCAGGTCTCATAAATACCAGTTTCTTACCATCAGGAGAAACAGAAGCTATGGGGGTTGACCTTGGCATTTCTCTTATCTTTTCGACCATTCCGTTTGTTTGATACACTCTTACCAGAGTATTAATTCGGGAAGCTGCATCCCATATGCATCCAAGAATTGATTTGTCATCGGGCATAGAACATAAGAACCGAAAAGATTTCGGGATCTTTATCAGATGTTTACTTTTACCTACATCCAAAGGTATGGACCACATACCAATTGAATCTTGAACTATGGCACTCTTTGAGTCCCACGAAAAGTGTGGCCACACAGGGAATAGAAAAGCGATTTCCTTAATCACCTTTTCAGGAGAAGATGTGAGTGCTAACAATACTCGATCCCATTTTTCAGATGCATACATGACGTATTTTCCATCCCTGGAGATATCAAGTGGTCCACCGTCTTCTATTTTCCTGGTGACGTTTGTGGCAAGCTCATGCGCAAAGAGACTGTACTGAACATCTATGGAATCCGGATTCTTTCTTATTGTATCATTTCGATAGCCATCGAAAAAGATCGATTTCATATCTGCGGACCAACGTATCATCATTCCCAATATCATTATGTTTTTCTCGATTGCTGGTACAAATTTAGCTGGCTCGCTTCCATCCTTATTGCATATCACAAATCCGTTTTGCGAGTGTTCGAATGCATTTTCCAGCCAGTAGATGAGTTTGCTTCCATCCGGAGAATATGCACCCATCCAGACATTCGCATCCTCGAACGTCAATTGCTGAAGTTCCTTGGTCTGAAGATCGATTGTCCAGAGATTGGATGTCCGAGACCCATTCAAGTATACTAGGTGTTTAGCGTCCTTTGATATGCGTGGGCACATGTCGGCACCGGCACCCCCCAGTGTGAGCTGCTTCGGCGCTCCGCCTTCCTCAGGCATGACCCATAAGCCTATACCTCCGCTGCGGTTTGAATTGAAGACGATCTCTCCAGTCGAAGTCCAACAAAAATCATCGATCACCTTCTTGTCAAATGTGATCTGATGTTCAGTGCTATCGTTCACATCGCGCACAAAAATCTCTGAGTAACGGCCGTTTGCGATATTTTCAAAACTTCTAAGGAATGCAAGCCGTCTCGAATCAGGTGACCAAGCAACATTATAGAAAAATAATGGTTTGAACTGTGTAATTTTTTTTATCTCCGTTCCGTCTGGATTGATGATGGAGAGTTCCGTTTCGAAAATGGAGGGGTATTGGCGGAAGAAGGCAATATGTTTTCCATCCGGTGACCACCTTGGAAGGCAACCGTTATCGACCAGTTTGCGAGGTGTTCCGCCAAGAGTAGGGATGATGTCTATTCCGTCATCACCCTCATAGGCGATCTGACTGGCGTCAGGCGAGAAACATGGATCTTGGTAAGAAACCAACCCTGTGTCGTTTGTAATTTTCCGTGGCTCGCCTCCTGAGGAGGAAATAATATACAAGTTTATACATCGGTGTAGATGGCTTTTAGAATCATCGACTCTGTAAACAATCCAGTTTCCATCGGGAGAAATGTTCGGTTGGAAGACATTATCCTCTCCTGTTTTCAACGTTCGTGTCACCATTGGTGTTGAAGGTTTGTTGAGTAGCTCAATCCCGATAAAAATACCAATAGCTACCACAAATAATCCTGCTAGTGCATAAATCCAGTTCTTTCTTTTTTTTCTTCTCCTCTTGGATTTGTGTGCAGAAGCTGCTATGGATCCTACAAGGATTTCATAAATCTCAATTTTCTCTTTGATATTCTTGAGCTCTTTGGGTCCAAGCGAGACTACTTGAAGATCTAATTTGTGCCTTACTAAATTATACACCTCCTGCGAGATACAAATGCCCCCCGGCTCAGCTAGCGGTTCAATACGAGAAGCAATGTTTACACCATCGCCAAATACATCATTATCTTTGACAACGATGTCACCCATATGAATACCGATACGAAGAAGTATCTTTTCTTTGTCCGCAGCGCTCTCGTTATACTTACCGAAACGCTCCTGAATATCAATGGCACACCGAACAGCATTAGCAACTGTTGTAAAACTCACAAGAAAGGCATCGCCCATCATTTTGATTTCCTTGCCATCGTGTTTATTGAGAGCATCTCTGACGATTTGATTATGACGACTAAGAAGCTTCATGGTGAGATTTTCATTCTCCTGCATCATCTTGCTGTATCCGACGATATCGGAGAACATTATGACAGAGAGATGTGTTTGGCTTTCGGGGTTCGTTATGTCAGGCATTTATGGATCCTTCAATTGGCATTGTGGGCTTTCTCTTTATTCTACTACATCTCTACTTCATTAGCAACATCTTCTTCGTCTCACCCAACGGTATGGAGTAAACTCTACTTGTTGATTCGTTACCAATATGTGCCTGTCCGCCGTAGCCGAAGGCGTAGGCGGGCTTTTAAACCTACTTGAGTATTACTCCCCATTCTGTAACGACAAAACCATTTCGTTCGAACTTAGGAATTGGCGGAGTAGGAAGCTTCTTTCCGATGTCGTTCGTTCCTTGTATGACATAGAAGAGGCGAAGCATATTATCCGGCTGTTCGGAGATTTTCAAACGAATCACTTTCCCGATCTCATCGGCAAATTGGGGATAAATGATATAATATGGATATTCAACCAGTCTTGGAATCCAATACTCGATAAAATCGCTTTTTTCATGCTGATTAAAACCGGCGAGAAGGAGATTGTTCGAGAAGAATGACGTAAGTGTATCTCTGCTGACAATCCAGCCTGAAGTATATTGAAAGGCATCCGGATTTTTACTCTCGTAAAAGAGATAGTCGTACTGTCGATCGATCTTGCCGGACGGTTCTACGGAAACATTCCAACCGCCGGAATACAATGGAATCGATTGAAGAATGGATCCTCCCAGCGGAAATTCCAATGCGACGGACAGATTGCGTGTAGTTCGCGGATAGAGATAAATATTAGGTTTGCGAACGATCGGATGAGAAGTATCGATAATAGTTATTTGAATGCGCTGCGGGCGTTCGATCTCTGCATTGTCAAAGCGAGCAGAGATGGATACATCCGCCTCATAATTTCCGGGCATCAGGGCACCCACAGAACTCAGAATATTGAATGGTCCAAGCCATCGGTTTGTTATGGTGGAATCGGCTTCCAGTACACCACGATGAACTATTTCCGGCCAGGCAAAGCCATAATATTGCCGGGAAATGATTGTGTCGTTTCGGGTGATAAAGATATCCGAAACGGGTCCTGTCCATGTGTATTTCTGATCAATGCCGGTCTTATTGGTCATCTGAAAAATCAAGTAGAACGGATAGCCTCTCTGGAAGACGGTACTGGGATTTCCGAGTGTATCGGTAATTGAGAATGATGTCGAGATAGTTTCATCTGGTTGGGTCGTCTCATCCATATTGCAACCGATCATCACTCCAGCAACCAAAAGAAGGGTTATCAAATTTTTCATTGATGTCTCCAGCTGTTAGACCTAAGATAAACTTACAATTCTTCAGCTAACGATTTCAATACCGCGTAGCGGTCTCACCTCGCTGAGTCCGCCTCGCTCGCCTCGCTTCCCGTCTCGCCCGACTAGCGTCGGTCTCGACGAGGCGGACGCTCGTCGAAGTGGGTCGAGCCTCGGCGATATGGGCTCGGCGAAGCGGGACCGTTTTATGGTATAGGTTCTGTTAGGCGTTCGTTGTGTTGCTCAGTTGCTCCTCACTCTTTAAAAATGTAAAGATTTTAGTTTTGCTGTGTTGACTTTACACCTTTCTTCAATTCGTTTCATCTCATCGGCAAATGAGCAGAAGAGCGTCCAATAGGGACTGTTTTTGTTCATATCGGCCCAAAAGTTTTTGCTTTCATAGCAACGGATAGCATAATACGAGAACATATAGTGAGCCAGGTCTTTCTTAAGTAGACCGGTATTTACCATAAGTGCAACTGTCTCGAAGAAAGAAAGGAAATGGTATTTTTTAGCATAACCCAGCTTGGTTAGATAGAGTGAATTGGTATCGAGATACTTGCAGATCTGACTTAACACCACAACTTCATTTAGTTGTTTATGTAACTCGGAGAAGTATTCTGCTCGTTTCATTGCATTGTTTCTTGAGTACTCGATCACACCTTTGATGAGAGCTAACAAACCAACAATACCGCCAACTAATAGAATTATGTTTTTTATTGTTTCCCAATCCATAGGTCTTCTCCTATCTTATTCTCATGCAAAACAATGATGTATAACGATATCTATACTACGTAGTAGTACTGCTTCGCCGTCCTAAAGGACTGCTACGCCGTATTCAATCAACTAATAAAAGCGGCGGCGTACTCCCACTAAGCCAAAGGTCGTCAGACTTCGATCGTCGGATTGCGGCGAGCCGCTCCGCCGCTCTCGGTCTTCCGCATCGGCTCGATGCAGTTGATATGCCGCTCTTATCCTAAAATCTGCTGAAGGATTACCATTGCCGCTCCTCTTATTTGTTCAGATTGGTGATCGAGGACACGGAATTTCTCTGGCCAGAGAGGATCTTGGGGGGCCTTCAGCTCCCGCCAATACAACTTGAGGACTCTTTCTGTTCTCTCTACCTGCTGCATCGCACCTGCCAAATCGCCTCTGCCTGCTGGTTCGTCCGAGATCTCGCCAAGATCTACCTTTTTCATTGATCGCATCGATCGCACGCCCTGCATCCCCTGTAAGAGTATCACGATAGTCTGTTCATAAGCATACCAGCGTTGGCTTACAAGAGCCGTTTTCAAGTAGTCGTGACCAAGCGCAATGAACTCCGAGCGAGGCTTGTCAGTAATCTTCCGTAGCCCCTGGGCCTCAGCCGGAAACCAATTGTATAAGAGACCGTACGTGCCATAAGTATCGATGAGTTGCTTGGCACTATTGAGTGGGACGGTAATCTCTCCGATACATAGTTCAGCTTCGCCCGAGTACACTGCGTCGGGAATTTGTTCAAATCGCTTCAGGACCTCTTGACCCGCTATCCCTGCGTAATCGAAGTCCCCAGGGATTAGCCAGTAAACATCATAGACGGTAGCACGTGCATCGAAAGCATTACCGAATCCATGGAGCCACATTTGGCAGCTATCAACACTCCACGTGTTAAGTATGGTCGAGTACTTCTCCACATAATCGCTCAAAAACTTGAGAAAATCCCCATTACCACAGCTACGGTGATAGGTTTGACGATTGAGTACAGTAATCGGCTTCGCATAACGCGATTCATTCTCCGCGACTCGCTTGATGAGGTCTCCGTAAAGCGCCTCAAGATGCCGTGTGTCGCGTGGTTGCACGAAAGGATAGGTGACGATCGGGTGTACTTTCCGCCTTCCCATAGTTAATTCACCGGAGTCGTGCTCAGCGGTACCAATGGACTTAACCGGATTAGAATTCAGCTGTGTACTACTCATAACATGCCTCCTTCAATGATTATCTATCGCTGCTTTAAAGTGGTCCAACATAGTTTTTATACTGCCACCTTCCGTGTTTCAACACGGATAGGGGCGGCCTGCGATGTATAAAGTCAAGAGCCAACCTTTTGGTGATAAAGTGTAAGAACTCAAACCAGCCTGCCCGCTGTTCTCTTTCTCCGGTTTTGTTTACATCCGCCGCTCTAGTGTTTCGATCTTTTCCGTCCCACGATTCTCGTGTTGTTCACGACCCACGTTCCAATTTTTTTATGTCCCACGTTGTTTGTGGGATATGTGGGACTGTGGGGCACAGTGGGGCTGTGGGACTCATGTCCAACGGTTTCGAATTGTTTATTGATCAATATGATTTCGGTGAACATAATGTAACTCTCAACTTGCTACTTATAAACATTTACTCTATAGAAGATATTAGAAACATTGAAAACTTAAAATACATTACATACGAGTCCACAACCACACTGCCAAGAGACCCAAGAGCAGAAAGACTCCCGGCAAGATGACAAGAAATCTCGATACCCTGCCAAAAAAGAAGTGCGAGTTTAGTTTTTGATAAAGTGGGAAGAATAGATATGCGAATCCCTGCCCGATAAGAATAGGACTAAATGGTGAAAGCCATTTAATAGCACAAATCAGTGCTACCAAACCCAGTATAACCATCAGAACTGATTCCCTCACGGGTAACTTACTTTCCTCGTTGTTTTTGGGTGTTGTAACAAAAGAAGGTTTAAAAAATAAATGCTTGAAAAACGACCAACCGGCTATCGGCAGTGCAGCAGTATATATCGCCGATGAACCAGAAATAAAAGCGGACTGCTGCAGTGAAATTTTCAGTCACAGATACTTGGAGGGCGAGAATGCCAAACAGCATGAAAGTATACAAATAAGGCAAGACAGGATGAAGAAATGGTAGCCCTTCTTCACAAAGTCTGAAAGTGACGAAGGACCCGAGAAAGCCATTCAACACAATAAAGGGTGTCATTATATACCAAAATAGCATCATAGTGAAATCCCATTTCTCAACAGTTTTGGCAGGCCCGAGAAGAAAAGGAAATACCTTGGAACGTGATAACTCCGCCGTCCCCGATGCGAATTTCTTTAGCCGGATCATGAAACTACCGAAATCGGCTGGGAACTCTTCATAGCTGATAACCTCTTTGAAATACTTTCCTCGTTGTCTCTTGTTTGCTACGTTCAAGGCGAATCCAAAATCCTCCGAGACAATTTCTGGGAATTTCCCAATTTTGGTCCATGCTGATCTGCGAATCATGGCACCGTGGCCGAGTAATGGGACAAAACCGCAAGATTCCCGATGATCCATGTCGCGGAAATAGTACAGCGAAATACCAGGTGAGAGAGCTTTTTGGAATTGACTGCCTCCCTCATTTCCATTTTTTCCATCAACAATCGACCGTTGTGCTGCCTGAATGAAAGCCACCTCCGGATCGTTGTCCGGTAGTCTTTCAACAAAGTCCGATATGTACGTTGGGGGCAATACTTGATCTGCATCGACTAAGAGGATCCATTCTTCCTTCACATGATGCTCGATCGCATAGTTCAGATTGCCGGCTTTGAATCCACTATTCGTTGGACGACGTATTAATTTGCATTTGCCCGGGTGTTCACCAACAAAGTGTTCTACAATTTTTTTGTATTCTGGTTTCTTGCTGTCGTCGCAAACGTAGAACTTGAACTCCTGGTAGTCCTGATACAGGCAAGATGAACACGATGCAATATTGAAGTCATCGCAAGTCGTATATAGTACGGCGATCTCCAATTGGTTACTGTGTTTTTTTCTGGCTGGTGCCTCCTTTGAAAACAGTGAACTCAACTGAAAAGTGAGGTGATGAAGCGCCCAGAGAAGTACGATCCACCATACCCATGCGCTGATATGAGCGAGAATGGATAAAGTGGAGTTAGAGATATCGTATCGATGCACCCATGGCCAAAAGGCAACGACGACGAGCAAACCCCATACAACAATCGCCAAAAGAATCAGATAAGGTTTCTTCTGGTACGATGAAACGATCGATCCCTTTTTATTCATTGCATCCTCCGTACGATTTCTTTAACAGCAGGTCTTGCAGTATGATCGTTCTCGAATAATCCCGTATATGGATCCCAGGGGTAATATGGCCATCTGTCAATCTTCCATGGCATATCGAATGAACTAAGTACGGAATAAGAAACGTTGCTTGGCCATCCTGAGAGAGCGTCCCTTTGAGACTCGCGAATCGTGCGAAAGAATTCTGCCTGCTGGTCGAGTGAGGCGTTTTTGATGCCGGCCATCGGGTAGCAAACCATTTTTAATAGAATGGGCCTTCCCATTCTCCCTTTCTGCGAAGCGAGTAAATTTGCCCAATTCATCGTTAGTTTTGCGTCTCGATTTCCATCAGCAACAAATTTACCGCTATCATTTCTGCAATCTACATGGGAATCCGGGAATACCCAGTCACCTATGCTTAGGAGGTTCTCGTCGCTGAGATATTGTTTCAATAGTTCTGTCGTTGATACTGGACGGAAGGTTTTCCATCGTACTTCCCGGATCCTTCTTATGAGGTCTCCATCTTGATATCGTGGACCCAATCCGTTATGGCCGATACAATAGGCGTCGACAAATTCTTTTTTTGATATTGCAATTGCTACTTCTTTCTCGTCACGCGGATCCCAGATACCCATGATGACCATATGACCTTTCTTTTTTGCAAGTTCTGGAATAAATGAAAGAGTTCCGCGGCTTGACATAGTGATTATTCCATCGAAACCTGCGTCTTTGATACAACCGAGCTCTTTCCTCATAGAATCGATGTCAGGGTTTGGATTACGATCGGGGTCGTAATGGTTGGGATCATATAATATCCATTGATGCTTGGAAATTAAATCGGGCAACTCATCTTTAGCAATAAAGAATTCCGAGATAAGGGGCCCTATTATCATCCAGGATACTATCAGGAGAAGAAAGTTGCAGGCACCTAATATAACAAGCCGACCTCTTTTCTTGTACGTATTAGTCCTGTTACTTTTGAGTGAATTCATTATGAGCAAAATAAAGAATGATAGCTGTGCTAAAACAACTAAGAGCCCATCCGCGATCTCATATAAGAATAGAGTAGGTCTGATTTTTCGTATCAGCTCGAGTAGCGTAGGGACAGACAATAGGACAGTAATCACCCCTCCCACGACACTGGCAAGTACGTCCTTAAGAAATTGGGTATGTGAAGACTTTTGGACAAGTTTCATTGGAGTTCAATTTATTGTCTTTTCATGTATTATCTGCAAAAAGCAATTTTAACTAACGATTTCTGCACTACATAGTAGTACTGTTTCACCGTCCTAAAGGACTGCTTCGCCGTATTCAATCAACTAATAAAAACAACTGGCTACTCCCACTCAGCCAAAGGTCGTCAGACTTCGATCGTCAGATTGCGACGAACAGCTCCGCCGAGCGAAGCGAGGCGAAGAGTCGAGGCATGCTAAATCGAAAAATATTGAGAGGCCCTCGACTGGCTTCGACAAGCTCAGCCCCAGCCGCTCGGGCCGACGTTGTAACATAAAATATTTTAGAAAAGACTCCTCGTCATGCCGAGTCCCGCCCTTTCCTTCGATCCCCCCGTCCCGACTGAAAGCCGGGACGGGATCGGGACTCAGGACAAGCGGGCGGGAAGGCATGCTAGATAGTTCATCGTTATTCCGAGTCCCACGGTTTAACATTTCGATCTTTTCTGTCCCACGCCTCTGGCGAAAATCTTTTTCAATTGCGGGAGCGCCTGCCCCGACACGTTTCTAGTCGGCGTCGTGGTGCGGCGTGTCATCCGTTCGTGTTCGTTGGCCTGCAATATACCTCGCAATTATATCCCTAGCGTTAAAGAACAGAATCCTTTTATTATGAGGTAATATAAACCCAAATTTGCACATTTTCAGTTTTGTTGGGAGGTCGTCCCGTTAACCATAATCCCATCTGCGGTCCGACTACATCGAACGCCTGGATGTTTTGACTCATGGCCCGGGTAAACATCTGTGACAACGTCGCTCCACTGATTTTTCCCATGTTGACCATGATTTTTTTGGCGCTCGTTGTGCCTACTCTGACATAAACCTTATGATAACCACTGAGATTGATAGTATTGCCTGTGTGGGGATCAAGAGGCACTTCAGCTTCGCCATATTGGCTAAACGTTATTACTGCCGCTGTATCAACAAGACATATGAATCGGGTGGCCGCCAGCTGCGCTTTGGCGGGAGGCGCCAGAGCCAGAATCAGCGCAATAACTGCGAGGACAAATGCGATTTTTTTCATGACAATTTTCCTTTCTTTATTGGTGTTTGGATTATCGTGCAATTGAATGATGGCTAACATTCAATGGCCGCGTTGTCTGTGATGTATAACGTTTACATTATGAAAAGGCCCGTGCCGTGCGGAGCACGGCACGGGGTCTCGATTCCACTAAGTGTAATCGGACAACCTCACATCGTAGTTCGTGGTGCACTAAAGTACTACCCTGAGCCCCTCGATTGACTCGGGACAAGCTTGCCGAAGGGTACGACTTCTGCCTCAATCTGCCTTCGACGGATTCCGACGGACAGGTCGTCGAGCGAGTCCTGAACCCCTCGGTGAACTCGGGGCAAGCATAGCGAAGGACGAGTCGAACCACTTGCGGTGGTTTATATACTAGTAGTGAGCTCATTGAACCACAACTCGCTACACTTTCTTTTCTTTCTTCTTACCTTCTTTTTAATATAAGTTCTTATACGCGACGTGCCGAGTGGAAATGTCTCAGCTTATCGCAAGTTCTACGAGTCGATCCAATTTTGCACAGTCCTCACACTTGTTTAGACGGCTTGGAGCTTTGGTGCTATCAAATATTGCTCTTACTTGCCTGAGGAGAGGTGGAATTATCTTCTCTGGATCAAGCGTAATAGGGTGAACATTGCTCTTAAACTCCATGTTAAAACCTCTGTCGACCATAACGTTTTCGACTTGATCCAAGGTTAGATCAGTTAAAGGCTCATAGTAAACAAGACCGAGCGCAGAAACAGGTTTGAAGTCGCCACGGGTTCCAATGAACGCGTATGAATTAAGTTGAACTTCATACATTGGTAGTAATTCATCTTGTGTTCCAGTGTATCTTGCTGTTTTGTAGTCGAGGATGACAAAAGAGTGATCCTTCTTTTGAATGATCTCGTCAGGAGCACCCCACAGCTTAACATTTGTGTTCTCATCAATAACGAAAAACTTCGTGTAATGCGGAGTCTTGACTGGCTTGTCGAGATCTCCAAAGTCAGCGAGCCACTTTGGTACGACCGACAGCTTCTGGTGATGCAAGTTTGTCACCTTCTTGGTATAGCTGTCAATGGAACTAAAGATGCCAGGGAATATTTGAAAAGGGAGCTTGTTATCACATCGCATTTTTAGCCAAAAGCACCTCGGGCAAAATTTTCTGAGCGCCAATGCCCCAAGGTTCTTGGCGGAGATTGTAATTTGATCCATTCAAACAACTCCTTTCTCGGTATGCCGCTTAACCTTTACATTATAAAAAGGCCCGTTCCACACGCTGTACGACGAGATCTCGATGAATCGGACAATTTCGCATCGTAGCTCGTGGTGAGCTCGTCGAACCACAGCTCATCGTACTTCTTTTTTCTTCTGCTTACCTTTCTCTTTCAATATAGGTTCTGTTAGCTGCCGCTGTTTTGCGTGTGGCCACCTGAGATTTCTGGTGAAACTGATAATAAGGCAATATAAATCCCGACAAAAATCGCAATTACAAAATAGATTAACCACTCGACCCTAAATAATCTACTACCCCATCTCATTCGAGGGACGTTCACGCGATCGTTAGGATCGATCGTTGGAGTTTCTCCTCTTGAGAATCGTTCGCCCTCAGTCACAATATTAGCGACAGGTGAGAAGTGAGTTCTCTCCAAGAAGCGAGCCCAAGCGAACCAATAAATGTAATAATCCGATTGCCTCATTTGCACCAAAATCCAACAAAGACATAGTAACAAGCCCGCTACTGCTAAAACGTTTTTGAGAATTGCATAGTTGGGATAGAACTTGATGATTGCTCCAACGAGAACAATCAGGACTGAATTTGCTGTAAGTAAGCCCTGGAAGGACCTCCAAATAATTTGTCCCTCGTAGGCGATCAGTTGGATTGTCATTTGGTAGCCAACTTTAGCTCGTTCATCCATAGCGTAATCTCCTTAGTAGAATGTTAGAAACTCCGTACTCTTATACCGTCGCAGCAAAACAGTGGCAGCTGCTATGTATAAAGTCAAGAGCCAATCGTTTCAGTAGTAGAGTGTAAAAATCCAAACTCCCGCGTGATCCTGAACTTGTCGAACCACTTGTAGTGAGCGAGTCCAGATTTTATCTGGACGAGTCGAACTATCACTCTCTACGCTTTCTTTTCTTTCTTCCTACCTTTTCCTTTCAATATAGGTTCTGCTAGGCGGCAATCGCTCAGTCTGGTTTTGGTAACTTTTTAGTTGAATTTTCAAGGATCTTGATTTCTTGGTTCAACGAATCGCTTGCGATGCCTTCGATTCGACCTGCAAAGTTGAGGACGCTCTGTTTTGCTTTGAAAATGTGCGCTTCTCTCTCCGCGAATTTGCGAAGAGCATCTTCACGTTCTTTCTCTAATGATTTGTCCATACTCCTGAATGCTTCGAGAATACCAAGTATGTGGTTCTTGAAATCATTGCTAACCAAATAGCTGTAAAGCATTTCCATCTTGCTGCCCTTGTCTGCCTGCGAAGAGAGAGCGGAGTACTGTTTGATTAGCCCGTCTCGTAAAAGAGCTGAAATAATCTTGACATCATTGAACGTGCAAACCCAGACGCCATCTCTGAAGTGAGTTTCTGGATTATCAATGGGCATTGTCTTCGTTACGATGATACAAATATCGGCTTTGGTCGTCCTGCCATCATCTTTGAGCTTTGGTATCCATTTGTCATCAAATCTTTGCGTCTGCTTCCGTTCGTAAAGAATTGTTCCACTGTGTTGACCCAAATTGTTGCGTACTAACTGGATAACGTCAGCACCGATTATTCCAGATGGCACGTCTTTGATTTCATCAATTGGATATGCCGTTTTCAAAAAATCTCTGAGTTCAATTTCTTTAACTTCACCAGAAAGTTTGTTAGAGCCTTGTTCCAGCTTTGTTTGGGCGTCTTCCAAACGCTTGTTAAGATCTTCTATGAGCTTATCTCTTTTCTGGAGTTCGGTTTGGACTTTCTCTTTTTCTGTTGATTTGATCTTCTCACGCTCTTGAACTAGTTGCTCGCTGAATTTTCGTTCCGCCTCTGCCTCAATTTGTTCTTTCAGTTCTGCCTTTTCTCTCTGGAGTCGGGCTACGTCAGCTTTTGCCTTGTTCAGATCTTTGAGTTGGTCCGATTTCTGTTTGAGCTCTGTTTCAAGCGCTTTGACCTGTTCTGATTTTTCGTCTTCGATTTGGGCTCGCAGTTTCTTTTCCAGCTGAGTCTTCACGGATTTGAGTTTCTGTTGAACAGCGGAATCTATTTGATGCTGTAGGGATTCTTTCTGTTTCGCAAGAGTGGCTTTCTCATCTTCAATCTCTTTCAACTTTCTGTCAAACTCTCGCTGACGTCTAACATTTTTATTCTCATAGTCTCTTTGAAGTTCCTCTTCAACTTGATTATAGAGAATATCGCTTACGTTGATTTCAACCCCACACTTGGGGCAATTGATTACGTTCTGATCTTTAGGCATATATGTCTCCTGAGCGATTGCAGCTAACATCCCGTGTCCCCACGCTGCCCCGATCCGGTAACTTGCGAATGACTCATTTAATACTCGACCCGGAGCAGGGTAGAGGGAGTATTATTTATTAATTTTCTTCGCTTTAATTTCGTTCTAGCACATGTGCGACCAGCCAATCCCGATGCTTGTCCCGATGACAATCGGGGACAGTGGGGTCGTGGGCACGCCTGTTGTATGCCGCCAACCATTTCACCGTAGTTGCTTCAAGAGTTCAGGAACCTTGTTCGTCAATAAATGGTGGCTTACATTTGGACGTGCACTTCCTGCCTCTTGTGACTACAATTTCGGAAAGATCGTTGAAACTGATATAAAAGAACCGATCATGTTTTTGCCCGTCCTTTGTTCGAATGGAATCCAAGAATCGCTCCATCTCAACGTCTGAGAAGGCCAACACGAGACTCTCCCAAAAATCTGTTCGATGTTTAATGTTTTTCTTTACATTGTAAACCTGATACAACCCAAATAGAATATAGACATCCGCCATTCCACGTTTGAAGCGGTCGTGAAAGTTGTTAAACCAAAACGTGTATTTGAATGTAGCATCTTGTGTGTTTGATGAAGATGGAACATAAGATCTTGAACCTTTGACTTGGAATTGGAGGATTTTCTTGTTTGTGGTATTCAGCACGATAAAGTCAATACCTTTTTGTTGCCGACTTGTTGGTATACAGACCGCAAAGCCGTCGTTCTTTTTGAAGTACCGTTGTATCTGAACTATGGTTTCGTACTCAGAATAGGGTAGTGATATTATCGGTTCCATAAGTTATTATCAATTGTGGCTGGTGACACATAACGTCCCGCTGTAAAAATGCCGTCCCCTTATCCCGCACTTTCAGTGCGGGATGAGCAACGGGATGTTCGTCCGATTTACATTTCGCCAACATTATTATGCGTGTTAGGCATGGGTATGCGATAATACTAACTACCTGGTACCTTCCAAACATCTAAACCGTTCTGTGAAACTACCAATACATCATCATTTGTGGTATTTAATTGGCCGTGTACCCGAAGACTCTTTCTTCTTTGATATAGTACAGTTATATTTTGCGCAGATTGTGCTTTCAAATCAATGCACTTGGCAATATCAGTCGGTTCGAGAAAACAAACAGCAATCGGACTTTTATTCACGCAAACCAAAGCGAAATAAACTGGTTTAGATTTATTTAATTTAGCAATCTCTCTTATTTCGTCCTCAGAGAACACAAAAACCCAACTTAGGCCCCTTGTTCTTTTCGTTTTTCGCCCTTTCGTACGATATTTTATATAGAGAGTTGCTGCGTCGTTGATTCTATAAGCAGCCCATGCTTCGTCTTTATTGGTTTCAATCATTCGTAGTGAAACAGGGTGATCACTTCTGACCATTTTAGTAAGGACAATTCCATGGTACATTTCGAAATCTTTTATCGACATATTTGCCTCCAAATGTTGGTTAATTAAGATAACTCTCTATCGAGCTCTATTACATAATTAGCAATTTTACGACGTGCAGTTATAAGCTACAAATAGACCAATTCATCTGCTAAGCAACCGCACGAAGCGAACTCAATAATATTTCTTTCAATCAAGTCAGAGTCGTAAACACGCCTCTTAGCTGAATTTGTTTTGCGGCGTTCATCATTGAGAATCCATGACATCGGGCCATATTAGACGGATGAGTTGTTCTAAGTTTGCAACACTTTGCACTGCAACCTTAATTCCTTTTTTAATCAGAAGGTTAGAAACCTCATTGCCGTTCGCTTCAGCAATATATAACTGGCTAATGCAATGAGCTAGAGGTGACTGATCGCTAGGTGTTAGAACTTCTGAAAGCAGGTTGCATTGGCTTGTAGAAATTGGTCGAATATTTTGGAAAAGATCAAGCTCCCCAATAAATAGAGATCCCGGTTTGATCTCTCTTTGGAAGTATGAAGAAAGCATGCTCATTGATAGAGGTAGATCTAGGGTCATAGAATATGGACGTCCACCGGGAAGAGCGCAGTTGATTTCGAATGTCAAATCGGAGATATCGATATCATGCGTACTGCTTACAATACCTACAAGTTGGCTAAGCTTTTGTTTAGGCAAATACGGTGCTTTGATCCCTGCTCGATCACCGTATTTGGGTAGCTTGACCAATGCCTGAACTTCGATTAGATCACCTGGTGCACCGATAAGGAATCCAAATGCCTGACTTGCTTTGGCTTTGACATGCTTAGATTTTTCAAGACAACCGTCGTTTGTCATAATAAGCGTGAGAGGTTCGTGCCTCTCCGCTCCGAACCGATTCTTTGGAACGAAGAGCGGGCGCAGCCGCATCGCTTTGCGAAGATAGATCACACAATCAACGTTGTGCTCGAGGCTTCGAGGGCCAGCGATTGCCCCTCCCTTTGTGATGTGACCGATTAGAATTACAGTGATTCCATGTTCTTTTGCCCAGCGGTTGAACTCAAAGAGCCTTTGATACGGTTTCGATGATGTTGGTGCGGTTCCCAAACCTTGTAGTGAGTCGACTATAATTAGCTTGACATCCTGATATGTACCCGTTGCCCCTAAGACCTGTCGAGCCAAAAAGTCAGGGAGTGCATCCATACCGCTCACACTAGCATCAATTATTAGGTTGTCTTCAGCTCGTTGTTCAGTGCCTTCAGCATCCAGAATCTTTTCAGCTTTCTTGAGACCATCCGAGAGGGAGAGTGTTTCCACGCTGTTGAGTTTTTCTCCACGACGATGATTGAAGATCTGATCCACCACCTTCTGCTTTATATCAGAGGGTGATTGTTCGAGTGCGAGATAAAGTACCTTACGTCCGTAACTTGCAAGATCGACAGCGATTTGGAGTGCAAGTGTTGTTTTGCCACCACCAGGTGGTCCGCTCAACAGATAGATGCCACCAAGTGCGAGACCAGTATGGTTGGTCGCTTCAGCAAACCAGGGAATAGCACGCATCTTCATGTACTCGTGTCGTTCTGATTTAATCTCATTGAGTTTTGGCATATCTTTATACCTCTTTCTTAGAATAGGATCGAATAGACATTATTAATTGAGACTGCGTGCCCACATATATTTATAATCTGATAAAAGAAATGCAGCGTCCCCCACTCAAGCCTGGTATAGGACTGCCTGCTGGTAAAAGCTTGATTTAAACGATTGAGTCTGCTGCTAATTATTTATTCTTTTAAAATGGGAATATGCTCTAAAAATCTATATCTCTAATTTGCTTTTTTACATAAAAGCGAGCACAATAATTTTCATATTTATCATATGAGCGAATATCGTAATGCTCGCTATTATATGGTGTGCCCCGTTGTAATTCTTGAAACTATAACATTATCAGTAGCCATCTTGAGATTCGTGGCAAGTCGAGACAGATTCATTTCACCTCGTTTCAGGGCTTCGAAGTCTTTCTTGTGGCGAATAGTATGTTTCACACGGTTGTTGAATTCACGGATGTCTTTGATGTCTGCTTGTGATAAACCGCTTACCGCCGATGCGGCGTTATCGAACAGTGTTCCCTTCTTATCAGCAGACAGATTGACTAACTTCTCAAGAGATGTGAACAGAGCTTTGTAGCACGCAAGTGGTTCGCCTGCAAGAAGAGCTTCTTGATATCTCTTCAGTCCATCGAGGATATTTAATTCGTTGACGGGTCGTCCAGTGAAATCGAACGGGCGAACTCTAAGAAGATGTTTGATGATGTCTAAAAGCTTCGCGGCATCGATTTCGACTCTGATGCTAATCAAAATGCTGATTGATTCGGTCAGTCGAATAGTTTCGGTGATTACAATATTCTTACCAGTCGGCGTCTCAGTTACCTCCGCCTTTGATGGTATTTCACCCAAATGAAGATTGGGGATAAGCCGTTGAGGCTGTGATGGCGAAAAAAGAATGCGGGGAGTGATAATTGAACAGGCAACTGCAAAGATGAAAGATGCCTGTTCTGCATCGAGCGGTGGACAACCCACATCGATTGCATCGGCAATTACGAAACGATGGATGGAACGGGGAGAGCCGGCCAAATCCTCGACGGTCAACCAATAAGAATTGTTGAGCAAAGAAGTCTCCATTTCGGTCCGGCTGTTTGTCGTAGAGTAATTGTCAACAAGAGCAGCTGTTAGTTCAATAGTTAATGAATTCATTGTTCGATCTCCCTCAGGGGCATGGAAAGACCACAACTATTTATATCAACAAAGGGAGCTTCGTTTTTGGGCGTGTTAGGCGCAGCATTCTGGCATCAATTTCTTTCCGTAATAGTTTCCTCGGGAAAAGGCTTTGTCTTCATATCATTGATCGCCTCTAGCAGTCGAATTGTTGCATCGCCTCCCAAAGTATCACCGTCGTAACGAACTTCGAAAAGGCCTTGAAGGTTAGATGGAAGTGTAATGCCACTTTCCACCAACAAAATGAACCGCCGTCCGAATAATGCCATCGCTGCACCAATTTCTATGAGAACATTTGGGTTAAGAACAATGTGCTCCTTTGTATCATTGTCAAATAGTTTCTGTTCAGCATCCACATGGATGATTGCGGCCCCACAACTCCGCATGTCATTCATAACCTTGTCAGGAACTGGCTGAGAAACTGATTGACGCTCAACTGCCACTACTGGTTCGAGTTCACCGAACTGGAGAAGCTTCTTTATCGGTTCGACGAACGACTTGTCTTTACCATGAGTTATAAAAACACGTCGTCGCCGATACTCATCAATTCCCGTCGGAGTTTCGACTTTGAGTTGCGGGACTGGTGGCTTTTCAACAAGCTGCTCTTGAGAATCTTCCTGTGAAGATGTTTCAATGGACTCGTTAGCCTCTTCAGAAAGAGATTGAACGACTGCGCCTTTCAGGTCGACATACTTTCTCCCCTTGATATCCGATATGAGCCCAAGTTCTTCGGCTGATTCAGTTATCAGTTGAAATACGTCTTTTGTTCTATCAGAAGGGACACCCATGTCACTTAAAACATTGTGAGCGATATCTTCTCGTGGGATCGGGGCACCATCATATTGGTGTAGTAATTGTCCGATAACCTTCGGTGTAAGTAATGCTTCTCGCTTGGCCGTCAAATCATCATTCTCTTTGAGGGGGCGAAGGATTCTAATTGCGAGCGGCTGTAGCTTTATTTCGGCGGCATTATATCCACCATCCGTCAACCCGTACGCAATGGAAGCTCCGCACAACATCTTGAAGGGTCCAGAAGTTGGCAGCATTTCCAGTGCCTGAGCTAATTGGATCGGGGTGACTGGTTTCCCGCCATAGTTTTCGTAGATGGCCTTGGGAACTCGAAGAGCCTCTTCAAGACCATAGCTTGGTACATCCGCTTGGCTCATGTATTGCCGCTTCTTTTGTACGGGCGGCGGTGAAGCTTTCTTTTTTTGTTTTGCCATTAAGTATCTCCTCTAGAATTTCAGTGTGCTAAAATGTTGCGCTTATATAATGCTCATTTCTCTTAACTCTTAGGGCACCTTTTACAAAGTGTTATGTGGCGTGCCGTATGTGTATTCTCTTTGTTTGATTGCCGGTCTTTTTTTTCTTCTTCAACAAACGAATCCTTCGGTGACGAAAGGGATCGGACTGAAGAGGAGCTAAGGAGATATTGTAAGTCGATGCTTTCTTGTAGATTGAATCCATAGTTCTTCCGAGCTTTAGGCCAATGACGCGCGTTGGGGTGTTTTGTCGAGCCAATGCTTGGAGTCGTTTTACCTCAAACACGTCCCATTTTTTCCCTGAGTTCTCCGGTACCACGACGAAATCGAATCGTACATTGCGATTCTCATCCGCATATGTAGCTAACTTCCCAAGTCTCTCGCCAAGTTCCACTACCTCATTTGTGCGTTTTACCTCGACCACAATTGTGCGGTCGCCTCTTCTCGCAACGATATCAGGCACTATTCCTCTTATTGGATTCGGTGAAACAAAACGGCCCGATGAACTTCGTACTGAGTACCCACTGGCTTTAAGTTTACGTGCAAGAGTCGAAATCTTGCGTGAGGTTTTTCCAGAAAGTGGCTTCTTACTCATATAAATGTAATTCCTCTCCCAACTCTCTCAATGGTAATTGCAATGAACTCTTTTCCCTTCACAATGGCATCAATGATCTTCCTGTTAACTCCGACTATCTCATAAGGACCACGAATGTTCTTTTGCTCAGCATGTCGTTGGACGATTTGACTGTCATTGTCGTAGGCAATGCCTTGCAAAGCATCACATACAGGCTTAGAGATATTGTCGGTGTCCCGTTGTCTTGAACCGTCTTGAAAGAACTGAACCTTCACTCTCAGGTCTTTGAATTTCCAAAGCGTGCGGCAGCACTGCCTTGCGTGCTTCTTGACTTTCCTCCTCCAGGCGGCTTTTTTAGCGCTGGATGCATTCACTGAAACGGGAGTTCCCTGAACTATGATGGTTCGTTTATTCATTCAAGCCTTTAGGTTGTTTCCAATGGTTCGGCATGCCACATAACTCGCGCATTAACGACACGCACGCCGTATATCTTTTTTATAGCTTTAGGAAGCCCGCGGTCCGAAAACGATTCAAGGCCACATCAAAGTGGATGCGTCTGTAAGCTTATTCCATTAATGGAGTATAAGAAACTGCGAAATAAAAAACAATTATTATGAAAATACCTCAGTATTCTCGAAAATGTCGCCGACTTATTTGAAACCCATCATTTTCCGAATGCAATCCGCATTCGCTTCGCCGGTTATTCTCGCTAATAGTTCAAACGCCACTTCCATCGCAGTGGCTGGAGACGTAGAAGTGATAACATTCCTATCGCAAACAATCGGCTGGTCAATGACATTCACCCCAAATCCAGCCAGTTGTTTACGCCGTAAACCTTCCCGCAGATGATAGGTGGTTGCATTGCGTTCCTTAAGAATACCGCTATTGGCAAGTGGAAGAGCACCAACGCATATCGAAGCGATTGGCTTCTCCAATTCATCAAAGTGGCGGATCAGGTCGGCAACTGACTCGGAATAGGCTTGTTCATAATAACCATATGTTTCAAACCCACCCGGAATAGCCAGCGCTTCAAAATCTTCCGCCTTTATTTCGGATAGAAGCTTGTCTGGAATCACCTTGATCCCAAATGTCCCTAGAACTTCGTTCTGCAAGCCGACCGTTACGACTTCCACTGCTTCTGTGCCATATACCCCGGACCAGCCCAGGACGTTCGTAAAACGCAGCGGCTTCATATATCTCAACACCGTTGCACAATAGAAGTAAGACTTTTTTCATGGTTTCATCTCTACACTCCGGACTATCAATCCGGAAGATTGAACATTTTTGCAATTCAAACGGAGTATAAGGAACTGCGAATTAAAAAGCAATAATTTTGAAAATAACTGAGCATTCTTGAAAATGTAGTTGAGCTGTTTTCAGGACGATTAAACTTATCGTCCTACATGGTTTTCACCAGCCACTTTGAGGACGATTAAACTAATCGTCCTACATTGTTGTCATCTACCTTTTTAGGACGATTAAACCTGTGGTGAGTCCGCCCATAGGCGGATCGAACCACTAATCGTCCTACATTATTATCATCAATCACTTTTAGGACGATCAAACTGATCGTCCTACATTGTCATCATCACCCTTTTTAGGACGATTAAGATAATCTTACTACATTGTTGTCATCAAGCATATTTAGGACGATTAAGATAATCGTCCTACATTTGTTCTTGTTTTATATATATTTTTGTGTCGAAACCACCGCAAATATCGCCTTGCTTTTCTATCAAAGCTTCTCTATATTCGTACGTTGAAAATTTAAGACAGAAGTCTTTGAACTGCCTTTTTTGATCCTTCTATATATATTTTATGAACCTCATCAACAAGCTTGTCGTCACGATTCTTCCATTTATCCCCAAACCCCTTGTACGTTTTTTTGCCAAACGCTATATAGCAGGTGAATCTTTAAGCGACGCTGCACGAGTCGTAACCGAGTTATCGAAAAAAGGTGCGATGGCGACGATAGACGTTCTCGGGGAAAACGTCACTAAAAACGAAGAAGCGATAGATGCGCGGGAAACATGCAAAAACGTTCTTCGAATGATCGTCGAGTTGAAACTCGAAGCAAATCTTTCGGTCAAACTCACACAGCTAGGCTTGAAACTCGATAAGGAATTTTGCTATACCAATGTGCGCGAAGTCGTCGAGCTGGCCGGATCGTCCAATTACTTTATCTGGATCGATATGGAAGACCATACCTGTACGGACGATACGATAGAGATATTTATACGACTTAGAAAAGAATTTACCAATGTCGGTATCGCACTTCAGGCGTACCTCAAACGTACCGAACCGGATGTCGACAGACTGAATGAGCTGGGTGCAGGATTCAGACTGTGCAAAGGTATTTATATCGAACCTGAAGAGATAGCCCTCAAGAAAAAGCAGGAGGTACGGGAGAATTTCCTGAAACTCCTCGACCGTATGCTTTCGAAAAAAGCGTATGTCGGTATCGCGACGCACGACATCTATCTTATCGTCGGAGCGAAACAACTTATTGCAAAATATGATCTTCAGCCCGACAAATATGAATTCCAGATGCTTCTAGGCGTCCGGAACGATCTGCGCGATGCACTACTTGTCGGCGGACACCGGCTCAGGATCTATGTCCCGTTCGGATCAAAATGGTACGCCTATTCTCTGCGGCGCTTTAAGGAAAATCCGGAAATCGCAGGCTATGTGTTCAAAGCGCTTTTCGATTGGGCAAGATTTATCAGAAGAAAATAATAGTCCCCTCTCTCTGAGAGGGGTGGTCGCCGACATGTCCTGCCCTTAGGGACTACTTTGTTGTCTTAAAGGACAACTACGTGGAGCGAATTCCGCCGGCTTGCCCTGAGCTTGCTCGCCGCGAGCTTACCGAGCGGTCGAAGGGAGGCGACCGGGGTGTGTAAATAATCGTATTATGGCACACCGCCTTTGACGAACTATAGTCAGGGTTCTACTTCCCGTCTTAAAAGGGGGGTATTTTTTTCTTTTTTAGCTGCAGACTTTATTTTCAAAAAGAGAATGACGACATTTCTATGAATCTTTTTTTCAGCTAATTTTCAGCCAAAAAAAATCAAAGGAGAATTGCATGGCTGACGTCTCTACACCGTACAGGCCGTATGTCCCGGCTGAAACCTCTATGAAAGAATTTACACTCCGTGCGCTTCTGATTGGATTGGTAATGTGCGTTATTCTCGGCGCCGCGAATGCATACCTGGGTCTTAAGGCGGGTATGACGATCGCAGCGACTTATCCTGCAGCGGTGATCGGGATGGCTGTCCTTCGCATATTCCGCGGATCGATCTTAGAAGAAAATTTCGCCCGTACCGTCGGCTCAATCGGTGAATCCGTCGCTGCCGGGGCGATCTTCACGATACCGGCATTCGTCGTGCTAAAGATCTGGAATTTTAATGTGGAGAGCATGCTTTCCGAGTACCTGATAGCGGCTTCATTGATGATCCTCGGAGGTATTCTCGGTATTCTGTTCGTGACGGTACTTCGCCGCGTCATGGTGGAAGATGCCACACTGCCATTCCCCGAATCCGTTGCCGCCGCCGAAATCCATAAAGCGGGTCAGCGCGGTGCCGGGGCTGCGATTCAACTTTTTCAGGCCATGGCCGTCGGTGCATTCATTAAGTTGATGGACGGTTTGAATATATTTCATTCGTCGAATGATTTTCAGGTAATGGTCGGACGCGTGAAGGATTCATTTGTAAAACTTGGATTGAAGGCTGATTCCGAAAAAATTATCGGAGGCGGTATAACGACAATTTCGGCACCGGCTGCAACACCCGCGTACATAGGCGTCGGTTATATAATCGGACCCGAGCTCGGTGCGTTAAACTTTGCAGGCGGACTTCTGGCATGGGGGCTGTTCGTTCCACTCCTCGTATTTTTTCTCGGACCCTATGAGATCGATAAATATCTGGCAGCGAATAATAACGATACGCTCGGTGCCTGGGCTGCACTGACAGGTCATCTCTATCGTTATATCGTCCGCCCCATTGCAGTCGGAGGGATGCTTGTCGGAGCGTGTTATACGTTATGGAAAATGCGGAAGAATTTAATCCTGGGCATCAAGCGAGGCGTCGCAGATATTAAAAAGACCGCGGCCGCTTCTGCCGCTACCGAACGCACACAAAAAGACTTACCGTTCAAAAGTGTAATACTCGGGATAGCCGTTGTGTTTGCTTTGATGATCGGTCTATATTTCTATTTTACCAATATGATGCTCGGTGCAATTCTTGCGGCTGTTGTAATGTTGGTCACCGGATTCTTCTTTGCAGCCGTATCGGGTAACCTCGTCGGAATGATCGGATCGTCAAATAATCCGATCTCCGGCCTGACGCTTGCCGCTACGGTTGTGGCCGCTCTCACGATGGTTCTCGTCGGCGCGTTCGGCATGGCCGGTGTCGCTGCAGTGCTCGGTGTCGCAGCGGTTGTGTGTGTATCGTCGGCAGTTGCGGGTGAAATGCTGCAGGATCTAAAAGTCGGTCATATACTTGGAGGCACACCTTCAAAGATGCAAATCGGCGATATCATCGGCGTTATCATGGCGGGCCTTGTAATGTTTTTTCCGTTGTATGTTCTTCATAATTCGGATCTCGCGAGTAATCCTTTATCGGGCGGATTCGGCGGACCGAAGCTTCCCGCACCGCAAGCGGGTCTGATGGCTGCTTTGTCGCTGGGGATTGTAGGAGGCGAAATGGCATGGCCGCTTGTCATTGTCGGAATTGCATTGGGAATCTCGCTCATCTTGATAAGAGTCAAAAGTCCGATGTTGTTTTCTGTCGGCATGTATTTGCCGCTTGAAACAACCTTCGCGATCTTCATCGGCGGCCTGGTGCGCGGCTTCGTCGATAAACGTGCTGCAAAGCGCAGATACAACGATGCACAGAAAGTACGCGTTGAAAATGCCGGCATACTGTCGGCGTCGGGCTTGATCGCTGGCGAAGCGTTGATGGGTTTGTTCATCGCGACTGTGGTGTTTGTACGTGATAGAATGAGCGGGACACCGGAATTCTGGACACTGAAGTTATTCGAATCGATTGCATCGTGGCTCGCAATCCCGGTCTTCGTGCTGCTCGCGGCCTACTTGATCCTTGTGCCGCTATCCAAGGCCGGCAGGCCGGACGAGCCCGCACCGCCGACTGCAATGATGTGATATCGAAGGAATAAATATGAAGAGACGTTCTGTGCCGCTGAATCTGCTTGAGCTGCAGCCGGAACGTCTTTTTCAATGGGAAGAAGGCGAAGACGGTAACGTCGTCGTGCTGGTACCGAAATTTCGTCATCCATGGCTTCAGTGGCTGCAGGCGCGACTCAAAAAAAAATATTTTCATGTCAAGCTCGATGCGTTCGGGAGTCATGTCTGGCGTGCCTGTGACGGAAGGATGAAAGTTGCAGCCATTGCCGAATCTTTTCGTGAACAATTCGGCGATGTACCGGAGTTATACGATCGGATAGCGAAATTCCTGAGGCATCTGGAACGGGGAAGCATTGTCAGAATGAAATAAGAAATCTTTTCCCCACGGAGTTCATATTTGTATTATTAATGAGAAGTGTTTACATATGCATTTATAATTTTTTTTTACATCCTTTAAATAGAAATATTTTCTTTTTGGACAGCCCTGTGTCGAAGGGTTTAATTCTTGTCCTGAGCGAGGGAGCGTAGCGACCGAGCCGAAGGATTTTCTTTTTTCTTTTTCCTTTTTTAATTTTTCCTTTTTAATTTTTCCTTAACGAAGGCTTTTCGAAATTATATAGAGATCTGATAGGAGTAAAAAGACTATGTCATCAGCAATTGAAGGTCTGGAGCCAAAAAAATTATGGGAATATTTTGCCGAGCTCAGTACAATTCCCCGCGGCTCAAAGAACGAAGCGAAAGCGGCTGCGTATGTTGCAGGCGTGGCAAAAAAGCTCGGACTTGAAGTTCAAAAAGATATCGCAGGCAATGTCGTTGTAAGAAAACCTGCCGCTGCAGGACGTGAAAATGCGCCAATGGTCGCTCTGCAGGGCCATCTTGATATGGTCTGCGAGAAGAACAAGGAGAAAGTCCACAATTTCGAAAAAGATCCGATTGTCCTTCGCCGCAGCGGTAATTTCCTCACGGCGGACGGCACAACGCTGGGTGCCGACAATGGAATTGGCGTTTGTACCGCCCTGGCATTGATGGAAGAGCAATCGGTTCTCCATGGTCCGCTCGAATTCCTCTTTACCATTGATGAGGAAACAGGATTAACCGGAGCCAATAATCTCAAGGACGATTTCGTGAAGTCGCGTACTCTGCTAAACCTCGATTCAGAAGAAGAGGGAACGCTCTACGTCGGCTGTTCGGGGGGCGGCGATACTGTAGGTACGCTTCAGGTTGAGTATGAAGCGATGCCGGCACAATCGATCGCGATGAATTTGAAGATCGGCGGGCTAAGAGGCGGGCATTCCGGTCTTGAGATTCATACAGGCCGTGGAAATGCAATCAAACTGATCAATCGGGTGCTGTATATTCTTTCAGAGATGGGAGTGAGGCTTGCGTCGATCGAAGGGGGGAACAAACGGAATGCAATTCCGCGTGAAACAGAAGCGGTCATTGTCGTTCCGAAGAGACTCGTCGATGAAGTGGAAAAAGTTGCCGCATCGTGCGATGCGATGTTTAAAACGGAATATGCGACGGTTGACGGCGGAGTTACACTTTCCATTACGGAAATCAAGGGGAAGAAAGTCCGTGTACTGAAAAAAGCGCAGCAGAAAAAACTTGTGAATCTCCTTTATGCTCTGCCGCACGGCGTAATTGCTATGAGTCCGGATATACCGGGTCTGGTCGAGACCTCGACGAACCTTGCAACGATCAACACGACCAGGAAGGGGATTGTCATCGCGACGAGCCAGCGCAGCTCGGTGGAGAGCGAAAAGAAGGACGTTGTGCAAATGGTACACTCGACGTTCGTTCTTTCCGGTGCCGAAGTAGAACACGGCGACGGTTATCCCGGATGGAAGCCGAATCTGAATTCGGCAATCCTGAAAATCGCTAAAGACACCTATCAAAAAAAATATGGGAGACTTCCCGAGGTAAAAGCCATTCATGCAGGATTGGAATGCGGCATCATCGGCGAAAAATTCCCCGGTATGGATATGATCTCATTCGGACCGACGCTTGAGATGGTTCACTCGCCCGAGGAACGCGTTCACATTGACACGGTGAAAACATTCTGGGACTATTTATGTGCAATACTCGACAGGGTATCGTTATAATTGTGAGTTGCGAGTTGTGAATGATTAGTGCATGAACAGCCATATCGAGGCCACAAAGAAATTGTAAATGAATTGAAGCAATTTCAACAGCCAGGTGGCCGAGCCTTGGGTCGAGCTCGTGGTGAGCTTGTCGAACCACTGGTCGAGACCTGGTGGTGAGCTTGCTCGCCGTGAGTTTACCTGCCCCGAGTTTATCGAGGGATGAACGGTCGAATCACGAACATAATTAGCCATTTTGAAAGAGAGTCGAGGCAACCCGTGTAAGTTGTTCCCCTCGACTAGCTGTTTAAATGGCTGTTCAAGTCTGCTCGGGGAACTGGCTATTGAAAAAAATAATAGTATCAACAGCAAGGTGGCCGAGTCAAAACGCCATTTCAACAGCCATATCGAGGCCACAAAGATATTGTAAATGAATTGAAGCAATTTCGACAGCCAGGTGGCCGAGTCAAAACGCCATTTCAACAGCCATATCGAGGCCACAAAGAAATTGTAAATGAATTGAAGCAATTTCGACAGCTAGGTGGCCGAGCTAAAGCGCCATTTCAACAGCCATATCGAGGCCACAAAGAAATTGTAAATGAATTGAAGCAATTTCGACAGCCAGGTTGCCGAGCCTTGGGTCGAGCTTGCTTGCCGTGAGCCTTGGGTCGAGCTTGTCGAGACCTCGTCGAACGGTCGAGACCTTGTGGTGAGCCTGTCGAACCACGGATATGGAAAGCATACTAAAAAGCGAGTCGAGGCAACATTGACGGAGATGCAATAAAGTGAAACAAGGACGAAATCGTCCACTTTGGTTCGGCAGTAAAGACCGATCCGAAGAGAGCATGAATGAATTCTAAAAATCTTGACATGTATGTTGCCTGAAACATGAGCTCTAGCTATCGTTTTTTTACCCACTCAGTCGGGAGAAGAGCCAATTTTGATATTGAACTATAAATTATTAGATTCTCTCGTAGGTCATAATGATCGACATAGACCACGATCTTGAAGTTTTTGACACTGGATAATCGCTTAATGAGTAACGATCAAGAGAAAAAAGTCATTATAGATAGAGAACAATTCCCGGCACTCTTTGAAGCTCTCAAAAGAGAGGGTTATCGGATTATCGGACCGACGGTGCGTGACGAAGTCGTCGTGCTTGATGAGATTAACGGGGTCGATGATCTTCCGATTGGAAAAACCGACGTACAGGCTCCCGGCAGTTATAGCTTGAAAAAACGTAAAGGCGATCCGTTATTTGGTTTCACGGTAGGACCGGAATCACCGAAGAAGTTTCTGTTCCCGATGAGGTTGAAGCTTTTCGAAGCCCAAAAAGAAGGACGCGATTTCAACATATCGTCAAATCTCAATTTCTCCGGTGATAATGTTCCAAAGATTGCTTTTTTCGGAATAAAATCCTGTGAATTGAGTGCGATTGAAATTCAGGACAAGATATTGATTCAAGGAATATATGCCGACCGGTATTACAGTTCTCTCCGCGAAAAATCATTGATTATTGCAGTGAATTGTACATCAGGCGGTGATCAATGTTTCTGTGATTCGATGAAAACAGGCCGAGGGCAATGCACGGTTACGATATCGCACTGACGGAAATCATCAGCGGCTATGGTCACTTTTTTGTCGCCGGTATCGGAAGCGACAAGGGGGCGACAATCCTTCAATCGGTTCCCTGTAAACCGGCCGAAATATCGTATTTGAAAATAGAAAAGAAAGCGATTGAAGAAGCCATAGAGACAATGGGGCGGAAAATAGATACGAGGGGAATTGAAAATCTTCTATTCAACAATCTCGAACATCCTGAATGGGATAAAGTCGCAGCGCGTTGCCTGACCTGTGCCAATTGCACCTTGGTGTGTCCGACATGTTTCTGCATGACGGTCGAAGACACTACGGATATTACGGGTGAACATTCGGAAAGGTGGCGACGTTGGAATTCATGTTTCACGTTGGATTTCGCGAAGGTGGCAGGGGGAAATTTCAGGGCTTCTGCAAAATCACGCTACCGGCAGTGGCTGACACATAAACTGGCCGGATGGTATCAACAATTCGGAACGTCCGGATGTGTCGGCTGCGGAAGGTGCATTACATGGTGCCCCGTGGGAATCGATATTATTGCTGAAGTCGAATCGATCAGGGGTGAAAGAACGTCACAAAGTGAATAATTTAATCATATAGAGAGGAAATCATGGAACCAGAGAACCTCACTTCGCTTATAAAGAACCATCCGTTCCTGAAAGGCCTGGCCGACGAGTATATTCAAACGCTCTTATCGTGCGTATCGAATGTCCGCTTTCAGGAAGGGGAGTACCTGTCACATGAGGGACAGGAGGCAAAGAATTTTTATCTCATACGTTCCGGTCGTTTGGCGCTGGAAATCGATGCACATGAACGCGGTACATTACGAATTCAGACTGTAGGGGAGAATGAAGTCCTCGGTTGGGAGTGGCTCATAACACCGTATCGCTGGAGGTTCGATGCCTGTGCCCTTGAACAGATACGGGCTTTTTCACTCGACGGAGTATGCCTGCGAAATAAATGCGATACGAATCCGGAATTCGGCTACGAAATGCTCAACCGTTTTTCCCTGATAATGGCCCAGCATCTTGACTCCACTCGTTTTCAATTGCTCGATATGTACGGCTCCAGACCGGGAGTGAGGTAATGACGACACAGATTGCACCGGCAATAAATACAAATCGAAGTTCGATGAGGCCGAACCCCGTCCGTATCCAGAAGATACTCTGGGAAACCGACGATGTGTTTACACTGACGCTCGATATGAGTACGCACAAGAATCCTTCGGGTTTCAAATTTGCTCCGGGTCAGTTTAATATGATCTATGCTTTCGGTATCGGCGAATCGGCAATCTCCATCAGCTCGGATCCGGCACACACTGGTACTCTGAGACACACAATTCAACGGATCGGAGTCGTTACAGACGCACTTTCGCAGCTGCGTCGCGGCGATGTTGTCGGAATTCGCGGCCCCTTCGGAACCGGCTGGCCGATAGATACGCTCAAAGGGCGGGATATATTGATTGTCGCCGGTGGAATCGGACTTGCACCGTTACGTTCGGTAGTTTATCACGTGTTAGAGCACCGGTCTGATTTTGGCCGTATGATCCTTCTGTACGGTGCCCGGACTCCGCTCAATCTACTTTTTCGAGTCGAGCTGGAACAATGGAGCAAACAGCCGGGCGTTGAAGTCCTGACAACAGTGGATAAAGGAGATTCCACCTGGAAAGGGAATATCAGCGTTGTGACAAAACTCCTGGGATCGGCCAAGCTTAATCTTGAAAATACAATTGCTTTGGTATGCGGTCCGGAACTTATGATGAAATACGGCGCGGTAGATATCGAACGACATGGAATAAAGCGCGGGCAAATTTTCCTCTCGATGGAACGGAACATGAAATGCGGAGTGGGATTATGCGGGCACTGCCAGTTCGGACCGTTATTTGTCTGCAAGGACGGGCCGGTTTTCCCGTATACTCGCGTTCGTGATTTTCTTGAAAAGAAAGAGCTCTGACTATGGCGAAGAAAAAACCAAAGCTTGCCGTGTATAAATTCGCATCATGCGACGGATGCCAGCTGTCGATTCTCGATGTGGAAGACGAGCTCCTTGCTATCGCGGGTGCAATCGACATTGCGAATTTTCCCGAGGCAAGCAGAAGAGTCGTGAAAGGTCCGTACGATATCGGTCTTGTGGAAGGTAGCGTCACGACGCCTCATGATGTGGAACGTACCCGGGAGATTCGGAAGGAGTGCCGCACTCTGATTACAA
This sequence comes from Ignavibacteriota bacterium, assembly GCA_963776275.1. GTDB lineage: Bacteria > Bacteroidota > Ignavibacteria > UBA10030 > CAVZMI01 > CAVZMI01. The sequence goes on from CAVZMI010000018.1 coordinate 217,762, forward strand.
TCGGAGCATGTGCGACAGCGGGTGGTATACAGGCATTGCGCAACTGGCAGGATGTGAAGAACTACACAAAAATCGTGTATCCAACTCCGGAATATATATCGACGCTTGATCGATCATTACCCATAGGCTCGTTTGTGCGCGTCGATTATGAACTTCGGGGCTGTCCCATAAATAAAAATCAGTTGGTCGAAGTAATCAAAGCCATGCTTCAGAAACGCCGTCCGATTATTTCGGCGTACAGTGTGTGTGTCGATTGTAAACTCCGGGGAAATATATGCGTCATGGTGGCCCACAAGGAACCATGTCTGGGGCCGGTGACGCATGCGGGATGCGAAGCTCTCTGCCCTTCATACAATCGGGGCTGCTATGGATGCTTCGGTCCGATGGAAAGTCCGAACACCGGAGCACTGAGCAACCAGTTGAAGGACATGGGAATGAGCGGGTACGACATCAAGCTGGCATTCCGAGGATTCAATGCATATGCAGAAGCCTTCCGTAAGGAGAGCGACGTTCATGATAAATAAGACGATCAAAGTCGATTATCTTACCCGGGTTGAAGGAGAAGGATCGATTTATGTGAAGGTGCACGGTGGTGAGGTTACGGAACGTCAAGTTCAAGATATTTGAACCGCCCCGTTTTTTTGAAGCCTTCCTCCGCGGCCGGAAATACTCCGAGGCTCCCGACATCACGGCGCGTATCTGCGGAATTTGTCCGATTGCATACCAAATGAGCGCAGTCACTGCAATTGAAGATGCATTCGACGTCGCCGTCGAAGGACAATTACGCGAATTGCGCCGGTTGATGTATTGCGGTGAATGGATCGAAAGTCATGCTCTCCACATCTACATGCTTCATGCACCCGATTTTCTCGGATATGAGGATGTGCTCCAGATGGCGAAGGATCATGCCGCGGTTGTTAAACGTGCGCTGGAGATCAAGAAAATCGGAAATGAAATTGTCGCGATGCTCGGCGGACGCGAAATTCACCCGGTCAACTGTCGTGTCGGCGGTTTCTATCGTGTGCCGACCCGTCGGGAATTGGAACCTCTTGTCGCAAAACTTGAATGGGCCCGCGATGCGGCCGTCGAGGCCGTTCGGTGGACAAACACGCTTCAGTTTCCTGATTTTGAAGATGACTATGAGTTCGTGGCGCTGCGCCACCCGTCCGAATATCCGTTGACTGAAGGACGGCTGGTTTCAAACAAAGGACTCGATATCGCAATTAGAGATTATGAATTTCAATTTGAAGAAAAACACGCTCCACATTCGAATGCACTGCAGTCCAATCTGAAAAAGCGCGGTAACTATTTTGTCGGTCCCCTCGCACGGTTCAATCTTAATTTCGACAGACTGACACCGATGGCGGCGAAGGTAGCCGAAGAACTCGGCATCGTTCCGCCGATTAGGAATCCGTTTAAGAGCATAATCGTCCGGAGTGTCGAACTTGTTTTTGCATTCGAAGAAGCCTTGCGAATTATCAAATCGTACACTCCACCGGAATATCCATCGATCGAAATGAAGTCGAAGGCGGCATTTGGATTCGGCTGTACCGAGGCTCCTCGCGGAATCCTCTATCACCGGTATCGTATTGGGGAAGACGGACTCATCAAAGACGCGAAAATTGTGCCACCGACTTCTCAGAATCAAAATACCATGGAGTCGGATCTTAGAAAGTTCGTAACAGCGAATATCAATCTTTCAAAAGAAGATCTTACCTGGAAATGCGAGCAGGCGGTCAGGAACTATGACCCCTGTATTTCCTGCGCTACGCATTTTGTTACACTTGAAGTGGTTTAAGCCAGCGTTTTGCATGTCACAATGGTTGGTGATCGGTATTGGAAATGAATTCCGCGGCGACGATCTCGCCGGATGTCTCGTCGCACGGACGTTGAACGACATGGGCTGTGGTGATACCCGTGTAATCGAACATCAGGGGGATGGAACGGCACTCCTACCATATTTCCGGGAAGCAGATAAGATTATCATTATCGATGCAGTCCGGTCCGGCAAACCGCCCGGCTTCATTCACAGGCTTGATCTTCTCACGGATTCTATACCGGTAAATTTTATTCATGATTCCTCTCATCTGTTCGGTGTCGTTGAAGCGGTTGCCCTGGCGCGTGAGCTTCACCATCTTCCTTCGCGTCTGATCCTGTACGGCATTGAAGGAAAACTTTTTGAAGTGGGAGGATCTCTATCTCCTGAAGTCCAGGGATCAGTGATACGTGTTGCTCGTCGAATCATCGATGAAATAACCGCTGAACGCGGGGAGAATGCCGATGTTAAGCGACGGTCATAACTTCATCATGTAAACCTATGAATATATTGGGTATTCGAAAAGCTGTAATTGGTTTCATCTCCTTCATTTTTATTCTTTATTTGCCGGCGCTCGGGCAGAAGGGAATAAAAGAATTCACGGTGGAGGAAATTTACGGATCAGGGAAATTCGCCGGCGAGGCCATTCGTGGAATCGAATGGGTGAAGGATAAAGGGAAAACAACGAAATTTTCATTTCTTAAGAATGACGAATCAACGCATCAGACGAATCTCTGGATTCATGATCTCGAATCGGGAGAGCAAAAACTTCTTGTCGATGCTTCGGCACTTGTTCTCAATCCCGGCGACAGGCCCTTTCATATCTCAAATTATATATGGTCGCCCGATTATTCTAAAATTCTTTTTACGGGAATTCTGCCGGCACGAAAGACCAAGACCGGCGGAGATTTTTATCTCTACGATTGTGAAAAAAAATCCTTCAGGGAATTGACGTTTGATGCCAGGGAACAGAGTAATGTGCAATTCTCGCCGGATGGATCGAGGATTGGGTTCGTCCGGGCCAACAATATTAGTGTGCTTGATCTTAACTCCGGAAAAGAGACTCAGCTGACGACCGATGGGGCGGAGCATGTGCTCAACGGACATTTCGATTGGGTGTACGAGGAGGAGTTCAGCATTATCGACGGATGGAAGTGGTCACCTGATGGAAAGCGTATTGCTTACTGGCATCTTGACGAAAACCGTGTACCTGTGCATCTCCTGTGGAACTACGAACCGCAGCATGCTGAATCGATCGAAACGCGATATCCGCAGCCGGGTGATCCGAACTCTATCGTGAAAATTGGGATTATCTCGCTCGACACAAAAAAGAACGCATGGGTCGATCTTGGAGCTAATGATGATATCTATGTCCCACGCATCTATTGGTCGCCCGCGGGGAACTCGCTCTTTGTCGAGCGGCTCAATCGCGCACAAAACCTGCTCGAAATGCTTGCAGCCGATCCGGTGTCGGGATCGACAAAAGTACTCTTCATGGAAAAGGATGATGCATGGATCGACATTTTTGATGATATGACATTCCTTCCGTCCACGAATCAGTTCATCTGGTCTTCGAAGCGCGACGGATATAAACATCTCTACCTGTATAATATGGACGGTAGGCTTATTCAACAGATTACAAAAGGAGATTGGGAAGTCGACAGATTGAAGGGTATTGATGAAAAGCAGGGGTTGATTTATTTTACTGCGGCTAAGAAATCGCCGCTGGAGAGACACCTCTATGCAATCAGGTTCGATGGATCGGGATTACGGCAATTGACCAAAGGGGATGGAACACATTCGATTGATATGTCGCCCGATCATCAGTACTTCATCGATAGTTATTCAACAGTTATACGGCCGCAAAAGCAGCTTCTCTATTCGTCAGGGGGTACGCTGATTCGCGAGCTTGAGGATAACCCTATGAATATCCTTAATGAATATTCGATGGGTGAAGCGGGTTTCTTTACATTTAAGACATCTGATGGAGTGGAGTTATATTATTCGATGATTACGCCGCCGGCCTTCGATTCGAATAAGAAATATCCGGTGCTGCTCGATGTCTATGGTGAACCGGGCTCTCAAACAGTTAAAAACACATGGGGCGGCAAAGATTATCTATGGCAACAGATGCTTGCACAAAAAGGATTCGTTATAGTCCAGGTGGATAATCGGGGGACAGGATTTCGGGGAAAAGCATTTGAACAGATGGGCTATTTGCATCTCGGTAAGTGGGAGGTGAACGATTATATCGAGACAGCGAAATATCTCGGCTCACTTCCTAATGTCGATAAGAACAGGATTGGCATCTGGGGGTGGAGTTATGGGGGATATGTTACACTTCTGACAATGTGCCTCGGTGCCGACTATTTCAAAACCGGAGTTGCGGTGGCTCCTGTCACGCAGTGGATGTACTATGATGATATATATACCGAGCGCTACATGAGTACTCCGAAAGAAAATCCTGAAGGATACAATGAAAGCTCGCCCATTAACTACGCCTCACAAATGAAAGGGAATCTACTCATTATACATGGAACCGATGATGATAATGTGCACTGGCAGAACACAATCACAATGGTCGATACACTTATCAAGGCCGATAAACAATTTGAGACTGCATTCTATCCCGGGAAAAATCATAATATTTCGGGAGGCATGACCCGGCTGCACCTTTACACAAAAATCACGGAATTTATTTTAAAAAACCTGTAAAATCAGTGTTGTCCAAAATAAATTAATAATTGTCGAAGAACTGGTGAAAACATGAAGTATTGGACATGGTGATGCGAGCATCATATAGAAGATCCCGGTATGCTGTCCAAAACATGGTAGAAAGAATCATTCAAGAAATGAAATACAAGTTATAATTCGCTTTGAGAAATATCTCACCCCTTCAGGGTTTTTGATGTTCTTCCTTATAGATTCAAGGGGCTACGCCCCTTGCAGATATATTCCACCCCCGTTGGGGTGGTTTTGGAAGCAGATCCATAACGCGAAATTTAAAAATCACATTGCATTCAGACCCTGAAAGGGTCGGATACTCCGGCTTGGGATAAAATCCCAAGAAATGTCAAAAGATAGTTCCTTCCGCACCCTGTAGGGGTGCAATATCTATTTTGGACAAGTAAGCTGTAATATAAGATAAATATTGCTTAGGTCGGGTATTACCATATGTTATCTTGCCTTATTATAGAAAGACTCCGGAAGTCCTTTTTTTCTCAAAATCATACCCGTGTCATCGATCGTTAATGGTGTTGACGGGAAATCCGACCGGGTTAATTTTTGAATCTCCTTAATGGCAGTACTATACGGATCCGGAATCGGACCTCCATCTCCGACCTGTTTAATCGGAATAATTCTGCCATCGAGAAAATTTCCGGTTCGGTCGATATGCAGACGTACAATAGGAGCAATACCGCATTTCCCCGAAAGTTCAAATTGCCCGAAGGTGCAGAAATTTCCAAGGCTGTATGCAATGAATCTAATCTTTATATAATTCAATTGCCCTTGTTACATGACGACCATGTCCGAACACAACATCGGCTCCAGCATCTATCACTGCATGTGCAAATCGATAAACGTCGCCGCGATTCTCGCCCAAGTATATTTCGGTTGTTTTTTTCACGTGAGTATGACCCTCGCCTTCCGCCCCGCCATGAAAAGAAACAATGACTACTTCACAGACCGAGTCGAGCATAGAGACGATTCGCCTGGCTTGTTCGATATCACAAATATCGACAGTACCCGAGTTTGGAGCAAAACCACAGAATCCGTATTTTATCCCGCCTTTTTTGAATATTGTATACGGCTTGTCGATGAGACCTGCATAGTAAAGGCCGACACTATCAAGTGTCTCTGTCGTGCTTATACGTCCTCGATCGCCGAAATCGCCCGAGTGATTATTTGCGATGTTGACCAGTGTAAAACCGGCATCGACGAGATATTTTGCATATCGTCTTGGTTGACGGAAAGCAAAAAGATTTTTGGGATTTTCAACCTTCTTGAGAATGCCGCCGCTGTCAAGAAATGTACCTTCGCTATTTCCGAAAGTGATGTCTGTATTCCCAAGAAACTCCCGGACAGGAGCAAGAAGTGTTGCGCCGTCGTCCGGTGGAAGAAACGCCTCGCTTGGAAAGTTCGATCCGAGCATAATATCTCCGACGGCGGCGATAGTGATTGTATCTTTATCCGGGCTTTTTGTCGTGAGATCATTGCTCTGTGGGCGTGCCTGGGAACCAAGTATTAAGGATATGGCAAAAAATTTGATAATTCGGAGATAGATTACTAAGATCCGGCTGTCGTGTTGTTCCGATGAAAGTTTCATGATTATCGAAGATGATTAAATAGATTGTATTAAAATAAAGAACTGGCTCTGAAAAATCAAGGTATCCGGCAATCGGCGTGGTTATGTTTTTATTTTCCTACTTTTTATCTATATTCAGTAAATTTGAAGTTGACAAATCCGGATGACTCTATGCCCACAAAAGATTTTCACCCCTATGTTCCCGCTGAAACAATATTTAAAGAACTCTCTATAAAGGCACTGGTAATCGGAGTTGCACTTGCATCGGTTATGGGGGCGGCGAATGCGTACATCGGTCTGAAGGCCGGAATGACCATTTCGGCGACATTCCCGGCGGCAGTGATCGCGATTGCATTGATGCGATGGCTGAAGGGTTCGATTCTGGAAGAGAATATCGTTCGTACCACAGCCACGGTCGGTGAAGCTCTGGTGGCAGGGGCGATTTTTACTCTCCCCGCGTTCATCGTCACCGGAATCTGGACGGAATTTAATTACTGGGAGAGTACCGTCATAATGCTTGTAGGTGGAATTCTCGGTGTTCTGTTCGTCGTGCTTCTCCGGAGAGTCCTTATCGACGAATCGGATTTGCCGTATCCCGAAAGCATTGCGTGTGCCGAAATTGTCAAAGCCGGGCAGAAAGGCGAGAGCAGGGCAAAATATGTTTTCGGCGCGCTAGGTATGGCTGCCGTCATTGAATTCTTCAAGAATAGCCGCGGTATAAAAATATTTGGTGAGAATTTTTCGGGTTTTATTCCATTCAAAGATTCCATCATTACAATCGGGGGAAAAGAATCGACGTATACCGGCGGTCTTTTCCTTCAGTCTCCGCTCGCATCGCCGGCCTTGGTTTCGGTGGGCTATATAATCGGCTTCGAACTCTCGGCAATCGCATGGGCAGGCGGTGTCTTTGCATGGTTTTTCCTCATTCCACTTGGCGTGTTTCTCAACGGAAGAATTCCCGCCGGCTCGGATATCGCACTGGTCTTTCACGATGTCTGGTATTATCAGGTTCGTATGATCGCAATCGGTGCAATGCTCATCGGTGCCGTCCATACACTCTGGGGTCTCAGAAAACCGCTTGTGGAAGGAATCGTTCGCGCCTTTCGCGATCTCCGGGGAATCAGAAGCAGTTCGGAAGATGTTTCCCGTCTCCAGAAAGATATTCCATTCTCCTGGATACTTATAGGACTCTTTATCCTTACAGTCCCCATTACAACTATTTATTTTTACTACACACACGATCCGGTCGCCTCGATATGCGTGGCGGTGATCATGATTGTCACCGGTTTTTTGTTTACTGCCGTGGCGGGATATCTCGTGGGAGTCATGGGAGGATCGAACAATCCGATTTCCGGACTTACTCTGCCTTCTCTTGTCATTGCGGCTCTTCTTATGGTGTTATTTGGAATTTCGGGAAAGGGGGGCGTCGCAGCCGCGCTTGGCGTTGCTGCTGTCGTATGCTGTGCGCTCGGGATCGGCGGAAGTATTTTGCAGGATTTGAAGGTCGGACACATCCTAGGCGGTACGCCGTGGAAAATGGAGCTTGGTGAAATCGTGAGTGTGATTGTCACTGCTTTTGTGCTTGTGTTCCCGATGGCAATTCTCCACGCAGGAACCCCCGGTGGAATCGGCGGTACGGAATTACCCGCACCGCAGGCTGGGCTCATGGCCGCCCTCTCACAGGGTATTGTCGGGGGGACGATGGCCTGGCCTCTGCTGTTGTTCGGTGCGGCATTTGCGATCGGTCTCATTCTTATAAAATCTCCTTCACCGACACTTATTGCAGTGGGAATGTATCTTCCTTTTGAAACTACATCGGCGATTTTTGTCGGTGGACTGCTGAAGTATGTGTTCGATAAAATGAGAAAGACAAGGGGATATACGGCGATCGAAATGGAATCGTCGGAGAATAAAGGAATTCTTCTTGCATCAGGCCTCGTTGCCGGCGAAGCCATCACGGGTGTCGTTCTGGCAGGTCTCTTTCTCGCAAATATTTCACTGCCCGCAATTGCCGATAGTCCGACACTCGGACTGTTGATCTTTGGCGTGATTGCGTTTCTTCTTGTAGTAATTCCGTTAAAAAAAATGTACAATAACAAAATCGGACTGGGAATAGGATGAATCAAAAAATCCGTGTCGGAGTAATTTTTGGAGGACGGTCGGGCGAACACGAGGTATCTCTCGTCTCGGCGACTTCCATTATCAAGGCTCTTGATCCGTCAAAATACGAGATCGTTCCTATTGGAATCACGAAAGAAGGGAAATGGTTGAGTTCGTCAGAGGTGCTGCATGCTCTGAGATCGGGGAATGCAGAGCTGACGCTGGAAGAGAAACTGGTTCTTCCCGACCCAACGCGTAAAACTCTTGTCAACGTATCGGTTCCTGCAGGCTCTCCGGATGAACCACGACTCGATGTTGTGTTCCCGGTCATTCACGGTACGTATGGAGAAGACGGGACTCTGCAGGGATTACTCGAGCTTGCCGGAATTCCTTATGTTGGAGCAGGCGTACTTGCATCATCGGTCGGCATGGACAAGGTGGTTCAGAAACAGTTGTTTCAGCATGCAAAAATCCCGATTGCCCCGTTTTTATCGTTTTTATCGTCCGCATATCAGGATAATCAGAAGAAAATAATTCGTCTGATCGAGAAGGAAATAGGTTATCCCTGTTTTGTCAAACCTGCAAATTCAGGCTCAAGTGTAGGCATTTCGAAATCGCACGACCGGAAAGAGCTCCTGCACGATATTAAATATGCGATGCATTATGACCGGAAAATAATCGTCGAGTATGCTATCCGGAATGCACGTGAGATTGAATGTTCTGTTCTGGGGAACGATGATCCGAGAGCATCGGTTCCGGGAGAAATCGTTCCGTCTAACGAGTTTTACGATTACGACGCAAAATATGTGGATGGAAAATCGGTCTCCATCATTCCTGCAAAACTTCCGAAGGCGGTTGTCCGGAAAATACAGGAACTGGCGATTCGTGCATTCAAGGTAATCGATTGTACCGGAATGGCCCGGGTTGATTTTTTTGTCACAAAACGTACGAGAAAAGTATTCATGAACGAAATCAACACGATCCCCGGATTCACCTCGATCAGTATGTATCCGAAAATGTGGGAAGCATCGGGAATATCTTATTCGCAGCTGCTTGACGAGTTGATAAGATTGGCCGTTGAGCGGTACGAACGTCGGATTAAGCTCTATACATCGTATCAACCGAAGAAGGATTGGTATAAGGAATAAATTCTGGGGAGAGTGGACCTTCTACTGTTGTTGAATTATCTCTTTGAAAGCCGATTTCATGGTGAATAGTGAATACTGATCGAAACACACCATGAATACTTTCTCGATGGTAGGATCGTTCTCAAGAAATTTTTTAATTTCTCTCAGTGCAATTTGTGTAGCACGGACGACTGGAAATCCGTAGGCGCCGGTACTGATCGAAGGGAAGGCGATGGTCTTGACATTGTTTTCCACAGCGAGTCGAAGTGTGTTTTCATAGCAGTGAGCAAGAAGAGCATCTTCGTCGTTATTTCCTCCACGCCAGATAGGCCCCACCGTATGAATCACAAAACGGACCGGAAGTCTGAACCCGCCTGTAATTTTTGCTTCGCCGGTCGGACAACCGTTTAATTTCCGGCACGCTACGTCCATGTCCGGACCCGCAGCCCGATGAATTGCTCCGTCGACACCGCTGCCGCCGCGGAGGGTAGCGTTGGCTGCATTGACAATCGCGTCGACTTTCTGCTGTGTAATATCACCGAGCGTTATTTCAATCCGATTCGAAATGTTCATACGGGAAATATGGTAAAGTGAGCTGAAAAAATCAATAGAAAATCGTATTTTCGGGTCATCGGGAATACCCGAAATGTAACATTCTGCCGTAATGCTGCGTACCTTAAGATGAAAGCATTCATCTGGAGGATTACATGGAAACGGGAACTCTTCATATAAAAAGGCTTTACAAGTCACGCCGTGATCGGATGATCGACGGTGTATGTGCCGGTGTTGCAGAGTATTTTGGCGTCGATCCGACCATTCTACGAATCCTCTGGGTTCTCAGCATATTCATCGGGGGAATCGGTTTTTTTTTATATATCGCAGGGATGATCATTATGCCGGCGAATCCTGAACATCTGGCGTCACCGGAGATCGGTACAGCCGTGAAAACCTCTCATCGCAATCAACGATTCTGGGGAATGATGCTTATCGTTCTCGGTCTTTGTATCCTTCTGACAAATCTCGGAGTGTTGGGATTCTTACATATGTGGCATATCTCGTGGACGTTTCTCTTTGCGGTATTCCTGATCACGATGGGATTCTTCTTGATTTTTCGTTCTCCGGTAGTTCAGGAACAACCGCCGGCATCGGAAGTTCCGGGTTCGGGATCAGGACAGCAGTCGCATTTCCATCGTCTCGAGCGGATACGAAAAGATAAAAAACTCCTCGGCGTGTGCGGGGGGATAGCAAAATATTTCAATATCGATCCGTCGATTGTTCGCATACTGTATGTTTTCTTTATTTTTATTTCTCACGGAATCGGAATACTCATATATTTTGTACTGGGACTGATACTTCCCGAAGAAGAACTGCAATCCGTGTAACGGATAGAAAGGAGTGTGTGTAATAATGCAGCCAAAACGATTTCCCTGGTTTGGAATATTTCTTGTCGTGGCGGGAACCGGATTACTTCTTGATCGACTTCATTTGCTCGCTTTTGGATGGCCGCGTCTTTTCTGGTCGTTTTGTGTACTCTGCGGATTTGGAATTGTGATTATGGGATTTGTACGGGATCAGCGGAAGCATGTATTCTGGGGCACGGTATTATTTCTCTACGGGCTCTTCTTCGTACTTCGGTATTCTGGTGCCTTTGAATATCATTCCCATCTTTTTATCCCCACGAGTCTGATCATTTTCGGACTCGCATCCGTCATGAAGGTCGTTTATGCCCCACGCGATTGGGCGTTGCTCATTCCGGCTTTTCTTCTCATTGGTCTTGGGGTGACAATTTTTTTTGCAGAACTCGGATACATTTATAAATATGATGTGTGGCATTATATCAGAGTGTACTGGCCGGTCGCTCTAATCCTCTTGGGGATATCGTTGCTCTTCAGAAGGAAGGAAATATAGGCAGTAATAATACAGAATTCTTTTTCTTCAGCGAGGAAGTGTAATCAGGTATTCCGTCCCCCCAGTGAGTCCCTGCTGAACTATGAATTTCCCGCCGTAGTATTCCGTAATCGCACGGGCCATCATAAGGCCGCTGGTATTACTGACCGTACTCGGATCTTTCAATCCGTTCACGCTGAGTGATATGAGGAGTTCTTCCAGAGTACCTTGAGCGGTTATCCGAATTTCTGTCCCGCGTGGCGCCGACGTGATCGCATTATCGAGTACTTCATGGAAGAGATGTTTGATGTAATCGTTCGGAATATAAAATTCGTGGTGCTTTTCATCGAGCTGGGTTGAAAGCTCGATGTTCTTTGTCTGCAAATACGGCTGACATGCTTCGATACATTCATTCGCGATTGAAGAGAGGTCAAGTATATAAACTGTCTTCATGTCGCTGGATTGAGACGACTGCGTCGAAAGAAGTTTAAACTCAAGATAGAGAAGGAGATTTTTAATTGTTCTTTCGAAATGCGAGGATGGATTTCTAAATGACTCTTGTGTAGTCCGAATTTCGTCGAGTGAAGCGTGCTCGAATTCCCGAAATACCAGTTCTTTGAAACCTTCGAGGGATTCGAGTCTGTTGCTGACGACGGATGGCTGCTTTTTAATGCTCTCAAATTCTCGTTTATATTTTCCACGAAGTGAACGGATACGTTCCAGTTTTGTCTGTACAGCGAGTATGATATCGATAATGTCATAGGGCTTGACGATATATTCATCCGCCCCTGCAATACGGCTGGAACGGATGGATTCGATATTATCTACTGCCGAGAGAAATATGAACGGAATGTCCTGCCAGAGAGGTTGCTCCCGGACTTTCTGACAAAATTCAAAGCCGTCCATGCCGGGCATTTTGATGTCGGAAATGATGACGTTGGGCATGAAGACTTCCATTTTTTGCAGGGCATCGATTCCACTGGCAGCCGTCTCAACTAGAAAGCCTTGCTCTCTCATGACTTCGGCAACCAGGATTGTGACTTCGATTTCATCGTCGACAAGGAGGACCTTGTCTTGATTCTGGTTTAAGTTTATTTGCGGCATGGTCAAAAAGGGTGTTGAAAAATATTGACTTAATATTTTAAATGTACGCGATTGTTTTTAGGTTGTCAAGCGTTTCATGTGCAATTTCTTGGAGTATGATGATGAAAATCCATTTTATAGACGATGAATTGTTCCCGCCATTCGATGGTTTTCCG
>CAVZMI010000019.1:0-14792 GCA_963776275.1 Ignavibacteriota bacterium
GGACGGAATATTGATAGAAAAGTGGAATAATAAACAGACAGAGCTCCGCTAGGCCAGCGTGCACTCCGACGTAGACGGAGTGAGCGGTATATCATGATAAGTGATCAGCCAACTATGATTCCTGAGAGTAGTAAAATTGCGCTCAACAGGATGAGGATGATCGATGTTGTCCATCCTATGATGTTCTGCGTTCGGTTGTTCGTATACTCCTCCATGATTTCAATCTTATTCACCATGATCATCATGCAGATCAGAACTACAGGCAGCAGGATGGCATTCAGCACCTGCGTCCAGATGGTGATCGTGATCAACGGTGCATTGGGGAGGAGAATGATACCGATACCGATCATAATGATTGAGGTGAAGAGAGTATAGAATTGCGGTGCTTCACTGAATTTTTTATTAATCCCTGCCTCAAACCCAAAAGCTTCGCAGATATAGAAGGCGGCAGTCAGCGGAAGAATTGTTGCCGAAAACACCGAAGCAACAAAGAGACCGAACGCAAAAACCTGTGATGCGATCGCCCCGGCAAGCGGGCGGAGAGCCATTGCCGCATCCTTAGCCTCAACGATGTGAATCCCATTGACATGCAGCGTTGCGGCACAGGAGACAACAATGAAAAATGCCACGACGATTGTAGCGATGCAGCCGAGAACAACATCCCACATCGTATATTTATAATCACCAATAGTCAGTCCTTTTTCGATTACCGAAGACTGCATGTAGAATTGCATCCACGGCGCCACGGTTGTACCGACAAGACCGAGGACCATGCTGATATAGCTGTTGTCCCATTGGATTGTGGGCGTTACGATCGCCTTGCCTATCGCTGACCAATCCGGTTTTGCAAGAATCGCCGAAACGACGTAGGAAAAAAGAAATACACTAAAAATCAAAAATACCTTTTCCGATATTTTGTAATTTCCTTTCACGACGAGAATCCAGACGAGGATTGCCGCTATAGGTACCGAGACATACTTGCTGACGCCCAGCACGTTCATACTACCGGCGACACCAGCAAATTCCGTCGCGGTATTCCCAATATCGGCAATAAGCAGGGAAACAAAAATATAGAAAGTTATCCTCACGCCAAAATTTTCACGGATCAGATCGGCAAGTCCTTTACCCGTCACGATCCCCATCCGTGCATTCATTTCCTGCACGGTTAAGAGCGCGATGAAGGATGGAATCAGCGTCCAGAGAAGCCTGTATCCATAGTTGGCTCCGGCAACAGAATAGGTTGTAATACCGCCGGCATCGTTATCAACGCTTCCCGTGATGATTCCCGGACCGATAATGCTGAAAAAAATCAGGAGGTTTCGAAGGGCAGGATTATCTTTGAGCCGTTTCAGAATTCCCATATCAGGCTCCCGCCACTTTCTCTATTTCAGGGAATACCGATTCCATTGCATCACGCGACGATATGATTCCTTGGATCTGATGTTTTTCATCTACGACGGGGACTGCGAGAAAATCGTATTTAAAAAATATCTGTGCGACACGTTTGATATTCGTATCAATCTCAACGGAAACAGGATTTTCAGTCATTATCTCCACAATCGCCGTTTCGGGTTTTTCACAGAGGAGCTGTCGTAGTGTGACGATCCCTTTGAGTTTTTCGTCCACATCAACGACATATACATAATACAAGAGCTCAGCCTGTTTACTCTCTGCCCTGACAATTGTGAGTACCTCTCCGACAGTCTGATTCTCACGGGCGGTGATGAAATTCGTATTCATGATGCTGCCCACGCTGAATTCCGAGAGTCTCGATAGTTCTTTCAATTCAGCCACTTGTTCAGCCGGCAGGTTTGCATAGACTGCATTACGATTCTCCGGTGAAATTTCATCGAGAAGGTCAACGGCCTCATCCATTTCCATTTCGTTAATAATATTTGCCAGGAGAGTTGTATCAAGGGTCTCGGCGATTTGCACCCGAATTCTCATTTCGATTTCCTGAAGAGCGGCCGCCGCTGTTGCAAAATCGAGCGAGCCAAGAAGAGAAAGGCGCTCTTCAGTCCCCAGATCCTCTATGATATCGGCGAGATCGGCCGGGTGTGCTTCGGCAAACTTCGACGGGTCGACTTTCAAATGGAGGGCACCGCGAACATTTGTTGTAGTCGTCGGCTGAACGTATTTCCATGTTACAAACTTATCTTTGATATCACGTGAAAATACCCAACGAAACATCGAATTGAGGATTTTCTCCCATCCAAGACGGCGGAACAGTCCTTTAATCCCGATATCGAGGTGAACAACAAGGAGGTTCGGATTTTCTTTCGACGTATTATCGATGAGCAGCTGAAGATCGTTCACACGGACGACTTTGTATCCCGAAGTCGAGATCACCTGCTTATCGAGAAAAGTCTTCTTAAGCAGAATTTCATTTTCCCCGCCCTGAATAGTACCGTTCAGAGTGTCGGGCATTGTTTCAATAACAATTCTCTTCCGCGGTACAATCTGGCGAACCGTACTCCAGGGTATATAGACGGGATTTTTCGAATCTACAAATGATGTTATGAGAGCGGAGAACTTTGGATATACTTGAGGAGTGGAAGCAGCAAAATCGAGAGTCCTGCCAATTTTTCGACCGGTACCTCCATCGATGACCGGCAAACCGAGTATCTCCGAAATATACATGAACATCTTTGTATCGTACCCTGTAGCTCTCTGCATAGCACACATCCTCGATGACATCATTTAATAACAGGTTGGAATAAAGAGCAGCTCGGTTCTGCTCTATAGAATCATATTTTCTGGAGTGTTTTTCACCCTCCTTCTATTGGAGATCGATTGTTATGAGAGGAGTCTGTGGAAAATATCCTTAATCCTCCCCTCACATTTCCAATATACAAAACCGGGGGAAAAAATGCATCACTTTTTTTCTTCATGAAAAATAATTAAGGATGAAGGCCACTCAGAGCACAAACGGAATGAACATCTTGGATCTCGTCATGTATGCCTTATACTCATCACCGAATCTCCGGATGTTTTCACCCTCCTCAACCCTGGCTGTCGCATAAAGAAATGCCGTCATAATAATAGCAATCACTAGGCCTAGAATGGTAATATCTTTGAAATACACTCCCCATCCAAGAAACAACAGTGACGCATACATCGGATGCCGGATATACTTGTAGACCCCGACTGTCACAAGCGTGTTAGTGTTCTCGAACCCGACATTACCCGGTTGATTCACGGAGGCGGAAGGCTTCCCGATTTTTCGGAGGAACAAGACACCGGTTACTACAAAAGCCAGCGACACCATCAACAGAATCCAGGAAACGATCTGATGAAGTGAAAAAGGGTCGGAAAACCAGCCTTCAATGTTCATTAGAATTAGCAGGATAATAGCCTCGAATGCGAAAAACCGGAAGAATCCGTGGGAATAGCGAACTCGGAAGGATTTTAGTGAAAAAATTATGATACCGATTGAAGCAAGAATAAAAATAATGATTTTCAATATATGATCATTCCTCTTAAAAGCGTTCTTTATTAAAATACAATCGAATGTTAAAAAATAGAAACGACTTTTTCAAGGATTATTATATAATCTTTTATTGCCGTTCGGATAGCAACACAAAAGCCCTGCCCCGTTTTTAACGGGACAGGGCTCTGTGATTTCAAAAAAATCTCTGAGTGCTATTTACACTTTTGAGACCTTCGCAGCCTGGAGGCCTTTCGGACACTTTTTCGATTTCGAATTCGACAGTGTCGCCTTCGTTGAGGTTCCGATATCCGTCACCTACGATTGCTTTGAAGTGAACGAATACATCTTCGCCACCCTGCCGTGAAATGAAACCATAACCCTTAGCTGAGTTGAACCACTTGACTGTTCCTTTTTCCATGGAACAAATCCTTTCTTAAATCTGGTAATTTCCCGATGACCCGGGAATGGTGTACGCCGTTCTCCGCCAGGGCGGAGAGATGCTCTTAAAACGCGAAATCGCTTCAAACGGTTTTTTAATTGCACCATTTGCAGCGACTTCTCAACTGCTGGCGACACTCACCTTGAACAGGCTTCTTACGGTCTATCAGCAAGATCTCAAAAGCGCAAAAACGGTGTACTGTTCTTTGCGTTGTAAACTTACATCTTTTCAGCGTTAAAAGCAAGCTCTCTTTTAAAAAAGACAAAAAAATACGCAATTATCCTTGAAGGACCCATATCAACCTGTGATGTTAAAAAACCCTAGAAAACGAGGCATTTTTTAGGATTATCGCGTACTTATTGCCACACCGACGGGTGACCAGGCAGCTGTAAGTCCAAGAAGCAATCCCTCCCGTTCACAATAAGCGCACCACAAACCGGGCGAAAAATTCCCGATTCTGACAACTCCCGGATAGATATTAAGATTGGCAATGTAGTCTGTTTTCTTTGTAATCGAAAGACTGGCCAGTAACGAATTATTCCGGTCATAAAAAAAACCGATGTTCCAAACCAGATCAAGTGTCTTTTTGTTGCTGGTGCGATTTAACAAAATCAGATCACTTGCGGCCATACCGACTCCGAACGAGAATGCATCTCCATCCGGCCATTTGTACGATGCTCCGCCCAAACCGTTTGTTCCGAAGTAGTAAAAAAGATGCCATCGGTCGGAAAACGGTAACTTCCATTTGACAGAAAAAAATTGTCCGACATTATGGAGATGCAAATTCCGGACTGAAAACGAGGGCTGGAGCGACCAATCGGCGAGATTCAGCGTCTGACTGAAAAACTCATTGACATTATCGAACGAGAATAGAACGATGGCGCCGACATCAAAAAGCCACAGGTCGGCAATCGGATCGACGTTATCACCGATGTAAGTGTCGTTTTCAGTAATTTCGTTGATGAAATGATATGTATATAAAGTAACAATGGACAGAAGCCGGGGATATGCACAATTGTTATACTCATACCATTCTTTCATCTTTGTATATTCCATGCCGCTGCCGACAAGGTGCAATGTATAATTCGGCCAGTATTGCGCATTATTCCGGTTGAAACTGACGGGAATAACCTGATCCTGCAGAAAATTCCACCACCCGTACCGGCTGATCGGACCGATTGGATCGAGAATATTTCGTAAGACATTTTTACCACCCTGATAAAACGGCACCTTCCCGATGTCTCGCTGGTGACTCACCTGAAACATGTCAAAACCCCCGTTCAGGATTACCGATACAGGATTATAAACGGCGTCACTGCCGTAATCATATCCCTTATAAAAATAAGGCTGCTGTGCATATGTAATTCCCGTGGATATCACTACGATGCATACAAAAGAAAAAATAGGGAAGAATCTACGGAAGGAACAATGATTTCCCTGAAAGACTGAATTTATAATCATAAGACCGCTGGTAATGATCCGATGAAAGACCTACGATAGTGTGGAATAGTATATACTTCATATGATACTCCTACACTGAACGCATAGCGATTGATATTTAAAAATAAGAAAAAAAAGGGGGAATTCAAAATTGATCATCTGCCACAATTGACCAGGTCGTTTTACTTCCTATTCACCATGCTTTACACACAAAAAAAAGGGCTCAATCACTTGAGCCCTCCGAAGAGTAAAAATATTTCCTAAAATGGCGTTTTACCTGAGCTGCCCCAAACGAGATTATGTTGAGCAAAAAACTGCTCAGGGTCAATACCTTGATTTTTCAACTCAGTTATAAGTTGAGAGGTTTTAATCGGTGTTCCTTCTACGGAATATCCAAGAGTTCCAAAAAACAAAAACACATTATATTTATAAAAAATTACTCCATCCAACAAAGCATCATATCCTGGACCAGCTTTCTCAATCGCTCGGTCGACTGCATTTTTAACTTGAGGCTGCCCGAATGGCACAATAAACTGCGTAACCATATCCTCTCCTGATACTCTTTCACCCTTCCCTGTGTCTTTTACCTTGATGTTGGTATTTTTGCTGCTAATTACAGTGAAATCTAAAATCCTCGTTGTACAACCGCTTAAAAAGAGGAACAGTACTACTAAAAGAGATATCATGAAAAAACGTGTAAAAAATGATTGTTTCATAGGACCCTCCATAAAATGATTATGATGAACATATGGTATAATAGTGGATTAGGAAGAATTACGGATTAGCCGACATTTTCTTAGGATGCCAAATAACCTGAATGCTAATAAAATATTGTTTTTTTACACAATGTCAATAGCTGACAATATGAAAAACAATAAAATATTGACTAAATAAAAAGTTTAAAAAATGTGTCCGTTTTGGGCAACCTTATTTAGAGACGAGAAACTAGGTTTTTTCCGATCTTATTATAACACCCAAAATAACGAGACCTTCAACTCCTACTCGACTGCTGCGGCAACAAGTCCTTTTAATTTTGACAGCCGTTGTCTGAATTCTTCGGCTTCTATTACCAGTTTCTGAATGACACTATTGGTTTCGATTGAGCCGCGAACTGCTGCGAAATCCTTCGCTATTTCTTCCTTATCCTGATCGAGTCCATATCCAATGGTAGTAGATACTCCAAACTCTTTCTTTGCATCTTCGAGAATTGCATTATGAATTAAACAAACTGCTTGATCCCACTCATCTATCGCTTTCATGATACCGGGCTTTGATATCAACGTGGGTGCTACTCCGAATTCCTCCTTGAATGCAGTAAAAACGTACTCCCATTCATCATCTCTATAAGTGCGGTAGATCGATTCCAGACGCTGCAGTAATATATCGTATGACGCGATCGTACCGTTTCGTACATCGGCTTCGAGTTTGAGAATACGCTCACGCGGTGCGATCAGTCCTGAAAGATCAATCCATTCTGACGGAGTCTTCAGCTCTCCGGCCGGTTTCAGACTTTCAACGGCTGCTTTCCAACTTTTCAATGTCCCGAGCTCCGTCATCAAGCGGGTGCATACCCTCTCAACGAGATAGCGGACAATCGCCTTCGTATAGTATTCCGCTCCTTTTTTCAACATCGAGCAGCTGATTTGAACTCCGCCGTATTGAACGGCAGTTCTTTCAGGGGGGGTCACCTTATTCAATGAAAGAAGCTCTTTTCTCCCCTTCCGAATTTTCTCGACGATATATGGAGAGAAGATGTCAAACACGACGAGGTCGCGTTTTTGAGATAATTTGCGATTGTCCCGCTTCAGCCACTTCTCACCATCCCGTACTATGCCGACGGAAAAAAGATTTCTTCCCGGAAGGATCTGAGAAACACCTTCATCCTCACGAATGATGGAAAAAGGAAGATTCGGTGTATCGATGTTGGTATAATGCTTACCGAGGATTACACTGAATGCACCTACATGCGTCTCGTGCAGCACATATGAGAACGATCCGGTTTTAGTGCCGCGCTCGTACACGCCCTGATGCACAGGACCGAGCTTGTACATATGATTACTCTGGTTCGTTCCGCTGCCGGCATTGAAGAATGAGAATAGTCCGGCAATGAGCAACGACGATTTGTGATGCGTCACCGTATAAGGGCCGCCAAAGATCGAGACGGCCTCACCGTGAAATCCTTCACAATTGGCAAAGAAGAGCGAATTCTCGGCCGAGAACTGTCTTCCGAGTTTAGTCCCCTGCCCGACAAACGCCTTATTGAGGATCGCGCCGCCGGTAACCTCCGCTCCTTCACTTGTTATAAAAGAGACCGCCTGGACATTCTCACCGATCTCGGTCGGCTGTTCCTGACAGCTCAAAACTGTTCCATTCTCAAGCAATGCTGCACCGTGGATAAACGCATATGGACCGATATTGACGTTGCGTATCATACCGCAATGAATGACCTTCGCACCTGTGCCAACGATGCCTTTTTCTGTCTTCGTTGATTGTATTTTTGCAATAATTAAATCTGATAATTTTTTCGTGAACTCACTATTTCCGCGATACATTGCCTGAAGATGAGCGACCTGTGCAGTCAGGTCGTTGAGAATTACGGTACCGCGTCCACCCCCTTCATTCACAACATTGAGTTCAACGCCGTTTCCAAAATTTCCCTTCTCATCGGCGACAAGTGCTGCGACGTTTTGAATAAGGGCATTCGATTCGATCGTATAATTCGTTATTGCCGAACCGATATTGGCTATCCGTACATTATCGCCGATTTCGCACCGAGCAATCGCGGCGTTATAAAGTCCGCACGGAAACTCGACACCATCAAATGAGATCGAGCCTTTATTCGTGCCTATGAATACTGTGCCGAAGAATTGAACATTCCGGATACGGGAGAGATCGGTCTCTGTTTTCACGGAGACATCACCCCAATCACTCGCAGAACAACCCTGAACTGTCAGCTGTTGGAATTGCGCTGGCGTTAATCGAGAATATGTCATATGGAAGTCTTTTTGAGAATTGACGATTACGATATGATGAATGTAACGAAATGAGCAGGGAAACACAAGAATAATTCTGGGGCGAATTAAAAAAAATCCCGGACTGCCTTGAATCGTATTGATGCTGCATTCCGCAATCTACACTTTTCACCCTGTAATTTAAAATCACCAAAGGTATTGTAAAATCTATGAAAACCCTCTTTTTTGTATCACCATTGCTTCTGAAATAAAAAAATGATTTTTTTGTAGGATTATATGTCCACTATCCATTTCCCATCTCATAGATTGGAACACCTATGCATCTTATCGACATTATTCGCCGTTTTAAGGGAGGAATTCTACTTGCCTCCTCACTTGTCGTGATCGAAAATGTTGCCTGGATCATCGAGCCGAGTGTTTTCGGAAAAGTCATCGATGCACTGATCGATGCGGCATCGAAAGGAACGAATATATCTGCCCTTAGTCCGCTCCTAATCTGGATTGGAGTTTTTTTCGTCAATTCCGGTGTCGGGTCATTGAGACGTTCGTTCGATCAGAAAATTTTCCTCAATATGTTCACCGAAATAGCGACAAGCGTTTTAAAGTCTTCGAACAAACAAAAACTCTCCGTTTCACGGACAGCGGCAAGGGCTCAACTGTCGAAAGAGTTTATCACATTCTTACAATACCGTGTCCCTGAAATTATGGAACAGGTCATCGCTATCGGCGGTGCATTGGTCGGTTTGTCATTTTTCGATTACAGGATCGCACTGACATGTTTTATCGTTACTATCCCGTTGTTGGCAATCAACATCCTCTATAATAGAAAGGTCGTTCTCCTGCAGGCCAATATTCACGACAGTGCAGAAGATGCATATGAGATTTTTGCCGGTCGTGATCCCGAGACCGTTCGTGCATATTATTCGGCATTGGCCGTTCCTCAACTGAAAGTAGCGAACTGGGGGGCGATTACATTCGGGCTGATGCGGCTTTTCCTTCTTGGAATTTTTCTCGTCGTCCTCTACATCTCGATCGATCTGGATGATTTCACAACAGGAAATATTTATTCAATCGTGGCGTATATCTGGACGTTCATTACGTCGTCTGAGTACCTACCGGAATTAATGGAAAGCTGGACATCGTTGAAAGATATTTCAACGAGACTCAAGGCTGATTAGATGGCTGGTGTAAATTGTGACCTGTCCGCCGGAACGAAGTGAAGGCGGAATTGTGAATCACTAGTGTCCGGTTAGAACTTTGACAGTATATGTAAGTTCATTGACAAAGAAAGAACTGAAACTCAATATGTCACTCTATACAATTCTACGAATCTTAAGCGTTTCCTTGTTTGAAAAAGAAACGATAAATCAACGACTTGCAGAATCGAACAGTCTAATCGATACCTGCATGTCCACAGAACAGTTGTATTTATTCACTTCTTAACCGTACAGCAGTGATTCTATATATACTTTACCTTTGTTTGGAATGTCTCTGTTTTCAAAAGTAAGAAAATCACAAATAAAATCTGATACTCTATTTATTGAAATGTATGTAAGGGTAACCGTTGTTAATGTTTGCTGTCCATCAATTACTGAAAGCTCTCTTATTCCTGAGAATGAATAGACATCTTCATTATATCTGCACTTTGCTAATGTTGTTATACTTTTATCTATTTTTCAGGGTTCATTGATTCTAAAGATTTATAAGTGAACTGAAAAACCTCGGTCTTTCCATAATTTTCACCGAGAGGATTTCCATATTTATCATAGATTTCAACCTGCCAGACGTATATTTGCCCGTCTTCGAGCTGGATTGCATCAGTTGGCATCATGACATTTGGAGTAATCATGTCCAATTTGACGAAAGTCTGTTCCGTACAGCTTTCGATTGATTGCTGCGGAGTTTGGTAATCTCGCTTTTTACATACACTTAACTTGTACCTGAGTTCAAGCTTGTTAACGGATTTTACCGGAGTCCATTGAAATATCGGATACTTTATGTTAATAGTATCATTATCGGCAGGTTGAAGGAGGATAGGCGGATTGACTGCCCTGACTAAAAATGGAGAGCAGTTCGTGGTAATTTCTTTACCGTCCTGATCGAGGTCAATTACGTCAACGCAGAGAGTATAGTTGTCATCGGGTATCCTGCTGGAAGCTGTTACTTTCGATTTGATACTTTCATCCAAAACGAGTGTTGAAAGATCAACAAGTTGTTTACCATAAAGAACGATATCCCCGCTTGCCGGTATTTTAAATACCTGGCTTCGAATTTCAGCAACCTTCCCCTTTTCAATGCCGGTTACAGTCAGTATCAACTGTGCCTGGGGTATCTCTGTCTTTCCCAGATTATTTATTTTCACGCTGACCATCCTCGACTCCTCTGTCCACTCATGAATATAGGGGGAGATATCCGGAGTAATGATAACCTGGTTCAAAACCTGTGAAAATATATTGCCGTTTAATAGAATAATAATCAAAAATATTTTTTTCATAGTTCCTCCAATAATTTTTCTTAAAATATTTCTCTCGAATAATTCAGCCACCAGCGGAATTCATCAAATCCACCGGGACGCCCCGGGTTATGCCATGTTGAATGAAGCTGAAGCGATAAAATTTCATTTTCAGCGATTCGGAAATTAATATCCATGCCTGCTTCCCAGTGGTCATTGATAATAACTTGCTGGAAATAAAACTGCTCAGAATATGAAAATGAGCCTTTTAGCTTTACTCCAAGCTTCCTGTTATAAAACAGAGATTCTATTGCAATATCCGATGTATTGATTGTTTGTGTATTATCTGTCTGAACTAATCTCGAATGAGAATTAGATAATGTAGTGGTAAAATTTTCACCAATACTTACTCCATAAGAAATTATTAAGTTCAGATTTTCGTAATTCAGCTTATAATTACCGCTGTCTGCATTGGTATTCACACTGTAAAAGCCGGCTAAAGATAACCTGTTGAAAAATGACGGGCTGCCGAACACAAACATCGGGGTCAGGCTGAAATTATGTGTTGTCGAGTGTAATGGAGTCATCACAGAATCATCTGAAATGATATTATTAGAATTATGGAACAGGTTATAAGAAACTGAAAATGAAAACACCTTCGAGATGTTAAAAAATGCTGTCTGAATGAATCTCAGGAGTTCGGTCGTTGCCATCTTACTATTGTCGAGATTATCGTATCGGTAGGCAGCAGTAGTCCTTGCAGATATTAATCTTTTAAAAAGGGAATACCTGCTTTCCAATCCATATTCCTGGTAGTCATTATCATGTCTGACGGTACCGAGAGATGTATAGCCCGGCTCTATACGCTTGAAATTACCTGTCAGTGAAAATCTGTCTAGTTTCAGTTCAAGCTTGGAATTAAATGCATTACTAACACGCGAACTTTGCCTGCCGGTGAATAGAGGAGTACCGATTATATTAAGTTCTCCGCCGTAAACTTCGGAATACATATTTCTCGTATGAGCAGACACGTCGGCTTCGCCCGACCATTTGAGCATTCCGTCGAATATATTTGCTGAAAAAGATGTAGAGGCAACAAGATTCTCCTCGGGCTTTGTATTTCCCGGATGAGCTATTGATGAAGTATCATCTTTAATTTTTAATAGTCCTATATTAAAAATGAAGCTTTTTTCAGTCCCTATCGATAAATTCCCAGTCCACATTGTTCTGAGATAACTGCCTTCAAGATTCGTTTCGTTGCTGTCAGCTGCTCTTTTAATAATACCACCGGCAAACTGAAGCCTAAACACGCTTGCATGAAGGTTTGCATCAACTCCCCTCAGGTTAATTCCATTCAAGCAGTACTCATTGAATTTAGGTATAATATCGCCGAAGATTAAACCGCCAATATCGTAATATTCGGCGGTTAAGCTTATCTGGTCAACCGCCTGCATTGCTGACATATCTTCTGTTGACAGGTGTGCATCGAGCTTAATATTAAACGATTTGTTATAAAAATTGCCCAGAAGCTCTATCAGAGTGGCTCTTTTTGGCCTGCGTTCATCAATACCGCTGGCTTCATACACTTCATTTTTTACCGAGACCTTCATTTCATTTTTCACAGAATCTACCTCGTCTGCCTGACCGGATTGGTTGGCGGGTATTGAGTCCCTCTCCTTTTTTTCATCATTGATTACTGAAGAA
This sequence comes from Ignavibacteriota bacterium, assembly GCA_963776275.1. Taxonomy (GTDB): domain Bacteria; phylum Bacteroidota; class Ignavibacteria; order UBA10030; family CAVZMI01; genus CAVZMI01. The sequence goes on from CAVZMI010000019.1 coordinate 12,438, forward strand.
GCTTTTATCACCGTATCGGCAGTTTTTAAAGAATCGCTCTGAACCTTGGCGAATAGGATAAATGGAGGAATGAAAATGTTCACTATAAATATAAATATTTCAAACCTTAATATCATTTCCTTTAAATGGTAAATAAATCAGATTATTATCTATTTAGGCGATTCTAATATTTTACTTAATGTTATCAAGACATAATTGTTCTCCAAAATCAAGACTAGAAAAACAGATAGTGATGGTATAAAAATAGAATCTATTACAAACATAATTAAATAGGATACTTTTGGAATCATTTGGCTTGATATTCAATGACGGACAATTGGTTGATGCAAGTAATACAGCAACCCCCGACAAAAAAATCCAAATGAAGAGAATGCAAAAATCTATATAATACTCTGCGAAGAGTTCTGTAAGGTCAAATCACACGTAAAGCGATAAAAAGACGTTGATGCCAAGTGATATAGAAACAAATGGGATTCGAAAAACGAATCCCATTTGTTTTCAATACTTATGGTTTCTTTCCCTGTATTGCCTTGACAGATGTATCAGGGGGAGCTGAAATAACATTTATTCTAATTTTATCATATTGTTCCCGAGTAATAAGTCTTCCTTGTTTTTTCAATTTTTCAATAACTGCTTTTGAACTTGGAGGTATTACTGGAATTGGGATTTTACTATCAACCCTTCGTATTTTACCATTACCAAGCTGAATTGCGTTCGTCGCAATAGCGTACCACACAAAAGTAAATCCATCGCAACGACAGAGGCAATCGCATATATGAATACCGTTGCAAGGACTATAAGTACCACAATTAGTATAAGTACCAGAACAAGTTTGTTCAGGTTGTGCTGGTAAAGAATAACCGAAGTGATCCAAAAGACCAATGCCGGTATAAACCTTCCCATCATCCTCCATAAATAGTGCTTCCTTATTTAAAGCAATTGTCTTATCTTGGGCTAATAGCTGTTTCCCGCCAACAACCGAACCAACAGCCAAACCTGCTGCAACTATAGCTGCCTTACCCAAGAAATCTCTTCGTGGGTTGTTAGTTTCTTCCTGGTTTTCACCGGGTTTCGATTTTTTTTTGTTTTTACTCATGTCCAAACTCCTTTAAATTATGTTAAACAAATGTTGATTGAGATAATTCACAAAATTCATCTATGCTATCTGATAGAATTGACATAAAATTAACATCAAAATTTTCACAAAAAGGGCTATAAATTGTACCGTTATTATACTCTGCATGTTGAGAACAGCCACCGCCGCAAATAAGGCAATATGGGCAATTCAAGCATTCCTTTATACTTCCTACATGGCGGTTATTCCAATATTTATATTTCTCGTCAAAAAATTGTACGCCGTTTAAATCAGAAAAAGTTCCTATTTTTGATTGTTCCCTGCCAAGCGTCTCCCAGCAGCAGTAAATATTTCCGTCGGGGGCAAACATATATAACCCTGAATTTGAAGAACACGTTAAGGATTTTATCTGATAAGGTTTGCTGGCGGCAATAGCGGGAAAAATTTGATTGATTTTATAATTTAAATAACTATTAACAATTACATTGATATATTTCTGGTGAAAATCGGATAAACGTTTTTTTATATCCGATTTACTGATATTTGTAAATATTGATGAATCGGAATTCTTTTTGTAAACCGGACTGCAATAAATAGTTATATATGGATTATTACATAATCCTGCTTTATCGAGGTCGTCTATCAATTCGGGGAAATAATCAATATTATCATTATCAATATTCACCCTGATAAGAATATGAGTATTTTGGAGTTCGGCAATTTGTTTAATATTTGATATGATTTTATCATAAGAGCTTTCACCCTTAATATGAACTCTTTTACGGTCGTGTATCTGCTTGGTTCCGTCAATTGAAATCTGTATTTGTTTAAATACCCCTTTTTCAAAGAAAGAAATGAAATCAGCAATATCATGCCCATTGGTTATTGCAGAAAAAGAATAGCCTCTATCAATGCCTTTCTCAATAATTTCAAATACAATTTTTTTGTTATAGGCATTTAAGGGTTCGCCGCCGTATAAACCAATGACACCGCCTTCGTTTTTGTTGTCTTGAATAGCTTTGATCTGGTCAATACATTTATAAATAACATCAACCTGTTCACTTGTTAACAATACATTATTTTTTGAATAACCGACTAAACCTTCATTGCTTAAAAGCTCATTTTGAAGAGGACGCTCATAACAATATGTACACCTGTAGTTACAGTCGTAACTGGGAACAATCATAAAATTTGAATTGGCTTTATATAATTTATGCAACTCCTCGCTCAATTGATAAACAATTTTCTTCTCTTCTTCGTGAGTTAAATTAGTTAAAAAA
>CAVZMI010000020.1:0-319819 GCA_963776275.1 Ignavibacteriota bacterium
TATGTGCCCTCTACTGGTTCGTTACGTATTGGGATACGATAGAGAAATCCGATTTTCGCTCCTATTCCGGAAACATCCTGATTCTTTGTACTGGTTAGCTTGAGACCTTGCCATCCGGAGCTAATTCCTTCCTTGTAATTCCGGTAATACCCATGTGGATCACTTTCTACGATTTCGCGATTGTAAGAATAGTGCCTGAATAAATGTCGAGTGAAGCTCCAAGAAAAAGATTCTGCGCCGCTTCGATGGCACCGGCAAATGCCCAGCTTCCCAACCGACCTTCTTCAAGTATTGTGGCAACCTGATCCACATTTCCGCGAATTCGGATATTTCCCAATGTGTCTTCAAGAAAAAGATTATAAGCCATATCACCGCTTATACTCGACGGATCTATATACATAGAGCTAGTGACGGAACTGTTTTGATTGAAGCCATGTGCAGATACTGCTGCGGTAAAATCTTGAGGGCGATTATATCCGACGGCAAATGCGAGACTTCCCCGTCTTGTCGCCATTGGAATGACAACACCGATTGATCCAAGACTTGTCACGCTGTTTGTATAGTTTTGAACTGAATTTATATATGTTGCATCATTACTGACATTGATATTATCGAATCCACCGGTGAATTCAAATTGATGAATCTGACCGAGTCCCGCCGGATTCCAGTATATAGCAGAAAAATCATCGGCGACGCCGACATATGCACCACCCATGCCCATTGCCCGGGCTCCCGAACCAAGATTCGCAAACGAATATCTAAGTGCGTCTATAGGATATTGTGCCTGCACTGAAGAGACGGCGCACACAATAAAAGCGATGATTATCGTGAAACGAGAAATGCGAACCATTGTGACTGCTCCTTCCCAAAAAATTTTATAGCCTCTGAGACTCCCCTTGAGGTATCAATTGACCTTTATCGGCCGCGGCCGCCTCCACTGCGATCGCCTCCACCACTACGAGTGCCACCGCCACCACGATCACCGCCACTGCTTCCACCACTGCTGCGTGTTCCACTATCGTGGGATGGAGGTGATGGAGGAGGCGTGTATTGCCTACCTTCTGTACGACCGCGTCCACTATTACTCTGACCTGTAGCGTTGCCGTCACGGCTGCGTCCGGTGTTGCTGGGTGATTTTCTCACCGATGCTTGGCGCGGCTGTTGTGCTGTACCGGGCTTATTGGCCGGCTGTTGCCGTACCGAAGCGCCATTCGTACCGGTGTTGTTAACTCCAGCAGCCGATGGAAGATTGACAGTTGGAGTGGTTTGGAATCCTGTCCGACCGGCATCTCGTCCGCCACCGAATGGACTTGTGTCAGAAATTCGTCCACGTCCTTGACCGAAAGGACTTCTCCTGTCGTTAGAACTTGAAGAGTGATAATAACCTTTTGAATTACCTCCCCAATACCACGGATTATAATAATAAGAGTAATATCCACCCCAACCACCATAGTATGGAGAATACCAGGAATTATACCAGGGATCATACCAGCCATAATCGTACCAGGGATCGTATGACCAGTTCCAGTAATAAGTCGGATAATAAAAGGAAAAGAAGCGGTAACGGCTAAAAGAATCATATCCATAGAAGTTGTCATCATAGCCACCATACCGATCATGGGAGTACGTGGGCGTTCCCGTTGTGTCATCACTAACGTTTTCATTGTATGGCGAGTACTCGTCACGGACCGATCCGACCTGTGTATAACATCCTGCCATTAGCAGACCCACCGCCATGACGACTATCGTCAATCCAAGTTTCTTTACTGCAATTTTCATTGTATTACCCTCTCTTTCAAACAGTCTGATAGAACTTCAGCCTGCATATATTAGAACAACAACAGTGCCAACAAGTTTCAATGAATAAATAAAAAAGCCCTTTAATATGGGCTGTAAATGCAACTTTTATGAGTCATACGGGGAATGAAAATTGATCTCTTTTAAAAGTGTGCATTCTAATAGACACTAGAACCTTTATCCGTGCATTTTTGAACACAGTACACATGGAGGCAGATTCAGAGATTTTTTACATACTCAATCCGAAGGATTCGATTTCCCACTTGAATGTTATCTTGATTTTTAATCAGATTTTTTAGTCCAACCCCTATTGTAAATCCGCTTCCCATCGACCATGATGCATATGCGTTGAGGTACCCTTTCCCTTTCCCAAGAGAACGAATGGTATTATCATTGAGCGCAATGTTATATTCCAGGAGCAAGGAGAAAGTCGGAACTTATACTTTTTTCAATCCCGAGATATCCATTGAAATCTTTATCACCATCGGCTCTTTCGAGACTATAATTCACACCACAGTGGAAACTCAATGTCCCTAGGAATGAATAATTCTTGCTGAGCCCGGCAAAGACACCCGGCGACTTAATTGTATATCGGGAAGTACTGTCGATATATGGTTCACGGCCCTGATTATCGAATCCGATTACAAGTGCCGGGAAATTGACAGATTCTTCGAAAATACGAAATTTGATAAGAAATCCCGGTGCCGGATTGAAATGAGCCTGTTCCGAACCGATTAAATGGTAACCGCCATATGATATTCCCAGTGTCAACCGATCTAAGAGGCCATATGAAAAACCGAAAAGGATTCCCCCCTGTTGAAAAAATTCCGCATCAAAAGCAAGCTGGCTTTTTTTGAGTATTCCGGCAGTCGGCATGTCGATAATATATCGCGGCTCGACCGACGCATCAGAACCTGCACTTCCTGAAATTACCTGTCCCTGGCCGGATGAAACTAGAAGAAAAAAAATGATAAGTGTAGAAAAAATTTTATGTTGTTTCACGATATTTCTTTTCAGAAATATATGCACAATCATACCTGTTAGAATTAATAATATGTTTTGGATTCGCCTGTATAAGTAAAAAAGGAAATAAAAAATTTTCTTATTGTGAAATTCTTTTCCATCTTGTCCCTTCCTTGCTATCTTCAAGAATGATACCCATATGTTGCAACCGATCGCGTATGATATCAGCAATATCCCAGAGTTTCTGTTTTCGTGCTTCGGCCCGGAGTTCGATAAGAAGATTCATGAGCGCCTCTTCTTCGGGAGCCCCCGCCTGCCGCACAGGCATACTCTCGGGAATTATCCCCAGTACACCACCGCCAAATTCCTTAAAAAATTCATCGATTTGTCTCAATACTTCTTTCTCCGGAGGCTTGTCTGCATTCAGAAGCGAATTCACTTCATGACTTAAATCAAACAGCACGGCGATTGCCTGCGGTGTATTGAAATCATCATCCATTGCTTCGAGGAAGCGTTGTTTGTACTCCGCAAGATTGATGAAAACCTGCCCACCGGGTGCATTCTTATCAATCTGGACTCTGAGACTCCGAATTGTATTCTGCAATTTCTCCAACCCTTTTGCTGCACTGTTAATAGCCGTATCGCTGAAATCGAGCGGACTGCGGTAGTGGCTTTGCAGCACGAAGAATCGAATAACAAGCGGTTCCCATTTTTTAAATGCATCTTTCAGGCTAATTGAATTCCCCAGCGATTTTCCCATTTTCACGCCGTCGACCGTTACCATATTATGATGAAGCCAGTACTTTGCAAATTGTTTCCCTGTCGCTCCTTCACTCTGAGCAATCTCGCATTCATGGTGCGGAAATTGATTTTCAATCCCTCCACCGTGAATATCTATTCCCCCGTCAGGTGGAATACCCAGATATCTCATTGACATTGCAGAACACTCGATATGCCAACCCGGATAACCGTCGCCCCAGGGACTCGACCACCGGAGAATATGTCCGCCTTCGGCTTTTTTCCAGAGTGCAAAGTCGGCCGGATGGCGTTTTTCACTGCGTACGCCTACACGCGCACCCGCCTCCATTTCTTCAACGCTCCTGCCTGAAAGTCTTCCATACCCCTTGAACGCTTGAATGCTAAAGTACACCGACCCATTAACTTCGTATGCGAGTTCTTTCCCGATGAGAATTTTAATCAAATCGATCTGCTCGGAAATATGTCCTGATGCCCGGGGTGATATATCGGCTCGCATGATACCCAATGCGTCCATATCTTCATAATAACTGCGCATATACATTTCGGCAAGTTGCATCGGATGCATTTTACCCTGATGCGATTGTTTTTCAATTTTATCTTCGCCCTCGTCCGCATCATCGGTCAGATGGCCGACATCGGTGATGTTCTGGACATAGAGCACCTTATAACCCAGAAAGCGAAGATAGCGTAGAATCACATCGAATGAGAGATAACTTTTTGCATGACCGATATGGCTGTGGTCATATACCGTTGGTCCGCACACGTACATTCCGACGCGGCCGGCGACATATGGGACAAAATCTTCTTTAGTGCGGGTGAGGGTGTTATAAACCTTAAGTGGCATAGTGATTTTTATATTATTTCGAATATCGCTCTTATCAGAGCTCGGTGTTTTATCCTTCTGTAATTCTTTCTTTTAATTTTATTAATTCTCGTGCTCCTTCGAGACCCGCCTCGGTTATTTCAGTGCCGCTCATAAGTTTTGCGACCTCTTCCACCCGGTCTTCAAGCGACAATTTCCGGACAGTGGTCACAGTTCTTTTCCCGTCGCTTTTCTTTTCCACCGTATAATGCGCGTCGGCACAGCCCGCAATCTGCGGAAGATGGGTGATGCATATAATCTGATGAAAACTTGAGAGATTCTTGAGGCTTTGGCCCACTGCCAGGGCGATACGACCGCTCACACCGACATCGATTTCATCGAACACCAGAACCGGCAACCGATCTGATTTTGCAAGGATGCTTTTCATCGCAAGCATGATTCTTGAGATCTCACCTCCAGATGCGATTTTCGTCAGAGGTTTCGGATCTTCTCCGGGATTAGTGCTGATATAGAATTCCACAATATCGATCCCTTTGGCGGTTGCGAAAAACGATTGTTTCCCAAAGCGGACATATCCATTGCTGTCCGGTTGTTGAGTGATCCGGACATCAAAGACTGATGATGGAATTCCAAGATGGATCAGCTCTGCAGCAATAGATTTCTTGACCTTCTTGGCAATCTCATAGCGTTTTTCCGAGAGCCGCTTTGCAGCATCGGAACAGAGCTTTCGTTCCTCTTCGATTCTTTTTGTATATGATATGATTTCCTCATCAAAATTCTCGGCTAATGCCACCTCGCGCCCAATAACCTCGCGATGAGCCAGGATTGCTTCAACCGAACCCCCATATTTCTTCTTTAATAGCGCGAGCTGTCCCAGTCGCGACCGGATTTCTTCAAGACGTTCAGGATTAAATTCAATTTTCGAATTATATTGCTGAACAAATTTTGTCAATTCGTTAATCAGAACAGTTGCAGATTGACACTCGGCAAAGCGTTCATGAAATGACGGATCGATACGTGAAAGATCCTCAAGCTGATTCCGGATAAGGACGAGCTGATCGTGTATCGAATTTTCCTCTCCGTATAATCGCTGGTAGAGTTGCCCGGTAGTTTCAAATAACTTTTCGGAATTTTCTAGTATCCGAAATTCGGCTTCCATTTCCTCTTCTTCGCCCAGATGAAGTCCGAGTACATCGATTTCTTTCATTTGAAATTCATAAAGATCACGCCGCTCCTTCAACTGCGCACCTCGTCTCTGCAGTGCATCCCGTTCAGTCATCAATGTCGTCATTCGATGATATGAAGCCGAGACTTCTTTCTGTAGAGAATCGAGTCCACCAAAATCATCGAGCATATCGATGTGTGTATCGACTTGAAGAAGCGATTGATGGTCATGCTGACCATGCAAATCGATTAAAAAATCACCGACAGATGACAGGAAGGCAAGTGTCACAGGACTGTCGTTAATAAAACACCTGCTCTGTCCTTTACTTGAAATCTCCCGACGGAGTATCAGCGAATTATCGTTCCATTCGATTTCATTTCCTTCGATTAACTTTTGTACTTTTGAATTTCCCGTGATGTTGAATGTCCCTTCAACGATTGCCTTGTCGGCTCCCTTGCGTATTTCATCAATGCTTGCCCGTGTTCCAAGGATAAGACTCAGAGCGTCGATGATAATCGATTTCCCTGCGCCTGTTTCGCCGGTAAGAATATTGAGGCCGCTGTCGAACGCGATAGCGAGTTCGTCAATGAGCGCATAATTCTTTATATTCAGTGTAGTGAGCATTGATAAGAGGAAATGTATTCAATCCAATTTATCGAAATTTTCATGAAATTCAATAAGAGGAAAGAGAATCGAAAATCCGGCACCCCTGCGATTCGTCATACCCTACAAGTCGTTGAGAATAGTTATTAATTAGGAGAGAGTGAATGAGATTCGTTTTCTGATGTATCGAAGCGTATCTCGGGGATATCGGCAATAATACCGTAGTAGAACGAATAACGAAAGAATTCACTGATAGAATCTACAGCCTCCTCATTGAATTCGTAGGAGAATTGGTGCAGATATTCGTCGGATATTCCGGGATGGGTAATATTCCTTGTGATCGAATCCAGGTTTTGAATTCCATGTTCTCTGGCGCTCAGGAGAGAGCGGCGATCATCGAGATTCAATGCATTCAGTCTATATCCCCAGAAACCGTGAATATACGGAAGTTCTGTGAGGTCGGTCCGATTCGTCAACGAGATCGAGTCTGCGGGCTTCATCCTTCAAATTAAAAATGGCATTTCCCACCAGGAGTGCAGCATCAGCCTTTGTAAGCATCGCACGCAGATCGGGCATCATTGGAATAAATTGTGGATTGATATCGTATTTTTCGGCCAGAATAATCCGTGTCAGCACGATTTCCGATGTCACCCCAATATCCACGGCGACCGTCGAGATTGAAGAAAGGCCCGAACGAAAAAAAAGTGCAATGGCATTTGATTCATCCTTACTTGATACAGCGACACGTGGGAGGATTAGGTAATCCGAGCTCTCGCGAGCATAATCAATTGGTGTGAGGAGTGCTCCGTCGACTTCGCCATTACGGAGTTTCATTACATTTGCAGCGGAGAGAGCATATATCAGTTCAAAAAGCGATGCATCGTGCATCAACCCATACGTCAACGGAGCGACGTACAGATGATACGGGACTGCAAGTCTCTTACGCATGATGGGCCGATCATGTGGTCTTCTGGCGAACGGCTTTCGATGCAAGCGCTCGGAGGTAATATAACTTTGCCCGGCGTACGCGTCCTTCTTTCACCCGTTCAATCTTCGCTATACGAGGTGAATGAATCGGGAAAATACGCTCCACTCCGACGCCGTCTGAGACTTTACGGACGGTGATTGTCTCGCGTAATCCGCTTCCGCGCCGGCTGATCACAACACCCTGGAATTGTTGAATTCGCTCTTTATCGCCTTCGATGACACGCACATGGATATTAACTGTATCGCCGGAACGAAATTCTGGAATATCGGTTTTCATCTGTGCTGCTTCAACAAGTGCTACTTTGTTCATTGTTCTCACTCTCCATAAAAATAATGAATTTTGACTCTAGTGTCGAGTACCAAAAATAACTCAACTTGTGTCGAGCATCAGTCGAGACACGAGTGCCCTAACAACATTTCGTTCCTACGAAAACAGGGCACAGTACCATTCCAACTATTAAATTCATTTAGAATTATATAATTGGAACGGTGGAAATTTATAGGATTAAAACTGACGGAAATCGTATGGAATAGCATTATATGGCACTCCGACTTATTCAAGTTATTTTTGAATCGAGACACTATCGTACAGCTGACTTGCCTCGCTGAGTCCGCCTCGTCGAGCCTCGGCGAGACGGGCTCGGCGAAGCGGGACTATTTCACCGTGCTTCAATGTTTTTCATCGAATCAAATCCTTGCGGCGCTCCTCAGTTCTTTCTCTGATTTTTTCTTCGCGCCACGCCTCGATCTCGCTATGATTTCCCGAAAGAAGAACTTCCGGTACTTTCATCCCACGGTATTCCGGGGGTCGCGTGTAATGCGGATGATCGAGTTGTCCGCTTTGAAACGAATCTTTCAGCGCCGATTCACCGTCTCCAAGAACTCCTGGGATCAACCGTACGACGGCATCAACAAGCACAAGAGCAGGAAGCTCGCCTCCGCTGAGTACATAATCACCGATCGATATCTCTCGAGTCGCCAATCCCTGTCTGACCCTGTCATCCACTCCCTTATAATGCCCACAGAGTATGACTAGCGATTCCAGGAGCGACAGCTGGTTAGCCAGTGATTGTGTGAGTTGCTTGCCTTCGGGCGACATCAAAATTACTTCATCGATATTTCGCGCGGTTCGTATTTTATCAAGACATTCAAAGAACGGTTCGGGTTTCAGAATCATCCCGGGGCCGCCTCCATACGGAGTGTCGTCGATCGTCTTATGACGATCGTGGGTGTAATCCCGAAGATCATGAACGATAATGTCAATAAGTCTTTTTTTCTGTGCCTGCCTGATGATGCTTTCGTTGAGCGGACTTTCAATTAGCTTCGGGAATCCGGTTATAATTTCAATTCTCATCATCTGACCCTTCCTCTCTTAGATCTCGAGGAGGCCATCAGGCACATGAATAACCATCATTCTCTGTTCAAGATCGACGTTTTGTACCACACTCGGAATTGCGGGGATAAGAACTTCACGTTTACCCCGATGAACCACATACACATGATGTGCAGGAAGCATCAACACATCGGTTATTATCCCGATCATCATACCCTGCTCATCTGTAACCTTCATCCCGATGATATCACTGATGAACCATGTCCGCGGCGGGAGTTCTATCCTATGATCCCGGTCCACGAAAAGAAAATGCCCCACACTGCGTTTTGCTTCAGTTCGTGTTCCGATCCCCTCTATAAGGACGAGGATATAAGAACCCTTCACCCGGATTTTCTGGATTGACCTGCAGTTTTCTGCTGTATCATCGGACCCGATCCACACGGTCATTCCCTGCGTGAATCTCTTTAACGAGTGCGTCATCGGAGCTATTTTCACTTCGCCGTTGATACCGAAAACACCAACGATCTTTCCGATCGCTACGAGATCCTGTTTTGCACTCATGACTTCGCAGAGCTATCGATGTTAATCCTGAATTTCCAGGATTGCACGTTTCCTTTCCTTTGCCGCGACCGCACTCAAGAGAACACGCATCGCCTGTGCAGTTCTTCCCTTCCGTCCTATGATCTTGCCTATATCGCCTTCTCCGACCTTGAGCTTGAAAACGGTCTTGTTGTCTTTTTCTTCTTGCTCAAGGACGACGCCATCAGGATGGTCGACAAGACTCTTTGCGATGTATTCTATGAACTCCCTCATGGCATGACCTCCTTATCTAACAGGTTTCAAGACCTCTCCTTCCACCAATGTTTATGAGCTTAAACAACAGGTCACTCCCCATGCCAGCCCTTATTGAGTACAAAAGGCGGACTGGCGTCTATGGCGGAATTGAACTCTCACGGTCACTCTCAATGTATGGAGCTTCGGGCGAACTCTCTTCCTTTCAATTATTCGGCAGCCGGAGTATCAGATGCCGCAGAAGTATCTGGTTCAGCCGGTTGTTCCTGTTGGGCGGTTTTCTTTTTCCGCTCAGAACGACGGGCTTTCCGTTCTGTCTCACGGCGCGCTTTCTCAGCCTGAAGAGCTTCCCACTTGCTCAGTTCTTCGGTGATCCTCGCTTCGTCAGTCCCTTTTTTCATCAAGCTCCACTTCAACCAGATGCCTTTACGACTGAGAAGGTTACGCACAGTATCCGACGGTTGTGCTCCTCGTTTCAACCAGTATAGAACACGAGTTTCCTTTACAGATATTCCCATCGGTTGTTCCAACGGCACATACTGGCCGAGTGTTTCAATGAATTTTCCATCACGCGGTGAACGACTATCAGCGGCAACAATCGTATAGATCGGCTTTTTCTTTCGTCCACTTCGACGTAAACGTAATCGTACTGACAACGGACATCTCCTTATAGTATGAAATGTATATACAACAGTCTAATTCATGCGTTGTTTTAGGGATCGCGCCATGTTCTTCATTGCACCTTTACGGCTGAATGTTTTCATCATTTTCTGCATCTCCTCGAACTGCCTGAGGAGTTTATTCACTTCCTGTATTGTCCTCCCACTTCCCATTGCAATCCGCCGCCGCCTGCTGCCATTGAGAATCTGCGGCCGCTGCCTTTCTTCGGGTGTCATCGAACGAATAATCGCTTCTATCGATTTAAGAGCCGTATCGTCAACATTCGTATCAAGCGGTAATTTATTCATTCCGGGCAACATCCCGAGGACCTGATTGAGCGGCCCCATTTTCTTGATTTCCTGGAGCTGATCCAAAAAATCTTCGAGGGTAAACTGCGACCTCCTGAGCTTCTCTTCGAGCTTCTGAGCTTTCTGCTCATCAAACCGTTCCTGCGCCTTCTCGACCAGAGTGACGATATCACCCATACCGAGAATACGCGACGCCATCCGGTCTGGATGAAACGGTTCAAGCGCATCAAGCTTTTCACCGATGCTCACAAACTTGATCGGTCTCTCAACCACCGAACGGATCGAAAGCGCAGCCCCTCCCCGCGTATCACCATCAAGTTTCGTCAGTACAACACCATCAAATTCCAGCTTATCATGAAATGCTTTTGCGGTGTTGACCGCATCCTGACCTGTCATTGCATCTACGACAAAGAGAATCTCGTGGGGCTTCGTATGATCTTTGATCGTCTTAACTTCATTCATCATTTCTTCATCAATATGAAGACGACCGGCCGTATCAATAATAACAACATCACGTGCATTCTTCCGTGCATGCTCGATGCTATGTTCCGCTATTGATACTGCATTTTTTACTTCCTCAGCATACACCGGCACACTAATTTGCATACCAAGTTGCTTCAATTGCTCTATTGCCGCAGGCCGGTAGATGTCGGCTGCAATAAGCAATGGGTGCCGGCCTTTTGATTTTAGAGGAGCGCAAGTTTGGCGGAAAATGTCGTTTTCCCCGATCCCTGCAAACCGCAAATCATCACAATTGTCGGCGGTAGCGGCGCATCTGTCATATCGGCTTTCACACCGCCCATCAGCGAGACAAGTTCATCATGGATAATCTTTACAATGAGCTGTCCCGGCGTAACACTCGTGATTACCTCCTGGCCTAGCGCTTTTACTTTTATTTTGTCAATGAACTGTTTTGTGACATTATAATTAACATCGGCATCAAGCAAAGCACGACGCACCTCACGCAACGATTCGGAGACGTTTGCCTCCGTCAGGCGTCCCTGTCCCCGGATTTTCTTGAAAACTGTTTCTAATTTCTGACTGAGATCTTCGAACATATATCCGGTCTGTAGAGAAAAAAACGCCCATAAGGGCGTACCAAACTGCTTGTTAGAGCAGATAAATGTAATAAATTTTATGGAGTTCTGCAAGTTTTTTTAAAGATGACGAGCAAGCACTATTGGCCGCTTCACCGTGTAATTTACTCCACCTGGTCCGTCAATTGCCTCAATATACAGGATGTAAAGCCCAATCCTGCACCTATGATCATTATTGTTCATCCCATTCCATCGTACGGAATAAGAAGAGCCAACCGGATTTCCCTCGGCCAGTGTTTTCACCAACCGTCCCATGGTATCGAAGATTTTTACACGAATGGTCACGGTCGTCGATGGAAATTCGGCCGAGATGGCCACCTCATCATCCACCCCATCCCCATCCGGAGAAAAAGGATTTGGCGAGATAGAAATAGTCATCGTTTGTGGATCAGACTCCAGAAAAACCGAGTTTTGTTTTCCCGGTGTTCCCCCATCAGGCGCTGTTGATGATGTCCAATTCTGCCGGTCAAGGCTTGAACGAGACGGACAGATTCGCTCGAGAGAAATCCCTGTTGTTATCGACCTGTCAGGATGGTGCCATGAAGTGGAATACCAAACACTATCGATAAGTGTTCCGGAAGGATCGAAAAGCTGGATTGCGTCCGCATCGTTATTGAGTGATAAGTTAGATTTCCCCACGATATAGAGAAAATCCTCTGAAACAGAGAATGTTTTGAAGAATGAGGAATCGGACGCGATAACAAAATATCCTTTCGAGCGAATTGTTTTCGATGAGGGTATTATGAAGGCGTGGCCCGTTGTGCCGCCAGGAGATACCGCATCGGATATCTTCCAATTGGTCAGATCAATATCCTCATTCGAATTATTCCATAATTCGACATACTCCGCCTCTCCTTCGCGCGGTGCGAACATAATCTCGTTAATCACGAGACTCTTTTGTGGATATCCGGCATTCATAGTATTCCATGAGACTTCCAGAATTGTATCTTCATCCCCCGGAAATGAAATTGTCAAGGCATATCGATGAATACCGCTTTTACCTTGAAGTGGACCGATCTGGATATTTTTTTCCGTGCCTGCTGCAAAATTCAACACTTGCAGCGATGCAATATGCTCTCCCTTTATTAGAATTGAATCATTATTAGTATCTTCAAAGAGATTGACAATGACTTCAGCGACACCATCTATTCCTCTATTTACGAGTATAGCATTGAAGAGAACCATGGTGATCGGTTGTGCTTCGGTAATTTCACTATAAAAATTTTTTATGCTGACATCCTTTTCTTTCCTGCTGACGCTGTTCCTCATCCCCGGTGTCCCTCCGTGTGGATTTCGCGAACCCGTCCAATTCAACGGTTCCGGAGGATCAAGTGCATTTATACGTTCCAGCGAAGTACCCGCACCACTTCCCCATGAAGAGCTGTAGTGCAGGCTATCAATTATTCTATTATTTGCATCTCTAAGGATTACTTCACCCTCATTATTATTGAAGAAAAAATCCGTAAGCGGAATCTGTATGAACAATCCTTTTGTCAATGCATAATACTTTTTTAGCAAAGCAGTATCCCGCGTCACGACAACATATTCCGAGGGCGGGATTTTAATTGTATGATTATCCCCCGTAAATAATATTTTTGCACCATGCTTTTCGAGACAAAATCCTTCAAAGCTGATAGTATCATTACCAATCATGTATAATTCGATCCACTCCGGTTCAGAGGGATGTGGGGCAGGCATGACTTCATTGATCGCGATGGAATTCGCTGCCGGACTTACAAAAAAATCTATCCAGAGAATATCATTTGATGAATTGGCATCTTCAACTGACGAGACCATCAGTGCATACCGATACCGTTGTGGTCTGAGTGATCCCAGAGTATATTCTACGGGGAACGAGTCCGAAACAGCAATAACCGTATTTGAGTTTTTCCATACAAATTCATCCGCCGTGATGAGAGAATCACCATTGGCATCATAAGCCAGTGCTATGTAGGCATCGTAGACGATCGCCGTCCCATAATTTATTACACATCCACTGATCGTCACAGACTCATTCCGTTGAGGAAAACGAGGAGTAGCAGTAATCCTCTGAATTCCGACATCTAAACGATACACTGAAGAAATTGTTATGTCATCGAGTCGATACGTTGCCGTCGAACCGGAACCATTGCCGACAATGTTCCATCGAATCCGTATATTCTGTGTCTCTTCAGTAAGAGAGACATCAATGCTGTGTTTCACATAGACATTGAAAACAGTACCCTTAAGCCTTTCACCAATTTTAGTGTACGTATTTCCGTCGTCATTCGAAATCTCAACAACAATATCAGACGTAAAAGTAGTTGATCGTCGATCGAAGAATTCCAGCTTGATCGCGGAGTTCGAAGAACAATGCAGGGAGGGTGAAAAAATCCATTGAAACTTTTTGGCGTTTGAAATGATTAATGTATTGGGAGCCGAATGGGATATGGATGCCGTCGTCTTTGTATCAGGAGTCAACGCAGAACCGGAATGACTTGTTTCCCATCCTTGCGGAAGTTGTGGCGGATTGACAGCATCAAAGGATTCATTCAATAAGGTCTTTTGACAATAGGCTGTGAATGGCAGAAATAATACAATATTCGCGAAAATTATTAAAAACATCTTCATTGGTTTTCTCCCGTATTTTCCTATTAATAATACCGCAAAAGAAAAGAGGAGTGTGACAGATACGTTGAAAATGGTAGATTTTTGTTGACTTTGCTTGCGGTGCTCTTTATATTTGATCAATTAGCAATAAAAGCTAAAAACGAGGATCATATTTTCTGTGCTGGAAACTTGCGAGACATCACCGTAATTCCAGCTTTATCTAAAACCCAAGACAGTTCATAATTTTAATTCAACCCTAAGATGCCTCAACCGACAAACGGACGTGGAAGGAAGTAAATTGATCGGAGATTTATGGACAATGTCATGAATGGGGGGGAAATGTGAAACTAATGAAAACACAGGCGAGAAGCGGTACAGCATCGGCAGGAAAGACCCTTACGAACGCTGACCGAGATAGCGTCAGCGCCTATCTGAAAGATGCAGAGCGGTTTATCAAGGAAAAAGATTACGAAAGGGCTCTCGATGCACTTGCCCTTGCTCATGAGCTTGACCCACGGAATATGTATATTCAGGCATACCGCGAGCGAATTTTTGAGCTTCAGGCAGAGCAGGGAGCAAGCCGTCCAACAGCCGTAATAGAAAAAGTCCGCAGTGATACGGATATCGATGTCGAAGCCTACATCAAGCAAGCAGATACTCTTATTGGTGAAGGCAAACTTGACGAAGCTTTGGATGTTATTACTCAAGCGTACATGATTGACCCTACTAATCTCACAATCGACTCGTACGCACAACGAATCACTGAATTGAAGGATCAACAAAAGGTCGGCACTGAACCACCTGTTTTCAATGAAGAGCTCGAACGATATCTCGACATGGCCGAGGATGCGATCCTGCAAGGCGATGTAGCTGGAGCAACAGATACATTGATGCAAGCGTTTGTTATCGATCCTTCCCATCCGCGGGTTGTAGAATGTGAAGAACGATTGCGCGTTCTCCAGGATACACTCAACAGAGCTGAACAAGAAGCCGAGGAAAAAAGACGTAAAGCTGAAGAGGAAGCCCAAAGAAAGGCAGAAGAAGAAGCTAGACATAAGGCAGAAGAAGAAGCCAGACGCAAGGCAGAAGAAGAAGCCAGACGCAAGGCAGAAGAAGAAGCCAGACGTAAGGCCGAAGAAGAAGCCAGACGTAAGGCCGAAGAAGAAGCCAGACGTAAGGCCGAAGAAGAAGCCAGACGTAAGGCAGAAGAAGAAGCCAGACGCAAAGCAGAAGAAGAAGCCAGGCGCAAGGCCGAAGAAGACCGCAAGCGAAAAGAAGAAGAAGCCAAACGTAAGGCAGAAGAAGAACGTAAACGAAAAGAAGAAGAAGCCAAACGTAAGGCCGAAGAAGAAGCCAGACGCAAAGCAGAAGAAGAACGTAAACGAAAAGAAGAAGAAGCCAAACGTAAGGCCGAAGAAGAAGCCAGGCGCAAAGTCGAAGAAGAACGTAAGCGAAAAGAAGAAGAAGCCAGGCGTAAACTCGAAGAAGAACGTAAGCGAAAAGAAGAAGAAGCACGCCGAAAGGCCGAAGAAGAGGCACGACGCAAAGCAGAAGAAGAACGGAAGAAGGCTGAAGAGGCTCGCCGAAAGGCTGAAGAAGAGACACGACGTAAGGCCGAAGAGGAAGCACGGCGCAAAGTTGAAGAAGAACGAAAGAGAGCCGAAGAAGCCCGCCGAAAGGCTGATGAAGAGGCACGACGTAAGGCCGAAGAAGAAGCACGGCGCAAGGCCGAAGAGGAGGCACGACGGAAGGCCGAAGAGGAAGCACGGCGCAAAGCCGAAGAGGAACGTAAAAAGGCTGAAGAAACACGCCGAAAAGCCGAGGAGGAAGCCCGACGCAGGGTCGAAGAAGAACGGAAAAGAGCTGAAGAAGCCCGCCGTAAAGTCGAAGAAGGAGCACGGCGTAAAGTCGAAGAAGAACGGAAACAAAAAGAAGAAGAAGCTCGCCGTAAGGCTGAAGAAACACGGCGTAAGGCTGAGGAAGAAGCCCGCCGTAAAGTGGAAGAAGAGCGAAAACGGAAAGAGGAAGAAGCCAGACGTAAAGTCGAAGAAGAACGAAAGCGGAAAGAGGAAGAAGCCCGCCGTAAAGTCGAAGATGAGCGAAAGCAGAAAGAGGAAGAAGCCCGCCGCAAAGTAGAAGAAGAACGAAAGCGGAAAGAGGAAGAAGCCCGCCGTAAAGCTGATGAAGAAAGGAAAAAAGCCGAAGAAGCTCGAAAAAAAGCCGAAGAAGCTCGAAAAAAAGCCGAGAAAGCAGAAGAGGAAGCACGGCGAAAAGTCGAAGAAGATCGACGAAAAAGAGAGGAAGATGAACGCCGACGTAAGGAGGAGGACGCACGTCGCAAAGCCGAAGAAGAACGGAAAAAGAGCGAAGAGGCACGCCGAAGAGTTGAAGAGGAAGTACATCGCAAAACAGAAGTAGAAGGTGAAGAACATCGGCATGCCGAAGTTGTCCATCATGCAGAGGCAGTAGAAAGCCTGGCAGCCCATGAGGCACATCACGTCACCGAAGAAGTCGAAGAAAAGAAATCCAAGAAGACTATCATCCTAGTTGCCGCGGGTATAGTCATTCTGGTGGCCATCGGTTTTGGTGCAAAGATGTTACTCTCCCCAAAACCTGTGCAGCAACCACAGACAACAGTAGCCCAGAACGTTCCGGTAACTACACAAACGCAAGAGAGTGGACAGCAAGCGCCGAGTAGCAATCGAGGAACCCCGCAAGGACAGACCCAGCCGGGAGCAGAAACGCGAACCGATCGGCAAGCTAATGCCAATAAACAGCAACCGGCACAGCCACAACCGGCACAGCAACAACCGGCACAGCAACAGCCGGCACAGCAACAACCGGCACAGCAACAGCCGGCACAACAACAACCGGCACAACAACAGCCGGCACAGCAACAACCGGCACAACAACAACCGACACAGCAACCACCAATTGCGGTTAATCAACCAGTTGAGACTCAACCGCAACCATCGATTCCACCACCGACAAACGCAGAGGCAAATGTAGCAAAAGTAGTGAATAGACAGCCAGAACCTATTAGTATCGGAAAACCAAAATATCCGGAAATGGCTGCTAAATTTGGACTCCGTGGAACAGTCATTATCAGGGCTCAAATCGATGAAAATGGTAATGTGATAAAAGCCGAGGTGCTCAAGTCACCAAACCCGGTTTTCGATAGACCGGCAATTGATGCTGCGATGAAAAGTAAATTTTCCCCAAAGATTGTTAATGACAAACCTGTCCCTTCAGAAGTGACAATGTCGTTTGTATTTAAGATGCAATGATAGTGAATATCACAAAAGCCCTTCAATTGTTGAAGGGCTTTTTTCTTGATAAAAAGGTATCGTGAAGTATATCTTCCTCGGCATCCGAAGTGTTATTCTATTGTATATTGTATACCTTCTCATTTTTCTTTTATCCGACCAATTCGCACCAACACAGCCGTATTTTCATCCTCCATTCTCTTTGATTATTCTTGACTGGATTAATTTATTCATTCATGAGGCAGGACATCTTTTTTTCTCGCCACTCGGATTTATAATGAAACTGCTTGGCGGGTCGCTCATGCAGCTTTTAGTACCGCTGGCCGCTATTATTGTTTGGTACCGGCGAGACCGATTGAATGCACATTATTTTCTCTTCTGGTTTGGCGAAAGTATGATTAATATCAGTGTATATGTTGGGGATGCCCCATATCGGCAGTTAAGGCTAATCTCTTCCGGAGCGCTGCACGACTGGAATACAATCCTCGGTCGCCTCTCCATGCTTGAGTCGGCAGGAACTATTGCTTCATTCCTTTATGTAAGCGGGATTATCATGATTATCGGATCGATTGTCGCAGGTAGCATCGCCGCCATTTATCAATACCGTCATTGGAAAGCCCCGCCGATCTCCGAATAATACTTCCTACATCACTTTACTGTATTTGATTCCCGGAACCTACAGATCACGGTAGTCGAGATGACGACTGGAACTCCTATTTTATCTATCATAAGAATCGATACTGAGAGGTTTTCCCAGGCTTATCGCAGGAGGATAATTTTCTTCGTTGAAGTATAGTGAGGCGTGCTGAGCGTTATAAAATATACACCACTTGGGAGTTGATAACCATTGGCATTTTTCCCATCCCATTGAATGGTATATCTGTTGACTTTACAGCTGCCATCGGTAAGCAACCTAATTTTTTCACCAAGTACAGAGTAGATGGTAAGAGTGACCGACGTTTCTTCTGCAACATCGTATTGAATGGTTGTAATATCATTAAAGGGATTGGGATAATTTTGATATAAAACGAAATCCTTGATGGGCACGGGGGGGAACACATTTAATGAATCGTAGTATTTGAGCGCTTTAAAGGCATCCACTTCTCCCCATCCACAAAAATTATTAGGTGTCGATGCATTTGTCGCTGTGTTTCGAAGTGCATCGCGAACTTGAATCGGGGTCAATTGCGGATGAGCTGTCAGGACAAGTGCAGCGACTCCAGCGGTCAGCGGGGTTGAGCACGATGTTCCACTAACGGTCATGAATTGATTTTCGGGCGACACTACGACAACATTCACACCTGGAGCAACTACATCAGGTTTGATTCGTCCGTCATTCGTCGGACCCGTTGAGCTGAATGATGCGAGCTGTCCGGAATCCGGACTTGTATATCGGACTGCACCGACAGAAATGATCGAGTCGGCATCTGAAGGCACATCCAGTGTACCTATAATACCATCACCAATTTTTTCATTTCCAATAGCACTCACAACAACAACACCCCGCCGGGCAGCAAGTACAGCAGCTTGTGTTATGATCGCTGTGCGACCATTGAAATCACCATTACTCCAGGTATAATCATTTGGACTCGGGCCCTGAGGATCAAAATCATTATAACCGAGTGAATTGCTGACGACATCGACACCCAAACTTTCCATCCATTCGATCGCGGCAGCCCAGTTGTCTTCTTCTACTTTCGTTTCACTCCGCATGTCTTCTGTCTTTGCGAGAATGAACGATGCATCGGGTGCGGCACCGATATAAGTACCTTTAATATTCGCCGCAAGGATCGAAAACATCCACGTCCCATGTTCATCCTGATAGGGATCATCCTGGGATTCATTTGCTGTAACACTATCTTTAAAAATAAAATCATATTCAGCAAGGACATGGGCATTTTTCAAAGCATTATTTGTTTTCCATCGAAATCCACTATCAAGCATCCCGACGATGACATTTTGTCCCCTTACACCCGACTGATGCACTGGAATGATATTGATGGCATTCAATTGCGATTCTGCCAGCCCATAATCGACAACTATACCCCTTTTCTGTTGTGATTGTGCGTATAGAAATGTCGGTAAATTATGCAACGATTCTAAACGATGAGATACCGTCCGAACCGGGACGATTCCTTTTACAAACGAGACATGGGATAACTCTGCATATTGATTTTCAGTAAGATACGCAGTGATCGCATTGAACCAGCGCAGGATATTCGATGGATGGACACCGTAGTAATTAAAGTTGCTGGAGATAGTTTTCATTGACAGGGAGATCAGTTTCATCGATAAGATGATTCCCCTTCATAACTTTTTCACGCCGCTCAATAGCTCGTTCAGAAATATAAGCTCTAATCTCTTCATGACTCAATGCACGTTTCCTGAAGAATTGCTGCAGGTAGTTTCCTTATCCTTGAAGTAAATCCAGTATTTTCGTACCTGCTGGCCGGAGACTGCGTGAAGTCCATATCATGAGCAGACAAACAATCCAAGCAAGAAGAGATCTTTTTCTCATATCTTATATCCGTGTTCCTCCAATAACTTTTCGATGATTTGAATAGATGTCACACCATCAGCTTCTGCGGTGAAATTTGTCACAATCCTATGTCGAAGTACCGGTCCGACCATTGCACGAATATCATCTCTTGTCCGGAGTATGGCGACCGTCGAGAAGGCCCGTCGTTTTTGCACCAAGAACAAGATACTGCGAAGCCCGTGGACCCGCACCCCATCGCAGCCATTCATTAATAAACTGCGGTGCTTGTGATGAACGTGGACGCGTACGGGAGACGAGATTCACCGCATACTCGACTACACTGTCGGCAACAGGTACACGCCGTACAAGATCCTGAAATGCAATAATATCTTGTGCGTTCAATACCCGTATCAAGTATTGCTGTGTCGGAACTTGTTGTAGCTTTGACGATAGTAATTTCTTCATCGAATGATGGATAATCAAGCCAGAGATTGAACATAAATCGATCAAGCTGCGCTTCTGGGAGTGGATACGTTCCTTCCTGTTCAATTGGATTTTGTGTTGCAAGAACAAAGAAGGGTTCCGAAAGCTGATGGGTTTCTCCCGCGGCCGTAACATGGTGTTCTTGCATTGCTTCTAGCAGTGCAGCTTGTGTTTTCGGGGGCGTCCGGTTAATCTCATCGGCAAGAACGATGTTTGCGAAGACAGGACCTCTGACAAATTTGAACGCTTTTTCTCCCGTACTCACATTTTCCTCAATGATTTCCGTTCCCGTGATATCGCTTGGCATCAGATCGGGAGTAAATTGTATCCGATTGAACTTGAGATCAAGAACTTCGGCAAGTGTTCTGATCAACAGTGTTTTTGCAAGTCCCGGGACACCGACAAGCAGACAGTGTCCTCGCGCCAGCAGCGAAATCAGCAGATGATCGATAATTACTTCCTGACCGATGATGACTTTTCCAATCTCGGTTTTAATTTTTTCGTATGACGACTGAAGTAGCGTAGCTGTCTCATTGTCGTTATGATATTGTACATAAGCGTGCACAGTTATTTTATCCTCTCCGCGGAAAGCAAATTGCCTTCGGCATCAATTATCGTGACGGAACCGAATTTTTTTAATAATGATTCAACTGCTTTTGCATCTCCAGCGATAATTATTGCCAACGTATCAGGGTGAAAATATTTTTCTGCCATGTCCTGAAGATCGATTGCAGTAATCGCTGCAACATTTTCGTTGAGTTTGGAATAAAATGTTTTCGGAAGACCATAAAGCTCAATACTTATAGCCCGGGATGCAATCTGGCTCGGCGTTTCAATCTGCAATGGCAAGGATCCAATAATATAGCTTTTGACTGTCGATAGCTCACTTTCGTCAATTCGCTCAGTGCGTACACGTCGCATCTCATATAGAATCTCGGAGATAGCCGAATCAGTGACTTCATTTCGAACATCAACTGAAACGGAAAAAGGCCCTTCATACTGCCTTGCATCAAACGACGAATTTGCCGCATAGGTGTAGCCGTGAGCCTCCCGTAGATTCTGATTGATACGTGATTGGAAATATCCCCCAAAAAGTGTGTTCAGAACATACGCACGAATATAATCACCGCTCTTTCGTGCAATTCCAACATGTCCCATACGAATTGCAGATTGCACCGCTCCAGGCTTATCAACAACCACGACTTGCGTTGTTCTCATCGGTGAAATTTCTGGAAATCGTGTTGGAAAAATATCCTTCCTCTTCCATTTTTCAAACATCATCTGTACTCTGTCAACAGCCTCTGCAGGTGAAATATCTCCTGCTATTGCGAGAATCGCATTATTAGGAACAAAGGCTGTAGAATGAAATTGCACAAGATCATCACGGTGCAGTTCAGTGAGAGATTTTTTTGTGCCGAGTATCTGCCGTGCATAGGGATGGGAGTCGTATACTGTCTCTACAAAGGCGCGATCCGCCAAGAAACCGGGATCATCTTTTTTCTGTAGAAGCGTCGCAATCCTTTGATTCCGGATCCGATCGATTTCTTCATGCGGAAATGTCGGATGAAGTGCAATATCCTCCATGAGACACAACCCTGTATCAAGATGTTCCCGGAGAATATTAAGAGTCACGAAATTCGCATCCCAATCAGAACCGGAGGCAAGCTGACCGCCCACGAAATCGATTTCTTCGGCGATCTCTCTCGCGGTGCGGGACGCAGTTCCCTTGGTGAGTAATTCACCTGTCATACTTGCCAGACCCGGAAGACTCCCATCATATAACGATCCATTCCGAATAACAAGCCGAAGCGAGACAATCGGTAGGGAGTGATGTTCAATTACCAGCAGCCGTAGACCGTTTTCTATTGTTGTCTCGAAATACTGGGGGAACGCCGTCGCCTTAGGAATACCGGGCATTGGAGGAACACTCTGATATGCGCCTCCTTTCAATAGCTGTCCTCCACCACAATCTTCCAGTAACATCATATAGAGCTCATTATTTCGGGAGATAATATATTACTGTTCGATTATTCTTCGATAGATATTTTTGAGCAACCCGTTGTAGATTGTCAATCTTTACCGTCGTAAAACGATTGATTTCTGTATTTATCAGTGCAGTGGAACCACGGATAATTGCATAGTGTGCCAGGAGATCGGCTTTCTGATCAGCGCGTTGTTTTCCAAATGTTATTGTGGCCTTGACCTGATTTTTTACTTTTTGGAGCTCGTGTTCATTCACCGGTCGCGCAATGATAAGATCGAGTTCGGAAAGGACTTCATTTTCAAGGGATTCAGCAGTGGTTGAGCTCATGGCCGTTGCCGATATCCAGAATAATCCCGGATGTTCGAGGTTGTATACATAACTTGTCACATCCTGGGCAATTTTCTTTTCATAAACAAGTTTCTGATATAAACGGGAGCTTTCTCCATTTGTTAGAATATCGGAAAGTAACGCCATAGCATAATAGTCCGGATGACCCTCTGCTGGAACATGGAATGCCATATACACTGCGGGAAATTGTACATTGTCAACCACAATACCTCGCTCTTCCGAGGACTGGGTTGGTTCCACAATTGACAAACGTGGTACAGCGTTGGAACTTGAAGGAATTCCGGCAAAATATCGATTAACCATTGCTGTCGTCTCTTCCAGGTCGAAATCGCCCGTAATCACAAGCGTCGCGTTATTTGGTGCATAGTGGTGCTTGAAAAAATTTTTCACATCTTCCAATGAGGCACGGTCGAGGTGCTCCATCGAACCGATGATCGGCCAGCGATAGGGATGCACCGTATAGGCGTGGGCAAATACCTGTTCTTCAGCCGTACCATACGGCTGGTTCTCCACTCGCCATCGCCGTTCTTCTTTTACAACATTTCGTTGTGTTGCAAGACTTATTTCTGTGATTGTCAGCTCTGTCATGCGGTCTGACTCCAGCCATAATGCCAATTCGAGCTGGTGTGATGGAAGGACTTCATAATAATTCGTTTTATCCCATGACGTATAGGCATTGCTCCATCCTCCCGCTTTCGTGATGTACTCATCAAACTGGCCCCTCTTCACATTGATAGAGCCATCGAACATGAGATGCTCAAAGAGGTGTGCAAATCCCGTCCGCTCAGAATCTTCATTTTTTGATCCCACATGATAACAGACATCGACTGCAACAACCGGAACGTTGTGATCTTCATGCAAGATAATATGGAGACCATTTTCAAGTGTATATTCGGTGAACTTGAGCTCACCCTGTTGCGGGGCAAGTGTCATTGGAAAGAATTGTTCCATAATGGACGCTACAGCCGGTTTTCCCAAGAAATACTCTTTTTCAATTCTTCAATCCAACGTTCGAAGAGTTTCGATTGTTTGTAGAGAAGAGCCTGGTGTTCGAGCCGCTTATAATCGCTCTGGATATTCATTCGATGTTCCGGTATAGTTTCACGTACCAGAATGATGGCATACCCTTTAGTAGCCGATGTAAGTGTGAGGGGGATTGGCTGACTTATTTCACCCGGTCCGAGTGTACTGATGGCTTGACGAAAGTCCGGTGTAAGTTGGTCGAGCAACACCTCCCCAATATCGCCACCGAATGATTTGGAATCTTCGTCCTCAGAAAATTGCCGTGCGCAATCGGCGAATTTCTCGCCTGTGAGAATTTTTGATCGTATCCCGAGAAGTTTTACCTTGACCGAATCATCATCGGCTGCTGTTCGCTCAACCTTAATGAGAATATGGCGTGTATGAACCGCCTCGCCTTTCCGTTCAACGAGCTGGACAATATGAAATCCGAATTGAGTTTCAACAAGATCCGAAATCTGGCCATCATGCAATCCAAATGCAGCCTCTTCGAATTCTTTTACAAAGCTTCCCCGTTTAGCCCACCCTAGATCGCCACCGTAACGTGCCGAGCCATCTTGTGAATAGAGTTTTGCTAGATCCTGAAAGTCGGCCCCTTTTTTAAGACTATCAAGCAATAATTGCGCTTTCGCCCTTGCATGCATCCTGGTGGTGTCGCTTGGCTTCGATGAGATGAAGATCTGGCTGAGCACGACCTGTTGAGGGACCATCGGAAGGCTATCTTTCAAGACTTGCACAAATTCTTCGATTTCATGTGGTGACACAGTGATTTCACCAAACTTCTTTTGCTGGAGCCGCTGTGAGAGCATTTGTTTCTTTATATCATCGCGTATTTCTCTTTTAATCCGGTTTACCGGCATACCGTAGAGTTCTTCGACCCGTTGTTCCGTCCCATAGTTTGCAATAAGTCGGTTGATATTATCATCCAGCTGACGTGTCACTTCTTCGTCTGTGACAACGATGCTATCTTCAACTGCCTGTGCAAGGACGAGCTTGTCGGCTATCAATTGATCGAGGATTTGGTGCTTCAGCGCTTGATCCGATGGATCAAGTTTATTCTGGAGGGCGTATTGCATGACCCGAAAATTCAACTCCGATTCCGTGATAATTTCCCGATCAACGACGGCAACTATTCGGTCAAGGATTTGTTGTGCATACGCACCCGAGCTAAAGACAACGAGCATACATAAAAGAAAATAGCGTCCCATTATTTTCATTGTTGTACCGGTTCTCCGGTTGGTGGGATAGTGGATAAATTCATTCTTACCGCATTCTTTTTTCTCAGATCAGTCAATAACGAATCGACTCCCCGTTGGCGTTTTTCCATGATAATTCGCTGCCGAATTTCGTTTCGTACGGATTCGAGAACAGCAATTTCACCCTTTGTCTGCTTCCCTTGAAGGTAGAGGACGTAAAATCCGACAGGTGTTTTGACGGGAAATGAAATTTCATATAGGTTCAGAGTCTGGAGTACTTTCCACAACTCAACCGGCGCGAGTGTCGATTGTGTAAAGAATTGCGATTCTGCCGATTCAAGAACGACTTTAGATTCTTTATTCCGCGCAAGGCGAGCAAGAGCTTCATTCCAGGGAGTTCCTCTCACCACTTCTGCCCGAAAGCTTGTCGCCGCATCACGATTGCCGAACACCAGATAACTGAGCTTTATTTTATCCTCACCGAGAAGAAATTCCTGTTTATGTGAGTTGTAATATTGTTGTTCCTCCCCCGGCGAAACGCTGAGAGCCACCTTTTCATACACTTCCTTCTGAAGAAAAACATTAACAGCGAGCTGCCGTTTAATTTCCTGAAGCGGCTGGGTGACAGCGGGGACATCTTCGTACCCCCGATTTGCTGCTTCTTGATATAACAACTCGTTGTTTACCCAGTTTTGTGTTAGTTCTCGGACCTGCGGTTCGATTGCCGCGCTGGTATCAAGACGCTGGCGAAGCATTTCGTACGTAAGAACACTGTTATTGACTTTCGCGATATACTGTCCTTCAGTCCTATCACCGCCGCATCCCCAGACATAGAGTACGGCACCAAGAAGAATTCCATATAAACCAAATGAAGGATTTTTCATGATCGTTCCTTACTTTTTCGAATACTTTTCTGCAAATACTTTCTCATAAATTTTCACCGGTGTTTTTTTCTTCAACTCTTTTATCCAAGCCGCATTGATCTTTTTTGTAATAATATCCTGATACGGTGTAGTTACTTCAGAAGAAGCTTCTTCAAAAGTTTTTTCCCGCGCAGGATCTTTTGCATGAACCTTGATAATGGAAAAAACTGAGCCATTTTTAAACGGCTTTTGGCTCACGGTACCCACATCCATCGCATATGCTTCCTGAGCGAGTCGATTCCCCGTTGTATCGGTCATCCCATATCGTCCCAGCTTCTTTCTCATCCCAACACGGATTGAATGGCGGACAACAATCGAATCGAATTCCACACCTGACTTGATAGAATCGATCAGAACCTTCGTAAGAGAATCGTTTGACACGGCAATCTCACTGAAATCTACTCGATCCCCAAACCGGTATTCAGACCGGTGTTTTTTATAGTATGTATGAAGATCTGAATCCTTGATGACGACTTTCGTCCATACATTCTCCTGATCGAGTTTATAGATCATCAACCCCTCACGATATTCCTTCATGATGCTGGTAAATTCGGGTGATTCATCTTCCAGATTTCGTGCCGTGTAACCGAGAACATAGTTCTCAAGGACTCTCGCCGCTATATCTTTTATCCGCAACGTCTTCAAAGGAACATTCTTGATCTCTGTACCCGATTTTAAATATGATATAAACGTATCAAGCTCAATTTTCTTATCAGCAAATCTATATAGAATAAGCGAACGATCCGTGCTTGTGAGAAGACTATCCCAATTTACAGAGCTTGTAGTCTTTGAAGTATCGAGCTTCTGGAGAAATATCGTTATTGTTTTCTCGTCAATTTCAGCATTCAATTCCTTCTCCAATCGACTCATCATTTGACGGAGGTCGTCGGTATAGCGAGTTTTCTTATATATATCTCGGATACTTTCTTTCAGCTCGTCATAGGATCCAAGAGGACGCTCTCCTGTAATCTTCAAAATATGATATCCTGACCGGGATCGGACTACTTGTGATATATCGCCGACTTTCGAATTATAGATGAATTGATCAAATGTTGGGATTGTCCGTCGACGAGGTATAAAACCTATATCTCCGTTCTTAACAGTTGAGGCTGCATCTTCAGAAACCTGCCGGGCCAGAGACCCAAAGTCTGCCCCTCTCATAACGCTATCGCGTAATGCCATAATCCGTTGGTACTTTTTCAGCGTATCCGCCGGTGTATCTTCTCGGGAAAGACCGATATAAATATGGCTCACACGACGTTCATTTGCTGCAGGACTCCGTCCGAATACTTTAATGATGTGATAGCCATACTCCGAACAGATTACATTTTTTGAGATTTCCCCGTCATTCAACGCGTAACATTCATCCTCGACTTGAGGAAGCATAAAACCTGACGAGAATATACCCAAGTCACCGCCATTGAACTTCGTAGATATATCCTCCGAATATTCCCTCGCGAGAGAATCGAAAGGAACACCTGCATGTGCCTGTGCAAGCACATCGAGTGCTTTTTGATATAATTTCAGTGTATCCTCAGGCGTCTGGTTCTTCTTTTTTGCGATATAAATATGGGCAGCATGAATCTCGATTTTTTTCCGGTCATAGAGCAATTTTGCACCCGGTTCGACCAAATACTTATCGATATAATACGAAGCTGCAATATTCTTTCTGTATTGACCCAGCTCATCGATGATCTCCCGATCGGTATCAAGATGCTGGCGGTACACCTCCGCAAGCTTTACCCTATAATTGACGAGCATGTCGAGAAATTGACGGCGGTCGTTCACCGAAGTGCTGTCAATATTTTTCTTTGCCGGCATATTCGCATTTTTTGCGTACAAACGTTCAAATTCCGAAACAGTGATTTTATCTTTCCCAATTGTAGCCAGGATGGGGTCAGAATCTGTTTTCTGCTTCCCGGAAGCAACCTTCTGTGCGAAAGTTGAATCACAGAGAAGAAACACGAAAAGAACGAAGGGAAGAACATTCCAAAATCGAATCATAGATTTTCTCCAGTACTTATTACAATGTAAGTATATTTTATTAAGGCATTTATAGTAATAAAAAACCGAATGAAAATCAAGAAAATCCCATTTGTAATCCGACGACCGCAAGCAGCATAAGGTTTCTTGCATCGTAGACCATTTTCAGGTATATTAAAAATCACATTGTGTAATCCTATAACGCATTCATTACACGGCTGGGGTTCATTGAAAAAATACTTCAATTTTGTCAAAATAGAACATACTCTTTTTTCGCTTCCGCTTATCTACGGCGGAGTTTTTCTTGCATCGCGCGATATTCCTCCTTGGCAAACGCTTGTCCTTGTTCTCACAGCAGCCACAGGAGCGCGTACAGCGGCATTTGCGATCAATAGAATTATTGACCGCCACAGCGATGCACGGAATCCCCGAACTTCTTTACGCGATCTCCCCAGCGGCCGAATGACTCTGTGGGAAGCTTCGTGGGTTCTGTTCGCCGGTCTTATTCTCTACTTTGGATCATCATATTTAATCTCCACATTCTGTTTCACACTCTCTCCTATTCCACTGGTAATCTTTATCATCTATCCGACAATGAAATACTATACACCATTAGCCCATTTTGGAGTCGGCCTCGGACTGGCCATGGGACCACTTGGAGGTTGGTTTGCCATGAAAGGGTCTTTTGACCAGATCCTTACTCCTATCTTGCTTTCTCTCTTTACGCTTTTCTGGGTAGCCGGTTTTGATATTATCTATTCAACATTAGACGAGGAATTTGATAGGAAAGAATCACTTTATTCTTTCCCTGCGCGGTTCGGAAAGATTCGCGCTCTAAGATTTTCAGCATATTTTCATGCAATTGCATTCGGACTGCTTGTGTTATTATTCTTTCATTCTCTAGCTTCGCTTTTTGCCCTCCCACTGCTCCTTATGACAGGATATCTTCTGTACCTTGAACAAAAGAAGGCGAACGATGTCGAAATGGCATTCTTTAAAATCAATGCCGTTGCCGGATTTTGTGTCTTTCTGATGATTGTTCTGGGAGTATGGATTCCATGAAAATTGTCGTCGGGATTACCGGTTCATCAGGGGCTGTCTATGCAGTTGAATTCCTCAAACGCTGTCCCGGAGATATATACCTCGTAATGAGCAAATGGGGAAAAACCGTCATGAAAGATGAGATGAATTTGACTGAAAAGGATCTCGCGCCGTATGTCAAACGAATCTTTGTGAATGACGACCTGAGCGCTCCTATTGCTTCCGGCTCTAATAAGATCGATGCAATGGTGATTATACCGGCATCGACATCGACAATCGGGAAAATCGCATCGGGAATCGGGGATTCACTGCTGACACGAGCTGCTCATGTCGCTCTGAAAGAACGATATACTCTGATTATCTGCGTACGCGAGACACCGCTATCAACAATCAACCTTGAACAGCTTACACGTCTCTCTCATGCCGGTGCGATCATCATGCCTATCTCGCCGCCGCTGTACTTTCTACCAAAAACCGTTGATGAATACGTCCAGGGATTTGTCGACAGGGTACTTCATCAAATCGGTGCAAAATCGGCTAAAGGTTGGCGGAGCGAAGAGCTCGAATGAAACCTCCGTTTCACACACTGCCCGATTTTCTGCACTATCTAGAATCTATCGGTGAACTGCAGCGGATTAGAGTAGAAGTCGATCCGGTTCTTGAGATCACGGAAATAGCCAGGCGTTCGCAGCTTGAAGGCAGACCGGTTCTTTTCTTTGAATGCGTCAAAGGCTCTCCCTACCCACTCGCAATCAACATCTTTTCGAGCGACCGGCTTATCGAGCTTGCACTCGGGAAACATCCTCAGCAACTTGGCGAGGAATTGATCACGTTCATCGAAAAGATTATGCCGCTAACGCTGAGCACCCTCTTGAAATCCAGGAAGACGGTTGGGCGGTTATACAACGCACGACCCGAACGAATAAAGAAAGCTCCTTCTCAAAATATCGTTGAAGACCCCAATCTGAATCAACTACCGATCCTGAAGTGCTGGCCCGGAGATGGCGGACGTTTCATAACACTCCCCCAGGTTTTTACCTGCGATCCGCGCAGCGGTAAACGGAATGTCGGGATGTACAGGCTTCATGTGTTCGATCAATCAACAACAGGCATTCACTGGCAGATCCAGAAGGGGGGCGGTTTTCACTATTTCCAGGCCGAAAAGCTTGAACGGCCGCTCGAAGTCGCTGTTGCAATCGGAACCGATCCCGCTTTTGTGCTTGCGACAATCGCTGCTCTTCCTGAAGGAATCGATGAGGTGATGTTTGCCGGCTTCCTTCGCAACTCACGCACACATATGACGCGGGCAAAGACCCTTTCGATCGATGTCCCGGCCGAAGCGGAATTTATTCTCGAAGGAATTGTACAGCCTGAAGAACGAAGGAATGAAGGGCCTTTTGGCGATCATTTCGGACATTATTCCGCAGCAGCACCATTCCCGGTTTTTCATGTCCAGGCAGTCACTCACCGGAAAAATCCGATCTATGCTGCAACGGTCGTTGGCAAACCGCCAATGGAAGACAAATTCCTGGGTGACGCTACCCAGCAAATTCTTGGTCCGCTTGCAAAACTCCTTCAACCCGAGGTCATCGATCTGTGGGCTTATTATGAAGCCGGTTTTCATAATCTATTGGTGATTTCCGTTGAGCAGCGATACCAGAAAGAAGCGATGAAAACCGCACTTGGTCTTCTAGGAACACAGCAGCTGGCGTTAACGAAAGTCGCAATCACAGTCGGCGAACACATTAATCCCCGCGATTTCGATGCTGTCCTGAGAGAAATTCGGCGTAACTTCAACCCGCACTCCGATTTTCTCATGCTACCAAAGGTTCCGCTGGACACACTCGATTTTACCAGTTATAAAATGAATCTCGGCAGCAAAATGATCATAGATGCAACGCCAAAGCAGCGCGTGCCTGGAAGACAACCGAAACTGCGAATCACTTCTCAAAAGATCCGCGAGCTTGACCGACGAATCATCGATACCGTGATCCGGCAGGATACGCTGGCAGTTGTGAAGGTGAAATACGAAGGAAAAAAAATCGTCGATAAACTTGTCCGGAATCCTCTTTGCCAGGAACTATCAATCATCGCTGCTGTCAGTGAAGATGTCGATCTCAAATCCGATGTCGATATGCTCTGGGGAATTTTTACACGATTCGATGCAGCACGCGATGTCGTTTTTACTTCATCAAGACTTGTTGGAATTGATCCGGTACATAAAGGAATCCTTGGTATTGACGCGACGTGGAAGGACGGATACCCCAAACCTCTCGCAATGAGCGAGAAAATAATGCGGCGTGTTGATCAACGATGGAATGAATATTGGATATAGGGAGCAAAACAACTTTGAACGAAATAATATTGTTTCGCGATAAAAATCTTATCCCGATCTGGGAAAAAATACAGCACGGTGAGCGATTGTCGCTGACCGACGGCCTGACATTGTATGCGACCAAAGACCTGATTTCACTCGGCACAATGGCACATGTCGTTCAACAGAGGAAGAGCGGCGATGCGATATACTTTGTTATAAATCAAAAAATCGAGCATACAAATGTCTGTGTGCTCTCATGCAGGTTCTGTGAATTCGCGGCAAGGAAAGGCGATCATCGGGCCTATGAAATGACAACAGAGGAAATCGTCGCAAAGATTACTCCCGATATCCGTGAAATCCATATCACAGGGGGAATGCCGCCAGACTGGCCGTGGGAACGGTATGTCGACATCGTTTGTACACTTCATCAAAAATTCCCGCAAGCAGACATTAAAGCCTATACTGCTATTGAAATCGATTTCTTCGCCAAGAAATTTAAGATGCCTGTCGAAGAGGTTCTCCGGCAGCTGAAGGAGGCAGGACTCAGAACGATGCCCGGAGGCGGTGCCGAGATTTTTTCAGAACGCATACGAAGACATCTTTTCAATCAGAAAATAGGCGCAAGAACATGGCTTGAAGTTAACAGAGTCGCACACCGAATGGGAATCCCGACAAATAGTACGATGTTATACGGACATATCGAAACAATCGAAGAGCGTATCATTCACATGCTAAAGCTCCGCACGGTGCAGGATGAAACAGGCGGCTTCTTAACGTTTATCCCGCTCCCTTTTCAGCCGGGTGATACGGGTATCAAGCCGAAAAATCACCACACATCGGCAATCGATGATTTAAAAACAATCGCAGTATCACGTTTGATGCTCGACAACTTTCCCCACATTAAAGCGTACTGGGTGATGTTGACGGAAGAAGTAGCATCGGTCGCCCTGAATTTCGGCGCCGATGATGTCGACGGGACTGTCGGAGGCGAAAAAATTGCGCACGACGCCGGCGCCGTCACTCCGATGAAGCTGACGAAAGATGCGATCATCAAGATGATAAAAGATGCCGGGAAAATACCGGTCGAGCGCGATGCTTTTTATAATCCATTGAGCATTTATGCCGATAATGTCATTGGGAAAATACCGTTCCTGAATTCGGTTCCGTTTTATGCTCCTCTTGAAAAAGGACAATACAGAATCCTGCCGATCGTTCCGCGTCTCATGGGATACCTGAGTGAGCAAGGTTTTATCGATGCGGGTGCTTTTTCGTTGATGGATTATTTCCGTCAGGAAGAACGACTCGAACTTATGGGATGGTGTATCGCATCGCGTGATCAGGTGAAGAGCGTCATGCTGTTCTCTAAGGAAGGCTGGCGCGGTTTGGAGGGAAAAACAATCGGGATCACCGGCGATACGGCTACCTCGGTCAAGCTTTTAAAGGTTCTGCTTGAAAAGAAATATGGCGTCCATGCAAAATTCGAACGCCTCCACAGCGGCGTCAACGATTATTCTCCTTATGATGCTATTCTGCTAATAGGCGATGAAGCGCTTCACCGAAATAAATATGGCCTACCCGGGTTTGAACTCGTGTTCGATCTGGCGTCAGAATGGTACGATTGGCAAAAATATCCATTTGTTTTCGCAGTTTGGGGAATGAAAAAAGATCTCCCCGAGAAAGCAAAGGAAGAACTCCGTATGATGATTGGTCAAGCACTTGAAAAATCGGAAGAGAATTTTATTTCTGCTGCCGGCCTTCATGGAAGGGCAATCGGCCTGACCGATAAAGAGACACAGGAATTTCTTGAAGGATTCAACTATCGTCTCGGTGAACGTGAAAAGAAGGCGATGTGGATTTTCAGACATCTTCTCGAAGAGATTGAATATCCGGTCACATACGAAGAGTGACAATGCAATTATCAGAACTCCATACAAAAATCCGTGCAGGAGAGCGCATTACCCGCGACGAGGGTCTGTACCTTCTCCAAAAAGGGGAGCTCCTTGATCTCGGGGCTCTGGCCGGCGAGATACGGTTTAAAAAAAATCCCAATCCCTGGGTGACTTTTATCCTCGATACAAATCCGAATTATTCCAATGTCTGCACGGTCGACTGTATTTTCTGCGCGTTCTATCGTCATCAGGAGGATGAGGATGCCTATACGTATTCCGTCGATCACCTGGTTGAAAAATTTAAGGAAGCCGCAGCGAAGGGGGCGACAACGGTATTACTTCAGGGCGGAGTTCATCCTTCACTCCCTTTCGAGTACTATCTCGAGCTGGTCAGACGGACACGTGAAGAAGTTCCCGATGTTCATCCTCATTTCTTTTCGACTTCAGAAATCATCGGTATGGGACAGATTTCCGGATTGAGCATAACAGCAGTTCTCGAAAAATTGAAAGAAGCCGGAATGAATTCTCTTCCCGGCGGCGGAGCCGAAATTCTTTCAGACCGGGTTAAAAAGAAAATTAGCAGTCTGAAAGGCACGTCGGCAGACTGGCTCAACGTTATGCGTGAGGCGCATCGACTGGGATATAAGTCGACAGCAACCATGATGTACGGCCATCTGGAGACCGATGAGGATATTATCGAACATCTTGAAGTCATCCGTCAGCTGCAGGACGAATATCACGGCTTCACCGCGTTTGTTCCCTGGAGTTTTAAACCTGGAAACACGCCGCTGGAAAAAATCATTCCACACTACGCGACACCGATTAGGTATTTGCAGATAATCGCCATCTCGCGAATTTACCTGGATAATTTCGCGCATATCCAGGCATCATGGTTTTCGGAGGGCAAGAAGACCGGCCAGATCGCTCTGCATTTCGGAGCCGACGATTTCGGCGGAACGCTTCAGGAAGAGAATGTCCATGCAGCGGCAAATTTCATCAATACAACCGATACGGAAGAATGCCTTTCAATGATACGCGAGGCCGGTTTCATCCCCGTGCAGCGGTCGACGTTGTATGAAACAATTCGAATTTTTGAAGAAGCACAAGTTGCATAATCCTGTAAAATGAAAACTCGATTCCTGAAAACATCGACGGTTCATCGCCGGCGGAGCATTGCCATTGCATCACAATTGATCCGCGAGGGAAAGCTTGTTGCTTTTCCGACGGAGACCGTCTATGGTCTCGGCGCGAATGTCTACAATACCCGTGCAATCAGGAATATTTTTCGAGTCAAAGGTCGTCCGCAGGACAATCCGTTGATCGTACATATCCGGTCAATCGATCAGGTTGCACTATTAGTTCGATCGATTCCTGTAATGTTTTTTGCTCTTGCCAGACGCTTTTTCCCCGGTCCGCTTACTCTGGTTATGAAAAAATCAGCCGTAATTCCGGATATCGTGACTGCCGGACTTTCCACGGTCGCAATCCGTATGCCCGATCATTCGATTGCCAGGCAGCTCCTTAAACATTCATGTGTACCTATCGTAGCTCCGTCGGCGAATCTTTCCGGGAAGCCAAGTCCTACATCAGCCGAACATGTTCGTGACGATCTCGACGGAAAAATCGACGCCATCCTTGATGGCGGGCGATGTAAAATCGGAGTTGAATCGACAGTTCTCGATATTACACACAGAATCCCGGTTATCCTCAGGCCGGGAGGTGTCACCCGTGAAGAAATCGAAAATGTACTGCGATGCCGCGTTAGAGTCGCCCGGACGACACGGAAACGTCCGTCATCCCCCGGAATGAAATATACTCATTATGCTCCCGACGCCGGGGTCATTCTCTTTGAAGGAGAAAGATCGGCGGTGCTTCACGCAATGAAACAAGCGGCTTTTAGACTGAAAAAAAAGCATGTTGTTGTCGGAATAATGGCAAGCGCTGATTTTGAATGCTCGTTCAAAGGCTTGAATTTCTTTTCTCTTGGTAAGTCAGGAGCGTTCAGTGCGGCACAACTATTGTACGATGGGTTCCGGACGCTTGACCGTAAGGGCATCGCAGTAATTCTCTGTCAGGGTTTTACCGATACACATATCGGGAGCGCACTGATGAACCGGATGAGAAAGGCAGCATGGAGAAGAATCAGGGTATAATATGACATCCGAGGAAATTTATAATTTTTGATTCATGATCTATGAGTTTAATAGAGTACGATCTTGGGAAGTATTGGAATGAGCTTTTTATTGAAGGCAAGTTGATAGAGTCGTTCTAATCCTTCCTTCCCTTTTTCACCCATATCGATTGTCAGCTCGCTGACATACATCTTTACAAATTTTTCGCCGAGATCACGGCCGATGCCGCGTCCCCACTGCAATGCATATGGAATTGATTCATTCTGATGGGTGTATCCGTAATGAATGCTCTCCTTAAGTCCTTTTGAAATTTGCCGTGCCGTATCTTCACCCAAATCTTTTCGTACCACGTCAAGTCCCAGCGGCAGAGGCAATCCGTCGGTTTCTCTTTCCCACAATTCTCCAAAATCGAGGATTTTGTTAAATCCTTTGGCCTTATATGTAATTTGCCCTTCATGAATCAGCACACCTGCATCATACGTACCATCTTTCACCGTATCCATAATACGATCGAAAGGGATATCGACGTTAGATATTTCATTTGTGAATATTTTCAAGAGCAGGGTTGCAGTAGTGAGTGGACCGGGGTGGCTATTCTTTTCCCTCTTAACTCCTCGAGCATTGAATATTTCGTAGAAACAAGAACCGGTCCATATCCTTCTCCCATACTCGCACCGGTTGCCATTATCCAGTAACGATCCTGGACATACGGGAAAGCATGTGCCGAGATCGCGGTAACTTCAAGCTCCCCTTTCATCGCACGCTTATTGAGTGATTGTATATCTTCAAGTATATGCTTGATATCGAAATCGTCGATCTTTACCTTCCCCCTTGCCAACCCGTAAAACATAAAAGCATCGTCGGGATCAGGACTGTGCCCTAGTGTCAGAATACGTGCCATGTGTTCATCCATTATAATTATTATCTTTCAAGATACGAAACATTTGACACTCAAACAAAAATCATCGATATTTTCATTATGCGATCAAATCGAAAAGAGATACTCAAAATACTTCAGACAATACCCGGTGTCGGCAAATCAATTTCCGTCGATCTTTATAACCTCGGCATCCGCTCTGTGCACGATCTGCAAAAGAAAAAACCCGAGAGGCTCTTTGAAAAACACTGTACACAAAAGGGAGTGCTTGTTGACCGGTGCATGTTATACGTTCTGCGCTGTGCCGTCTACTATGCATCGACAAAAAATCCAAAACCTGAGTTGTTACGATGGTGGAACTGGAAGGATACCCTTAGATGAAAAAAATTCAGAAAAAATCGCTCTCTCTCGCAACTCGGGCGATTCATGGAAAAGAGTGCTACCCTTATACAGGACCGGTGTCTCAACCGATATATCAAACCTCCACATACCGCTTTGAAAATTCTCGGTATCCAATCCGGTACGCAAGAGGAGACCGTGATGTCTATGTGTACACGCGGTACCATAATCCTACAGTAAAGAATGTTGAAGAAAAAATTGCTTTAATGGAAGGGGGCGAAGAGGCGGCCCTGTTCACTTCCGGCATGGCGGCAATCTCTACTGCAATCCTCTCCGTCGTACATGCCGGCGACGAGATCGTTAGTACTCAAGCGTTGTACGGCGGAACATACCGTTTTTTTCGTGATATTCTTCCTCACCACGATATCTCGGTAAAATACGTACCGCATGATCAGCTGGAATCTCTCGGATCACTGATTACATCAAAGACGAAGCTTGTCTATCTCGAAACACCGACAAATCCGACCCTCAATATAGTCGATGTGAAACGAGCCGTTGCTCTGGTCAAAAAAATCGAGAGGAGATTGCACATTCATATCGTGACGATGATCGACAACACGTTCGCTTCAATATATAATCAGGATCCTTTTACACTGGGTGTCGATGTCATCGTTGAAAGCGCAACAAAATATCTAGGAGGACATTCCGATCTTCTTGCGGGAGTTGTTATCGGATCGAAGAAATTTCTTCGTATCGTACGTCACAATGCAAAGTACTACGGTGGCTGTGCCGATCCGTTCATGGCGTATCTTTTATTCAGAAGTTTAAAGACGTACGCACTCCGCTTGCAGCGTCAGAATGAAAACGCATATACGCTTGCGCGGGCTCTCGAAAAGCATTCAAAGGTGAAGCGTATATTTTACCCGGGAATTCCTTCGCACCCGCAACATGCAATTGCAAAGAAACAGATGTTGGGTTTCGGTGGTATGGTTACGATTGAAGTAATAAAGGGGATCAGGGGTGCCGTCAAACTTTGTAACAATTTGCATATAGCCGTAAATGCGATGAGTCTCGGCAGCGTAGAAACGCTCGTCAGCATCCCGGTGTATTCATCGCACGTCAATATGTCCGGTGAAGAACTTAAGCAACAAGGGGTATCACCGGGTATGGTACGGATATCCGTCGGGGTTGAAGGAATTAACGATATAATAGCAGATTTTCGCCAGGCCTTGAAAAAGGTTTAAAACCTGATTGGAAAAGAAAGGGTTTATTGAAAAAGGCAGTTATTAGGCATAATCAAACGCTGTTTTTGTGTTAGATGTGCCAGATACGCCCTGCCGCTATATATAAATGTACCATGCTGATATGGGGCACAGCCAGGCCAATGTAACCCGGCTGTTCAAATAAATGGAGGCGGAGATTGATTTTCTGCACGAACTTCTGTACAATCGTGTGGATATAATATTCTGTCTCACGATCATGTGAGGAGGATTTATGGGTTCACCTCTTCAAGCTGAGGGAAATCCATCAGTAAAAAAAGTAAAAACGTACGAGATGTATGTCGTACCGATAAAACAATCACTCTATCGGCGCTTTTTCTCTCAAAAATTTCTGATCACTTCTGAGACAAATCCATTCGGCACAATGGTGCTCAATTTCCGTAGCATTGATTTTCACGCTACTAACGGAGAATCTTTTTCTCTCATTGTCCGATGGGAAAAACTGAGACCTCATTTCAAGTTGATGCAACACGGAAAAGAAAATCCTGCTGCTCATACTGATCCTACGGTCAAATCAAGCCGGCAATTCATTCTGATCGACGATTCAACGGGTTCGAAGTGTGTTCTTCGCGCCGCTGGTCCGCTGGCAAGCTTATGGGGGTTGGAAGGAGAAAATGAATCGATTATAGCACAATTCAGCCGCCATCATCGTCTTTTTCCGAAGAGTGTTTCTGAAAAAAGACTCTCTTCAATCACTTCATTTGAAAAAGTCGCCGCACGACAAATCGATTCTGCCGAAGATCCGGCACAGCTGCCAATTCTGCCGATTTTCGCGCAGATGATACTCTTCTCGCTTGAATCACACGGTGCATGAGGCGGTAGCCCGGCAGTTATATAAATATTTCATTCAATCAAAAAACGAAAACGCCCGTTCACCCATTGTGAGACGGGCGTTTTGTATGGATCTCATCACGTTTATTCGACAACGTGTTCAACGGCCTCTGCAAGCGCATGTTGGAAGTTGACGATATCGTTGTTGAAGACGGTCATGAAAGCTCGCTCACGTTCCCGGTCTTTGTTGAAGCGGGATTGAGAAATCACGAGATACTTCTTCCCGTTTTTTGCTTCCTTCACATCGAAGAAAAATGTGCTGGTGTTTGCTTTCACCATAGTGGTGAATACCTGCTGTTTCGTTTCCTGTTCCATCGTTTGATCCTTTCGTTTTACAGTTGCGTAATTGACTTAGTACCGCTCCAACGAGCATTCTAAATTGATTCTATGTTATTATGTATGTTGGATCGTGTACCTTGCCCTTTTAATAGTTAGAAATGGTTAAGGGGCACTTTAAAATATCCATCTCTAATATAGAGAACGAATTCAGGTTACACTATTTCCGGAATAAAATATGATCACTGCGATCGCAGAATAGATCCGAAGAATGGAGAGTTAAAAGTACCTGGACGGGTATTCGAGGGAAGAAAGCTTCAGGCGGAGAGCTTCGTTACTAACATCATATCTCATACGGAGAATTGAGAGATCGCTTTCTTTTACCGCCATGGTACGGAGATCATTGCTCGGCATGAGAAGTTCGGCAGCAAATAGATCCGCTTCGCGGTTGAAGCGCCTGATTTCATCTTGAGTGGAACGTGCTTCCGGTGGATGTTTTAAAAGAATATGACCGAGCTCATGTGCAAGCGAAAAACGCTGTCGGCGGGGATGGTGTTTGCCGTTGATACCGATAAGCTTTTTATCAAGGCTGACAATGCCCGAGAGCTCCGGGGGAAGTGTCGTTAACAATATCACCTGGTAGCCGCAAAGTGAGGCGATGGTTTCAATTGGAACAGGAAGCTGTTTATGTCCTGTAACCTGCTCAAGACGCCCGAGTACGCTCCGAGCCAGGGTAATACAGTGACTCTCACGGTTCAAGACCGTCGGTCGCACGTTTGATATATTCATTTATCTGCTCTTGCCGGTCCGGTGAAATGTGAATATCAGCCTTCACAAAAAGTTCGCGAACTGCTTTTTGCATTTCTTTCGATTTATGCCGGTTTTGCTTCGCATCATACCGGGCAAGCGTCGAAGCCAGCGAAGGATTCAGGTTTGCACATCGAATGGAATTTTTTATCAGCACGACCGCTGCCTGCGACGGAAGCGAAAGATAATGCAACAATAAATTCATGGCATTTGCGGGGATCTCCAGGGGCGAGAGCGTATCGCGGCAGAGACGGGTCAATTGCGATACCGCAATACCAGCCTTTTTTGCCATCGACGCGAGCACAACCGATTCCTTTTTCCGCGCATGAGTAATAACCTCGCGTGTAATATACTCTCCAAGCGTGAGTGCTCCTTTTGTCGCCTGCGCGGCTTTCCGTTCATCAAGGATAGCAACAAGCCGATTATGCAGCTGCTCCAATTTCTGTGCGGAAATTCTCTCTACAGGAGCCCGTTTCATCACAACCTTTTCAATCAAGCCCCTTGTCGTGATTCTCCCATCAAGGTATGCAAGCTGCAAAATGAGATCTATTGAGTCTCGTTTCATACGTTCTCTGTTATAAATGGAATATGATGCTTTTCAAATTCTTCCCTGAGTTTTTGAATAAATTTACTTTTCACTCTCAGATGGTATATTTTCAACTGTTTTGCCGGTCTATCGACATAAGGGGCAATCTCTTCGTACGGAATATCGAGTGCCCGGCATCGAAGCAGCACCCGCTCCCAGGTTTCCATCGATTGTAGCGTTTCGACAACCAATTGCAGCGGCCGGCTCCCTAATTCACTTGTATCCCCTTCCCCATCTATGAAATCTTGAATTACAATATCTGCAATCTCCCGTGCTGCCGTGAAGGCCTCATCATCCCCCCTCGCTCCTTCCGAAAACACCTCCATTTTCATCCCATGCAAATCCTGCTGCCTCAGAAAATCCCTCGCACGATTCCGCAGAATTGTAAAAACCCACCGCGCAAAATCTTCATCAGAGTTCCTGAATGAAAAGAGCGAAATACGCTGGACTACAGCCAGCAGGACATCGCTAACAATTTCCTCAGCATCTTCACGGAGAATGTGAAATGTCCCTACCAGATGCTCAAAAAGCCTGTGCTGATACACCTGCATCAGATGAGTGCATCCGGAACGATCCCCCGCTTTCAGTTCTTCGACAATTTGCCGGTTTGATATCTGTTGACCCAAATCTGCCCTATAGAAGATAGAACGAAAAGAGGTTACAATTATCTTGTCATGGGGAAAAATGCGGGGGTTACAGGAAATGTTAATAATTTTAGTATAAGACGGGGCAATTCTACAAAGTACTTTTTACTCCTATTTTCTACTCTACATCTTCTCCGGCGCCGTAAATATGAATCGCACTTCTAAAATCGGAAATCCCGAAGGGTCGTAGACATCAATCAAAAATCAGAAATTCTATAGCCCTGAAGACTTTATCTTCTCGTTACATCTTTTCTGGGGCTGTTATTCCCAGAATCCCCAGCCCGTTCGCCAGCACCGTCTTTGTTGCCAGAGACAATGCCAATCTTGCCTTCGATACCTCTTTATTCTCGGTCACCACCCGGCAATGATGATAAAATTGGTGAAACTCAGTCGCTACATCATGTAAATAATCGCATAAATGGTGAGGCTCGAGCATAACGGTACAGAGCAATATAATATTCGGGAAATCGATTAGCATTTTCATCAGTGATACCTCGGACTCGTGCTGCAGAAGCGATAAATCAGGCGAACCAGTAATATCCGCACCTTCAGATTCGGCAAACCGGAGGATACTGGCAATACGGGCGTGCGCGTACTGCAGATAATAGACGGGATTTTTATCGGATTGTTCTTTAGCAAGCTCTAAATCGAACTCCAAATGACTCGAAACGCTTCGCATAACGAGGAAATACCTTACGACATCTTTCCCAACTTCCTCTATCAAATCATCGAGCGTTACAACGTCGGCTGTCCGTTTCGACATCTTCACCTGCTCGCCGCCGCGTGTAAGCGTGACGAACTGATGAATCAGCACCCGCACTTTCGACTGATCGTATCCGAGTGCTTTAATCCCCGCCAGAACATCCGGCACTGTCGCAACGTGGTCCGATCCGAAAATATCAACGATCAGCTCGAAACCGCGCATAAACTTATTGCGGTGGTATGCAATATCGGGCAGACGGTATGTCGGTTCGCCTGTGCTTTTTACGATCACACGGTCTTGATCGAGGCCGAGTGCCGTTGTCTTAAACCACACAGCGCCGTCGAGATCATATGCGAGCCCTCTTTTGCGGAATTCTTCAATGACTTCATTAATGGCGCCAGAAGAGTAAAGTGAATCTTCATTGAAGAAGACATCAAACTTCACGCCGATTTTATTTAATGTCTCTTTGATTTTTTTAAAAAGAAATGTTTCGGCATATTCCTTGAAATACGTTCTATCCTCGACTCCCTTCAGGCTGTCCTTCTTCTCATTAAAAATCTTCTGTGCGATCTCTTTGATATACCCTCCCATATATCCATCTTCTGGCATGGGGAATGATTCATCAAATATCTGCATATAGCGTGCATAGACCGAATCGGCCAGCATACGCATCTGACGGCCTGCGTTATTAAAATAGTATTCACGGGTGACTCGGTACCCTGCCCATGTAAGAATGTTCGAGATCGTGTCGCCGATGGCAGCCTGCCGGCCGTGCCCGAGATGAAGCAGTCCTGTTGGATTTGCACTGACAAATTCCACCTGTGTTTTCTTGTCTTCTCCGATCCGGACATGACCATACTCCCCGCCTGCCTTAAGAATTTCATGCAGCCGGTATGAAAAAAATTTAGGTGTGAAATGAAAATTGAGAAAGCCCCGGACCGGCAATATCGATTTTATCAACGAATGAACGATCGACATCGAGTGCATTAACAA
This sequence comes from Ignavibacteriota bacterium, assembly GCA_963776275.1. Lineage (GTDB taxonomy): Bacteria > Bacteroidota > Ignavibacteria > UBA10030 > CAVZMI01 > CAVZMI01. The sequence continues at coordinate 42,274 of CAVZMI010000020.1, forward strand.
TTTCCGATGCGACCTGACGTGGATTTCTCTTCAGCTGTTTGGAGAGCATCATAGCGATATTAGTCGTGAAGTCGCCGTGCTCGGGATTCTTTGGATGTTCGAAGGTAAGTGCTGCGGAGCCGAAATACCCCAGCAACTTGAGTGCGGCCTCAAGCTTTTCGTTCAAATACTTCTTCATGAAAACCTATGCTACCGCTTTTTTCCGAGGAGTTAATTTTTTCGAGCGCTGCTTTGACGCTTGTTTAGCGCCGTCATCATCGCCGACATGCTCGATGGGTGCATCGCCCCATAGACGCTCGAGGTTATAAAATCTTCTGACATCTTTATGGAACACGTGGACGACAACATCGACAAAATCGAGCAGAATCCAGCTCCGGTTTGTGTAGCCCTCTTCGTGCCATGGACGATCACCCAGTTTTGCCATCCCTTCACTAATTGCATCGGCAACCGCCTTCACTTGAGTGTCGGAGTCGGCAGTACACACAACGAAATAATCTGTTATCGTGGTGAGCTTGCGCAGATCCATGATAAGGACATCATACGCCTTTTTTGTCAAGGCAAGCTGAGCGACTTTCTTTGCTTCTGTTTTGGGTATCAATTGCACCTCTTGAATTAGTTATTGAGAAAGATCCCCGCTCCGTCCAGGCGAGTCTGACTTTAGTCGGACGAGACGGGGGGCGAGCCCGCGCTGACGAAGGGGATTGAGTTGGCGATAATCTTTTCCTACTACAACCGAAAAATCAACGAGTTCGCGATTGTTCTTCTTACGGATAATTCGTGTCGGGGAAATATTGATAGCATCGGCGATTTTCTTCGCAGCCGTCATATCGTCGATCCAATCGATCACCATCGATCGGGTAAGTGTGGATGTTTCATAGTTACCGATCTCCACGACATCATATCCCAGTGAACGCAAATGATCAGTTACTTTCATGGCGATACCCGGTGCACTGCATCCATTCAATACACTTATCTGAATTCGGCGTCCGGTATCATTGACGCCGAGACGGTCCGGTGCAGACCCGTTGGAAAACCACGAGAGAATACGTCCGTTAAAAATATAGAAAAGGAGAGCGCTCGCCGCGAGAATCACTCCGAGGATTCGTAAAGTCCGCTTCGCTGGAATAAGTAGCGTCCATTGTCCGCGCCGGTGGTGCGAGCTTTCTCTTGCAGAGGCTGATGATGCTGTTGTTCGTTCGTTCGAGGCCAAATTTTCCCGGGTGATCCCCCTTATAAAAAAATTAACCGAGCACGTCCCCCAGCAATCTGTCCACCGTCCTCCCCTCCGGCTTGTCCGCCGAATCCCCACCCCGACAAAGTCGGGGGAAGTAGGCGGAAACAAAACGAAGGCGGAAACGTTGATGAAGACAGAAACTGGGACTGTAACCCGGTTTAGACATCAACAGGAATTTTGTTTAAAATTAATATTCGTCTCCAAAAAGCGGATTGTAAAAACGAGATCGATATCCTCCATAAAAACCGCTATGATACCCATAGGGATTTTGATTGAACTGAACCTGAATGTGGAAGTCGTCCCACGGTGTATAGTTAATCTGGGCCCGATTCAGAATGAGTCCGCTGAATTGATTTTTTAATCCCTGGGGCATCGAGCCGTAGGGTGACATCATCAAACTGATATCTGCCTGCACATTCAGTCTGTCCGAAAATTTATAACTCATGCTGTTGGTGTACATATTGACACCCAGCGTCTGATTCCCCATACTCATGTACGACATCGTGATGCTGTGTTGCATCTGAAAATTTTCCGGATTGAACCAACCGAAGAGATCGAACGAGCTGTAATCATTCCGGAGTATCGATCCGGACACGCTCGGATGTTCCTGGTTGACCTGGGATTTAAATTGCGCATGCGCAACACCACAAAACAGCCCTGCTAACGCTACAAGCATCGCATACCGTTTCATTCTTCACTCCCTTACTCTACGGTGATGATACAGAAATTCACTTTGAATGTCAAGTCTCCGTTATCAACCTTATAAGTTTTCCTTGAAGACACGCATCCATTTCCCCTTAGACGAACCGGAGGTAAAAAAGTATTAATCTGGCACTCAAAGAGCCACTTTCTCCATTCACCATACATCACTCTCAATTCACAATATCGCCTGTTTCCGGGCATTAAAAAACTGCTGGGCTTCTTCGAGCTGCTCAAATGTATTCACCCCCAGAATTTCATTAAAATCGCCGGTTTTCATAGCCGCCACTTTGAGTCCGGAAGTCCAAAAATATTTAAACACATCTGTCAAATAATACTCGTTTTGTGCATTATGTGGTGAAATATGTTTCAATGCATCGAAAAGGACAGAGCGCTGAAAAATATAAATCCCCGAATTGATTTCACGAATTTTTTTTGTTTCCTCATCTGCATCCCGCTCCTCGACTATACCCTCGACCAATCCTTTTTCCGAACGGACAATCCGACCATAACTTTTCGGATCGTCGATATCTGCAGTGAGAATTGTAGCGACAGCCCGTTCACGCCGATGGTACTCCTGCAGCCGCTCGATTGTTGCTTGTGTCAACAGAGGAGCATCTCCCGATAGAACTATCACGTCGCCTGAAAAGTTACGCAGAGCACTTTCGGTTTGCATCACCGCATGCCCGGTCCCCAATTGATCCCTTTGCTCGGCAAATTCTACCCGGCCTGGAAAAGTCTTCTGTAAATATTCAACGACGGTCTTGTACTGATATCCAACCACAACGATTGTTCTGGCGCTCTTTAGTCTGAGGGCAAGTTCGACAACATGTCCGATCAACGGCTTTCCATCAACCTCATACATGACCTTCGCCTTCTCCGGATTTTTCATCCGGGTTCCCTTCCCCGCGGCCATAATCACGACTGCTACCCGATGCGAATCCACCTATTCCAGTGTCTCCATGGAATGTCCGTGAACGAGTTCTTTAATTGCATTCTTTTTATCTACAAGCACAACGACCGGACGATGCTGCTGGGCTTCGATCTCCGGATATCCGGCAAATGTCATGATAATAATTTCATCACCGACCGTTCCGAGCCGTGCAGCTGCTCCGTTCAAACCGATTACATGAGATCCGCGTTTTGCTTCGATTACATAGGTTTCAAACCGCTGACCGTTATTCAGGTTTACTACCTGTACTTTTTCGTACGGAAGAATATCGGCAGCTTCCATCAACTCGGCATCAATGCTCAAGCTTCCTTCATAGTATAGATCCGCTTGTGTCACAGTTGCGCGATGAATCTTCGATTTACACATAGAACGTACCACTGAATTGACTCCTTCTATGAAATGTGAATAAGGGTATTATCAATTAATCGTGTCGTACCAAAACGAACAGCCAATGCGATTATATAGTTTCCCCCTTTTTCGAGCCGTGAAATTCCTTCAAGTCTATCATCCTCGGCTATTGTAATATAATCAATCTTCGCCAGCGGAGCCAGAGTGATGATCTCTTCCATATCCCGGCGGATAAGTACTGTATCGCGTTCTCCATCGCGGATCATCTGCTCGGCTCGATCAAGAGATTTCCGGAGAAGCGGAGCCTGGTTCCGTTCCTCAAAATTCAAATAGACGTTCCGCGAGCTCATCGCGAGTCCATCGGCTTCACGGATGATCGGTGTGATTACCATCCGAACATCCAGCGCCAGATCGTTTACCATCTGTCTGAGAATAATCGCCTGCTGGATGTCTTTCTGTCCGAATACGGCAACATGCGGTTTGACAATATTGAACAGTTTCAGGACTACCGTTGCCACGCCACGAAAGTGTGTCGGACGAATTTTCCCCTCCCACACCGCCGATAGCTGTTCCACCTGCACAAAAGTCCGAAATCCATTTGGATACATTTCATTGACTGCTGGAACAAACAGTATATCGATACCTGCACCCTCTGCCAGCGATGTGTCGTGCACAATGTCTCGTGGATAACGTTCAAAATCTTCCGCCGGACCAAATTGCGTTGGGTTGACGAATATTGACATTATGATAATGTCGGCCTGTTTCTGCGCCGCACGAACCAGACTCAGGTGCCCTTCATGCAGATATCCCATTGTTGGCACAAAACCGATCCGCTTTCCCGAGAGGCGGATGCGTTCGGCTTCGGATTGCATGTCAACTATTGTAGTGATGGTTCGCATACGTGTACGGAGTTATTTTAAAAAAATCACTAAAGCCCCCTCTACTCTGCGTCCTCTGTACTCGGGAACCACTGTGAAGTTCTCCGTGGTTATATTTTATCACCGATTAAATGGAGGGATACTAAGAATCCACGACGGATACAGAGTAGAATATTCTATCTATCCGATCATGAGGGATATCAGCTGAGAGACTTTTTCTTTCATGTCACGACGGTGAACAATCATATCGAGGAATCCGTGTTCAAGGAGAAACTCCGAACGTTGAAATCCTTTTGGCAGATCTTTCCCTATTGTCTGACGAATCACTCGTGGTCCGGCAAACCCGATGAGCGCGCCAGGTTCGGCTATATTCACATCACCAAGCATCGAATAACTCGCCGTGACACCACCGGTCGTCGGATCGGTCATGATCGAAATAAAGGGGATGCGTGCTTCCGCCAATCGTGCGAGACGCGAGCTCGTTTTCGCCATTTGCATCAGCGAATACGCCCCCTCCATCATTCGTGCCCCACCTGAGGACGATACGATAACGAGCGGGACTTTTGTCTTCCATGATTTATCTATTGCACGCGCCACTTTTTCACCGACAACGGATCCCATGCTGCCGCCAATAAATCCGAAATCCATCGCACCAAAAACGACTGCCTGGCCGTTAATTTTCCCGGTTCCGGTGCGGATGGCGTCCATCATTCCCGATTTATTAATTGTATCCGTAATGCGATCCTTATATCGTTTCGTATCGGAAAAATCCAGAGGATCGTTCGAACGCATCTTTTTATCCATTTCTTTGAACGATCCTTTATCAAGCAGTACGGCAATGTATTCCTCACTCCCGATACGGAAATGGTAGTTGCATTTAACGCAGGTGTGGAAATTCTCTTCCAGCTGCTTCCGATGGATCATCTCGCCGCAACCATCGCACTTCGTCCACATTCCATCGGGAATGTCTTTTTTAATACTGTCGGCGGAGATGTTTTCTTTTGAACGTCTGAACCAGGCCATCGTTATGTTCCTTTTTTACACCCCGGAACTCTCCCGGGGGATGAATTCACGAAGATACTTGGGTTCGAGAGATGAACGATCCGCTCTTTCACCAGCGTTATACCGTTGGACTCCGAGGGTAACAATCGATGCGGGACTGCATCGTGAATACTCAGCGTACCAACGACGTTTCAGCTCTTCTTGTTCGAACGCCATATTCTGAGCATCACCGACAAGCATAACATCCAGATGATCCTTTGCCCATCGGGTTATTCCCTCATACGGTCCGATCACCGCCGGTTTGATCTCTTCAGGCCATAGATCCTGAGTCATCCGGTATACTGCACAATATGCCTCATCACGATGTGCATCAAGCAAAGAAAGAACGCTGGCACCTGAAAGGGCGCTCCCCCCCCGGGAAATATTATAGGCAAGCGCCTGAAGAGTCGGCACGGGGATTAAGGGAATATCCGCCGCAAATGAGAGCCCTTTTGCCACACTGAGTCCGATTCGCAAGCCTGTAAACGATCCTGGTCCGATAGAAACTGCAATAACATCAAACTGATTGACACGCACGTCCGCTTGTTTCATAACTTCTTCGATTAGCGGTACCAACTGTTCCGAATGAATATTCGGTATATCAAGCACACGTTCGATCGGTGCTGTTCCCTCGCGAAGCAGCGCTACACCGCAAATAGTCGTTGCAGTCTCAATGCCGAGTGCAATCATCCGGTACTTTGCTCCAGATGTATTTCACGCCGATCGATTCCTTTTACGACGCGAAAAGTGACTGAATATCGATCGAGGGGAAGAAGCCGTTCTGCTTTTTCAGCCCATTCTATCAGACTTACCCCTTCATCGTCAAGATATTCTTCAATGCCGAGCGCGCGTAATTCTTTAAAAGAACTAATTCGATACAGATCAATATGAAAAACCGGAATTCCCGAGTGCTGCCGGTACTCATTGATCAGAGTGAATGTCGGACTCGTCACATGCTCCTTCGCACCGAGACCGGCACATACACCCTTAACAAATTGTGTTTTCCCGCTACCAAGTTCACCGTAGAGGGCGACAACATCTCCGGGTTCGAGATCGATAGAAAATTTTCGACCAAGCGCTATTGTTTCTTCCTCACTCGATGTCATAACAATCTCGTTCATCTCGTTACCTGGGTTCCATCCAAACAACCGGCAGTATCATTTCTTCCATCGATATCCCGCCGTGCTGAAAGCTGTCCATATACTGAGTCAGATGTTTATGATACTCCGTGGGATACACAAAGAAATAATCTTCTTTCGCAATAACATAGTTTGTTGTTACAGCACGCTGGGGTAGTCGGAACTCCTTTGGATTTTTTATAAAGAGTGCTCCTTTTTCCTCAACTTTGAGATTTCGTCCAAATTTATATCGCAGACTTGTCGATGCATCCCTGTCACCAATGACTTTTGTGCCGTGGAGGCTTCGGACACTTCCATGATCGGTTGTCAGGACAATCCGAACATTCTCCTTCTGGGAAAGGGTTTTCAGCATCCCCAGAAGCGATGAGTGCATAAACCACGATCGGGTAAGCGAGCGATAGGCCGGTTCGTCGGGCGCAATCTCTTTTAAAATTTCCGAATCAGATCGGCCGTGGGCAAGCATGTCAATAAAGTTGACAACGATCAGTGTCAACGGATTCCGTGTATACGAAAGAATATTATTCTCGATGCTACGTCCATATTCGGCATCGAGGATCTTAACATATTTTGCTTCGGGTTTTAAAAAGATTCGTTTTCTTTCAAGGAGCTTCTCGAAAAGTTGATGCTCATATCGATTAAAACTATTTTCATCCTCATCCCCGTCGGATGTCCAGTACTCGCTGTACCGTTGTTGGATATCAAGCGGAAAAAGACCGCTGAAGATTGCATTACGGGCGTATGGAGTCGCCGTTGGCAGGATGGAGAAGTAATACTCCTTGTTTATCGTGTACCATTCCCGTAAGACTTCTTCCATGATCATCCATTGATCAAGCCTGAGACAATCGATTACGAAAAAAAAGATCGATTTACCGGTATTGAGCTTTGGAAGAAGAAACCGTTCTGCGATATTGACGGATAAAGGAGGGCTTGTTTCTGGTTTTTCGAGCCAGTTTTGGTAATTTCGCTCTATAAATCTGGCAAATTCTACGTTACAGTCGCGTTTCTGATTGTAAAGCAACTGGTAAAGTCCTAACTCAGGATGTTTATCGAGTTCAAGCTCCCAGTTCGTCATTCTCACATGTAGATCGATCCACTCCTGATGAGTAAGCGGGTTCATCAATGCCAGCGATATCTGTCTGAATTCCTCTGTATAATCTTTCGAGACATATTCTCCAGTAATTTTTTTCCCCTCAAGAATTTTCTTACACGTCAACAGTACCTGACTCGGATTGACCGGTTTTGTGAGATAATCGCTGATTTTCCCGCCTATTGCATCTTCCATCAGAGATTCTTCTTCATTTTTTGTAATCATAACAACTGGAAGTCCGGGAAAAGCAGATTTAATCTCTGATAAAGTCTGCAATCCCCCTTTCCCAGGCATCATCTCATCCAGAAGAATGAGTTCGAATCCGCCCTTATTAACCAGTGCAATCGCGTCGTCTCCATTTGTCGCCGTTTCAACCTCAAACCCTCTTTGTTCCAGAAAGAGAATATGTGGATGAAGAAGCTCGATTTCATCGTCAACCCAGAGTATTTTACCTTTATTTTCTTCCATTTCTTCGTCTTATCGATTTTAAAGCATGTTAACATAACCAATTCCCGTATAAGAAGCAACCGACAGAAGTCGGCATCTTGCAATTGCATCGGAAAAAACGTATAATTTTAACATGTCTCGTCAAATACAGCATCAAATCCTACCTGCAAACCACGGTACAATATATCCTATTAAATAAAACTCTATGAATATTCAGGAAACGATCTCGGCTTTATCAAAATTAGCGTACAATCTTTGGTGAGCCTGGAATCCTGAAGCACAGAAGATATTCGAAGTGCTTTCTCCATATCTATGGGAACGAACAAATCATAATGCGGTCGCCGTGCTGAAAAGCATTTCACCTCAGGAATTGCAGGCCCGATTATACGAACCCGATTTTACAATACGTGTCGACACGATATTGAATGAATTTGCCAAATATATGCAGAAAACGAAAAACTGGTGCACGGATATGGAAGGTCAGAATTCGCATCAGCCTGTAGCTTATTTCAGTGCGGAATTTGGATTACACGAATCACTGCCGATTTATTCGGGCGGACTCGGTATCCTTGCCGGCGATTTTGCCAAATCGGCCAGTGATCTTGGAATCCCATTTGTTGGAATCAGTCTGTTTTATCGATATGGATATTTCCAGCAGCGGATTGGTCCGGACGGCTGGCAGCAGGAAGATTATGCGGCTGCAGATCCGATGCTATTACCTCTGGAGCTGGTCACTGATCCCAAGGGTTCTACATTGGTCTGCAATGTGGAAATCAATCATGCGACGATTGCTTTCCATGCCTGGCGTCTCAATGTAGGACGGGCAGTGATTTATCTCCTTGATACAAACCGGCCGGAAAATGAAGAACGATTCCGCGATATCACAGCACGTGTGTACGGCGGCGATGCCACCATCCGCATCTCGCAGGAAATCGTTTTGGGAATCGGGGGAATACGATTACTACGAGCAATAGGTGTCACACCCTCAATTTACCATTTAAATGAAGGACATTCCGCATTCCTGACACTCGAACTACTGCGCGAAAAACTTGCCTCTGGAAACACAATCGGGGATGCCGAGACGCATGTGCGCAAAAGAACGCTCTTTACGACACATACTGCCGTTTCAGCAGGTCACGATCGATTTTCTCCTTCGTTATTGGAATATATGTTTGAACGTTTTTCCCGAACCATACCAATCTCAATGCATCAGCTCCTGGGATATGGCCGGGCAAATCCGGATGACCAGAATGAAGGATTCTGCATGACCATTCTTGCACTAAAAATGTGCTCGAATGCAAACGGCGTAAGTAAACTTCACGGCGCAGTTAGTCGTGAAATGTGGAGACATCTCTATTCTAACATGACGGCCGAGCAAATCCCGATCATTCACGTCACAAATGGTATTCATACGGGTGGTTGGGCTTCGGAAAAAGCTCATGAGTTCTGGAACAAACGACTGGGATTCGATTGGACCGCACGATTGATGGAACCCGAGTACTGGAAACAGCTTTATGATGAGAAATATGCTAACGACGGTGAATTATGGGCACTCCGATATGCACTCCGCCGTGAACTTATTGAATTTACACGCTATCGTCTTCGCCGTCAACATCTCAGACACGGGAGCGACCGGATTACAATGTACGATTCGATACTCTGTCCCGATACGCTTACGATCTGTTTTGCTCGTCGGTTTGCCACGTACAAACGGGCTCCTTTACTCTTTCGGAACCTGGATCGCATAATTGCAATCATTACCGATTCTCGTCAACCGGTTCAGGTAATCTTTGCAGGGAAAGCACATCCCCGTGACGATGATGGAAAAAGATTTCTCAAATATATTATTGAGATGACTCGCCATCCTCAGTTGTTCGGGAAAGTTGTTTTTATCGAAGACTATGATATTAATGTCGCCCGATATATGGTGGCCGGAGCCGATGTATGGTTGAATACTCCGAGGCGTCCGCTTGAAGCCAGCGGTACCAGTGGAATGAAAATTGGAATTCATGGAGGTCTTCATGTGAGTACCATGGATGGATGGTGGCGGGAAGGATTCGATGGATCAAACGGATGGGCAATAGGGAATGATGCCACATCCGATAATCCCGATCAACAGGATGCGCTCGATGCAAGTTCGTTGATCACGCTGCTTGAACAGGAGATCGTCCCGCTATTTTACCAGCGCAATGACGACGGAATTCCTCACGGGTGGATCCAGCGCATTCGACATGCCATGGGGACTTTGATTTCGGTGTACAGCTCCGACAGAATGGTTGTAGAGTATGGACGACGACTTTATTGCCACATGAAATAATAAGGCGAAGGATGGATCATTGATACGAAAGATAATTCTCTGGAGTATTTCAATTTTCATCACTGCTCTTGTTGCATATTACCAGCTGGTCACGGGCCCCACCTATCCGGTCTCGGGAACCACAATAATTGCCGGAAAAATAATTCCATATAGATTTGAACGGAGTCATGACATCTCGGGCAATGCCGTCGTAACAATCTTTACCGGCGATACCGTGATCAGAGGTCGATTGGAATGGAAAAGATTTAAGACAGATGATGAATGGACAAGCATTGAGATGAAATATTCAAACGATACATTAAAGGCTGAACTCCCCGTGCAACCACCTGCAGGAAAGCTGCAATATAGGGTCTTTCTTAATTCATCAGAAGCGACAGTTCAAATTCCTGCTATTGATTCCGTCATCATACGATTTAAAGGAATTGTCCCCATTGGTATTCTTTTATTTCACATCATCGTGATTTTTGGGGCGATGCTCCTGTCGACACGGACAGGATTAGAATTTTTCAATCCGGAACCCAATATCCGCCTGCTTACATACTGTACGATAGGATTTCTTTTTATCGGTGGTGCAATCCTCGGTCCGCTCGTTCAATACTATGCTTTTGGAGTCTTTTGGTCAGGATGGCCGGTCGGGACTGATTTGACCGACAACAAGACGGTGATTGCTATGGTTGGATGGATTGTTGTTGGGGCGCTCCTACCACGCCTCCAGAAACCGAAGACCTGGGCTCTTGGAGCTGCGATTCTTCTGATAATTGTCTATTTGATTCCGCACAGTCTATTGGGATCGGAACTCAATTATGCGGCACTCAACAAGCTTCACCCAAAGGCAGATAGCACCCTTATCCGTTAAGCTCTACATCGAATACTACAAAATCGCCTATACTGGCGGAAAAGAGTTCTATGTTGGTTTTAGTGCAATCCGAGTCTAATATAATAACATGACTTGCAAATAATATCGACATTTCGTATCATGGACAGATAAATCACCCCATTTTGTCGGGGAGAGCATGGTAGCAAAAACGTCAAGTGAACGTCTGAAACAGGCTGGTGACCTTTTCAGACAAAAAGAATACGATAAGGCTCTTGAAGAACTCGATCTTCTATTAAATGACGATCCGAACAATATGTACGCCCGCGCTGCCCGAGAGAAAGTACGCACAGCCCGCGATCTAGCCCACGAACTCGGCATAACGGAACGACGTCAGGATATCGAAGCCAAACGGCGCATGGCGATCGGACAATCGCAGCGTGTTGAACACCAGAAACTCCTCGCGAAGATCGAAGAAGAAGGACGAAGACGCCGAGAAGAGGAGTTGAAAAAACATCAGGCCGATGAAGAACGCCGACTTCGCGAAGAACGATTCCACCGATATCAGACTGCTTTAATTGAAGCATGGTCAGACGGCCTCCTCTCTGAAATTGAAACCCAACATCTTGCAGAGCTGCGTGTACGATTCAAGATCTCCGATCAGGTTCATACGACGATGCAGCGGAGTGTGCAACTTGATGCATACATCAAGGCACTGCGTGAAGCGTGTGAGGAAGGCCGATGTTCAATCAGTAAGCCCGATACATTTGAAGAGATCAGAGTGCAATACGGTGTTACTCTTGAAGAACACCTAAGCGTTGCGGGTGCGATTGCATGGCAGCTGAAGGTTCATGAAACGAAAGGAGCAGTGGTCATTGTCGATGATGACCCGCTTGTTTTGCGGATGACACGTATGAATTTTGAACAAGCCGGATATATTGTTGAGACCTTCAACGACTGTGAAGAGGCGTTTATCTTTGTTAAAACGCATCGTCCGGATCTAATCATATCAGATGTTATTTTTACCCCTCCAAAGATTAATGGATTCGAATTTCTCCAGCGCATTCGCAGCGATCCCCGACTGGTTGCCGTGCCATTTGTTTGTATAAGTGCAATGGCCGATCGCCCCCGGATTCTTGCCGGCATGAAGCTTGGAATCGACGATTATTTTGCAAAACCAATTGATTTTGCACTTCTTCTCGCCTCGGCCGAAGGAAAAATTCGGCATTTTCACGAACTCATCAACTTGCGATACGGCAGTTAACCAGAGGATTTTTTTACTCCTCTGCTCCCTGGTCCCTATTTGCACCACCACAACTACCCATCATAACGGACTTTCAATATCCCAACAACTAGAAAAACACTTGCAATTGTTATAAAAAAAAACTATGTTATTACTGCAAATGACAGTACACCGTGTTTGCGCTTAATACACAATCGCTTTTAAAGTAACTGGTTCGAACAGAGTGGTTTCGAAGTTCGTCCAGCTGTTTGCGTGATCGTCGCGGTTTTTTGGGGGGAATACCACAAGAAGCACGCATCGTGACGTATTGCGTTATTAAGAGGCAACAAAGGCTGTACAATTTTCGAAATAATTTTGTTCGAAAGGGTGATGTTCCATGGAACGAGGAACAGTTAAGTGGTTCAATGCCGCTAAAGGTTATGGCTTTATTCAACGTCCTTCAGGCGAGGATGTATTTGTCCACTTCAAGGCAATCAACTCCGAAGGCTACAAAACTCTCAACGAAGGAGATCAGGTAGAATTTGAGGTTGAGCAGGGTCCGAAAGGCCTGCAGGCAGCCAACGTCACGAAAGTATAAACCTTGCTGCGATGAAAACCCCGGCAGCACCTGCTGGGGTTTTTCATTATAGCCAAGCTGAACGGGAGAGCGAGTATGACCGGAACGGTAAAATTCTTCAACGACTCAAAGGGATTTGGCTTTATTACAACAGAACAGGGTGAAGATGTTTTTTTTCATAGAAGCAGCGTGAAAGAGACCGGTTTCCGAAGTAATCTCTGCCAGGGCGACACTGTCAATTTTGAAATCCGTTCTGATGCCCGAGGAAAACGGGCCTTCAATATCATCCGCACATAGTAATCTCTCATGTCATCGTTCTATCGTTACATCCCTTTCTTCAGTTTTATGAAAAAATACCGATAATTGTATTGGGAATCATTATTCTGGATCAGAATTTCCTCTTCTGATGAAGAAAAATTAATTCAAAAAATGACTTCTTCGGGCAACTTTCCCAATTTATAAGCGTTATTATTTATAGAGGGATTAAAAATAATAAGGAAAAGAATCGTGACGCAATGGTACAGTACAATGCCTCTCTCTTTTCGCGAACAGAGAGAATATGAGCAGGTTCTTCTAGAAGAGCTTGAGACTCAGTGCTGGTACAGCGTCACCTGGTGTACAGCGACAAAGGCTGAGGTTTTTCTCTGCATACAGTAGGGCCGAAGGGGAGGGGTACTCTTATGAAGACAATAACATGGACAGCGTTACTTGCAACGGCAATTGTCGTTCCAATTCTCGTAATGATGAAGAAAGAGAAGGAAGGTCTTTTGCCGATTCAGACGAATGAAAATATCCGTTATGACATCAATGACTATATGGAAAGTCAGGGGTTGTAAACGGTAGTATAAAAGTCAGGGGTCGCGCTGGTTTGGGGGAAGAATCACTTTAAATAATATTTGAGAGGATTTGGAAAGATCCTGCATTCTTCTGCGACACGAAAATTATTCACTATGCCTTCGTCTCGAAGTTTATAGAGACGCGGAACCATTTTATCGCGTATTTCAAGAGGTGTTAACGGGTTTATAAAGATACTCGTCCCCCCCTCGAATCCCGCAGGCACATTGACCCGCCATTTCAGCATGATATACCATGGCATTTTATACACAGCATCGATGGGCGTATAATACCATTCTTCATTGCATGAAATCTGGCTCCCCATCGCTGCATGACATGCATGCACCAGATTGCTCATCCCGCGAATTTCATCGTCACTATGTTCATACGGCCGGCAGTTGTACGATTTTGAAAAAATTTCGATCGTCGGATATCGGTGTCCGATTCCAACCGTTGCTATAGCAAAATCGTTTTCTGCAAAGACAAGATTTAGCTGTGCCCCGAAATTTGCACCATTTTCGTTGAATACATTTGGATCCTCGCGCACCATGCGTATCTGCTGGCTAATCGATTCTCCCCATTCATCCAGCGCCACAAGCTGTTTATGAAGATGATCGAATGATGCACCCGCAGGCCGAAGCCAGTTTTGAAACACACTGATATAACGGATATACCGGTTGTTCTCAAATAATTTCCGCATTGCATCGATGGTAAATCGAAAATATTGATAATGTTCTTCCCGCGTCATTTCACCGGAAGAAAATAATTCTGAATCCCACTGCGTATTCGGTTTATAATGCCGTCGTGCAATAATCATTTCATGTCCGCCGCCGAAGAATGCATCCGCCATTGCCAGTTTCTCATCAAGCGGCATCGAATCTATATACTGTTCGCTTTTTCCCGACATCTTCATTTTGTAGGAAAGGATATTCAGAATATGATTCAGTCCGCTTGGATTGGCAATGTACTCATCGCGTGCGGCTTTATTCTCGGCTGTCAGTCTGTAACTGTAATTTTTTCTCCAGTAATCAATGGTGACAATTTCAAAAAGGTTTGATACGCGGCGAAATTCTGCGACCGAATTGAAATACTGATCGGGAGAAAGATGCGGCCGATAGAGATAATTGCTGTTTTCGAGCACCAGTCGTGCTTTTTCTGGAGGCGTCTCGAAATAACGGGACTGGCAAAAGCTGCAGTAGTCTTCTATTTCTTTATGTTCGATACGCTTCGCGTTTGCGGGTATTTCATTAGACAGAGGTTTACTCCCGCGTCCGGGGACAGACCAGACCTCGGTCCCTGCGAACGGATTGATTTGCTTCACCGTTCCATCAGGCATGATTGTATAAAAATTGTTCTGCATAGTCCCGATTTCCCTTTTCAAATAGCTCTCACGATTTGTCCGGCAGCAAATCCTATTTCGGTTTCACTACTGCTGCCAGTAATTCATCAACCTTCGCAGGCGTGTCAGCCTCAGCATAAAATCGAATAAGCGGTTCTGTACCTGATGCCCGAACGAGAACCCATCCCCCATCGACAAAAAATTTGTACCCATCTTTATCCTGACGCGCCCGGACCGTATATCCAGCGACGGATTGTACTCCCTTTTTATAGATGGCCATGATCCGGTTTTTTTCTTTCAGTGTCAGGTGTACATCAATGCGATTGAAATAATGTTCCCCGTACTCATCGAATAATTCCTGAACAAGTTCGCCTAATTTCTTCTTCCTCTTTGCCATAATCTCGCACAGAAGCAGACCGATGTACGTCCCATCCCGCTCCGGAAGATGTCCTTTGACACCGAGCCCACCGCTCTCTTCACCGGCAATCAGGATATCGCGCTCGATCATGAGCCGGCAGAGATACTTGAAACCGACCTTGGTCTCATGAAGCCGCAAACCATATTTTAAACACATCGCATCAACCATTTGGGTTACCGAGAAGGATTTTGCGACTTCACCGGTCATCTTTTTTCTTCAATGAAATATTTTAGGAGAAGACAAAACATACGATGCGAATCAACAAAATTCCCCCGCTCATCGACGGCACCGATCCGGTCTGCATCACCGTCGGTTGCTATACCTATATCATAGCTGCCGGATTTCATCGCTTCTATTAATGGAGCCAGATTCTGTGGAAGAGGCTCGGGATTCACCCCACCGAAAGAGGGATTGAATT
Source organism: Ignavibacteriota bacterium (assembly GCA_963776275.1). Taxonomy (GTDB): domain Bacteria; phylum Bacteroidota; class Ignavibacteria; order UBA10030; family CAVZMI01; genus CAVZMI01. Next base: position 58,038 of record CAVZMI010000020.1, read on the forward strand.
CCTGACGCAGCGTCGATATCCCCGGAATGATTTTTCCCATCACCCCCTGTCCCGCTCCGTGCATTGCATCGTACAGAATCCGGATGTTCGATGATGTAATGAGATCGCAATTGATTTTCGACTTGATATCGGCAATGTAGAGTTCATGAAAATCCCGGACGACGACTTTCTTCTTCTTGACAAGCGTTTCAAGAGGCAGTGCCTGTGCAAACACTGCGGATTTCTTCTTCAGGATAGGGCTCAACCTTGCTTCGACCTTCTCGACTTCTTCCGGAAATGCCGGGCCGCCAAAATCTCCTTTGATCTTGAATCCGTTGTATCGGGCAGGGTTATGACTGGCCGTAATAACAATGCCACCGGCCGCGTTGAGTTTCCTCACCGCAAGCGATACAGCTGGCGTGGATGTAATTCCCGATCCTAGAAGCGCTTTAATATTTGCAGTTCCTAGTACTCTGGCCGTGATTTCGGCAAACTCTCGGGAGAGAAACCGCGAGTCGTAGCCGATCACAACACCGTTCTTTATCTTTTTATGCCGGCGGAAATATTCGGCCGTTGCACGAGCAACAGCAGCCACGTTTTCAAATGTAAAGTCATCGGCAATCAATCCTCTCCAGCCATCGGTACCGAATGTAATCGTCAAAGCCATACAGATTCCTTCTACTTCACACCCGAACATTTAATGAATTATTTCGTACGACGAAACGCACCGAGTCCTGCAAACACTGCGTTGGTATCCAGTTCCTCTTCGATCCTGATAAGCTGGTTGTACTTTGCAATGCGATCGGTACGGCTTGCCGAGCCCGTCTTGATTTGCCCTGCATTCGTCGCAACAACGATGTCGGCAATCGTCGAATCCTCTGTTTCACCTGAACGGTGACTAACCACAGCCGTGTATGAGGCGCGCTTCGCCATTTCAATAGCATCGAGTGTCTCTGTCAGTGTCCCTATCTGGTTCACTTTAATGAGGATGGAATTGGCAACACCCTTTTCAATTCCCTTGGCAAGGTATGATGTGTTTGTCACGAACAGATCATCACCGACTAGCTGTATTTTCTTCCCCAGGACATCGGTCATCAATTTCCATCCGTCCCAATCGTTTTCAGCCATACCGTCTTCGATCGAGATGATCGGATATTGATTAACCCAGTTCTCATAGTATTTCACCATCTGCTCCGGGGTCTTCGAAGATTTATCCGACTTGCTAAATACATATTTCCCATTTTCGAAGAACTCGCTTGACGCCGGATCGAGTGCCATGAATATATCTTTTCCCGGTGAGTAGTTCGCTTTTGCAATGGCTTCGAGAATAACTTCTACTGCTTCCTCATTCGACTTCAGACTTGGTGCGAATCCACCCTCATCACCCACAGCCGTATTGTATCCTTTTTTCTTCAACACAGATTTGAGCGAATGAAACACTTCCGCCCCCATCCGGAGTGCTTCGGTGAGGGAAGGTGCATTTGCCGGAACGATCATGAATTCCTGAAGATCGACGTTATTATCGGCATGACTTCCTCCGTTAAGGATGTTCATCTGGGGAACCGGAAGCGTCTTGGCATTCGTCCCGCCGATATAGCGGTAGAGCGGTAAACCGAGCTCACTGGCGGCAGCCTTCGCCACTGCAAGCGAAACGCCAAGAATTGCATTAGCTCCGAGTTTTCCCTTGTTCTCTGTCCCGTCAAGTTCGATCATCAATTTATCAATACCGACCTGATCGAGCGCATCAAAACCGATGACTTCTTCTGAAATGATTTTATTGACGTTTTCAACCGCCTTCAGCGTGCCTTTTCCGCCGTAGCGTTTCGGATCTCCATCGCGAAGCTCAACGGCTTCATGTTCGCCTGTCGATGCGCCGCTTGGAACCGCCGCGCGACCCTGCGCGCCGCTTTCGAGTTCGACATCCACTTCAATTGTCGGGTTACCGCGTGAGTCAAGAATTTCCCTAGCCCATACATCAATAATAGTTGTCATAATCAATTATCCCTGTAGTAAGGTTGTTTCTCAGCTTTTGTTATTCTGAGATTGAAAAATCAGCTTGTAATAAAATCAAAAAGCGGTTGAAAATCAATGAGAGAAATTTTTTCTGAAAGGTGAGAATATGAATCTGTGCGCGGATGGTCGTTTTTTCAGGATATTCATTCATTATGAATGTTATACAATTTCTTTTTCCATGCTTTTCCAACTGATCCGCTCAGTAACAGCCCGAAAAACTTCTTCAATATCGAGACGCTTCAGGAAATTTCTCACGTAATGCACGGACAATCGGTGCCGGTCATCGACGCCACCGATCGACAAAATTTGACCAGACATTCTCTGCTGGATAGCCGGTAAGCATATAAAACGGATGTCCGTTGTTCTGTGCTCCGGGCCCGGTTTGAAAAATAAAAACTGCATAGCCCTGTTGAAGATTATAATACCATGTTTCACTTCTTCCCGGCTGGCATTCGAGTTCCGCCGGAGGACCGGCAACAATGTATGTCATCCCCATCGGCGTACGCCATCCGTCAGCAATGCCTGTAAAATATTCATTCGCCTGACGAACACGACCGTAGAATTCTTGACGACGAGCCGGATCGAGTTTTGTATTCCAAAACTGTTCGAGCCGTTGGGCGCGTTCTTCTTTATTCGCCGGCGCTCTTAACGAATCATATTCATCCCGCTCCGTAATATATTGCAGCGGACCTATGAGATCGTCACTATCGACAACATCCGGAAAGTATTCTGAATGAATGGTAAGAACTCTGCCGATATGGAGAGTATCCGTTTTCCCCTCTTTTTTCTTCGCCACTTCCGTTAACAATTGATATCGGCCGGGCGGTGGGACTATAAATGAATTAAACAATTGTGTCGGCGATCCTACTGTAATAACAATTGTATCGGAACGAGCAAATTCATTATCGAGTTTGGGTAAAAACAATTCCTGTAGAGGGATGTTCAGTCCTCCCGGAGCAGCAATGGTATCAGGACGGACAAATCCTTGATCGTATCTGGGTGTGAATAAATACTTCGGATTGAAGAAGGATTTGTATGAATATGGTGAACTCTGATGTTGTCGATCATAATCAATATGAAACGGTACAATTCTGGTACTCACATGAAGAGTGTCGATGTCGAGAGAATCGTAGACTTCCATAAATGTCGAGAACGACCGGAATTTTCCGATATCGGATGGAAACATCGGCGTGATTGTTTTAATTCCCTGGTCTCTCCGTGATTCTTTGAAGAAGAACAATATCGCTTGCTTCAAGCTGACCAACCACCGGATGGACATTCACTTCTTTCCGCTCTTCTTGCTGCTGCTGTGAATGTTCGTCAAGAATTGTCACCGCAAGCGTATATTTCCCCGTCGGAAGAACGAATACCCGGAGAGTCGCTTCACTCTCATTGGATACTGTACGTTCATAGTCTTTGACCGAAACCGTTTTTGACCACTCCTGCATCGCGATTTGCTTCTCATCGGATGTAAGTACTCGTACACTGACAGAATATGATGCAATAAATGTATTCCCCGCTTTCTGAAATTTCAGATTCTTGAAGGGAATCTGGAACAGAATATCAAGACGCGGTTTTCCATCCGCGACAAAATTCACAGCATCAAATGAAATCAACGGAAGCGTCGTACGTTCGATGGCTGCCGAGTAGAAACAGGTGGCTATCCGGTTCGACGAACTGCAGCCGGCAAGAAGAAAAATAACGGCGAGTACGAAGAGAAATGTACGGGGCATACCTTGTTCACCGATTTTCATACAGGAATAATACTGAGAGAGGTTTGGAAAAGCAAGTATTAAAAACAACCATCCTCACGATTTATCACTCATGGAGTCTACCAACCTATAAAAATCAATAAAGAATACAAATTAGCGGTTTTACGATACTAGACTCATAAATCATCAATCCTCAATCATCATCCCGAAATCCCTAAAGCATTTTCAAAAACTCTTGTGCCTCTCGAACCAGTTGCACAATTCAATCCGATCTTCAATTCGATTCTTCTCCGTCTCCTGTGAGGTATAATTTAACGCCCGCCAGTAATGAAGTTTAGCTTTTTCCCATTCCCTTGTATGCTCAAAAACAACGGCACGTAATACTTCATTACTGTAATTCAGCGTGGAATCCCGGAAAATAAATTCCTCGGCGGAGATCACATTTCGCGCATCGATATAATTGTGTGCGTTCACATATAAACGAAGCACAATATATCGATACAACGATCCGGTTTCTGTATCGCTCTGCGGGTCGAGAAGCAATTTCCTTAGAATATTGATTCGGATCGAATCTTCATTCTCACGGTAAAACCGCCGCATCACGGAGTATTGACCCGGCCGGGCAAGCCATGTCAATCGTATTACTGCAAGCTCGTTATACGATCGAAGGATGTGATTCGTAATCAACGATATATAATATCGACATGCCTGTGCGCTGTCTCCTTTCATCATGTATGCATCTCCGATCATCAGATCGGCCATCGGCATAATTGGCGGCCGGTGTTTACTCGGAGACGAAGTCGTCACGCTATCGTACTCTTCACCGCGAAATTCCGATTGCATATATCCCAATAAAGCATCGTCGCTTCCCGTTTCATCGTAAGCGTGCCTGTAGAACGCTGCGGCTGCCGCATAGTTCTTCTCGCGGATTTTTTTCCCAGCATCATTCATCCATTCCGCTGTCACACGGGCACAGGTTTTTTTGAATACCGGAGGCCTCCTAAAAAAATATCGCACATGTGCTTCGTCTGAATCGGAAATTTTTATCTGCGATAGAAAATCATCCCATTCTGCAATAAGGCTCTGCAGCGATCGCCCGTAGCCCGTCTCAAAGCTGCCGCCCAGATAGGTCCGCTTGAACCGTTCAATCCCGTAATGATCGAGCAGATATTGCACAAATGAACCGCAGACGATATAACTTTTAGCGGGAGCCTGTGTGATAAATCCGGAATAAGAAAGAAGCTTTTCTATATTAAAATCGACGCCGAATTCCTTCATTGCCGCCGCATAATAATGAAGCGTCCGTTCGCCCCTATCTCCCCCGAGCGCCACTGCAAGTCCTTCGACCAATCCCATCCGCGGACTGATCCCGAGAAAAGGCATGCCAAACCGGCCAGCGATGACATGAACCAGCTCATGCTTCAAAGTTTCTTCAAGCGAGGCGGCACTAATGTGGACTTCCCTCATCCATGGTTTAGCAATATCTGTCGTTGCCGTACCGAGAAGTCGTTGTTTGACTTCGGCAGATGAATAGATATACGATTGGATTTTCGTCAGCGGCACTGTTCGGAGCTCGCCGATAATCTGCATATAGCGATACTCGTGTTCACCTGCAATCCGGTTAATTTCTTTCTCCGAGTATGTTGAAGGAGAGTAATAGATATCAAAATGCTGTGTTGAATATTTTGCCCCGAGAATTTTTTGCACATAGGATGTCGACGACTCGAAAGAGAGCTCGTGCCTGAAATAATAAGATCCTGCCAGGATAAAAATCAGTATAACGGCTGCGACAGCAGTGCCGGTTTTTTCACCATGACGGCGATTCCCCTGATTTTCTGCCAGACATTTTCCCTGCATAGTGTCGAAGAAGCAATCGCAATACCACTTAGTAGAAAAATCATCGCCGCACAAAGAGTCAGAATCCGGAAAAGAATGAAGGCCGGTGTAATAGGAAGAAACTCGTCATATGAAAATCCGGGGAAATATCCAAAGAGCACGTTGTACGCGTACAGCTGGGGTTCAAAATATGTATGAATAAGGGGGGAAATAAAGATGGCGGCAATAAGAACACCATAGAGCGTCTTCGAATGCGCCACAAGCAGTCCAATCAATCCGGCAAGCGCAACACTAAAAAGTATTGTTACGCATGGGATGAGGAACACGAACGCCATTCCCTGGAGAATATTACAGTTTTTAACAAACAGCGCATTCACCATCATGACGGCGACAGGGACAAGCAAAACGAGTACGTTTTGCACTGCTGCGTTTAAAAGAAAACGCGTGTATTCAGCCGGTAATATGCGCTCAGCACCCGAAAATTTTTTTCTGAACAGCGAGAGTGTGAATAATCCACCTCCAATTCCCACCACAATTCCCATGAAGGCCGAAAACTCATATCCGATGGTATTAAATAATGGAACAGGGATGAGCAACAATGCTATAAGCAGGTAAATACAAAGAATAATTTTCATGAAATCGTCAATATTCCTCGCTGCTCTCTCGTCGGATCCGCGCACCGAGTGTCTGCAGTTTTTTTTCAATCGCTTCATATCCGCGGTCGATGTGGTATACGCGCAGCACCTCTGTCTCCCCTTCGGCAATAAGTCCGCCAAGAATTAACGATGCCGAGGCACGCAAATCGGTTGACATTACTTTCGCTCCTTTGAGGTGCTGTACACCCTTCACAACGGCCGTATTTTCATTGAGCTCAATCGATGCGCCAAGGCGGATAAGTTCCGGGACATGTTTGAACCGATCGAAATAGATTGATTCCGTCACAACACTCGATCCTCCGGCAATGGTCATGAGCGCAATCCATTGCGCCTGGAGATCTGTTGGAAAGCCGGGGTAGATTGCAGTTGTGACATCGACCGGACGGATAGTCTCCGGTGCATCGAGTTCCACCCATGTGTCGCCTATCCTCAGAGTTGCACCTGCATCTTCGAGTCTTGTCAGAAGTGCCGAGAGATGATCAGGCGAACAACTCTCAACTCTAATTGTTCCCTTAGTGATCATTCCTGCAAGAAGAAATGTCCCGGCTTCAATACGGTCTGGAATTGTGATTTCATCGGCCGGATGTAATTCATCGACACCTTCGATTTCCAGACGCGACGAGCCGATGCCGTGGATCTTTGAACCCATTTTCACGAGAAATTTGGCCAGCTCGGTTATCTCCGGTTCGATTGCAGCATTCTCGATGATGCTGGTTCCCTTTGCCAGCACCGCTGCCATCAGTATATTCCCGGTCGCTCCTACGCTCGATATATCAAAAACAATCCTTGCACCTTTTAACTTTTTTGTTTTTGCTATAATATATCCTGCTTCTAGATTGACATCGGCGCCGAGTCTGCGCATCCCTTCGATATGCAGATTTACCGGCCGCGGTCCCCACGCACAACCGCCGGGCAACGATACCTTCGCATATCCGTATCGTGCGACAAGCGGACCAAGCACATAAATTGAAGCGCGCATTTTTTTTACGTGTTCATACGGTGCTTCGAAAGAATTCACGCGGAACGTATTCACCGTCAGCGAGTGAGACTCACGCTGGAATGTTACTCCCATCGTCTGGAGAAGTTTCTGCATAGTGGAAACATCTCTAAGAATCGGAGTGTTCTCCAGCCGGTACTTCCCGCTTGCCAATAATGTCGCGGGCATTAACGCAAGCGAAGCATTCTTCGCACCGCTGATCCTGACGGTACCCTGTAACCGGGCACCGCCGTCAATGACGAATTTATCCATGACTCTTTAAAAGATTTTAAATGGCGTGCGCTAAGGAAAAAGTAAAAATTAAAAAGGAAAAAAGGGGGGTGCGGCTTTTCCTTTTTTCTTACTTCTTCTAATTTTTACTTATAATTTTCTTCTTAAGGTACACAAAAGAGCCCAAGAGGTCAAGCGAAAGCTCTTTAAACGAGCCTTTTTCCCTTTTTAATTTTTCCTTTTTAATTTTTCCTTCGTATATTATTGATATGGAACTCAGAACGCGAAAAAAGCTGGTCGTCGTCGGTGATAAAGTCCTTATCGCACCGGATAAAGAGCAGGAGCGGACAGCCCATGGCCTGTATCTCCCTCCGGGCGTGAAAGAGAAGGAAAAAATACAAACGGGGTTTATCGTGAAAGTCGGCCCCGGATACCCGGTTGCTAATCCAAATTTCATCGATCAGGAACCCTGGTCCACAACGCCGAAAGATCCGGTCAAGTACATTCCTCTTCAAGCCGAAGAAGGTGACTATGCGATTTTTCTTCGTGATGCTGCCGTTGAGATTGAGTATGAAGGGAAAGAGTATCTTATCGTAAACCAATCGTCCATTCTTATGCTTATCCGCCCCGGAGAGATCGAAGGATTTACAGAATCTTAGTGATTAGATTTAATCCAATTCTAAAAGTGTACACCCGTCAACTTTTTCCTTGCGTACCAGTCTCTCTTTTTATATCTTTTTAAGGAAGAACTACAAACAATGAGGAAATAAGCATGGATCGAAGATCGTTTCTCAGAACCGGATTGACAGCCGGCACTGCGCTTGCCCTGAGCAGATACGGCGGCCTTTTTGCACAGTCTCAAAATAATTATGATCTGGTCGCCGTGAAGGGCGGCGAACCGGACGTCATGTTTGATAAAGCCATCGAAGTATACGGCGGCATGAAATCCTTCGTCAGGAAAGGACAGAAGGTTGTTGTGAAGCCCAACATCGGATGGGATGTCGTTCCTGAACGGGCGGGCAATACAAATCCGCAACTTGTCGGACGAATCATTGAGCACTGTTTCCAGGCCGGCGCAAAAGAAGTCTACGTGTTTGATAATACGTGCGACGATTGGAAACGATGCTACGCTGACAGCGGAATTGAAAAAATAGCCAAAGAAAAAAAAGCGACAGTCGTCCCGGGCAATTCCGAAAGCTACTACCATTCCATTACCGTGGAAAAAGGAAAGCAGTTGAAACAAACATCCGTCCACGAGCTGATCCTCAATTCGGATGTCTTCATCAACGTCCCGGTGCTGAAACATCATAGTTCAACCAGGCTGACTGCCGGCATGAAGAACTTGATGGGAATTGTGTGGGACAGGGGGTACTGGCATCAGAATGACCTGCATCAATGTATTGCCGATTGTGCAACACGATGCAAACCAACGTTGAATGTTGTCGATGCCTATAATGTGATGATGAAAAACGGTCCGCGTGGAGTATCGAAAGCCGACGTGGTATTGATGAAGTCGTTGATTATCTCCACCGATATCGTGGCAGCCGACGCCGCTGGCGCAAAATTATTCGGCATCGAACCGGACGAAGTTGCGTACATTAAATATGCCGATGAGATGAGCGCCGGACGAAAGGATCTGAGCAAACTCAATGTCAGACGGATAGCGATCTAGTTCTATGAATCTTGCGTGGCTGAAAAAGCTAAGAATTGTCGTATCGCTTCTGTTTTTCGTGGCAACGACGTTACTATTCATCGATTTCGCACACTTACTCTCAGCGGCACTTTTTACTCCGATAAACTACCTTGAGTTTATTCCTTCGCTTTTGAAATTCCTCGCCCTCGGGACACTGGCATCCGCCGGATTTCTTGTCGTTCTTCTGCTCACCCTGCTATTCGGAAGAGTATATTGCTCGACCGTATGTCCTCTTGGAACGCTTCAGGACTTTATCTCGTATTTCTCGCTGAAGTGGAGAAAGAAAAAGAAGTATAAGTATTCACAGCCGCTGAATACTCTTCGATATTTGATTCTCGTTCTGGTAACCGTTCTCTTTGCCGGCGGGATAATTCTCGCCATCAACATCCTCGACCCGTTCAGCGGCTTCGGAAGAATTACCGCGCTGCTTTTCAAACCGGCGGTTGTCGGAATTAATAATGTGGCGGCGGCGATCTTCAATAGCCTGAATATATATTGGATCTACCCGGCCGAAATTAAAGGAGTTCACATCACGTCGTTTATTCTCCCCATTGTAACGATTAGTGTCATTGCTTGGTTAGCGGTGACAAAAGGACGATTATATTGCAATTCTCTTTGTCCGGTCGGTTCGTTGCTTGGATTCATTTCAAACTATTCTCTCTTCAAAATAAAAATCGACCTCTCAACATGTGACAATTGTGGAAAATGCGGCACAGTCTGTAAGGCATCGTGTATCGATGTAAAGAAAAAGGGAGTCGATTTTTCACGCTGTATAAACTGTTTCAATTGTCTTGCAATTTGTCCCTACAACAGCCTGAACTACGTATACTCATTTGAGAAAAAAAAGGTACCGTCGAAACCGCAGGATGCGCTTCAACGACGAAATCTTCTCCTTGGTCTTACTGCATATCTTCTCGGATATGCCGGAATTGCATATGGGCAAACGAAAGTCAAGGTTTATACAAACAACACCGTTCCGGTCTTCAAGAAACTGGCGGTAAGTCCTCCGGGTTCAGTCGGCATCACCCGGTTGAACGACACCTGCACAGCATGCAATATCTGCGTGAGCGCGTGTCCGAGCCAGGTGCTTCAGCCTTCATGGTTCGAGTATGGAGTCATAGGGATATTCCAACCGCGGCTCGATGCCGGAGCCGGCTACTGCGCGTATGATTGCACCATCTGTGGAGAAGTGTGCCCGACCGGTGCAATTCTTCCCTTAGCTCTCGAAGAGAAAAAGCTGACCCAACTCGGAAAAACAAAATTCATAAGGGAAAATTGTATTGTTGAGACTCAAAAGACAGAATGCGGTGCCTGCTCGGAGCGTTGTCCCACAAAAGCAGTGCATATGATCCCGTACAACGGACTGTTTCTGCCCGAGGTGAGAGACCAATATTGCATCGGGTGCGGGGCCTGCGAATATTCATGTCCTACTGTACCGTACAAAGCAATTTACGTCGAAGGAAACGCCATCCATCAAAAAGCGGAAAAGCCAATAGAAGAGAAACTCGAACAGAAAATCGAGAACAAGAGCGAATTTCCTTTTTAATTCAACATTTTCATGAAGGATTAAAATCCTTGAGAGATTAGATTAATCATAGTCCTGGCCCTAAGACCGGGGCTATGATTTTTCTTTTTTCCTATAAGTTTTTGCCCCCCCCATCATCTCCCGTGCTACCTCTAGAGTTGTCCACCGTCTTTTTCTTATCTCATTTGCCATTGACTAAAAACTCATGTACATTCGGTCGAGCCACCTATTTTCATCTATTATTATACACCTGTTGATATATTTGAATTATTTTATAAATAGAAAGTAATTTCCTTAGGAATTGAAAGAGAAATGTGATTGCACATTAAGTGTGGTTGAAGGATATCCATTTTTGATAATTATATAGGTATATCCATATGAAAAAAATAACTGTTCTTATTGTCTTTCTACTTTCTCTCAGCAATACTCACAGCAATCCCGTCATGGTGCCACAGGCATTTATTTCAGAATTTGCGTTTGAGAGCGATACTCACTGGACATTAGAGATTATGTTCAGGTTTGGTGATGAATATAACCATAGTGATTTCGATAGTATATGTGTAGCAACATCGCATGGAAGTTCGCGAATACGGTTGGATCACATACAAGATAGCACTTCATTGTTCGTCATAACCTCTGATAGTCTCATGAGCCCACTATCGATCAATAGTGAGGGAGATCAGATTATAGTATATTCATATCCCCCTGAATATGATGGGATGGCGCTCGTTGATTACATTTCATTTGGAAATGTTCCGGGTTCATCTATTGATGTATTGCCGCCCGGATATTCTATTTGCCGATTGAAATATTATCTTTTTTGCAAAGATAAAAGTCCTACCATCGGGTTTGCAAATGATACGGCAGGAACGTGCGGAACGCTGAAAGGATATCTTCTCGACAAAAACGACGCTATCGTGACAGGAGGAAATTTTGAAATAGACAATCCGTTCGTTTTTAGTGACGATAGCACATATTCAACCCGGATCTTTTCCAGAAAATTTAACATCAGTGCCATAACGAAATTTATTTCCCTCGAATCTCTTACATCTTTGAGAATAGATTCCTTATTTATCGATATGGATCCTGACTCACTTCTTGAAGAGAACATACATTGTAAGGATTATATTGTTGGGATTCTGAAAAATACTATCAACCAGAGTCTCCCTTTAGAAATTATGAACTATCCAAATCCGTTCAATTCCAGCACTACATTCTCTGTTCGAATTCCGGCCGATGTACACTACCGGACGGCATTCATTCACATTTATTCAATCGATGGTAAAAGAATATATACACTTCCTGTATCGGAGCATTCACTCATGCAATGGAATGGACAAACAACCAACGGCGAACCAGCAGCTACCGGAGTGTATTATTATCAGCTCCTTTTGAATAATATCGTTTACAAAAGCGGTTCAATGATTCTCCTTAAATGATGAGGGACTATGCGCCTGATCGTGCTCTTTCATCTTGCGTTGACTCCGTGCGTGTTAAGTCAGGAGATAGAATTTTTCAAGGAGAGCATTTCTTTCCAGCTTACCTGCGAGTCTTTTTTTGTCGATGGGTACTATTGGTTCTCGAACGTATCGGATAAAAATGTAGAAAAGTTAATTTTCTATCCGTTTGGCAACACAACGAGCACTGAAGTCATCGATTCTGTTGAAGTCTTCAATATGACAAAAGGATTTACTCAACAGGTTACGAAAAGAACAGAAGGTGGTATTTATTTTATTGCGACCCTGGCCGCCCGGGATACGGTTGTCTATCGCGTCATGTACCGCCAAAAATTATTCTACGATAGCGTCAGATATATACTACGCTCAACTCGACAGTGGAGAAAACCACTTGAATCAGCAGAATACACGTTGCGGGTCCAGTTCTCCGATCGATGTCCTATCATCTACATATCGACCGGATACTCTGTATTCTATACAAGGTGAAAAAATTTACTACTGGAAGAGAAAGAATTTCTTACCTGACAATGATTTAGTATTTCACTATACGCCGCACTAATTTTTTACTTACTATAGGCGAGTACAACACAATCTTACGGTATAAACCCAAATAAGCATACTCTATCGAAAAAATAGTCGTACTACCAAATCACCATTGTGGGATCCATGAAAATCACCCGAACACTCTATGTCACCAATCGAAATAAGTGGCGTGAATGGTTGAGAAAGCATTACAAGTCCGAAAAGGATATCTGGCTTATTTATTATCGGAAGGAATCGGGTAAGCCGCGTATTTCCTACAACGACGCGGTCGAAGAAGCGCTCTGCTTCGGCTGGATAGACAGCACGATCAAGAAACTCGACCATGAACGCTTTGCTCAGAGGTTCTCGCCACGAAACCCGAAAAGCGGGTATTCTCAAGCGAACAAGATCCGTCTTCGCACCCTCATTCGCCGCCGGAAAGTACGCAAAGAAGTACTGGCAACTCTTGGAAATATTTTATTCGATCATTTCGTCTTCCCGCCCGATATCATGAAAGCCATCAAAGCCAATAGGCGTGCATGGACCAACTTCAGGAAGTTCTCGGAACCATACAAAGAAATCCGGATCGGGTTCATCGACGCATCAAGAAAACGGCCCGAGATATTTCAAAAGCGTCTTGACTATTTTATCAGAATGACCGAGAAGAACAAGCAGTTCGGATTTGGCGGCATCAGCCGTCATTTTTAGGAGGGCTGTCTTAAACATCCCGCGAGGGTTGAAACCCCTCGGGGAGTTGTTCTATCGCCGACCACGGACTGAAGTCCGTGGCTATAATTGAATCCTGTATAATTAAACCCACTGCAACTTGCCGGCCATCCCACCGTATCTAAAATAGGGACTTTTCCTTATATCCGGAGTCTAATTACTATATTCAACCATACATAGCATTTCCATCCAATGACTATGAAAAAGAAAATAGTTCTATCCACTGCCGCCCTTGTTGTTATCGGCGGCGCATCACTACTTTTCTTCGGCAGTAAAAAATCATCGAGCGACAGCGAACTCCAGAAAGTGAAGGTTGTCAAAGGAACCATTATCGATAAGGCCCTTGCAGTCGGGACAATCGAGCCGGAAAATGAAATATCCGTAAAATCGAAAGTTTCGGGAGTCGTCAGCCGCATATTCACCGACGTGGGTGTGTACGTAAAAATCGGCCAGCCGTTACTCGAAGTTAGACCCGATCCTACACCACTCGAACTCGCCGATGCAAAACGGCAGGTCCAGACTCAGTGCTGTGGATCTAGACAATCTGAAAAAGGAACAAGTGCGCCAGAAAAGTTTGTTTAATAGCAAACTGATATCGGACAAAGAGTACGAGGATTTTCAGAAGCAATATGAAGAATCCGAACTGCGCTTGAAGATATCATCTGAAAAATTGGCGTTGATGGAAAGCGGAAAAGTGAAAATAGGAGATACAGAGATAGAATCCATCGTGAAAGCTCCAATTTCAGGTTTCGTACTCAACCGGACGATCGAAGTCGGCGATCCGGTCACTCCATTGACGTCGTACCAGGAAGGAACCGTGCTGATGAAAATGGCAAATATGGAGCGGCTTCTTTTTAAAGGTACAGTCGATGAAATCGATGTCGGTAAAATGAAAGAAGGAATGGAAGTCGAAATCAAAATCGGCGCACTGCCGAACGATACCGTGCGTGGAACACTCCGCAAGATCTGGCTGAAGGCAGAAAAAAAGGATAATGCAACAGTATTTCCGATCGAAATTCTTATTCCCGATGGTAAAAATACTGTTCTACGCGCCGGCTATTCTGCCAATGCAAATATTATCATTCAGAAGAAAGTAAATGTCCTTACGATTCCAGAGCGGACGGTGATATTCAGCAATGACTCGGCTTTTGTGAAAGTCTACATCGGGCCGAACAAAGAAGAACAACGATATATAAAAACAGGGCTCAGCGATGCCATCAGCATTGAAGTCATCAGCGGATTAAAAGAGGGGGATGAAGTGTTTGAAAAACCGGTGAAGAAGATCGACTGATGGATACGCTCAGAACGATCGTCTCCGAATTCATTGTAGATCTCCGCGCACAGAAGCTTCGTTCTTTTCTGACAATGTTTGGAATAATCTGGGGAACTGTAGCTATCGTGGTGCTAGTCGCATTCGGAATTGGTTTTAAAAAACAGACTGCGGCTAATATGCACGGGATGGGTGAAAGTATTGCCGTGATGTTCCCGGGGAAAACAACGAAACCATGGGCCGGATATGGAATCGGCAGGCCGATATCATTCATCGAAGACGATACCAAACTTCTGGCATCACAGGTGCCGAACATCGCTGCCGTCAGTCCGGAATACGGACGTTACACCGTTGCACGAATCGGCGAGAATATTTTAAATCCGCTCGTTTCCGGAGTCAACCCCATTTACGGCGACATGCGCAATATAATCCCGGAACCGGGCGGCAGATTTATTAATGACCTCGATATCCAGGAACGCCGCAGGATCGCCGTTATCGGAGATAAAGTTAAAGAATTCCTTTTCGGCGATCAGAAGGCGATCGGGAAGATAGTATATATCGGCAGCGTTCCGTTCACAGTCGTCGGTGTCATGCAGAAGAAAACACAGCCTTCATCGTACAATAGAAGAGATCAGGATCGCATCTTTATCCCTATGTCGACATTTGCTTCGATCTACGGCTCTATTCATCTAAACAACATCATTTATCAGATTAAGGATCCGCGGCTCGGCGAGGAAACGGTAAAAGAAGTGCGGGAGGTGCTCGGCAAGCGATACAAATTCGATCCAACCGACAAGAGTGCCGTCTGGATCTGGGATACGACGGAATTCGACCGTTTTTCGTTCTATCTGTTCCTCGGTATCAATATTTTTTTAGGACTCATCGGTAGTTTCACACTCGGCGTTGCCGGTCTGGGTGTGGCGAATATCATGTTCATCGTTGTCCAGGAACGCATCAAGGAAATCGGCGTGAAGCGGGCGGTCGGCGCTACAAAAACGAATATATTATTTCAATTCTTTTCCGAGACATTTTTCATTGTCTTTACCGGTTCGGCAGTCGGATTCCTCATCTCATACGGAATCATCTTCCTGCTCGGATTTCTGCCGATCAAAGACTATGTCGGCACACCCGAATTCTCGCTGGAGGTTGTCGGTGTAACTGTCTGTGTTCTGATTGCGGTCGGACTTCTTTCAGGTTTGATGCCTGCACGCCGGGCATCCAACGTTGATGTAGTCGAATGTTTACGCACATAAACCAATATGTTACTTGAACTTCTAAAAGATTTCCTGTCCGATCTCCGGGCACATCGTACAAGGGCAACACTCACGCTGCTTGCCGTCATGTGGGGCACAATTGCCGTTGTACTTCTGCTATCGTTCGGCAGAGGATTAGGAACCCAGATGCTTAAAGGCCTGACGAATGCGGGTAACCGTATCCTCGTAATGTACGGAGGAGAAACGGGGCTTGTCTATCAGGGATTGCCCAAAGGAAGAAACATCCGTTTTACGGAAGACGATATCGATCTCATCAGCAAGACCGTAAGTGGCATCGGAATGATTTCCCCCCAATACCGGAACACGGCCACGCTCACCTACGGAAAATATTCGACAAGTACCGAATGTGAGGGTGTCAATCCCGGATTTGAAGAAATGCGGCGGATGTATCCGGCCGGAGGGGGACGATTTCTGAACGACCTTGACGTCGGTCAGCAACGGCGCGTTTTATTCCTCGGTGTAGAAATTGCAAAAGACCTTCTCAAGGGTGAATATCCGATCGGAAAGATTGTAATGGTCGATGGTGTGCCGTTTACAATCATCGGGATTATGCAGAAGAAAATTCAAACAGCGATGAACAACGGACCCGATACACGACGCGCAATCATTCCGTACACAACATTCAGGACATCGTATGGGAACCGTCACGTTAATTCCATTGTCATTCAACCTACCGATCCCGGCCGGCAGGAAATAGTGAAGAGCTCAATCTACGAAGTCCTTGGCAGAAAATATAGATTCGATCCGAAGGATGAACGCGCGCTTTTCATCTGGGACTTTATCGAAGCCGAAAAAATAAGCCAGAAAATCGGCGTCGGCGTTTCCATCTTTCTGTTTGCAATCGGATTCCTTACACTTGTCATCGCGGGCGTGGGAGTTGCCAATGTTATGTATGTAGTCGTCAAAGAACGCACTCGAGAAATCGGCATCAAGATGGCTATTGGTGCAAGGCGCAGTTATATTTTACTGCAATTTATTTTCGAATCATTGTTGCTCTCGCTATCGGGCGGTACGGTCGGAATTCTGTTCTGCTATGTTGTCGTTTCCATTTTCAGGATGATTCCTGCAGAAGAAGGAGCGATGCAGTTTGTCGGACGGCCGATACTGTCTCCCTCTCTCATACTGATCACCGTCGGTATTCTGACCGCTATCGGACTCGCAGCCGGCTTATTCCCTGCACGTAAAGCCGCAAGTGTGGATCCGGTCGAATCGATACGATACGAGTAAACCGCTTTTCTTAATCCTTCACCCTCTTTTATATACTTACTTTCTAACGTACAACTTTCATAATGAAAGGCGATAGCAGATTCCCGGTGGGTAATTTGTTCTCATTATCATGTAAGTAATGAAGCAAGGACAACCTCATTTATTACTCTTTGTTTAGTTTTCTAACTTCTCTGTCTTTTCCATCACAACAATTATCAACCGGAACTAAACTCCTCAGCAAAATATTTTGTTACCAAATTATAGAGCAACACATTCACATTAATGGAATTTATCATGAACGACTCACTCATACAGCAGATACGAAAGGAAGTGACATCACTAGGTGTGAAAGAACTGCGCACACCTGAAGAAGTGGATACAGTCATTCCTAATACACAAGGCACGATGCTTCTATTTGTTAACTCGGCTTGCAGATGTGCTGCCGGGGTGGCCAGACCGGGTCTGGCACGCGCACTTGACCATCCGGTCCGGCCCGATCATGTTGTCTCGGTTTTTGCAGGACTGGATATAGACGCGACAGCACGTGCACGGCACTATTTGGGGGACAAATCTTCTTCATCTCCCTCATTCGCGCTTTTACGGGACGGAAAGCTTGTGAAGATGATCAGGCGTTTCCGGATCGAACGCCATACCCCCAATGAAATCGCGAAAGAACTCATTGAAGTATTTGAACAGTATTGCAGTCCGGTGCAAAAGTAAATATACACGTGGTAGGGGGAAAAAGGAACTCTCAGATGAATATGTCTCGTTTTCCTCTTTTTCCCCCGCCAAAGTGTAACTTTTTTGTAAAAACCTTTGTTATGTAATATGAAACCGGGTTTTATTGATTGACCGGTAAATTTGTAACAGCTTCTTCAAACATACCTTAAAACACAGGGGAGAGAGAAAAAACTGCTGAAACGGTCTCTCTCCCTCCTTTTTTATCTCGAAAGCTATATAAAAACTAATAACCATTGCCCTTTTTTTATTCAGTAGTTTTACGTATTATTATGGTTCGAGTTGATCATTGAAAAGGAGTCGGCAATGTACAGGCCACAGATCACGGTCATTGATTGTACTATCCGCGACGGCGGATTGATGAATAAATCCCAGTTCACGCTGGATTGCGTCCAGGCAGTTTACAAAGCCGCCTGTGAAGCAGGAATCCATATCGTGGAGTTGGGTTACCGCAACAGCAGAAAAATGTTCGATCCGGCGGAATACGGCGCCTGGCGTTTCTGCGACGACGAGATGATTAAAAAGGTCGTGGGAGATAAAAAGTACCAAGACACAAAGATTGCAGTCATGATGGACGCTCATAAAAGTACCACCGATGATCTCCTCCCAAGGGATAAGAGTCTCGTGGATGTAATCCGGTGCGCAACGTACGTGAAAGACATCGACAAATGTATCAAGATCGTCAACGACGCAAATGCGAAAGGGTATGAGACCACCATCAACATTATGTCCATATCCGCCGCACCGGAGAGGGAGCTTAACGAGGTACTTCAACAAATTAAGGAAGAGACCAAGATCAAGGCTTGCTATATCGTGGATAGTTACGGTAATTTGTATTCCGAAGATATTGATTACTTCGTCTCGAAATACCAGAAGTTCATGCCCGGCATCGAGGTCGGAGTCCATATGCACAACAACCAGCAACTCGCGTTCGCGAATACAATTGAGGGCATCATCCGTGGTGCAAATTATCTGGACGGAACTCTCTACGGTTTGGGGCGAGGTGCCGGTAATTGCTGTCTGGAGCTTCTGCTTGGATTCCTGAAAAATCCCAAGTTCAATATACGGCCGATCCTTGATGTCATCGCGACCACTATTCTTCCACTGCAGAAGGGAATCTCCTGGGGCTATTCTGTCCCCTACATGATAACAGGCATCATGAACAGGCATCCCGAGGAGGCCATCAAGCATATGGCGCTTCCTGAGAATGACCCGGCAAAATATAATTTTCGAGCCTTCTTTGAAAAAATGCTGGATCAGGGACAATAGACATCGTTAAAAATGGAAAAAAAGAATTAGACATATCAGCGGACAGCAAATCGATAGCTAATCTTGCCTCAGACTGCCGTTGTTTATTGGTTTTAGATTTCGTACCATTCATTTGTACTCCCAAACTGCACCCGGAGATCGAGGCTGAATTAAATTACATAGAAAATAACTAAAGGAGGCTTTATGAAATGGATCAATGCTTGTTTGATATTTTTAGCTATAGGAACGGTCATTTTCTTCATGGGATGTAAGAAGGGCAGCGAAAGCAGTCCGGTTTCCTATATCGACGGGTATACTGTCGACCTTACTGAAGGGAAAGGAACTACCTACACCGGCGATTTTTTCCCCATACGCGAAGGCTACATTTGCAATTATTCCGGCTCTGCAAAAGTATACGTTAAGATGGTGATTCCGGGGTATAATCCTATTGAGAATACTTCGGATGCGCCGGCAGTCGGCATGCTCAAGGTTCTTGCCCTGAGAAATATCCCTCTACCGAGTGGGACGATACCGCTCTACCCCATTGTCGATATGACAGACATGTCGGGACAGGTAGTGAATGACACCAGCCGTTTCTTCATGAAAGACACGCAGGCTGTATATGTCAAGGCACTGAGATTAAGCAACGGAGAGTATATGGAAGTGAGTAATCCCCTTTATATAAAATCTCGTCTTGTTGTCGGTGATTCTTGGGAAACAGCTCCCCGGTTGGATATGACAAAACTTATTGCAAGTGAAACCGGCGATAATGGAACCATATCAAATGTCACTCTCGATGCGAGAGCAAAATTCTTTGTTGTCGGCAAGGAAAATATTTCTCTGCCGATCGGAACACGTAATGCAATGAGAATGGAACAGGCAAACGATATTTCTATGACCGGTACGATTATCTCGGAAGGTACGACAATCGACATGAATATGACCGCACAATTGGCAACCGTATACCATCTGATTCCAGACACAGGCATTGTACACCAGAATACAACCGGCCCACTAGAGATGAAGTTGACCGCAGAAGGACAGACCGTCACCGTCACAATCAATATCAATCAGTGCGAGCTGAAGCTCACGGGGCTGGGCGGAGACCTCAACGCCAATATCTATTCAGGTCTCGGTAAGAGTACAATTTCTAAGGGATTGCCGTCATTCAATACACCGATCCAAGAGAAGTTGTGGAAAATATCTCAGGCGATTGCACGGACGCTAACGAAGAATCTGAGTCTATAGAGGTCATCCCGGCACAGAACAGTCTTTGAACCATGATGGACACAATAATTATCATAGAAAGAGAATATAATGAATACACTCTCGATGACCGAGAACAAAGTCCTGATGTCACAGGCACGTGAATCACTCCGCGGTAAGTGGGGATTGGCGGTTGGAACGTTCGTCGTATATGTGGCCATAGCGATAGTAATTAATATTATTCCCTTCCTGGGAATAATTCTTTCGATCTTTATTATCAGTCCGCTGGTTTTCGGTATCACGATGTTTTCCTTAGCTATTTCCAGAAACCAGAATGCGGAATTCTCTCAACTTTTCAAAGGATTTGAAAAGTACGGCACATGCGTGGGTGCATACCTGCTTCAATTCATTTTCGTTTTTCTCTGGACGCTGCTTCTTATTATTCCCGGGATCATCGCGGCGCTATCGTATGCTCTTACGTTTTTCATTATTATCGATAATAATTCCATCGTACCTCTGGAAGCAATCACGAAGAGTAAAGAAATGATGCGTGGTAACAAAGGGAAACTTTTTTGCTTATATTTTCGATTTTTGGGATGGGGCATACTGTGCATCTTTACGCTCGGTATAGGTATGTTATGGCTCGCTCCGTATATGATGGTAAGTGCTGCAAAATTTTATGATGATGTGAAAGCCCAGCAACCTGTTCCATTACAGGCGGCCGCCGGTTAACGACTCGCTTTTAATTATGGTGAGCGTCTGTGTCGTCGTGATATCGGATCTTTCCGGAAAAGAATTGGAAGCCGTTTTGACTACGTCCGGATATTCTAAAAATGTGGATATTGGAGTATCAATTGATGAAACGGTTTTTCCGAAACATATTTCTTCTCCTCTTAACGTTCGCACTGTTGAACACGATGATTTACTCCACACAGCTGATCCCGGCCGATAATACATCAATACAATATTTTGGAAGATGGGATTTCTCCGATTCTCTTCACCCGAGGCACTCATGGCCGGGTGTCTATCTATTTGCGGAATTCACCGGAAAGCGCATCGGCGTTCGAATATCAGATCATATAAACTATTATAATGTTTATATCGACGGCAGACTTCATACTGTCCTTCACGGAAATAAAACTGGCGAGGCAGATTACATACTCGCCGATAGTCTTGAAGACACACATCACACATTTCTCCTGAGCAAACGCAACATTGCATTCGATGCTGTTTTCTCTTTATCGGGGTTGTTGCTTGACGACGGTGAAATACTCCTTCCGCCTCCACCGAAACCGACGAGGAAAATTGAATTCATCGGAGATTCGTTCACTGCCGCCGAGAGTAACGAGGCGACCGTGCAACAATTGGCGTGGGAAGATCGATTTCCCGTAACGAATATTGACAAGGGATTTGCACCGGTTATTGCCCGGCATTATAACGCACAATATCAAACTATCTGCCGGTCGGGCATCGGCATGGTGTGCGATTGGCAGGGAAAGACCGACCATACAATGCCGATGATATTCGACCGTACATTGATGGAGGTGCCGGAACCAAAATGGGATTTCTCACGATGGATTCCCGATCTCGTTGTAGTCTCCCTTGGCCTTAACGACTTCTCCGGACTCAAAGACAAGAATGGAAATGTGTCGGAAGAAAAGTCCGCATTCTTTCGAAAAGGGTATCATGATTTTTTAGCGACGTTACGTGCGGTTTACCCCGGCGTCAGAATACTTGCCGTCCCCCCTTTTCCCGAATGGACTCGCATGAACGTCCGGCAGGTCGTCGCTGAAGAAAAACAAAACGGCAAGAAAGACATCTCTTATGCGCAGTATGATGAATTCCCGGGCGGATATGTTGCCAATGGGCATCCGACCGTGGAAACACATCAGAAAATGGCAAATTAAATAATCACGGCTATCGATTCGTTGAACATTTTCCCCAATCAAAATTGATATTTCTATAACTTTTTATTATGCACAAATCGTAATAAGAGCGCGGGAGGCTGAAGCGTTTGCAGAACTGGCTTCAGCCCATGTGCTGTTTTGAAGAATTCATAGTGGCTGCAGGGAAAAAATAATACTTCGTGATCGAAACAGCTGCCCGGCCGGAAGCAATCCCATAAATCGGGAGTTTTTGATGTTTAACAACTGGATCAATCCTTACGAAATAGGCCATCTTATCAGAAGGATCCGGCGCGAACCACAGGTTGTTTTAAAAATAATCACAAGGCTCCCATTTCCTAAATCTCGGAAAGTAAAGGCGACCTGGGCACACACCCAAAGCCCGCCGACAAACTGGTGGGATGTGCCCGCTGTCAGGAAACGTTGGAACCGCCTTATTTCGGGCGATAGCCAAATCGATAGTTATGAATACATGTGCCGGAAGTATTGGGCTCATAAAAAATCATTACGTGCTTTAGTCCTTGGATGCGGTGAAGGTTCAAGAGTACTGCGATGGGCTGAAACGCATAAATTTGATTGTATCGATGCGTATGATCTCTCGGAAAGCCGAATCCAGAGCGCGGTTGATCTCGCCGGTAAAAAGGGATATGGTAATGTTATTAATTTTTATGTCGAAGACGTTTTTAAAATTAAGGCACCGGAAAATTTTTATAATGTGATAATATGCGAGGGATCCTTGCACCATTTCTCACCCCTCGATACAATCCTATCCAGGGTGAATTACTTTCTCAAACCCGACGGGGATTTTGTTGTCAATGAATTCGTAGGCCCGACACGATTTCAATGGACAAATAGGCAGATGGAAATTGTAAATGCACTTTTAGCAATTTTCCCGACCCAATATAAAACGTTATGGAACAGCCGCTACACCAAACTTGAGCTGATCAGGCCCGGCAAACTGAGTATGATTTTAAAAGATCCGTCAGAGGCGATCGAATCATCAAGGATATTACCTCTTTTGAAAAATATTTTTAATGTGGTAGAAATTAAGGGATATGGTGGAACAATCCTGCATCTTTTACTTAGCGGTATTGCTCATCATTTTTTATCATCCGATGCCGAAGGACAGCGCTTATTGGATATTTGTTTTGTCATTGAAGATATGTCGTTAGAAAGCGGAGAGATTCAAGATGATTTCGTTTTTGCGGTCTGCAAAAAACGCTTATAGGTGGTGGAAGATCAATTTAATGGACTTAAATCAATGTCGGCGATCTAAACGGGATGAATAAAAGAAAGGAAATCCTGTCATGGAAGTCTTTAACTCGGTTAAGCAGGGGGGCAAGGATCTGGTAAGTGTAAGAGCATACAAGGGGGATGCTACGACTTTATTGGCTTTTGACCTGGATCAGTCGCTGCTTGAAAACTTTGTGGGGTTCAGCGTACGTGTGACTCAGGGAAACCGGGAACCTTATCCCCTGACAAACAAGCTATCCTTCGCGCCGGCGATTCTGAAAAAAAACGGAATTGACGACAGAGAAAAACTCAGCACGGTCTATTCTCCTTATCAGAAATTCAGATGGGTGCATGTGCCTTCTTCGGAACATTATATCGACAATCCATATTTTGGACCGTATACATACGAAGTAACGCCACGTTACCTGGTTAATGATATTTTGAAAGAACCGGACCCCAACCTCACCGTGAGTGTGACAATTGATGTGAGTCCTTTTCGCGACGGTGAAATTCAGGTGGGGTTTACACGCGCATTCATATCATCGCAGGCATACGCATACCACTTTGCGAACAACGGCAAGGTAAGGCCAAATAAAACGGATTTGATTTTCGATATCAAAAAAATCTCGGGTACGGCAAAACGATGGAATCCACAAAGCAAAAAGGAGGAAGACACACCATACACGTACGAGGAACAACACGAGTACCTCGGCTGGCAGGCACGCGACCGTGTGATGGAATTCCTGGATGAAACATTGAACAACAACGAGCTTAAGCTGGATGTGTTTGCTTTCGACCTGGATGAACCGGTCGTCGTTCAGAAACTTATTGAGCTGGCCAAACAGGGTCGCTTGCGCATCATCCTTGATGATTCCAAAGATCATGTGAAAACAGGATGCTCCGAAGAACAGTTTCAGAAACTATTTGAAAAAGAATCTAAGGACGCCAATGCTATTGTCAGAGGACACTATCAAAGCCTCTCCCACAGTAAAGTGTTTATCCAGCGTTCCGTCGCCAACGCGGTGAAAGTTCTGACGGGCTCCACAAACTTTACGACGAACGGCATGTACATCAATGCCAACCATGTAATCATATTCAACAACAAAAATACCGCACAATTATATGCGGATGTATTTGATGCGTCGTTTAGCAAACAGCTGATGGGCGACTTTAATAAAACAAAATTTTCCAAGACCGATTTTCTTGTTGCAGAACAACAGCTGCCTGACATGACCATTCGTTTTTCACCTCATCCCAAAGCAGCGGCCGATAAATCTTTTGGTTCCATCAGTAAGCGAATAAAGGGGGCAAAAACCGACGTGCTGTTTGCGATTATGAACGACCGCAGTAAAAGCGATATACTCGATGCCGTACGTGAACAGGTAAAAAGTGATAAGGTTTTCACGTACGGTATAACAGATACCGCTACGGATGTAACATTATATAAACCAAACAGCAAGCGCGGTGTGCGGGTGGCGGGCAAAGGTACTGAAACCGCCCTGCCGCCTCCGTTTAATGCAGTCGCGAAAATACCTGGAATTAGTATCCATCACAAATTCATCGTGGTTGATTTTAAAGGAATGAACAGCGTCGTGTACTGCGGCTCGAGCAACCTTGCATATGGTCCCGAACAGAAAAATGGCGATAATCTCCTAGAGATCCGGGATGAAGATGTAGTAACCGCGTTTGCCGTAGAAGCTATACGGCTGGTCGATCATTTCCACTGGCGCAATAAGAAAGAGAAAGCTAATAAGAAAAAAGAGCCTCTGTACCTTAACGATAACAAGGATCCGAAGAAGATTTGGTATAAGAGTTATTATAATAGTGACGACTTGCTGTACCTTGAACGCACCCTGCTCATTAATCCGAAAAAATAGAGTAATCGGTGCAAGGATGTGAAGGTTTATCGTACTGTATAGGTATTTTAAGGAGGCTCTTCTCCCAACTGAGTGAGTAAAAAAGTGATAGTTAGAGCTCATATTTTAGGCATCTGGCTTCCTGTGTTAAACGTTACCGGTTACTTGAGAAAGAGAAGAACAAATTAATATTTTACTTTTTCAATGTTGCCTCGACTCGCTTTCTAATATGCTTTCTATATCCGCTCGGCACCCTGGCTGTTGATAATTTAAAGTTTCAATAGCCAGTTCCCCGAGCGGACTTAAACAGCTATTTCAACAGCTAGTCGAGGGGAACATTATTAAAAGGGCTCTTCTCCTAACTGAGTGAGTAAAAAAAGCGATAGTTAGAGCTCATATTTTAAGCAACCGGCTTCCAGTGCTAAATATAACCGTTACCCACTTGAGAAGGAGAAGAGCCTAAAAAAGAATCCCGCTCGTTTGAGCGGGATTCTTTTTTTGGGAAAGCGATTGAATTCAATGGATCAGATCAGGAATGTGACCGTTCCTCCTCTAATATCAAATGTGGCAGAGCCGGTTCGATAGGTGATCCCTCATGATCGATCCTGAACTGTGTCGTAGCACCCTGTAATTCTGTGGCAATAGCAACCAGCGATGCGGCTACATTACCAACTTCAGCGGCCTGTGAAGAAACTTCGCCGGTAGTCGATGAGACTTGCTCCGTTGCCGACGAATTCTCCTCGCTGATAGCCGCCACGTTCTCAATAGTATCCATTGTTTTCTCAATATTCGCTGTTACGACGGTCGTAGAAGAAAGGTTCTTCTTGATCACTGCAGAGACACGCTCAACGGCACTCGTGAGGTTGTTCATCACCTCTGAAACCGAGGCATTTGCTTTGACCATGGCTTCGGCCTGTTGCTGCGTGGAAACGGCTGCATTAAGAAGCTGTTCCAAGGCCTGGCCGGAACCTGAAGCCAGAGTGCTTCCCTCCCGAACCCGCTGAATTGCTACTTCCATCGAACTGGTGGTACTTGTGATATTTTCCTGGACAGTACGGATGATTGTGGCAATTTCCTTGGTGGCGACTTCAGACTTCTCAGCCAGTTTACGAACTTCACTGGCGACAACGGCAAAGCCCCTTCCGTGCTCACCGGCACGAGCAGCTTCAATAGCCGCATTGAGTGCCAGAAGATTGGTCTGGGCAGCAATATCTTCGATGGTTATCAGGATATCGCCGATTCTCTGTGAGTAGGTATCCATCTGACCGATAGTGGTCGCAGAGTTGCCTACTGCCGTCTGTATATTATTCATCTGCTGAAGCGTTTGACTTATTGCCTCCGCACCACGCTGGGCGAGATTAACAGACTGAGTGGCAGCGGCATTAACGTACTGTATGGATTGGGACGTTACCGTAATGACTTCGGAGATTTTATTTGCAGCAGTGAAAACGCTTTCCGTAGCCCGGGCCTGGTCTTTAGTTCCCTGTACGATGTCATCGACGGACTTGGCAATATTTTGAATACTGGTGTTGGCATGCGACACCGCAGCAGCTTCATTGTTTGCGGTTTTCGCTATTGTCTTTACCGTCTCGGCAATTTGTTGTGTGGCTTCGCTCGTTTGCCGGGCAACCGCAGCCAATTTCTGACTGACATTCATCAGTACATGAGCATGATCGGAGATCATTGCCATCATACCACGCAGACTGTTCGGCTCACCATTAATAGTGGCCACAGGAACACCGGCAGACACGGCACGGTTAATGTACGGCACTAATTCACGATCAAATATGTCGGTTACTATAGCATTGTAACCCGATGCAACCAGTTTTTCAATCAATGGCTCGCGGAGCTTAACGTCGGCTCTTCTATTCGTTTCGGGAATCATCCATTCTGCCGTAGCGTTAAAAGACCGAAGTTCGGCGTTGGCGGCAAGTGCACCCGCACGCACAGGATCCCAGAAAGCGCTCTCATCACGTCCTAGTACAGCGATTCGTATAGGTTGTACGGCCCGCTTAAGCGGTTTGGCCCTCCGCTCAGAGATAGTTTCGGATTCTATGATACCGCGACCCGGCTGCCAGTATTGATGATAATTATCCTGAGTTATGACATCCATCGTTGTCAGCAGACGGGGCGTTGTCGGACGCCAACCGGTGGCCAGATGATTAAACATATGAATAACAGAATCGTGACCTTGAGCAAATGGATCCTGATTCAGTGTGGCAGTGATGACACCGCGTGCCAGATATTGCATTGTTTCATCAACAAGATCGTGAGATATGATCTTTACACGTCCGGCTGCACCCGCTTTCTCCACAGCGCGAGCTACACCCGGAGGACTACCGCCCTCAGCAACGTAAATGCCGTCGAGGTGCGGATAGCGCTTCATGAAATCACGTACCAGATCATATGCGGTTTCCGGATTGCCGTGAGTTTCTCCAACGTCGATGATTTGAATTCCCGGATATTTTTCATGGAGCATACTATCGAAACCTTTGCGCCTGAAAATAATCGAGATTTGCGTTAGCGTGTTACCCAACAAAACTACCTGTCCGTGACCGTTGAGCGCCTGCCCCATGGCCTCACCGCAAGTACGGCCCTCCAGGTAGGCGTCGGCACCGACATAGAACAAACGTTTGCACGGCTCGTCGGTTACAGAATTATAATCCTTTGCGGTCTCCTGAAGATTTATGATGGTGGTGTTAAACACCTCGATCAATTTATTTACATCGGAAGAAGCGCTTTCAGATACCGGTTGGGAGTGAAGTGTGATCTTCGAAGTCAGGTTGCCCTGTGCCAGGGCCGCCAGTGCATCCGAGAACGCAAGGCTATCTCTGGAAGAGAGTATTTCTCCCTCGGCTGTCAATTGAGCCAGTGGTCTGGTGATGGTACGCCGGATAAGCCAGAATAAGGCCAACACGACGACGGCGTCGCCCAATAAGCTCCAGAACAGAAGTGTGCGGGCGTTATGGAGTGCAGCAACCGATTCGGGCAGCAAATCAATTCTGTCGAGTCTTAAGTAGCCGATCGTACCGATAACAAGAAAAATTATGGCCACACCCAGACTGAAATGCACGCTCTTCTGTAAGATTTTCTTGATCAATTGATGAAACAAGGTAGCCTCCTTTCTTACATTGTTCGCTTTTACCCTCATGGCAAAGCGATGCGGGTCTAAAAAAAAATCTTCTCCCCGCCGACACAGGATATTTTTCTCTACTGCACGCGCCCACCGGGACGTAGCACCTCTTAAAAGCTACGTTCATTTTATATTTTCATCCCCTGTATCGAAATCTATATTATAAAATCTAGAAAACCGTTATCATCTGAATGGAAAATCGATATTCATTACCTTATTACAATTTACAATCCAATAGACACCATCTCAACCATAAATATTATCGGCATCGTCGACGGAATTCTTGAGGGATTTGCCCTTATATTCCTGGTGCATCGCGGAAATTGGCGGACGAACAGAGTTCTTGGATTTTTGGCCATAATTATTGCTTTTCAATTCGCAATTTCTTATACTCCTTCGTCGCCTCCCGTGATTTAATCATAATTCCATACCGTGAGGAGGCCACGGATACTTTAATCACACTATGATTATTATACCGTTTAAGGCATAATAAACATATTAAGATGTTATGCTAGTTATACGTCATTGCTTTGCATTTTCACAGAGGAATAATCCTTAAATATTTCCGAGGTGCTCGTTGCCCGTTACGATCTTACCTATTGAAGACCTAGAAAAACGTCACAAAGGTTTGACAAGAGCCATTGCCGATTGCTTTCTTGAGGCTGCCGCTGTTTGCCTTGACAGATATTACGGCTCGCCCCAAATATTCTCGATATTCAATGGTTCAAAACGGATCGATGCAATGGCAAAGTGGAATCCATCTAATGCAAAAACCAAGGCCGCTTGGGCTAATGAGATTGACGCCACTGAATGGGGTGCCTACGGATTTGCGATTGCCGCAGTGGAATTGTCCGAAGATTTGTATGCGATTCATCGTGCTGAAACGAAGACCGGAGCTGACTACTACGTCGCTCCAAAAGGACATTCCTACGATGATCTTGAAAAGGCTCTCAGGCTTGAGGTATCAGGCACGGCTAGCGACAATTCATCCGTGCTTGATTCTAGACTAAACATGAAGACTGAACAGGCTTCCAGTGGCCATAGTAACCTTCCCGCAATTGCGGCTGTTGTGGGCTTTCGTCTTAAATTGATTAAATTACGGATGGTCCAATAAGATGAACTGGAAAGAATGCCATACCATCAGTGAGAGTTACTCAGCCGATGCTGAGGTTGCGTTACGGGAAGGTAACTCCAGTAAAGCAATTGAACTCTACTACAAGGCAGCCGAAAGTGAACTGAAGGCGCTCCAGTCTCTAGGTCCGGACAAGGGCCGCACTCTCGGCATCACTTTAATTAGCGCCGTTTCACTATTCTATAAGGCAAGGCAGTATGACCGAGCCGAATCGCTCGCTTGTCAGTACTTGTCAACCCCTCATCTACCACCCTTTGCCACAACCGAAATCCGTACGCTGCTTCAGACGATTTGGAGTGATCAAGTGAGAGCTGAATCTTCTGTAAGTTTTACCTCCGGCCAAGTATTCGTTTCAGTCAAGGGTGGAGAAGTTGTTCCAGGTGGAGCGCCCCTCGATCTTATTGTCCAAAAAGTGGAGAGCATTCAATCACTTTATTATCGCACCACAGAGTTTCTTAATGGGCTTCCACATCGCAAGCGTGGTGGTGCGAGCCTCGAGATTCAACAGACCTGCAGACCTTGGCTCTTCCAAGCACCTCGTGGAAGCTACCAATTTGCAGTCGCAGTTCAAGAGCCCCCACAGCAAGAAATTTTTCCAAAGTCAAAGATATCGGTGCAGGAGATATCTTCAACCTTCTTCTCTATTTTGAGAGCCTCTGTCGATGATCCCGACGTTGCCCTTCCAAATTTAGTACCAGATCCCCAGTACAGAGGAACCTTTATGAAGCTGGCCCGGAATCTTGCACCAAGCGGCAAGGTTTTCGAAGAACTTGAGATACGCTCCATTGATCAAGCCAAACCGATAACGATTCTCCCAACAACTCGAAAATCCATTGGCGATGCTCTTCGTCGACAATTTCCTCGACCTAAGCAGATTGAGGAAAAAGAGGAAACAATCTCCGGTATTCTTCGAGCGCTCGATCTTGACCACGACTGGCTAGAGGTGACAGTTGAGAATGTACATATTCGTATCTTCGAGGCTGGTGAAACGGTAGATGATCTTATCGGGCCGATGGTGAATCGCCTTGTCATCATACAGGCTTTACGAAAAACTAATGGGCAACTCGCTCTCGTTGACATACAAGCTGGGGAATGACAAAGCGCTGCAAAACAACTAACGCATAACAAGCAAAACACCGACGCTCCATTTTTTGATATGGATTATTAAGGTCGTTCAATACTTTTGCTTACAAGAAATGGAAATAATAGGTCCGTAAAAGTGTTTCGCTGTTTTGCTAGACGTGATTTGCTACCTGTTTTATATCCTTACGAATAAAATAGACTAATATGAATACTCTCGAACAATATAAAAAAATCCTACAAGATTTAAATAGTATCCAATTAAGAAATAAAAGTTTCATCGACCAACTTTATTCATCCTCACAAATACGGGCTGCACTCGGATTTGAAAGTTACATCGATAATTTTCTCAAAGATCGCGATAAAATGCAAGAAATCTATAGTACATTACCTGCAATTCAAAACTTTCTGAATTCAGCTGCATTCGAGAAAGCGAGACAAGCCACAATCGACATTTCAAAGTTCACTGACACCATATACATTCAAGAGATGACAAAGCAATTCTCTAATCTATCCGATTTGTGGAATAACCAAATAAAAGTACTTGGTTTTAATACAGACTCGATGAAAGAGGCGCAGCTCGGATTGCAATCACATTTTACAAGATTATCTGAAATGTCGATACTTGCAGAACAGACGCTTGCAAATATAGATTGGAAAATGCTCGGGATAAACCTTGGATTTACTAAAGACGTCCGTGAATTGCTATGCAGTAATGTAACGGAATTCTCTGGCACTTATAGCGCGCTCGTCAAATCCTTTCATCAACCAAATTTCAATATTCTTTCATTTCCGCCTGTTGTAACTTCAATACCGCCAATCGAATTTTATAATGACACTAGTCTTTTTGAATCACTCTCAGTTGAAGATACCGAATCATTTGAAGAAAAGGATACATTAAATTCAGAAATAGTCGAGGATACCGAAAAAAGTGTAGAATGGCTTCTCTCGAAACTTGATCCAAAACTATTAACAATATGGGTTGGTGCAAAACAAGCCCTTCGATCTAACAATGCCGATCGTATCCGACATTTTGCAGCATCTCTCCGTGAATTACATACTCATATAATGCACAAGTTAGCACCAGATGATGATATTAGAAATTGGTCAGATTTACCTGAGCATTACGACGAGAAAGGCAACCCAAAACGAAGAGCTCGATTGCTTTACATATGCCGTGAGATCAACCACGAACCGTTCACTCTATTCGTTAAGAAAGATATAGATGCTATTTTATCTTTAATAGAACTTCTTCAAATAGGAACACATGATATCGAGGCAAGATTCAGCGACACGCAATTATCTTTAATAAAAATTAGAGCAGAAGGATCATTGAGATTCCTGCTTGAAATAGCGATAAAAACCGGCGGTGCATAACAGCGATAGCAACAACGCTCTCCCGACTCCCGCTAAAGAAGTGGCGAACATGTTGGCTCTTGACTTTGTACATAGCAGCTGCTTTTGCCCTTCACAGCATTAAGCAAGCAGGAAAATGGATGAAAAGCATATTCCGGATTTTGGTGTTGACGATTTCTGCATTGACAAGTATAAATGCATTGTATGCTCAATGGGTTCTACAAAACAGCGGCACGAACACTATACTCACCGATGTAGTGATGCTCGATACGGCAACGGCGATTGCCGTCGGACAAGACCGCTCGATTCTCAGAACGTCTGACGCCGGCACGACGTGGATCAATGTAGCTGAATCGCTCTCGTTCGTCGAGCCATGTAACGGTGTCTCCTTTTTTGACACGGCAAACGGGATTGTCGTGGGAGATCATGGTGTTGTTTTAACAACGTCGAACGGAGGTAAAGGCTGGATCTGGCACCAAGTTCCGGGAGGACAAAAATGTTTGTCTGCTCTTTATGTCGGACCCAATAGTGTTTACGTCGGCGTCGACTCCGGCTGGATTTACCATTCACTTGACAGCGGAACGACCTGGTCCTCTGAAAAAATCGGCACCGAGCCCATTCGCTCTCTCTTCGCATGGCGCGGCGAGTACACATTGGGGTTGCCCATCTATGCTCTTACGCCCCATTCACTTTACTCTAAAATGGAATTTTCCCCCACTACATGGGAAGAAACAGACCTTTTCTTTCATGGACTCGGGTCGGCAGCATTCAGCGGAGAGTACTGTAATGGCGGGGGAGCAGGATTCATTGTAGGAGTTCAGGGCGACTTACGCTCCGCACCAACGATCTTACGAAAGTCGATCTCCGACACTGCGTGGAGCGTAGTTTCGATAGACATTCCATTTGATTGTACCTTACTCGGCGTCTCAGCTCCTTCAGCCGATGTAATTTACGTCTGCGGCACCGATGGCGTGATTTTAAAATCGACGAATGGAGGAGATACATGGAGCGCCGCTGCAGTGCCGACGACACGAAACCTATACGCTATATATTTCTTTGATGAGCAGCGGGGCTTCGCTGTGGGCGAATATGGAGTGATCCTTTATACATCAAACGGCGGAATGACTGGTATTCGCGATCAAGAGAGTCATCTCCCGGTGGAATTTGTACTCGAACAGAACTATCCGAATCCATTCAATCCGACAACGGTAATTAATTATCAATTACCGGCAAATGTTTTTGTGACGTTGAAGGTTTACGATGTACTCGGGAGAGATATAAAAACGTTGGCCAGTGAGCGTCAGAATGCGGGAACTCATTCCGTGACTTTCAACGCGCGCAATCTACCGAGCGGTATATATTTCTACAGGCTTCAGGCAGGAACTTACAGCGAAACGAAAAAACTCGTGGTACTCAAGTGAGCGGGTCTGCCCGCCGTACTAAAGTACTGCTCCGCTGACGTCCTCCAGACTTAGGCGGGCCTGCCCGCCGTACTAAAGTACTGCTCCGCTGAACGTCCTCCAGACTTAGGCAGGCCTACGTGCTGGAGGTACTCCGGCAGGCAGGCGGGCAACTGCAAATAACACGCGTAAAATTGTTGGCGAAATGTAAACCGGAAGAACATTTTAGCGCTCATCCTATTCCGCCAATCAACAGGTATAGAAAATCATGAAGAGACTGATACTTTTACTCATTTTATCTGTCGCGGCGATTTCCTGCAACGACCAGGGAACTTCGCCGGCAGAACGATCATTCAATATACTGTTCCGATACGGGGTCATGGCTCGAAACGAGCTTAATACCTTTGATGACAAATTTACCAAGGATTTAATTATCGATGGTACGATTACCGTCCAGTTTGTCCTGACCGATAATGAGCTTATACAGATAGAAGCTAAACTTACCGGGATAGACTTCTTCAATTATCCGGATACATTCACGGTGCAAATTACCGACAGTATTGCCGATTACATAGATCCACACGGCACCTATATTTTCGAGGTCAAACACGAGGGTAATATCAAAAAGCTTTTTTGGGCAGATGCGATTATGACGCCTTCTGCCGATCCGAAGGCAACGAGGTTACGCGAAGCAATCGCCTTCATCAGATCAATTATTGAATCGAGACCCGAGTACAAACGTCTCCCACCGGTAAGGGGTGGATATCTGTGAGCCATTCTATTATTTTACCGCTACCGCCTCACCCGTCTCGATAATCCTTCTTCCCAACTACTCCATCCGGAATTCATGCCGTACGGCGATTTCCATACGATCGCTTCGATCTGGCGGATCAGACCTTTCTCAATCTTAAACAACTCGGCAATTTCCCAGGTCCATGGACGGATGACTCCGATGGGAATAGTCGTTCCATTCGTTAACTGCACGTTGTGTACATTCCCCGCGTGATCGAAAAAGACAAAGGCAAATACTAGGCCCCGCTCCTCGTCCACAACCATGAAGCGGCGGTCACGAATCCTCGTCACGAACCTGAAGAAGCCCGATTCAAATTGTTCTTTGCATCCCAGCGCACCGACATCGAACGGTCCGGGATTCAACGACGGATTATTGGTTGTCTGATTGCCGTTTTCGATCCTGTTACAATTTGCAGTAAAAGGATAAATTCCCTTGCCGTCGTCTTTTTCCAATCCTGTGAAATACATGTTCGCGGTTTTAATCAGCTCCTCACGCGAGGGGCGCTCAGCGACAGGAATCGTTTCCAGAAAAACAGGATGCGGCTTTACCAGCTTCTCTATTCTTAATGCGCCTGCCGTGTCGCGAGCTACGATTGTCTCTATTTCGGTGATAACATTATTTTCTATTTTAAGGCGAAGAGCCAGAATAGCCGGTACATTGTTCTCACGGATTGTACCGATGAAACCAACTTGTCCGCCGAAGCTCGCTGGAAGCGAGTGTAGGCCGACCTGTCCGGCTTGCGGATCTGCAATATAAAGGCTGTAATATCCTCGGGCGCTTGCAGTATTCCAGAGTCCGTCCCCTACCTCCAGCCTCTGTCCATTCTCCGTGAATTTAATTTTCTCCGACAGCGGCACACGCGCCGGATCGTGTGCTATTACGGCTTCAAGGTATTTATCCACAAATCCTTCCAGGCACAAACGATCACAATTCTCAGTTACGGTTATATATGTATCGATCTGACAGATGACGACATTGGAAAACAAAGCTGTCAGTATCGGGAGAAGTATATATTTTATTCTCATAGTGAAATTTCCTCTAAATGTTGTTATTCCCGAACGGTTTATCAAATATGCTAAATAATTTGTTCAAACACTGTTGAATCGGAAAAATTTTTGTAACATATTAAGGCAAACAGAAACGACAGGCCAACAAAAATATAGGGCTTAGACTATGGAAGCAAATTCAAATATTGACGCCCGCATAGCAGAAATCCGAATGGGCGACATCATCATAGAGACCAAGCCGGGCGCCGACGTTATGGTTCAACAAACGCGTCACGAATTTTTATTCGGCACGGCAATTACGGATGAGCTTGCGGAAAAAGACAAGAACGCCATGTCGCCGGAAAACAGAAAGATGTTTTTGAAAATTCTTGGCGAGAATTTCAACTACGCCGTCCACGAAAACGCCTTAAAATGGTACGACTGTGAAATAGAGCAGAATGTAGTCGATTATTATTTAGCGGACAGGATATGGGAGCTTTGCAGCGAGCTTAACATACCGATGCGGGGCCACTGTATATTCTGGGAGAAAGACGAACACATCATGCCCTGGTTGAACAAGTTGAATAACGACGAGCTTAGAGCGGCAGTAGTGCGCCGGGCAATCGACGTTACAAAACATTTTAAGGGGCGCATAAACGAGTTCGATCTGAATAATGAAATGATTAACGGCAACTTTTTCCGGCGCCGTCTTGGATATGGTATTGTAAATGAAATGGCCTGGATGGCCAAAGTCGGAAATCCCGACGCTGTTCTGTTTGTAAATGACTACGGCATTCTCGTCGACGGTGGTTTTAATGCCGAAACCTATATATATCAAATTAAAAACCTTCTCGCCAGCGGTGTCCCCATCAGAGGCATCGGATGTCAGGGTCACCAGGCCACTTCCGTCAAAACCATCATGTCGGCTGAACATGTTCAGAAAACCCTCGATCAGCTTTCCAAATTCAATCTGCCGATTAAAATCACCGAATGCCTTTTTGACGCCGACGATGCGGAGTTCCAGGCTGAAGAACTGCGTAAGATATTTCCAATTTACTTTGCGCACCCCAGCGTTGAAGCCATTTTAATGTGGGGCTTTTGGGAAGGTGCTCACTGGCAGCCACAGACAGCCTTGTGGAAAAAAGACTGGACACTTACTCCGCAGGGTCTGGCATATCGCGATCTTGTTTTTAATAAGTGGTGGACTCAAGTTTCCGGTAAGACTGAAAAAAACGGAACATTCAAAACCCGTGCGTTTTACGGCGATTACTCAATCACATCAGATGGAAAGACAAAAAAAATTACTCTCAGTAAAAAAGATAAATCGATAAAGGTGATTTTATAATAGTGCAACCAACCCAAATTATTTTCCACCATAAAAATGACTTATCGTTCTTTTTAAAGCCGGATAAATTTTTTTGTACACCGAAAAATATTTCTGGTAATTATTATAGTTTTGTTTATCTGGTTTGATAATTTTCTTAATCCCGGTCATTTCATCTGCAGCTTCCTTGAACGTCCGGTACCAACCCGCGCCCACTGCGGCTGCAATCGCCGCACCCAGACCCGATGCTTCTGTTTTTTCGGGAAGACAAATATTTTTCCCGGTTATATCAGCTAAAATATGGCACCATAATTCACTTGCCGCACCTCCACCCATCGCGACAAAATCATACACTCTGGTACCAATGCTTTTTTCAACGGCGTTTAATGCAAATAACTGTTCGTACGCAATACCTTCCAGAATAGACCGGTACATATGTCCGCGATTATGAAAGGATGACAGACCGATAAATGCTCCCCTGGCGTTTATATCCCAATATGGATTCATAACTCCGCACAGGTATGGCAGGTGAAATAGTCCATCGCTTCCGGCAGAAACATGCTTTGCTTCTTGTTCCAGCTGTTTATAAATATCGGGATGTTTTAACGGATTGATGTTCAGTGTCTTTTTTATGAACCAGTCTATCGCGAAGGTACCGGCTCTTAAGCTGCATTCGTAATAATACCCCCTTTCAGAACAACTGCACATCGTACGAAAGGCTTTACTTGTTCTGTATTGGGTTCCATAAATACCCGCCACCACAGCCGTACCCAGATTAAGATAGGCACGCTCCGAAATAAGTGCATTTGCACCTAATCCGGCAGCCTGTCCGTCCCCGCCGCCGGCTACGATTAATGTATTCGTGCTCAGACCGGTCGACTCAGATGCATTTTTGGAAAGTCTCCCCAAGATCGTGCCTGGACGATACGCTCCCGGCAATTGATTTTCTTTTAATTCCAGGGCATTTAAAATTAACGGAGACCATATTTTATTTCTCAGGTCGAATAGTCCGAGTGGATCCGCACTTGCCCAGCTCGTCTTAAATGATTGCGTCAGTTTCCAGACAATATAGGTATGCACATCGCATATCATTCGGATTTTTTTAAATAGACCCGGCTCATGCTTTTTCATCCATGCCAAACGATAGACAACGGGTGCATGGTCTGCGGGTTTACCGGTTATCCGGTGAATTCTACTTTTTCCGATTTTTTTTGAAAATGACTCCACCTCATCCTTGCACCTCTCATCCAGCCAGACGATGGCAGGCCTGAGACAATTTCCATCCTTGTTTAACGGAACAAACGTTTCTCTTTGATTGGAAATGGCAAGAGCTGAAATTTTTTCTGGGCCGATTTGGCGGGTTATTCTTCTTAACGCTTTTTGAGTCGAAATCCACCAGTCGCTCGGGTCCTGTTCATAATAATTGGGCCGTGGTGAAAATAGAGGAATTGCTTCATGAGCGTGTGCAGCAATTTTTCCTTTTTTATCGAATGCAATCGCCTTTGTACCTGTAGTACTGCAATCCAGGCCGACGACGAAACTCTCCTCCTTTTTTCTTTGACTGAATTTCATTCTTGTTGATAGCACTTCATTAATCTATAGAAATTATGGCCTTCATGACGCCGTCTCTATAATTTGCTACCAGATCGAAGGCATGTTTGGTTTCTTCCAACGGAAAGCGATGTGTCACCATCGAATCCATGTTTATTTGATGCAGAGCAAGCAGATCGATTGCTTTTTGTGTACAGTGAACCTGCCTGCGTATGTTTATAATGGTGATTTCCTTCCGCCTTAATTCATGTATGGAAAAGGAGATTTCGTCTACTCCGGGAATTCCGACAAGCACAAGGGCACCCCCCGGTTTCAATAATTGTACAGCCTGGCCGATCGCTTCTTCATCACCGCTGCATTCATAGACAACGTCCAGCAATAGCGGCTCGATCTTCGATATTTCCTTTATAATATCAATGCGATCCGGGTTTCCAGACCACCTGGGAAGTAATTTTTTCGAGAACGCAAGACGCTCCTCTATTTTATCCGTAACATAAACATCACCGGCACTTTTCGTCCGCAATACATGAAATACGGACATTCCAATAGGGCCGACTCCAAGAATGGCAACATTAGCTTTATCAGGGAGAAGTGATTTTTCAATGGAATAGACGGCTATTGACAGCGGCTCGGATAGAGCTGCCTGTTCAAACGTCATACTATCTTTTATCGGAAAACAACATTTTTCGTGAAGCACTATAAATTCACGCAGACAGCCTTCGAGTTGTTTCGGGGTTCCCAGAAAATGAATCTCACGGCAGGTATTTTCCCTGCCGGCTTTGCATTGATCGCAGCGGCCGCAAGACACAGCCGGATCGATCGCAATTCTCTGACTGGGTTTTACCCTTGTTACTTTCTTCCCAATTTTCTCCACGGTGCCTGCCGTTTCATGCCCGATGATAAATGGAAATTGAACAATTTGGGAACCGATTCTTCCCGAAGTATAATAGTGAATATCCGAACCGCAGACACCCACCGTTTTTATCCTGATTAGCACATCGGTATCATTAATTATTTTGGGATCCGGCACCTGCCCGATTTCAAATTGCCTTATTCCTGTAAGTAATGCTGCTTTCATTGCACGACTCAAAAAATTTTTAAGCTTGTTTTTTTCTCGTGTAGTTCATTCTGTTTTGAACTGCACTCTATACCAATATACTAAATAATTTGCTTAAACTATCTTGCTTCTCA
The DNA here is from genome assembly GCA_963776275.1 of Ignavibacteriota bacterium. Taxonomy (GTDB): domain Bacteria; phylum Bacteroidota; class Ignavibacteria; order UBA10030; family CAVZMI01; genus CAVZMI01. The sequence continues at coordinate 97,245 of CAVZMI010000020.1, forward strand.
CGATAAACCTTTTTACCATTTGATGAAGCAATTACCGGTCGTATTTTCCCTTAAGAAGAGCAAATCAATCAACAGGAGTCTGAATGATGAAAGCAAAGTCATTGTATTTATTTCTATGGGCACATATGCTCATTCTCTCTGTATGTTTTGCACAGGAAGATATTTCAGCAAAGCTGACGCAATCTGCTATAGATGCCCGTATAGCTGAAATCCGTATGGGCGATATAGTCATAAAAACCAAGCCGGGCGCGGATATCAAGGTGCAGCAGCTGCGTCACGAATTTTTATTCGGCACCGCCGTGCCTGACCAGCTTGCAGAAAAAGATTCGAATGCAATGTCGCCCGAAGACAGAAAGATGTATCTGAAAATTCTCGGCGAGAATTTCAATTATGCCGTTCACGAGAACGCCTTGAAATGGTACGACTGTGAAGCTGAGCAGAAAGTAGTAAATTATTATTTAGCGGATAGAATATGGGAGCTTTGTCATGAACTTAATATACCGATGCGGGGCCACTGCATATTCTGGGAGAAAGACAAGTACATTATGCCCTGGCTAAAAAAGCTGAATAATGACGAGCTGCGCGCGGCAGTCCACCGTCGTGCCGTTGGTGTCACGGAACACTTTAAGGGCCGCATCAATGAGTTTGACTTGAACAATGAAATGGTTCAGGGCAATTTTTTCCGCCGATGCCTCGGCTACGGCATCGTCAATGAAATGGCATATATGGCCAAAGCGGGAAATCCGGATATTGTTCTCTATGTAAACGACTACGGCGTTCTTGTCGAGGGGGGCTTCAATGCCCAAGCGTATATAACTCAAATCGAAAACTTACTGGCAATGGGCGTCCCCATCGGCGGGATCGGATGCCAGGGCCATTTTATCACTTCCAACAAAACCGACTCCTCCGGCAGAGCCGCAACGAAACCCGAGCATGTTCAGAGGACTCTGGACCGGCTTGCGAAGTTCAATCTACCAATCAAAATCACAGAATGTCTTTTCATGGCCGACAATGATGAAGGCAAAGCCGAAGAGCTCCAGAAATTTTTCCCGATTTTCTTTGCACACCCCGGCGTCGAAGCGATTGTGATGTGGGGCTTCTGGGAGAAGGGTCACTGGGTACCCGAGACGGCAATGTGGAAAACAGACTGGACACCAACACCCCAGGCATTAGCTTATCGCGATCTTGTTTTTAATAAGTGGTGGACGCAGATTTCCGGCAAGGCCGATAAGATGGGGGTATTCAAAGCACATGCGTTTTACGGTGATTATTTAATTACTTCGGACGGAACAACAAAAAAAATCATACTCAGTAAAAAGGATAAATCAATACAGGTTACTTTTTGATAGATAAGGCATTTCGATAGGATATTCGTATTTTCATTTCATAGAGATCATATCACAATTATATAGGAGGAAAACAATGTCGGAAGAATTTGCAATCAACTGGTGGTTTATTCTTGGTGCCTTTGTGTTTATAGTATTTCTCTTCGGCATCCGGATTATCCGTCCCACGCGACGCGGACTGATTGAGCGTTTGGGTAAGTATCATAGCTTTGCAAATCCCGGTTTCCATTGGATCATGCCTGGAATCGAAAAATTATATCAGGTCAACATTACCGAGCAAATGATCGACGCCGAACCGCAGGAAATCATTACGAATGATAACCTGAATGCTTTCGTTGACGCACAGATATATTTCAAAGTGAAACCCGATGAGCTGAACGTAAAAAACTCACAATACAATGTGAATAATGTCACGTTTCAGATCGTGAATCTTGCACGGACGACACTGCGTAATATCATCGGCACACTGACATTGAAATCGGCGAACAGCGAACGGGGTAAAATCAACGAGGAACTTCACCGGATCCTGATCAATGAAACAACAACCTGGGGTATCGACATCGTCCGGGCGGAATTGAAGCAGATCGATCCGCCGAAAGATGTCCAGGAAACGATGAACAAGATAGTCAAGGCCGAGAACGAAAAGATTGCCGCCATCGACTTCGCCACCGCTGCCGAGACGACAGCCGACGGTAAAAAGCGTGCCGCCATTAAGGAGTCGGAAGGCATCCGCCAGGCTCGAATTCTCCAGGCCGAAGGCGACGCTGAAGCCATCCGCCTCGTGAATGAAGCTGCTGAAAAATATTTTGTAGGCAACGCACAGTTACTTAAGCGGCTCGAGACCGTCCAGCGCTCCCTTGAAAACAATGCAAAAATCGTTGTGCCCGAAAACACACAACTTGTAAATGTTATTGGCGATATTGCAGGAGTGTTACCGCTGAAAAAATAGCCTCATTCATATGCTGAGGGAAACGAATATGAATGATTTTCTCCATGATCTCTACGGCCATCAGGCATGGGCTGACGCCGAGCACTGGCGTGTCATCGAAGCACACACCGAGGCACACGGCGACGAAAAAATTCGCGCCCGTTTGTACCATTATCAGCTCACACAGAACGCTTTTTTACTTATTGCGAAGGCAGAGGAACTCGTCTTCCCGAAGCTGGATGAAATTCCACCCATGAGCATACTCAAGAGGTATGCACGCAAATATCATAAAGAGGCTGTTGCTTTTGTGAACAGTGTGAGTGATGACAGGTTGGAGGAAATCGTTACTATTCCCTGGTTCAAAGATCCACCCATTCAGATTACAGTTGCGCAGGGACTCACACAGGCGGCGATGCACAGTCATTACCACCGTGGTCAAAATGCAACGCGACTACGCGAGCTTGGTATCGAGCCGCCGTCGACCGATCTGATCCTCTGGTGGTGGAAGGGACGGCCGAATCCACAATGGGAATAATGTCGACCTACTACGACACACTGGGTATCGACAGGAATGCCAGTCCGCAGCAGATCAAAGTAGCGTACCGGAATCTGATGAAACACCATCATCCAGACCTTCATGAGAATTCTGAAGAAGCAACAGAGCGTGCCCAGAATCTCAACAAGGCATATGCCGTATTGAAGGATCCTGTTCAACGATATGAGTACGATAATCTCCTGATGCTGCAACGAAATCCTGTCGATCCGCTGGAGGACCTCTCGCTTGATCTATCGGAGGACGGACTTTCAATTTCTGAAGTTCCGCAATATGTCTGCGAGGGTTGTGGCCGGCATGATCCCACGCTTCGTGTCACGATATTCATCTGGGTTGTCAGTTTGATTCTTACATTGAAACGCGGATGGGGGCGGATTCTCTGCTCACGATGCCGGTTAAAGTACAGCATTCTATGGAACATCGAGGTCTGGTTTGCAGGCTGGTGGGGCATTCCATACGGCCCACCTCACACCATTGAAGCATTGATGAAAAATTCCACAGGCGGCATTCAACCCGAGGAAAACAACGCCACGCTTCTTGCCGCTCTTGCAGATGATTTCTATCATCAACACCGTTATCTCGAAGCCTATCAGGCTTTGCAGACAAGTCTTAAATTGCGCATGTCGAAAAGCGGTCTGGAATTTCTTCAACATCTCAAACAACTTATTCATCAGGATCATTCGAACGGTGTGCTGAAAGACAGTCAATCGCTTCATCCATTGATTTTTCATATTCCGATACTTACAGTTCTTTTCATTTTATCACTGTCGTTCATAACGTCGGTTTTTTATCCATTGCCGGAAATTCATCAAAATATTCCAGCTCAGATCCCGGTAAATGAGACAATGAGCACGACGCACGACATTCCTGCATCGAATTTGGGAGTTAGTCTCGATATCATTGAACAAGCGCTTCAGATTTGCAGAAACAGTAGAACAAGTGTAGCCAGCCATATTGTATCACAATCGCCTACGAGCACAACGGAGCAGACCGGAGAAGCACAACCTGTCGTAGTGACCCTTAATTGGACAAAACTCGATGAACAACTCATCCACCAGCAGACCGAGAATACTCGCATCGCTTTTGAACAGGCTTCACCCGAGATCCAGAAACTTGCACCGATCGATGCAGAAGACCTATCTAGCGTCGACAAATCATCATTAACATTTTCTCAAGATCTGCACTCAAAATTTAACGAGATGCTATCGATCTACTTTAATTGTGCGATCCTCGAATACGGCACAACTCTGGTGAAACGATACAGTTCATCACAAGGTACATTTCCCCGGAATATAATTGATAATATCCGTCAACTCGGACTCCAGCCGGATATTGCCGCCTGGCTGAAACAGGTCCAGCTTGACAGCGCATACAATCAATTGATCGAGACCGTTACTAAAACTCAGATGGAAGATGGCCGATACAATGTGATGACCGGACGCTTGACAACGCTGCGGGGATTTGTTCGGGATGATAGTGCCGTCATGGCAAATTTGAGCCGGAAATTGGAATACTATAAAAATACTCATATGATCCCGGAATATAATCAGGTCGTGGCTATTTATAATCAAAGAATTCCTCAAACGCAGGCTCATATTCAGGAGTACAACGATTACCTCCAGAAGTACAATGAATTTGTGGGATCGTTGAAAGACCAGGGATTGATTACAGCACTGCATGCATGTTTAAATCAAAACGTCTTGTTCCCTGAAGCGAAACAGGAAGGTTCCTTACCACGCCAGTAAAGAAAAAATGCCGCTTTAATGACTAATACGACAGACTTGAAAAATTAAGAAAAAATTCTAAAATTTGTTAAACGGATCTTGTCTTTCAAATAGAGGGAAATCGCAATGAAAAATGTAATTTATTTTTATGCCTGTTTCTTTCTTCTTACCACACTTGCCTATAGTGCACTTGTCAAAAATACGCCGGACACCATTAAGACCAAAAAGGGGAATCTGATCATCCACTGCATCGAGCATGGATCATTGATGCTGGATTATCATGGAATTAAAATTTACGTCGACCCGATTGGCCGTTATGCCGATATTTCGAAAATGCCCAAAGCCGATATCATTCTCATAACGCACGAGCATCCTGATCATTTTCTTGAACCGGCTATTCGTCACTTTACTAAAAAAGGAACAAACATTATTCTTAACAAATCTACCTTCGACATTTTGAAAACAGGAATGGTAATGACAAATGGCGAATCGAAAACAATCAAAGGTATTCTCATTGAAGCAGTACCTGCATACAATACAACACCGGGGTGCGAAAAGTATCATCCCAAAGGGCGTGATAACGGCTACGTCCTGACACTCGGCGAGATACGCATTTATATCGCAGGCGATACGGAAGATATTACCGAAATGAAAGATCTTAAGAACATCGATATCGCTTTTTTACCGATGAATCAGCCGTGGACGATGACTCCGGAACAGGTTGCTCGCTCAGCGAAAACATTCATGCCGAAAATTCTTTATCCTTACCACTACGGCGATACTGATGTCTCAAAGCTTATAGAATTACTCAAAGATACAAAGAGTATAGAGATCAGGATAAAGGATATGAAGTGAGGGTTGATATTTTGATTTTTTATCAATACAAAAAAAATCCAAACAGTCCCGTCGTCAAGCGTATCTGCTGACTTAAAAGCCGTATCGAGGCGATCGTTTTCTCCCGATAAGTATATGCTCACTTCGTATGGTCATTCCATCCCGCCATACCCATCCCTCCAGTGAGTTGAAGAATACGATCAAAGAAATAGAGAGGCTTGGAGCGTTCCCCGGAAATCTCAGGCAAGATTTTTCTTCAATGCGACAGCGGACAATCCGGCAAATGCGGCACCAACAACAATCACAATAATCTTTACAATATTCATCGATTCAAAAAATGACGAACTCTCGGAACCTTCACCCTGGAAAGTAACCGAGGAGATAATTTGTGTAAATACTTTTTCATGTCTCCAATAATCGCCGCTGCTTGAATAGCAATAGATTTTCAGCATCCCGTCCGAAGTCGGAATGAATCCTGCAAGCATGTGAATTAACGGAACTCCTCCCAAGAGGGCAGCAGTTTTTATCCAGATGATATTTGATTTTTGAGAAAAGTTGATGCTGTCAACTCTCATAAACGGTGTGATGGAACCTGCCAGCCCTTTCCCTTTTCTCATTATTTCCGGAGTATATAGCGCCTCATATTGATCAAGACTCAGCCGCCGGGGATTTGCCAGCTCCTTATATTCGACGAGAATGTGAGGATTCGAAAACCAGTCTTTCAGATTCTTCGGTTGAAACGCAAACTCAATTTTTTGTCTGGCAAATGTCGAATCAACCTTTGCAACTTCATCAATGACCTCTGAAATAACCCGGCTGGGAATCGATCTCCAGTCATCTGGAAGCGTTATTAAATATCCGCGGTCTTTACTCTTGACGGTATTCGCAGCAGAAAATGAGAACAGTGCAATGCATAGTATCGCGATAATGGCTGGTTTTTTCATTCGAGAGGTTTCCTCAATTTGCCGAGTACAAATAAATGAATTTATCTATTGTGTATATCGAATAACGAACATTCAACGATACTTCAGATTTCTCAATCCCGTACTTTGAGCCGGGAGGCAGCTCAATGGGCGGTCATTCTTGTTAAACTTACAGGAGAGAATTCAAAAAAGCAAGCGGAAAAAATGGCTTGCGAATATCATTATCGAATCTTACATTGTTCTGAACTATGCATGAACTCTCAATAGCACAGAATATAATCGACATCGTGTGCCAGCACCTGCCTGTTGAAGGGCCGCAACAGGTTCGGATAGTGAGAGTCCGTATCGGCGATATGGCGGGCGTTGTCCCCGATTCACTGGATTTTTGTTTCAATGCAATAATCGGTAACACGCCTCTGGAAGGTGCAGCACTTGTCATAGAGCACATTCCGGTTGTTATACGCTGCACGCAATGCGGGAAAGAAAATTTGCTCGATCATTCTGCTTTTTACTGTCAGTTCTGCAACAGTACGGATGTGCGGATGATATCAGGGAACGAGCTCCAGGTAGTGGAGATTGAAGTTACAGATGAACAAACGGAGGCTCCATGAGTTTTATTACAATAGAACGAAAAGTACTGGATAAAAATGACGAGGTAGCCCGGCAAAATCGGGAACTGTTCCGACAACACAGCCTTTTTGTTATCAATATAGTCAGCTCACCCGGCTCGGGGAAAACAAGCATCCTTGAAAAAACTCTTGAGTATCTGCGGGAGAAGATACGAATTGCGGTCATCGAAGGGGATGTCCAGACCGATCTGGACGCAAAGCGAGTTGCGCGTTTTGGGATTCCGACAATTCAGATTGTCACGAACGGCGGTTGCCACCTTGATGCAAAATTGGTTCAAAATGCCCTGGAAAACCTCCATCTATCTTCACTTGAAATTGTTATCATTGAGAATGTGGGAAACCTCGTCTGCCCGGCTAATTATGATCTTGGGGAAGCGTTGAAGGTTGTCGTAGCAAGCACTACCGAAGGCGACGATAAACCGCTTAAGTATCCGGCGATGTTCAGAAATGCTTCCGTGTTAATTATCAATAAAATTGACCTCGTTCCTTACGTCCAGTGCAGTCTCGACACACTCAAAAAAAATGCGCTTCAGATTAACCCGTCTCTGACCGTTTTTCAAACATCATGTACAACAAATGAAGGGATTGAATTGTGGTGCGAATGGCTATCCAGTCAGGTGAAGAAAAAGTGACATGATGTTCTGAGGGTAATGCAAAAGCAACGTCTGCATATTGTGATTCGCGGTGCGGTTCAGGGAGTCGGCTTCCGTCCGTTTATCTATCGCCTTGCCACCGACATGCGCCTCGCCGGATGGGTGATCAATTCTACTCAGGGTGTTCTCATCGAGGTTGAAGGCGAAAGACCTGATCTCGATGAGTTCATTCTGCGTTTAACGCATGAAAAACCTCCTCGTGCTTTTATCCAGAGTCTGGAGCCGTCACTGCTTGATCCTGTCGGTTTTACATCGTTTGAAATCCGGGAGAGCGATGACCGGGGTACCCCGAGCGCACTCGTTATGCCCGATATAGCAACATGTCCGGACTGCCTTCGGGAAATATTTGATCCGACAAATCGCCGGTATCGTTATCCTTTTACAAACTGTACAAATTGCGGACCCAGATTCACAATCATTGAATCACTTCCCTACGACCGGCCTTCAACGACAATGAAGCAATTTATCATGTGCGACATGTGCCGGAAGGAATATGAAGACCCGCTAGACCGGCGCTTTCATGCACAGCCGAATGCCTGTCCGGAATGCGGCCCCCACCTCGAACTCTGGAATATTCAGGGAAATATTACAGCAACGCATTTTGAAGCTTTAAAAACTGCAGCAGAGATGATCCGGTCTGGAAATATTGTTGCCGTCAAAGGACTCGGAGGATTTCATCTCATTGTCGATGCACGGAACGATGATGCTGTTCTAAACCTTCGCGCCCGTAAACATCATGAAGAAAAACCGTTTGCGGTTATGGTCCCTTCGCTCGACACCGTAAAAAAGCTCTGTGAGGTCTCGGCACTCGAAGAACGACTTCTCATATCGCCGGAATCTCCAATTGTTCTATTGCAAAAAAGAGATGACTATCAAGACTTTCAACTTTCAACTTTCAACCCGAAACTATCGAACGCCGTTTCCCCCGGCAATCCTTATCTCGGCATCATGCTCCCGTATACTCCACTCCATCATTTACTCATGAAAGAACTCGGGTTCCCGGTCGTCGCGACCAGCGGAAATCTTTCAGACGAACCTATTTGTATCGATGAACATGAAGCCCTGTCGCGTCTCCAGCATATAGCCGATGCATTTCTTATACACAACCGGTCCATACTGCGTCATGTCGACGATTCCATTGTACGTATAATGGCAGGCCGGGAGCTCGTTCTACGACGAGCACGGGGGTTTGCTCCGCTCCCAATTCCAATGCGCGTGTCTGAAATTCCTTCGATGCTTGCAGTCGGCGCCCATTTGAAAAACACCGTCGCGATCACGGCGGGCAGTAATACATTTATCAGTCAGCACATAGGCGATCTCGAAACACACGAAGCATTGACGGCATTTAAGAATGTGATCGCGAGTCTGCAGACGCTCTATTCGTTTACACCGACGACAGTAGTGTGTGATGAGCATCCTGATTATCTCTCGACAAAACATGCCCGCAGTATGGGAATCGAGATTCTTCCGGTTCAGCATCATTATGCCCACATCGCTTCATGCATGGCGGAAAACGAACTGAATGGCAAGGTTCTAGGAGTTTCATGGGACGGAACGGGCTATGGCCTTGACGGGACAATCTGGGGTGGAGAATTTTTATTAATAGATGAGAACGGATTCAATCGCGTCGCAACGTTTCGTCCTTTCCCTCTTCCGGGAGGCGATCAGGCAATTCGTGAACCGCGAAGAATCGCCCTTGGAATGTTGTATGCAAAAGCAGGAGACGAAGCATTCAAACAGAACGATCTTGCCTGTATAAAAGCATTCACACAATCTGAGCTTTCGGTCATTCAGACAATGCTTCAAAAGAAAATCAATTCTCCTTTGACGTCGAGTATCGGACGGCTTTTCGACGGTGTTGCCTCGATAATCGGACTTCGACAGCGGACGAATTACGAGGGCGAAACAGCCATGGAACTAGAATTTGCTACGATCCGGCAAGTTACCGATGAATCATATTCTTATACTATAGTGGAAGGAAAAACCGATAACCTTCAACCTTCAACTCTCGCCCTGAGCGATCCCGAGCGAGTCCCGCGGTCCGTCCCGAGCGAACCCTGAGCTTGCTTGCCGCGAGCTCGGTCGAGCGGTCGAAGGGTGTCGAGGGAAGCGGGACGAGTCGAGGGGAAGTCGAAGGGTTATACCTTAAACATCTTTTTTATATAGATTGGTTTCCCATGATTGGAGGAATAGTATCTGACCATACTCATGGAATTGCGGTCGGTCATATTTCAACAAAATTCCATAATACATTGACTGAGATTATTATTTCCGTTGTAAAAAAAATTCAACAACAACGCGTGGCACTCAGCGGCGGATGTTTTCAAAACAAATATCTTACCGAGAGAACAATCCGGCGTCTTCAGGAAGAAGGCTTCAAGCCATACTGGCACCAACGTGTGCCGCCGAATGATGGGGGCATTTCGCTCGGACAAATTGCCGCAGCACTTCGACTGAAAAAAGGAATTGATAAACTGCATTAAACACCATTACTCGACTTGATGTCGAGTGTGGTGATTAAATTTTTATTGATAATTGTATCACTGGTAAAAATCTCGTACACTAATATTATTATTCCTATAGGGAGTTTGTATGTGTCTGGCAATACCGGGGAAGGTTTTAGAAATATACCGCTCAGGCGATCTGTTAATGGGCAAGGTGAGTTTTGGAGGGATTCAGAAAGAGGTGTGCCTTGATTGGGAGCCGGAGGTGAAGGTTGGTGAATATGTGATTGTCCATGTCGGTTTTGCCATAAGTACAATGGATGAAGAAGAAGCCCGGGAGACGCTGAAGATGCTGGAACAGATGGAGAGGGGATCGGACGAACTGAAAGATCTTGATCCGAACGCGTGACTCACACCCTTTTTCCCTCGATCAGGAGAATTCAACAATGAAAATATTTTCGACAATTCTTTTTTTTATTATCTTTTACTCCCCTCTCTTTCCACAATCAGCCGAGGAAATTATCAGGAAATCAGAAAATCTCATAAAGGGAAACTCATGCCAGGGAACGTTTATCATGACCGTCGTAACTCCCGATTACAGCCGCCGCATGGAAATGGAAAGCTGGTGGGTGGGAAATGATAAGGCGCTCATTGTGATCAAGTCTCCGAAAAAAGAAGCAGGCAATAAAACGCTGAAGATTAAAAACGAAATGTGGAGCTATTTGAAGAATACGGAAACAACAATAAAATTACCCCCGTCGATGATGCTGCAATCGTGGAATGGATCCGACTTCACAAACGATGACCTTGTTCGCGAATCAAACCTGAACGAAGATTACGTACAAAAAATTATAGGGCAGGATGATGTGCAGGGAGAGCGGTGCTGGAAGATCGAGCTCCTTCCGAGACCTACTGCACCTGTAGTTTGGGGACGGCTGTTATACTGGGTAAGACAGGCAGATTATCTCCCTGCAACCGTCGAGTATTACGATGAAAAAGGAAAGTTGATGCGTTCAATGGTGTATTCGGATTTCAAGATAATGGGCGGCCGGAAACTTCCGAGTCGATGGGAAATGGTGAATAAGGTAAAGCCGGGACATTCGACGACATTCGAGCTCGTCGATGTGACATTTGATATACCGATCAGCAATAAGATTTTTTCATTTCGTGAATTGGAACGGAGATAGTATTTTTGGTAATATATTGACTTCAACTCTGTGACCTTTGCGGATTCTCTTGCGCCGGAGGCACGCCTACGGCAAAGCCTTCGGCGTCCGTAGGCGCATGCGCCTTTGGCGCAGTGTCCTCCGCGGCAGTGCTCCTAATATTAATTTCGATTCAGAGAAGGGAGCACAGCACTACAAAAAGGCTGTTCGCAACTGGGGTATTATATTTAATCATGGTAAAAATATAACCACAGAATACACGGAGTACTCTTCAATGGCTTTATAGGCGGAGGACACAGAGATTTAAAAATCATTTTCAGTCCATACAGATATGAAACTTCTTCTAAAACTTGGCTGGCGAAATATCTGGCGAAACAAGCGGCGCTCGCTTCTGACGATTCTGGCCGTTGTCTTTGCCGTGTTTCTCACCATTGTCATGCGTGGGGCACAGGTCGGAACATGGGAAGAGAACATCAAGGCCATGGCGAAAATGTTTTCGGGATATGTCCAGATCCAGCGGGAAGGATATCAGAAGAATCCATCTCTTCAGCTCTGTGTTGTTCAAACGGATTCACTTCGAACCCTCATCGCGGGGAATCCGGCAATTGCCGCTGCGACACCCCGTATTTACGGAGAGGGACTTGCCAGTTATAAGGAACATTCGCTTGGCGTCATGATCCTCGGCATCTCGCCGGCAACCGAGCAGCGCGTATCAACCTTTCAGTCGCGGCTCAACCGGGGAACATTCTTTTCCTCAGATACCGGTACTGCGATTGTTGTCGGATATAAACTCCTGCAGAATCTCAATGCTGCAATAGGTGATACTATCGTTGTGCTTGCACAGGGAATCGACGGATCGCTCGGAAACATGAAATATACGATCACCGGCACTGTGAAAACCGGAGCTCCGGAATTCGACGCCATGGGAATTTTCATGGGACTCGCCGCAGCACAGGACCTTCTCGGTATGCAGAACCGGGTCCACGCGATCGTACTTACTCTCAACAATCTTGACGATATTCCCGGCGTCCAGCATTACCTGACACAATCGCTCGATCCGCATCTTACCGCCATGACGTGGGAAGATGTTAATCCGGACCTGAAACAGCATATGGAGGTGGATACAACCAGCGCCATTTTGTATGCCGGCATCCTCATGGTTATTGTCGCATTCGGCATTTTGAACACCGTGCTAATGTCCGTCACGGAGCGTTTCCGCGAATTCGGTGTTTCACTTTCCATGGGAATGCCGAATTCGACTCTTGTGAAATTGATTTTTCTCGAGACGGCTTTCATGGCAGTCGTCGGTATCATCATCGGGAATATCATCGCAGCAATCATCAATTATACGATCATCACTCATCCGATTATTATCGGAGGTAATCTGGGTGATCTCTATCAGCAATACGGGTTTATGCCGAAGATCGTCTCAAGTCTTAAATTTCACCTTTTTCGAAATGCGTCTATATCAATTTTTATTATTTCACTTATTTCGTGCATTTATCCTGCATATCGTGTGGCAAAATTAGAACCGTTAAAGGGTTTACATCACGTATAACGACTATGCTCTTCAAACTTTCATGGCGGAATATATGGCGCAATAAACGCCGGTCATTGATCGTGATGACTGCAATCGCGATCGGAATCACGGCGCTTGTCCTGACCGATGCAATTTATAACGGACTCCTCATCGAGATGCTCGATAATCAGATCCGGTCGCACATTGCGCATATCGAAATCCACTCCAGGGGATTCAACGATAACAAGATAATTGAAAATTCCATGAAGGAATATGAGAACGTAGAAAAGGTTCTCAGCACCAACCCGAACATTGCATGTTTCAGCAGACGAGTCATCACGTACGGTATAATCAGCAGTGCCTCCAACTCTTCGGGAATAACCATCGTCGGAGTTGATCCGGCCAGGGAAGCAAATATTACAAAAATCAAAGCGTCTATTATTGCCGGACATTATCTCGACTCAACTAAAAACGAAATCATTATCAGTAAAAAACTGGCTGAAAAACTCTCGGTTGAACTTGAGGACAAGATTGTCCTTATGGCTTCAGACGCTGATGGACGCGTGAGCTCCGATGCTTTCCGTGTCATCGGAATATTCGAGACTTCAGGAGCTGATTTCGATCGTGCATATATTTTTATTACTCTTCACCATGCCCAAAAGATGCTGGGATTAAACAATGCCATTTCGGAAATTGCGGTCATCACAAAGAACACCGACCAGCTTGCACAGACACAATCCACAATTGTCTCATCGATTGGTGAATCATATGAAGTGCTTACATACTTTGATCTGATTCCGAATATCATCATGGTCGTCGAAGTGGGCAGACAGGCAATGGTCATCTATTATCTAATCATCGGTATAGCCATACTTTTTGGTATCATCAACACCATGCTGATGTCCGTATTCGAGCGTACACGCGAGCTCGGAATTCTGATGGCGACCGGAATGAAAAATGTGCGCATTTTCAACATGATAATCGTTGAAGCCCTTTTTCTGAGTGCGATCGGAACCGTGGTCGGAATCGTCATAGGCTTGCTCATTTATGCACCTCTTGTTTCGAATGGCATTAACCTTTCGGCTGTAGGTGAAGGACTCACACTTGTTGGAGCGAGTCCCATCATCCATCCGATCCTGACGGTACAGGGAATGATAAATGCGATCACCATTATTCCTCTGATCTCGATGATCGCGGCAATTTATCCGGCATTCAAAGCGACGAGATTAGAGCCCGTACGTGCAATTCAATATATTTGATCTGACTTGAGGTATTCCATGGAAATAATTCACACCGAACACATCGAAAAAATATATGACGACGACGGGGTCCCCGTCCACGCACTCCACAACGTCACATTTTCAATACAAAAAGGCGAATTTCTTGCCATCGCCGGTCCTTCCGGTTCGGGTAAGACAACGCTCCTGAACATTATCGGTGCACTGGACAAGCCGACAAATGGAGAGGTCATTCTTGACGGCGACAAACTGACTGATAAACAGAAAGGGACTCTCTCAACACTTCGTCTCAATAAGATCGGATTTGTATTCCAGGCGTACAATCTTATTCCCGTTCTTTCCGCTATGGAAAATATTGAATTTAAAATGATGCTGTTAAATATCCCTGAGCAGGTTCGAAGAGAACAATCAATGAAGATCATGGAGGAGCTCGGGATAGCCGAACTGGCCCACAAACGCCCCAATGAGATGAGCGGCGGACAGCAGCAGCGGGTTGCTGTCGCCCGGGCAATCGTGAATAATCCGCCGATTGTTCTGGCCGATGAACCTACGGCAAACCTCGATTCCGTAACGGCATTTTCACTGATTGATATCATGAGAAAAATGAATGAAGAAAAAAAGATCACGTTCGTTTTTTCATCACATGATCATCAGGTATTACAGAATGCCCGTCGTGTCATCCTTTTGCGTGACGGCCGTATCGAGCAGGATATCGCGCAATGAAAATGACGCTTTGCCACGATGTTCGTCATTCCGTTCCGGCTTTTTACCCTGAGCCTGCCTGCCCCGAGCCTGTCGAGGGGTCGAAGGGTGTCGGGACGGGATCTGATAAATAGATCGGTTGTATACAATTATGTGAAATCTTATTTGTCCAAAATAAACTCAAAAAAATACATAATCATTAGTCGGTTACTGAGTCCCGATAGGGACGGAATCTTGTTAGGATTTTTTAAATAGTCAATATAATTCATAACCCCGTCAGGGGTGAAATCTGCTCTTTCCAGATGTCGCTCCTGTCGGAGCTCGAATTCTCTATTGCCTGTCGAATTCTGCCAAGATTTCACGTCCGCCGACCTATCGGTCGTCGAGATCGTTGACCTACGGCGTTCTTTCAAAAAACGAAATTATCAAATCTTATTCGTTCTAGGATTTATTTTGGACAGCACTGATGTGAAATATATTTTGAGAATGAGCAATATCTAAATATGAGATTTATGAACCGTTTTTTCTTAACTATTATAATTCTTTTTTTATTTTCACAATCTACCCTCGCCCAATACGAATTTTCGTTCTCCGGGTATGTTGTCGACCTCCCCGTCTATCAACGGATGAACGATTGGATCTCGAATCTTATCCGGGCCGACAGGGATCAATTCGTCAATGTAACACGGCTTCGACTTCGCCCCGACCTTACGCTCTGGACCGATGCGCGTCTGGTACTCGAATACGAAGCAACTTCGGCCTACCACTCGACCTCCGTATTGATGCCACTCCAGCAGGAGGAACCCCGCCGGCAGGTCATGAAGCTGACATGGCAGCCTGTCAACGAATCGCACTTTTCATTGCTCCATTTTATCGATCGATTTACATTCACACAACGACTCGGCAGTATCGAATTTGTCCTCGGACGACAGAGAATCTCCTGGGGAACCGGACGCATCTGGAATCCGACGGACCTTTTCAATCCGCTCAACCCGACCAGCTTTGCAAAAATCGAGAAAGATGGCGTCGATGCATTTTCGACAAAATTCTTCCTCGGTGAATTTACCGATCTTCAATTTGTCGTTAACCCGCAAAAAAACCAGCACGGCAATGCCGGCTACCGGTTCCGTACGAATTTCGAGGAATTTGATATTTCAACCGTCGGCGGGATTTTCGACGACCGATTGATCATCGGCGGTGATTTCGCAGGGAATTTACTCGATGCAGGCGTCCGCGGTGAACTGATCGTTTCCACAGAGCGCGAGAACTTGAGCTCAAATTTCACTACATTTATTCTTGGAGCCGATTATCAGTTTACCTCGAAATTGTACGCTCTGGTTGAGTATCACCATAACGGAGAAGGGAAAAACGACCGAACATTGTACGAGCTCGTACGTTTAATCAACGGGGAGATCTTAAACCTGGCGCGCGACTATCTTGCCGTTCAGGCAATGTATCAGATCCATCCACTGGTCACGGCTTCGATCTCGACAATTGGAAACTTGAACGACGGGAGTCGGTTTTTCGCCATAATGGCAACATACTCCGTTACAGAAAATGCATCGCTGACACTCGGCGGACAGATTTTTATCGGAGATCAGTTCACTGAATATTGGTACTACCCCGGCTCAATATTCTTAAAGGGTGAATTCTATTTTTGATGGTGAGGGATGCGTTTCATTGACGAATACCGGGATGCCGGCACTGCAAAAAAGTACGCCGAAAAAATCGCCGCTCTGATCACACATCCGTGGACAATCATGGAAATCTGCGGCGGTCAGACACATACGATAGTGAAATATGGAGTCGAATCTATGCTGCCCGATTCCATCACTCTTGTTCACGGTCCCGGCTGTCCTGTGTGTGTCACACCGCTGGAAATCATAGAAAAAGCAATCCGCATAGCTTCGCAACCCG
The DNA here is from genome assembly GCA_963776275.1 of Ignavibacteriota bacterium. Classification (GTDB taxonomy): domain Bacteria; phylum Bacteroidota; class Ignavibacteria; order UBA10030; family CAVZMI01; genus CAVZMI01. The sequence goes on from CAVZMI010000020.1 coordinate 113,821, forward strand.
GGGTGATCTTTACCTCGTTCGGCGACATGCTGCGCGTCCCGGGTACACAAAAAGACCTGCTGACCGTTAAAGCCGAAGGCGGCGATATTCGAATCGTCTATTCTCCACTCGATGCCGTTAAAATAGCTCAAGAGAATCCCGAGAAGAAGGTTGTCTTTTTTGCAGTCGGTTTCGAGACTACAGCACCCGCAAATGCAATGGCTGTATGGCAGGCAAAAAAAAACGGACTGAAAAATTTTTCGATTCTCTGCTCGCACGTTCTTGTTCCTCCGGCGATGGAGGCAATACTTTCATCGCCGACAAATTGTGTCCAGGGCTTTCTTGCAGCCGGACATGTTTGCACAGTCATGGGATTCGAGGAATACATACCGATTGCAGAACGATATCATGTCCCCATTGTTGTCACCGGATTCGAACCGGTCGATATATTCCAGGGTCTGTATATGGTTATAAAACAGCTTGAAGAGGGTCGAACAGAAGTCGAGAACCAATACGGCCGATCGGTCCGGAAAGAAGGAAACCGGCCTGCACAAAAGTTGATAAGAGAAGTCTTTGCCACGACGCACCGGAAGTGGCGCGGCATCGGCGAAATTCCAATGAGCGGATACAGACTAAATGAAGATTATGCAGAATTTGATGCTGATAATCTCTTTAATTTAACCGGACTTGAAGTTCATGAATCCCCGCTCTGCATCGCAGGCATTATACTTCAGGGTCGGAAGAAGCCTAACGATTGTACTGCATTCGGCACACAATGTACACCTGAACATCCTCTGGGGGCACCAATGGTCTCTTCGGAAGGAGCATGTGCTGCATATTATCATTATCAAAAGAATATCGGGAATGATGGTAATACATCTACACGGTAATTTTTTTCACCATAAAAATTTCCAATAGAAAAAAAGAGGCTTTCGTGAAAAAAATTAATTTTAAGAAAGAACTAAAGCAATTATACAGTGCCCCGACAAAGACGCCGGTCATGGTCAAAGTCCCAAGAATGAATTTTCTGATGATCTACGGAACCGGTGATCCCAATACATCTGTTAATTTTAAAAACGCTATCGAAGCTTTGTACAGTTTATCGTATACAATGAAATTTGCTCTTAAAAAAGGAAAACCATCAATTGATTACGGAGTTCCTCCGCTTGAAGGATTATGGTGGACCGATTCAATGGCAGATTTCAGTGTAGAAAATAAGGACATATGGAAATGGACCGTCATGATCATGCAGCCGAAGTATGTTACCCGGCTGCTTGTCAACCATGCGATCGAGAACGTGAGACAGAAAAAAGAGCTTCCTGCTCTTGATGCTGTCCGCTTTGAAGCCTATGCAGAAGCACATTCCGCACAGATAATGCATATAGGCCCTTTTTCTACAGAAGGACCGACAATTCAAAAATTACATTCATATATTAAAGAGAACGGATACAGTCTCCGCGGTAAACATCACGAGATTTATCTCAGTGATTTCCGGCGGGTCGCCCCGGAAAAATGGAAAACAATACTACGTCAACCATTAGAATAAAAAATCTTTAAGGAAGGAGAGAGGCGCATGACTACAGCCCTCGTATTACTCACTGTTGCTCACGACAAAGTATCAAAAGTTGCAGAACTGCTTGCCGAAATGCCGGGGATCACCGAAGTATATTCCGTCGCCGGGAGATTCGACCTCGTGGCCATAATTCGTGTAAAAGAAAACGAGCAGCTCGCTACGATCGTCTCCGATAGAATCCGGAAAGTAGAGGGAATTGAGAAATCCGAAACACTCATCGCATTCCGTGTCTATTCCCGCTATGATCTGGAAATGGCTTTCTCGCTCGGTTCTCTCGGTTCGGAAAACGCACATTAATGATGGATATGAAATCGAAGCGATTCATCGATGTCAGTCATACCATCGAACATGGCATGCCGACATATCCCGGAATTCCGGCGCCTGTGATAACTGATTTTCTTACAAGGTCGGATTCACGCAAGCATTACGCTGACGGGACTGAGTTTTACATCGGTAAGATCGAGATGGCAGCCAATACCGGCACGTATATCGATTCACCGTTTCATCGCTATGAAAACGGGGCCGATCTTTCAGAGCTTCGGCTCGAATCTCTCGCCGATCTTGAAGGAATAATCATTCGCTGTCCATTTGTGAACGGCCGTGCAGTGAATAAACAATGTCTGGAAAAATATGACGTGAAGGGAAAAGCCGTGCTTATTCACACGGGCTGGGACGTGCACTGGCATAGTGAACAGTATTTTCAGGGACATCCGTATCTTACAAGAGATGCAGCCAATTTTCTTGTTCACGAAAGAGCAATCCTCATCGGCATCGATTCAATGAACATCGACGATACGGACGACCTCACCCGGCCGGTGCATTCTCTCCTTCTCAGAGCGAATATCCCAATCGTCGAGCATATGTGTAATCTTCAATCCGTCCCCGATCACGGATTCAAATTCTACGCAGTACCCGTCAAAATCCGGCACTTTGGTTCTTTTTCTGTCCGTGCATTTTGTATCATCTCAGAATAATTGTAGGGAGGAATATCATGTTTTGTCCCAATTGCCGTGCAGAATATATTGATGGAATCACCGAGTGCAAAGAATGCGATGTTCCGCTTGTCGAATCGATCCCGGCTGAACCCGAGATGTATAAATTCGTCAAACTATTGTCGACTTTTAATCTCGTCGATATTGCAGTAATCAAATCCCTTCTCGACGACGGTGAGATTACTTATTACTTTATCGGAGAGAATTTCAACCAGATCGACCAGTTAGTACAACCGGCACGCCTCTTCGTCCGGGAAGATCAGGTTGAAGAAGCACGCGGACTTTTAAAAGACCTGAGTATTACGTATCTGGGACTTTCATCGTTATCCAGAGAAGAAGAAGAATAAATAATTAATGAGATTCATGAAGTATGATTGATGATTTATAAATTTAAAAAACGACTCGGATTATTCATCCAAGGAACCTTTGATCCCTATTACTTTGTAAATTTAGAGGTTAGACATCAGACTTTGTGATGAGGGAAAAAATGAAATGCCTTCTCCCCTCATAAATCATCAATCATAAATCGACAATAAAAAAAGTACTTTTTAAAAATAGATCATGTATCAACGCGACTATTTGCTCCGCATGATCGAGATGCTTGCACGGGCCCTTTCCAAAGTCCTTGGCCAGAAAGACCTGAAGTCAACAGAGGATGCCCTCCTCGAAATAGATGATGCCGGTAAGATGTATATCGGACTCGGCTCGGCCATGGTTTCTTCTTTTTCAGATGAAGACATGATCACCCTCTTCCATTCGGGCGGTACCTTTGATACAAATAAGTGTCTCGCTATTTCTGAGCTTCTATATGCCGAGGGACAGGTGTTTGAGCTTCGCAAGGATGACGACCAGTACCGTTTGCGGTATCAAAGATCACTCCATTTCCTCCTCGAGGCGTTAACAGAGGATAATGATATCGCGGTAGGATCATACGACGAGAGAATCGACATTCTCCTACGGGGGCTTTATGATGTTGTATTGCCACCTGCCGTTATGAAAAAACTTTTTCATTATTATGAACAGCGGGGAGCGTATGCAAAAGCAGAGGATGTTCTGTTCGAACTTATTGAAACAAATCAGGCTGAAATGAAAAATGATGGAATCGGATTCTATAAACGTTTGTTATGTAAGACAGACGATGAACTCCGGCGGGGAAATCTTCCCCGAAATGAAGTCGAAGAGGGAATGCAAGAATTGATGAAAAGATCGCAGATGTAAGTCGGATTATCAAAGCCGGATCATCTATTATTTTACCATCAAAGGAGATACATTATGCTCATATATAAACGAAAGTTGTGGACGGCATTTTATATCGTCATCATACTTGCTCTCTGTATCGCTCAATCACAGTCACAGCAGCTTCAAGTACCGCGTTTGAGTCAGGGGGCAAAGATATCCCAGACTGTGGGTCTAAGCGAAATATCCGTCTCGTATCATCGTCCCGGTGTGAAAGGACGGGAGATCTGGGGAAAGCTGGTCCCATACAACGAGATCTGGAGAACCGGCGCCAACGAACCGACGCTGGTGACATTGGGTGACGATACAATAATTGAAGGAAAGAAAATCGCCGCAGGAACATACCGCCTCGTGACTATCCCGACTCCCAAGGAATGGACGGTCGTTTTTAATACCGAGACAAAGAACTGGGGGACGATTTACAATGCAAAGTATGACAGCATCCGGTTTAAAGTCATACCTGAATCCGGTCCGCACGAAGAGTGGATGTCGTTCAATTTCACCGATCTCACTCCGAATTCAGCTCGCCTTGTTCTGGCATGGGAAAAACTTAGGATCGGATTCAAGATCGAATTCAATACGCTTTCAAAACTTCAGGCTTCCATGGGTAAATGGGAGGTATTGAATGAAGCGGCACGATTTTCCCTTGATAACAAGTTGTATTTGAACGAAGCGATGACATGGATTGACCGATCGATCGCTCTCGATAAAAATTATTTTAACCTGAGAACAAAAGCCGAACTACTGGCCCGTTCCGGAAAATACAGCGTAGCAATAACCACAGCGGAAGAGGCGATCAAAGTCGGAAAAACGAAAGATCAGAAACTCGACACATCCGTAGTCGAGAAGCTTATCGCTGACTGGAAAACAAAGAAATAACAATGAGATTGCCGGGGTATGTCGATATCCTTAAAAAAGTTAAAAATGTAAGCAGGAATCGGATTCTCTTGACATTATCCACCACATTTCGTAATCTATATCGAATCACATTTGTCGCCTCCGGACTTGAATTGATATCTCAATCCCTGATGTGCAAAAATTTTATTTATTCCGAATTATCACATTCTTCAAGAGTATCGGATGAAATTAAGGACTAGAAGCATTCTCCCCGGAATTATTCTGGGTATTATTGTAGGAACGATGTTGATATATCTGTGGATATATCTCGGGATTCCCGTTTTTTCTCTTCGTACATATTTTGTTTTCTTTATCCTTTGCTATGTCAATATCTACATCCATGAACTAGGACATGTTCTTGCCGCTAAGTCAGTGCACTTCAAGGTAAATAGGGTGATGATTGGTAATGGCCGGACAATTTTTCAAAAGCACATGTTCGGCATCCTCGTTGTGATTACCAGGGGAATCGCCAGCGGTCAGACATTTTTGAGTACACATGATTCAACAAATATTCGAACACGCATGGCAATCGTTTCGGGTGGAGGATTACTCCTACAGACGTTGGCAATATTGGCAGTCATTATTCTGGGAGATTTCGACATCAATAGATTCCTGGGCAGACATAATTTTCATCTACCGACGATATTTGTCATGTCCAATATCTTTATGGCCGCCTCAGCGATATTGCCAATAAAGGTTGCATCACGCGGCATCAGGATACCCAGTGATGGATTACGATTGCTAAAAGCGCCTTTTATGAAGGAGGAGGAAATTGCAGAGTTTCTGGCATACAGCGATGTGATTGAAGCGCAGGAATTGTTCGAGAATCAAAACTACCATGCTGCGAACGAGATATATCGAAGATCTCTTGAGAAATTTCCTTTATCCGGGGTACCTGTTCTTTCCTATTCGATGTCGCTTATTCGTCTTCATCAATACGACGAGGCGGTAGCGACACTCGAGTCAGTCCTTCACCGAGCACACGATCATAAGTATGACATAGGTCTTAATAATAACATTGCATGGGCATATTTGTTAAAGAACGACCCAGAATCACTTCAAAAAGCTGGAATATATTCAGAAAGGGCATATAATGAGAATCATTCTGTTCCCCCGATCGTTGGTACCCGGGGTTGTGTTTTGATTGAATTAGGGCAACTCGATGAGGGAATAAGACTTCTTAAACAGGTCTCGTCGCTTCATAGTGCAATTGATGAGAAAACGAACAATGCTGCCGAATTCGTATATCTGGCCTTTGCGTATTTTCAAAAAGAAAAACCAAACGAGGCAATACGTTACCTGAATCATTTAGATCGCTATTCATCAAAAATAGATGCTGATTCACGCTACTTGTTTGATCTCATGAAAAACAAAACAAATAATTTTGGACATTATGTATGAAACATCTTCTCAAAGCTCTACTCCTCGGCGTATGCGCCGGTGTTATTGATGTCATTCCCATGATCGCTCAAGGACTCAATTGGTACGCGAACGCCTCGGCTTTCATTCAATGGATTGTTCTGGGGATCATCATTACACACATCGAGATCGGTCTGAAAAGCTGGTTGAAGGGACTCGTCGTGGCCGAACTCTGTGCAATCCCGATTATGATTATTGTCTCGATGGATGGCTTCTCTGCAGTTATCCCGATCATTGTGGCGACAGCGATCCTGGGTAGTTGCATTGGATACTTTGGCGATAAATATGTCAGAAAATAAATCCATCGCAAAAAAAGCCCGTTCGTTTTACAATACCGGCGTTCAAAGTTTGATTTCTTAAACATAATTCCGTACCATCACAATATATTATGTGATACTCCTTAGAGAGGATACTGCGCCATGAAGTATTATCACGTTGACGCGTTTACAAGCAAAATATTTGCCGGTAACCCGGCTGGCGTTTGCATCCTGACAGCGCCAAAAGATGAACAATGGATGCAAAATATTGCCGCAGAAATGAACCTCCCCATAACGGCATTTTTAATGAAGCAAGAGAACAGTTTTGACCTCCGGTGGTTTACACCGACCAGTGAAATCGGTCTCTGCGGCCATGGGACGCTTGCTTCAGCTCATATCCTTCGCGAAAAAGGAATACTTCGTGTTGATGAAAAAGCGAGGTTTCTTACAAAGAGCGGACCACTCATCGCTTCAAAAGTAGGTAACCTTATCGAGCTTGATTTTCCGCTTGAAGAAATTCGAGAGGCCGCGGCTCCGCCCGATCTACTCGAAGAACTGAAAGTACAACCTACGTATGTCGGCAAGAGTCGTACGGACTATCTCATTGAGGTAGAATCGGAAGAAATTCTTCGAAATATCGCACCCGATTTTGCCCTTTTGAAAAAAGTTAAAATGCGCGGGGTGATGATAACGAGTCGTTCATCCAACCCTGCATTTGATTTTGTTTCACGATTCTTCGCTCCCGCTGTCGGTGTCAATGAGGATCACGTCACCGGTTCATCGCATTGCTGCCTCGGCCCGTATTGGCAAAAGAAGTTAAACAAAACCAACCTCCTCGCCTATCAGGCGTCCGCGCGAGGCGGTGTCGTTAGTGTAAGGATCGGCAACGAGAGAGTTTTTCTCGGTGGCGAAGCAGTCACTGTCTTCACGGCAGATCTCAAAGACGAATAGGTACGAATCAGAAACAAAATATCATCACAGCACGACTTATAATCCCTTGCATTTGTTCAATTATCCTGATATTCTACTATATCTTCTCCACGACAAATATCTTGATTATATGGAAAGGAACTCTTTAATATGAAAAAAATGCTTCTATTAACCTTTCTTTTCATTTTCTTTATTCGAATTACCTATGCTCAGAGCGTCGAGCGCTACAGCAGCAATCCCATTCCGAGACTGAACGTCGTTGCTCTCGCGCTTGCTGAAGATATGGCGACGGCCAAAAAGAACGTCGAAGAAAATTTTCGAGGCAATATGAAGATGGAGATGAAGTATCCGATACTGGTGGATTCAACATACAAGAAATTGAAGGAACAGAAAACATTCGATATTTCCTTTTTCGGGAAAAGTACAAGCGGCAAGAAATTTTATTCCTATGCCGATTCTGTTCTGGCCTTGAATGCAAATCTCTCCAGCATTATTGTAGTTGACCGCCAGAAAAAGGTCCGGGCCATTTCGCAGGCTCTGATGGTCGATATTGAGCAGTTCTGCCATCTTATCGAGGAGCTTCTTTTAAACCTTGATGGAAAGGAAATCATCGATATTGCAGTCGAAAAGGGATGGTCTACAGACCTTGCAAAGGAAAATTACGACAAGAAACCTAAGGCATTGATCAATCTTGGTCCCGGTGATGAAGATCGATGGTATGCATACCTCGGTAAAAAAATACCGGATCTGAAATTGAAAACTCTCGATGGCACCGATACCACACTCTATGGTGCCGTGAATGGAAAGGTTACCGTATTGTTTGTATTCGCCGCTTCCGTGGAACCCGACGTATTACAGAACATAGCCGGTACGGCAATGACAGCCAAACTTATGGATAATCTGTATCACGGTTTTGGTCTTGGCGAAGTGGAACCGGGAAGCGAATTTGTAAAAAATGCGGTGACCGATAGCACGGAACTTATCCGCAAATAAATCTCGTGTCACATACGCATGAAAAAAAATCCAGGTGAGGATGAAACTCCACGCTTGGATTTTTTCTTTTAGTAAAGCCGTAATTCAGTAAATGATTACAATCCCTTTGTACTATTATATATTGTCTCTTTTCAACATTCACAATTCACCATTCACCATTCACAATTCCTATAGCCATTTAAAAAGAGTATCCGCTTTCACCATGCTGACTCAGGTCAAGTCCTTCTAATTCATCCTGATCTTCAACCCGTAAACCCATCAATTTTTGCAGGACTTTCAGCATTACCCATGTCATGGTAAAAGAATATATAATTGCGACAATAACGCTTAATGCCTGTACTCCAAGAAGTGAAATATTTCCCAGAAGAAGACCATCCGAACCAGACGGATTAATGAGTTTCGAAGCAAAGATACCTGTCGCAAGTGCACCAAGAGTACCACCGACACCATGAACCCCGACAACATCGAGTGAATCATCGTAATTAAACCGACTCTTGAATCTGATTGCTGTGTAGCATAATGCTCCGGCGAGTATTCCGATAACAATTGCTGCTAACGGACCGACAAAGCCCGAGGCCGGTGTTATGGCAACGAGTCCTGCGACACAGCCTGATGCTGCGCCGAGAACCGTGGGTTTACCACGTTGTAACCATTCGACCACAAGCCACGATAAAGTGGCGGCCGCGGCTGCACAATGCGTAGCGGTAAATGCGGAGACGGCAAGAGCACCCGAAGCGATTGCGCTGCCAGCATTGAACCCGAACCAGCCAAACCAGAGTAAGGCTGCGCCGGTGAGCGTCATCGTGAGATTATGTGGCGGTGTAAGCTCTCCGGTGTGTCCTCGTCGCCGTCCGATGACCAGCGCTGCTGCGAGAGCAGAAATACCGGAACTGATATGGACAACAAGTCCGCCGGCAAAATCAAGCGCACCGAGATTTCTTATCCACCCCCCTGTTCCCCATACCCAGTGCGCTATCGGGTCATAGACAATCGTCGACCACAAAAAAAGAAAAACAAGATATGTTTTAAATTTGAATCTTTCGGCAAATGCACCGGTTATGAGTGCGGGGGTAATAACCGCGAACATCATCTGAAACATCATGAAGGCCTGATGGGGAACCGTTGCACCGTAGTCGGCATTTGGTTCTAATCCGACTCCGTTAAGTCCGGCCCACGAAAGATTTCCTATAATGTGGCCGACATCCGGTCCGAATGCAAGACTGTAGCCCCACAGTACCCACTGGATTGAAATAATTCCCAGAGCTACAAAGCTTTGCATAATCGTTCCGAGAACATTCTTGCGTCTCACCATACCGCCGTAAAATAATGCAAGGCCGGGTGTCATCAGCATTACCAGAGCGGTAGCGATTAAAAGCCACGCAGTATCGGCAGTATCAACATGAACGGCAGATGCAGTCCCCTGTGCCTCGACTACTGTCGTGTTTAACAAGAACAGCATGATATACCCCGCTAATTCTAACACTTTTTTGTTTTTTGGGAACTCTGCTTTTTCCATGATGTTTCCCGGGAAATATATTATTAATGTATTTTAATATGTTAACCTTAATTATTAAGGTACTGTTATCATAAATATATAATTATTGAGTATATTGTCAAGTCCTACTTTCATTATTAGATATAGCGGGTTTCCCGTGAGTGTCGTACATTGTATCTACCGGCTCGTTCATCACGGATATATTACAAACGAAGATTCATCGAATGATCACAGTGCACTTCGTCACAACAGCGGATGAAATTAAGATTATCCGCGCTCTTTTCACAGAATACGAGTTTTCTCTCGGTATAGATTTATCGTTCCAAAAATTTGACGAGGAGCTCGGCACACTCCCGGGTGAGTATTCGCCGCCAGCAGGTCGTTTAATCCTTGCATATAGAAGCGACGAACCGGCAGGGTGTGCTGCGGTACAGAAAATTATGGATGATATCTGCGAATTAAAACGTATGTATGTTCGTCCGGCCTTCAGAGGTCAGGGAATTGGAAAACAGCTTGCCGTTGCTGCAATCGAAGCGGCACGACAGATTGGATACCACCGGATGCGCCTTGATACACTGCCGGACATGACGGCGGCAATTACCCTTTATCAATCACTCGGCTTTACATACATCCTTCCGTATCGTCATAATCCCGTCCCCGGTGCATTTTTCATGGAACTGAAACTGCAATAATGCATTATCATTATCTCTTTTACGAAATGTTCCTTTTTTTAATTTCTTCATTGAATCAAATCGCATACTTGATTATATTAACTATTCATTCGTAAGAAGGATTATGTCTTTGTGAGAACCATTCACTCAACACTTCTACTTTCAATCGTCGTAATGATATCAACCATACATACAGCCCGGGCAGTACCCCAATATCCGGTTCATGTAATCCCCGAACCTCAACGAATTGAATTGCAGCCTTTACTGTTCACAATTACACCGAACACAGTAATAGTTATCGGACGAGGTTCGACATATCGCGAATACTTTTCGGCACAACAGCTTCAGGAAGAGATCAGACAGCTCTCGTCATATACCTTAAAAATTATCGAGGAGGGAAAACCGACCCTTCCAAAGAACTGCATCATTCTTACATGCGATACGGGATCGACATATGTCCGGGATGCCCAACTCTCATTTTCACCTGAGATGTTCAAAGAGGGATATGCTATATCTGTTTCTTCACATCGCACCATTATTGCAGGTCAAACGTCAAAAGGTATTTTCTACGGGGTGATGACACTCTGTCAGATGCTGACAAAAGACGAAGATAAAATTGTCGTTCCTGGCGCGCGTATTAACGATTGGCCGCTCATGTCGTATCGCGGTATCTCCGACGATATGAGCCGCGGGCAATCCTCAACGATGGAGAATCTGAAACGCATCATTCGAAACCTCGCACGCTATAAATATAATGTCTATTCCCCGTATATCGAGGACATTTTTGCTTTTGAAAAATACCCTTCGATCTGGAAAGGCCGCGGCGCGCTGACGCATGAGCAAATCAGAGAACTCGAAGAGTACGCCGACCAGTTTTATATTGAAATCATCCCGATCTTCGAAACACTGGGACACTTTGAAAACATTCTGCTAAAACCAGAATTCGTGAAGTATGCCGAATTCCCCGGCGCTCAGGTATTAAACACGACTTCGGAAGAAGCATATGCGTTTCTTCAAGATCTGATCGATGATATCGCGCCGGCATTCCGTTCACCCTACTTTAATATGGCGGCAGACGAGACCTATGATGTCGGACTCGGAGCAAGCAAAGAACGGCTGGCAAAATCAGATATCGCTACGGTTCATGCCGAGCATTATCAGCGAGTCCTCCAGATGCTGAAAAAACACAATAAAAAGGTGATGCTCTATGCCGATGTTATCCTTGATCATCCTGAGATTTTCGAAAAAATCACAAATGATTTTATCCTTATAGATTGGCAATACCACGCGTCGTTTTCCTATCCGACAATCGAAAAAATCAAGAAATTCGGATTCCCGTTTATTACATCTCCCAGCGTCCGGAACTATGTCAATCCTTTCCCCAATAACGCGATTGCCTTTCCGGATATCCAAAACGTGACGCGCGAAGGCTATCTGGCCGGCGCGATAGGTTCATCCGTTTCAAATTGGGGAGACTACGGCGGCGAAACGCTGCGCGAGCTGATATGGTACGGGAATGCATGGGGAGCCGAATGCGCATGGTCACCGTTGACTTCCGACATCGGGAAATTCAACAAAAAATTCTTTGCCGATTTTTACGGAACGACCGGTGATGAAATGGCCACAATCTATGCCATCCTTAACGATCCTTTCAACCAGGAATTCTGGAATGAAATATGGAGGCATCCGTTTGTACCGCTGAAAGATGATTATCTGACATCGATACTACCTCAACGGGTTATGAGCATCGAGTCAACGATGCCTCTTGCACGGCGACTTCTCGATAGTGCAGAAAAAAAAGTGACAAAAAACCGCGATCACCTTGATTATCTCCGGTTTATTGTTCATCTGAACGAGTGGTTTGCAAAAAAGATCAAGGTGGCGGTCGACGTTAAACGGATTGCCTCGGAAACTCCTTTACAGAACGAGATCGATCAGACTATTATCCGCTGTTCGGATGTGCGTGATGATTTAAAAAAACTCAAAGAGGAATTCAACGCGGCGTGGCTGAAAAATTATCGTCCGGACAACCTTGACCTTTTACTAAAGCGGTATGATTACCAGATATCATACTGGCAGGAAAAGATCGACGAACTGCGCAGAGGCAACCGCGATGTGAATCCTCTTATCGAAAGCGCGACAATTTATGCCCCCGGTTCGAATCCCGGTAAAAGAGATGTGCCGCAAGTGAAGAAAGCGTATTTCAGAAAAACCTTCTCGGTTGATTCAACTGTGACATCAGCCCTTCTCCAGTTGATCGGTGATACATGGGCACGCGTATTTGTCAACGATTCGCTCATCGGCGAGGTGTACGGGAGGCGATCTCTTTCGCTGATTGTTGAATTCCAGCGTGTAAAACTATTCGATATCGCACCGCTGTTAAAATCCGGAAAAAACATTATAGCGGTTGAGGTTCAGAACTTCGACAGAAACGGTTCTGCAGGAGTGAACATTTACACCGAAATTACCACGTTAAAAGGAATGCAAAAAATACCCACAGATTCAACATGGAAAGTGTCGGAAAAAGAACACGGCAAGTGGACTTCATCATCGTTCAATGATTCATTATGGATGTTTGCAGCGGCGAAAGATAATGGAATGACCATCATCCGGCCTGACTTTGTCACACGCCGCACTTCATGGATTGAACGGTAATGCGATTCTCTCTTCGAAATATCATCAACTACATCAGCAGTCTTGTCATCGCTGCGGTGTTCCTTTATCTTGCTTTCCGAGGAACGGATTTCAATCAAATCTGGCAGGCAACAAAAAACGTCAATATCTACTGGACGTTAATGATTCTCCCCTGTTTGTTTGTGAGTCATTTTTTTCGTGCCTGGCGGTGGCAGTACCTTCTCATACCGGTGAAAAACCGGGTTTCGCTCAGAAACTGCTGGTCGGCCCTGATGATCGGATACCTGGCAAATAATGTTCTTCCCCGTGCTGGCGAGTTCGTGCGTCCGTTTTCACTCGGAAAGCTCGAAAAAATCTCGAAGTCCTCCGCACTCGGTTCGGTGCTGTTCGAACGGATCCTTGACATTCTTTCATTTCTCCTCATCCTGATCGTGATCCTTTTTTTCATACATCAAAAAGTGAGCTCGGCATTCCCTGAATTTGCATTCTTGGGATTCCGGTTTTCCATTATGACATTCGTAATTGTGTTGAGCATCATCGAAGCTGTCGGCACAGGAATGATCGGCCTGCTGGTATTCAAAAGAGAGCTCGGAACAAAAATTTTTGATCTTGTATTCCGTTTTTTACCCAAGAAGTTTTCTCAACGCGCACATCGGATTCTTCATTCGCTGCTCGATGGTTTCCTTTCGATGAAGGACACGAAGAATTATCTCATGATAATTTTACTGAGCATCATCACATGGGGTCTATACGCTTTTATGATGTATTTCCCCCTTCTGGCGTTTGAGAAAATGCCGCCGGATGCCCGGACACTCCCGGCCGCCATTGTTTTACTGGCCATTTCGAACATCGGGATTGTTATTCCCACACCGGGAAGTATCGGCACCTATCACTTCTTCGTCATTCAAACGCTTCAGCGAATTTATTCCGTCGACGCCGGACAGGCAATGAGCTATGCCGTGGTGACCCATGCAATGGGTTTCATTTCGACGACATTTGTCGGACTCGCCTATTTCATAAAGCGACCACCTCTCACTGAAAGAAACGCTCCAGGCCGACTTCAACTCCAACGCCGATCAGCCCGCAAACGGAGATCAATAACCTACAATTTTTTCCGTACGTGGGGATAATGGACGGTTTGCCCATGAGTCAAATCCTTTGTATATTTTCTGCTGCCGGAAAGTCAGCATCCAGATTTTAGGAGGAAAATTATGATGCTTTCTGTTCATCCAGAGAACCCTCAGGATAGGGCAATTACAAAAGCTGTCGAGATTCTCCGGAATGGCGGGATCATCGTGTATCCTACAGACACTGTTTACGGACTGGGCTGTGATCTTCACAATAAAAATGCCATCGAACGTATTTACCAATTAAAAAGACTAGACCGGATAAAACCGTTTAGCTTTCTCTGTTCCGATTTGAAACATATCAGTGAATACGCAAAAGTATCGAACCATGCATTTCGGTTCATGAAACATCTTATTCCCGGTCCTTATACGTTTGTGCTTCCGGCAACACGACTCAAGACAATTCCGAAATCGGTTGTGAGCAAGCGAAAGAGCGTCGGGATTCGCGTGCCGGATAATAAAATCTGTCGTGCAATCATCGCAGCGCTTGGTAATCCGATCATCAACACGAGTGTCACGGATGAGCGCGGAGAGATACTATCTGATCCGGTATATATCCAAAAGTATTTTGGGTATCAAGTCGATATGATTCTCGATGCAGGGATTCTTCCGACAATTCCATCAACCGTCTTCGAACTGACCGGCGATACACCGGTCATCGTCCGGAAAGGGGCGGGTGATTTTTCTCAAATCCAACAATATATGTGAGTTCATTGTTATGAAATCAACTACACTTCATCGTATCGGCATTCTCACCGGCGGCGGCGACTGCCCCGGATTAAACGCTGTTATCCGGAGCGTTGCAAAACCGGCAATGAATGATTTCGGAGCAACGGTCATCGGCATTGAAGATGGATTCGAAGGGCTGGTCGAGGGAAAAATGAGAATCCTGGCCAATACGGATGTGTCGGGAATATTAAGTCTTGGAGGAACAATCCTCGGCACATCGAATAAAGGCGATCCGTTCCACTGGCCCGTCGTAAAAAAAGATGGATCGGTGTCCATCATCGATGCCTCGAAAAAAGCTCTTAAGAACTACAGGAGGTGGCGATTGAACGCGCTCGTTGCCATCGGCGGCGACGGCACAATGAACATCGCCGATAAGTTAGGCAATATGGGAATGAATATCGTCGGCGTGCCGAAAACCATCGACAATGACCTTCAGGCGACCGATGTAACCTTCGGATACGATTCGGCATTATTTGTCGCTACCGAAGCAATCGACCGCCTCCATACAACCGCATCGTCACATCATCGCGTGATGGTAATCGAGGTCATGGGCCGTTACGCCGGATGGATTGCACTCGGGGCCGGACTTGCCGGCGGAGCCGATATCATTCTTATTCCTGAGATCCCGTTCTCTTGGGACATCATCAATAAAAAGGTGATCGAGCGGAGCAAACATGGTAAAAGGTTCAGTATCGTCTGTGTTGCCGAAGGAGCAAAACCGGCAGGCGGCGATCTTGTCGTGAAAGCATTCGATCCGAAACGTACCGATGCGAAACAGCTTGGAGGAATCGGCGAGCTTGTAGCAAAGCGTCTCACGGAAGATACAGGCGTTGAGACACGCATAACCGTGCTCGGGCATCTGCAGCGCGGAGGGAGTCCGACCCCGTTCGACCGTATTCTTGCGACAAAATTCGGATCGATGGCGTGCCAGCTTGCAGCGGCCGATCAGTTCGGCTATATGGTAAGCCTTCATGGAACCGAAGTGACCGGCGTTTTGATCAAAGACGCAATCGCGAAACAGCGTCTTGTTTCACCGAATGATCAGCTCGTTATCGCGGCCCGGGCTGTGGGGACCTGTTTTGGAGACCGGTGATAAATTCATTCTATTATCATCTAAAAATTGCAGGAGATTAATATGGCCCGAAGGAAAAAAGATGTTAGCCTTTTTTCGATAACGGTTGGAGATATACAGCATGAAGCAATTGAAAAAATTGGGAGAACTCTGACTCAAGATGAATTACTAATTGCCAAGAAAGGTCTGGAATATGGCCTCCATACTGATATTGACATTATTTATTCAGCAATATTTTATGAAATGATTGGTTCTTAAAAAATTATCATTAAATTCCGGTAGCATCGTACGATGGGTCAATAATTATATTCTAAATTGAAAAATAAATTATAAAAACCACCATGACTTCAAGAAAACATATCTATTACATCACCATTTCTGACATTCAGAATGTCGCAAAAGAAATACTTGGACGTAATCTTGATAACGAAGAATTTTTAAGAGTGACTGATAGACTGCTTGATAAAATTCAGTGGTATGATCCTCTCGAAGCGTTAATTCTCTCCGAGGGTAAAAGTTCTCACTATTGAATTCTCGATAGGCTTTTATGACAAGATAAGTGTTTAAGGGAAAAAATTAGTTGAATTTAACAGCGGTAATCTGCAAAAAATGAAATCCTGAGTTTAGCTAATCAATTTGCAACTCGTTCCAAGCATACCATGTCGAAAACCTCTTCAAGGAAGAACGATGAAAATCCAATTTAATATTACATATTTTTACACGATTGTATACAACAGCCGTATACCATTATGATAAAACTTATAATATAACGTACTCCTTTTCATAATAGCGTAATTCTAACCGTTTTCTAAGTGTTTCACCTAATAAGCAGTTTTACAAAATAATGAAATAACAAATATAGTGAAAAAACCTTGACATTTATTTAATAATGTTATATTTTTTTACACCTTAGTGACCTCTTGGAGGGTATTATCGTGGAAAAAAATATATCTATTCTTGGCCCGAAAGAGGCAGAATTTTTATCTATTGTCTCCGCACACAACAAGCAGGGTTTTGGCATTAATACCGCTATTCAGTATTGGGGCAGTAGAGAAATCGCCAAGAAAAAACTTTATCAGTTGGAGAAGAAAGGGTGGGTCGCTCGGATAGAGCGTGGTAAGTACTTGGTCATCCCACTGGAAGCGGGACCCACACGGCAGTGGAGTGAAGATTCCTATCTCATTGCTGCCGCATTAGTGCATCCGGCTGTCATTGCCTATTGGTCTGCTATACGCCATTGGAATTGGACAGAGCAATTCCCGCGAATTCTCTATGTCCAAACTACACAACGGAAGAAATATAATGATCGAACTGTTTTCGGCGTCAAGTATGAATTCATAACTGTGAACAGGCGTAAGTTTTATGGGAACGTGAAGGAATGGCGCAGCGGTATACCGGTACTCGTCACTGACAAAGAAAAAACTTTGATTGACTGCGCCGACGATGTCGAGCGTGCCGGAAGTATCGAAGAGCTTTTAAAAGCTGTCAAGGCCTCGGTGGCCGAGATCTCGTGGCAGAGACTTCATGGGTACATTTCACGATTTCCAAACGGTGCTGTGAAGAAACGCCTGGGTTATCTTTTTGAAAAGCTTATTCCTAATCTATCAGAAGAAGCCAGGGACATTCTTGAAAAATGGCAGCAATCGCTTAGTGCCGGAATAGTACCTCTTCAACCATCGGGAAGAAAATCTGGAAAAATCGTCACTCGATGGCGTATTCTCGTCAATGCGGAGGTCAGGTGATCGACCAGAACGAAATACGCCGGATCGCCGGTTCATTGGGAGTCGATCCGATGATCATAAATCATGATTACGTCCTCGGCTGCTTTATGCATTTTCTGAGTACTCAGGAGACTGTAAAAAAATCCTGGGTGTTCAAAGGTGGAACATCGCTTGCGAAATGTTACTTTGAGAATTACAGATTCTCGGAAGATCTCGATTTTACTCTCCTGAGCACCATCACAGAAGAAACGCTCATAACAATTGTCGATTCTGCGAAGTCAATCATGCAGGAAGAAATCGGTATTCGCACTGATGCCGAAAAATCAAAGGTCGAGATTATCAACGACGAATACGGTGAGGAATCATTAGAAGCAAGATTTTATTATCGCGAACCATGGGATTACGCGGGTTCTCCTCGTTCAGTGCAAATTCACACAAACAGAGATGAAAAAATTGTCTTTCAAACGGTTGAAAAATCGTTTAAACATGGTTACTCTGATGGCAGTACCTTGCCTCATGTCTCAATCCAGACATATTCACTCGAAGAGATCCTTGTGGAAAAACTTCGGGCATTCTCGGGTCAACGCAGATACGCTATATCGAGGGATATATTCGATATTCATTATCTCTCGTCACAAAAGGTAAATATTTCAGCAACGATAAAAGCATTTGAAAAAAAATGTCGTGCTAAAGATTTGAAAATCGATGAATTACGTCTCTCGAAAGTGGAAAACCGGAAAGAGGAATATAGAACGAATTGGAAAAATCAGCTTGAACATCTTATTCCTAAAAATATTAAAGTTCCCTTTGAAGAAGCATGGAATACATCTATTGAAATGCTCAGGAGTGTGCTGACTTCATGATGGTTTCATATATGACGACATATCATAATATTTGACTATTTCTTTACCGTTTGATATTCTAATCTCATTTTCATATTTTAAAAGAAAACACCATGTCGAAAACCTCTTCACGAAAGAAAGAGCATATCGATATTACCCTCACCCACGACGTTGCGTTCAGGGGAAAAACAACGGGATTAGAGCAGTGGGAATTCGTCAATAATGCATTGCCGGAAATTGACTTTACTGACATCGATCCCTCCGTTGAATTTCTCGGACACAAGCTCTCGTTGCCACTAATTATCTCCGGCATGACGGGGGGGTATCATGATGCTGAACGGCTTAATCGCGGACTCGCCGAAGCTTGTCAGGCAAAAAATATTGCTATGGGTGTGGGAAGTCAGCGGCAGGCGATGGAGAGCAATTTATTTCACTCTTCGTATCGGGTTGTCCGGGAAGTCGCTCCGTCAATTCCGCTAATCGGGAATATCGGGGCCGTTGAAGTCGCATCGCTGTCCGATGTTTCACCGATCGCGCGGCTTGTGGAATTAATTCAGGCGAACGCGTTTGCCGTTCATCTCAATCCGCTTCAGGAGCTCCTCCAGCCGGAGGGAAAACCGCAATTTGCCGGTGTTCTTGATGGAATCGAAATGCTCGTGCGGCAGCTCGACATCCCTGTCATCGTTAAAGAAATCGGCGCGGGAATTTCTGCCGATGTCGCTCAGCGTCTTCTCAATGCCGGCGTACGGATCATCGATGTAGCCGGCGCCGGGGGAACAAGCTGGGCCGGCGTCGAAATCATCCGCAGTGGTGAAAATCCGGCGACAGAAAAATTCTGGGACTGGGGAATCCCGACCGCGGAAGCACTAAGACAGGTCGTTCCCTTCAAGAACCGCTATCGCGATCTCAGTGTCATTGCGTCCGGAGGAATTTCAGATGGACTCGAGATGGCAAAAGCAATCGGACTCGGCGCCGACATTGCCGCTTCGGCTCGACCGATGTTAAAAGCAGTTGTGGATGGCGGAACCGAGGCCCTTGTTGCGATGCTCGATGAGTGGGATCTCGACTTACGCAGCGTGATGTTCTTAACCGGATCAAAAACTATTCCCGAACTTCAAAAGGCACCGATACACCGACGCGATGAACCACACGCTCAATCATAAACAGCCATATGGTCCAATTCTTGTATTCTGTTGCCTTTGTTTGATTTGGGGATCGACCTGGTTGGCCATAAAAGTCGGGCTTGATTATTTTTCACCCTTTTTGTTCGCAGGAATTCGTTTCCTCATCGGTGGATCTGTACTCGTGATACCGCTCCTGCTGATGGGAAAACGCTATCCCCGGGATATACAGGCGTGGGTATTTATATGCAGATTGGGAATTCTTCAAATCGTTATACCGTACGCGCTGGTCTTCTGGGGCGAGCAATATATTTCATCCGGACTGGCGGCAATATTGTTTGCAATTATCCCGTTCTTTGTCACCATCATCGCCCACTATGCAATACCCGGCGAACAGTGGTCGCTTATAAAATTTTCAGGAATTGTGGTGAGTTTCACAGGACTTATTATTATTTTTATTAAAGACCTGATGCTCGACTCACAATCTGTATGGGGCGGATGTGCAATCGTCGGGGCGGCGTTAAGTGCTGCGATAGCAAATGTTATCGGAAAACGCTCCGGTACACATTTTAATCCGCTAATCAATGTCTCTGTACAACTAAGCCTCGGCGGAATAGTACTGACCGCGCTGAGTCTCATCATTGAGCCTCATATGCGATGGTCTTTTGCTTTTCCTGCGATTGGCGCGATGCTTTTTCTGAGTTTATTCGGATCGTCGTTAGGATTTGTGGGATTGTACTGGCTTTTTACAAAAATGGAAGTGACAAAAGTCTCTCTAATTTCATTTATAACACCGGTTGTTGCTGTCCTGTGCGGTGCAATCTTTCTTGGCGAGCACATCACACTAAATATTATTGTCGGAACTATTCTTATTTTAACGGGCGTGTATTTTGTCACATTGCAGCGATCACATCATGCATCGACGTTTTCACACGATTGAGCACCGCTATCTCGCGCTTATCGAGCAGGCGCTTCGACGCAGTGTTCACGCACGGCAGCCGAATTCGGTGTACGAACCAGCACGGTATCTTCTTGATGCCGGAGGAAAACGAATGCGCCCGATGCTAGTGATGCTCTCCTGTGCTGCCGCAGGAGGCGATGTACGAAAGTCCGTTCACGCGGCGGCAGCCCTTGAGATCCTGCATACATTCACGCTGGTTCATGACGATATTATGGATAACGCCTCATCACGGCGCGGCCGGACGACAGTCCACACAAGATGGAATACCAATGTCGCCATCCTTGTGGGCGACGAATTGCTGGCTCTTGCGTACCGCTCCCTTCTTCGAACCGAGCATAAAAACTTAAAGAGAATTGCGGAGCTTTTTACCGAAGGCGTCGTCGAGGTATGTGAGGGGCAGGGGTATGACAAAGAATATGAATCCCGGAACGATGTCTCGTTCGATGAATACCGGATGATGATCACAAAAAAAACCGCGCGCTTGCTGGCAGTAGGATGCGAAATCGGTGGGATCCTCGGCGGTGCAAATGAGCGCCGCTGCCGCGCCCTCCGAAAATTCGGTGAACACATCGGCCGCGCATTCCAGATTCAGGATGATCTGCTCGACATAATCGGCGACGAAAAAACATTCGGTAAAATCATCGGCGGCGACCTGCGCGAAGGAAAGAAAACTTTTTTGCTATTGACCGCGCTCGAATACACGACGGGACAAGATCATGAACTGGTAAGCCGTGTAGTGAACGAGAAAGGCGTTCCGGACACACTCGTTCCGGCAATAAAAGAGATATATGAACGATGTGGTATTATAGAAAAAACGCGTACCGCGATCGAAAAAGAATGTACACTGGGAATTCGATACCTGAAAACTCTTCCAGCAATAGCGGGACGGGAGATGCTGCGTAGGTATGCCTTACAACTCGCAGGGAGGACATTCTAGAGAACAATGATTGAACTAGAAGTGGCCATAAAAAACCGGGCAGGACTGCATACGCGACCGGCGGCGACACTGGTAAAGCTTGCATCAAAGTATACATCAGATTTTTTCATATACAAAGATGGAATGGAAATTAACGGGAAGAGCATCATCGGCGTTATGACGCTTGCCGCTGAACGTGGAAGCACATTGAGTTTACGGTTCGACGGTCCCGACGAAGCCGCAGCAGCACAGGCAATGCGCGAACTGTTCGATCGCGGTTTTGATGAACCCATGTAACACAATCATCGAGAATGGACTATGAGCCCTGACAATCCCGATCCGAAAGAAAGTGTCCTCAAAGGTATCGCCGCAGCACCGGGCATTACCATGGGATATCTGTATCTGTATTTGAAACAAATTCTCAAGGTCGAGGAACGATCGATTTCCGAAAAAGAGATCGAAGACGAAATCCGCCGGCTCCAGGGAGCCATCGAGCGATCAGAAAAAGAATTACAGAAAATTCTATCGTTTGCGCAACAAAGACTCGGCGATACGAAGGCCTATATCTTCGAAGCGGAAATTATGATTCTTAATGACCACCTTCTCTTCGGAGCAATCGCAAAGCGGATTCGGACAGAACGGAAAAATGCCGATTTCATCCTGGACGACGAAATCGGCAAGTACCAGCACCGCATGCTCGCGTCCGGTGACGAATATATGCGCGAGCGAGTTCATGATGTTGAAGACGTTAAGAACCGCATCATCCGCAACCTCCAGGAAGAAAAACTCTTCTCGCGCCTCGAAGGAAAAGCAATCATAGCCGCCGAGACTCTGACACCGGCGGACACAATTTTGTTCAGCAGAAACGATGTCCTTGGATATGCAACCGATCTCGGAAGCGTGACATCACACACAGCGATTCTTTCACGATCTCTGAAAATTCCGGCAGTGGTCGGCCTCCGGACAATAACAAAACAGGTGCAAACCGGCGATTACGTCATCCTCGACGGACACAGCGGAGTCGTCATCGTCCATCCCACGCCAAAAACTATCCGCGAGTACGAACTAAAGCATCAAAAATATCTTGCCTTCGATCGGAAATTGGAGGGATTACGCGAGCTTCCCTCCGAGACAAAAGACGGAAGACGCATCGAGCTTTCGGCCAATGTAGAATTCGAGGAAGAGCTCGATTTTCTCAACGTCCAGGGAGCCGAAGGAATTGGCTTGTATCGATCGGAGAGCCTGCTGATCGGCCGTTCCAGTTTCCCAAGTGAAGACGAGCAACTCGAGATGTATCAAAAAGTGGCGGATAGAATGTACCCTAACCGGGTGATTATTAGAACATTCGATATCGGCGGCGATAAACTTCTGCCGGATACCATTGCCGAACCAAATCCATTCCTCGGATGGCGCGGCATCCGAATCGGACTCGACCGGCCCGATGTCCTGTTGACTCAACTCAAGGCAATTCTTCGCTCAAGCACCAAAAAAAATGTTTACATAATGTTCCCGATGATATCAACGGTAACGGAGGTCAGAAAGGCAAAAGAAATACTCGTGCAGGCAAAGCGCGATCTTCGCGAAGCTAAAGTAAAATTCGATCCCGGCCTTAAAATAGGCGTGATGATCGAGGTCCCTTCCGCTGCCGTCATGGCTGAAGAGATAGCACGGGAAGTCGATTTTCTCAGTATCGGTACAAACGACCTGATTCAATATTTATTGGCTGTCGATCGAGGCAACCCTATCGTGTCGGGCCTTTATAAGGAATTTCATCCGGCTGTGCTCCGGACAATCAGAAGCATAATCGACGCAGGTCACAGGTCGAAAATCTGGGTCGGTATGTGCGGTGAAATGGCCGGCGACCCATTGGCGACAATGATTCTTGTGGGACTGGGACTCGACGAGTTCAGCGTTATACCCACGGTTCTCCCTGAAATCAAGAAGATAATTCGCGCGATCCGGTTCGATCATGCAAAATTGATTGCGACGAAAGCGCTCTCATTCGGCACACGCGAAGAGGTGGAAAAATTTGTTCACAGCATCATGCGGAAAAAATTCCCCGATATTCCAATATCATGATTGAGTTGAGATAACCGTAAGTTTTCCACTAACTCTGTGTCCCAGTTTCATCGGAACCCTTTGTGACCTTTGTGTTTATATTTTAAAAATATCATATGTGATAATAGAACCCACTTTTTAAAAAATAGAATTAAGAAGAAGCTATAACCTAGTATTAATTTAAAATAATAGAGGAACTATGGACGAAAATCTCATTCAAAGTGTCGATCCATCCGATCAGCGGAAAGCCATCCATGAATTTTTCCATCAAGTTGAACAAGCGGTCGCAATCGGAAATTCCACGAAAGTGAAAATTCCACGGAAAGGAATCCGCACGATTGTGCTGACAGGCCTTGGCGGTTCGGCAATCGGCGGCGATTTACTACGGTCATACCTTTCCGGGGAAATTGCAGTCCCTATCATCATCAACCGGTTCTATTCGCTTCCAGAGTTTGTCGATTCTTCCACACTTGTGATTATCTCGAGCTATTCAGGAAATACCGAGGAGACAATTTCGGCGTACAAAGATGCAATTCGGAAAAAAGCGGCAATTCTCTGCATCACCACAGGCGGTGTTGTTGCGGCCATGGCCAAGAAATATCGCCATCCCCGGATCTCGATCCCGGCCGGACTTCAACCGCGCGCGGCGCTCGGTTACTCTTTCTTTCCTCTTCTTGTGACACTTTCCCGCAACGGATATATCAAGAACAAAGCAAAAGATATCAAGGAAACCATCGCTTTGCTTCATGACCTTGCTGAAAAATATAGTTCGAATGATACTGCAACAAACGACGCTTTGTCTCTTGCAGAGCACGTACATGGAAAACTCCCCATTATATACTCATCGACGGAGAAATTCGACAGTGTAAACCTCCGATGGCGCGGTCAGATTTGTGAGAATGCCAAGCAGCTTGCCTACGGCAATGTGTTCCCGGAATTAAACCATAACGAACTGGTTGGGTGGAAAGTATTAAGAGATCTCATGAAACAATTCGAACTTGTAGTGTTACGGGATAAAGACGATCACAAACGTGTTGCAGCTCGAATGGATATTACACAGCAGCTTCTGCGCGAATATGCTGGAAATGTGACCGAGATTCACTCACAGGGAAAATCACTTCTGGCAAGAATGTTCTCTCTTATTCATTTCGGCGATTGGGTAAGCTACTGGCTGGCGATACTGAACCATGAAGACCCCGCTCCGGTGAAGGCGATTGATTTTTTGAAGAGTAAGCTGGCAGAATTGAAATAGTAGAAGGCGCAGGTTCTATGGGGGTTGTCTAAAAAGTAATTCTTACCGTAACAAAATCTCAGACAGTAAATAATATCAACATGATCTTTTTCATGGTTGTCTCGATACATCCCGTCCCGCTTAGGCGGGACGGGATTACTCGACAACCTGGCTATTTCCTTATGTGTTATATAGCCAGGTTACCGAGCGACGCACTGAGCATGTCGAAGTGTAGTCCTGCCCTGTTTTTTGAGCAGGGCGTATCGAGGTAACCTATGTCGAAAGCATCTGAATAATTGGTAGAAATATTTTCTTTTTGGACAGCCCCTATGATGAACTAAACTCCAATTGACTTAAGTCACCCATATTCAGAATAAATCGGGTAAATATTGGGTTAAAACCCATACAATATCCTTCATTTAATAGCCACGAACTGACCCCACTGGAAAGCGTGGGGCGTAAAAGCACGAGTTCGTGGCTATATCCTATATCCGAGAAAAAAATTATTAGTTTCGGGCTGAGTGAGAGCATTTCTCTATCCCCTTGAACTTTTACACGGTTAACGCTTTCCCTATCCGTTCCACCAGTATGTCATTTTTATCATGAAGATATTGTCAGGCACCATGTGCCAGAGTTTATCGGCAGCTGGTCTGAAGTTGAACTCTCCGATTGATTTATCGTTCGAACGGCTTTGAGTCCATACGAAATAGAGAACAGAGCCGGGCATGTACTCCCATCGCAATACGGCGTTTCCCCGAATTGATGTGTAATTGTATTGCGGATTGTCGAAGCTGAAAGTGGATGCCGGTCCGCTTCCATCCGGATCGACTGTGTAGGTATTATCGTCTTTGGTAATTGTTGATCCGTCCGTTCCATACACAAGCAAATCGTGGGAACGGGGACGCGCAAGTTCCTTGAAGTCGAGAAAATCTCCGGCCGAGATCAAAGGCTGTAGGAACAGTTGTAGACTGAGCTGCGGTGTGAACGTCCAATCAAGCCGTATGTTTGCGGATAATGTCGTTTGATCCATTTTCCCGAAGACGTACCGCTTCCCATACGTCTCAGTTGCATACGGATCGTCGAATACATCAATCCATTGCGTGTTTTCAATGTTCCTGGTGTAATCGGGTCCGAAACTAAAAGAGATATTTGCCGCGGGATGCCACGTCAATCCGATACCGCCGTTCCAATTCTTTGAATCATCGCCGAGGTATGCATTGAAATAAGTATTCAAAACAATCTGCTGTTTGCTGTCCGAATTCGCGTAGAGATTCGCCTGGTAACCGCGGTGGTTGAGAGTGAGCGGTCCTCCACGGGTTCTTCGATTGTTGATGGTCTCGGGATTATAGGCACCCCATATTTCGATATAATAGTAGTTAAGCATTTGTATCCAAGAATCAAAAAAGATCCCCTTCCACGTAACATTTCCATCAAAATCAAAATTCTGGAACCCGGCCACGATCCCACCCAGCTGCCGGTAAAACGATCCCGGTTCTGTCCTCCGGTATCCTCCTCCGACATGCATGTTGATGATATCTGTTCGCGAGAGATAACCGAGATCATTATTATCGAATCTCGGGTTCAAAATCCCGAAACTCGAGTTAAAAATGATATTCCCTTTTTGTTTGTTCACCAGCAGACGCCCTGCGTAGCCTGTCATCGACGTCGCCGAACTATCTACTTTGTACGATTTCGCATCAGGTCTCTGAAAATAGTGTTGCGAATTCTCCTGCAGCGAAATCATCTGTTCTGTCGTGCCACGGACGTACGACATTTGTGTCCAGCCGGAGAGAACCCAGGTTTTATCAGAATCGAAAAATGTCCAGCCGTCGATCCCGACGGTATGAGAGCTGCCGTTCATGTCGGTTTTGAGTCTGTCGTCTCCGAACGAACGGATCGTACTGGTTGTCATAAAACCGATTCCCTGGTGTGAATCATTGAATTCACTCTGACCGCGTATGATGCCGTAGTAGGTCGGTGGTTCGACTTCGAGACGGTCTGTAATCCCCGCATTTGAAAGCCGGGCAGATTCGCGTCCGGTCATAGCCTGTATTGTTCCGAAATTCCATGAACCGATAAGTTTCCCCGTGAGTTTTGCAGCGCCTAGAATTCTTGTTCCCGAAGGGACATCCATATAGTCTGCGTCGGGAAGACTTCCGTGCGGAGCACGTCCGATCCGTCGTGTGTAGAAAAAGGTCGGGGTGGGATAATTAAAATTCCAAAAGCTAGTAGCCCCTCCGTACCCGAAATTAAAAATCGTCGCTCCTTCAATGAAGAAGGGCCGCTTTTCCTGAAAGTACGTCTCGACATCGCTCAGGTTGACCACTGCAGGATCGACTTCCACCTGTCCGAAATCGGGATTAATAGTACCTGTAAGAGTCAGATTACTACCGAGTCCTAATTTCAAATCCAAACCGACATCCGGCGAGAGTTTCGATCCGTTGTGGAATGGATCGCCGGAGGGATAGTGAAGGTATTCGGCTCGTGTGGTTACGTACGGCATAATTTCTACTTGATGAGACGGCGGCAGGTTTTCAATACCGAGGAGATGGACAAATCGCGAAACAAAACCGCTCCCGTTTTTTGGCGTATAGACAATATAATCTTCTTCGTTTTTTCTTCTGTTATCCCTTAAAAAATCTATACCCCACACCTGGTGATCGTTGTTGTGGAACCGGAGCTGTGAGAACGGGATACGCATTTCAACACACCACCCGAGCGAATCAACTGTCGTTTTTCCTTCCCAGACACCGTCCCAGGAGCCGTCGGTCCAGTCATCATTATAGAGAACACCGTCATAGTATGTCCCGGCGGCGTTGAGTCCGAAATAGAATCCGGTCTGGTGGTCATTATAACAATCGAATCCCACAAAAAAATCGTCCGAGTTCTGGTCGCCATCGCGCCGTACGAGCCGACCGATAATCGAATCGGGCGCATGGTCGTACATACGGGCTCCGACATAAATGGCGTTATCATCATACAGTATCAGGACATTCGTTTTCTCTGTCGGCTGCGCTCCCTCGGTCGGGTTCCTCTGGAGAAAATCCGAGGTTACCGGAGCTCTCTGCCATGCACTCTCGGAAAGGATCCCATCGATAACGATCGATTCATGAGTGCGAACAGCACGGATGTCAGGACGAGGGGTGCTCGTCGAATCGGTCTCCGCTGCATAGCCGATGGCGGTGAATAGAATAAACAGAACGATAAAGGCTTTCATTCGAAATCCCGGGGGTGGAGAGATTAATCTTGAATTGCTTTTACTAATTAAAAAGTAACCCTTCGGCTCTCCGCCTACGCTCCACCAGTGCGGAGCTTCGGCGGATCGCTCAGGGCAAGAAAGGAAAAATTATAAAAGATTAGACGATTTAAAATTGATTGTTATACCACTTTATAATTTTTAATTTTTCCTTTTTACTTAACAACCGCCTTTGAATATTACTTCTTGACTCCCCTGATTTCTATATCTGAGTTTACGGTCTTTAAATCGATTTGTTGCCCCCCGCCATTAAGAATATACGAACCCCGAATTTCATGCTCCTTTTCACTCTTTTCCTCGGATGACGCCTTAAAATCGGACCGGATCGAATAGTCGTTCATCCTCGACTTCCACCGTCCTTCAACACGAATACGTGCATCGATTGTTGCCTTTGCATCCTCGGGAATTGAAAGCACCACTCTCCCGCCGGCAGTCGATAGTGTACTGCGATCGTTTCCTTCGGGAATCAGGTCGACTTCGACATCCCCACCCGCTGTTCTTGCATCCGCGGAACCGGTAATATTATGCAATCTGATATTCCCACCGGCTGTTTTCGCGGTCACAGATAAACCTCCCTCAAGAAGCTCGATATCTCCCCCGGCAGTCTTCATCGTAAGCTTGCCGCTGCTCTTCTGTCCTTTAATGCTACCTCCGGCGGTATGAACATCGACTGTTCCCCGTACTTCACCAAAAGTAATGTTGCCCCCGGCAGTCGATGCCTTCAAATTCTTACCGACACCATTCACACGAATTGACCCTCCGGCAGTCCGCAGTGTAGCCTCACCATTGACCCACCCGGTCTCAATATTCCCACCCGAAGTTTTGAGAACAAGATCACCCATGATATCTTTGGTATTAATATCGCCCCCGGCAGTCTCCATTTCAACGTCGCCGGTCACACTCTCAAGCCGTATGTCTCCACCCGATGTGTGCCCTTTGATTTTTCCTGTCATATTTCCGGCAATAACTAGATCTCCTCCTGAAGTCTCGATATCGATATCAAATTGTGACGGTACATTGATACGGAAACGGGCGTCGGATGAATGATCGTAAGACCGGAATTGAACATCGATTTTATTTCCCGACTGGCTCATGCTCAACCCTTCGGCTTCCTCGTCGTCAAGGTTTTCGGCCTGCACATAGACTTCATTTTTCTCCCATGGTTCGATACGAATTGAGCCGACATCAGTCGATACGTTCAGTATTCCGCCTTTCTCAACAGTAAATGACTGCGATTTCTTATCGGGTTGGGCGGCAGCAAACAGGAACGATGCTGCCAACCCCCATATAAATATTATATGGAATATTGCAGAATGTTTTTTCATTGTTGTACTCCTTCCAGGAAAGTTGTTGCACGTGCACGTATATATATATTTTCATCGGATTGCATTTTCTTCTGGAGCACCGAAATAACGTCGGAATCGAGCCGGAGTCCCTCGGCCTGTACTCTTGTCAATGCGTTAATGACTCCGATACGCATACCTGAATTTTTATCTTTCATGAGTACTGTAAGATATGCGTGTTTTACCTGTTCGTCATACGGAAATTTTTGTAACGCTGCTAGGGCTTCTTTTCGGACTCCGGGATTTTCATCGGTCTCCAGAGCCGTGATTAATGCGCCTCTGATATCTACATCATGTGTGACGGTGGCTGTCGTTTGTGCCGCGAGTATATTAGCCGTTTGAAGCCGGGTGCCGGGATTTTGACTGCTCATTAAAGCATAGGCAAGAATTCTCTGTACACGCTGATCGTTGATATTTCCTTTCACATGAATCGGCGTGAGGGCATCGAAACTCAGATCGATGAAGCCTTCATTACTCGCCATATCGGAAAATCTCACATTGGTGATCCGCGATCCCGACTGCATCGAGGAAGCCTTTTCAAACATAATCTCTGTCATGGATCGTTCTGTTGGAACTGGAGGGACAAAAAGAGTGTACCCGAGCACCACACCGATGACAAATACAGCAACTCCTCCGAAAACAATACCGACAGGACGGCGAAGCAGTCCTTTAGGGCGGCGAAGCAGTCCTTTAGGGCGGCGAAGCAGTCCTTTAGGGCGGCGGACAAGACGTGCAATTCCTTCGGTAACCATGCTCACAATAGATTGTTTTGATCGTTCCTCCATTAATGCTGTCCGGAATTGCCGGCGGGCATCCTGCAGCAGTTGATTATCGACATCCACTGTCTTTCGCTGAGAAAGGATCTGATTGAAAGCTTTGAGATGCCCGAGCTCTGCCCGGCATCCAGCGCACTCTTTGAGATGCTCGTCAAGAGTCTCTTGCTGCAGCGGATCCAATTCGCCGTAGAGCGAGAGCAGCAGCCATTCCCGATAGTGATCGTGATTCATAATCTATATCCTTTCTTCATTCAATTCTCTCAATAACTCACGCATTCGACGCGTAGCAATAAAAAGATATTTCTTCACAGCCCCCTCAGAACAATCGAGCATTGATGCGATCTCTTTAAGGCGATAATTCTGATAATGCCTGAGTGTAAATACCATCCGTTGTTTTGGCGAAAGCTTTTGCAGAGCGTTTTCGACATATACAGCAACTTCTTTATTTAAAACCGTTTCATCCGCGGTTGAATCATCCGTAATATTATCTGTTTCTGTGTGAGTCTGTTCCTCTCCATCGCTTTCAGCATCGAGCGACCTGTGAAGATGCCGGCGTCGGCGCTGCCGGTATGTCATACATACATTGGTGACAATCCGGAATAACCACGTGGCAAAACTACTTTGAAACTTGAACCGTGGAAGCCCCCGATATACACGAAGGAAGACTTCTTGATATATATCCTTCGCGTCCTCGGCGTTATTCACATAATGCGCAGCCAGCGAGATCACCTGCTTGTCGTAGCAATAGACAAGCTGCTGAAAAGCTGTCATATCGCCCTGCTGAGCACTGCGTATTATCTCGATTTCATCTGTTGCCATATCGCCTCTATGCGGAATTAGACTCGGTATTCAAAAAAAGGTTGTCGGTGGCGGTGCTGGAACCGCTCTAAGAATTCACTTCCTCAAATAATAACTAATAAATAAGGGCGGTTTAAATAAATATACTACTCTATTGCATTAAAGACATCGATGCGGCGTACTGTTGAATGTAAATCTGGAGGAATAACGGGATTTCAGGTTGGGAAGTTGAAGGTTTAAGGTTATATCAACTTACATCGAGTCCAATCAGAATTTCAATATCGTCTGTACCTGGAAACATATCGAGAGGAACGGCCTTAGAAGGATAATAGCCCGATTTTTTCCACCGGGAAAGCTCCTGAGGGATGCGATCGACATCGCAAAAAATATGTACTACCCTTTCCGGCCGGCGTGCGGCGATCGTCTCTATAACTCCCTCCGATGTACCGCCGCGGGGCGGATCGAGAATAACCGAAAACTGCTGCGGAGCTTTTTGTAAGAGCACCTCCATCGATTCCTGCGTAATATCACGGCGCAAAAATCGGACGTGCTGCTCGTGCTGCCGGATGGCGTTAGATTTTGCCGCTTCAACCGAAGCACCCGTTATTTCAACTCCGGTCGCCGATGCGACTTTCCCGGCGAAGGAAAGCGCGAAAAGTCCGTAACCGCAATACAAATCATAAAGATGCATCTCACGGTGAGGCGAGATCAGAGTCTCAACGCGCCTGACCATCTCTTCGACCATCGATTGATTGATCTGGGAGAACGATAAGGGCGAATACAGAAAGCTTTTCCCGAGGATCTTCTGATATATTTCTTTCTTCCCGTACACGCGCCGGAACGAATGCTCCTCTCCTTCGCCGGACGAAAGATAATACCGCGATCGCTTCTCATCGTGATAGAGAAAAATACCTGTAACCTCTTTCACTGCCGCCGTCAGGGCTTTCGACAATGCATTAATTTTTTTCAGAACGGCGGGTTCGATCGCTTTGACATTCAGAATAACCGTCAGCTCGGCATAGCTCCCTTTGATGATGACATAATTCAATGCATCTGCAAGACGCCGCTCTTTTGCCGTATCGAGAAATTTCTGCACACACGCATACACTCGCGCGTGCGCCTCCGGTTCGATCATACATTGCACGACATCGATGGCGCCTGCATGCCCGCCGCCTCTTTGTGAAATGCCGATTAGGCCGAGCCGCGCTTTCCCACGGGATGGAAATACCCTTCGTTTCGTGACAGTACGATAGAATCGCCCGAGTGACGAAGGAATAATGGAATCGATCGAGATGGGTAGTTTATTCCTTCTCCAGAATTTTTTCAGTACGTCGTTTTTTATACGGAGTTCATCGTCATAATTTAGCATCACCGCATGACAGAGCGAACATCGTTTTCCGTAAGGAGTCTGGCATTCACCGTCACGAAGCGCTCGTTGAGGGATGTGCGCTGCTTGGATGGCTCGCGTGTAACATTCTTCAAAATGGATCATATCATGATGCGGAAGAGTAAAAAAAGGAAACTACACACGACCTTTCTTGACGTATTCAACGGAACATACCGTATGAACGCCGCCGCGAACTTTATAGTCGGCCGTAACCTGCATCTGTTTGGGCTTGCAGCATGCGACAAGATCTTCCAGGATTTTATTGACGACATGCTCCTGATAAATACCGACATTCCGGTACGAGAGAAGATAATATTTGAACGAACGTAATTCGATGATTTTTTTATCGGGTACATAATCGACTTTGATCGTCGCGAAATCGGGAAGTCCCGACCATGGACAAACAGCCGTGAATTCGTCTGTTTCAATGTGAATCTTTTGATCCCGTGTGGGATATTCGTATGGAAATGTGTCGAGTACTGAAGCATCGATTGTCTCGACGCTCTGTACATCGTATCGCCGGTCGAGGGGCTGGAATTTTGCTTTTTGAGATTTCTTTTTCATAAGATAAAAGTATCAAAGAGATAGCAATCTAAACTCTGTGTCCTCTGCGCGAGAATGCTATTTTGAAGTTCCTCCGTGGACTCTGTGTTTTTCTTTTTATCAACGATTTCTTTTTGGTAAAATCAAATATAGCTAAATCGTCCACCAAATGCTATGAACCTCGAAGGAAGACAGATCATAAAATTAATAATAAGTTGATATTCTTCGGGAGATTTGCTATATCACATAGGCACGATATTTTACATAAACACTCGAAGTGAACTCATGAAGTGGTACGAAGACGATCGGTTTTGGGAAGTAATGGGCCCGAAAATGTTCACACCGGAACAATGGCAGAAGGCTGCTTCTAATGTGGACGACATTGAAAAACTTCTGCACATCGAGAAAGAAATGGCAATCCTCGATCTCTGCTGCGGCCCGGGCCGTCACTCGCTTGAATTTTTGCGCCGGGGATACAGGGTCACAAGCGTCGACCGAACTGCCGGATATCTTGACGAGCTGAAATCGCGGGCAGATTCAGAACACTTGCCGGCTGAAATCATCCGGGAAGATATGCGCACTTTTATCCGTCCGTCGTCGTTTGATGTCGCATTAAGTCTTTTTACTTCATTCGGATACTTTGATGATCAGGAAAATTTGCAGGTTCTCCAGAACATACATACTTCACTGAAAATTGGCGGACAGATTATTATCGAAATGATGGGGAAAGAAATCATTGCCCATATTTACCAGAAACACGACTGGAACGAAGAAAACGGCATTCTCTTCCTGGAAGAACGCATTGTGCATGACTCATGGAACCGGATGACCAATCGATGGATTAAAATCGACGGTTCCAAACGATCGGAGTATACTTTTTCTATCAGGTTGTATTCGGGAAGAGAACTGATTGAGATGGTACAATTGGTGGGTTTTGGCGATGTCAGAATCTACGGAAGCCTCGGCGGTACACCCTACGATCAGAATGCAGAACGGCTTGTGCTTACAGCCGTCAAAAGAACATAAATTGAAATTCAAAAGAACATTGATAACTATCGTTAATGATTTAATAATGTTCATACAATGATTATGATCAAGGAGAATTTCCGTGCCATCGGGAATAGGTGAAACTTTACGCGGCCTCACAATCGGTGTCGAGGAGGAAGTACCCGTCATCGATGGAAAGAAACGCCGCTATATCAATTTTGATAATGCAGCGAGCACGCCGACACTCAGGCCGATCGTAGAAAAGGTCGATGAATTCCTGAAATGGTACAGTAATGTTCACCGGGGGACAGGATTCAAGTCTAAACTCTCATCATGGGCATTTGAAAAATCGCGCGAAAAAATCGCCGCGTTTGTAAATGGCAATCAGAAAGAGCGAATCGTTCTCTTTGCAAAAAATACAACCGAGGCGATCAACCATCTTTCACGTCGACTTCTATTCCGGAAGGATGCGATCGTTCTTACCACCGTCATGGAACACCACTCGAACGAACTTCCATGGCGGAAAGCCGCACAGGTAATACATATCGGTGTTCTTCCAGACGGCCGTATCGA
The DNA here is from genome assembly GCA_963776275.1 of Ignavibacteriota bacterium. Classification (GTDB taxonomy): domain Bacteria; phylum Bacteroidota; class Ignavibacteria; order UBA10030; family CAVZMI01; genus CAVZMI01. The sequence goes on from CAVZMI010000020.1 coordinate 148,338, forward strand.
TGAGAACGACTTCCGGCAGAAATTGCAAATGTACCGGGATCGCATCCAGCTAGTTGCCGTCACCGGCGCTTCAAATGTTACCGGCTATGTGAATCCTGTTCATTCGTATGCAAAATGGACTCATGCAGTCGGGGCAAAATTCTTTTGCGATGCAGCCCAGCTTGCGCCTCACCGCCCGATCGATATGAAATTGCCGGAAGATCCCGAATGCATCGATTATCTGGCGTTTTCCGCCCATAAAATGTATGCTCCGTACGGACTCGGCGTGCTCATCGCTGAACGAAAACCCTTTGAACAGGGTGATCCGGATATCGTCGGGGGCGGCACCGTCGATATCGTGAACCTTGAAAACGCGTACTGGACAGATTTACCCGATAAGGAAGAAGCCGGCACGCCCGACATCGTCGGTGCTGTGGCTCTTGCAGCAGCTATCAATTTTCTCAATAATGCGGGATGGAAGGCTATCATCGATCATGAATCGGAATTGACCCGCTATACACTGGAGAGATTCAGGGATATACCCCGTATCATCCTCTATGGTGATGCCGATCCTGACCGTACACATGAAAGACTTGGCGTCATATCATTTAATATCGAAAACATTCCACATGCACTAACAGCGGCTATCTTAAATTACGAATGGGCAATCGGAACCCGGAACGGTTGTTTCTGCGCGCATCCTTATGTAAAAGCCATTATGCATGTAAATGAACAACTCGCGAGGCAGATGGAAGAAGAAATTCATCGTCGCGACAGGTCACATCTGCCGGGGACAGTCCGCGTCAGTTTTGGAATCTACAACACCACAGAAGAAATCGATATTCTCTGTGAAGCGCTCCGTGCAATTTCATCAGGGAAATATCAGACTGGTTACATCCTTAATAAAGAGCGGGGTGAATATTACCGTGAAGATACAGATGAGAGGTTCGATCACTATTTTTCTCTTTAAATTACAATGATGAAAAGGGATGAAAAATCCTTTCCAGAGTCATATAACACTTTTTAATTTTTCCTTTTTCCTTTTTCCTTAAAAAAATGCCTTATAACTGTATCTTATTACTGCTGTCCAAGACATTCCAGCTTGAATTTATTTTGGAAAAGTACTATATAAGATAAAAGATGAAAATCCAGGACGTTCCTTTTTCCACCGTGGAGTGGGATAAAATCCCTCCCATCGAGTACAAGGGTGAAACCGGCACCTCGTGGTGCAAAACCATCGAACAGGGAAATATCCGTGTTCGAGTAGTCGAGTACGGGGCGGGATACAGGGCCAACCATTGGTGCGACCGCGGTCATGTAGTTTTTATTCTGAATGGAGAAATCGACATAGAGATCGAAAACGGAAAAACATATCACTTATTCCCAGGAATGAGTTTCCATGTTGCCGATGGTCTCGATATCCACCGGGCGTTTTCAGAGAAAGGTGCAAAGGTTTTTATTATTGATTAATCTACCCTTGATTTTGACACCGGATTTTCTCATTTTAGCTTGTCGATCATTCTACTGCAGTAACATTCTGCAGGAATCAACCGTCGGTTTAATACAGATTTCTTAAGTTTTTAGGATCCATAATGAAATATTCCGCCCTGATACTCGTCGTGCTGGCGTGCAGCACTGCAAATGCCGGTGAAACGAAAGTGGCAAAATATGCAGGAGAATTTCTCTCGATCGGTGTCGGCGGCCGGGCTCTTGGAATGGGGAGCGCCGCTGTCGCAATCGCCGGCGACGTGACCGCAGGATATTGGAATCCTGCGGGTCTCAGCGACATCAAGTATCCGGAAGTCATTTTCATGCATGACGAAGGTTTCGGAAGTCTTATCAGTTACGACTATGGTGCCGCTGCAATCCCTTACGGCCCTTCTTCGAGTTTCGGATTAAGCGTGATGCGGCTTGGCGTCGACGGCATTCCCGACACGAGGAACGCACTGATCGATGTTAACGGTAATAACAGATTCGATGGTGCTGATCGAATCGATTATTCCCGTGTGACATATTTTACAACCGCTGATTGGGTTTTTTATGCATCATATGCTAAAAAAGTCTCATCTGAATTTTCATACGGCGCGAACCTCAAATTCATCCGCCGTTCGCTCGCAGACGCTTCGGCAACCGGTATCGGATTTGATGTTGCCGTTCAGTACATCCCATTCGAGAATGTCCGCCTGGGAGCAAATGTTCAGGATGTGACAACGACACTGGTTGCATGGAGCACGGGTTTAAACGAATTGATCTCCCCGACAGTTAAGGTCGGAGGAGCATATCTCATGGAATTATTTGGCGGACAACTTACACCGGAAGTTGATTTTGACCTCCGCTTTGAAAATCGGCGGACAGCATCGACAGCATACGTCGGCCCGGTGAGTATCGATGTCCGTGGTGGTATGGAGTATGCCTATAAAAATGTCATTGCCGTACGTATCGGGTATACAGATATAAAACAGTTGACTCTGGGTGCAGGATTACGGTTACCGAAATTGGATATCGATTATTCATTTGCAAAATTCGACGGAACCGGTCAGCTCGGGAATACTCATCGAATTTCACTAAAGCTGACAATCGACAGTGAAAAATACGCTCGGCCGACAGAATGAAGTCTTTTATCAATTTTTTATCAATCCACTCGCACTGCAATTCGTCGTTCCCGCAGGTAAACGAGAAGCAAAAATCTGAGATCCGACGGAAAGTTGAAAAATACTTACTCGGCGTAATATCTTCCGATGATTGTAAAGCGAAATTCTTTTTCCTTTTTTTTTACTTTTTAGTTTTTACCCCTCTGCTCACCCGACCCATAGAACGGGTCGGATTCGCTCGGGGCAAGCTTTTTTCCCCATCGGCTCGTTCAACCCGGTACCCTTCGATCACTCGACCCCTCGATAAACTCGGGGCAGGCAAGGTCTCGACAGGCTCGACCCAAGGCTCGCGGCAAGCAAGCTCAGGGCAAGTCATCGGGATTCACTCGGTCAAGATGTACTTTTTCCTTTTTACTTTTTACTTTTTCCTTTTGTTTTCCGGATGCGCCTCTCTAAAATACCCTTCCTCATATCCGATGACCCGTGAAATTGTTCGATCACTTCAAGGCGGAATTACGGTTCAAGTTCCTCAGGGATGGTTTAATTCCACCGATGCAAATGTCTCTCCCGGATTGTTACTATGGTTGGTAAAAAAAGATTATACAGCGGCGATAACATTAACGGAGCTTCACATTGACGAAATCGGAAGCAAACAGGTCATAATTGATGGTCTTGAAACACTAGCCTCAATCAGCTTTTCATTGAAGAAAGAACGGGTTCAAGAGGGAATACAATTAATCGGGACGTATGAAATATTTACACTGGGTGGAAAAAAATATTGCGCGTATGAATATTCGACCGATCAGGGAAAGACTATAGAAAGGGTGATTGTGTTTGGAGGTGTCGGAAAATGGTTCGAACTATCGGCTGTTCCATTCCAAAAAAGAGGTCGTTTTATCGATCATGAAAGCCTATTCTCCGTCCAAAATTCTCTTCTTAATTCACTTCGTTTTTAAGCTGGTAAAGATAGGCTGTTTCTTTTCCCCATCTGGCTAATATTCGGCACATTTCCTTATCCTAATCCCATAAAATAAATGAAAAAGGCCGGTTCTCAATTTGGCATAGTTTTGGTGTTTTTCACTAAAGTATAATTATAGAATTATCACTATTGGGAGATGTCATAATGGCTGTGAAGCAGAATTTTAAGGAATGTAGCGGCTGTGGGAAAGTATGGCGTACAGCAGATACTTTCTTAAACGACAAATCACTGAAACTCAATGGATATCAGTGGAATTTGCTGCAGGAAAAATCAGGATTATTAGTCTATACGCATGAACGTAGTTACTGTGGAAGCACGATAAGCGTGAAAGCTCAGAGTTTCTCACATCACTCAGAAAAAGAACTAACCGACGAACGAAAGAATTGACGAAACTTCCGTCAGGTGGGATATCCTTGTGGAGGGGAAACCACGTGATGTCTTCATAGAAGCCCGGGTTTGTTTTAAGCAAATCGGGGCTTTTTTATTTGTTATTAAAAATCCTTAGCAATTCAGTAAATTTTCTAAGAATGACTTGCGTTCAACCGGGACATGTAGAGATGAAGTTAAATTATTGAGAGGAAAGTAGTTAATTCTTTTAGGGGACGACTACTTAATGAGAATTTTTCCATTGGATTTTTATAAGGACTATATGAATATACTTCCCACAAATAACAGGCGGCGCGCATATTCCATTTTTTATGTACGGGAGGCACACGCCTCATGGAATATACACACCGCCGTATCATGCCTCCAATTTGATATATCCCCCTGATATCAATCGGAGAACAGTGAGATGGCACAGGTTTTATTCAGTCACCGGATAGACATGAATGAAGCTTTCTCCCATCGGAAAAAGCATCGGCTCGAAATTCACATTTGAATTCCTGGCTGCTGAAGTGAGTTCCACGTCGACATAATGATCGACTTGCTCCCCAGATGAACTGTAGACTTCAACAATAATTTCTTTTATGGCCTTTTTCATTTTAATCTGCCTCCCTTCGAAGCTCTTGGTTTTACATTTACTCCATTGGGAACATATGCTATGCCAAATATAAAAATGACCAAAATGAGGAGAATTTGAGGTTTCCTTATAAGAGTGCGAATTCGGGAATAGAAAATTCTACAATATTCTTTGAAATAAATAAAAACCCTAATAAAATCAGCTTTTTTTGGCATGGAATATGGTGTATGACTTTGGAAAGGTTCAGTTCAAGAAAAAATGAAGATTTTCTTCATAAATGCTATTTAACACTTGCGTTTTACAATTTTGGCATATATCTTTGTATGTACAAAAAGGGAGCAAAAGAGACCATATTTGTGCAGAGTGTAAAAGTCGTATAATTACGCCAGAACTCAGTGTAATTCACAATACTTTCACTCTTCGAGGAGGAGTATCTATGGGTAAAGCAATGTCTAAATCACAGGTTGCAGATCACTTTGCAAAAAAGTTTGAACTTAAGAAAAAAGTTGTTGCAGCATTATTTGCAGAACTTGCAAATCTAGCGTATAAAGAAGCAAGAAATTCATTCACGATTCCTGGCATCGGTAAACTGGTATTAGTCGACCGGAAAGCACGCATCGGAAGAAATCCGGCAACTGGTGAACAGATTCAGATCCCAGCGAAGACTGTAGTGAAATTCCGGGTAGCAAAAGCTTGTAAAGACGCTGTGTTGGCGCAGAAATAAACTACTGCAATTTTTAAAGATTTTTGGTGGGATATAAACAACAATAGTCCCGTTGTTTTAGCGGGACTATTTCATTTTTTGTCGGGGCGACAGGATTCCCGCTCCGCCCCGCTCTTATGCCGCATTATCGGCGGAGCGGGGCGAGCGAACCTGCGACTTCTCGGTATCTAAGATATTCTTTATTTTCTGTCGACCTGCACTACTTTTATAATATTTTTCACGTTTCAAAGCATCATCTCTGCTCATGAACTCCTCACTCCAAATCATTTCCCACGGTACATAAGCTTTCGTCGACTTAACTTTGCCACCGTTATGTTCTCCAATTCGCTTTTGAATGTTTTCAGTCTGGCCAACATATGTCCTTAGATGAGAAGACGAAAATAGTATATAAAGTGTGAAAACTGACATAATAGTCTTTTAGGGGCTTTATGGGACGATGATTTTCTAATGGCGGAAGTGAATAATTTCCTTAAAAATTAGACTGTGAGGAGATGTACTTCCATGAGAAGTTTTTTTGTCGGGGCGACAGGATTCGAACCTGCGACTTCTTGGTCCCAAACCAAGCGCTCTAGCCGGGCTGAGCTACGCCCCGAAAAAACCTTGAGATTAAGATAACCGATTAAATGTCGAAAATCAATTTAGAAATGGAAAACTGGGTGATTATACGATTTGCAGCAAAGATTGAATGTCATTTTCAACCTCTGAAGAACTCAACTCCAACATTCACAATAACTTGGCCTGCCTATAATTTTGTCATATTTCCATGACCCTTCGCTCATATATCGGTGATATTTTTCCGATAAAAAAATAATATAAAACGTTGTTCGGACCGAATTCGTGATGCCGCCCGGGCTTTAGATCGAAGTAGAAGCAACTAAGGAGCCTCGATGTATGGATTAAAATGATGGAACCGGATTTCTTTTGCCTAGTCGTTCTTTAACGGGGACTTCGGCCCGGATAGTTTGCCAGATGATATTCTAAATAGTACAGGTTTATTGGTTATAAGTAAATTCATAAAGATGTCCAATAAATTGCAGCACATAGATTCTATTAGTACCATCGCCTCGTCCAGGTCCAACAGTCAAACCGTTTAATGATGTACTTCCATCCGTTGTCATTTGAGAGGATTTTATCCAAGAGTCATTGACGAAAGTATACTCAGCTAATCTGTCGAAATGTGCAGACCAATAGAGTCGATTTATTCCATCGTTACGCCCTATTCCACCACATATTTGATTGATGCCTGGTTCGCTCCCAACCATGACTTTTGTCCATTGATCGTTAGTAAAATAAAATTCATAAAGGTTACCGCCATCGCCTGCAAAAACAGCTGGCCGGCCATTGTGAGTATTGGTAATTTCCACAACACTCCATGCCACAACATTTTCAGGGAGAGATATTAATTGACCTAAAGATGATTTTTTCCATGAGCCATTTTCAAAACTTATTTCGGATATTTCTGTAGTAAAATATGAAATATAAATACGATCCTTACCATCTCCACGACCATTACCGACACATATATCTGATAAGTTATTATATTCTGTAACGACAAGAGTTTTTACCCAAATTCCGCTCCGAAAGCTAATTTCATATATTCCTCCAGCTCCAGATATATATAATGATTCAAATCCATCATTCTTTGGGTCTCCGATAACCAGGTAACCTCCACCAAGAGAATAGATATCTTGAATAGTCCATTGATTATTGGCAAAATCAAACTCACATACTTTATTTGACGATACTCCATATAAGCGAAGTATTCCATCATTTTTACACCTTCCTATTGCAATCGAATTAAATCCTGAAATACCTTTATCTATCCTTGTTTTCGTCCAACTGTTATTACTATAACTAAACTCTTGAATGCCAATGCTTCCAAAAGGGTTACCAGCTAAAATATAGAGTCTTGAGATACCATCTCCTCTGAGACCAGCAATGATGATTTGACCACTCACACGATCCGTTGAAATTTGTCCAATGTCAACAGCGTTCCAATTTTTATCCTTTTCCAGTTCTATTTCCGGTTCTATCGATTGAGTTTTTGAACAAGAAATCAAAGCAAAGGCGAGTAACAACACGCAAAACCTAAATAGTTTTTCAATAGGAATTTTTCTCGTTGTATCATACTGTTTCGATGTATGATTTGTGGATTGAGTAAATTGGATCATGATCGTTTATCCTCTTATGGTTGAATGCTTTTAGTTTCAAGATACACAACCACTAAAGGAAAGTTGTCACAACATTGTCAAAAGAATGTCATAAAATATTGGAGGGTTGCAATATCGTTCGTATAACTAAGTCATAAGCAATTCGTGTGTTCTAACAATAATTAGACTGATCCGCATAAGATACTTATTTTAGGTTTTGTGTCCGTATAACAAGCCATGGGATTTCTTGCCGAAGGCGTGTTAAATCCTTGGCATTCCATCGATCGTAACTGACGGCGACGCCACGATATATTTTTAAATCCAGCCTCTTAAGTCGGATGTTTTCGGAGGAACAATTGAATGTTACATAATCTTAGGCTAATAATCAAACGGCAGCCCTATTCGGAGCTGCCGCAGAGTGGGACTCGTGATAAGACTCATTTATTTTTTTGCCCAAATGTTTTGATTTGGTCTGAAGACATACAGCCCGTTCATCTTAGTAAAACAAGTTTTTTCGTTTCAGTGTAATTCCCTGATTTAAGTCGATAGAAATAGACTCCACTCGGCAAATTAGCAGCATTGAAGTTTACCTGATACACTCCGGCCGACTTTTGTTCGCTAACAAGTACATCCACTACCTGTCCAAGCACATTATAGACTTTAAGCGTGACGGACGATGCCTGCGGTAGTTCATAGCGAATGGTTGTACTCGGATTGAACGGGTTGGGATAGCACTGCATCAGATCAAATTTTTCGGGCAAAGATTCGCTTTTTGAAATACGGGTCGGTGCGATTTCACCTTGAAACAAAAAAGGAGGAGTGAAATAAAATATCGCATTTGAAAGATGAACGCATCCGGTTTTAAGATGAACGCCGTTCGTCGTTGACCCTGTAAAATGAAAACGATCTGCCGCTGAATAAACATCCACGGCGCCGACCGAAAAAACAGTCCTTCCCGTCATATTGAATACCATATCGGCGGAAGACAAATTGAATAGAACTTCTGTGAAACCCGACGAACGGTAACCGTTAATTCTGATATTCTTCGTGATTGTGGGAGCATCGGTATAATTACCTGCAGCGATGTTAATCATATCGTCGTCTCCAAGACCCACAATAATGACGTGTGAAATCGATGTCACCGGCCCTTGCCCGGGTAAGCCGGCGTCGGCGATAAACCATTATATGCATCAAGGCCGGTAACGATATCGACATACCATGTCATCGGAGGAGGCGCCGTGCCTGCAGGAATACTCGTCTGAAACAAGAAAGGAGGAGCTATATAAAATATCGCTGTTGAGAGAAGAATTTCCCCTGAGTGCAGATAAATTCCCGTATTGTCTGATCCGGTAAAATAAAAACGGTCTGCAGCTAAAAGCCCGTAGGCGCTCACATCATCCAGACTAAATGTGGTAACGCCGCTCATATTGAATACCATGCTCGCCGTGGAAACGTTGAAAATTACGTCTGATAATCCGGTTATTTTATAGCCGTTGACGGTAATATTTTTGGAAATTGTCGGGGAGTCGGAATACGTCCCCGCGGCAATGTTTATGATGTCGCCGTCATTGAGTGCACCGGTGGCTATGACCTCCGAGATGGTACTTTTGGGGCCATTACCGGGAGGCGAATTTATCGGTGATAAACCGTTGTTCGCGCCCAAGCCACTCGTGATATCGACGTACCAGGTTGTTTGAGAAGATAGGGTGCCTGTAAGTCCGATAAGAATAAAAAGTATCATTAATAGCTTTTTCATTTTTCAACTCCTTCCGGGTTTAATGAAAATTCTACAATATATGAATGTATACACTTATGTGTATAGATGTATCGTTTCAGAGCCTTGTGTCGAGCTTGTGGTGAGCTTGTCGAACCATCAATTGAGACACTAGCATACCAAAATAGGGTTGAAACAAAGAGATGGATTCTGGTATTATCCTTTCATGGAAGGAATGAAAATGTGCGACCAGAATCAACTTCACATCACTACAACCTATTCCGTCGGTATGATCAAACTTCCTAATCTTTGCATTCCTAAAACAAAGAGTACTTATCCAATTACCTTCTCTCTCTGAATGGCGGAAGTATAACAAACATCGCATTTCCCTGTAGAATAGAACCTGACTTCAAATAAAAACCCGATGACGATGTACCTTTGAACTGAAACCGGTTTGCAGCAGGATAATTATAACCGGGTCCGCTGATAGCTCTGATATTAAATAGCACCGTTCTGTCCCCGGGCACGTCAAACACCATATCGCCGGCGGTTAATTTAATTTCCACCGCTCGCCCGGTACCGGAAGGATTATAGCCGATGAAATTAATAACTTTATCAACGGTTGGACTTTCATTATACGGCACACCGGTGGCGGCGATATAAATGGTTGTACTATCGACCGCAGCAAGTAACGCATTAGAAATATGTTGTTTCGGTTCATCAGCGCCTCCCTTAAAAACCGGAGACAAACCATTATAGGAATCCATACCAATCTTATTATTTACATACAATTTCATTTGAGCAAATGTCATACTTACCAAGACAATGATGAAGAAAAATACCATAAATAGTTTTTTCATTTTGTCATCTCCCTTTTGATAGTAATCCTTAATTAAAAACGGCAACCGTATATCGACACATGTGCCGGTTTTTTTGCTCCACTACCTTTTTGAGACTTTCCGTATTCTTATACCATATGAGTAATAACAATCCGTATCCCGATAATACAGAGAATAATTCCCCCCACTATCTCCATTCTCTTTCCGAATTTTTCCCCGAGAACATGACCGAGGCGCAAGCCGACAAGCGATAATATCCCTGTGATCACACCGATAATGATGCTCGGATACCAGATATCGATTCGTATGATCGCCAGACTGAGACCTACCGCCAGGGCATCGATGCTTGTGGCAACCGACAGAATAACGAGTGTTATACCGGTAGTGGGATCACCGGAAGATTCCTGAATCTCGGGCCCGGTTTTCAAACCGGCACGAATCATTTTGCCCCCCACATACATCAGAAGTGCGAATGCGATCCAGTGGTCGAATGCCTGTATGATCGGCTCGATCGTATACCCGATATACCATCCGATAACGGGCATGAAGAATTGAAAAAGTCCGAAATGAAACGAAATCCTGAATACCGGCCCTGGTCCTTTTCCATACCGGGACGATCCGACTCCCAGCGCAACTGCAAAGGCATCCATTGCCAATCCGATTGCTATCAAAATAATTTCTATCGTGGTCATCAATTATAAAAATAAAAAAGGTGAATGCTGATGAAAAGATACTTGCATTCACCTGATGCTTTGTTAGGACATCCTTTCTATGCGGTTGCCTTCCGGTCTTCGTAGAGATAAATCGGCTCGTTTTTTCTAAGAATGGATTCTTTTGTGATAATACATTTTGTTATATTCTGTCGTGCGGGAAGATGGTACATAATGTCGAGCATAGTGTCTTCGATAATGGATCGAAGTGCGCGGGCACCTGTCCCGCGTTCCATGGCACGTTGCACAACACATTCCAGTGCATGCTTTTCAAACTCAAGCTCAACCCCTTCGATGGCGAAAAGTTTTTTATACTGTTTGATGAGAGCGTTCTTCGGCTCCGTGAGGATACTCAGCAGCGCGTTTTCCGAAAGTGAATGAAGAGTTGCGACAACATGAAGCCGGCCTACAAATTCCGGAATCAAACCGAATTTCAGAAGATCGTCGGGTTCAACAAGGTGGAGGAATTCATCAAGAGTCTCTTCCTTCCGTACCTTCAGCTCTGCGCCAAATCCGATCGGATTCTGGCTCACCCTTCGCTCGATAATCTTTTCGAGTCCTTCAAACGCACCGCCGCAAATGAACAGTATATTTTTCGTGTTCAGGTTAATCAGGCTCTGTTCAGGATGTTTTCGTCCCCCTTTGGGCGGTACGCCTGCGATTGTACCCTCAAGGATTTTCAATAACGCCTGCTGGACACCTTCCCCTGAAACGTCGCGTGTGATCGAAGCGCTGTCGCTTTTCCGTGCAATTTTATCGATCTCGTCGATGTACACGATACCTCTCTCCGCCCGTTCCACATTGTAATCGGCATTCTGTAGGAGATAGACTAAAATTGTCTCGACATCATCACCGACATAGCCGGCCTCCGTCAGGGTTGTCGCGTCGGCAATAGCAAACGGTACGTCCAAAACCTTTGCAAGTGTCTGCGCAAGCATCGTTTTACCGACTCCGGTACGGACCAATCAGCAGAATATTGCTTTTTTCAATCTCGACATCATCGAGATTCTTCAACGGTTCCGTGACATCGATTCTTTTATAGTGATTATAGACCGCCACAGCGAGTGTTTTCTTTGCATGTTCCTGTCCAATCACATACTCATCAAGCGCTTTTTTTATTTCCTGCGGCTGAAGTCCGATACGTTTGACGCCTTTCTGTGCAGTAAAAGCGGCCGTACTGTTCTTGATAATATCTATGGAATGAGAGACGCAGACATCGCAGATGTACACACCCGGACCCGCGATGATACTTGTCGCCTCGTCGGGTTCGCGTCCGCAGAATGAACAGCGGATATTTTCCGGAGTTTTCGGTTTTTCTGTCATAATCGCTCTCTCCCGGCGATGTTTTTATTTTTCTTTCTTCTCACCCTGTTTCTTCACCAGGATGTTGTCTATCAGTCCATATTCTTTTGCTTCTTCTGAAGACATGTAATTGTCGCGATCGGTATCGATCTGAACTTGTTCAAATGATTTTCCGGTATGGAATGCGAGGATTTCATTCAAACGTGTCTTTGTCTTCAATATTTCTTCCGCCTGGATTCTGATATCACTCGCAGTACCCTGTACTCCTCCCCACGGTTGATGTATCATGATGCGGGTGTTCGGAAGTGCTGCCCGTTTCCCCTTCGTTCCACCCGCCAGCAGCACCGCACCCATACTGGCCGCCATACCGACGCATGTCGTGGCAACATCGGGTCGAACGAACTGCATCGTATCATAGATTGCCAGTCCGGCACTCACATTGCCTCCCGGAGAGTTGATGTATACCTGAACATCCTTCTCAGGATTTTCCGATGCAAGAAAGAGAAGCTGTGCGATGACCAGGCTGGCGACCACGTCGTCGATTTGTGTACCGATAAAAATAATACGCTCTTTCAGTAGACGCGAGTAAATATCGTAAGCCCGTTCACCGCGACCCGTTTGTTCAACAACGATGGGCACCAGTTGATTATAGATATCCGATTTCATGTCTATCCCCTTGATTAAAATGAATCTGAAGTTTCCCTGACCGTAATCTTGGTATTCGAGACCAGAAGCTCGTTCAGCTTTTTCGAAAGAATGCGATCGATCCCCGATTTCGATTCTTTGTAGTATGTAATTAATCGTTCCTTTTCAATGCCGATCTTCTTCGCCTCCGCCTCGGCAATCTCTTCATAGTCGCTATCGGCAACCGTCAGTTGTTCCTGTTCGATCATCCGTTCGCGGATAATCTGCCATCGGGCATGCCAGACAGCGTACTCCCGGTTTTGTTTCCTGAACTCTTCTTCATTAAAATCGGGTGGCAATTTCTTGCCGGGCTGACGGTTCTTGAGGTCTTCCACAAACGAATCCTGAAACCCTTTGATGATACTCTCCGGGACATCGAATTCATGTGTTTTCACAAGCTCGTTTGCGATGGCATCCATAACCTTATTGTCGGAACGCTCTTTCCAGTACGACTCAATATCCTCGCGCAGTTTCCGCATGAATTCATCTGTTTTTTTGATTTTCTCTTTTGTGATTTTCTGCACGAACTCATCGTTGAATTCCGGGAGTTCTACTTTCTCGATTTTCTTAACGAGAATATGTGTGTGATGATCATGTCTCTGATCATCATGCTGTGTAACATATTTTACCCGATGCTCACTTCCGACAGTGGCATCAATCAATGAATTTTTAATTTCCTTGACAAGCTCTTCCTGGGCAAGATAGAGACGTGCATCGCTCTGTTTTTGACCGATAATCGGCGTTCCAGCTTCATCGAGATCCTGCAGATCGGCCGTCACGACAAATTCTTCATCTTCCACTTTCTCGGCTTCATGTCTTGTACTGTTGATGCGCCGCAGCCGGAGAACCTCTTCCTGCAGTTCTGCATCGGTCATTGGATGGACGAGTTTTTCAATCTTGAGTCCTTTGTACCCATGAACTGTAATCTCCGGGAGAACATCATGCTTGATTTTAAAACGAAATGATTCTCCTCGTTTGTAATTCATATCTACCATCGTCGGATCGCCGATGGGTTTCAGGTTCTTTTCCTCAATGGCTTTTCGATAAAGCTCCGTTGCGATTGTATCGAGCGACTCATACTCAATCGTTTCACCATAGAACTTTTTGACCATATTCATGGGGGCTTTCCCCTTGCGGAAGCCCTTGATTTCTACTTTAGGACGATAACGTTCGTACGCTTTTTCAATATGCGGTATAAGTTCTTCAGCCGTAGCAGTGATTTCAATCTCCTGCGCGCAGCCGGGTACCGGTGTGATGGTAATTTCCAACATGTACTCCTACTATGGGTTATGAAAGGTACGAAAAAGCGTCTAAAACAGCAAACCGATAAAAGAGCGCAGATTTTGCTGGATTTATCAGAAAATCTAATCTTTATCATCGGTGGGATAACGTCGCATCAACAACAGGTTAGAAAATAAAGGATGAAAATGAGATCGACAACATTATGAACTACGAAAATAACATGTGTTGGATTGAGATATGGGGCCTCGGGAACGAATCGAAAGAATTCTGGATATATTAATCAACCTTACACCAGAGGATGTACACCGGCGGTATCGACCATCGCACGAATCATCGGCACCTGCGATGGGCGCTGTGAGCTGAAAACAATGGCACGTGCAAGACGTGATTTTGTACGGGGGAGTACATCCATACGATCGGTATACAGAGTACAGACACTATCACCGATATCCACGGCATCACCGACTTTCCGATGGAAAACAATACCCGCTTTTGGGTCGATCTCATCATCCACTTTCATACGACCCGCCCCCAGCTCGACGGCAGTGAATCCTGTTTCAAGCGCATCGATTTTTGCAATAAATCCTGTCATTCCACTTTTAATGTCGACACTATGCGAGGCAATTGGATATTTCTCCGGTTCTTCAATGAAGGATATATCGCCCCCCTGTTTTTCCACCATACGAAGAAATTTCTTGAATGCCTCGCCGGAGACAATTGCTTTCTGGCATAACTCTCGCCCTTCTTCTATCGAGCGTGCCTTTCCACCCAGCATCAGCATGGTTCCCGCAAGCTGGTAGGTCACCGCCATCAAATCCGGAACCTCTTCTCCCCTGAGGCATTGAACCGCCTCGACAACCTCAAGCCAATTTCCGACAGTCCTACCGAGCGGTTGATTCATCTCGGTGATATACCCGATTGTTCGTTTTCCTGCATAGCTCGCGGTATTAACCAGTGTTTGAGCAAGCTCGGCCGCTCGTTCATAGCTTGACATAAACGCACCCCGCCCTGTTTTTATGTCGAATACAAGAGCATCTATTCCTTCGGCCAGTTTTTTACTAATGATGCTCGCCGCGATGAGAGGAATGGAATCAATTGTCGCTGTCACATCGCGCAGAGAGTACATGCGTTTATCGGCGGGGACGATTGCAGAAGTGGGACCAGCCATAACCAGTCCGATATCACGGATAGTCTCCCTGTATTCTTCGACCGAAAGATTCGTACGCAACCCCGGGATGGATTCGAGTTTATCGAGAGTGCCGCCCGTATGACTGAGACCCCGCCCGCTCAACATCGGTACCGGAATACCACAGGCGGCAACTATAGGTGCAAGAATCAGAGATACTTTATCGCCCACTCCGCCCGTGGAATGTTTATCAACCTTGATGCCGGGAATATCCGAGAGATCAATTACAGCACCGGAATGAATCATCTCGTCGGTCAGCCATGCAGTCTCTTCAACCGACAATCCTTGAAAATAGATTGCCATCAGAAGCGGAGTCATCTGATAGTCTGGGAGTTCATTTCTCACGAACCCATCGATGATAAAATGGATTTCATCGCGGGTGAAATTTCCTCCATCGCGCTTCTTGCGAATGAGTTCTCCGGGATTCATGGTAATGGCAGTGTTGTGGTCAATTGAGACTATTGCTTATGGAGTATTCGTTCCGTCAGAAAAATACCACAGATTGTCTTGCTATCGGTAATTTCTCCCTGCTCTATCATTTCGATCGTCTTGTGCAAAGGAATCTGATGAACTGTGAGTGTTTGTTCTCCTTCTTCAAGTTTTTGACCTTCAATATTTTTTGTGAGTCCGGTTGCCATATAAATATGTAAGATTTCGGTACAGAAACCGGGGGTTGTATGAATTTGCGCCAGCTTACGAACACTGCCTGCACTATATCCTGTTTCTTCCTGAAACTCCCGACGGGCTGCGTCCAGCGGATTCTCTCCGGGATCGAGTTTCCCGGCAGGCAGTTCCCACAACCATGCATCAACGGCAAAACGAAATTGACGAACAAGGAGAATGGTTTCATCGGGGAAAAGTCCGATAACCACAGCACCACCGGGATGCTGTGCCACTTCGCGCACACCTTTTGCGCCTGAATCGTATTCAATATTGTCGACTATAACATTGAAAACTCTCCCGTGATAAATATCTTCATGAGAGAGTATTTTATAATTTTTCGGTTCGGTTTTCATATCAATTATGGCTGATTTCCCCTGCTTCCGGGTTTCATGATCGGCATTCCCTTTGCACAGAGCGGACAGTCCGCCGGTTGATAAGTGATGACATCCATCGTGAGAATAGAATATGATTTGCTCGAGAACTTCACTTTCCCGCCGCTCCTGTCCACAATATAACCTACCCCGATGACTTTCCCCTCTGCTTTCTGAACAATATCAATTGTCTCAAACACCGATCCACCTGTCGTGACAACATCTTCACATACCAGGACTCGTTCTCCGGGAGCAATCATGAAACCGCGACGGAGCTGGAGTACGCTGTCTTTCCGCTCTGCAAAGACCGTACGGCAGTCAAGCATACGACCGACCTCTGTCGCCACCACGATGCCCCCCATCGCCGGAGCAATGACCAGCTCGATTTCGCTGTACTCGAAATGCTTCACAATCTCACCGGCAAAAAGATGGAGATATCGGGGATACTGGAGAACTTTAGCGCATTGAAAATAATTCGGACTGTGAAGACCGGACGTGAGTTGAAAATGTCCTTCCAGAAACGCATCGGTATCCCGGAAGATTTGCAGTACTTCTTCTTGTGGAAGTTTTCCCATACGATGTCGAGTTTAATAATTATTGGGAATATCGGATTAGCAGTATTAAAGTTTCTCGATTTCACGCGCCAGAGTCAGGTCTTTTTCCGTCACACCGCCATCGCTGTGAGTCGAGAGTGTGATTGTTACCATGTTCCACCGAATATCGATGTCCGGATGGTGATTTGCCTTTTCGGCCAGCAGTGCGACCGAGGTGACGAATCCCATTGCCTCGATAAAGCCTTTGTGCTTAAACTCTTTCTGGATTTTTTTACCTATGAGTCTCCAGCCTTTGAGATTTTCCAGTTCGATTTTAATAGCTCTCTGCGACATCAATGCCATGTTGATTCATTCTTTCAGAAATTTTCGATCGGCATCCCTTAAATGGTTTGACACGGTTGGTAAAATCCGGTCGGTAGTATTTATGACTATCGAAATCTTGTATCCAGCCGTTTGTGAAGTTATACTTTTCAAGATAATACAATACACGATTGTATTCACTCTCTCGAATGCGGCGATTTAGTAATTCCGTCGTTTGCGCTTCATGAGTGGGATAATATTGCGCCATAATGCTCATTGTCACTTCCGGGCTGAGCGCAGTGCCGATCCATTCAAGCGTCTCTTTACTGCGTGCAATATCATTGGGGAGGACGAGGTGACGGATAATCAATCCACGCCGGACAACTCCATCATCATCGACGGTCAATCCGTTACCGACCTGACGATGCATTTCGGCAATCGCTGCGCGGGCATGCGGGACATACTCTTTTATTTTCGAATATTTGTAAGCATCCTCGTCAGCACCATATTTCAGATCGGGCAGATAGATATCGATAATACCTTCAAGCAAACGGAGGACTTCGACGGAGTCGTAAGCGTTGGTGTTGTAGATAAGCGGGAGCATCAGTCCCATCGGAATCGCGAGCATCAACGCTTTTACAATCTGCGGTATGAAATGCGTCGGCGAGACAAAACCGATAGAATGTACCTGTTTTTCCTGAAGTTCGATCATGATACGGGCGAGAAGATCGATGGGAACTTCATGATTCCGTTCTACACGCCAGTTCTGACTGATCAGGTGGTTTTGGCAATAGAGACAGCGCATGTTACAATTCCCGAAGAAAATATTCCCTACACCATTCCTACCACCAAGCGCAGGCTCTTCTCCAAAATGAAGACAATAGGAAGAGACGATAGGCAGAAAACCCGAGTGGCAGGCGGCAATTTCGTTTTTGATACGGTCGTTTCCGCAATTGCGGGGACAGAGCGTGCAGGGTGCAAGCATAGCTTCAAGCCGTTCGACCCGCCGCTGAAGTTCCCCTTCTTCATACAATCGTATATAGGATGGAATGAACGTCACTGTTTATCGATAGATGATATATAACAATATACGAAAACGATACTTTGGATGCCAGAAGATGAGGTTTGATCTTACCCAAATATTTCTAGTTTATGAATATTAGGAGATTAAATTCGCGATTGTATGGAACGACATGCCATCAGAAAACCTATCGCTCAAAGCCTCCAACCTTGTGAATCCGGCCGAGACGCTGACCAAGGAAACGTTCACCGACCTCAAGAAATTTATGGGGAATATCGCTTACGTGAAACTGGATGTTCGGACGTTGTGTGCTCGGATTTTTAAGATCGCGTAAGGTAAGAATTTCTTCAACAATCCCGCCTGTCGCCTCTCCGGAATCTATCAGCGTTATCGCTCCGCGCAATACTTTTTCAATCGTATCCCGTAGGATCGGATAATGTGTGCATCCCAGAACAAGCGTATCGATGCTTTGTGTCGTCAGGGGGAAGAGATATTCTTTTGCGATTAATTCCGTTGCTGCGTGGTGGGTCTGATCCTTCTTCAGCAAGCGGTACAAAAAGCGGACACGCCTGGCTGAAGACTTCTATGGTCGGATCAATTTGATAAATAGCGCTTTTATAAATATTACTTGCAATAGTTCCCAGTGTGCCGATCACGCCGACCCGTTTTTTCTTGGTTTCTTTGACAGCGGCAGCCGCACCGGGAGCAATCACTCCGACGACAGGAATCGAGCCCGCACGTTTTTGAACAACATCAAGCGCCACGGCTGAGACCGTATTGCATGCAACCACAATCATTTTCACATCGTTTGAGAGGATAAATTCTGTATCTTGCAGCGCGTACTCGCGCACAACCTGGGCCGATTTCGGGCCATACGGTACACGGGCGGTATCGCCGAAGTACACGATGTTTTCATTCGGAAACTGCCGCATAAGGGCGCGGACAACTGTCAATCCGCCGATACCCGAATCGAAAACACCGATGGGTTTTTCGTTCGCTGTCATTTTAATTCAACATTTTTAAATGTGAGGATTGTTTTGAGAATAGCCTCCCGGATTTCAGTTTTTCGTCCTTCCGCCACCGGCGCACCGGATCTGTCGACAACATAAAATGAATCAACAATACCGTCGCCGCGCGTCGCAATTTTTGCAAAAGTAATATTGAGGTTTTGTTCAGAGATCGTCTGTGTCACCCGATACAGGAATCCCAGCGCATCGGCTGCAAACACATCGATAATCGTAAAGCGAGGATCATCCTCAAATTCTACATCAAAGCGTATTACAGGACTTAGATATCCCCTGGTGCGACGTTTCCATTTACGCCGGTGATGTTCAAAGAGATGTTCAATATCAATCCGGCCTTCGATAACGGCATTGAGTTCATCATGGATCTTCTGGCAGACATCTTCTGTAAGATGCTGCTTTGTCATTGCATCGGTGACGCGAAATTTATCGATAATGATAGCGTCGGTCCGCGTAAAAATGTTCGCATCAAAAATATTTGCATCGTTGGCCGAGAGAACGCCGCAGAACTTCGAGAGGGCAAACGGCGCGTCAGTGGAAATAATCGTGACTTCCGTATATCCTTCACGTGTGCGAAAAAGAGTAGAGACGGTTTCATTATCACCGATTTTTGATATATGGAAAGCTATTTCTTCTTCATCGAAGGTACCGACGTATTGTGGACTATCGATTTTCTGAAAATGTTCCTCTACGATTTCACGAGAATGTATACCGTTGAGTTTTGTCACAACCACCTCGACGGCCTCCCGATACCGATCGAGGTGAAGTGCACGAAACTCTTCCTGTTTCAAACCGGCGCCTATTATCTCCTTCGCCTGCAGATATAATTCCTGAAGAAGCACGGCCTTCCAATTTGTCCATGTCGTCGGATTTACTGCAGAAAGATCGGCATAGGTAATAAGGTACAGGCGATCGAGCTGGAAGGTGAAGGTAAATATTTCGGCAAATTCAGCTACCGTCTCGACATCGTGTATATTCCGCCGAAAACTTACCTGCTCCATTAAAAGGTGATTCTTGATAAGGAAAGTAACATCTTCAATATAATCTTCTAATCGCAGCCGTGTAAGAATCGACACGGCCATCGTTGCACCGATCACTTCGTGGTCATCGATTTGAACAGGTTTTGCGATGTCGTGGAGCAATAGTGTCATGAATAAAATACCTCGCTTTTTTCGGGCACGATAGAGATCTCCCAAGACACTTTCATCTCCTTCCAGGGCCTCGAACCGTTGAAGTGTGATAAGCGTATGCTCATCGGCTGTGTAATAATGATAGCGACTGTGCTGGTAAAACGCGACAAGCGCTTCGAATTCCGAAATGAATCGGCTGAGCACAGTGAGGTCGGCCATTTCATATAACACATTTGCCACATGCGAAGCTGATTCGATGATCGAACGAAAGATAAGGAGCGGTTTTTCGGAAAAAACCTCGGTATCCGGAACACGCACGGCGTTTTTATGAATTGCCGTTCGCAGCCTCTGACTGAGCCTCGGGCACCTCATGGCTCTGCATAAGACTAAAAGCTTCCATGGATGTCTCTAATGAGAATCCGTTCTCAACAGCCGCTGAAGTAATATCTAGCATGTCGCCACGAATGAGAAACCGGTCATCTATGATTTTCTTTTCGTCCTTTTTAATGCCGGGGGGCAATCGAAGTCGATACTTCTCGCGGAGCTGCCCGGTGAGTATCTGATTTAACCGCAATAGTGTCTTCGCGCTCAGATAATATTCCTGCATGAATCGTTCGACAGCCTGCCGGCTGCCGGAAGATTCGAAGCCGAGCCCGTCGGCAATGACGCTTTGCAGCGAGTAATCAAGCGAGTCATGAAGCGTCTTTCGAAGAAAATGAACTTCGTTCCGTGTACGAAGCAGAAAGTTGAGCGCTGTAATCGCAGTATCGGACTGTATGAAATCCAATTCACCTTCTCGGGTGAGGAGCTCGAGCATTTCAACACATGCCGAGCGATGTTGTCCGGGTGTTGTCTCGCAATATCGGACATCCGAAGATCGATAGAGCCAGAGAATTGCATGAACATCGCGGAGTCCGCCTGCGCTTTTCTTAATATTCGGTTCAAGGAGTTTTGCCGAATTGCCGTATTTTGCGTGACGTGCGGTAAGTTCCTCGAGCACACGGTCGATAAAAAAATTGTCGGCCAGCTGCGCAACGGTTTCCGAACGGCGCCGGAAAAAGTCCGAGGCGATATCGTGATTTCCGCAGAGAAAGCGCGCTTCGAGAATCGAAGCCCAGTTCTCGACTTCGGTGGTTGAAAAATGCATGCATTCGTCAATCGACCGTACACTGTGCCCGACATCCAATCCGCAATCCCAGAATGAGTGAAGAAGCTCCTTTACGGCAGGTTTGAGTTTTTCTTCATGTTTATTCTCATCGTGAACGAGCATGATATCAACGTCCGATTTCGGGCAGAGCTCTGTTCGTCCATATCCCCCTAACGCAAAGAGCGCAATTCCGGAGAGCGCATCGTTCACCGAAGCGCCGGCTAACGATATGATGACCTCATCCATCATAACGGCGAGGGCGGTGCATACGGTAAATCCGTCGGCGCCATTACGATGCAATTGATATACGGCATCGCGCCGGGATGCAAGAACCTGCCGCTGTTCCTGGATTATTGTTTTCATAAAGAAAATATATGAAAGCGGCAGACAAGTTACAACTTTAATACTTTGAAGATAGCTAAAAAAATAATACGATATTATTGTCCGCACCACTTGACAAGACGACAAAAATGTCGTATATTCTATTGTAGGCCATAGCCACACGAATTGCAGTATTTACCGGAGTCTATTATGGGTTTACCGGCACGCATCAGCATCGGCATGGGGGCATGGGATATCGAGCCGTATAAATATCTGTTTTATCCTGCCGCACGCGAGAAGCACTTCCGGCTGCTGGAGTTTTATAGCCGATTTTTCGACAGCGTCGAAGTAAATGCCACATTCTATAATGCGGCATTTACACCGTTCCACGCCAAGCAATGGCTTGACGATGTGGCCTGTCAGCCCGATTTTGTATTTCTCGTTAAGCTGTATCGCGGTCTGACACACACGTTCGATGCCACCGCGGCCGACATCCTCGGCATCAATGCATTTCTTGCGCCACTGGAAGAAGCCGGCAAGCTTGGTGGACTTCTTCTGCAATTCCCATTCCGGTTCACGAACCGGCTGGAACACCGGCGGTATATCGTTTTGCTTAGCCGTATATTTCGTCATCATCGAGTATTTATCGAATTGCGGCATGATTCATGGCACAACCGCGCAATGGTGGAGTTTTTCGAAGAACACGGACTTTACCCGGTCAATGTCGATCTTCCGCAGCTACCGCATTTTATGCCGTTGACCGCGATTTCATACAAGGGATACGCCTATTTCCGGATGATGGGCCGAAATGCCGCCGCATGGAATCACCCCGAACTGGAGAATCGATATACGTACAGCTACAGCCAGGAAGAACTTGACGATCTTCTCCGGAAGATCAGCATAATATTAAAAACGGCACGCCGTGTCTATGTGGTATTTCATAATGATGCGAAAGGACATTCGTTGCTCAACGGCTTCACACTGCGTCATTTGCTCAATCGACACAACATTGTCGTCCCGGACCGCACCGCGCACACATTTCCGGAACTCACGGGAATCGGCTCTGTCGCCTCTGCGCCGGTGCCGCTGTTCGATGAAAAAGTTTCGCTTCACTTTCAATCAATCAATTCATCACCCTAATTCAGGAGACATGATGACACACTCACTCACAGAATTTTTTACCGACTGGAAAAATGAAAGTTCCTCAACATTGAAAATCTTCAACGCCCTGACAGACGCATCGCTTACGCAGAAAGTAACGCCCGACGGGCGCTCGCTCGGATTCCTGGCATGGCATATTATCCTGACGCTCGGAGAAATGGCCGGACAGTGCGGCCTGACCATCGACGCACCTGCCGAATCGAAGGCTGTACCAAATAAGGCATCCGAGCTTACAGCGGCATACGAAAAAGCTTCGGCGTCGCTGGTCAGTAAAGTGCAATCACAATGGACCGACGCGATGTTGAACGACGAACTCGACATGTACGGCGAAAAATGGAAACGCGGCGCCGTGCTCGACAGCATTATCCGCCACGAAATTCATCATCGTGCACAAATGACGGTATTAATGCGTCAGGCGGGAGTGAAAGTCCCGGGCGTGTACGGTCCGGCCCGTGAGGAATGGGCAAAAATGGGCATGAAGCCGATGGCATGAGAAACATCGCGGAGAGGGCGAGGTGAAAAGCTTTTTTGCTTCATGAGATTTCGGATTTCGGATTGATGATTTCGGAATTGGAGGACAAGGCTACACGGGGACTTGGGTGTGAATACAGTTCGTTCCCATTCATAATTCACAATTCCGCCTTCATTTTATTCCGGCGGACGTGTCGTAATTCACAACTTACTTATCGCCCTGAAAATTCATTCCCTGCGGGGGTGATGCACTTGGACGTGTCGTTCTGAGAATTGTTTACAAGTTTGGAGACCGGATAGGCTTTCATGTCACGGGCTGGATAAGGTGTAAGAGATTTCGCAAGCTCGGTCATGTTTCTGAACCCCCGGTCGAGCCACTGTTCAAAGCGTTCTTCAGGAAGGATGACCGGCATACGGCTGTGGAGTCTGGACATAAGCTCATTGGGCGTGGTGGTAATGATTGTGAAGGTAGGAAATTCTTCGCCGGCCGGATTTTTCCAGATCGAGAAGAGACCGGCAAACATGAACGGCCGCTCGTCTTTCATGCGGATGCAGAAGGGAATTTTTTCCGTAATGTTTTTTTTCTTTCCCTGCTTTTCAACCTGCGTTATGGTTGCTTTCCACTCATAGAAAGCGTCGGCAGGGATAAGGCAGCGGCTCCCTTTGAAGTAGGGGGAATAGAGTCTGCTTTTTTCAAGTGTTTCTGCTTTTGCATTGAAGGTCGAAAAATTTACTTTGCCGTCTTTCGACCAGTGCGGAATAAGCCACCACTGCATTTTTTGTACAAGGGGCGTACCGTCACGGACAACCACAACCGGCATGTGCTGCATGGGTGAGACGTTATAGCGGGGAAGACCATCAAAGACGGTTCCGATATCCCGAATCTTATTGATCATTGCAAATGATGCAATAACTTTCTTACCGTCGATCAAAACATAACGGCCACACATACACGTCTCCTGTGCTCTGTGCAGAATAATGTAATGAAATTCTTATCGAAAACACAATATCTCTTTCGGCAATCTGCCTGTACTAACGTTTCCGCCAATACCATTGAGGAGCGTGGAATGAAGAAACCTCAAATCCCATCGGACCGGTCGGAAATCGGTCTTGACGACCCGTCCGCCTCTGTCGTACCACGCGTTGTCCAGCGGGATCGGCAGAACGTCGGGGTTTGTTCTCCAGAGCTTCGCATCACCTACGATGTGTTATCACGACGCTTTACCGCGGCACCGCCGGGAAAGCTGTATCTACTATACGGCGATGCTGTGGTATTCCGGTTTGCCCTAGCTCTGGCATCACACGCCCTTTCGCATCAAGCCGCCATTGCCGTTGTCGATGGCTGCAACAAATTTGATGCGCATTCCATTGCCCGATTCGCGCGGGAACACGGATATTCGCCCGACGATTTTCTCAACCACATTTTTATTTCCCGCGGATTCACCTGTTATCAAATGGAAGCGGTTGTTAACGACCGCTTACTGCCGTTTATTCAACGCATCGGCGGAAACACTGCAATAATTTTCGGACTCCTCGACACGCTTTACGACGAGCAGGCACCGCTGAACGAGGTACGCAACATTCTCCGGCGTATAGTCATACGGCTTCACGACATGAAGGCGGTAGGAATTTCAGTCCTCCTCGCCTCGCGGCAATGGAACGTCCCGGACCAGAGAAGAAATGCGCTGTTTACAACACTACAATCGGGCATGGATATCGTCTGCCGCGTTGAAATGAACGAAGAGATGAAACCAAAGTTATATCTTGAGCAACCGGGAAAGGCGCTTCATCATGGGACGGACAGTACCAACATTCACCAATATCATCGATGCGGAAATCGCCAGCTGGTCGAAATACCGCCGCGGACTGCGCAAAGAAGACCAGGAGGCGTTCGATAACCTCTTCCGTGCGGCACAGATTCATCTTGCGGAAAATTTTTATGCCATGCGGACGATCCCGTTCGAAAGCATCGTCATATCGATGCTCGTCGAACAACAGAAACAGATTATACAGCTTCACGAGCAGGTGAACCACCTGAAGCGCGATACACAATGATAACGACTGTCAGAGGATGGCTGTTCGATCTCTATCCATCGGCTCAGGGAATGACTCTCTGGATTATCGATGAAGATGGAAACACACACCGGTGCCGGGATACATTCACTCCAACATTCTATCTGCACCTCCCGCCGCCTGAGATGGCACGTGCAGAAAGGATGGCAGAAGCGTGTCCGGTTCCCGTGGCACATTGCCGGACACAGCGGATGGAACTCTATTCCGGCACCATGATAGATGTTGTCGCCTGCACCGTTTACGACGCCATGCGCGCCCGCGAGGCGGTATGGTTCTTCGAAAAAGAATTTCCGCATTTTACATTTTTCAACACCGATATTCCGATTGCACAGTTGTATCTCTACCACACCCAACTTTTCCCTCTGGCATTCGGCGACTACGGTATTGACGAAACCGGTCGGCTTGTGGATACTACTCTCCACGACACTGTCGGGTCAACGGAGTATCGCCTCCCCCCTCTCTCGATCATGGCGCTCAGGAATACAGATTCATTTGTTCCGCTCAAACATCAGCGTTCGATACAACTGGAAATCAGTTACGACAACACTGACTACGTGCTTGAACAGGAGAATCCCGCGGATCTTCTCGAAGGACTCAACCGCCACCTCGCACGATACGATCCGGATATCCTTCTTACCGAATACGGCGATGCCACGCTGATGCCGATGCTTTACTCTCTTTCCCGGCATACCCGTGTTCCGCTGCTTCTGAACCGCGACCGTACCGCCGATTACCGGATTACCAAAGGATCAAGTTATTTCCAATATGGAAAAATCATCCATAAGGACGGCGCATTCGAACTTGCCGGACGATGGCACATCGATACCGAGAATTCTTTCACTGTCGTAGAATCGGATCTCGACGGTCTTTTCGAGCTCTCGCGCATCACGCAGATTCCGGTGCAGCATCAGTCGCGTGCCAGCATCGGTAACGGACTTTCATCGATGCAATTCTCGTGGGCATACCGTAATAATATTTTGATCCCGTCGAAAAAACGTGAGCCCGAAGAATTTAAAAGTGCGGCAACGCTGATACTCGCCGACCGTGGCGGACTGACCTTCCAGCCGCCGATCGGTTACCACGA
The DNA here is from genome assembly GCA_963776275.1 of Ignavibacteriota bacterium. Taxonomy (GTDB): domain Bacteria; phylum Bacteroidota; class Ignavibacteria; order UBA10030; family CAVZMI01; genus CAVZMI01. Next base: position 174,717 of record CAVZMI010000020.1, read on the forward strand.
AGATGTCGGAGAGCTGGACTTTGTCTCGATGTACCCGACAATCATGGTCCGGCATAATGTCTCGCCCGAAACGGTCAACTGCCGTTGCTGTCCAGATGCGCCGCCCGCGGTGCCGGAACTTGATTACAGAATCTGCAAACGCCGTGAAGGAATTGTCCCAGCAACGCTCCGCCCGGTCGTTGCACGCCGGTTGTACTACAAGAAAAAAAAGAAAGAACTCAAGACCCGAAACGATCCTCTCTGGATCCGCTACGATCGGCGCCAGACGGCGCTCAAGTGGATGCTCGTTACATGTTTCGGTTATCTTGGATATAAAAATGCCCGCTTTGGAAAAATCGAAGCGCATGAATCGGTTAACGCGTTCTCGCGCGATGCTTTGCTGACCGCGAAAGAGATAGCCGAACGCAACGGCTTTCATCTACTCCATGCAATTGTCGATTCCATGTGGCTGAAGAAACCGGGGGCAACTGAACAGGACTATGAGCGGCTCTGCGATGAAATCTCGGCCGCGACATCCATCGATATTTCCCTTGAAGGTATTTACAAGTGGATTCTCTTTCCGGCATCCAGAATGGATTCTCTGCTGCCGACAGCGAACCGTTACATCGGGTGGTACCAACACGGCGAGTATAAAGTCCGCGGGATCGAGGTTCGTCGGCACGATACACCGAAGTTTATCAAGGAAATGCAGAAACAGCTCTTCGATATTCTCGCACATGCCGGGAATGTCGATGAAATCAAGCGTTATATTCCAAGCGTTCTCGAGTCGGCACAATCATCGCTTCAACTTCTTAGTTCGGGAAAGGCTAATCCGCTCGATCTTGTTATTCGAAAAAATATTTCACAGGAGGCCTCGGAATACAGCAACAACAGTGTGAATGCGGTCGTCGCGCGGATGCTCGAAGATGCAGGCGTTCATCTTGCGGCAGGCGAATCCATTTCCTATATTCTCATCGATGCAACAGGAAAAAAGAAGCCGGAAAAGGCGAAACCGGTTGCGCTTTATGCATTCGAGGATGGATACGATATTGAAAAATATATCGAATTGTGTCTGAAGGCCGTCGAGACGCTCCTTCTCCCTTTTGGGTGGAATATGGAAAAACTGGCAGAATATCTCGGCCTGAACAATAAAAACCATCGAGAAAAAGGGGCAATTTGTCCTTGATGACCGAAAAAGGGGGGGGTGACTTTAAAAATTTCTGTACTTGATTTTGAATTAAGAAATGAATAACATATATTGTTTATAGTTGCATCTATTTTCATCTCAATTGCTATCGATTAGTGTTTAAATAGATACATATTGTTGATATTTTGTTACCATTCATTAATCAAGGAGAACATATATGAGAAAATTTTTATTACTTGGTATGTTTCTCTGTGTGGTTGCTGTCATTCCAAACAGCGTTGTAAAAGCACAGGGGATTGATTCTTATCCACGTCTTGGTGCTCAGCTCCTTATTGGAGATCCAGCCACAGAATTTTATGAGAGTAATGGACTCAAGATGACATATCAAGCACGCGGTCTCTTACGTTATTCTCTGTCAAAGTATCTTAAGGGTGAGATTGGCGGCGGCTATGTAATGATGTCCGGACTCGATTTCAGACATGCTTATTATCGGACAAATATTTATCCGCTCGATTTTCGCATTTTGTTATTCCCGATTCAGAGTAAATCCGTTAGACCATTTATCTATGCCGGGGCAGGAGGACTTTATTATCGTGTTGTTAAACTTCCACAATGCGTCAATCCTCCACAACCGATTCCGCTTCTCATCACAGGTCAGGATGGATTAGCAGCATATGTACCGGTAGGAGTCGGAATTGAATTCGCTCTTTCGCAAGCAGTTTCACTGGAATTGGTATGCGGATATAACCATGTATTCAACGACAATCTCAACTACTGTAAATTCCCATGGGATGGCGATTATAATACGGACGCATGGGCAACAGTCGGTCTCGGACTCACCTTTGCACTGGGCAGAGGAAATGCCGATGATGATAAGGATGGTTTAACGAATGCCGAAGAGGAAAAGCTCGGAACCGATCCGGACAATCCCGATACGGATGGCGACGGCCTAACCGATGGCGACGAAGTAAAAATCTATCGCACCAATCCTCTCAAAGCCGACACCGATGGTGATGGACTGAAAGATGGTGATGAAGTAATGAAATATAAGACTGACCCGCTGAAGATTGATACCGATGGTGACGGATTGAATGACGGTGATGAAGTAATGAAATACAAGACCGATCCGCTGAAGGTTGATACCGATGGCGACGGATTAAGTGACGGTGATGAAGTAATGAAGTATAAGACGGATCCGTTGAATAAAGATACCGACGGCGATGGACTTACAGATGGTGATGAAGTACTGAAATATAAAACCAATCCGTTGAACAAAGATACCGACGGTGGCACTGTGGACGACGGTACTGAAGTGAGACGCGGAACGGATCCTCTCAATCCGGCCGATGATGTAGTGAAAATGCAGGCTCCGATTATACTTGAAGGAATCGTATTCGCTTCAGGAAAAGCGGATATAGAACCCGCTTCAGCCGCTACACTTGAAAAAGCGCTGAAGACCCTGAAGATCTATTCCGATATCGAGGTCGAGATCTCCGGCCATACCGACAAGCTCGGCTCACGTGCATTGAACATGAAACTATCGCAGCGTCGTGCCGATGCAGTAAAACAATGGCTTGTAGACAAGGGCATCGATGCAAAACGGATAACAGCGAAAGGATATGGTCCTGACAAACCGATCGACTCAAACAAGACAAAGGAAGGCCGCCAGAAGAACCGGCGCATTGAATTTGTCAGAATCAAGTAAGTAGTTCGGAGGTTAAAAAAGGCGGGGACCGGAAACGGTCTCCGCTTTTTTTATTCGTCGTCCCGAATACGGCGCAAACGTTTTTGCGCACTTCTGTGTTTTTTCGTCCGCAGACGTTCCTCGCGTGATGTCGATGTGGGGACAGACCGTATCCGTTTCTTTCGCGGAGCCAGAGCGTGCGCAACTACATTCCGAAACCGATCGAGCACTTTCTGACGATTCATCCACTGGCTCCGGGACTCTTGGGCCGAGAGGTGAAAAATACCGCGTCTATCGACCCTTCTTGCCAGCTGTTGCAGAAGCAGCACTCTCTGTTCTTCGCTGAATGAAGAAGAATGCTTTATATCGAAACGTAGTTCAACTTTCGTCGCAATTCTATTGACATTCTGTCCCCCCGGCCCCCCGCTCCGCGAAAATTGAAAATGAATTTCACTCAGCGGAATGGAAACATCAGATGTAATGATAATAGACACCATTGGCGAATCATCCTTATTCAAAAAATACTCGGGTATTTTAGAATATACAATAAAATATTTTTTCCTGAAAGGACGCGGTAACCGGCCTCCATTATATAATATATCAATTGCCTTTCCGGAACATTTTCAATATATTGAACGGCATTTCTTCCAGGACCGGCTGCCGAATGACAAACAATCTTTCGAAAAAGGGTGTTGAACGGATGTTCGACGCTATCGCTCACCGATATGATTTCCTGAATCATTTTCTTAGTCTGGGCGTCGACTATTACTGGCGGTGGTTCACTGTTCGCAAGCTTTGCATCAACTCAAAAAGTCTAATTCTTGATTGTGCAACGGGCACCTGCGATTGTGCCATCGAAGCCATACGATATTCGCCGAAGAAAATTGTCGGCATCGATATCTCTCTGAAGATGCTGCAGCATGGAAAAGAGAAACTGGAAAAGAAATCTACCACAACAATCGATCTTATTAATTCCAGCATCGAAAATATTTCATTCCGAACAGGGTGCTTCGATGGGGCAATAGTTGCTTTCGGTGTGAGAAACTTTTTAGATCTCGAAAAAGGATTGAAACAGATTTACAGAGTATTAAAGTCCGACGGTCGCTTCGTCGTTCTCGAGTTCAGCAAACCTGGACATTTTCCGGTCAGACAACTCTACTTCTTCTATTTTTGCCATATCCTCCCGCTTGTCGGACGAATGATATCAAAGGATAAAAATGCTTATTCGTACCTTCCTGAATCCGTTATGGAATTTCCTGAAGGAGACGCGTTTGTCGAAAAACTAATCCAGGCGGGATTCCGAAATATATCCTTCCATAGATTAACGTTCGGCATCGTCACAGTTTATGATGCAATAAAATAAAGCACGTAAATCCAGGAGATTTCTGATTTTTGATTTCTGAATCTAAATGGCTTTCTATTTTCAAGATCATACTAACATATTCAAAAAGAATATCTGTCTTTTCTCAAACCTTGGTAAGTTTCACGACATTTTCAATATGATAGGTATGGGGAAACATGTCGAGGGGCTGTACCGCATCAATGCGATATCCTCCTTCAACTATTACCTTGACATCACGGGCCTGAGTAGTGGGATTGCAGCTTACATAGACTATTCTCCGTGATCCCAGTCTGATGACTTCCTGCACAACTTTCGGATGCATTCCACTGCGAGGTGGATCGATTACGAGGACATCAGGAATCGGATTCGAGCGCATCCATTGAGTGTCTTTTGTAAGCCGGTCTTTCAAATCACCAAGAACAAATTCACAATTCGTAATATTATTGTACCGGGCATTCATCACTGCATTATCAACTGCACTGGGAATATTATCAATCCCGACAACAAGAGCGACTGAATCGGAAATGAACAATGCAATCGTTCCTGTCCCGCAATACAGATCATACACGACATCGGCCGTCTGGAATTCTCCATATTCTTTTACAACCCGATATAGCCGTTCAGCCTGGAAGGTATTCGTTTGAAAAAAAGAATTTGCGGAAATAATAAATGTGAGATGTCCCAGTTTTTCTCGAATCGGCTCCTTCGCCGTAATAGATTTTCTGAATCTCACCGTATGCAATTTGAGCCTTCTTCTCATTGATAGTATTCACAAATGTCGTGATCCCCGGAAATCTTTGAACCAGTAAATTCGATAATTCCCCTGCAGTATCGGAAATATCTTTCCCCGTCACAAAGTTGACCATAACCTCCCCCGTCTGTCGTGCCTCGCGAACCACAAGGAACCGAAGGTAACCGTTACCTGTCGTCGTGTCATAGACCGGTAGTTTCCGTTCGATGCAATGCGAACGGACCGTATTAAGAAGATCTACGGTGAGCTGCGTTTGGAGATGGCATTCATTGATGTCCAGTATCTTGTCGTATCTCTGCGGAACATGGAATCCGAGTGCAAAATTGCGCCGTGAAACATCCGGCTTCTCGAGCTCTTCAGCCGTAAGCCATTGTTTATCGCCGAAAGAAAATTCCATTTTATTGCGGTAATGATAAATTGGATCGGCCCCGATCACCGGATTGACCGCGATACCTCGGAATCCTCCGATTCGTTCGAAAGCATCGATGACGTTCTGTCGTTTATATTCGCACTGCTTCGAATATTCAAGATGCTGCCAGCGGCATCCACCGCACACTCCGAAATACCTGCACCGCGGAGCGACACGAAACGATGATGGTTGGAGAATTTCGATCGCTCGTGCTTCTGCAAAATTCTTTTTGACTTTGAAAACAACGACACGGGCCTCGTCCCCCGGAACAACTCCCTCGACAAACACGACAAAATCTTCATGCCGGGCTACCGACTTTCCTTCGAAAGCAGCATCATCGATATGCAGAATAAATTCATCACCCTTTTTCATCTCTTACCTCGTTCTCAAATTCTGCATTTATTGCTTCAATCTGTGATTGAAGCTGCTCCCATTCTCGGTAATTCTTTTCAAGCTCCTTATTGATTTCTTTCATCTCGTTATTGACTTCTTTCACCCGTTCTCCGCATTTATAAAATTCCGGATTCACTATCAATGCTTCATTCTTGGTTTTCTTCATCTCAAGCCGCTCGATTTCTTTTTCGACCAGTGTAATTGCATCTTTCAAAGGTTTTGTCCGCTCATACTTCCGTTGTCTGATTTCAGCCTCCCGTTGTTTCCTTTCTTTCATAGTAAAAACGGCCGTTTTTTCTGTTCTCCGGAAAACATCGGGAGGAACTGGAGATGCAACAATTTTTTCATGCGCTTTTTTTTCGAGGTATTCGCTCAGATTACCGAGATACGTTTTGATGTTTTTATTTCCGACTTCAATCACTTTCGTGATGATTCCATCAAGAAAGGAGCGGTCGTGGGAGACAATGATATATGTACCGTTGAATTTCAACAATGCTTCACGGACAATATCTTTCGATCGCATGTCGAGATGATTCGTCGGCTCGTCCATGATCAGAAGATTTGCAGGTGTGAGCAGCATCTTTGCGAGACTCAGCCGGCTTTTTTCACCCCCCGATAATACCTTGACCTGTTTAAAAACATCGTCACCGGTGAAGAGAAAACATCCCAACAGATTCCGCACGAACGTGCGGGTCTCACCCGAAGTGACAGATTCAACAGTTTCGAGAACTGTTTTTTGGGGATCAAGTTCCTCTGCCCGGTCCTGGGCAAAGTATGAGATTGTTACATTGTAACCGATTTTCCGTTCACCTCCACTGAGCGGTTCAATTCCGGCAATGATTCGCGAGAGAGTCGATTTCCCGGCACCGTTGATACCGACGAGGGCAATTCTGTCTCCCCGTTCAATTGTACAATCTACTTTTAGAAGAACTTCTTTTGTGCCGTAGCGTTTATCGATTCCGGAAAGATCAATGACCACTTTCCCGCTGTGAATGGCTTCAGGAAATTGAAAATCTATCCCCTGTTCTTGATTTTCGATTTCGATCCTTTCAATTTTTTCAAGTTTCTTGATACGGCTTTGTACTTGCCGGGCTTTCGTCGCCTTGTAACGAAACCGTTCGATAAACCGTTCGGTCTGTTTTATTTTTACCTCCTGGTTTTTATATGCCGCTTCGCGCTGTTCTTTTCGAACGAGACGTTCATGTTGATAGTATGTGTAATTACCAGGATATTCGATCAGTTCACCAAGACTGATTTCAAGTGTCTTTGTAGTCATCGAGTCAAGAAAGGTCCGGTCGTGAGAAACAATAATCACCGATCCCTGATAGGCACGTAAATAATCCTCAAGCCATTGTAACGATTCAATATCAAGATGATTTGTCGGCTCATCGAGAAGGAGAATTGTAGGTTCCTGTAATAAGAGTTTTGCAAGGACGATACGCATTTGCCATCCGCCGCTGAATTCATCGGTCGACCGCCCCATATCCTCCGTGGTGAAACCGAGACCTGAAAGGACTTTCTCGATTTTCGTCTTCAACCGGAATGCATCACGATCCTCCAATTTGTGTTGGGTTTCGCCAAGAAGTTCCAGAGTATCGGAATATTCTTCAGATTCTTGATCTAGTTCCATGATTCGGCGGTGAAGTTCATCAAATTCTGTCTGGAGTCCAAGAATATCACTGAATGCCGTTTCAGCTTCATGATAAAGAGTCCGTCCCGCCGATTCGACCCCCTCCTGCGGCAAATACCCTATCGCAGCAAATTTCGCTTTAACGACTGTTCCGTCTTCCGGTTGAATAAATCCCGCAATGATTTTTAATAGTGTAGTTTTCCCTGCCCCATTTGGGCCCACAAGGCCTATTCGGTCATGAGGTCCAATTCGGAGCGACACATTACGGAAAAGGTACTCTCCGCCGAACTGCATTCCGATGTTATTGAGTTGCAACATAAATCTTTTAAATATACGAAAAAGACTTTTGTTGAAAAAGGAATTATAGTGCAGGATGGAAAATTGGGTTTTTTAATAAAATTTTTATATTTTAATACCGGGTATTTATTTCCACCTATCCCTCTCACATCAAGGAGTCGATCTATGGAACAACAACCTGAAGTTCCCCCCGCCGGAAATATACCAGCACCCTCGACACTCGGATCCCGATTGATCGATATTTTCGTCTCTCCGGGTGAGGTATTCGACGGAATGAAGAGCGCGTCAAAGAGCACCGGGAATTGGCTTGTACCTCTTATTCTGGCCATTTTGGTAGGTATCATCACAATTTTCGTTGTCTTCTCCCAACCGACCATCCAACAGCAGATGATCGATGTCCAACACAATCAGATGCAGAAGCAGGTGCAGGCCGGCAAGATGACGCAGGAACAAATGGCACATGCAGAATCGATGATCCCGAAACCGGGTTCACTGATCTGGAATATATTCGGTATTCTTGGAGTAATCATCGGCAATCTCATTATTATTCTTCTTGCTGCGCTCATCCTGTGGCTAATCGGAAAATATGCACTTAAAGCACCTTTGAAATATGGTACACTGCTTGAAATAACGGGCCTCTCGTATATGGTGATGGTTCTAGGCTCAATCATCAGCATCCTGACGATTCTGGCCCTCGATTCACTATATGCAACTCCGAGTCTGGCGATTCTAATCAAAGAGTTTGACGCTGGAAACAGTATGCATAAACTTTTCTCGTATATGAATATTTTTTATATCTGGTTCGTTGCTTTGCTGGGCCTTGGAATTGCTAAAATCTGCAACTGTACCACAATGAAAGGGATGATCTGGACTTTCGGAATATTCATAATATTCAGTCTTGTATTTGCATTTGTATTCTAATAATTTCTTTTCCTTTTCACGAGCATCCGGGATTTTTACGGATGCTCTTTTCATTTTCATCTCTTCTTTTTCCCTTATCTATTTTGTATATTTTATTCATGGCAGACAATAAGATAATCTTTTCCATGATCGGCGTTGGGAAAGTTCATAAACCCAACAAGCAGGTTTTAAAGGATATCTATCTTTCATTTTTCTACGGTGCAAAAATCGGCATTCTGGGTCTGAACGGCGCCGGAAAAAGCACGCTTCTTCGCATCGTAGCAGGCTTTGACAAGGATTATCTCGGTGAAATCACCTCTCAGAAAGGAATTACCTTCGGCTATCTTCCCCAGGAACCCGAGCTCGATCCGGTGAAAACGGTGAAAGAAATTATCGAAGAGGGTGCGGCGGAGGCTGTCGGTCTTTTGAAGGAATATGAAGCAATCAGCGCGCAGTTCTCCGAACCGGACGCTGATTACGATGCACTCCTTGAAAAACAAGGAAAACTACAGGAGCAGATCGACCATTTGCATGCATGGGATATAGACAGCAAACTCGAAATGGCAATGGATGCATTGCGCTGTCCCCCCGGAGATACCTCTGTCTCTGTGATTTCAGGTGGTGAACGACGCCGCATTGCATTATGCCGGCTTCTGCTGCAGGAACCCGATGTCCTTCTGCTTGACGAGCCGACCAATCATCTGGACGCTGAATCTGTTGCATGGCTCGAACAGTACCTTGGCAAATATCCCGGAACGGTACTGGCGGTAACGCACGACCGGTATTTCCTTGACAATGTTGCCGGATGGATACTCGAGCTCGACCGGGGCGAAGGCATTCCTTTCGAAGGCAATTATTCTTCCTGGCTCGAGCAAAAACGACAGCGGCTTTCCATCGAAGAGAAACAGGAATCCAAGCGTCAAAAAGCTCTTGCCCACGAACTTGAATGGATCAGATTAAATCCAAAAGGACGACATGCCAAAGGCAAGGCACGCATCACAGCATATGAGAAAATGCTCTCCGAAGATAGTGCAAATCGTGAAGAGGATGTCGAAATTTATATCCCGCCGGGACCGCGTCTGGGTAACATTGTTATCGAATCAAAAAAAGTCTCTAAAGGTTATGGCGAGCTTTTACTATTTGAAGATCTCAATTTCTCCCTCCCGCCCGGTGGAATCATCGGTATAATCGGTCCGAACGGCGCCGGGAAGACTACATTGTTCCGCATGATTACCGGTCAGGAAAAGCCGGACGGGGGTGAAATTGTCCTCGGCGATACAGTGAAGCTTGCATATATCGATCAAAACCGATCTCTCTCGCCGGAAAAAACATTGTGGGAAGAAATATCAGGGGGCGAAGAGACGCTCCGCCTCGGCAATCGGGATATTAATTCCCGGTCGTATGTCGCAAGGTTCAATTTTAGTGGAAGCGATCAACAGAAAAAAGTCGGTACACTCTCGGGTGGTGAGCGTAATCGGGTACATCTCGCAAAAATATTGAAGGAAGAAGCGAATGTATTATTACTTGACGAACCGACAAACGATCTGGATGTGAATACGCTTCGCGCACTCGAAGAGGCTATATTAAATTTTGCCGGATGTGTCGTCGTGATCTCGCACGATCGATGGTTCCTTGACAGAATTGCAACTCATATTCTGGCATTTGAAGGGAACAGTAAAGCTGTTTGGTACGATGGAAATTATTCGGAATACGAAGAAGAGCGGAAGAAACGTCTGGGTATCGACGCCGACCGTCCACATAGGATAAAGTATAAACCGCTTAAGAGATAACTTTTTGATTTAGAAAAAGGACTGGTATTACATATAACCACGGAGGACACAAAGGACTGTTTCGGTGGTTTTTTGGAGGACACAGAGTATGAATTCTTCTCCGTGTCCTCGCAGACAGCTTTTCTAAAAAACTTTGTGGCCTCTGTGGTTACCTTTAAAGCCAACGACAAAAGTGAAACATATACAGGAACTAGAGTGAAGAAACGATATAAGAAAATGTTGAAAGGAATGCAGAAGAAGGAAGAGACAGGCGTCCATCCTTCACAAGGACAATGGTTTCTTTATATTCTTGAATGCAGCGACGGGACGCTGTATACTGGCATCACAAAGGATCTTGATCGTCGGATCGAGCAGCATAACGCCGGAAAAGCGTCGCGGTATACACGCGTGAGGAGACCGGTAAAACTTGTGTACGATGAAGTATGCAGCACACGCGCCGCCGCACTTGTACGCGAGTGCAAGGTGAAAGAGATGACACGAAAAAAGAAATTATCGCTCTTAAAACTAATTGATCCGTGAAACCTATCAACAGAGATTATTGATTTCGTAATGTGAAAGATTTATTCTGTGTTACCGTGTTACTGTTTAGTCAATGAAACATCCATATCGTATAACGAAGAATAGGAGATATCCAGTGTCCCTGTTATCGTTTTCTTATCGGCATTCATTTGAAGAAACCAAGAAGAGTACGCTACAACCAGGGCATACATATCAACTTGAAACCTTAAACTTAAAACCCGTGACTTCCACCTACTACAACTATACGTCACGGTGTACTATTTCCGGAGAGAATGCCGGCATACACACCGCCACATATTCGGCACCGCCCGCAAAGGGTGTACTGTACTGAACCCATTCCCCCTTTTCAACGACAATAGCCTGACCCTCCCTGACGTTGAATAATTTCTTCTTTGTCGTTACGCGGAGTGTTCCTTTTAATACAATTGTAAATTCATCGAATTCCGGAGTCTGACCGGGCTCAACCCACCCCACCGGACTTTTCATCCGGGCAATACTGAGCTGATCCGTATTTGAGTTCACTCGCCCGAAATATTCTTCGATGATTTTCGGTTTATTTCCGGCGGCTTTGATTATAGAAGGTGATATAATTAACTTCGCCATGGTGGTTTTTTATTTGAGTTTATTTTTTCACGGATTAAAGCCCGTGGTCTTAATTGTAATTTCAAATTATGCATCATCAAGCATAAATCAATAAATAGAGTAGAGCCGTAGGCATCAATCTCATAACGATCTCCCTGCAGCCGCCCCTGATGCCCATGCCCACTGAAAATTGAAACCGCCGAGATGTCCGGTGACGTCGACCACTTCACCAATATAGTACAATCCCGGTATTTTTTTTGATTCCATCGTTTTCGATGAAAGCTCTGCGGTGTCGACACCACCGACAGTCACTTCAGCTTTTGAGAATCCCTCCGTGCCGACAGGATGGAGAGTCCATTGATGAAGTTGTTGTGAATTTTTTTTCAATTCAACTTTCGGTATGTGTTGAATCATATGCGGTAATGAATATTTTGAACACCATGCTTCGACAAACCTTTTAGGCAAAAATGTATTAAGTACCGTCTTGATCTCTTTCCTGCTTTGCCGGTAGAGTTCAAATTCTTTTTCAATATTAATATCTGGAAGGAGATCGATGATGATTTCTTTGCCGGGATCCCAGTACGAGGATATCTGTAGTACTGCCGGACCGCTTATTCCAAGATGTGTGAATAAAAGGTTATCTACGAACACAGCATGACCGCATGTGACTTTTGCCTCGATTGATACTCCTGTGAGTGCCCTGCACAACCCGCGTTCTGAATCATCAAGAAGAAGGGGGACGAGACCCGGCCTTGGCGTGATAATATTCATGCTGAATTTCTTCGCGGCACGATACCCAAAATCCGTGGCGCCAAGCGAGGGAATCGAAAGTCCGCCTGTTGCAATAACGAGTTTTTTCGATCTATACTCACCCTGGTTTGTTGTCACACAAAAAAGATCGTTCTTCTCAATCTCATGTATACGGCAGCCGGTCTTGATCTCTACTCCGCGGGTCGTACATTCATGATTAAGCATTTCGATGATCTGTTTCGCACTACCGTCGCAAAAAAGCTGTCCGTGTACTTTCTCGTGGTATGAAATCCTGTACTGCCCGATAAGCTTGATGAAATCATCCGGTGCGTAGCGGGCCAGTGCAGATGTACAGAAACGAGGATTTGATGAAAGAAAATTTTCCGGGGATGAATGCAGGTTGGTAAAATTACACCGGCCGCCCCCCGAGATGCGGATTTTTTCTCCGATCGAAGTATTGCCTTCGAGAACGAGGGTCGATCGTCCGCGTTCGCCGGCTTCACGGGCACACATCAAACCGGCAGCGCCGGCACCAATGATAATCCCATCAATCATGAAAAAAGATAATGAGAAACCGCTGGAAAGGCAAAAGGTTTCCGCAGCTGTAAGACTTGCCGGCAAACGGAACCCTTTTACACGGTCTTCTATTTTACCCACCCACCGGACTTTTCATCCGGGCAATACTGAGCTGATCTGTATTTGAGTTCACTCGCCCGAAATATTCTTCGATGATCTTCGGCTTATTACCGGCTGCTTTGATTATGGAAGGTGATAAAATTAATTTTGACATAATATTAAAAGAACATTGATTATTCGCCTAAACGTTATAGTGCTCTCAAAAATGAATCGCCGCGCCAATTGTGATTTGAAATCCGCTGAAGTTGACAGGAACTGTCTTGTATCCTGCTTCTACCTCCCTCGAAAACCGCAATCCGATGCTCCTTTCGTTCTGAGTCACGGTTTCCTTCCATTGCAGAATATCATCAGTGTCGTCCTTCAACTCCTCTACCCTGGCACTCCTGTAACATATGTCCCCATTCAGCGAAATGAACGGCGTGAGAAACACACCGGCTCCTCCGCCGACCACGAAACCAAGCCCGCTTCCATCGAACTCTTTTGTTGGAGGCCCTTCCATCTCCAGTGAATTGAACATCATTCCTAAACCTGTACGACCATACACAAATCCTCCCTTGAAATCGCCGTAGAGCTTTCCACCAAAAAAAAGAACCGTCGAGTTTGATTTCCATTGCTCATTAAAAGTACTTTTTTCATCAATAATTGTGCGTTCTGAACTCAAACCAAATAGCGCCTCTCCCCATATTGAGAAACTCCCAAAAAGTCTAATATCAAACTCAATACATATTGGGATATTTTTGCTGGACTCCGAGTCACGTATCGTTGTCATTCCAGGAAAATTCTTGAAGGCATCAAAGAATTCATATGTATCGCTTGTACTGAAGGACGCATATCCTGTACGTATGCTAAGTGCGTTGCGCTTCGCCGCCGAGATTTGTTCTAAATTCTGTGTTGTATCAGAGGGAGGAACGCTTTGCGCAGGAGCAAAATAGACGAAGCAGAGTAATGCAATCGATAGATATGCCCAAAGTATGTGGGTGGACGCTTGAGTACTCATAGTAATCTCCTTTATTAGGTTAAAGATCCACTTGCATTTTATCGATCCAGAGCCGCCTGCATTGACAATAATAAAACCAAAAAATAAAAGCAAATGTTAAAAGGGTTGATTCCTCATTAATTTTCATCTATTTTTATACTCAGATTTTTCCCGGCCATTAATGAAGAAAGAATCGAATGCGAAGAATTTTGCACACATTCAACGGACAATGGACGAAAGGGGAGCTGGCTTTTTTCCATAAATTGAAAAGTCCCATTGCTATCCAGGAATTTCTTGACACAATCCCCTACAGCACCGAATCGCGATATCGCTCTCCTCGAAGCGTTATTCGCGATCAACGGGCACATTGTTATGACGGCGCATTGTTTGCCGCTGCTGCATTACGGATGATCGGTTATCCGCCAGTTATAGTGGATATGCAGTCAGTACGCGATGATGATCATGTGATGGCAATTTTCCGCCGTCACGGCCGCATAGGTGCGCTAGCAAAGTCGAATTTTACCGGCCTTCGTTTTCGAGAACCGATATATCGCGATATCCGCGAGCTTGTGATGTCATATTTCGAGTCTTTTTATAACATGGATCGTGAAAAATCGTTACGGCAATATACCGATCCGGTCGATCTCACATCATTTGACAAGTACCAATGGATGTTTGAGGATGCGCCTCTTGACAGCATCGTCGATCGGTTGAATACCATGAGGGTTCATAAGTTAATGACACCGGCGATGATCCGTTCACTTCTGCCGGTGGATTCACGGACATATAAAACCGGCCTCGTGGGCGCCAACAGGGCAGGGATATACTTTCCGAGGAAAAAATTATAGTTTTACAACGATGAAAAACAGTAATTTCATATTAAAACTTTTCATATTCATATTCTTTTTCGACCTATCATACAGTCAACCTTATCAACAATGGGGAGGATTGGATCCGGGACCGTATGCGATTGGTTACAAAGTTATACAAAGAGTTGATCACTCACGGACATTCGGCGTACGAATCGATCAACCGAATAAAGTCAATCTCGATGATCATCCCCGTCCACTGCAGGTCAACATCTGGTATCCGGCACTCAAAACCGACAGCACTGAGCAGATGGGATACGAAGAATATATTGAATGGATCGGAACAATTGGAAAATACCATGCCTTGAATGACGAAACCAAAAAAGCAGGCAAGGATGAATTTTATAAATACTTCGTTGATCGTGGAGTTCCGAAAGAAAAACTGTATGAATTAATGAAGATGCACACGGCCGTCGTAAAAAACGGCCAGCAAGAGAAAGGTTCTTTTCCACTCATCCTCTTCGCGCCGGGAATTGGCGATTCACCGGCGATGCATACTATCATTTGCGAATACCTTGCGAGTTATGGGTATATTATTGCAAGTTTGCCGTCCATGGGATGGATATCCCGCGAAATGGATCTCACAACCCTGGGTATTGAAACACAGGTGCGGGATCTCGAATGCACCATCACGCTGATGTGTGAATATCCTTATGTCGATATGCACAGAATCGGAGTCGTAGGATTCAGTTTTGGGAGCTGCGCTGCATTGATACTCGCAATGCGCAATATCGATCTCGACGCTGTGGTAAGCCTTGATGGTTCCATTGGTTTCAAAGACAGGATTGCTCTGGTGAAGGAATCTCCTTTTTACTCTCCGGAAAATGTCCGCATCCCTTTTCTGCATATCAATGTCATGGAAAATAAAAGGAACAGCCTCAGCATTATCGATTCCCTGCGCTCTTCTCACCGGACCATCGTGAGCATCAAAGGGATCGGGCATATTAATTTTACTTCGATAGGCATGATTGCCGGGGTGATTCCCGGATTCTGGAAGTCCGTTGAGCCGAATGCAAAACTTGGATACGAGACAATGTGTCGGTATACACTCCATTTTCTTAATGCGCATATTAAAGAAGAAAAGAAGGATCTCAAGTTCCTGCAGAACACACCACAGGAGAATAACCTTCCTGCTGGTTTTATAGTCATTCGAGTTGCTAAGCCGGATGTAGTGCAGAATCGCTGATCCAAGAAATAATTCTTATGAATGATATTCAATCACTCCATCGCGGTAAGAAAAATACACCGGCAATTAATTTTATTGTCCTGTTGATCATCTCGCAACTACTCTACTGTTCTCTATATATTCCCGTTCTTGCTCCAATCCAAAGGTTTGTCGCTGTTTCGATTCTGAACAGTGCCATCTATCTTGGCGTGTGTCTCATAATCTATCGTAACAGGATGCTTTTTACCGATTCATCTGTATGGTTGATAATTCTTATTGGAATTATATTGCGCACCTCGGTACTATTCCTTGAGCCGACAGCATCGGATGATATCTACCGGTATATCTGGGACGGGAAGGTGCAGTCACATGGGATCAATCCGTATCTATATACACCATCAGATGAAGCATTGCGGCATTTGCATTCCGAGATGCTTCCCGGACTGGTAAATTTTCCCACGATGAAAACTATCTATCCACCGGTTGCCGAATGGATATTTTGGATTACATACAAAATCTTTGGGGAAAGCATTCTGGGTTTTAAGATCCCGCTGATGATTGCTGAAATCGCGACTCTTTTTTTGTTTCGTTCACTTCTCCGGCAGTTAAAGCTCCCTGCTGGATGGAGCGCACTCTATGCCTTCTGTCCTCTTCCGATCATGCAGTTCATGATTGACGGCCACCTGGATGCTCTGGGCTTGCCCTTTGTACTGCTTTTTATTCTTCTTTGGATTCGTCAGAAAAACCTTCTGGCACTCATATCTCTCGGGATTGCATCGGCGATAAAACTCGTTCCGCTCATTCTCATTCCCTTTGCATTCAAAGAACTACGCGGATGGAAACGACTGCTGGCTGTCGTCGTGCCGCTTGGAATCCTGGGAATATTCTATTTTCCCTATGTATTCGGACAGGGTGCGCCATTCGAGATGCTCGGTGTTTTTTCCTCGCGATGGGAATTCAATGGTTCGATCTTCCATTTATTATACCCTATAGTACAGGACAATACCCCCGTGCATTATATCTGTACGGTATTGTTTCTTCTGTGGGTTGGATTTCTTTACTTTCGGAATCTTCAATTTCTCGATTCACTCCGGCTTACAGTTTTCGGTTTCTTCATTTTCGCTCCTACGGTACACCCTTGGTATCTTTCCTGGCTTGCGGTTTTACTGCCGTTACAATTCCGATGGAGCACGGCAGTATTTGTTGCTGTTGTCTCACTTGCAAATATAGTTGTCATTAATTACAGATTAATCGGCGTGTGGCAGGAATCGACAATTTTACTTTTTATAGAATACGGAATACTGGCGGCTGTGATGATCCGGGAATATTATCATTTCAAAAAAGAGCGAAATTATACTCAACAAATATCTTGATACGGGATGAATGAATCCTTACCTTAAAGAATCAATAGTCCAAATAATAACATTCAATCAGCATATATCCCATGGAATATCTTAACGAAGCGCTCAACTTTGTCATCCATCTCGATAAACACCTTTATGAAATTGTAACGCAATACGGAACATGGACTTACGCGATTCTTTTTGTCGTTATTTTCTGTGAGACAGGATTTGTCGTGACACCATTTCTACCCGGCGACTCGTTATTGTTTGCGGCAGGTGCACTTTCCGCGTTAGGGGCAATCGATTTGGGTTTGCTCATAATTCTGCTCGCGACTGCAGCCGTTGCCGGCGACACGGCAAATTACTGGATCGGTCATTATGTGGGACCAAAGGTATTTCATGAAGAACATGCCCGTTTTTGGAACAAAGAGTATCTCAACCGCACACACCATTTCTATGAAAAACACGGCGGGAAGACAATCGTTATTGCCCGTTTTCTTCCAATCATTCGCACGTTCGCTCCTTTTGTCGCGGGTATTGGAAGCATGACATACAGCCGGTTTATTTTGTATAATGTAGTTGGCGGAGCTGGATGGGTTATCATTTTTCTTTTGGGAGGGTATTACTTCGGTAATATCCCTGTCGTCAAGAATAATTTTTCCCTGGTCATTCTGGCCATGCTTATTATCCCCGGTATTCCGGCTGTCATTGAATTCCTCAGGCATTATCTGCAAAGAAGAAAGAGATGATCCAATGAAAAATACTACAAGATATCTCCGTACTCGATTTCTCCTAATGGGAATATTGTACTCTGTCATCGCCGTTCTCCCGATAGCTGCACAGGAAAAACGGAGCAACAATAAACAGGATAACGAGATAATCATCGAAAAGAAGTTCGAGGATCTTAATCATCGTCTCGACCAGCTCGAGAAAGCACTTGACGATATCCAGTGGTATAACAAAGTGGGGGATGTGGCTCTCATTGATAAAGTTTTCCATGTCGGCTCGCCCCCCGCAAAAATAAAAAATCCGACGGCAATGGGGGCGAAAAATCCGGTGAAATTCTGGTCTTATATTTTCATTCCGCAAAAAATCGACAGGAATAAAAAGCATCCTCTGATTATCCTTCCACACGGCGGTGTACATGCCGATTTTACGACATACCACACCCACATTGTCCGCGAAATGATTGCCCAGGGATATGTCGTGATCGCCCCTGATTACCGCGGCAGCACGGGCTACGGAAGTAAGTTTTACGAGCAGATCGATTACGGCGGACTCGAAATCGAAGATGTTCATGCCTGTCGTGATTACATGATCGAAAACTACGATTTCATCGATGAAGACCGCATCGGCATTGTCGGTTGGAGTCATGGCGGTTTGATTGCCCTCATGAATATCTTCGAGTACCCGAAGGATTACGCAGTCGCATTTGCCGGAGTTCCTGTAAGCGATTTAATTACACGACTCGGATATCAGGGTGATGATTATGCAAAGGAGTTTTCGGCCGATTACCACATTGGTAAAACGGTAAACGAGGATGTGGAAGAATACAAAAAGCGTTCTCCGGTATGGAATGTCCAAAAACTGAAGACGCCGCTTTTAATCCATACAAACACCAACGATGATGATGTGTATTCACTCGAAGTCGAGAACCTCATCCATGCACTGAAAGCCGAAGGGAAAAAATTCGAGTACGAAATATTTAAGGATGCCCCGGGTGGACACAGCTTCGACCGCATCGATACGAAATTGGCGAAACAGATCAGGGTGAAGATTTATAAATTCCTGGATGAGTATCTCCATCCACCTCATCCAATTACATCGGTTTCTGAACTGATGAAGGCCGGATATCGATAAGAAATTTTCACTATCGCAATATATCCTATGAGCATTCAAATTAGGGAAGCAGAATATAACGACGCTCCCGTTATTGTCGAATTCAATTCGCTGTTGGCAAAGGAAACCGAGGGGAAATCCCTCGATCGACAGCGTCTGTTACGGGGAGTGCAGACTATCCTGAGAGATCCGAAAAAAGGGACATACTACCTTGCAGAGATCGACGGGACCATCGTCGGCCAACTCCTGATCACTTACGAATGGAGCGACTGGAGAAACGGGAATTTCTGGTGGATCCAGAGCGTCTATGTACGAAACGAACCAGCGCATGCTGGGAGTATTCACATCGCTGTTCCATTACGTCGAGTCATTGGCCCGCAAACGTTCCGATGTATGTGGACTCCGCCTCTACGCCGACCGAAATAATACACATGCTCAACAAACATACGAGCATCTTGGTATGAAACGTGCCCATTACGAGATGTTTGAAATTGATTTTGTTTTACAGTCATGAAAAAGAGACCCATATTTAGTGTTCCTCAATATAGAAATGTCGTCCTGGTCACTGGAGCTTCCACGGGAATTGGGTATGAATTGTGCAAACTCTTTGCGCATGACCGATACGATCTGGTCATCATTGCACGTGACAGGAAACGGCTGACTCAGGTTGCATCGGAGCTACGCCGGGAATATGGCATAGATGTCTACTCGATTCCATGCGATCTTTCTGAACCATCCTCTGCGGGAACTCTGCACAGAAAGATTGAACAAAAAAAGCTTACCGTCGATATTCTTGTCAACAATGCCGGATTCGGCCTCTCCGGTTCTTTCTCGAAGACATCGCTCAAAGATGAACTTGCAATGATCCAGGTAAATATTACTTCACTCACGCATTTAACAAAGCTCGTTCTTCCCGATATGATAGCTCGGAAATCCGGAAAAATTCTCAACGTCGCATCTACGGCGGCATTTCAACCGGGTGCCTTTGATGGCTGTATATTATGCTACAAAAGCCTATGTTCTTCTTTTTTCCGAGGCCTTGGCACGTGAAATACAGGGAACGGGTATCACGGTATCGGTACTTTGTCCCGGACCGACCCGGACACAATTTCAACAACGCGCACGGATCGGACCATCACGACTTATTGACACCAAACTCATCATGGATGCAACGACTGTTGCTGCCGCCGGCTATCGAGGATTGATGAAAGGAAAAACTATCATAATACCGGGACTCTCGAATAAGATTTCATCACAGGCACATCGTTTTCTACCGAGGAAGCTCATCTCGAAAATTGTTCTCACAATCCAGAAAGAGCGGAATATTCTCGAATGACCTCTCAAAAGATTCTTGAAAGACTTCATTCATTGTCCAATTCCGCAAATGTTGAAGGCATGGCGCGCTTTGGTATCAGCAGCAAAAACACGCTTGGTATCTCAATGAAAACATTACGGACGATGGCAAAAGAATTTGGAAAAAATCATCCTATTGCCGGAGAGCTTTGGGCGTCGGGAATTCACGAGGCGCGAATCCTTGCCACATTAATTGACGAGCCCCAAAAAGTCACCAGACGGCAAATGGAAAAATGGGTGAAAGAGATCGATTCCTGGGATGTCTGTGATCAGTGCTGCAGTAATCTGTTCGATAAAACTCCGATTGCCTATGAGAAAGCAATTGAATGGAGCACACGGAAACAGGAGTTTGTGAAAAGAGCGGGGTTTGTTACGATGGCAGTCCTTGCAGTACACGATAAAAAAGCCCCGGATTCTCGCTTCTATCCATTTCTTTCCAGGATTGAACTTGAAGCCACTGATGAGCGTAACTTTGTCAAGAAAGCCGTAAATTGGGCTCTCCGTCAGATCGGGAAACGTAATATGTCTCTTCAGCGCCGCGCCGTAACAATAGCAAATAATCTCATGGAGAGCGGATCGCCTGCCGCGCGCTGGATCGCATCCGATGCGCTGCGGGAACTGAAGAATTCAAAGACTCTGGAAAGAATTAAAACAAAAAAATAAATCGCTTCATCCGGGTGAGGGCTGTTTATGAACCACCAACCGAACATTGATTTTACCGCAGGTTTTTCCTGCCCGATTCCCATCATCGATTATCCGTCTGTTCTTCTTGCTCACGGCGGCGGTGGAAAATTATCACAGCAATTAATTCGCTCGATGTTCTTTTCACAATTCGACAATCCGGCATTGAGAGAAGAACACGACGGTGCGATGATTTCCCTCGGCGGGACACGGCTTGCATTTTCTACAGATTCTTATGTCGTCCATCCAATTTTTTTCCCCGGCGGCAATATCGGTGAGCTGGCCGTTTACGGTACCGTCAACGATCTGGCAATGTGCGGGGCAACGCCGTATTTTCTGTCGGCCGCATTCATAATTGAAGAAGGATTTCCCATGGAGCGGCTCTGGACGATTGTCCAGTCGATGCAGCAGGCAGCCGCACGGTCATCGGTTCAGCTTGTCACCGGTGATACGAAAGTTGTTGATCGTGGGAAAGGAGACGGAATATTTATCACGACAGCCGGAATCGGTCTCATTGAAGAAGGAATTTCAATTGCACCCAGACGCGCAGCGGTGGGAGATACAATTATTCTCAGCGGGCATATTGCCGAGCATGGAATCGCAATCATGTCGGTACGGGAAGGAATTGCATTTGAAACACAGATACAAAGCGATTGCGCACCGCTCAATGGCCTCGTCGATATCATCCTGAAAAAATCCAAAAATATTCATGTCCTACGTGATCCGACGAGGGGTGGGCTCGCCAGTTCGCTGAATGAAATCGCAGATGCGGCACATATCGGCATTGTCATTGAAGAAACGAAAATACCGGTTACGGAAGAGGTTCAAGGTGCATGTGAGATTCTCGGTCTTGACCCGCTCTACATCGCGAATGAAGGAAAACTCATAGCAATCGTTCCCGATGATGAAGCGGAGAATGTTCTCTCGGTAATGCGATCGCACCCGAACGGGAGAGAGGCTACGGTGATCGGGAAAGTAGTCGATGCACATCCAGGAATAGTCGTCATGAAAACAACGGTCGGGGGAAGCCGGGTGGTCGATATGCTTTCGGGTGAACAACTTCCGAGGATTTGTTAAAAAGTCCTATCTGTTGTTAAATTTTTTCCCCTTGACATACTCATCCCGATTCCCTTCGACCGTTCGATCCGCCTTCGGCGGACTCGCGGCAAGCAAGCTCGTCCCGAGTAAATCGAGGGGCTCGTCCCGAGTAAAATCGAGGGGCTGGTCCCGAGTAAAATCGAGGGGCTGGCCCGAGTAAATCGAGGGGCCTGCTCAGAGCGTGCCGAGGGGCTCAGGGTAAACTTTCATACGGAGCAAGCTTTTCAGTTTTATCTTTAGAGCGCCGCAATTTGTCTATTCTTTCAATTTTCTCTGACAAACCGGCAAATCCTCTCTGCCGAAAAAGTACGAAAATAACTACAGAAGCGGCAGAAGCTTGCCTTTTAGAATATGGTATGGTATATTAAATAAATTAAAAGCATCGTGATGCCTCCCGGATGCTTTGCTATGCAAATGAGGTTAGGATGGCTTGCCCGGTGGGCTATTCATTGTTCACGAGGCAGGCTTTTTCATTCTTGAATCCTATGGTCGTTCAACGAAAAGTCCCCAAACGGGGGGCACATACGTTTCTTAGGCAGTGCGAAGAATTTTTGCGGACTGAAGGGCTACTACGACATGGAGAGAGAGTGATAGTTGCCGTCAGCGGTGGCATTGATTCTATGGTACTTCTTGACGTTCTTGTTTCCCTCCGGGAAAAATTTCGTCTCGAGCTCATTGTCGGACATGTGAATCATAGCCTTAGGGGACGTGAATCGGACGGGGATCAGGAATTTGTTGAAGGATCGGCCAAACAGTACGGAGTCCGGTGTATCGTTGCTCGTATCGCAACAAAAGAATATGCCGGGGCAATGAAAGTGTCGATTCAGGATGCTGCCCGTGAATTGCGGTATGCATTTCTGAAAGAGCTCCACCACTCGGCAGGTGCGGACTGGATTGCAACCGCTCACCATGCCGATGACAATGCCGAGACATTACTTCTGCATTTTGTTCGAGGTACGGGACTTCAGGGATTACGCGGAATCCTTCCGAAGCGGGAAGACGAAAGTATTATTCGACCTCTTTTATTTGCGCGGAGGTCGGAAATTATAGAATACGCAAGGGCAAAACGGATACATTACCGGGAAGATTCATCGAATACAAAAGACAAGTACTCCCGGAATGCGCTCCGCCATAAAGTTTTACCGGTGCTCGAACAATACATTAACCCGGGAATTGTTCATACTCTTAATTACAATGCACGGCTTTTCGAGCAATCCGGACGATTAATCGAACATGCGCACGATCTGGCACTGTCGGAATGTGTTCGACCGTACGATAGTCATACGTTCGGTGTTAGGGTGAAAAAACTATTGGTTCACCCGATCGAAATGCAGCACGCACTTTTTCATCGATTGTTTTCACGTCTTCCAGGTGCTCCTGTGAACTACAAATCGATCACACAGAGTATCCGATTATGCAGCGCGCAGGTGGGGAAACGTATCCAACTGAATAAACGATGGAACATCATCCGTGATCGCGAAGAGCTTGTGTTATCGGATCTTCTCCACGATGAACCGGTTGATTACCAGCTGGAGTCCTACGGTACTCTCCGCGGCTCCGGTATTTCACTGACTATCGAGCAGGTTAATAAAAACGATGTCGGATTTAATCGTGTTCGACGGACACGGCACCCGCGATGGACAACAACGGAATATGTTGATGCTGATACATTCCGATTCCCCTTGCGGCTCCGGAAATGGCAGAAAGGCGATTGGTTTATTCCTCTTGGGATGAAAGATAAAAAAAAGATCAGTAACTTTTTAACCGACGTTCACATTCCGTCGCAGCAGAAGAAAATGATTTGCGTATTATGTTCGGGTAATGACATTATATGGGTGTGCGGTGTACGACTGGACAACCGTTTCAGAATTTTAGAACATACACGCAATATCGCCCGGCTTCATTTTCATAACAAGGATCTTCGGATGACATCTGATGGATAATACGATCACGGTAAACGGCGACCCTTTTGTATTATACCTTTCCGAAAAACAAATAATGGAACGGGTGCAGGATCTGGGGCGCCGGCTTAACCATGATTATGCAGGTTCGGTGCCGATTTTTATCGGAGTACTCAATGGCTCATTCATCTTTCTTGCAGATCTGATCCGCGAGATTACAATCGATTGCGAAATAGATTTTATCAAGCTTTCAAGTTATGGTGATGCTAAAATTACTTCGGGCGACGTCCGCGTGCTGAAAAACCTGAACTGTCAGGTTAAGGACCGTGATATCGTCATTGTTGAAGATATCGTTGATTCGGGGCTTTCAATCGATTTTTTTAAACGTCTGATTATTTCACAGAACCCGCGGTCGGTTAAAGTTGTTACGTTATTATATAAGAAAGGATCGACTAAGTATCCTGTCGAGATGGATTATGTTGGATTCGAGATCCCGAGTCTTTTTGTGATCGGGTATGGCCTTGACTATGCCCAGAAAGTGCGGAATCTCCGAAATATCTATATATTACAACAATAATGGTGTTCCATGGGTGACGAAAAAAATACTCGTCAATCTGACGATAGCAATAATAAAGGTCAGAAAAAACGACAGATGCCAAAGTCTTCGCGACAACGACAGCCTCTGCAACCCCGTAATGAAGATGAATTCAATTGGGGTAAAGTATTACGGGCAATAAGCTGGTTGGCAATCTTCCTCGCGGCGTTTTTCATCATTACTTTGTTCAAAACGGGGGACGGACAGGAGATCGAAGTTTCCTACACAAATTATCAGCAATTAATCCAATCGGGGCAAATAGTTTCGGCGCTTATAAAGAAATCTGAGCTGAACAGTTTCGAATTCCACGGAACCCTCAAAGATAAGCAAACAGTAATTGATATCAACGGGAAGACACATCGTGACGTCACACGCATTACATTGCCTCTTCCCTTTGTCGACGGCTCCGTTACCCAGCAATGGGCCGAACGAGGTGTCAGTGTCTCATTTGTCAAAGAAGATAACACCTGGTTGAACGCCCTTTTCCAAATGCTGCCGTGGGTCTTGCTCCTTGCAATCTGGTTTATTCTGATGCGCCGGATGCAGGGGACAGGAACGAAGGGAATATTCTCGTTCGGGAAAGTCCGCACAAAGATGATGAGCGAAGCAAGTCCGCGTATCACCTTTGTTGATGTTGCAGGGGCGGATGAAGCAAAAATGGAGCTCCAGGAGATTATCGAGTTCCTGCGCGAACCGACGAAATTCCAGAAACTCGGCGGCAAAATTCCACGCGGTGTATTACTACTGGGCCCTCCGGGAACCGGCAAAACGCTTCTCGCACGTGCTGTTGCCGGTGAGGCGAGCGTACCGTTTTTTACAATCAGCGGAGCCGATTTTGTTGAAATGTTCGTCGGGGTTGGAGCAAGCCGTGTCCGTGATTTGTTTGAAACAGGAAAAAAGAGTGCACCGTGTATTATCTTCATCGATGAAATCGATGCCGTCGGACGTCACCGTGGTGCGGGACTTGGAGGCGGACATGACGAGCGTGAGCAGACATTGAATCAACTCCTCGTCGAAATGGATGGATTCGAACAGAACAGCGGTGTGATTATCATCGCTGCAACCAACCGACCGGATGTTCTCGATCCGGCACTATTGCGTCCCGGCCGGTTCGATCGACAGGTCGTTGTCGATCGTCCCGACGTCAAGGGACGTGAAGGAATCCTGAAAGTCCATACCCGGCATATCCCTCTTGCCGATGATGTGAAGCTTGATACACTGGCCAAAGGAACTCCGGGACTTGCCGGAGCGGATCTTGCGAACCTTGTTAACGAAGCGGCGCTTCTCGCGGCAAGGAATAATGCAAAAGCTGTCAGCATGAACGACTTTGAGCAGGCAAAAGACAAAGTGATGATGGGGATGGAGCGGAGAAGCCTTATTATCTCGGATCAGGAAAAAAAGGTCACTGCATATCACGAATCAGGACATGTGTTGGTTGCCCGGAAAGTCCCGGAAGCCGATCCTGTTCACAAAGTCACCATTATTCCGCGGGGTCGTGCGCTCGGTATCACGACGTATTTACCGATTGATGAGAAACATACATACTCGAAAGAATATCTTGAGGCGATGATCACTTATGCATTAGGCGGACGCGCAGCAGAAATGCTTGTTTTTAATCAATTAACTACGGGTGCTGGCAACGATATTGAACGGTCTACGCAGCTTGCGCGAAAAATGGTCTGCGAATGGGGCATGAGCGAGCGGCTTGGTCCGCTTGCCTACGGCGCAAAGGAAGAAGAAATCTTTCTAGGAAGAGAAATTACTCGTCACAAGGATTATAGCGAAAGCACGGCGATCGCTATCGATGATGAAGTGAAAAATATTGTGTCGAAATGCATGAACCGTGCAGAACGCATCCTGAAAGAAAATGTGGATCAACTTCATCGTCTTTCAGCGGCTCTGCTCGAACGGGAAATTCTCGACGGCGAGGAGATCGACAAGATTATCGGTGGAGGATCCCTCACACCGCTCGAAAAAAATAACGGCGACACAAACGGTCAAGCAATAGATAACAGACAACTCGAGGAGGCGGTCAAGGTAATTAAGGCTGCCCGTGATGGAAAGAAATAACACGGACACCATGACGCTCGACGAAGCTCAAACATCACCCGATATCGACTATTCGGCCGAACTTATTCGGAAAAGTATTCATCTCTGTTCACTCTCAATTCCGATAGTATACTACTTTCTATCGAAGAGCACAGCACTGAGTATTCTAATTCCGATGACAGCGGCATTTTTTATTGTTGATGTACTTCGATATTTTCATCAACCGACAGCGGAACTTTTTTATCGGTGGTTCAGGAAACTTCTCCGGCATCATGAAGTCAACGGAAAAACTAGAACACTCAACGGCGCCACCTATGTACTGCTTTCGGCAACGCTCTGTGTTCTCATTTTCCCAAAGATCATCGTAATCACAAGTTTTGCTATTTTAATAATTTCCGATTCCGCTGCCGCTCTTATCGGAAGGCGGTTCGGAAAACATAAATTTTATCACAAATCACTTGAAGGAAGCGGTGCATTTCTCCTCAGTGCCATTATTGTCGTTCTCTTTACACCGAAAATCAATTATATGCCGATTGAATACCTAATCGGGATGATCGGAGGATTTGTCGGTATGCTAGCAGAAATTGCATCATTCGATCTGCTCGACGATAATGTGGCGATTCCTCTAAGTATCGGTGGAACCATGTGGCTGTTATATTGGCTCCTTCTTCCTTCAGTCAACATTTACAGGCTCGATAATATACTATGACACAATACAAAAAACTCCGCCTCGGACTTCCTAAAGGGAGTCTTCAAGAAGCCACATTTAATCTGATGCATAAAGCCGGTTTTCATTTTTCGATCTCATCGCGATCCTACTTTCCATCGATTGATGATGACGAACTTGAAGCCATGCTTATCCGCGCCCAGGAAATACCCCGTTACGTAGAAGACGGAGTATTTGACTGCGGCCTGACCGGAAAAGACTGGATCATGGAGAACGGAGTTGATATCGTTGAAGTCTCCGATCTTGTCTATGCCAAACAGAGTATGCGCCCCGTCCGATGGGTCCTGGCGGTTCACGAATCATCAACCGTAAAAACCGTGAAAGATCTTCAGGGAAAACGGATAGCAACCGAACTAGTCCGCGTCACGAAAAATTATCTCAAAAAAAATAAAGTCCGTGCCGAAGTCGAATTCTCCTGGGGAGCTACGGAAGTAAAGACTCCTGAACTTGTCGATGCAATCGTTGAAGTGACTGAAACCGGATCGTCGCTTCAGGCGAATAAGCTCCGGATCGTCGAAACGATTCTTGAATCGACGACCAAGCTCATTGCCAATAAAAAGAGCTGGAAGGATCCGTGGAAACGAGAGAAAATCGAGAATATGGCGATGCTTCTGCTTGGCGCAATTAATGCCGAGGGGAAGGTTGGTTTGAAGATGAACCTACGCCGCGCCGATCTTGATAATATCATCGGATTAATCCCGGCTCTTCGCCGCCCCACAATATCTTCATTGGCCGATAACGACTGGGTTGCAATCGAGACAATCATCGATGAAAATATCGTCCGTAAAATTATTCCGCAACTCAAACGCGCGAATGCCGAAGGGATAATCGAATATCCGTTGAATAAGGTTATTTTTTAATATTGCTGAAGGCGTTGGCGGAAGGCATATAGGCTGAAGATCGGTAATATCACAATTACGGAAGCCTGGAATCCGAGGCTTGTATAACATATTTTTTGAATCGATAATACAACATGGTTCATAGATACTTCTCCCGGATTATTTTTATAATTTCCTTTCTCTTTTTCCCCCGCTCTTCTTATCAACACCAGCAAACGCCTCAACTGCAGATAGTAATTGACGACCTCGGTCGCACGGTTACAATTGTGCAACCACTTAAAAGAGTTGTTTCTTTGGCTCCAAATATCACAGAGATTCTGTATGCCGTCGGAGCCGATTCGATTCTTGCGGGTGTGACCGACTATTGCGATTATCCTCCACAGGCAAAGCAGAAACCGCACATGGGGGGAATGATAAATCCAAATATCGAAACGATTGTCGGAGCCAGTCCTGATCTTGTCCTTATGTCGGTCGAGGGAAATTCACGCCTGGATTATGAAAAGCTCGAAAAGCTCTCTATCCCGGTCTTTGCGATAAATCCACGGACTATTGAAGGTGTGTTGAAATCTATTCTGGATATAGGAAAACTGACAGGAACATCACCTGCTGCGGAACATCTTGTTGCAGAGCTTCGATCGCAGCGTGATTCGATTTCGAAAATTTATAAGCAGTGTCAACATCCACGTATATTGGTTATTTTTTCAATTACACCACTCATGGTTGCGGGGAACGGTTCATTTGTCAACGAACTGATTACCGATGCCGGCGGCATGAATCTTGGTGCTGTGGGGAAAGGGTCGTATCCCCTTTTCAGCCGAGAAGAAATTCTCCGTCTTCAGCCTGATGAAATTATATTGACATCAGATATTGCATTTTCTCCCGATCAGCTCATTCAGCAATTCCCGGAATGGCATACACTCCACGCTATCCAGCGCAATACGGTTTCAATAATTGATGCAAGTCTTATCTCTCGTCCGGGCCCGCGTGTAATTAAGGCTCTTGCCCAATTATCGCAAATAATTCATAAATAGAATAACACACTGCACAACGGAAACCTTTTGCATATAGGTCGTGATTGCTATTTTCAGACATTCTCTTATATTGAAATTAATTTTTCATTCATGTCGATCTTCTCTCTGATAATTCATGGCAAAAAAATATTATGGGGTAATCGCCGGTAACATCGGTTCGGGGAAATCATCTCTGACGCAGCTCCTTAGCAAAGAATTTGGATGGACACCGTATTACGAATCAGTGGACGATAATCCCTATCTGAAAGATTTTTATGCCGATATGAAGCGGTGGTCGTTTCATGTCCAGATCTACTTTCTTTCAAAAAGGTTTATTCATCAAAAGAATTTTCTCTCAAAGGAAGAATCAATCATCCAGGATCGATCGATATACGAAGACGCCGAAATATTTGCCCGGAATTTATATAATATCGGGATGATGGAAGAACGTGATTTCAGAAATTATCGTGAATTGTTCGCGGCGATGACAAGCTATTTACAACCTCCGGATCTTCTAATTTATTTGAGGTCTTCGGTCCCGGAACTTCAAAGAAAAATCTCTCAGCGGGGAAGGGAATTCGAAAAAGGGATTACGGCCGAGTATTTGGGACAGCTGAACAGTTTGTATGAATCGTGGATCAGCCGATATACCGCTGGAAAGCTACTTATTATTGAGGTCGATGTCTTAGATTTCATCACACGCCGGGACGATCTTGAATACATTATTCAAGAAATTCACAAAATCCTTTCGCCAATATGAGAGTATTTTATTGAATACCGAGTTTCTTCTCATACAAGCGAGGATTTTTCAAAATCCCCACTGCAGTCAACAGCACCTGATCGTCCGGGAACGACGCTTCAATTCTTCCATGCTCCCCCTTGAATCGGCCCATCAGTTCTATCTTTAATGCCGTTGAAATGACACGTCTATTTTTCTCGAATGTTTTCGTTTTTTCAATTCCGATCATATTGGCAAGCTGATCCAGATGTGTCATGAATGTAGATGTATATTGTCCTTTTAATGCTAACCCGCGGAGCTCTTTCAATTTTACCTTGCATTCATCTTCATAATCGAACTTCTGTGCATCGAGATAATTCCGGAACTCGTCAACTATTGTCGAATCGAAAATAAAATCACTTCCTGGATCCTTGTGACGAGCGATATAAGAATTCGCAAACAAGAAGAATTTCGCAGTGCGGAATAATGCAGCAATATAGCGGTTTGTTGTGTCGGCCTGCACGGTACTGTCGGGCTGTATTCCTCCTGCATCGAGAACGCGTCGATGATGGATCGTCTGATAGACTTTCCGGAGACTGTCCGGAATAGTGCTTACCACTCCTTCACGCTTATGTAGATAATCGATTTCCTGGATGCTCCGTCCGCTCGGCGTATAATATCGTGCCGTTGTCAGTTTAAGCTCGGCACCTTCCTGTGAAACAGGAACGACCGCCTGAACGAGGCCTTTCCCGAACGTACGCGTACCAATAATGAATCCACGATCCAGGTCTTGAAGTGCCCCGGCAACAATCTCACTCGCACTGGCACTGTTACGGTTCACAAGAATGGCAAGCGGAAGTGTGGTCATCGGATCCTCGGTAGCAATATATTTTCGCTCTGCCTCCGGATGTCGGCCGCGGGTTGAGACAATCAGACTCCCCTTCGGAACAAATTTCTCAACGACATCCACCGCCATATCAAGCAATCCTCCCGGATTATCCCTCAGATCAAGGATAATTCCCTGAAGCGAACCTGATGATTGAAGAGCATTGAGCGCCTGCCGCATTTCATCCCCTGCAGTGCGGGTAAAACGTTCTAGCCTGATATAACCGATCCCCGGCTGCACTATATTATAATAAGTAACGTTTTTCAGCTGAATATCTTCCCGAACAAGCACAAATTCAAGGGGTTTTTGTTCTCCTTCCCGTTCAATCGAAATTTGGACCTCGGTTCCAGCATCACCACGAACGAGAGCACGGACACTATCGAGTTTCATCCCTGTCACGGAAATATTATTAATCCGAAGGAATCTGTCGCCTTCCTTTATTCCTTGCCGCTGTGCCGAGTATCCGTCCATCAATCCAATGACAACGATTTTCCCATCACGGATACCGATCGAGACACCGATTCCGGCATATTTCCCTGTCGTGATCAAATCCATCTGTTCACGTTCATCCTCATCTAGATAGACGGTATAGGGATCGAGTGTCTCGAGCATTCCATCGATCCCGGCTCTCATAAATTTTTCGGGATCGACTTCATCCACATAATTTTGAGTGATTTCTTTATAAATGTTCCCGAACGTCTCGATACTTTTTGTAATTTTAAAATAGTGGTCGGTCTCTAAAGTCAGCGCAAAACCAGTAGTGATGACTATAAGTAAGAGAAGTCCTCCTCCGACACCGAGTCGGGACATGATATGTCGTGCTAGAGCTTTCATAGAATTATCCTTTGCCTCACAATCCCTGAAGTTGTTGAACGAGATGCCATATTTCTTTGTGAATTTCTTCAATTGGTCGTAATCCGTTAATAAGAACGATGCGAGTTGGTTCTTCACGTGCGATTGCATGATACCCTTCACGTACTTTCTGATAAAACAAATTCCCTGCGTTTTCAATCCGGTCGGTTCCGTACCCGGCAGCAATTTTACGTGTAAGAATTTCTTCAATCGAAATATCGAGAATAATTGTCCTATCGGGAACAAGTCCGCCGGTCGCTACTTGGTTGATCCGCTGGATTTCATTTAGACGCAGGCCTCTTCCCCATCCCTGATATGCGGTCGAGGAATCATAAAAACGATCACAAATCACGATTGTTCCCTCGTCGAGTGCAGGGCGAATTACGGATTCGACAAGCTGTGCACGGCTTGCTGAGAACATTAAAAATTCCGACATTGGAGTTATCGCAAGATGCTGTCTGTCGAGTAGGAGCGTCCGCAGATGTTCCGATAGAGGAGTCCCCCCGGGCTCACGGAGAAGAAGTGTCCTGTATCCGTTTTGGTTGAGTCGATCGACTAACAGTTGCGCCTGTGTTGATTTCCCTGAAGAATCGAGTCCTTCAAAAGTCAGTAACATTGATCCGTTCACTTTTTATTCTTCTATCAAAGTAATAAAAACCACGCTGAGTTGCAACGGCAGTTGTCGCTCCTGAATATGTTTTTCCTTGATATTCGTTGGTTTTTCTGGTATGTTTCCAGCAGTATTGATGAAAAAAACATCCGCACATACCAATCACCAACCCGATGTTAAAGAACAACGGCGTCTCGAATCTCGTTCCGAAGATTCGAGACTTATCCATGCTGCCGTTCGCGGAAATCAGGAAGCATTCCAACGTCTCATGGATAAATACCACGATGCCATCTATCATCTCCTGAGACGAATGATTTCCTCCGGTGACGAGATCGAAGATTTAGTGCAGGAAACTTTCATTAAGGCATTTGCCTCGCTCAAAAGCTTTAACGAAGAATACGCATTCTCAACCTGGTTATATAAAATTGCGACCAACAATTGTATCGACTATATTCGAAAGAAGAAACTCCAGACCTATTCCATCGACAAACCTATTGAATCGGTCGAGAGCGATTTTTCGTTTGAACTTCCCGATACCACCTATGAACCGGACCGTGACATCATTCGACGACAGCGGTCGACACTGATCGAGGAAGCAATCGCATCGTTACCCGAGAAATATCGTCGTGTCATTGTCCTTCGCCATACTGAAGAAAAAGAATATACCGAAATTGCAAAAATACTTCATCTCCCTATAGGGACGGTCAAGGCACACCTTTTTAGAGCCCGTGAAATGCTCAATAAATACCTGCGTGACAGGATCCGTAACTATTGAAACCGGCAGAAATGCAACAAACTCGGTCTCAATCCGTATGGTAAGGGAGAGATGTATCTATATCCCAGTGTTATGAAAAATTTCATCCGACATAATGCAGGTGCGGTTCTTATCCCCGGCTTGCTTGCCCTTACAACAACCGTTGTCATTGCTGTGAATGCAGGAGTTCATCGGGAAATCCAACGTACAAACGAGCGCGAAGTTGTTATGAAAATTGAGTCGCTCTTTGGCAATATGTATGTCTCGCGTGGTGATCCCGGAAAAATTCTCTCGGCAGACATTCGTTTTGAAGGAAATGAACAAGCAAAAACCAATATCAACTATAACATCCGAAACTCTATCGGTTATCTGAACATCGATCTCAATAAGGGTGATCAATATCATGACGGAGATGATCATAACGTCAAGCTCGGCGATATTGAACCTGGTAAATGGTACCTTAGGTTCACCGATGCTATCCCGATTTGTGTTGATGCAGAACTAGGTTGTGGAAAGGGTGAGTTCGATCTTACCGGGCTGCAGATTAAAAAATTTAAGCTTTCAACAGGTGCAAGCTCTGTTATCCTCCGATGCGATGAACCCAATCGCGCCGAGATAGAGAATCTGCATATTGAATCCGGAGTAGGGAAGCTCGTAGCCACGAGACTCGGTAATACAAATTTTCACCGATTAAAATTCAGTGGCGGTGTCGGAAGTTACGATCTTGATTTCAGTGGCGATTTCCATTCCATGGCAGATGTCAAGATTGAAGTAGGCCTCGGTGCAATAACAGTCAATATCCCCGACAATATCGGTGCAAAGGTAATGTGCGAGGAAAGCTGGATCTCAAAAATTCATATCGATCCCGCTTTTGTCGAACATGAAGATAATATCTTTTACACCAACAATTATTCCTCGGCTCCCGGGCGTTTGAACGTCACAGTCGAAGCCGGACTGGGAAGTGTTCGAATACGACGCGGAGCAAAATAACTCCCTCCACATACGGCAAACATCATATTTCACAACAGAAAAAAATTATTGACCTATCGATAACCTAATATCAAACCCGAACTCACTCGTTTTCTGTCCGATTGTTCGTGATCCTTCATCAGGCTGTATACTCGTTCGTCGATAATACATCGAAGCTGAGACCCTATTGCTCAGGACATACTTGATTCGCGGCTCAAGTATAGTACGTGTTGATCCTTCAAACGGGGTACCGTCCGATGTGAGCTGGTCGGGAGTATATGTTTTTCGGGAATTCTTGGAATAGGTATATGAAAAACTCACGTCAATATCGTTGGAGAGTGAAAGCCCGAAGAGGGGGATCTCAAAACCGCGACGTGAATAGCCAAGCGTCACCGATAAATCCTGCTGTGAGCCTTCGACAATTTGTGTTGTTGAAATATTAAGATCATATGTCGTTTGGGTGGAATATTTAATGCTTCCATTCATATTTCCTTTCCAGAATTCCTTGAATTGGAGAGAAATACTTGCCAGCGGTTCAAACCCGTAACTTATGCGTTCTGATTCGGTTGTTGTTCCTAGGGCCTCGGATCCCCCACGCCATCTCCGATTATAGGTCGATTGATATGCATGATCGAATGATACACGCGACGCAACATCTCTCACATACGGCAGCTTCTCAAGTCCATCCCACCTTAAAGAATAATTCAGGCGTGGCAATAAACCTCCGAGTATCTTCGATAAAAAGGGTAAAGTCTCGAATCCTTGCTCAAACGCCTTTGCTAATTTCTCTCCGATTTCTCCTGAATCCGCGCGCATTTCTTCATATAACTTACCGACCTGTCCAATCCCGCTTTTGAACGGTTTGAAGAGGAAAAATGGAGGAAGAGTAAAAAACGAACGCTCGACATCTCCGGTGGTAGTGGTACTGAGAATTGTTGCCCGCCCGGTAGAGTCCGAACTCATGCTGACATTACGGTTGAACGACCATGATACATTCCATTTGAGATCGAGTCGTGCTCCCTTCCAGAGATCGCGTGAGGTTGTCAGACTAAACCGATTTGTCTGAGTGAAATTATCGACCATATTTGCTCCGGGAGCCCGTAATCCAGGTTCCACATCGAAACCGAAGAAAGGGAACTTAGGCCGGACTCTAAAATTCGTCAATCTATCGTTCGGGCCCGAGGTAAGACCCAGCTGGTAAATCTGTGATGGTCCGAGTTCCGGATTACTCGCCTGGAAAAAAGGTACCCGCCCCCAGAAATTCCCAAACCCTGTTCCTCCTCTCGTTCCGCTATTTTGTATATTATTGGATTGGCTATACGTTAATGAGATAGTTTCATAATCGAGGAAAAGGGTTTTCACAAATGTCTGGAAAATCTGGGAATAATCGAATGCCGGTTTCATACTATCGGGTACGGTTACATCACTCGAAGGAAACCACGGATCGGTGAACTGTTTTAGTCTGAATGACGTATTTATATTCAACGAAGTACCCACACCGGCAGATTTCCCAATCTCTTCCTGTTGGAAATTATACGACCAGCGATACCCGCTCGAGTAGGTTCCGCCTAACTCAAAACATTTATCGAGTTTAAACAGTGCGGGAATACGCGGCTTGAAAGAGAGACTTGTTCGCTGGTCATACCCGTTATCAATGCCGAAATTGATTAGCCTGTCGCTAAAAAAAATATCCTTAAGAATTTGAGAAAACCGCCGCTGATTCCCTAGAGAATCCAGCTCAAGATGAACGAGGCTGCTCGTGATATTCAGGGAATAATCGAATGACGGATTGACAAGTCCGCCTTCAGTAAATTTCCAGAGAAATGATAGAGACCGGTTCGATGTGAATGTTCGCTGAACCGGTTTTAATCCATTCGACCGCGTTGAAGCTCGTCTATTCGGCCCCGTTGAGCCGCCAGGCTGACAGTGAAGCTCTGTGGTGTGTAAAACAACCGCCATCCTTTGATGAAATCCAGTACCGGAACTTCATCAAAAAACGATTCGAATGGTGAGAGATAATTGTCAACCCCAAATGTGACACTATACGACATACCTGTGCTCCAGGCACCATCGCTGACGGGCCTGGATAACGGGTGACCGCTCATTTGCTTTTGTATAGGTGAAACTGAATGAAAGCCTATTTAGAAGGTACTGAACATACCATGCTCTCGATGGACTGTTAATTTTTATCGTTGGAAGAGCCCACGTGTCTGAAACTGATAGAATCTGAGTTGCACTCACAATTGAGTCATGGACAGCTTTTGAGGTTTCTTCCGAGTTAGTATTCGATTGTACCACTTCAGCGGCCCGCCGGGCGGCCTCCTCTGCCAGCATATCGGTTCCGGGCATGTATAGTGGCGTACTCAGCTGCTCGTTATGAGTATATGAAACCATTATGCTACTGCCGGTCCAGGATGTGGGTAAAAAACGTTCCAGCATAAATTTTGTATCGACAGACCAATTCATATTCAAGTTCCTGTTCCCGAAACGCTGATCAAGAGTATGGAAATACGGATCCACACGTGAAATTATTAGTGATGCTGTTGCGAGATCTGCAAGTTTCAGGGTCGATTCCAGACGTGCTGCCCAGCCAGGAGTTGCATCGACGTCGATGACTCGAAGTTCATCTATCCACACATCGCCGGTGATCGAAGTTGTAATATTGGTATCAGCAGGATTTCGCACTCCAATAGATATCTCTCTGATCTGCGTCAGCGTTGGCTGACCATATACTGTATAATATGAACCTGGCGAACCATTGCTGGTCGCTTCCGGAGGAATTGCCTTATTGAGTGAGTCACGCTTTTGCTTCAGAGCTGTAAGTTCTTTGAAAATAATTTCTACGTTATTCATCATCCATTGGCCGGCAGCATCTAATCCTTCGGGTGGACGCAGCGGTGCAGAATATTCATAATAATTCAGTGAATCGAGCCCGAAACGGAAGAAAAATTCTGCATCATAGTGCAAGGGATTCGCCTGATAATGGAAATTCGGATCGCTCCGCACAAACATTTTGAGGGCCCTATAATTGAAAAGATCGAGTGGTTTATATGAAGAGATTTTCTTTACCTGGCGGCTTTGTCCACTCTTCAATCCCCGAACCTTTAATACAAGAGATTGTTCATTGGCCTGAACGTTCTCATTCGGCTTTGTTTTATCCTGCTCGCGAATTACTCCGGGCGGCGATACGTACCCCGGTGTTTCCTCGATACTCACCGTGGAGACGGTCATTGTACTGTCGTTTTTATCCACCTCGATCCACTGGCTTCCGACAAGCGAGATGTCGATGATATTAATCTCAACAGGTTTGGCCGTTCCTGTGAACCACAGCCGTACATATTGAACCGTTGTAAGACTCGGATCACCAATTTTTCGTGTCGGATTAATCAGCGGGATCCGGAACTGATACCAGCGTTTGTCGGTCAATCCTCCGCCTACGATGTACGGATTTTTCTTTCCGGTTATGGTCCCGTTCATGCCGCCTGTTGTATCTAGTGGGACTTCATACTCAAAATAACTGTTTGCTAAATCAAGGTTTCCATTCCGGTTGATGTCTTCGCCGTCAGGAAATAATCCGCTTTCGGTTTTTCCGTTTCCCTCGGTTCCATTAACTTTATCGTATGAACCCCCGCTATGGTATTCATAATCATCTCCACTCGGATCATCCCCTAGATTGGGCCACCTTGCTTTCTCTTCTTCATCAGTTAGACTATCCAGTCCTACATCTTCATCGGGCATGAGACGATCGTTCGGGGGTTTTCCATGGATACCATCTTCCGTATTCAATATGCCATTTGGAATAACATCTTCACTAATTCTTCCGAGATCGATCAACAATTTCGTACTATCTAATTCTTTAGCATCGGTGATTTGCATCCAGAATTCGATATAATCGATATTCTCGTCAACCAAATTAGTCGAAGCACTGGAAATGACTTTCATAAGTCCGCCCCAATTAGTGCGGGGATTTTTTGCTACAGAATCCGGCCAGTAATTGTACACTCCGCGTTGTGTCGGGTCATAGTGGATTGTCAGTGCCGTTGTCTGTTTTTGATCGATTGCAACTTTTCGCTCGGGCCAAATATCCTCGACATTTACGCCTGACGTGATGTTAAACCAATATGTCTTTCCTTTATAACGTACTTTCGAGGCGTCCGATATGGCATTCATGATATCAATACTATCAGGCTTCACCGGTGGCGGGTCGTGGCCCATAAAATATTTTGGTGCGCTTGCATAATGCCACATCGTATAACCTATCCCAAGAGGGATTGTGCGTTTTAACCCCTCAAAATCGTCGATATACGCTATTCCCATGCTGCCATCACTCTCGATCGTACTTTTCTTTGTATTCGGATCAGGAAGCATATACGCCGCTTCACCTTTGAACGTAAACTGCGAGACTTCTTTTGAATAGTAACTCGGAAGGATATTCAACGCATCAGTTAAGAAATTCAAATCGAGTTTTGTCGATCCGTCGATACCAAGTATAGTGTTGCTCATCGGCTCTTCGCCGAGCCGGACTTTATCACTCAGCGTCTGCTGATTATAATTCATTACAGTAAAACCGAGATTCGACGTTTGCCCCAGCCGGAGATCCCCTCGTACCGCCATCAGCGTCTTTGATGCCATTTGAAAAAGATCGTTCGATTCGTACTTAATCTGGAGGTTTTTCCCGGGTACCAGAGCATCATCTCTGCGGATTATCACTTCCCCAACGTTATAATCAACGGAGTAGTCAACCCCGGCCTGCAGGGGAACTCCGTCGAGCAGTACCTGCACACTGTTCTGCACCACATTAAATCCGATTGAGTATCGTGATTTTATATCCGAAGAATATTTTCCGGAAATTAAAAAACGATCACGTATACTCTGCCGAGCAATTGTCGTCGTCGTATCGTAAATATCCGGAAATGTGAGACTGTCGGCAGGGACGTCGGATTGTACATTGTGCGGTGGTCCCCACCAATCCGGAATCGCCGTACGAAATGGCTCAAGCATAGGAAAAATCAACTCGCCGTGTTCAGGATCGACTGTGATTCCAGGGGTAAAATCAAATTTATTATCCGGCGTTGTTTCACCTGCATCATTGATCTTGTCGAGATGGAATACCTGAAGCAAACTCTGTCCATACAGCTGATCTACAGGTTGCTGACCCGGGATGTTATAATAGATATTTAGTTCGAACTTCTCCTTCTTCAACCCGAGACCACCAAGCTGATAACGGTTCTTTATAAGAAGATTCCATGCCGCCTTATATGACGGTATTAAAATTGACGGTTTAACAAGTTTCAGTACTCTTATTTTTGCCGAATCTGCTTTTGCTGCAAATTCACCGTAGGTTATATCACCAACTGTGCGATAAGCAACGGCGATGATCTCACCCTCCTGAACATTGCTGTTAAGGGTTAATATACCTGTATACTTTTCAACCGTATAAGCCGAAGGGTCGAGTCTGACGAATTTACCACCCTCAACCTCACCGGGTATGACAGTTATTGAATCACGGAGTTTGTCGTCATATTTCCCTGATGGCGGTGCAGGCTCGAGATTGAGATACACATTAGCAGGTTTTTCTTCACCATTAGCAGCAGTTGAAAAATATCGGCTTTTATAGACTTCGATTTCGCTTATTGCCA
The DNA here is from genome assembly GCA_963776275.1 of Ignavibacteriota bacterium. Taxonomy (GTDB): domain Bacteria; phylum Bacteroidota; class Ignavibacteria; order UBA10030; family CAVZMI01; genus CAVZMI01. Next base: position 214,399 of record CAVZMI010000020.1, read on the forward strand.
ACTCCGGATTGGTTAGGTGCTTTGGAGTATCATAATACAATTCGTATTGACTACGATACACCTCATCGACGAAATAGTGGTTGGTGGAGAACTGATATGGATGAATTTCAAATTTTTGCTCACTTGATCCGCCCGAAACGGTAAGCTCCTGCACCTGCCCTTTTTTCTGAGAAGCAAGGGTCGTGAGTGTTAGAGGACCGAATTGCATGGTGGCCTTGATTCCAAACAACGCCTGACTACTCCCGATAAAGGATGACGGTGTTGAAAGTGAGACGTTTCCTGCCTCTACCTTTTTCACAATCTCATCATCATATCCTGTATAGACCAGACTTAGCCGGTTTTCATATTCGAACTGCGTCTGAGTGTCCCAGTTTGCACGTATCGCAAGCTTATCGCCAATAAGACCATCGACGTTTAAACGCACCACCTGAGCAAAATCGGGCTCGTTTCGCGTATTGCCAAAAGCGGAAATAGTGGCTTCATCCTGTGTTACCGAACGATACGCGGCTTTGATATTCACATCACCGGATATGTTCAGACTTATACTTGGCTTACCAAAAATACTAAGAACCGGATTGGCCGGAACGGGAATTTCAATTTTCGTCACCGACCCGATCAGTGCACCGAAATCATCTTGTTTCCCTTCTTTTATGGCATACTGGTGAGCACGGTCTTCAAATGCCCGCCGCCAACCATCTGCAAGACTTAACCGCATATACTCATCCAACGGAACTTTTAAGGGTATCCTGACATCAAAATTACCCAGAGTTTCACGGATGATGACATTTGAACCTGCCGAATCAAGTTTCGCACTCCATTGGCTGCTCTGCGCCGGTGGTTTTAAGAAAAGCGGATGAAATTCCCGAGGACGGAAAAGCGATACTTGCGGCTGGTATTTAAGCTGATATGTAAAGTACTTCAACCGCGCACTGGAATCGCGCGGCGCGGCAAGCAAGCGCTGGTAGGAACCGGCACTTGTAGTATCCGGACCGGCTCCCGCCCCCGTTGTGAAATCCCAAATAAACGAAACGGCCCGATGTGCCCGTTCAAGGCGCTGTGACGTAGAAAATTCCAGGATGACAATAGAATCCGATCGTACTGTATCTTGCAGGGCAGGAGTGGATTCAAATAACGAAAGATGAAGGTCACGCCCCCTGAGCGTCGAGGGAGATAATATGGTGAAAAGAATAACCATTGCCCAAATCCACCCGTTTGAATATATTAATTCAATCCGGGCTGAAGTGAGCCTGGCCGTTCCATAGAAAGAAACCACTTCAGTATACTAAGAAGTTGCTAGAATACTGGGATATCCGGCCTTGCTGGTTCAAGGACATCCAAGGGAATTACGATTTTGAACCAATACCAATTAATCGATAGTACCTCCGTGGATTTCTTTCGTAGCATGGAATTGACGAAATATACAACATAATTGTAACAATTTCTCGCATTAATTTCAAGGTTTTCTTATATTTCAATACCCTATGAAAGTGTACCGATACATACTGCGTGCCCATGCCGGCCCATTTATTTTCTCTTTTGGTACCCTGATGTTTATTTTTCTCCTTCAATTTTTAGTCAAGGGGCTTGATCAACTTGTCGGGAAAGGCCTTGGGGCCTGGGTAATTACAGAGTTGATCGTGTTGAATCTGGCCTGGATGGTGGTTCTTGCCGTGCCCATGTCAGTGCTTATCTCAACGTTGATGGCCTTTGGCAGTTTATCTTCGACCCATGAGATCACGGCCATGAAAGCTGCAGGGGTTAGTATTTATAGAATGGCCTTTCCGGTTATGATCGCAGCTATCGTTATTACCATTCTATTGTTCGAATTCGACAATAAGATACTCCCCGAGGCAAACCATAGGGCCCGGGTTTTACGATCAGATATAGAGCGAAAAAAACCGACATTCGGAATCACTCCCGGATTATTCACACAGTCCGTCCCCGGATATAGCATACTGGTAAAAAAGACATTCGAGCATTCCAATGATCTCGAAGGAATTACAATTTATGATTATACACGGCCTAATTCGAATGTCGTTGTTACTGCAACAACCGGGATTCTTTCATTCTCGCCCGACTATCGGAAACTCATCATGGATTTGCGGGATGGAGAAATTCACGAGCTGGATCTGACCGATTATAAGCAGTACCGCCGTATATTATTTAACAAGCACCGGATTGTGATGAACGTCGAAGGATATAGTTTTACACGCACCAAAGCAGATGAAGAAAAAAATATCAGACGAGGCGACCGGGAACTCAGCGCCGGGGCCATGCGCGGCATAGCCGACAGTGTTCAGAGAATTGTCGATCAGTTGAATGATCATATCAAACAGGGAGTAGATCAACAGGTCGATCAGATGCTGGATAGTGCAACACATTCCAACGAACCATTTTTACCGGGAGACTCGCATGTACGCGCTTCGACAAAAATCCGGATACTTGAATCCACAGTTCAAAACAATACCTTCATCATCGAAAACAGTTATCGTCATATGATTGATAGTTACTGGGTTGAAATTCATAAAAAATATTCGATTCCATTTGCATGCATTGTATTTGTTCTTATCGGCGTTCCCCTTGGAATCATGGTCAGGCGGGGCGGATTTGGAGTTGCTTGTGGATTAAGTTTGGGCTTTTTCGTTCTGTACTGGGTATGCCTCATCGGCGGAGAAAAACTTGCCGATCGCGATCTGGTATCTCCGATGGTCGGGATGTGGATTGCTAATGTTCTTATCGGGGTACTCGGAATTTTCCTTGTTTTTCGGTCGCTCCATGAAAACCAGCTTATCGATTGGAGTTTCTTTTCAAGATTTCTTCCTCGTCGATTCCGCATTGAATCCACTGAAACAAACCCGAGAAATGAATGAAACGAATCGATGGATATATCATACGGCAATTCATTGGCACGGTGCTTTTCGCGCTTCTCGCCTTCATTATTCTTTTCATCATCATCGATTTGATGGAGCACCTCGATGATTTCCTCGACAGCAAAGTCCCTGAACCTGTCATTGTTGAATATTATATCTATTTCATGCCCGAGATTGTCAAGCTGGTTACTCCCATCGCAATGCTTCTTGCCTGTCTCTTTACAACCGGCCGGATGTCTACATCGAATGAAATTACTGTTCTCAAAGCCAGCGGGATGAGCCTTTATCGATTCATGCTCCCGTTTCTTATCGTAGCGTTTTTAATAAGTGCGGGATCGATTTATTTTAACGGATGGATTGTCCCAAATGTAAACAAGAAAAAAATTTTTATCGAGCGCGTTTATTTGGGATGGTACGGCGAGCGGTACGGCCGGGATAATATTTACTTTCAGGATTCACAAACACGCATCGTGAGTATCGAGACTTTCGACAATCAGCGAAAAATTGCATGGAAAATCAGTATCCAGGATTTCAGCGATACAAATGCTACCGTTCTTACCTCCCGGTACGACTCACGACAGATGAACTGGGACAGCACCCAGCGCGCATGGATTCTTTTTGAAGGGACATATCGAACGTTTACGCCAGCGCATGAATCAATTTCTCCTTTTGGTTCGCTTGTATTCCGTTCGCTTCGATTCACTCCGGAAGACGTCACAAAAAAAATCGAACGGCCGGATGAAATGGGATATCGCGAAATGGGGGACTTCATCCAGAAGCAGCAGGAAAGCGGGAATGACGTAGCCCGGTGGCAGGTCGATTTCTACTCGAAAATCTCATTTCCTTTTGCGAGCTTTATTGTCGTTCTTTTCGGAGTGCCTTTCGCGGCAACAAAACGCCGGTCAGGCCTTGCCGTTCAGTTCGGAATCAGTATCGGTCTTTGTTTTGTCTATCTCGCATTCATGAAAATCAGCCAGGTCTTCGGCTACAACGGCTCACTAAATCCAATGCTGACCGCTTGGCTGGCAAATATCATCTTTATCGCCGCCGCTGTGATGAATATCATCCGTGTAAGAAAATAGAAATCTATTTCTAAAAGCTTACGGAAATCTTCATGGTAGGCATATAAAGAACCATTTGTGGTGTCGGCATTCTTTGCATGATCACCTCAGCGTGAATCGTGTTGTACGAATGCGCGCTCCATGCCGCATCGAGTGCACTCAGTACGTGATTCAATACCACAATCGTCACTGCAGTACTGGCAATATTATAAAATTTGTTCGCCTCTCCCCGTTGGCCTGCGTACAATGTCAATTGTTGTGTTACCTGATCAAGGTATGTAGAAGTATTAAAATCGGTTTCATCCCATCCATGTACAAACTGCAAGTATTTCCCGATCATTTCATAATATTGCTGATCCCCATACGGCGCCAGTGAATGTGAAAAACCGCGGCCGGTACCCCGCTCCGGCTCTGTCAGGCCGATAGCCCGCTCTGTCCGGTTGAGTGCATCCCTGTCGATTCGTTCCCACGGGGGGAGAGATGTATTGGGATTAATCGAAATCGTATACATCGACGGATCAAGATCACCATTCAAAGATTTTAGATTAGCATTAATCCATTCTGCATAATAGACAGCGCTCCAGTGTTCGTCGGCGTAATTTTTAAAAAAATCCGTTTTCTCATCACCTTTATTGTTATAGATGATATTAACAGTCCAGAGTGTTGCTTCTATCGCGATAAATAAAGCGCTTTTCCAATAGCTCTCCGAATAGAATTCACCCGCACCGGGGAGAACAGCCGAGAGTCCTGCAGCAAGGTATGGCGATTTCCGATGAATTTCTTCCTCTCCTTCTGCTGCAAGCATACCAAGTGGCCGACTGGAAATTGATAGAATGTCAGTCTGGATATCTCCACTTGTGATAAATGTATTCTCACCTCCCTGTGAATTTTTTTCCCCACCGGCGAGGAGTAATGGTGCTGCCATCACGATAAGCATGAATGCAATCGACAGTCGCATTTGTACTCCTAAAAATATTATAAAACTGATGTTGCGCAGTTTACAAAAAATTGTGAATTAAAAATTATGCGCATTCTTGGGTTTTGACCCGACTTTCAACGATTTTGTCGGGCTAAATCTCACTTCATTTTTATTCATTCAGTTCCACGACCCTCCGCCTACTCCCCCAACTTTGTCGAGGTCGGGAGTAAGCGGACAAGAAAGGTCACGGCAATTTTTCTTCACTATGTAATATCAATAATAAAAGATATTTTTCACAACTCAAATCCAAACAGCACAGTGAAATACAATCTCCATTCTTTTCCATATGTTACAAATTTTCGCCCTTCAATTACATCCCGGCCTTCGAATATTCGGTTAAATTGATCGAGTCCGTAGGCGGCACTTAACGATATACGTGTCGGAAAAGCGTAGAATGAAAATGATTCAAGGCGGAGTTCTGCGCCGACATCTTTTTTAAAATCTCTTAAGACGGGCATCCCTTCATCCCATGCATCACCCCAGTCGGCAAAGATTGCCCCATAAAGTTTATCAAAATAAATCTGAAGGAACCGTGTATCGAGTGACTCTGAAATCGGAAACCGATATGTGAGATTCATAGTAGCAATTGAATTGCCTCCCATTGCAAAAAATGAATATCCTCTCATGCCGGTTATTCCACCGGCATAGAGGTCAAAAAATTTCGGTACCGGCGGTCCGAAAATCGTTCCCCCGCGCAATCCTACCGATAGCGTATGCTTCCACCCCGGAAGTGCAAAATGACGCTTAAATTGTATTTCCGTTTTGTGAAAATAGATTTTATCATATTTGGGTGTAAGGAACCCATTGTCCACTTCATATTCGCCACTGCTGTTAAATTTGCTGAATTCATACTCATACCGCACTTTCATAACGGTTCCGACGGGACGAATTTCAGATGTTCTCGCCGGGACAATTCCATTATATTCCCATTGCAGAAAAAGGGAGTTCCCTATATAATATAACTCACTCGAGCCGCTTATAAATTGTCCCGTGAAGACATTGGTAAACCCACTAATATCGGTACCGTATCGACTATGAATATATCCAAATTTAAGAAGATGCGCATCGCTATATATTGGCTGCCGGAACGTTGCATCAAATTCGAACAGTCCGTAGGTGACATTTACAGGAATTGTTTCAGTCCCTAATTCAATTGCTGCATCGGCCTTTCGCGTGATGTTATAGAGATCCAGCGCAAGAGTCGGTGCCATACCAAGCTGGTACAGCAATGGTATTTTATCGCGATATTCAAATGAGAGATAGAGATCGCGCTCAAACCGCGTATTGATTGCCGCGCTTCCAAAAAGGCCGAACCGGTCGAGAACATCGTTTGAAGCGATATAGACTCCCGGTTTCACAATATCGATACCGGCATTCTTCGTATTATAATTATCGAACCGGAGTACAGGAAAAAATGAAAGACTTGTAAATGTATTTTTGTACGCTAGAGGTTCAACCGCCGGAAGATTGCTATCATCGAACTCACGAAGTGACTTCCATGGAACTGAATTTACAGAAGGATGTTTTTCAAGTGATGCAAGGAAAATATCGTGCGTGAAATACGGAAGCGCATTATCGTAGTTCACAAAGAGAAGCGCATTTGAGCGCGGCTTCGCACCCCGAGAAAAAAGAAACAACTTGAAACCATCCGATGTATAGGAGCTGTAAGCAATATCACCCGACGCGTTAACACTCGGCATAAATGCGCCACCGAGGACATTTGTAAGCTGGCGTTGTTGACAGGTTACTCTATCGACTCCATACAGATTAAAAATCCCCGAAGAATCGGACGAAAATATGATTTCCCGGCCATCACTCGAAAACACCGGATTCCGTGCATCGTACAAGCCGACCACAATCCCCGATACTATTTGCCGGTTGCAATCGTATATCATAATATCTTGCTTTTCTCGCTTTGCCATGCTAAATACGATTTCACGACCGTCCGGCGACCAGCGCGGAGATGAAATCTGTTCCCCGTTCGCATAGGAAGTCACAACGGTTACATTCCCGCTCTGCACGTCAACGGTTGCGAGATTCTGCGTCCCGTCACGTTCAACGACACATATCAGCGTCTGGCCATCTGGCGAGATATCGGGGCCGCCAGCGCGGGCGCCACGCGTAATCCGACGTTCATCGCCCGTTGCGAGTGTATATTCGAAGAGATCCGAAAGATTTGAAAAGAACGTGTTTTCGCGCGTGAGTTTTGCATAATAAATTTTCGATCCATCGTGCGACCATGAGAGTTGGGACCTAACTTTTTCAGGGATTTCATCTTCGCGTTTTGTCTCGCAATCATAGATAAAAAGTGATGACGAACCGAAGTAGTCGGCTTCTTTATTTGATATATAGGCGATCTTTTTCCCATCAGGTGAAAACGCGGGAGAGAGATTTGCAAAACCGACATCACCAATAATTTCACCTTCGACTCGCGATGTACTAATCGCTTCGGTTCTTTCACGGTACGAACGTACAAGAAGATCGCGCCACTCATTGTAGATTTCCCGCGCCGGTTTTCCCAACGCTCGCTCAATAGCACCGTCGATCGAGGCGGCATCAAGCCGTTGAAGATTATTGGAAATTTCCCGTATCTTTTCATCACCGTATCGCTGGCCGAGATATGTAGCAAAGGCAAAGCCGGCATTATACGACGATTCATTCCCGAGGCTGGTCTTTCCGAACACAGCCATTTCATTCCATGATAACATTTTTCCGTCGAGAGCATACATGCGGAGAATCATATCACGATGAGTATCCCAGGAGTCATATCCAAATTGCGGCCGATTGTATTGAGCGGTCCCTTCGGCAAACCATGCCGGAACAACGAAACTCGAATACGGATATGACACGATGACATTGGGATATCCATACAGCACATCCGGACGCCGTTCAGATTCATAACTCAGTATCTGCAGATAAATGGCGGGAATGCGTCTGGAGAATTTTAAACTTGTTTGAATTTGAATAATATGTGTGAATTCATGGGTGACAACATTCCTGAGCCAATTGTGCGTACCGCGCAGTTCAAAATCGAGCGCAGGTGCCCAAAATTCTATTTTATTATCGAGAAAATATGCCGCCCCATTCGAATAATCATCGTAATCTTTTATTACCATGTCGACTTTTTGGTCGGGTTCGTGTTGGTAAAATGATGTCACAGGTTCGTAAATCTCTTCGGCGATTTTTGCCACTGTCCGGCCTGTCCGCTCTGCACCTTCATGGTAATGCACACGGAAGTGAGGGGTTTCTATCGTCTTCCAGACTAATTCGGGATGATTGAAATATTCCTGAGCATTCATTGCCGCGGTATATACTATGAACACTATGACAAAGAATAGACGTCGCATAAACTCCGCATATTACTTATAATGTTTGTTTCAGCGTGACCACCTGGCTTTGATGGAGTGTAACCTCACGAACCACCCGGCGTGTATCCAATTCAAAAATTAAATTGATTGTGTCAAAAATTAAAAAATTCCCCTCAAATATCCCCTCCTTCGAAAATCTCGGTATTATCACACCAATCGGAAAGTGAACATCTTCGATGGCGAAGTAACCGTCATTTTCGGTGGATGTTGTCACAGCACTATCGATGAGAATCGGGTAGGAGACCAATTCTTCTCCATCAAGAGAGAAGCTGTAAAAATACAATCCGCTTCCCACATATCTCCTCTGACTATCGCGATAATCCCACGGATAATGGATTTCTCCCGGTCCAACATCCCCTGCAAATAGCTGCCGGATCATAGTGTTGGACATATCAAAAATTTTTATCTTCACCGTTCCAGCATGAGGAACTATCAATTGCCGTGATTCTGGCAAAACTGAGTCGATGAATATATATGTATAAGCCAGCCGAATGGACACATCGCCAATACCCCGATTAAGACTGTCGACAACAGATCCTTCGATCCTGTATCCGACAATTCTTGGAGAGCCTTCATCAACTGGGAGTTCTTCACGACATCCCACCAGAGCGAAAAAATAAAGTGGAATTAAAAGTTTTCGCATGACCTATTGATGTCATTTCACAACTGCAATCTTAATAAACACGTCTCCTGAACCCGCTGTTCCACGTGCTTCGATCTTTGCCAGATAAATGCCCGGTTGAAAAGAGGCTGTATTCCATTCAACTTCGTTATCAATACCGCCAATACCGGGTCCGGTAAATTCCGCTATCCTGTCGCCCGCAATATCATAGATTTTGATTACAACCGATGCCGGCGCTCCGAGATAATAGCGGATATATGTCTTTCCATTATAAACCGGGTTTGGCCAGTTATAGGCACGCGACTTCGGGAAAAATTCCGACACGGGAGGCCGGTAACTCACTGTTTCCTTCACAGCCGTTGTATTCGATTGCGTCGCATCATGGTGATAGCCGGGCCACGGCATGAGACTGTCAACATACTGAGTGTTGAACTGCCATGCATACAATGAACTGTCGCCACAGCTTACTGCCAATCCAACCTTTCCCAGAATATTAAAGAGAAATGGAGTGGTCACTACAGCGCCGCCTGCGGTAAGCGGAAATCCGGTCAGCATCTTTCCCCTTTTGTTCACCGCCGCTATTTCTCCATTTGATAATCCGACGACAATGTCGACGCTTCCGTCTCCATCGATATCGCCGACCACCGGCGATGCGGTCATCGGTTCTCCCGATGGAAACTGCACGGGGAAATTATCGATTGCAGAACCGCCGTAGTTCATCACCAGCAGAGTGCGACCAACGGTAAGGATGATATCTTCTTTTCCATCATTATCGATATCTGCAATCGCCGGGGATGTAACGATTGAATCCGGGACTTTCAATGAAAATCCGGATATCAGATCGCCCGAAAACGAATAGACCAGGATATCGCGTGATGATGTCACCAGTACCATTTCCCGCTTTCCATCACCGTCAACGTCTCCCGCTGCGGCAGCAACAATTTTTTTATCCTGAACCTGAATAGTGATACCGGCCGATGTTGTCGCCCTATCTTCCGCTATTGCGACCCAAGTCGTATCGTTCTCAACGGGTCCGAGAAATGTAACAATTGGGAGATTAGAAATACTTCTGCTCTGCTTGAACGTTCCAGAAAAATCTATTATTTCAATCCTTCCATAATCATCGCCAACAAGAAACGCTGGTGAAGCCTGTGCTTGCTTCATTCCTATAACCGCAGACTTATGCGTCACAATATTATATTCTCCTGGATGGCCCTCTGTAATGTACTGGATGGAACTGCATTTTCCTTCACCTCGTGTGAACAAAACAGCCTCCGTTGAATCGAGGCACACAAATACCTGTCTGTTCCCATAGGCCGGATCAGCAGGAATCAATGCAATACTCGTTATTGGTGATGGTGGTCTAAGAATGAGACCTGTCGAATCGCATATCCATCCCGATACCATTGTACTACTTGGTATATCCGAGAGCAGACTAAAGCCGTAAAGTCCACCCGATGATGGAGTAAAAATGATTGGTCTGATATTTGGTGTTCCAAAAAGCGCAACTGGTGACTGTTTCGGTTCCACTGCACCAATTTTCTTTGGGAACCCCGTAAGCGGCTGGACTCTATCATCACCTATTCGTACCCGGGCACTCATAATTGGCCCACGCAGACTGAAACTATTCATGCTTACATGTGACGGTAAGTAGGAATTTGTAAGTGCCGGTGGATTTGTCGTTTCATCAAATCGATTTATAAAAAGTGGAGCTTTATTTCCTGCATACCAATAATCAAACAGCGTTCCATATTCACTTCCGGCGGCCGGATCGAGCATGCCGTACGATTGACCGATATCCTGTGACCCATCAGCTTCCTCAAGATCCACTCCGCGTTGCAGTGGATCATTATTAATAGTATTCGTTTCAAGACGGGCACCGATAATATTTTCATCAATATGCCATATCAACATGCCGCCATCATAGACGATATTGTTTGTATCGACCCCTCCCGGAAGACTCCAATCATAATCTTCTACATCGACAAGAACACCGCGGATTGCATTCGGATTGTCCTCGTTAAACAATGCAATGTCGGTGGTATCGCCGTTGAAGTGTTGTACAACGAGTTGTCCATTGACGATCATGGATACAAGCTGGCCATTTTTGAGTGGATCGCGATTCCGGTTTTCAATGAGATAATATTCCCGGCTGTTGATTGGGACTTTAAAAATGATGCTGTCGCTCCCATCGTGAAGTCCGACGGCATGTACACGAATCTCGGAAATTCCGGAGGGTACTTCAATTACTTTAGCCCACCCGAGGGCAATACGCTCCCACGCTGAAGGTTCGGGAGGAAAGAGTCCGCGGTAGCTGAAAAATCCTGCACCGTCCATCAATCCGAACCGGCCGATTCCAGATTGTCCATTCGATGTATTGTATAGATCGGGGAGCCCTAAATGGCTTCCTATCATTGCGGTAAGAAGTCCATTCCAGCTGTAATTGATAAGTGTTGAAAATACGCCTTCACCGATAACAAGCCGTTCGGTTTCGGGTAGGATGATAGATGAGGTAATGTAAGTTTTTCCCGAGTCCACAGGAATTCCTTCATACGAGTTTCCCAGGAACTTCTTTGCCGATTGGAGATTCAGGTAAAGCGATGGAAGATCGTAGGGTAGCGGGTTTCCCTGTTCGGCAAGATTGAAGTCGCGTCCGGCTCCTGCATGAAAGATAATAAAGGTATTGTACAGCGAGAAATCAATCTCCGGCGATAACGAATCAGCCAACCGCCATGCATCAACCATGAGTTGAGCAAGTGGTGTGTAATCGGTTCCAATGAGTTGAGGTGCATAAGCCTGCATTTTTTTTGATACTGTAAACACCCGGTTCACGACTTCGCTCTGGACGATTAACTTTCCATTCGAGACTTTCCTGAAGTAATTTTCTGCAAATTTCAGATGATTCAGGAAATATTGCAGGTTGTGTGGTGGTGGATCAAATAGGGTATCGGCGCTTTGCGAAATATCGAAGGCACCGTTCCCTGTAGTCCGCGAATCCGAATCAGGCTGAAACTGAATCATGATTGCCAGGACACGCAGGGTATCCGGATGAGTAATAACCGATGGTGCTACGTTAAGGCTAAAAAAAGAGTCACCCCCATCAAGGGAGAGAGGGTGACTCAATTGCTGTGCGTGAGCTACTGAAACTGTTATCATGCTGCCCACCAGCCAGCAAAGAAGACTTCTCATTATTATTGCCAGTTAATCAATATTGAAAAACGCAATGTATTTGCAAGGGGACTGCTGTCCGAGGCAGAAATATAACTAAAATCAAATCCATAAATGTCGTAGCGAATTCCGCCGCCGAATGTTAGGAATTTTCTATTACCATATTTCTCATCCTCATGGAAATACCCGGCCCGAAGGGCGACTGTTTTATCGTACCAATATTCCAATCCCACTCCCTCGACAACTCGTTGAAGTCCACCGTCACCCCACGCAGTGAAGAGAGCCTTATAAAACGGATCCGGCTTTTTCTCTTCCTCCGGCGGATATCGCCGCACAAGGAGGCGACTAAAATCAAGAGAAAAATTCAGATCGTTATGTTCACTGTTAAGAATCTTATATCCAAATCCCAACCGGAGGTTTGTCGGTATCGGATCGGCTTGTTCTTTATCTATGTAGGTCATTGTCGGACCGAGATTCGACAAATTCATACCGACGCTGAATGCATTTCCGATATCACCTACTAATGGAATTTCAAGTACTTTCGGTTTATAAAGGAGGGCGATATCAGCGCTCACCGTTGATGCAATACCTTTTCCTTGTTCTTGTCCCGCACCTACATCGGCAAGTTTACTGTAGATGAAGCGCAAGCTCGTTCCTATTGAAAACTCATCGGTAATCAGTGTAGAATATCCCACAGCAGCGGCCATTTCGAAACTTCGGAACGTGCCAATAACTTCAGGACCGGATTCACCTGTCCTATTGAATTCCCCGTAATTCATGTAAATGATGCTGGCGCCGATCGTCCCACTGATGCTCGGCATTTCAGCTTTGAAATACAGATTCTCATAAAAAAGATCCGATAGTTGCAACTGCGGAAGCCAGCTTGAATGCGAGAGACTGACTTCATAGCCATGCTGAAAGGCCAGCCCCGCAGGGTTGTAGAACATTGCCGATGCATCGTCGGCGATGCCTGCCCCTGATTCACCAAGTGCACTTGCTCGCGGTGCAGGCGAGATTAATAGAAACGGGACTGCTGCTTCCCCCTGAGCCTGTACCGAACTCGGTACAATGAGAAATAACAGGATCAGTACCACACCATACATCACTATTGATTGCTTAAGCATTCTTCTTAACCTCCAGCATTACGCTATGATATTGTCTGTAATAGTAACGATTTAATCCATAATCCAGTACGGATGTCATCATGTCAGCAAGCGCCGCACCCATAAGACCTATCAGTGGAATTAGTACAATGTCCGCTGCCACATTCAACGTCGATGTCGTTATTGAGATGTTCCGCATATATTTCCCGAGACGCCGGGCCGAAAAATAACTGTGATAAATCTGGTTCCAGCCATTAAAGATCATTCCAAATACAAGGATCGGAACAATATCACGCACGGCATCATACTTCTCTGAGAAGACGGATCGGATAATCCATTGGTTACCGATCACCACTATCCCCGCAATTCCCAGTATCCATATACTGTTAGCGATAAAAATGTTCCTGGGAATCCGTTCAAGCGAAGCAAATCGCTTAAAGATGCTTATTCCTATGGCACGCGCGAACATCGAAATCGGGAGTACGATCGTCTGAGCGACACTATAATATCCGACTGATGTTGCTCCAAATACATACGAAATCAACAATTTATCACTTCCGGTTGTCAAATTATCAACGATCGTACCGGAGTAGATATAAATTCCGTATTCACGTGTTTCCTTCATAATATGCCGTACTCGCACGAAAACATCGGTAAAATCAGGCCTGGTAGCTGCTGCCACAGCGATCATCGCCAGCGTGAGAGCTCCAAAGTACAGCACAAGTGAAAGAAGCAGACTGAACCGACCGGTTATCACGACCACACCTACCACGCAACAGTAAAGTAAACGCGGCAGTATTGTATGGATTGCTAATTTCCCGATTTCATTGCTTCCGCGGAACAACAACGTAAGCATTCCCTGGAACGGAAATACCATTATCAGTGGTGCAAGCAATAACAAATACCCGCCGATATGGCTCGTAAAAATACGATCGATGAAAAGACTCACCAGAACGATGCATAGTCCAAAGACGATGCTCACACCGCCCGTCAGAACGACCATCGCACCGGCGAGTTTGCGTTCATCTCCCCGCTCAGGCGATTCCGGGATCACCGCCATTAGCCGTGACCCGGCCGAGAACAGCCCAAAGTCAAAGAACCATCCGACAAAAAGAATTGTCGATGTAACAAACGAAAAAATACCGAAATCATCAACTGACAATAACCGTGTATTGGCAATCGTGATGCCGAGTCCCAGAATTGCATTCACAAGCTGGGCAATGAATAGGACTCCACTCTGTCGTGCTGTTATATTCTGGAAGAGCGAGCGGAGCACCGGGCATCCTTTCGTTGGAAATAGTAAAGCCGAATGTCAATTGCCCATCCCTTGCATCCGGGATTGCCTTTAACATTCGGCTTCCTTAAAATAATCTCAATTTTACTATCCGACTTCGTTAAAGGCTTCCCTCGCCCCGCACCGACGTCCTTTCCTTACGGGGATATGACTTCAGACATCTATTCTGAAGATATTCATAATAAAATTATATCAATCCTTTAACGAAGGTGCTATAAATCAGAACTCCTTATATGGGGTAGCAATATATCAAATTTGGGCATGTTTGTCAAGCTTTTTCTCTGTCGGTCAAGAAACCGCAAATTTATATAGTTTCTCGTATTTTTCGCTTGATATTTTCCTGTCCCTTTGATATTATTGATCTTAAAGTGAAAGGGATTTTCTATGGCAAAGATTAAAGTAGGTACATTCAATTGTGAAAACATGTTTACCCGCTACAAATTCCTCGACATTCCATGGGATGAAAAGAAATATGTCGACTTCATAAGACCAAGTGCAAGTGAGGGATTGGTAAACTTCCTTCCCGGACGGGGAGACATACCGGCACCGAGGGAAATCAGCCGGAAGCAGCGTCAGAATACCGCGGCGGTTGTACTCAATAATTCTCCTGATATTCTTGCTGTTCAGGAGGTCGAAAATCTTCCAACGATGCGGCTGTTTAATTCTAAATTCATGCACCACTATTTCAAGTATTCCGTCCTCATTGAAGGAAATGACAGTATGAGGATGATCGATGTCGGTCTATTTTCCAATCATCCTATTCTCAATATACGAACGCATATGTTCGAGACAAAATATCTTCCTTCCCACAAGAGTCCGTCTCATATATTTTCACGTGATTGTCTTGAAGTTGATGTTCTTATCGATAAGCAGATCGTCACGTTCCTTGTAAATCATTTTAAAGCACAGGAAGCTTTCACAAAACGGGGGAAAAAACCGTCGGACGATGTCCTCAAACGCCAGATGCAAGCCGAACGCGTTGTTGAAATTGTTGAAGAAAAATACACAAACGATCATAACGCACAATATATTGTCCTTGGTGATTTAAATTGTGCCCCGCCAGCCGACGGCGTTTCCGACCTTGCCGCATTCTACAAAACAAAAGCGGTTATCCCGATCGACGATTCACTCGACGGTCAGCAATGGACCCATTTTTTATCAATGAAAAATCAAAAACGGTCAAGTGTTTCAAAAATGGATTATATCTTCATCTCTCCGGCAATTCGCAAGAAAAATCCGAAGGCAGAACTTATCATTGAGCGGGGAGGACTGAGTCCGTTATGCAGGTTCTATACCGAAAAACGATTTCCGGGTATTACGGAAAATACGGAAGCTTCAGATCATTGTGCTGTTTTTGTAGATCTTGATATTTGAGATCAGAAAAATCTGGAGGTTTGTACGGTAGCGGTGTATAAAACCGATAACGTCATACCGAGAATGACATTCATACAATCTGCTCAAAGCGCTACCTGTCACGTTGTAAATCAATAATCCGTCAAGACCGACTCTCCTCTTTCTGGGGAAGTGCGGGAATTACCAAGAGAACCTTCTCCCGATCAATGACGACTGTACCGGCTGAAGCTCCTTTCGGTTTCCGTACATATTTTTTTTCCGTCATCGCGACTGGTACATACTTTGCGTTCCTTTGTCTGCTGTAATATGCCGCAATTGATGCTGCCTGTTCCTTCGCTTTTTTGGAAGGCTCACCGTTTCCTGTCGCAACACGAAGAACGACATGCGATCCGCCGCTCCCACGTACATGAAACCACAGATCATTCGGCTTTGCATAGTGTAACGTCAATTCATCGTTATTTTTGCTGCTCTTTCCCGCCCACACTTCAAAACCCCCGGCGACATGAAATATACGGAATGGTACCGGCTCATCGGTTTTCACATTTCTGATTATGTTATATGCTTGCAATTCTTTTTTTTGCACCCGAACGAATTCTTTCAGTTCGTCTCCTGTTGTACATTTGGAAATATTCTCATAAAGTGTGCGAAGCACGGCTATGGTTTTCTCAAGTGTCTTTAAGCGTTCTTCCGATTCACGCCGCGCAGATTTTGCCTTTTTTGCCCGATTAAAATAATTTTCCGCATTCTGGATCGGCGTTAAATGCAAATCCAGAGGAATTTTCACCGGGATACCGGTAAGAGGATCATCAAGTTCTATCTCCTCCTGTAACCGAGTAATAGAACTCGCATAGGTCATAAGTATCTTTCCATACCTCTCATATTGCACTACACGATCTGCGTTGATAAGATCTGCACGGATTTTGCCGATAGTCCGCTCAACCCTGAGTATTTCGGTTTGGAGTCGTTGCTGCATCTCATGTTGCCCGCCTTCGAAGTATTCATCTCTCATGCTCTTCGAAACATATACGCGAAGCGCATTGTTGATCGAATCGGATTCCTCGCATCTGAGATGTGAATATTGTGAAAGCGAAATAAGTGAAAATGCGATCGGTGAATCGTGTTTGTAGTAGATCCTGGGCGCCGGTTGTGTCAACTGACCGGAGAGATTCTGTAGTGTTTGAAAGAGTATTCGCCCCTGGTCATCCGTTACTGATGCAATAGGTGTTGCCGCCTCGAATTGTGTACGATGCAGAATTTCCTCGATGAGCGTTTTTCCGAGATAAGGAAACATAGATTTCAGGGCTTCACGAAGAAGTATGCGATCATGAGCTTTGAGTGTATGGAAAAATTCATCGTACGAATTTAATAATGGCATGTCGGTGTTTCCGCCCCGTTTCAACATAACAATTTTCCCGACCGTTTCTTTTGAGCGGACAAATTCATCAATAATAGCATTGTGATCATTAACAACGAGCACATTTGCAGCACTACCGTACATCTTAATTGCCACGGTAAGTTGTCCAGAACAACGGAGAAGCAGGGTTCTATCATATTGAGCGGATGCGATACTCTCGATTGTTTTCCCGATAACAAGCGGAAAAAGATCGACGGTATTTCGTTTTGCTCGTTTTATGTCGTGGAGCAGGTACACAAAATTCCTATGCGGTTCGACAGAAATCCTTAAAGCCGCATGTTGTTCGCCCTGATCGAAGTGCAACATGAGCTCATTCCGCGTTTGGGAGAAAACCTCAAGAATCGATGCTCCGGCAAGCATCTCATCAAGCCAGTGTGCAAGGTATTTCAATGTTGCATAGTGCGTCAGCATTTGTTATCCACAGTTGGATGAGAAATATAGTAATTACATGTCGAAAAAGAAATTGGATGTGGGTAAGATGTGGATAAATCCGTTCACATCTTGTTTAAAGCTTTTCATTGACTACGGGTGAGTTTTTTTGTACCTTACGGTGCAAATTTTTCTAATTTATCGGGGTTTTCCATGATTTCAAGCATGACCGGTTATGGACGGGGTGAAGCAAGCAACAAGGAAATCACCGCCATTGTTGAAATCCGGAGTGTGAACAGCCGGTTTTTAGAAGTCAATTCCCGTCTTCCACGGACACTCATACTTCGTGAGAACGACATCAAGGAATATATCCGTCAGAAACTCAGTCGCGGAAAGATCAATGTCAATATTACTCTTGAGCACGCCTCCGATGGGGAGGTTCCCGTTACAATTGATAAGTCGGCTGCAAAAGCGTATTACAAATTGCTCAATGAGCTTCGAAAGACGGTGAAGACGAAGGAAAGAGTGAGTCTTGACCATCTCCTGAAGTTTTCGGATATCTTTAAAGCCGAGGATATTGAAGATGCGGGTGAACAAGAGTGGAAGTTTGTTGTTGAAGCACTCGAAAGTGCTCTTGATGATCTCAATCTCATGCGAATGAACGAGGGTGCAGAATTAAAAAAGGATTTTCTCAAGCGTCTCCTGTTGATGGAAGAAAAAGTGAATGAGATCGAGAATCTTTCTAGAGCCAGGCTTCCTGAAGAACGTCAGAGATTGATAGAACGGGTTCGTCAGATTATCGATGAGGGGAAAATCGACCCGGCCCGTCTTGAACTGGAGATTATTCTACTTGCAGATAAAATGGATGTCACTGAAGAATGTGTCCGTTTCAGAAGTCATGTAAAATTTTTTACCGAAGCTCTTAACGGTACGGATTCAGCTGGCCGTAAATTGAATTTTTTAATTCAGGAGATGAACCGCGAGATTAACACCATCGGATCAAAAAGCAGCGACACGGTTATTTCCCATACTGTCGTAAGAGTGAAAGAAGAATTAGAACGTATTCGTGAGCAGCTGCAGAATATCGAATAATGAATGCACCAAGGCTCTTTGTGATCTCGGCGCCCAGCGGGTGCGGAAAGACTACGATTGTAAAGGCGATTCTCCAGCGTCATCCGGAGTTTCGTTTTTCTATTTCCGCAACAACGCGAAAAAAAAGAGACGACGAGATTGATGGACATGATTACTTCTTTCTCACGCAGCAAGAATTTCAACGAAGGATCGATATCGGTGAGTTTGCAGAATGGGAAGAATTCTTCGGCAACCGCTACGGCACTTTGAAGAGTCAGATTGATGATGCGCTTCACACCGGGACTTCGATGATTTTCGATATCGATGTGAAAGGCGGTCTCTCGATCAAGCGCCTTTATCCTCATGATGCCGTCACGATTTTTATTGAACCGCCGAATCTTGAGATACTTCACCAGCGTCTTGCAAGTCGGGGTACTGAAACACCTCGGCAATTACAGATTCGTATATCCAGAGTTGAGATGGAGCTTCAGGAGGGAAAAAGTTTTGAATATCATATTGTGAACGACATCCTTGAAAAAGCTATCGCAGATGTCGACGCAATCATCCAGGATTCTCTCACAAAATCCTGAAAAAAGTGCTTTATCAATTATAATTATTAACGGAGGAGAACGCTATGCCCATCAAGCCGGTTGATTTGAAAGAACTTGAGAGCAAAGCCGAAAACATCTACGAAGCAATTGTCCTGATGTCAAAGCGTGCCCGACAAATCAATGAAGAGAATAAGTTAGAATTCAATCAACGCATCGAATTAATTCAAACTAAGACAGAGACCGATGAAGAAGTCGACGCTAATCCGGATCAACTGAAAATCAGCCTCGAATTTGAAAAACGTCCCAAACCGACGGAGATTTCCCTCGAAGAAACAATGGCAAATAAGCTGGAATTTCGATACAAAGAAGCCGAAGAAGAGCCGGAAAAAAAGGCCGAGGAAGAATAATTTCAAGCATGCTAGCCGGGAAGAAAATACTACTCGGCATCACAGGCGGTATCGCAGCGTACAAAATGCCGTGGCTCGTCCGAGATTTGAAAAAAGCAGGCGCAGAAGTTCATGTTGTCATGACCTCTTCCGCCACCAAGTTTGTCACACCGGTCGTACTCTCGGCACTATCACAACATGACGTGTTGACGACACTATGGCCACCCGAAAAAGCCGGGAATGTTAAGGTAACAACCGAGCATATCGAAACAGCACTCTGGGCGGATCTCATGCTGATTGCCCCAGCGTCGGCAAATACAATTGCAAAAATTGCCTATGGAGTTGCCGATAACGCGTTGACAACGCTGGTTCTCGCGCTTCGGTGTCCCCTAGCGATTGCACCATCTATGGATGTCGATATGTACCGGCATGAAGCGACACAGCACAACATTGCGCTCCTGCGCGAACGGGGGATTCATATTCTTGATCCTGAAAGCGGAGCACTTGCGAGCGGACTCGAAGGTCCCGGACGGTTACCCGAGCTGGATATCATCGTCGGTTTTATCGACAATATCCTTGAAAAAACATACCAGAATCTCCGCGGGAAAAAAATACTTGTAACAGCCGGACCGACATACGAACCAATCGATCCTGTACGATTTATCGGAAACCTTTCCTCCGGTAAAATGGGCTACGCTATAGCAAACGCCGCTGCACAACGTGGTGCTGACGTTACACTGGTGAGCGGTCCGGTCGCACTTGAAACACCACGACACGTCCGGCGCATCAATATCCGGACGGCACACGAGATGTCAACAGCAATTCTCCCGCTTGCAAATGAATACGATGCCATCATCATGGCTGCCGCTGTTGCCGATTATACACCGACTACTGTCGCAGATCACAAACTTAAGAAACATGAGATCGGGAGCAATGAATTATCACTCCACTTAAAAAAAACAGATGATATTCTTGCTGTTCTCGGTGAGAAAAAAAATAAAACAGTTCTTGTCGGATTCGCTCTCGAAACCCACAACGAAGTCGCTGAGGCACAGTCAAAACTGCAAAATAAAAACCTTGACCTTATCGTTGTGAACAATCCACTCGTCGAAGGAGCCGCGTTCGGATCAGAAACAAACGTCGTAACCATCATCGATCGCAAAGGGACGATGGAAAAATTCGAAAAGATGTCAAAGTTCGATGTGGCAACAATTATTCTTGATAAAGTATCATCACTTTTCTCATAATCACGGTAACGGAATTCCATAGGATGGCCGACGACGAAACCAAGCTTCAATCAGAATTGACGTTGCTTCTTACAGATGTGCAGAGGTTTCTCATGCAAGAGCAAGATCTTTTCGGCAATATTCTATATCCTGAATCAAAGTCGGGACAACCGAAAAAATCTGCACAACCGATTCATGCAGAAGAAGCCCTTCTTTTTCCTGATACACGCTACCCCGATGAGCCATGGACGACCGCCCCATCTCTCGATGCACTCAATCAACAAATTTGTACATGTATGAAATGTCCCCTTGGTGCAACGCGGACCAATTTTGTATTTGGCGTTGGAAATTCGCAGGCGAAAGTGATTGTCATAGGCGAAGCCCCGGGAGCCGATGAAGATGCACAGGGCGAGCCTTTTGTGGGTCGCGCCGGACAACTCCTCAACAAAATTCTTGAAGCCATCAAATTCAAACGGGAAGAAGTATTTATCTGCAATATTTTAAAGTGCCGTCCTCCAAATAATCGCGATCCTTTACCTGAAGAGGTTGAACAGTGCGAGCCATATCTCTGGAAACAGCTCGAACTGATCCGTCCGATAATGATCCTTGCTGTTGGACGAATAGCAGGTCAGACTCTTCTTAAAACAACACGGGGACTCGGTGAGTTGAGGGGAACGATTCATTCCTATCATGGAATCCCGATGATGGTCACTTATCATCCTGCGGCATTATTACGAAACCCGAATTGGAAACGACCGACATGGGAAGATGTCCAGCAATTCCGTAAACTGTACGATGAACATATAAATGGAGCGAATCAATCACATGGCTGAAATACGACGCATACCCGTTGAAGGCCGCTTCGAGGCGGAACATGTTTCAGGTCGTGTTCCCCCACAAGCTGTCGATATCGAGGCTGCGGTTCTCGGAGCGATGCTTCTTGATAAATCGTCCATAGCCAAGGTTATCGAAGTACTCACAGACGATGCATTCTATAAAGAAGCACACCGGAAAATTTTCCAGGCAATCATTGCACTCTTTGAACGAAGCGAACCGGCCGACGTCATCACGGTTATTGAAGAACTTCGCCGTCGCGGACAACTCGATCAGATCGGAGGCGAAATCTATATTACCGAACTGACAATGAAAGTAACCTCGTCGGCAAATATAGAGTTTCATGCCCGTATTATTCTTGAAAAGTCTTTATTACGTAACCTTATTACCTCCACGTCCGAAATTTCAACCCGTGCGTTCCAGGATACCGAAGATGCATTTGCTCTTCTTGACGACGCCGAACAAAAGATATTCCAGATCTCTGACAGCCGCCTGAAAAAATCTTTCCTGCCGCTGAAGGAAGCCATTTTTAAAACAATGGAAATGCTTGAAAGCATACATGGAAAACACAGCGGCGTGACGGGAGTTCCTTCCGGGTTTGCGCAAATCGACGATCTTACGGGTGGATTCCAGGCTTCGGATCTTGTTATCATTGCGGGAAGACCTTCACAGGGAAAAACAGCTCTTGCCCTTTCAATCGCTCGCAATGCGGCAATTGATCATAACATCCCGATCGGTTTTTTCAGCCTTGAAATGTCGTCCCAGCAGCTCGTCATGCGTCTGATTTGCGCAGAAGCGCGCGTCGACGCTCATCATGTTCGAACAGGCCGACTCGCCGATGAACAATGGCGGAATCTCAGTACACGTGTCGGCAAACTTGCTCAGGCAAAAATATTCATCGACGATACACCCGGCCTCGGCATTCTTGAACTTCGCGCAAAGGCACGACGTCTCAGAGCCGAAACGAACATCGGCATAGTTGTCGTCGACTATCTCCAGCTCATGCAGGGTCCGAAAAACGCTCAGAGCCGTGAACAGGAAATATCGTCTATCTCCAGATCGCTGAAAGCACTGGCAAAAGAATTAAACATTCCCGTAGTTGCTCTTTCGCAGCTTAACCGTGCTGTGGAAGCACGCGGCGATAAGAGACCGTCTGTCCGATCTTCGTGAAAGCGGCTCGATAGAACAGGATGCAGATGTCGTTATGTTCGTCCACCGTCCTGAAATGTTCGGGATTAATGAAACAAAGGATCATGAATCGACTGAGGGTATGGCCGAAATTATCATAGGGAAACAACGCAACGGACCGACAGGGACATGTAAACTATCGTTCATCAAACAATATGCACGTTTCGAGAACATGGCCTTTACACAATTTTCAGAAGCGACATTTGCACCTACGGCAGGTCCGGACGCGCCTGAAACTCCGTTCTAAGATCTTCTTCATCTTGGCTCAAAAAATTACACGGCGAAAATTTATCAGACAAGCTGCTTATGCGGCAATTGGCAGTACTGTTCTGAAACCCTTATTTTTTCAGCTGAAGAATGAAAATTCCTCCGATGAAAATACTACCCTCTGCATAAAGAAATTCTCTTATGCTGTCGATAATAAATTATATGAAAAGCCGATTGGTATAGTTGTGGCATCTATCGGGCTGACATTTATTGGAACTGTTTATCAAGAGAATGTTCTTGATGAGGGGGGTGAAGAACATCTTGTGATTCATTTGCAGGGTCTTGATTGTGTAACCCTCTGCGAAAATGCACTGGCGTTTGCACGATGTGTAGAGTTGAACACAACAACGTACGAAGCATACTGCCGGCAGCTACAGTATATTCGATATCGTGCCGGAGTCATTGATAAATATCCAAGCCGCCTGCATTATTTTAGCGATTGGATATTTGACAACGAGAAGAAAGGTGTTGTGAAAAACGTTACGGCAGATGTAGGAGGACATTTCAGCGGGAAAATTGTCCGAAAAATTAATTTCATGACAACTCACCGGGCATCATACAAGCAGTTGGCTGAGAACAAATTTTTAGTGACAATCCAACATCAGGAAAAAGAAATTAGCAGGCGGATGCTTCGATACATTCCCAAAGACAACATCGATAAGATTTCAGCAAAGATCCGACACGGGGATATTCTCGCATTTACAACGAGCATTGAAGGAATGGATGTTTCACACACGGGGATTGCATTTCGAAAAGAAGATGGTACGATACATTTGCTGCACGCCCCTGTTCCTGGAACAAAAGTCCAGATCACAGAACTCTCGATACATGATTATTGTGCAAAAAACAGCCGGCAGACAGGGATTATTATTGCCCGGCCGCTCGAGCCTGTTATACATTAATTCTTGAAATCATGGCGGACAGGCTATGGCAGACAAACAGCAACCGCTCGTCATATTGGTTGAAGACGACGCCGAAATATTAGATGTAATGGCCGCACTACTCGAAAATTCGGGATTTTCCGTTGTGCGTGCACTTAACGGTGTTGAAGCTCTTACTCTGCTTGAGAGATATACGCCCGATATAGTTGTTTCAGATATTCATATGCCGAAGATGAACGGGTTTGATTTCTATACCGCATTACGGGATCGTGAAAATATGCAGCATGTTCCATTTATCTTTCTTACCGGATTTTCTGATGTGGAGAGCGTCGTCCGCGGCCGTGAACTCGGTGTCGATGATTACCTCATCAAGCCGGTTGATGCACGGCTATTGCTTTCGAGCATTCGTGGTAAACTGAAACGCGCCGGCGAGATCCGGGTCTCAACCACCGATCAAATTGCGGAGCTGAAAAATCATCTGATACATGGCTCTACACATGAATTCCGCACTCCGCTGACATTGATCAATAGCACAACAGATATGCTCGCCGATGCATCGATGCAATTCGGCCCGGAGGAAATGCAACAATTTGTCGCCATGATAAAAGAGGGAGGGGCGCGTTTACAGCGCCTTGTCGAATCATTTTTACTGGCCTCGGCTATCGAGGCCGGTGAAACGCAGAAAGAATATAACGCCCGGGTCAACGAGTACGAACTTACCGAGATCATCACAGCGTCAATCACCGACGCAACACCTCTGGCAGCCGAACGTTCGATCACAATCGCACAGGAAATTCCCCACGGTTGCTTCATGGTAAGGATATGTCAAAAGCATATATTTGAAATTCTCCGGTGTCTGCTCGAAAATGCAGTAAAATTCAGTCCTGCAGGCTCTGCCGTCCATTGCCGGATTACCGATGATGGAATCTCATGACCGTGAGTGTAGAAGATCACGGCCGGGGAATCCCTGTTACCGAACTTCCAAAAATCGTCGAGAAATTTTACCAGGTGGATAGAAGAAAATTCGAGCAGCAGGGAATCGGCCTCGGCCTGTATATAGCTAGAAGTTTAGCAGAAATGAATAAAATTGTCCTCGCATTCGATAGCGTGGAAGGTCAAGGCACCACCGCACGCTTGCGTTTCCCAAAAGTGGTTACAAATTGAATTCGACTAAACCCTCCAACACCTTGAGATTCTCCATATCTTCATGCATATCCTCACTTTTCGGCGTCTCGAGAATCTTAGGAATTTCCTGGAAACGCTGATCATTCATGAGTAATGAAAATCCTTTAATACCGATCGTTCCTTTACCAATATGCTCATGTCGGTCGATACGAGCACCAAGTTCTTTCTTCGAATCATTGACATGAAATGTAACCAGCCGGTCAAGACCGATTACTTCATCAAATTCATGAAATGTTTTTTCATATCCTTCTTCCGTGCCGATATCATACCCTGCGGCAAAGACATGACATGTATCAATACACACCCCAATTCGCTTTTTTTCTTCTACCAGCTCGATTATTGCCTGCAAATGTTCAAAGGTATAGCCGAGGGCAGTCCCCTGACCGGCTGTTGTCTCCAGCACACTCTTCACTGAAAACTCTTTTGTTTTTTCATGGATGAGGTTGATCGACTCTGCAATTTTTTGTATTCCTTCTTTTTCTCCAAGACCCATATGCGAGCCGGGATGAAAATTTAGGTAGGGAATGCCGAGCGCCTGACAACGCTGTAATTCATCGAGAAAGGCATCCCTTGATTTCTTTAAGATCAATGCATTCTTAGCACAGAGATTGATTAGATAACAATCGTGCGCAATAACAGGTGTGATTAATGATTTTTTCGCTTTCTCTCGGTACTGCCGAATATCTTCCTCCGTCAGCGATTTTCCGTACCACTGGCTGCTGTTTTTTGAAAAAACCTGCATTGTCTTGCAGCCGATTTTTTCTCCCCGGTCAAAGGCTGTATGAACGCCGCCGGCAATGGACATATGGGCACCGAGGAGAGGAACTTTTCTCATAAAATATTAACACAGTACATGTAACTTCACATATTAATTTCAGAGGCAGGACTATTCTTCCAATATCTTTTTTGATGCCTCATTAATCGTGAGCCGGGTTTGAAACATCCCACTGATACCACCACGACACGTGAGGGTAAACGACAGCTGTTTAGGGACATACCCCTCCGGGTAAGTTAATTTTATCCATCCCGGCTCTTTTTTCTTGAATATTTTATTGGGATAGATTTCTGTACCAACAACATCCGGGGACTCAACCGATACACTCTCCAGTTCGTCTCCTTCGTTCACAATGAAACAAGTGCACTTATTATTTTCACGTAGAATACGAAGGAGTCGTAATGAAAGAACGGGCAACGGTTTTACTTCCTCCGGTAATACAGAAACCGGGATATCAGTAGAAGGTGGGATATCAGGAGTTTTCTGAGATATAAAAGACGTTACAGAAGGTTCTGGCAACGGTGGCCGATCCATATCCGGTGGTGGTTCTATAACCGATGGTATAGTCGGCGTCTCGATTTGTTCTTTCTGAACGTATCTATCTGTGAAAGGATCGTAAGTGAACGCATCACTACTTGAGAAATCATTATTTTTAATCGACTGGGCTACCTCCACTACTCGATTTCCATAATCTTTTAATTCTGGAGATAGGTACCCGTGTGGTTCTTCTTCTCTTCCACGGCCTGTAGCAATATCAAAGAGTGTCCGATCATATGATGCAATTTTATTGTACGCCAGTAATATTGTCGCCATGGCCATACCCGAGAGAAAGCCGCCGACGTGGGCCCAGTATGCGATCTCACCTCCCCCTGAAACAGCTCCAACAATATCAAAGACGAACCATAACCCTACCATCATATAACCATATACCTTAAATCCGGCACCAATAAATCCGAAAAGAAAAATACATTCGAGCTTATTAACCGGAAATAAAACAAGTGACATACCGATGATACCGTTCACAGCACCGCTCGCCCCGATAGCTGGAATATCGCTAAAGAAAAGATGTGTCGATGACGCGCATAGGCCAAGAAAGAGATACACAAAAGTATACCAGATATTTCCAACAACAGAATTGATCGCATTCCCAAATACCCAGAGAAACAGCATATTCCCGATAAGATGAAAAAGACCGCCGTGTAGAAACATGCAACCAAGCAAACCACTAAAGCTCCAATCCTGCAATACCATCGACTCTGTAACAGATTCAGGAACGATAGAATATGTTGTAAGAAAATATAGGAGGCATGTAACTCCGATGATTATTGCATTTGAAATGGGAGCATAGACATATGAAATTTGTAAGCGATATGGAATGACCACGATTGATCTCCTGGCAAATGATTAATTTAACCGATTATTGAGTCGATACTCATCGATAGGGATAGAAGATAAAAAATAAAAGGGATAATCCTGATAGTACCCAAAGTCCCGGTTTTATTTCCGAAAATTTTCCCGAAAGTACTTTAAAGAGCGGATAAGCTACAAAACCTGCTGTCATTCCGATTCCAATATTATAAGTAAAACTCATTAATGCAACTACGCAAAACACAGGAATGGCTTCTGTAAGATCATCGAATCGAAGACGCGTAATGGGTGTAATCATCAGGACACCGACGATGATCAGCGACGGTCCATAGGCAAACGCAGGAATAGCTGTGAAAAATGGTGCAAAAAACAGAGCCAGTAAAAAAAGAACGGCGGTCACGACCGCTGTGAGTCCTGATTTCCCACCGGCTTCGATTCCTGTTGCCGATTCGATATATGCCCCCGTTGTCGATGTTCCAAGTATTGCAGCGAGCGTTGTTGCCAGCGCATCGCACAACATCGGCTTTTCAATCCCGGGTAGATTACCATGCTCATCAAGAAGATTCGCTTTGTACGCTAAACCGATCAGAGTACCGAGGGTATCAAGAAAAGCCATAACGAACACAGTAAGGATCACTGAAAAAAGTCCCCACTGCAATGCCCCGGCAACATCCATATGAAACAATACCGGGGTAATATCGGGCGGTACACTTATCCACTGCTGCGGAAGCGGGACAATTCCCAAGAAGAATGCAAGAATCGTGACGCTCACTATACCGATAAGAATTGCTCCACGTACACGGCGCATCATGAGAAATCCGATGAGAAGAAATCCAAAAATCGAAAGGAGCACCGACAACTGGCGAAGTGCCCCGGTATGAACCGGTGCACCCTCGACACCTACTCGAACAATGCCGCACTCGTTAAGACCGATGAAGGCGAGGAACAGTCCAATGCCGACAGCAAAGGCAATTTTCAATGACTCGGGTATTGCATTGGCCAGCCAGCTTCGCACTTTGAAGAGTGTAAGAATCGTAAACAATACTCCGCTAATAAATATTGCACCAAGTGCAACCTGCCAGCTGTATCCCATGACGCGAACAACGGTATATGCAATGAACGCATTTTCTCCCATATACGGTGCAATAGCAAAGGGACGTTTGGCATATAAACCGATTGCCATCGTCCCGAAAAAAGCGCTGAGAATTGTCGCAACCATCGATGCCCCAAAAGGCATACCGGCGGCTTCGAGGATTTTGGGATTGACGATAATAATGTAGGCCATCGTAACAAACGTCGTTATACCCGCGACGATTTCTTGCTTGATTGTTGTCCCAAGTTTATCAAGTTCGAAGAATGATTTCAAAAAATTACTCATCGTGAAACTCCCTTATTATTTTCAGTTTACTATTTCTCTCGCTCAAATTCTTCGGATAAATTATGGTAAGAGCCTGCCTGCTTTCGTAGTTTGTTCCCATGGAGCGCAAGTACCAGAGGAAAGCCCTTCTATTGGCTATAAAGAGGTGATTCATGGATAAGGATGATTTGTCCCTGGACGACAAATTTTAACACTATGATAATAGTAGAAAGACTCCTGATATGCAAGAAAGTGAAATATTTTTCTTGACATAATATATCCAATTTTGTAGATTAAATTGATAATGAAAATGTGTAATCAATATATCATTTTTAAGGGGGATTATTGGTGGTGGCGCTGGTTCGCCGAGGGCGTACCGGTGTCCCTGCACTAGTGTGTTTACGGATTGAACCGTAAAAGTGGGATCACCGGACAAGGCGTTCCCACTTTTTTTTGAATGACAGTAATCGTGGGAGCCTGAAACCACGATTTTTTTATTTATATCATTATCATAACCACATTAAATGGAGAACAGAACAATGGAACCCCGAAAAATCTTACTCGAAGAAAAGGAGATGCCCACCTCTTATTACAACATTCAGGCTGATCTTCCCCATCCGCTTGATCCCCCACTCCATCCGGGGACCGGAAAACCGATCGGACCGTACTCAACCTTGCGGCAATATTTCCGATGGAATTAATAAAGCAGGAAGTCAGCCAGGAACGGTTTATCGAAATTCCTGAAGAAGTCCAGCGTGCATATCTTCTCTACCGTCCTACACCGCTTATTCGTGCATTCGATCTTGAAAAAGCATTAGACACCCCGGCGAAAATCTATTATAAGTACGAAGGGGTGAGTCCTGCCGGAAGTCACAAACCAAATACCGCTATACCGCAGGCATTCTACAACAAGAAGGAAGGTATAAAGCGATTAACGACTGAAACCGGAGCCGGGCAATGGGGAAGCGCGCTCAGCTTCGCATGCAACATGTTCAAACTGGAATGCAAGGTGTACATGGTCCGTGTGAGCTATGAACAAAAGCCGTATCGACGTTCGATGATTCGTGCATGGGGAAGTCAGGTCGTGCCAAGTCCAAGCCGTGATACCAAAGCCGGCCGCGCAATTCTTAAAAAGAATCCTAAATCACCGGGAAGTCTTGGAATTGCGATCAGCGAAGCGGTTGAAGATGCGGCGGGCCGTTCAGACACAAACTACTCGCTCGGTAGCGTGTTGAACCATGTGCTGCTTCACCAGACTGTCGTAGGTCAGGAGGCAATGAAACAGCTCGAAAAAGCGGGTCTTTATCCTGATATCGTTATCGGCTGTGTAGGGGGCGGATCGAATTTTGGCGGGATTGTATTACCATTTATTCGCGATCAAATTCATGGAAAGAAAGTCCGGGCAATAGCGGTTGAACCTGCATCATGTCCAACACTCACCAGAGGAGAATTTCGCTACGATTTCGGCGATGTGGCAAAGATGACACCGCTTCTCGCAATGTACACACTCGGGCACAATTTTATTCCTGAATCAATTCACGCCGGCGGACTCCGTTATCATGGAATGTCGCCCATCATCAGCCGGCTGTGCAAAGATGGATTGATTGAAGCACGAGCATACATGCAAAATGAAATTTTTGAAGCTGCAGTGTTATTTGCTCGAACCGAAGGCATCATCCCGGCTCCTGAATCAGCACATGCAATCCTCGCAGTGATCGATGAGGCAAAGCAGGCAAAAAAGGAAGGGACAAAAAAGGTCATTCTATTTAATTTAAGCGGACATGGTCACTTTGATATGTCTGCCTACGATGCATACCTGGGCGGAAAACTTATCAATCATGAACTCAAGAAGTCAACCATCCAGAAGGCACTGAAGGAGATCGAAACATATCCGGTGCCGGCATAAGGTTCAGTATATCCAGTAATTGTCTGAAAAAGGCTCCGATACTAATACCGGAGCCTTTTTATATGTATACAATGTACCGTCTTGAAATAAGTTTACAGAAAGAGAGAAAAATGGATCTTAATGCTCTTGCACAAATACCCTCAAAATATTAAGGGGAATCGCTCAATATCCTAAGCTTTTCCCCTTGACCTTAACCCCTCGACTCTCTCACTCCGTTCGCTCGTTCCACGAAGTGGTACTTTAGTGCGGGGTAAACCCTTGCCTTTACCCTGCTTTTCTCAACGCCTCAGCGCCGCTTACAATTTCAAGCAGCTCTTTCGTAATCGCCGCCTGACGCGCTTTATTATACGAAAGTTGGAGATCGCTGATAATTTCAGACGCATTCGTCGTGGCATTATCCATGGCCGTCATACGGGCTCCCTGTTCTGCGGCATTGGATTCCAGTAAAACTCGCCAGATCTCGAAGTTCAAATGTTTTGGTAATAACGCGTTGATAATTGCAGGTGCGGAGGGTTCATAAATATAATCTACATGATACGAGTATTCCGCAGATTGGCCGCTTTGTGCGTTAAGTTGTGACGCGGGGATTGGAAGAAACTCTTCAATAATTATTTTTTGCTGGATAACCGATTTAAACTCATTATAAATAATTTCGATTCTGTCAAACTTTCCGTTGAGGTATCCTTCAATAAGGTCGTGTGCAATTTCCTGGGCATGTGAAAAATTAAGCACATTGAAGAACATTTTTTTTCCCCCGACAATAGCGTATCCGTGTTTCGAGAAAAAATCGAATCCACGTCGTCCAATACAATAGAGCTTCACCGCACCGGCTGCATTCAAATCTTTATATGTTTGTTCAATGTGATGGATGGCTGTCTTGGCGATATTCGAATTAAACGCGCCGCATAATCCTCGATCAGCGGTGACAATAACAATGGCAACATTGTTTACTTCGCGGTGTTGAAGCAAAGGATTGACACTCACATCTGTTGTTTCGATAAGGTCTTGCAGCATCTGGCGCATCTTTCGCGCATAGGGCCGAGCCGACACAATACTTTCCTGCGCACGTCGAAGTCTCGCCGCGGCAACCATCTTCATTGCCTTCGTAATCTTCTGTGTACTTTTGACGCCGCTGATCCGGCTGCGTATATCACGAAGAGTCGCCATGAATTCGCTTCTTACTTATTCAATTTTTCTTTGAATGATGCCGTAAATTCTTTTAAGACTTCCGTCAATGCTTTTGTCAATTCGTCTGTGAGCTCTTTTTTTGTCGCGATGTCATCGAGCAGTGCACGATGGTCTAAATTCATCACTTCTAGAAATTCACGTTCGAATAGCTGGACTTCTTCAAGTGGAATTTCGTCGAGGAAACCGTTTGTCCCGGCAAAAATACTGACTACTTGGTTCTCAACCGTCATGGGTTCGTACTGTCCCTGTTTCAGAAGCTCGACAAGTCGCGATCCACGGCGCAATTGTTGCTGTGTAGATTTATCGAGATCCGAGCCAAATTTTACAAAGGCCTCAAGATCGCGGTATTGCGCAAGATCGATACGTAAACGACCGGCTACTTTCTTCATCGCCTTGATTTGCGCATTTCCACCCACGCGTGAAACAGAGATACCGACATCAATCGCCGGACGAACACCCGAGTTGAAAAGGTTCGATAAGAGATAGATCTGTCCGTCCGTAATCGAAATCACATTCGTCGGAATATAAGCCGAAACATCACCGGCCTGTGTTTCGATGACCGGCAGTGCCGTCAGACTCCCGCCTCCCAGTTCTTCATTGAGTTTGGAAGCGCGTTCAAGCAAACGTGAATGTAGATAGAAGATATCGCCTGGATACGCTTCGCGTCCCGGCGGACGCCTTAAGAGCAATGATACCTGACGGTAGGAAACCGCATGCTTCGAAAGATCGTCGTAGACTACCAGTGCATGCCGACCCGAATCCCGGAAAAATTCACCGAGTGTCACACCTGCATAGGGCGCTATGAATTGCATCGGTGCAGGATCACTCGCATTGGCGGCAATAACCGTGGTAAAGTCCATTGCTCCTTCCTCTTCGAACTTGCTTACTACCTGTGCAACCGTCGATCCTTTTTGCCCGATCGCAATATAGATGCAATAGACAGGTTTGATTCCTTCTTTTTTTGCCTTTTCTGTATGGGTATGTTTCTGGTTGATGATCGTGTCGATTGCGATCGCTGTTTTTCCAGTCTGGCGGTCACCGATGATCAATTCACGCTGTCCCCGGCCGATCGGAATCATTCCATCGATCGCTTTGATACCCGTCTGGAGAGGTTCTTTAACCGGTTGGCGTTGAATTACACCAAGTGCTTTTCGCTCAATTGGTAAAAACTTCTCGGTCGTGATGGACCCTTTGCCGTCAAGCGGTTGACCGAGTGGATTTATGACGCGTCCGAGCATCTGTTCACCGACAGGCATTGAAGCAAGCCGTCCGGTCCGCTTCACCGTATCGCCTTCCCGTATCAATGTTTCATCGCCAAAAAGAATACAGCCGACATTATCTTCTTCGAGGTTCAGCACCATACCGAATACGCTGTTTGGGAATTCGACAAGTTCACTTGCCATTACCTTCGATAATCCATAAATACGTGAAATACCATCACCGACCTGGAGCACGGTACCGACATCGTACATATCGATTTCTTTTTCAAAACCGGCGAGCTGTTTTCGTATTATCGCCGATACTTCCTCTGGTCTGATTTCTGCCATAATCTATCCTTTTAATTGCGCTCAGGTGTCCCCAGGACAAAACGCTCGCGGAGTCGTTCAAATTGTCGGCGTATACTTCCATCGAACACTGTGTCTCCTGCCCGTGCGATGAATCCTCCCTGGATACTTTTATCTATGCTGAACTTCATATGCACTTTTTTCCCTGAATACTCTTCCAGTCTCACGACAAGTACCTTTTCCTGCGTTCCGGAAAATGGCACTGCGGTTTTCACATCGACGCTCATAATACCGAGCATCTCATTGTATAAAAAATAGAACTGAGTGATGATACCTGGAAGAACATTCTCGCGTCCTTTTTCGATCAACATATTGAGAAATGTAAATGTCATCGGATGAAGTTGCCTTGCGAACAATTCGGCCGCAACTTTCCTTTTTTTCTCAATCGAAATAATCGGACTCGAGAGAAAGAGCCGAAACTCTTTTGTGTCTTGAAGAGTTGTTTCCAGGATTTGTATATCCCGTGTCACTTCTTCCAGCACATTCATTTCCTGTGCATTTTTAATCAATGCCGTCGCATAGCGTTTAGCAACTCTCATATCGCTCATAGATCGTGTACCTTAATTCTTAGGGAGTTTTGCAAGCGCTTCGTCGATGATTTTTTTATGTTTTTTCTCATCGAGTGTTTCATTGAGAATTTTACTCGCGGTCGAAATAGCAAGATCGGCAACCTCCCCACGGAGCTGGGCGAGGGCACTTTCTTTCAACCGAAGAATTTCTTCCGCGGCTTCCTTGAGGTGTTTTTCCGCCCTTTGTCGTGCTTCCTGTTCAATTTCAATGCGCCTGCGTTCGGCATTCGTTTCGGCTTCTTTCATAATACGCCTTACTTCATCTGCAGCCCCGGCCATTTGCCGTTTGTTCTCTTCAAGAAGACGTTCAGCTTCTACCTTTGCCTGTTCAGATTTTTCAAGCGACGAGCGGACAGATTCCTCCCGTGCATGGAGCGCTTCAAGAAGCGATTTCCACGCAAACTTTCGTAAGAGGAACACTAAAAAAATAAACGTGATGATTGTCCAGAGAATCAGCCCTGGATTAATCTGTAACATTGGATCATCCCTTTCGTCACTTCAGACGATGTGTGATTACCCTATTTAGTAGCAAGAATAATGCAAATGACAAGCGCAAAGAAGGTTACTCCTTCAATCAACGATGCAGCGATTATCATCGAAAAACGAACTTGACCGGCAACTTCGGGTTGACGGCCGCTTGCTTCCATTGTGGCAGCGGCAAGTTTTGAGATTCCGTAAGCCGCACCGATCACCGTTAATGCGGCACTGATACCTGCAGTGACATAACCGTAAACTAAATTTTCCATGTGTATTCCTCCATCGTGAAATACGGCAAATGATTTTATGAATGAATTATTGATATGAATGTTCTTCCTCGTGCCCTCCCTGTATTCCGATCCCCATGAACAGGGCTGTCAGAATTGTAAAAATAAATGCCTGAAGAAGTGCAACAAGAAATTCAAGCAAATTGATGCCGAGCATAAACAGCACTGATGCCGGGGCAATTGCAAATGATCGAAACATGAAAATTAATCCCGCCAGCGACACCAGTACAAGATGACCCGCTGTCATATTAGCAAAAAGACGGATACATAAGGCAAATGGTTTAGTGAATAAACCGATGATCTCAATCGGGATCAGAATTGGCCACAATGCCCAGTGGACGCCTCCTGTAAGATGAGCAAGATAATTCCCGAAACCCTGCTTTCTGATCGCAGCAACCTGTATCATACAAAATGCCACAATTGCAAGTCCTGCCGTGATGTTGATATTGGCCGTGGAGCTGACCCCATAAGGAATTAGTCCCAGTAAATTCATCGTCAGAATAAAGAAAAATGTCGTCAGTAAATATGAAATATACTTCATCCCTTCCTGACCCATATTCGGCATCACGATTTCTTCCCGAATGAAGACGATGATGATTTCGATCAAATTTCCGATTCCCGTAGGGACTCTCCGATTTCTATTCTGCCGGGCCGCGGTTACTGCGATTGCGATCAAAACGAGCGCAGCAATCCACATATAAAAAACATGCTTTGTGATCGAGAGATCAATCGTTAATCCGAAAATATGAACCGGCGGGAACTGTGGAAATGAAAAATGAGCAAAAGGCTGAAATTCTACATCCCGGGAATCGAGAAGGTGATGCAGGAGCTGTGCGAAAACATTTCCTTCGCTTCCTCCATGTTCGGCAGCTGCTCCTGCATGCCGGAGCGTATCGACCGCCACGGAATCGCGTATCGCGTGGGCTATGGGTTGCTGATATAATGAATCGAGAAGTGTGATGAACATCATCGACTTATATATTTTTCGTACGGACTCGCAAGTGGATAAATATAACTTCCAGAATTAAATACAAGCCATAGAACGACAACAGCGATGCTGACAGCGGAATAATCGGAAGCCGGAATACCTTGATACAGATGAAAAAACCTCCGAGCAGTACCGCCATTCGAATTACCATTCCCCCTAGAACGACCTTAAAAAACGTTGTATATGATTTACCGATGGAATATTCGATTGCCGCATATCCGAGAAGAACGTTTGCTGTACTCATCAATGTACCGGTGATAAGAGCAATGTTCGTTTCTCTTGATGTGTGCACTGCCATTGGGTATACACCACCGATGGCTGCAAGAACCAGTATAGCGATTACTTGTTTGGGAAGCGAGGTCAGGAATCTTTTATATTGTGATTCCCTGTTTTCCATCGTTCATCCTCTCTTTTCCCAAGTTGAATGACTGTAATAAAAAATTTATATAAGGCACCCGCGATCCCAATCAGCGTCATCACGATCATACACCATGGCGCAGTACGGAATTTTCCGTCCAGCCAGCGACCGGCAAAGAAAAAAATGGTTACCGTTGCGGCAAGCTGAAAACCAATCGTAAGGTACGGGGCAAGCTGTTGAAGCACAGATTGTTTCGATTCTTTCCCCGAAGACGGGTCCTTATCGCACTGTGCCATTGGTTTTTTCGTGGAGTGTGAAATCACCCTTGCTGCCGTTGATCAGTCATGCGACAGTTGCCGTCAAATGATGCCCCCTCATCGACAATAAGCTTTGCTGCACGCACATCTCCCTTAATCGAGGCTTTTCCTTCAAAAACCAACTTCTCTCCTGCGTGAATATTGCCACGAACCTTGCCGCCCACCGTAATATTCCGGGCTGTGATGTTGCCTTCAACATCGCCGGTGATACCAATCGCAATGTTTTCGCTCACCGCAACCTCGCCGACGAGTTTTCCGTCGATTCGCATGCTTCCCTGGCTGCGGATTTTTCCTTCGATTGTCGTCCCAACCCCGATGAGGTTGAGATCCTTCACGCTGATTACTTTTTCAGCCACGGGCTTTCCTCCTTTTCAGAGTCAGAGATGGGCGTTAACAATATATTCAGCTGGATTACGCGGCATACCATTAAACCATACCTCAAAATGCAGATGAGGGCCAGTTGGCTTGTTATGCCGGAATTTCCCAATAATGCAATCGGTTCGCCGCGTTTGACCATGGTATTGCTTACAGTCAGTAATGCTTGATTATGTTTATAGAATGTCACAAAGCCATTATTATGAGCAATGATAACCATGTTACCATCGTCGACTGTCCACCCGGCAAAAATCACATGACCATCTGCCGCGGCATAGACTGCCGTGCCCACTTTCCCTGCTATATCAATACCAAAATGCCTTTTCGCTGAATCATACCCCCGCGTAATGAAACCCTGCGTGGGAAAACTCAGGGGAAGGCTCACCTCGCTATTTTGAATTTCAAGCGTCGTTCCCCGTCTAAATGACGAAAGCGTTCTCAGCGTTTCCGATTGCTGAATCGATGTCACTGGAAGACGTTCATCTTCTATTGTAATCCCACCATATTGATTTTCTGTAGTGGGATTCTTATTTGCCGCTGTACTATCCTGTATTGTTTCATCGCCGAGGACTTTCCGGAGCTTGAAATTATATCCCTGTAAAATGAGCACATCACTGGTCACCCGATCGAGCTTTTCCTGCAGCAAAACAATTTTCCGTCCGTACTTTTCTTCAAGCGCAGGATTCGTCACCGGGAGCAGAAGTGCCAGAGGAGTATAATTCAACAGTGCAAATGTAATCGATCCGATAATAATGAAAAGAACACAAACGATGATTGCCAGAACCAGCGGCCTGACGCGAAACGTAGCAGTTTTTCCTGCATCATCATCCGGAATAACGACTATGTTATATTTCCGCGATTTTCTCTTATGGTGAACACTCTCGGAAGGCATTCCATACCCTTTTCTGCTGTCCGCTGCAGTCCTTGCATCGTTGAATATATCGAACTTCGGGAAAATAGTCAATGAATTTCTCAATTCTCAACAAAATTGAGAAATTTGAGGTTTGTTTTTTCAAAATATGACCCGAATGGCATCTTGACTTTTATGGTATTACTGTCTCAGAATTTTTCTCCTGTCAACCTTCGCCCCTGTTCATGCAGAAGTACCCATGCACGTTTTACATGAGTTTCTGTCGTCCGCAGATTTCCAATCGCCATCCTTATAGTATATTTCCCATTCAATTTTGTATGCGAGAGAAAAACTTCACCGGTTGAATTCACAGCTGTTAGTAGTTTTTCATTAAGCTCGTTTAAATACTCTTCTCGGTTCATAACATTCTGTGGTATTATAGACGGGACATAACGGAAACACACGACACTGAATGGAGCCGGTGCCAGTAATTCAAAGTTCACATCTTCCTCCACCCATTTTTTAAAAATCTGCCCGAGTTCGATATGACCCTGTAACCGTTCGCGTAATCCTTCGGCACCAAAATACCGTATCACCATCCACAATTTGAGTGCCCTGAACCGCCGGCCGAGTTGAATTCCATAATCCATATAATTAATCACACGGTCTTCTTCCGTAGTACGAAGATACTCAGGAACCAGACTGAATGCACGACGCAGAATCTCGGGTTTACGACAATATAATACACTGAGATCGATCGGGACAAAAAGCCACTTATGCGGATTCACAACAAGAGAATCGGCCCGATCAACCCCGGCGAGTGCCCATTCCATTCCTGGAATCATTCCCGAGACCCCCGCATATGCACCATCCACATGAAGCCACAGATTGTACCGGGCTGCAACGTCGGCGATATACGGAATAGGATCGACGCTGGTTGTCGATGTCGTGCCGACAGTTGCAACAATACAAAACGGTTTGCGCCCCGCGGCAATATCCTCTTGAATTGCTTTCTCCAGCAAATCAACCCGCATTCTGAACTCGGCATCAACCGGAATTTTGCAGACTCCTTCCTGACCGATACCCAGCACAATTGCCCCTTTCTCAATCGATGAATGCGCCTGATCTGAAGTATAAAGTCGCAGCTGCGGAAGATCCGTTCGTCCGGCCATTCCTTTCTCTCGAATCTTGGCGTCTATTGCCTCACGAGCAGCGGCAATTGCGACAAGGCTTGATACCGAGGCCGTATCATTAATAATGCCGAATAGTCCTGAGGGAAGTTTTAGAAGCTGACGAAGCCAATCGAGTACGACGTATTCAAGCTCAGCCGCCGC
Source organism: Ignavibacteriota bacterium (assembly GCA_963776275.1). Classification (GTDB taxonomy): domain Bacteria; phylum Bacteroidota; class Ignavibacteria; order UBA10030; family CAVZMI01; genus CAVZMI01. Next base: position 253,303 of record CAVZMI010000020.1, read on the forward strand.
AGCGTCCGGTCTTCCACAGCATTGCATTGGTGTTGAATGCAGCGCTGAGAAGTTCGCCGAGAATACCCGGTCCGCTTGCCGTGATGCCGAAGTATGCAAAGAACCCGGGGTGATTCCAGTGCGTGAGTCCGGGAGCGATTATCCTTGTCAGATCCTCGATCACAGCATCAATTGTCTCGGGTTTCTCCGGTGGAGTCGATGGAAATGCTGATTGAATATCGCCCGGCTTGACCTGTGCAAGGACATTATATCGTTCGGGATGCGCAAGATAATCAGCTACCCAATCAACAAGCAAATGTCCATACCTCCGGAAAACTTCCGGATCCATATCGGTAGAGTGTGTCGGTATCATGGAATTAATGAACGCGTGATTTTCATCGACTGCGTCGTTGGTATGACCATCGGTGTCTGACCCGTCGTTGCTATTGTCATTTCCATATCGACGTTTGACTCGGAAGCAACGACAATTCCTTGAGCCGGATTGAAGAAAATCATTCCATCTGTTTTTCCCGTTCCTTCAATATGAAGATCCATTCCCATCATCGATCCTTTTCCTGCAATTGTAAACTTCCCAGTTGATGCTATTGTAAAACAATCGTATCCGTTTTTCATTTCTTTCCCGACAATTTTATATTCTTCCTTCGTATCAGTGATAAGTTTTCCGCCAAATTGCTTTTGTTCTACTGTATCAATCGTTGAGGCGTTCCACGTTGATCCTATGGTGACAGGATTTTCACCCAACAGCGGATAATGTCCTAGCTGGTTTTGCATCGATTCCCCCTCTTCGCCCTCCGTGACATTTAACGATGCAAAATTACTCACTCTTCCGTTTTTCGCAACATTCATGCGGAATTTTTTCCCGATTACATTAGTCGGAGTTTGAGTTGTATCCATCCCCGGCGCTTTCACCGACATTACGGCAGAATCAGTCGATGCAATCAACACCATCGAACCATCCGGATTCAGAGAATCACCCATTACGCGGACAACATTTATGCCTTGTATTTCGGTTTTTATTTCCCGTCCCATCATCTCCTGCGTCGATTTTGCCTCCAAAATATCTCGATAACGATAGGTTTTACCTTTTTCAAATTTGTACTCAAGCTTAATACCCTGCGCATAGACCACCATCGACATGACAACACACATAATCAACATGATGTTCACTGCTTTTTTCATATATCCTCCTGAGAAAATTATTTAGGTGTAATATGATAATATTCATGTTCGTCGGCAATATGCATGACCGTTCGGAACACGAGCCGTGCAACACGGGCTAATTTATAATAGTTGATACGATTTGATTCGTCACTCACCTGATGGTAGTCGGCATGTAGCCCGCTGTGATAGAAAAGAATCGGGATTTTCTTCTGAATAAAAGGCCCCTGATCGCCGCTGAATAGAAAATATTCCTGTGAATATCCAAATTTAAAGCCAACATAGCGATTTTCCGCCTGTGTAATCCTGACAATATCCGGACTGATGGAATATCCGATCAGGTACAGACTGTCGATACTGTTACGGCCGATCATGTCGAGGTTCAGCATTGCAACGGTTCTATCAAGGGGGTACAGCGGATTTCCGACGTACGCCAGAGAACCGAGAAGCCCTTCTTCTTCTCCGGCAAAAGCGATAAAAAGAATGCTTCGTTTCGGCTTTTGCTCCAATGTCCCGAATGCTTTTGCGAGAGCCATCATTCCACTCGTCCCCGATGCATTATCATCGGCGCCGTTATAGATAGAATCCTGTCCGATCGCGACTCCTTTCTTATATCCAACATGATCGTAATGAGCACCGATTATAAGCATTTCGTTTTTCAATTCCGGATCAGAGCCCTCACAGTATCCGAGTACATTCTGTGTCGTGAATTTCCTTATTGTTGTAGAAGTTTTTACATAACCGTTTGCGCCCGAAATGGAAAACGACTGAGGAGTCATTGTACTGTCGATGCGAGCCTGAAGTGCTTTCAATGTCTCAATGCTTCCGAAGAGTTGCTTAATAACTTCAGTACCGATATGCACCACAGGTATTTTTTTCGACTCTTCGACGCCGAGTGTCATCGGCAGCGCATCGACTGGTATTACCTTCGACAGTGACGGCCAGGGAAAACCTCGCGGTATTAGATTACTGTGATTCAAAGGATCGGTAACAACCAAAAGAGCAGCCGCACCATGCTCCATCGCAATGCCGGCTTTTTTGTCAACATTCGAATACTGGGTTGAATTTTTTCCGTCGAACCTGGAATTCGGATCTTCCTCACACGGTTCATGCCGGAGAACAACAACGATTTTTCCCCGTACATCGATTTTTGCATAATCATCATACTGATACTCCGGCGCAGTAATTCCATATCCCGCAAAGACGATTGATCCTGATGCGTCTCTGTTTGCGGTCATCTCAAACGGAACAAATTCACTTTTCAATGTATATGATTGTTCCTTACCATCCTTCGTTATGCGGAGACGGTTATCATTCCCGAGATTGATAATGTTCAATCCAAACTGCTGAAAATAACTCCCACGGAACGCTTCGAGACCGTCGGATTTAAATTCATCGGCAATAAATTGGGCGGCCGAATTGAGTTGCGAACTTGGAGTATTACGTCCCATCATCGAATCGGAAGCCAGAACATCGACATAACGCTTCACGAGAGAGGCAGTGACGACATCCAGTCCCCGATCTTCATCCTCCACCGATCCAAAAATACCGCATCCGATCAATGAAAGAAGAAATACCAACGCCAGAATATTATTACGAATTCGAAGTCTGTTCATTTTTTTGAATTCCTTTGCTAATTTTGAATAAACAGATTTAGAACAGGCATGATCATGCTTTTTCTTCTTACGGTTTTAATTCATCACTTGTTTCGCCCTGGCTATCCTCTACATGAATGGTCATTTATCCCCATTATCTATTTTTCTTCCCAATGATGATGGATTTGATCGACGATGAATTTTTGCATGGCAGATTTGTATACCGACCGGTCAAATAAAAGTGAATGCATTCTGATCCGGTGAGGATCAAAAGAGAGCGATTCAAAACGCCTGATGGCTTCGCTGAAGTTTGCCGGTGTCTGGTCATAAAAAAATGTACCGGTCACACCCTCAATTATGGTCTCAAGTGCTCCTCCCTTTCCATACGCGATAACAGGTTTTCCGCTGGCCATTGCTTCGAGCGGAACAATACCAAAATCCTCGATACCGGGAAATAACAGTGCTGTGCAACGCTGATATAGACCAGCGATCTCTTCGTCATTCCTCCAGCCGACTAATGTTACGGTTTCCCCGGCACGGGATCGGAGTGCCTCCTCTTCCGGTCCACTTCCGGCAATTACAAGATTCCGTTTCATTGCATTACAGACATCAATCGCAAGGTCGATGCGTTTGTAGGGTACCAAGGCACCAACGATGAGGAAAAATCCTTCATCAATATTCGATGCATTAAACCTCGAGACCTCAACCGGAGGGTAAATGACATTCGCCTCCCGATGATAGATACGCTGGATTCGTTCCCGAACGAAAGTGGAATTTGCCACAAATTGATCAACACGAGCCGATGATTTTACGTCCCATCGCTGGAGATGTGGGCGGATAATTTTCATTGCTCTACACACGGAGACGCTTGCCCGACCCGGCCCAAAATAATCATCGTACATGTCCCACACATAACGCATCGGTGTATGACAATAGCAAATATGCAGTGCACCGGGGCTCGGGCGAATTCCTTTGGCCGCACAATGACTTGACGATATGATTACATCGAATTCGCTCATGTCAAAATGCCCGATTGCAGCAGGGAACAGCGGTAGATAGTGCCGATAGAAACGCTCAGCGTGTGGAAGCTTTTGAATAAAGGAGGTTCGAATCTGCATACGTTCAATGGTCGGTGAAACGCTTCCGGGAATATGCAGCAATGTGTGAAGCACTGCATCGGGATAGAGTTCGCAGAGAACTTCAAGGCATTTTTCCCCTCCTCGCATCGAAGTGAGCCAGTCGTGTACAAGCGCTATACGAAGCTGTGGATTCATATCAAGAAAATATACATGAAAAATTCACGTCGTTCCAACAGAATTTCTTTTTAATCAAACTCAATGGCCTATGAAATGACGCAGGGGGCTTCAGATAAACGCTTTATAATGCTTCCGTCTATCTTCGCCCCCTGTCAATGTAACAAGCTGAATTGTATCGCGATATGTATTTCTTAGTTTATTTCTTTTTCTGAACCCCTATTTTCAGTTTGTGGTTTTGTCCCTGGTTATCCTTGAAATCCATTTCGAAATCCTGGGAACCACCTCCCTCGAGAATTTGTCCTGTATCCTGAAGATCGCTCTGCTCTTCTCGCGTTATAATGCGGATTTCAATTCTTCCATCCCGATAGGAGATACCAACCTGTCCTGTGCCGACCTCGGTTGATTTTTGAGACAGGAGATTCAGCAGAACCGCCAATCCGTGAGTCATAAACAGATAATCCGCGCTGTCTTTGTCTGTCGTAAATCGTCCCTTCGATCCACGAATTGATGCAACCGATGTCGGCGTCGTAAATTCGAATTTCTCCTTCTCCTGTTTGTTCACATCGAAATCTGTCCCCCCCCGGCTGAGCTCGACGCTTTTTGAAAATACGTTACCCGCAATTTCACCGGCAATGGTGATTTCAGAATTCGGACGTACTTTGAGGAGTGTGTTATCGTTAAACTTCACAACTGCAAATGCGTTCGGTCCTGTTTTTAGATTATCCTTTGACGCAAGTCGATCGCCCCTCTTTGCTTTTTGCCAGTCGCTGCCCGGTGTTCTGCGATGAACATCGTCTTTAATGATTTTCATAATTATGGCAATCGGCTGTGCATCCGGAGGGTACAGCATCATTGCCGTTACTGCCACAGCACACAGCACCGGAAGAACTGTGGCAAGAATACGGAAGAAAAATTTCTTTTTCATGGTTGTGTATCCTTTTTCATGATTCTAGTGTCTCGATTCAAAAATAACTTGAATAAGTCGGAGCGCCCTATAATGCTATTCCATCCGATTTCCATTAGTTTTAATCCTATAAATTCTTCAAGTTATTTTTGGTACTCGACACTAGTCGATTGTCATATTAGTAATTTGGAATTCACCCGAACGTACTTTCTGCAAAAACTCCCCCCAGGTCATTGTAATTCCTCCGAACCGAAGCAGTCCTGTCGGTTCGAATCCCATTTCAAGCAGTCGCGCAATTATCGCTTGAAACTGCGGACCGGCGATATCTTGAAGCTGATTTAGAATCATTGCCGCCGCTGCGGATCCGGTTTGCTTGGTGATATTGATTTGCCAGATTTCACTCGAGATTAAATCCTCGGTATTTGCCCCCGACCGGACAATACCCTGCACGAGCCAGTAGTAACTTTTTCCCTGCTCGAGCGGACGCACACCCGCCCCTGAAGCTTCGTACTGGTAAGTGTTTACTTTTAATAAACGCTTCTGCAAGTTCGGCACCCCGGAGATTGCTTCCTGTGGTGTCTGCATTCCCGGTAATTTTTCATAAACCCCAAGAATTACTTCATCGGTATTTGATGACCATTGGAAAACTGGAAACGGATTCGGCCATTCGATACCATTGGAAGGAGCTAATAAATCAACACGAGATGGATTTTGTATTATCACGCTCACTGGAAACTCATTAGATTTTGGCATATTCGGCGTTCTACTTTCCAGCCACGCCGTGAACGTGTAGGTACCGTAGGGGAGCTTTCCTGTTGCCTGAAGTACTTCATTGATTCTCTTTCCGGCGGCATCGACGATTCCACTCTCATTCCCATCAAGCTGTATGCCGTTCGAAGATCCAAGATCGACATTGGTGATCCTCCTCGTTCCCGAGAGGAGGAACGGTTCCGATATCGCCCGCGCAAGGGGATTCAATTGTGTCCCATCGGCAAGTTGTACCGTGACATCGAGATGCAGAACGACCGTAGCCTGACGGGATGATGTCATAGTAATAGCAATAAAGGGACGTGAACTGTGGAAATTATCAAAGTCCAGATCCGTTACCGAAATCTGATCCAAAGAGAGAAGAGTAACTGATACACTCAATGATTGAGCGTAGAGTGCTGGTCCAGTCGCTATCCATAATACCATCGTTAAAAAAAGTAGCAGCGGGACGAACCATAAGGCGTGCCTGATTTTTCATACGATAGCCCTTTATATTATGATAATGTAGTATAAACACTTTTTCATATTTGTGCAACCTTAAAAGTTTGCTATATCATTGTAGATTACAAAGGCCATAAAGGCAAGCAAGAGGAAAAATCCAACCTGCTGAAAAGCGAGCTTCACTTTACTCGGTATCTCCCGGCGGAAGATTGCCTCATACACAAGAAATATGATGTGTCCTCCATCCAGCGCCGGAAATGGTATGATATTTAAAATAGCCAGACTGACACTGAGAAGGGCCAGAAATCCAAAAAAACTCCCGAGGCCAAATTCTGCCGACCGGGTTGCAAGTTGAGCAATGCGAATCGGTCCACCGACCGTTTTCCCAAATGGCGTCTTCCCGATGACAACCTGCCATATCGATTTCCCGAATAGAACCGTTACATTCCAGATCTCGCCTACACCTCGAGGGAGAGCCTCAAGAATTGTATATTGATATCGTTTAATCGGGCCGGTAAATGGTTTCGGTTCCTGCACGATGCCAATTTTTCCATCAGGATCTGGAACGACTTTCCCGTTGAACATTGAGTCGCCCCGCATCCATTGTATCGATACTTCTTTTCCAACATTTGCTTTAACAATCTTCAGTACCTGCTGAGCAACAGCAATATGGACATCATTCAAGGATATGATGACATCCTTCGATTTCAATCCGACTCGTTCTGCCGGACGATTCTTTTCAACACTGTTAACCATCACCACGCCGGGAGAACCTGCTGGTAGCAATCCAAAAAAGTCTTCTGTAAGATCGGGAACCAATTTCCGCGGAACAGGTATCGTGCATGTCGCTTCATGACGCAGAATAGTAAATGTCAAATCGTTTCCCATATCTTCAATGTACATTGCATTTTGGATATCATCCCAGCTTTCTACCCGTTTACCGTTGATTGTTATGATCTTATCGTCCTGCTGGAATCCGGCGATCTCTGCATTACTTTGTTGAACAACAATACCGACTTCCGTCGTATCGATCACTACTCTCCCATTGACATAATTGATCCCCCAAAAAATCAAGATTGCGAGCAGGAGATTCATAATCACTCCCGCTGCCATGACGATCATTCTCTGCCAGATCGGTTTCGACCGGAACTCCCACGGCTGCGGTTCATGATTGAGAAATTCCGTATCGAAGCTTTCATCGATCATCCCGGCAATTTTCACATATCCCCCGATGGGAATCCATGAAATGCAGTAGTCGGTCTCGCCGATTTTCCGTCCGAACGCACGCGGTGGAAAACCTATTGAGAATATATCAACGCGCATGCCGAAAAGTTTGGCTGCGAGAAAATGACCAAGCTCATGTACCAGGACAAGAATTCCAATAGTTATGATGAAATAGAATATTGTTACAATTACACCCATATTAGATTAAACTCCATATTTGTTAATACTGTTCAAGAATCATCGCCCGTGTCAAGCGATCGGCTTCGATGATATGAGGAAGTTCCGGATGATCAACAATATGCTGGCGGTCTAGTGCCGTACGAACGATGCGGGGAATATCCGGGAATTGAAGCTTCCGGTTGAGAAAAAGATCAACAGCAACTTCATTTGCCGCATTGATAACCGCCGGTGCACTTCCTCCCCGACCGATGGCCTCAAAGGCAAGCCCGAGACATTCAAATTTATCGATGTCCGGTTCAACGAATGTCATTTCGCGAAAAGTCGAAAAATCCAGTCGTTCCCAATGCGAGGATATACGCTTCGGGTACGTCAGGGCATATTGGATTGGAATTTTCATGTCCGGAATGCCGAGTTGTGCCTTTATCGATCCATCTATAAATTCCACCATTGAATGTATAATCGATTGAGGATGAATAACAACATCGATTTTTTCTGGAGGGATGTGAAACAACCAGCGGGCTTCGATAACTTCAAGTCCTTTATTCATTAACGTTGCCGAATCAATCGTGATTTTATTCCCCATTTTCCAATTTGGATGCTTCAATGCCTCATCGACCGTAATGGAACAGAAATCTTCTTTATTTCGGGTGTAAAACTGACCGCCCGAAGCCGTGAGAATCAGCCGAAGCACAGTCGCGGGGCCTCACCCGCCAGACATTGCATAATCGCGCTATGTTCACTATCGATCGGAAGGATTTTCACGCCATATTCATCGACAAGGCCGGTTATGATTTCCCCCGCGACAACAAGTGTCTCTTTATTCGCCAGGGCAATGGTTTTCCGATGTCTAATCGCCTCAATTGTCGGCCTGAGTCCTGCAAAACCCACAAGAGAATTTATGACAAGGTCTACATCATCGCGGCGGACGATTTCGAGAAGCCCTTTCTCGCCAACGAGGACTTCAGTAGTTCCTTTCAGTGTCTCTGACAAAGCAGCAGCGGCACGATGATCGAGAACAACAACCCCCTTTGGAGAAAACCTTCGAATCTGTTCGTTGAGCAACTCGATATTCCTGTTGGTTGTCAGGTAGGTTGCTCGAAACTGATCAGGGATGGTCTGTATAACTTCAAGACTGTTTCGTCCGATCGATCCGGTTGAACCAAGTATTGCAATATTTCTCATAACAGATAGAAGGTACAGAAATACGGCGTATGAGTCAAGGAATGAGGATTGAGTACGCGAACAAAACCTCATTTTCCCTTGTTATTATTAAACAGTTTATGATAAGAAAAAATCTCAACTTATTAGCTTTTTCATCATGAAGCTTTTCTTTATATTATCTCTATGAGATATTGTCGACAAATGTATCGGCGGGGGATTATTGCTGCATGGGTATTACTTGCGATAACAAGAATATCCGCTCAGGAAGAGGGGAAATTGCACCATCAAGATCAAAATACAATAAAATTCCACCTGGCCGAGGCATATGAGCGGGCTGGAGATTATATGAAAGCTCTTCCAATCTATGAGCAGCTTCATCACACTGATGAAAATAATCTTGTTTTCTTTGATGCACTCCGCCGGACTTATATGCATTTGAAATTGTATGATAGTGCAATTACTATTGTTACAAAACGACTTGATTTCACCGGTAATGATATTTCACTTTTCGGTCTGCTTGGTGACTGCTATTATAAGGCTGGAAAAGAGGCCGAGGCATTTTCTACCTGGAACCGGGGGATTGAGGTTTTCAAGAATTCTCCAACCGCATACCGTGTGATCGCGAATTACCTTATCGAAAACCGATTGCATGACAAAGCCATTAAAATGCTCATTGATGGACGCCGGCAAGATTCCGAACGTTCTTCCATAACCGAGGAAATTGGATTGTTGTATACTATGATGTTCCGCTACGAAGATGCGACCCGCGAATATCTCTCGATTGTTACCGAAAAAGGATTGCCGATGATGGAGGTCATACGGCAACGAATTAGTTCGTATATAGTCAAACCGGAAGCTCTTAGTGCAGCTCTAAAGGTCGCTCAAGCAGAAACCGCCCGTCATGAAGATAATGTAGCTCTTCAAATGTTGCTTGCCTGGCTATATCAAGAGGCAAAAAGGTACGATGATGCATTTGTAGTGTATAAAAACATCGATGCACTGCTCAAAGCGCAGGGACGAGAGATATTGAATTTTGCCGAACGGATTTCGAAGGAGCGTGCATTCCCGACTGCAGCAAAGGCATTCAGGGAATATATTGATCACTATCCTGCACAAACAGCAATTCCCCAGGCAAAATATGGATATGCTCGAGTACTGGAAGAATTGGGCACACAACCTGATACGTCGGGTGAGACAACGAATCTCACGGCCGACCGCCGCTCACTGCTTACAGAGGCCATTAAATATTATAACGCCCTGGCAAGCGAACATCCGCAATCACAGTATGCCCGACTTGCCCTTTATAGGATTGCACTGGTGAAGTTCAACATATATTTTGATATCGATGGCGCCCTTCGTGCACTCGATGAAATTCGCCACCGATATGCCGATTCTGAAACAAATCCCGACGTTGTCATCACCACCGGTGATATCTATATTGCACGCGGTGAACTCGACAGTGCTCTTTATTCATATCGGGTACTCCTCAGAAACTATGCGGTCCAGGGGCAGACTCAGAAGAATCTTGCATCGTTTAAGTGTATTCAGATTGAATACTATCGCGGCGAATTCGACAGCGCATTAACCCACCTTGCTCCGCTGGCTCAAGAAACAACGTCGGACATCGCAAATGACGCCATAAAACTCCAGATGTTCATTCAATACCACCGGAAAGGTCAGGAAGATGCTCTCAAAATATATGCACATGCCGAGCTTTTGTCGCGTCAGCATAAATACATGGAGGCTATTGCATTTCTTGAGGATATTACCAAACGTTTTCCGAGCTCGCTGTTACTTGACGATGCATTGATTCTAACTGGAGACCTGTACAGATCCGCCGGTCGATTTTCTAATGCACTCGATGCATATCAACGACTTGTAAAAGAATATCCGGAAAGCATTTTTGCCGATAGGTCACTTTTTGCCACTGCCGAAATATATCACCATGAAATGCACGAAAAAGAAAAAGCCATTACACTTTATGAATCGTTGCTCGAACGATTTCCGGATTCATTTCTTGTCGGTGAAGCGCGAAAACGGATCAGGATACTTCGTGGAGACACCCTATGACTCGTGGAAAAATTAGTCTCTTCATCCTTCTAATATTGTGCCTGACATCCGTTCCAACTGCAATCGGACAGAAAATACTTGTACCGATCGAACCTCAGGCAGACCGATCACCTGAAAGCATACGGAATCGCATTTTTTGCGTTGAATAATGGAGTCGATGTCAACTGGTTGCTTAATTACCGCGGCGGTTCGTTTATGTTCGATGCACACGATGAATTTGCCCGTGAATGCCGAATCCGTGGAGTTACATTCGAAACACTTTCAGGAATACAGACCAGCCAAATCCTTGCTGAAGTACAGCAGGAAGGAAACAACATGGACGTTGTGCTTCTTGAAAAAGTGCCCAAGATTGCAGTCTATGTGCCGCCGAACTTCAAACCATGGGATGATGCGGTAACCCTCGCGCTAGAATATGCCGAGATCCCCTACGAAAAAGTTTGGGATGAAGAGGTGCTCCAGGGAAAATTACAGAAATACGACTGGCTTCATCTGCATCACGAGGATTTTACAGGCCAGTACGGGAAATTCTACATGAACTACGCGTCACAGCAGTGGTATATCGATGAACAGGCATTGAATGAAAAGATGGCGATAAAACTTGGCTTCAGGAAAGTCTCCGAGATGAAAAAGTCTGTCGCCCGTGCAATTAAATCATACGTCGGGAGCGGTGGTTTTCTATTTGCAATGTGTTCGGCCACCGATACCTACGACATCGCATTGGCGGCCGAAAATACCGATATCGTCGATGTCATGTTTGATGGCGATCCGCCGGATCCTGATGCACAGAAGAAACTTGATTATAGCAAGACATTTGTATTCGAGAATTTCACGCTGGTGATGAATCCATTGATTTATGAATACTCCGATATTGATTTCCCTCCAAGCGATCCCATTCCATTGATGGATCTGAATACCGATTACTTTACGCTCTTCGAATTTTCAGCAAAATACGACCCTGTCCCGACAATGCTCACTCAAAATCATATCAACGTGATTAAGGGTTTCATGGGACAAACCACAGGTTTCAAAAAGAAACTGATCAAGCGATCTGTGATCATACTTGCCCAGAAGGAAGGAACCGAGCAGGTTAAATATCTTCACGGGAATTTCGGACGAGGGACGTTTACTTTTTACGGCGGTCATGATCCCGAAGATTACCAGCATGCTGTATGGGATCCGCCGACCGATCTGGCCCTGCACAAGAACTCGCCCGGTTACCGGTTGATTTTGAATAACGTCCTTTTCCCGGCGGCAAAAAAGAAACAACAAAAAACATAAACACCATATCCATCACTTCGGTTGTTATGAGACTTGCAATTCTATCGGACATACACGGCAACCTCGAGGCACTCACTGCCGTGGAGCGGCTTCTCCCTTCACTCAATATTGATGAAATTATCTGCCTCGGTGATATTATCGGATATGGTGCGGATCCAAATCCATGTATCGAATATATTCGTGCGAATGCAAAAATTGTTGTGCGCGGAAATCACGATGCAGCGATCGTCGATCACTCCATAATCGATTCTTTTACTCAAAGGGCAGCGGCGGCAGTACGGTGAACCATCGGACAATTAGCACCTGCGAACTTCGAATATCTCGCATCACTTCCTCTTCTTGTAACAGCTCATAATTGTACCTTTGTCCATTCATCGCCGTTTCAACCTGAAGAATGGGATTACATCGTTCATCCCATTCAAACTCTCGGATTATTCCGGAACTTTTCCACACCGTTATGTTTTATCGGTCATACGCACATTCCGGTCATCTTCAGTGAGGGCACAATAGCATCATCAATCGACCGTAAGAAGAAATTTTTAGTGAATCCGGGAAGTATCGGGCAACCCCGTAATGGAGATCCGAGATTATGTTTTGGTATTCTCGATACCGACCAATGGACATTCAATTTCATACGATCGTCATATGATGTTGAGACTGCCGCAAAGAAGATTATTTCGGTGGGACTTCCGGTTTCTTTGGGTGAACGGCTTTATTTCGGCACATAAATAAAGGCTTCACCAGCTTAGATCGGTCATCGGAAACAGGGAGGTACTCCTTTATTGGAGCTGTTCCAACGCCTTGAGTTTATCGTTCGCTCGTTGTAAATATTCCTGCGCTGTCTTATGATTGGGATCAATTGCCAGCACTCTTGTGAACAAGTCGATCGCCGTCTCGTACTCTTCGTTTGAATAAGCATGCTGTCCGTTTTGATAAAGTTCGTCCACGGTATTCCTCAACGAAGCAAGGCACTGCGCCGCGTACTTTTTTGCTTCGTCATTCATGGGATCTCTTTCCAGCACGAGCTTGAATGCACTGAGTGCGTCCTGCATTTTCCCGAGTGCAAGCTGTTTTTTCCCCTCTTCGATAAGCTCCCGGAGTGATAATTTCTCTCTGAGTGAACTTAAACGACGACCCATCTGGCTATTTCCCGGATCGATAATTGCCGCTTTTTCAAAAGCATTGCGTGCTGTTTCGAGAAGCGATTGACGCATGGCCATCTCACCGGCATGAATGAGCGAATCAACAACGACTGTTCGTTCAGAATCGATTCTCGCAAGTGCTTTTTGTGCATGCTTATCGGTCGAATCATACTCGAGAACTCTTTGAAACATCGCGTGAGCCTGACGATACTGCCGCTGTCTCCAGTATCTTTGTCCTGTTTCAAACGTTATGTCAACAAGAGCGTGCAATTTTTCTTCTGCAGCAACAAGTCTGACACGCGATGAATCATGATGCGGATTGATTGCCAGTGCAGCCCGAAACATCTGAATCGCATCATAATAACGTTCTTTAATGACGAGCAATTGACCGCGTTCATAATACTCCTCGACTTTTACACGGTAATCGCTCTCTGCTGCTGATCGATATTCACGTGCAGGTGAATAATCCCGATCATACATCAAGGCCAGATTGAACGCCTCAATAGCATCACGATATCGCTGCTGTCGGTAGAGCTCAACACCTTCGGTGAAATGCACATCGCGCTTTTCGAACCAGGCTGCTCCGAGCCGTGGTGTAAACGTAACGAGGAGTAAGGTATGATCCACTGCCGCATCAATATGGATAAACGGAAATATCAATCCGATACCTCCGCTAAAATTTTTCCCGCGGTCGGTCCCCACACGCAGCGATATCCAATCGAACGGACGGCCTTCAATCCCGAGCTGGAAACTCCTATTTTCGCTATTAGCCGTACAGCTTGCCTGTACTCTCACCCGATCGCTCATGAGCCAGTATGCAGCGCCGATTCCCCCGAACGGCTCTTTGTGTTCGGAGTCAAACGTTACATTTTGGAGAAATGCTCCGAGAGAAAGACTCCGAATTATCGATTCGGTTGGAGGCCGGAATAGAAATCCTGCTCCAAATGTCGGAATAAACGTCTGATCACGTTTTTTTGCCCCGGTGGAAAGTCCGAAAGAAACGGATGAGAAAAATTCGTGTGCAAAACCGAGTGCAATAAGATCTTTATTCCGGTCGCTATCGGTATTTCTGAATCCTCCAAAGGAGATTGTACCGATCGACGGATCGAAATGTGATGCTCCGAAGAATGTAGTCTGAAAAAGATGGTAATTCGAGATTACACATTCGGTCTGCCGGACATACGAAAGGCATGCCGGATTCGAAAAGAGAGCCCCGACCGAAGGTTGCCAGGCACTCGATGAACGACCGAGTGCCTCGTCATCAGCGCTCACATGCCTGTACTGTGAGACAACGATTGATGGAAAACATATTAGCAGAAAAAACCAAGATTTCACTCTGACACCTTCGATTGCACTGAATAGATCACTATCGCGGCCCGCTTTCCTTTAAACCGGACAGTTCCTTCATTCTTGAGCGAGAATGATCCATCGAGTCCACGCATAATCGTTTCGGAGACCAGGATTTGATTCGGCTCGGCAAGATCGCATAATCGCGAGGCGATGTTGACGGCATCGCCAATGGCTGTAAAGTCCATTCGCGATCGGGAGCCGATATTTCCCATAACAGTCGGAACCGGCATCAACTCCGATTCCGACTTCCATGGTGACTTCTTTATTCAACCGCCGCTGATGATTCATTTCTCGCAAACATTCCTGGATTGCTATCGCGCTCCTGACGGCATCTGTCATCATCGAAGGTCCTGTAAAGATTGCCATAACACCATCTCCCATAAACTTATCGACCGAGCCGTTCCATGCGGTAATGACGTTCATTTGCGCGTCAAGATAGGTGTTGATCAGCGAGACAACTTCTTCGGGAGACATGGTGTCAGCCAGACGGGTAAAATTACGGATGTCGGTAAAAACGATCGCAATGGTCTTTCGTTCTCCACCCAACGTCACAATTTGGTGTTGTTGAATCATCGTCATGGCATGTTTCGATACGAATTTCTGGAGCATCGCTCGCTCTCTCAGCTGTTCGACCATCTTGTTAAATTCCCGTGTAAGGGCTCCAAGTTCGTCCTTGATCCTTGTAAAAATTCGTACATGGTAGTCACCTTCACCCACACGTCTGGCTCCCTCGGATAATTCGAGGATAATCTGGAGAATCATTCCGGACAGGAAGAATACGATTGTAATTGCTACTGCACACACGCCGAAAGCAGCCAGAATAATTGTCTGTTCGATGACACCGAGCGGACGATACAGAACCTCCTTTGAGAAGCTCACTACAGCCGTTCCAACACGAATGGTCCGTGTTCCTTCTTTCGTCACATGGTGGACGTAGATCGGACGAATGTATTCAAGCTCATCTGGTGTTTCGCGAGAGGTCAATTCCGTTACTGTTTCAATCCGGGTAAATTCTTCATTGGAAAGTCGTTTTGCTGCAAGAGCCAGATTCGAATGCGCCACAATGACGCCGTTCCGATCGACGATCATGATGTTTCCAACTCCCTCGACGTTCATCCTATGTACCCCGTTGACGGTTTCCTGAATCGATACTTCGGCATGAAGAAGAAGATAATCGCGTGATGCATTTGCTAAATGTTCCGTCGTCAAACGGGCGAGTGACTCGACATTTGCCCGGATTTCTTTCCTTTGCTGGGAAATAATAATCGTACTGAGAACCGCCGCAACAAGGATCACCGTGATTGCTATGATGAGGCTTAACTTGATACGGATCCGCATTCGCAGAACATACTCAACGAGAATCCTCCAGAACGAGAGAAGGATGATGTATGCTCGCTTCATCAACCCGGTAAAAAATGAATATTGTGTCATACAATAAAAATATCAGTGAGTTGTAAAATCTACGAAGTTGTACTGAGAAATACAACAACAGTGAGAGAAGTAAAAAAGATGTTTTCCTGCGTGATTGTTATCGCGGATCGGGGTCGAGTTGATCCTGTAACGTTGTAAGCATTTCATTTCGCGGGAGTGTCGATACGGCAGAGCAGAGAATCCCCCGCTCTTCCCATACGACTGTACAGCAATGATGGGGAGGCGACGTGATTGAATCCATAAAAATATCCTTTTTCGCCAACGCATTCCGAATTTCACGACGCGCACAGAGTCCGGAACTACTCCCTACATCTTTTATCCAGGCCTGATACACATAAATAATTCGATCACCGCTTTTATACATAACGTGAGCGAGTTTTGCACCCTTATATTCTGAATAGACGGCACCGATAAGTTCCGCATTTCTCAATTTGTGAACATCGACATCGAAATTCACTTTATCCCGGAAGAATGCTTTTACAGCCGTTGGTTCACTCGATACCAATTGAACAGCCATCTTTCCATTCTGTATATCATGGAAATTATCGAGTGCCTGATGAAGAACTTCGCTATCCTCATCCGCGATACCCTCAAGTGTTGATTGACTATTCCTCGACCCGAATGGATGGAAAATAAGTGCCGCACCCACGATGATCATGATAATCATCGCCATTCCGGCTGCTGGCATTAGATGGCGGTTGGAAAAAAGAGAAAAGAACGATTGAATAGCCTGTCCCAGCCACTGGACGCGGGGAACCGATGACCGGGATTCTGCCTTTATTTTTTCAAGAATTGCAGCGCGAACTGTTGGGGGCGTTTCAACAAACTGCAGCCGTGTTTGCGTAATCTGCTTTGTAGCACGTTCTAGGTCATATTCACTGGCACAGCGAACACAATGGCGAATATGCTGAATAAATTCTGATTGTACAGCACGATCAAGGCTTTGATCAACCGCCGCCGTAATATATTCCTGCATTTCTTTGCAGTCCACGGTATCCTCTCAAATTAAAATTGTTTTTTCTTCAATCTGGATGGATATAACCTTTTTCCCGTGCATACTCGTATAATTTATCCCGCATTAATCGCCGTCCCCGATGGATTCGTGAGCGGACTGTACCAACGGGACACTCAACAAACTCTGCAATCTCCTCATAAGTAAATCCCTCGATGTCGCAAAGGATGATCACTGTTCGGAAATCATCTGGAAGAGACTCCAGAGCTCGAGCAACATCATCCTCGAGCAGGTTACCGAATAACTTCTCCTGTAAATCATTCGGATCAGTGGATCGATCTCGAATTGTCTGATAAAAATTCTGAACGTCTTCATAATCAACCGTATCGGGCTCTTTGGTTGCTTTCCGATAGAGGTTGATATATGAATTCTTCATAATCCTGAACAGCCAGGCACGGATATTCGTTCCCTTTTCATACTTGTCCCAGAAGCGATATGCTTTGAGATATGTATCCTGCAGAAGATCGTCCGCATCGTTTGGATCTCCAGTCATACGGAGTGCATAATTATATAATGCATCCATATGAGGAACCGCCTCACTCTGGAATTCTTCATCCCGCCCGGGAATTTTCTTTTTGGCTATTTCAGAGGACATGGACCGACTTGTTAATGCGTTTTATGTCACCAGGTATGTCGGTCGTTTTTAGTATAACAAGCGCCATAGAGTTCTGGTTCCTTTTGATTATTGTCAAAAAGTATAAAAAATTCCGGCTTCATGTGCAAGTCTAATTAAAAAATGCTTATCTTAATTAAACCTTTGAGTCACCTTCAGATTCAAACATTCATAATAATAGTCCACTCTACCCGGTACCAGTAGAAAGAAAAAAACCATGAAAACATTCATTACAGCCCTGTTTTTGTCAGTGACAATTATCGCCTTTCAACAGCCGGTGTTGGCACAGGAAGGCAAAAAACTTGAAAAAAAGGGGGAACTCATCGAGCGCAAGAGTGAGATAAAAGAACGAAGGGGTGAACGGATGGAACGCCGTGGGGAACGTCTGGAGCGCAAAGGCGAGCGACTTGAACGTCATGGACATCCGGTGAAAGGAAAGGCGCTTGAAAAATCCGGTGAAAAAATCGAACGAAAAGGAGAAATTAAGGAACACCGAGGTGTAAGGATGGAACGACGCGGCGAGAGAATAGAAAAAACAGGAAAAAATATCGAGAAGCAAAAATAGGACAGTCTGTTTATCAATCTTTCAAGAAAAACACAAAGTGAAAATTGCTTTGTGTTTTTCTTTTATTGAATTTTCTGTAATTCTTCAAAATATCTCTTGATCAACTCCTGATATTCCTTTGCATAACCCTGTTCAAGCGCCTTGCGTAAATCCTGCATCAACCTGGAGGTACCTGCGACGGTCGACTGGTCAAGCTCGGATGGTGAAATTTGTTGATATTCCTTTCCGGTTTCAGCACGTCTGCGTTTTTCATAATCGCGCTCTCGCATTGATCGCTGTGCATCAAGAAGCCGGGATAAAATTTTCTCCTGACGCTGAAGCGTTGCCGGGTTGATATCATGCTGCTCAAGATCGCGGACGACCTCCTTCATTTCTTCCGCAATTTTATCGAGATCCCCCAATAGTTTTTGCCGCTCCGATGATTGCTGAGCCTCGTTGCTTAATTGTTCAAGCGATTTCTGAATCGTGGCCTGCTCGGCCGCAAGACGTGCCACCTGGGCAGCCTGTTCCAATGTCATACCTTCCTGCGAACTCAAATCCTGAGTCTGTAAGTTGATTCCCTGTTGTTGCGCTGCCATTCGCCCGAGCTGCTGTAATAGCGAACTGAGTCCTCCCTCTCCTCCCTGCATTGCATTGTCCATTGCCTGTTGTATCTGCCGGGTCGCATCATTGAGAGCTGTCATCGCATCGTGCTGACGATCGGCAGCTTCCTGACCGTTACGTTCTTCAAGTGATTGTATTGCACCTGTCATTTTTCCGAATGCCTGTCCGATTGCTTTTCCCATTTTTGGTGTTACGGCAAATGTCTTTTGCGACATTTTCCCGAGAGTATTTGCAAGTTTGCCGAGATCTTCAACAATCTGTTCTTGCGACTGTGCATTCTCGCGGAATCGTTGTGATGATGGATCGAGTGCACGCGATTCATTCTTCAGATCTTCTTCCTTAGCCGACATCTCAAGCAGTTCCTGCATCATTTTCTGGAATTCGGCCAGCAGCTGCTGCTGCCTCCTCTGCTGCATTATGTCTTTTGTATGCTGCATCTGTTTCCCGAACTGGTTCAAGGCACTCTGCACGCGCTGTTGCTGCTCTCGAGCCTGCCGGGGTTCACCCTGCTGTAACTGCTGACAGGCGGCCTCCATTGCTTCGTCGACTTTTTGTTGTTCGATGAATTCGGTAGCCTGGGCATATTCACGGAGAGGCATTTCGTCGGGAAATTCTTCCATACGTTTTTGCAGATCGGACAACTGCTGCTGAAGTTTTTTGTAATCTTCCTCGGCTCCCTTTTGCTTTTCCGCAAGCTGCTGAAGTGCTTCGGTATCCCGCGGAGGCGTTTTTGCAGATTGATTTTTCATCTCGGCTTGTCGTTGTTCCAGTTCCGCCGTTCGTCGAATTACTTCATCGAACTTTTGTTCTATCTGGATACGCTTCAATAAACTCATCGTCCGTTCAATACTCTGTCTGAAATTTTCCTCACTGAACGTAAGCTGTTCCATAGCCCGTCTGATTTGATCGGGCGAGAGCTGTTTCATTGCTTCCTGCATTCTTCGCAGTGCGGCATTCAACTCGGGGGAATCGATCTGCTGGAGTAGTTGTTGAAGCTCGAGATATTTTTCAAGTGTTTCCTGCGAGAGAATATTTTTATTCTGCATCCCCTGAAATAGTGTGTCCAGACGTTGCGACGTATTCTGGATGTTTTTCCGAAGTTCCTCATACCGCTTCAGTGTTTCCTCGATCTTCTTCTGCTGTTGCCAGTCAAGCTGCTGATTTTTTCTCATCTGCTGGGTAATATCATTCAGATTCTTTCGCAGCTCATCGGCCTGTTTGAGGTTTTCCTGCAGGCTCCTCGAGTGACTCTGAATGCTGTTTATCGGCATCAGAAAAAATCTCGTCAAGCGATGGATATCGGAGAGTATATTCTCTGGTGCGCGCTATTTTCGGACCGCTGACCGCATCATTGTCGTATACCTCGGCATAATACGTTATGACATCTTCCGACGCAAGACGAAGGGACGAGAGATCCCAGAGAAACGGCACTGCAAGATCGATTCCTTTTTCATTACCCTGTTTGGCTGGAAGTGGAATATCGATTGCTGAAAATGTCTCCTCAGGTTTTTCATATTTTGATTGCGACAGGCGATATCGCACTTGAAGTTTTGAAAAGCCGTAATCATCATGAAGATTCATCAACAACGCAACCTGCATATTATCACTCAGGTCGATATTCCGGCCGGGAATCGTGATGGCCACCGTCGGCGGCTCATCCGGCATCGAGCGAATCATATAGGAAATCGGATCGACGTTAACTATTCCTTTTTCATCTTCCAATTCACAATGATATCGTAAATCCTTTTTTACGGTGAACGATCCTGTAACGGCCGTTCCCCGGGGAAAAAGTTCATGCCGGGAATTATCGGAAAATCCAATGAATGCCCGGACAATTTCTTTATTCGCCGATAGATTCAGTGTCGCCCGCGTTCCACGCAGTGCCGATATGTCTCCTATATTGTCATCCAGAATTTGATCCGGAATTCCGGTATATGCCGGTGGATGAAGCCGGACCTTGAGGGCTTTTATTACCGGTCGATCGACAACGGTAATTGTGTATATTTCACTTTTTATTTCATCTTTCTGTGCATAATATTCAAAACTGTTTTTCAGAATCGGACTATGCCAGAGAAATTTCCCGCTTGAATCATGATGGAGTGCAATTCGTTCCACCAGAGTTTGCCCTTCGGTCCGCGTATACAGTTCAAGGTTCTTCTGCTGCTCACCCCGGAGTCGCACGACAATATTCACCGATTCCCCCTTTACAATTTCTTTATTCCCCGGTAATATCTCGAATGCAAACGGGAGGGGCGCGGCAAACGACTCCGAAAAGTGCAGTAATCGATAGGATGTATCCCGAAGTGTCACTGGAAGAATGAGACAGAAGAGAACGAAAACGACAACAACACCGGTCGCATATTTCGTCAAACGAAACGGGATTGAATAGTCCATGACACGAGAGATATCAACCGATTGTAATTCTTTCTCCAGGTCATTGAGAACCGCATCGATCAGCAGCGAAGAATACCGTGCAGGGTGCTGCCGCTGTTCTTCCAGAATTTCAAGTGCATTCCGGAAATGATCCTTGATCAGTGGATATTTCTTCCCGACTTTTTCAGCGAGGGTGAGATCGTCGCTACTTTTCATGATCCCGATCCGTCGAAGAAGAGGATCGATGAAATATCGTCCGAATGCACCCAGCATTCCTCCTGTGAAGAGCAGCATTATCACCGTCCGAACGATTGGCGGTGTATGAACAAACGATTCGATGAGAACGAGGAGTAGCCAGGCGCCAACAATGATCAGCACAAAACGGAGTATTCCCTCAGCCTGACGAATTACGTTTTCTTTCCGGCGGAGCTCATTGAGTTTAGACCGGAGCTTTTGCTCCACAGGTTTTTGACCGAAGGCATCGTACATTATTTCGTTAACGCCCATACGACGATATTTGTTCCGAATTGAAGCGCTTCGAGCCGTTTCTCCGGAGGATCTTTGTGAACCTCAGGATCGGCCCATCCATCACTTGGATTTGATTCATAAGTATAGAGAACGACAAGCCGTCCATTGAGAAATATTCCAAATGCCTGAGGTGGTTTTCCGTCATGCTCATGAGTCTTCGGAACACCTCTTGGAAATTCGTAATGGACATGAAACAAACCATACGAAAAGGGCAACTCGACAAGTGGAAGATCGGAAAAAACCTTTTTTATTTCCCTTCTAAATGCTTTATCAAGACCATAATCGTCATCGGCATAAAGGAACCCGCCGGCCTCGAGATATTCCCGCAAACGTTTGACTTCATATTCACTGAATACTGCGTTCCCATGTCCTGTCATGAACAGAATAGGAAAAGAAAACAGCTTTTCATCCGATAGCTCGACAAAGGTGTACTCGGGATCAACGTCGATTCCTGTGTTCTGGTGGACAAAATTCAAGAGGTTTACTTCCTCCGAGGGATCATTGTACCAGTCCCCGCCACCACTGTATTTCAGACGTGCAATACGGACCTGGCTTGGAAACTTATCTGATTTCATCGGAAGGGGTTTCTCCTGTGCCAGGGATGCACTTATCCCATAGAAAAATACGAAACCTATGATAATAAGGCGTTTCATCCAGAGTAATGTAGAAAGACCATATCAAAAATCCAAATGTTTCCCGTTTGCACAGTGTAATTATTTCAGGTATATTGTCGTCCAATATGGAAGATGAAATATCTTCTTCTTACGTCCTCAAGGACATACAAAATGGAAATGCAGCTTCATCCTCTAGTTTCTCGCTTGGGCCGATGGCTTGAACAAAGATCAAAACCGACTTTAACTCTCCTTACCATCCTGATTCTTGTATTGATAGGAACCGGAGATTATTACACCGGTGTTGAATATACCTTCTTGCTTTTTTATTTCATTCCTGTCGCATTGGGAAGCTGGTTTGTCAGCCGTAGAACCGGATATTTTGCCGCACTGTCAGCGGCAATTGTTTGGACCATTGTCGATTATTTCGGCCGGGTTTCTCTTACATTCTGGCTGGCTACGTGGAATATCATCATTCAGTTCATTCTTTTTATTGTATTTGCATATGTTATCTCCAAGATTAAGGAGATGATAAGTGAATACCGGCGAGTCAATATCGAACTCCAGCAAGCACTTGCCGAAGTTAAACGATTAAGCGGATTTCTCCCGGTCTGTTCCTGGTGCAAGCGTATTCGTGATGAGCATGGACAATGGCATCAAATGGAGGTATATATTTCCCAACATTCCGAGGCCGATTTCAGCCACGGCATTTGCCCTGACTGTGCTAAGAAGAAATTCGATAAAAATATTTTGTAACGATTTTTTACTTCTCCCACTGTTTCATTTTCAGATTACCATATCCATTTTTACCGAAAATTTTTTATACTAACCCTACCACAGGTAGTAGGTTTCTTTTTTATTTTTAAAAAAGATACTTTTTTTAGGTTTTCACTACTTATACTACGGCCTTCTCAAAAACTCTCTGCCCAATTTCGCACTCTTTACACCTGTTTTCTGTGCAATAGAAATTATGAAGGTGAAGCATTCCCTGCTGAACGAGAGCGCCGTGGAGTAAATTCCCGATACCCGGCACAGCAGAACGAATTAATCGAGTAATTGTATTTTCACCGAGTGACGGGTATTCCATTACAAGATGTTGAATCGTTTCCCGAATATCAGGATCTTTAAATACTCGCGCATAGAGAAGTGTCAGCGGAAGAATTGTATTAATAATAATATCGTCAATGCGTAAGCGTCCAAGAAGAGCGCTCTGTTCATCACGGCCGACCGTCATTAACAATCGCAATTCGCAGATACGCGTACGGTTTGTGCCATCCGATTTTATAATCCTGATCATTTTTTGTACTATATCTTCCTCAAGAAATCGTTGAACAAGAGCCGCTCCGGCCTTTAACCTACGTGTAGGAAAATTATTAGGTCGAAGGCGAAAGAAAGTCCATTCGGCTCTTTGAAGCCGTTCTCTTTTATAGAAAGATGCATTCTCTCTCCAACTATTTACAATCATTGCATCATCACTACCATTTCCTTTCCTCTCACACCGATCTGCAGACAGAAATCCTGCAACACCAAATAGAATCGCCCGGAGTACGGCAGCATGATTGGAGTTCGATATCGTAATCCGTTCGCGTAAAAAATCCAAACGCACATTTCGTGAGAGTTTAAGAAATGGCTCCCGATTCTTGGAATATCCGAGCGCCTCGAAGATCCCTTCGTACAAAACCTGCTCCCAAAGCCATCGCGGCGCAAAATCATGTTGTGTGTACTCATGATTCGGAACGGGAATTTCATCAATGTCTCCGTAATATCGTAATTTTGGTTCGCGCAATGCAAGCCTTTGTTCATCGATCAGCTCCTTCAGCCGTCCTTCAAACCTCCGGAGTTTTAGCTCCATTCGTTCATTGAATAAATGGGTAAGCCACCGTAAATGGCCATCCTGAGACGCGTCTATAGATAAGCCCGAACAGGGAAGTGTGCATGACCGCTCGGCACGATCGTCAGCAATCGAACGATCCCATACCGCCCGGAACGAATCATCAAGAAATCGCTGCAGGCTCAGTACGGGAATCGATCTCCCACTTGCCGTAACAGGATCCGGGGCATGATCATCGTAAAGCACAACATGAAGGACAACCCGATTGTACCTATTATCACGCGAATGAAAATGACGCGTCCAATCGCCGTTCCGCTTGTGCAGTTCAACATCACCGCATAAAATTCTTCCGTCAACACGAATCCGTGCATCTAGAAAATCGGGACCTGCATCGGCATTCGGGATACCCGGTGTAATGATTTCGAGTGTACGGCCGTCGCTTGTCATCAGCTCGAGAGTGCGTAAATACTGTTTCCTCCAGATATGGCGCAAAAAACGTTCGTGAATATGAATCATTAGAAAAAAACTCCAAATGCCAAATTGTCCCCGGTGTAAGAGAATATGAAAATATTAAGATGAGTTTTGAGTATTCAAATGCTAAAATTTAATGAATGAACTATCACTCTTACTTATATATATTAGAACGAAATGAGGTTACATAATTGAGAAAAAACGCGTAAATGGCTTTTTCTAAGGAAAAAGTAAAAATTAAAAGGTAAAAAGGGAGAGAAAATCATTTTCCTATGTATTTAGTATTTTCCTCCCTCGACAAGCCCTCGATCTGAGTGGCTCGACTCCCGCCAGAAGCGGGACCGAGGTCTCTGGCCGAAGGCTTCTGGGCTTCCGGCTCATTGTAACTTTATTGAAATAGTGAGATCAAGACGGTGGCCTCGACGTTCCGACCCGCTGAAAGCGGGGCGGACGCTCGGCCACCTGGCTGTTGATGCCGAGATGAGAAATAAATAGCCAGGTTACCGAGTCTCGTGGTGAGCTTGTCGAACCATGATCAGCAATATCATTCGCCATATCGAGGTAACCACATAGAAATTGCAGTCGAGGGCAGTGGCCTCGATACTTACCCCGAGTCCCGACCCCGTCCCGGCTTTCAGTCGGGACAGGGGGATCGAGGGGGAAAAAGGGAGAGAAAATCATTTTCCTAGATATTTTGAATTCTCAATCAATTTTTAGAGAGTAGTAAGACAACATGAACCCACGGTGATTTGGAATTCTAATCCTAATTCACCATATTTATACATATCCCAAAAATAGTGGAGAAAAATCATATGCGTTCACTCATTATCATCCTTTTTCTTCTGATACCGCCCATTCTCCTTGCACAATCCGATTACGATGCGACTTCAATCCATCTCTGGGGCGGACTCGATATCATCAACGCTCATGCATCTGCATCGACCATTCATCCGCTGACAGGAACACAGGCAGGTGGAATGGCCGGTGGATTTGGCGGTGGGGTGGGTATTTTGTTTTCTCTTAACCGACGCTCGGCAATCGGACTTGAAACAGGGTACCTTCTCACCGAATCAATTGCCGAGGCATGGCCGACGATAGCGTATACTGAATTTGTCCTGCCGGTTCTTTTTACAGGTCAATACCGAATCACGGGAGCTCAGGGAACAAGTGGAATGTCGATTCAGGGTGGATTGGGGGTAGGTGTGCTTTACCGGACAGAAGCACGTTCTTCTCCGTATGTCTCATCAGCATCATTGAAAAATGACGGTGCCGGCTTTTTAGGATATATCGGGCCGCAGGCCGACTTAGCCATCGTACGCTGGTTCAGTCTCGAAGCATTTGCCCGGTATTATTTTACATCGCTCAATGTAGCGACTGGCAACTCGATGTTTTATTTCGGGGGAGGAATTGCATTTACATTTTGATATCGTCAATACTTCTGTCTGACGATCTCAAAATAATTAATCAGCGCGGCGTTGTCTTCGAGATAGTTACACTGGAGGCAACTTATTAAAACTACAGGAAAACTGAGCTTATTTAGTACCTGCTATTTCAGCGGTTTGATTTCGCCGGTTTCTTCCACCAGTACCGGATAACCTTCCAGCTTTGGAGGAATTTTTCGCTCGAGTTCCGGCGTCTTCTTTACCACCATCACACCGATGAATGGTGCACCATCATCCGTCGCTCCGACATAGACTCCTACAACACCGGGAATTTCCATTAATTCCGGCGTGTGCGCCTCCTTGACTGTATTGATATCTCGTGCAGACTTCATAGGTTCCTTTTCAATTTTCTTTTGTGGTATTGAATTGCAGCCGGTGCACACCATCAGAATAACAAGGATGTACACAAAGGGGTAATGTCGGATCTTTGACGAATGTTCCATCGTCCAGCCCCGAAAAACGAACACCCGCATTGCTAAGGAATGCGGGTGTTATACTTTCGATATTCACACAATTCAACGAGTGGTTTATTTCCCAACCATTGTGGCACCAAGGTACGAAAGAACCTCGTTAATCGGATTTGCAACAGCGTATTTATTACTTCCCGCAAAGCAGAGACCCACTGCACGTGGATTGGTCGCTTTATCTTCCACCATCAGGGATCCTGAATCTCCTGCTTTGATAAATGAACCGCCTTTGATGAGAATCTGACCTGTGAATGTTTTTGTGAAGGCAGTTCCGCCTGCACATTCATTATCATACGTAACGCTCACTGTAGCGTTCAGGCCATCGATCGTCGAACTTGTAAGACCGCTGGTACGTCCGCTCTTTTTTACTTTCATTCTCAGGGCTGCCGCAACCGTACTTTTTGAGATTGTGCCGATTTCAAGAATCGACCCATCTGTACGCACCATGCCCGGAACCACTTGAGCAATGGCACAATCGACATTCGAACTCGGCAGGCTTGCCGAGCCGGCAAGGGTTGCCACGCTCCGGGCACCGGAGGCTTTGCAGTTTACATCGATTAATCCCGGTTGAATAATCGGATCACCGTTCGTTGCGACTCTTTTGTTTCCTCCCGATACAATATCGGCGCGCAATACATGATAGTTGCTCAAAACATATTGTGTGGATCCGATCTGTACCAGCGAACCAAGCGTACCGCCGCAGCAATAACCATTTGCCATATCGTAGCTCCATCCGCCGGAAGTCCCTAGCTGAATCGGCGGGGTTTGTTTTGCCGTATGAGCTGCAAGGGCCTTAAATTCGCCGGTTTCTTCCACGACAATCGGTACATTCTCAATTTTAGCGGGAATGGCACTTGCTGCTATACCATGCCCCTTGAGCTTTGCATAGGACATATCCTTGACGAATACCTTGAAGACTACCGTTCCATCATCGTTCACACATGTGGCGGTGCCGACGACAGCTTTGTTCGCCATAATATCCTGTGTGTACTTGTTTTGCACTTTAATCACAGCTTGTACTCGAGCATCATTGATGCTCACAACAGGCAGTCCTTGCTGTGAATTATCCACTACGCCCTGCTCGATAGGGCTGTCATTGCTTTTCTGGCATCCGTTCCAGAAAATTACCGATAGCGCAATTGTTACAATCATCAGAAGAACAATGCCAACAGCAATCCTTTTTTTCTGTTGCATAAAAATTCTCCTTTTTATAAAAGAGCTGAACAGTGATTTGTGAGAATGACGTTTCAAGAGATGAAATTTAAAAATTTTACTAAAATTCATGTTAAATGTCAAGGTTTATTTTCGCCTTTTGTTCCTTTTCATTCCCTTTATATGAATACCGTTTTTTCTTCCTCCAACCATGTTGTGAATCTGTACCGAGGTATGGTAACATCGGAAAATGCCGGCTGGACCCGTTAAAAACTTTTTTTAACAACTTGTGAGGAACGCCATTGACTCAAAAAATTTTCTACAAACAGATCGTCTCAAAGGGATTGATAGTAATTAAATGACCATCGATCATAAAACCGGTTTATAAAAATATTTTGAAAAACAATAACGGAATAAGAATTCGCTTGCAGAAAAAAATCCCCCCAGACTGTAACTTTTATAAGTGAGTCTCCGTATCCCTCCATAACTGACCGGAAGTCATTAATTAAAATTAAGCCAATTTTATTAATTTCAGTATTGACTAATGATTTTTAATGCATTATATTCGAGTACAACCAATGACCACCAGTCAGTTATCATAATGAGGTAATAATGGGAATCCAGGAACGGAAGGAACGCGAGAAAGAACAACGGCGGGAAGAGATTATAAGTGCTGCTCAGAAGGTCTTTTTCGAAAAAGGACTCCAGGCCGCTACGATGGACGATATCGCCGATACGGCGGAAGTGAGTAAAGGGACGATTTACCTCTACTATAAAAGTAAGGAAGACCTCTATCTCGCCGTCGTCCTGCGTGGGATGGATATTCTACTCGATATGTTTCTAAAAATAACCGAGTCGGATCAACCTGCAATTAGAAAAATCGGACTCTTCGGTGATGCATATCTCGAGTTTTTCAAAGCTAATAGAAAATATTTTTTAATGATGGATTTTTATGAGACGCCGCAGTTTCATAAGCAGGTTTCGGAAGAAATGAAGCAGGTATGCTCGGTTTCAAGTCAGAAAATATGGACTGCATTCTTCGATACCATACAACAGGCAATCGATGATGGAATGATGCGTCCGAACCTGAATGCCCGTCAGGTTGCAATTATGTTCTGGTCAAATTCTAACGGGCTCATGCGCCAGATCGGACCGCGATCCGATTTACTGGCATGATGCAATGGGGATTGATCTTGAAGTGACATTGAAGCTCTCGAATTCATTTCTCCTCGAAGCAATGATGACGGAGAAAGCCAAGGAAATCTATAAAGACATGTTAATGGAATAATTTTCATGAAAAAAAAATTTCTGCTTCTTCTTTTCGTCTTCACGCTGACGTCACAATCGCAGGAACTACTGACAATCGAGAAAGCAATCGATATTGCCATGGAGCAGAATCACATGCTTCGGAGTGCACAATACGACCTCTCAGCTGCACGCTGGGGAAAATGGAACTCGGTGACGAATTTTCTCCCGAAGGTCGAGCTCTCTTCATCTGCGACTCGAATCGATCAGGATACGTATATCCGGGCAAATGCAGCAATCGATTTTATTAAACTCGGTGCGAGTACTCTGGGATTGCCTCCTTCGGCACTTGAAAATATCAAGCCCTTTGCATATCTCAACTCGTACGAAACCAATCTTACGGTTGTGCAGCCTGTATTCAACGGAGGACTGGAAATCGTCGGGTTGAGTGCAGCCGGTGCGATGAGAGACCGTAGCGAGTATTCATATCTGGATACCGAACAGGATATCATCGCGAAAATAAAAATAACATACTTAAATGTATTGAAAACCGAAGAATTTGTCGCTCTGGCAACCGAATCGCTCGAACTGAACCAAGCGCTATCTTGAGACGACAAAGCGCCGTGCCGAGCTCGGTACCCGCACAGAGACAGATGTTCTCCGCTGGGAGTTGCCCAGTACTCGGCCGATGAGGCAAACCTAATCACGACAAAAAATTATCTTGCTCTGGCAAAACTCCAGTTGAACGATCTCATGGGGGTCGATCTCCAGAAAGAATTCACGCTTGAAAAGATTGTGCAGGCAGATTCCGTGACCGCGGTGCCAGTCGATACCGCTTTCGCCGGAAATTCTGCGCCTATGGGCGGTTCAGGGGAGCCCGCTATGCGAGGCGGGCTTGCCTCGCAAGGCGGGACCGCCCATATAACTTTCGACCGGCTCTCAGGTCACCCATCGATGCTGGCGATGGAAGCAAATCTCCGTCTCGCGAGCATCAATATCAGTAAGGCCTGGACAAATTTTCTTCCGAGAATCAATTTTGTCTATCAATATGGATGGGAACGCAACGGATCCGTCGCCCTTGATGGAATCCGGCCCTGGGCGCTGACCCTCTCTGTCAAATATCCGATTTTCAGCAGTTTTGGCGACTTTACCGGCCTGGAACGTTCCTACGCTGAATACTACAGGACTGAAGAACAAATCGAGAGTTTTAAGACAGGCCTGGTAATGCAGGCGACAAATGCGCAGTTAAATGTTAATGCAGCAAAAATGAAAATCGAGACAACACACAAGGGCCTGCGTCAGGCTCTCGACGTACTCAATTCCGTTACCCGGCGGTACGAGACAGGCGGAGCCTCAAATATCGATGTCATTGACGTCCAGACCGCCTATACATCGGCGAAGACAAATTACATAACAGCTCTATACGATTATTATATTTCTGAAATTCAGTTTGAGCGTGCAACGGGTGTTATTAAAAAATAGCTTTATCATTCTCGAGGGATTCATGAAAAAATATTTACTTTCAAAAAGAACAATAAGCGGTATTATTGTAATTACAGTCATCATTATCATTGCCGCGATCAGTTCTCGGAACAGTACGGCAACAAGTAATCAGACGTCAACTGCGGCGCCTGTGGCTGTTGAAGTCGCACCGGTGGTTGTATCTCCGCTTTCCGAAACCATTACTGCTGTCGGCAACATTTCTGCCATGACCGATGCCGTCGTCAGTTCGGAGACAGCCGGACGCGTAACACGCGTTGCCGTAAAAGTGGGCGACCGCGTTAAAACCGGACAGATGCTTTTTCAGATCGACGACGAACTGCGCGCAATTGCCGTGGAACAAGCCAAAGCTCAATTGCTTGCCGCTGAAACTAATTTCGCAAAATCTCAGAAGGATTATGCACGTGCTCAGAAGCTCTATGAATCAAAGGATATCTCCGACGCCGAGCTTGAAGGAAACAAACTGGGAATGCAGGCAGCTGAAGCACAGTACAAATCAGCACTCGTCGGTTTGAAACTTGCCCAGAGGCAATACGACGATACAAAGATAAAATCGCCAATCAACGGCATCGTGGCCTCACGGCGTGTCGATCTTGGTGAAATGGTTTCACCGGGACGTGATGTGGCTAATGTCGTGGATATCAGCAAGGTGAAAGTGAAGCTTTCGATCCCGGAAGAGCAAATCGGCCTGCTCCGGGTAAAACAGCCGGCTACGCTTCGCATCGATTCGGATCCTTCCACCGAATTCAAAGGTATAGTCTATACAATCGGTGCAAAAACCGAAACTCCGAACGGACATTCTTATCCGGTCGAAGTCATTGTTGAGAACAAAAACGTCAGTGTGTTGAAAGCCGGGATGTTTGCGCGTGTGTCGATTCAGGTTCGTACCGCACAAAACGCCCTGGTAATTTCGAAAGAATCATTAATGAACGAAGATACAGGTCCGCAGGTGTATGTTGTCGAGAATAATATAGCAAAGCTTCGGTCTGTTAAACTCGGCATCCGTTCGGCCGACAAAGTTCAGGTGATCGATGGATTGAAAAAAGGCGACCTGGTCATTTCATTCGGCCAGAAAAAACTCAAAGACGGATCACCTGTCCAGTACAAATAAGAGGGATTTTCAATGAAACTTACTGAACTGGCTCTCAAACGCCCGGCATTCATGACGATGATCTTCGTGGCATTTGCGGTCCTCGGCATCTTCGGTTATACACGCATGGGCGTTGACCTTCTGCCTGCAATGGATTGGCCGATGGTATCGGTCGTGACCGTATATCCCGGTGCGGGCCCGAAAGAAATCGAATCGCTTGTCAGCAAACCTATAGAGGAAGCGGTGAGTGCCGTGGAACAGCTCGACAATGTCCGATCGTATTCATATGAGGGTGTTTCGGTCGTCCTTGCACAATTTAAATTTTCGGTTACAGTCGATGAAGTAACGAACGAAGTCCAGCGGCGCGTCGGACAGGTGCAAAATAAATTACCAAGAGAGGCATACACTCCACGCGTCTCAAAAGCCGATTTGAATTCATTTCCAATTCTTCGTGTATCAACAACCGGAAATATGGAGCCGAGAGAGCTTTACCAATTCACAAAGGACAGAATAAAACCCTCTCTCGAACAGGTAGAAGGTGTTTCTGCTGTCACGATCGTCGGTGGCCAGGAACGTGAAATTCGTGTCGAAGTCGACAACCAGAAGCTTCGTGCGTACGGATTATCAATATTACAGGTATCCCAGGCCCTCGCCCGCGAGAATCTGGATTTCCCGACCGGTAAGGTCGATGAACGTCTGAATCAATATATTGTCCGCCTTGCCGGAAAATTCAAATCAGTCGAAGAATTGAAAAATATGGTGGTGTCGGCAACACCCGCCGGGACGATCTATCTAAAAGACATTGCCGACGTGAAGGATACTCATAAAGAAGATTTCACATTCAGCCGCTTGAACGGCGAAAGCTCCATTGCGCTGACGATCCAGAAACAATCGGATGCAAACTCGGTGAAAACGAGCGACCGGCTAAGAGAGCGGATGCAGCGGCTTGAGAAAGAGAATGGCGGCCGGATTCATTTTACAATTGCGCAGGATATCACCGACTTTACACGGGCTTCTCTCTCCAACGTCCAGCGCGATCTTTTTCTTGCCATTATTATGGTGGCCGTTATTCTATTTTTATTCCTGAACAGCGTTCGGAATTCGTTAATCGTTCTTCTCGCTATT
This sequence comes from Ignavibacteriota bacterium, assembly GCA_963776275.1. GTDB lineage: Bacteria > Bacteroidota > Ignavibacteria > UBA10030 > CAVZMI01 > CAVZMI01. Next base: position 285,889 of record CAVZMI010000020.1, read on the forward strand.
CCGACATCTCTAATCTCGACTTTCTTTTTCATGTACCTGTTCAATTATACCTTGAACATGGTATCGACGATGGCGCTCGCGCTGGTGATCGGAATTCTGGTAGACGACTCGATAGTGGTTCTCGAGAATATCCACCGCCATATCGAGCACGGTGAAGATCAACGGAGTGCAGCCATAAACGGGCGAAGTGAAATCGGATTTGCCGCTATTGCCATTACTCTCGTCGATGTCGTTGTTTTTCTCCCCATATCACTCGTCGGCGGCATGATAGGAAGAATCCTGGGTCAGTTTGGAATCACCATCGTGATTTCCACATTGTTCTCATTACTTGTCTCTTTCACACTGACACCGCTTCTCGCTTCACGTTGGATGAAGATCGTTGAACATGTTAAGGGTTCCTGGATGGAACGGATCACTACTATCCTCGAAGGATATCAGGTGCGGCTCGGAGAACGTTATCGAACGCTCCTCGCATGGTCGCTCGATCACCGACGGACTATTCTTGTAGTGAGCGGCGGACTTCTTATTATCAGTTTATCATTCGTTCCCCTCGGCTTCATCGGCTCGGAATTCATGACCGCAACCGACCGTGGTGAATTTGCCGTAAATTTTGATATGCCTCTTGGAACGACTATTGAAAAAACCGATGAAGCAATCAGCCGAGTTGAAAAGTACATTGCATCAATGCCGGAGGTTGATAGATATCTTTCAACAATCGGGAAACAGCAGACTCAATGGAAAAATGCCGAACAATCGAATGTCGGGCAGACTCAGATCAAACTGATTAACAAATCAAAGCGGAAGAAGACGACTGACGGCGTCATGAAAGATATTCAACGCTTTGCAGCAACTGTTCCCGGACTCAAAACAAATTTCAGCACCATGAGTATGTGGGGATCGGCAAATGCGTATCCGTTTCAAGTCGAAATTATCGGCAGCGATTTACAGCAGGTGATCGCTTTTTCTGAAAAGGTCTCCGATATTATTGCCAATACAAAGGGAACCATGGATGTTACTTCATCCTGGGAGGAAGGAAAACCCGAGCTGAAGATTGAAGTCGACCGCGAGAAAGCCGCAAAGATGGGGCTGACTCTCGGCGAAATCGGCCTCGCCGTTCGAACGGCGATCGAAGGCGACATTGCCACGAAATATCAGGAAGGCGATACGGAATATGATACGCGCGTCGTTCTAAACAAGGCGAGCCGTATCAGTGCTGATGATGTCGGGAAGATTATATTACTCAACCATTACGGGCAGACAGTCCAGCTCGACCAGGTTGCAAAGATTTATCACGGCAAAGGCCCTATGGAAATCCAACGGAAAAATCGTGAGCGGCTAGTTACGATCGCTTCAAACATATCGAAGGAGATATCGCTCGGTCAGGTAAACGCAGAGGTTGAAAAAACAATCAACAAAGCAGGGATTCCTGCCGGAATTACGGTATTCTACGGCGGCGATACCGAGAATATGCGGGATATGTTCAGCGATATGTCGATTGCACTCACGCTGGCAATACTATTTGTGTATATGATCATGGTGAGTTTATTCGAGTCGTACGTCCATCCGTTCACGATCATGTTTTCGTTACCGGTGGCGCTGGTAGGAGCGCTAACCGGTCTTGCGATCACAGGCATTACATTGAGTATGCTCACGATGATCGGGATAATCATGCTGATGGGATTGGTGACGAAAAATGCCATTCTGCTTGTGGACTTCACGAACACGCTGCGGTCACGCGGATATGCGATGCGCGAGGCGCTTCTTGAAGCGGGTAAGACACGTTTGCGGCCGATTCTCATGACGACCGCGACGATGGTGTTCGGTATGATGCCGCTCGCATTCGCACTCGGTGCCGCTTCTGAAATGCGCCAGGGAATGGCGATCGTTGTGATCTGCGGTCTGACAAGCTCGACTGTACTGACACTTGTTCTGGTCCCGGTCATCTACACGTACATGGAAGGATTGCGCGATAAGGTCCCTGCACTCTTCAAAAGAGTTGCATGGGCTTCTCATTTGCCCTGGAAGGAACGGCCGGCGTCGGTGGCTGGCGAAGTACCTGTGAAATAGACGAACCTCTCTGTGTCTCCCCCTTGGAAAAGGGGGAGAGGTCTAATGTATTCTCCTGTAAAAAAAATCCCGCATTCTCATCGAGAGTGCGGGATTAATTTTACTAAAGCAATAAGACCTGCCGCGCAGTTTGCGGTATGATATGGTTTTTAATTTTTATTCTTTTTCGAAATCCAAAGATTCCGGCCTCTCAAAAAATTCTTTAAATGCCCCGACTTCCTCTACCCATTCATTTATTACCTCAGCGGCTTTATTGACAAAATTGGGGAGGAGCCGCTGAATAACAGCACTTAATCCTTCACGCAGTTCTTGAGAACCTCCGATTTCCATTGCCAGAACTCTGATTACCCTTGGGAATGTAACGTTAAGTTTTTCAGCGATGGTCAAAGCTTCGGGGATTCCAATAAAATGTGGAGACCCTGAATGTATTTTATGAAACTCTTCTTTTGAAAATTCTATTACCGATCCTACCGGATATCGCCCCGAAACAGCGGAATCGAGGATAAGGACATGCGTATATCCTTCAAGAAAATCAATCAACGCAAATCCCGCTACCGGGGCTGCGATAATGCTGATATCTTCACCGAACCTTTCAAGCAGGGGACGTCCTGCAGCAATTCCTACTGCATCGTCACCCATGATCTCATTCCCAAGAGCAAGCACTAAAATTGAATATCTATCCATTTTCCTCCCCTCAAACAAAAAAAATCGGTTCGTATATTTTATTTACTCTCAAAACTCTTTCCATTATTAATCATTATCGGCTGATTTCCTCAAGAACATTACCCCTGCTGTCGCGGATGTGCAATGTCAGCGGCATTTGGCCGGGGAATGAATGCGTCGCGCAGGCGTTGCACGGATCATATGCACGGAATGCCATTTCGATCATGTTCAACAGCCCTTCCGATACTTTCCCGTTCTTGATCAATCCCTTTGCCGCCTTCTCCACGCTCATTGCAATTCGTGCCGAATTATTCTGTGTGGCAACAATAAGGTTTGCCTTTGTGATCAATCCTTTTTCATCGGTTTCATAATGATGATACAGCGTGCCGCGAGGGGCTTCGACAACTCCTATACCGACTTTCGGCGTTGCCGTCGGGATTGTCCGTATATTTTTGCTAGTAATATCCGGATCGTTCACCAATTCCACCATCCGTTCGGCTGCATTGATCATCTCGATCACACGCGCCCAGTGATTAGCAAGCGTATGATGAACCGGCTTGCCTCCTAACGTTTTATAAAATTCATCGTAAGCCTTCTGCGCTTGCGGAGTCGACATTCCATCTGCGACATTCAATCGCGCAAGTGGCGCTACAGAATAAATTCCGCTACCGGCGCCCTCTTCGAAACCCTTCCATCCGACTTTTTTCAGGTAACAGAATTTTACATAGCTCCACGGCTCAACGTGCTCCGCGATTTGCTCTATGTACTCTTGTGGACGGAATTTTACAAATTCTTTCCCGTCGGGATCCACGACACGAATTATCCCGTCGTAAAAATTCGGGCGGTTCTTATCATCAACCAATCCCATATAATAAGTTTTATGGGTGAAGGCTTCAGACATGATAAGCTTAACATAGTCGTCGTTCTTCAGTACGATATCTTTGAAGACCTGGAGTGTAAAGAGTGCAAAATCGAGTCCGTCTTTTGCCAGCTCTTTCAACTTCGGCAGCTCATCGGGTGAAATCGCCTTGGAAATGCCGCCGGGCAAACCGAAGACCGGATGGATTACCTTTCCGCCTATGTATGAGATAAACTCCCGCAAACGCCGGCGCGTCGTGATCACACGCTTCCCTACGTCGACACCGACTTTTTCAATGACACCGATAACATTACGCTTTTCCTTAGGTGCATCGGGCACCCACAATGAAGTCGGGACCACCGAGAATATAGACATGCAGGGCATGGTCTTCGAGCATGAACGTATTATAGATCAGCTCGCGAATTTTCTTTGCAGGTATCGGCGGGTCGACCGAATAGAGATCGTCGAGCGCTTTCGTCCCTGCCATATGATGTGCGGTCGGACATACACCGCAGATACGGCTGGTAATTTGCGGCATATCCTCGGCCGGACGGCCGATCGAAAAAATTTCAAAACCCCGCAGCTCGGGAATTTGATAATATGCCTTCGACACATCTCCTTTATCGTCGAGAAAAATGTCGATTTTCCCATGACCCTCAAGCCGGGTAATCGGATCGATAGTAATACGCCTCGTCTTCATGTATTGAGCATTGGCTTTTTGCTGCGCCTCATTCCATTTTTCCTGAACGGCTTTGTCCATTGTTCTAACCTACCTTCCGCCGTAATAATGAACTCGCCAGTCCGTAGCGATAGAATGTTCCTACGGGATCCGGAAGAGTTGCCAGAATCTTATCGATATCCTTTTCATCTTTAGCATCGACATGCGATGCAAATGCCGATAAAATTTTCGCTCCATGATCCTTCACGTTCGATGTCGGTCCGAAACATCCTGAACAGGGCATATTGCCGAGGATACATTGAGCGCCGCAGCCGCCCCGCGTTGCAGAACCGAGACACATGAGGCCCTGGGCCAGCAAACATTTTTCCGGATCGATTTCCGTCCAATGCGGACGTTTGAATTCAGTAAATTTATAATCGATCGGCTTTGTGTCTTTTCGCTGGCATTCTTCACACAGTGCAATATCGGGTGCAAGAGCCGATCCTTTCTCCGGAAGTTTTCCTGCAAGAAGCGCATCGATCGCTTCCTTCAATAACTTTGGTGTCGGGGGACATCCGGGCAGATAGTAATCAACGTCGATTACCTGATCCAATGCGCGCACCATTGAATGAAACTCGGGAAGCGTGACTGTCGATCCGTTATCTTTAAATTGCACCTGCGGCCGTATCTTTGTCTCGTTTGTTACGGTCGGAGAATCTTCGTATATATACTTTAATATCTGCTCACGCTGGAATTGATTTGCCAGACTCGGTATTCCTCCGAGGTGGGCGCATGAGCCATAGGCGATGATATATTTACTCTTCGCGCGAATCAGACGGGCCATCTCTTCCTGCTCGGATGTCCGTATCGCCCCGTTGATCATCGATGCAACGATCGATTGATCGGGCATCGCTTCAACATCAGATTTCTTGAAATCCATCGCCACAGGCCACAACACGATATCCACTGCTGCAATGACCGATAGAATATCTTCGGCAAGATCGACAACCGATTCTTCACATCCGCCGCATGACGCACACCAGTATAATCCGATTTTTGGTTTTTCAGGCATGTTCCTGCACCTCCTGCCCGTCGAAATTCCGATTTGAATCGGAATGCAGGGGGGCCTCATTGGCTGCAGCAATCTCACGTTCGAGTATATCGATCTCTTTATCCCATTCTATAAATTTTCCGGGAAGATTGAGGCAGCCCAGTTCACGAGCCTTTGCCGCCATATCATTGACCACAATCCGTACTTTTTCACCTTCCGAGGCTGATATCCATTCGAGCCGGAAGCGGTCTTCTTCTATACCCAAATCATGAAGCATCCGTTTCAGGAGCCGGACACGACGCAGTGCTTTATAGTTTCCCTCAATATAATGACAATCACCCGGGTGACATCCGCCGATCAATACACCATCGGCCCCTTTTGCGAATGCATCAAGAACAAACTGCGGGTCGATACGTCCGGAGCACATGACGCGGATAACACGGATGTTCGATGCATGCTTCAATCGTGACACACCGGCAAGATCGGCTGCAGTATAAGTGCACCAGTTGCAGAAAAAAGCAACAATCCTTGGCTGCCAGCCGTTTGTTACGGTGCTACTTGAATCGTGAGTTAATTCTGACATACTATATCTCCTTCTTCAACAGCTACCTGGTCTCAAAAAAATCCATCAATTTCATTGCAGATAATTTCATCTTCAAACAGGTTTTATTTAATCGTATCGGAAGGACGGGCCACCGCGCAGGTGCCATATCCTTTCAATAATGCTTCATTGACATATGCTTTCTATTGCACATGATTACTCGGTAAATGTATCGACCGCTGCGATTTCTGGATGCCGCTCAAGGAAAAATCCTTCCACTGAGCATGAAATGGTATAGAGCCTGCACACATCCATATTGACGGGAATACGACGGGCAATACCGATCATCTTATCTTCGATGCGAATGACCGGCTTTCCTTCTTCTTGGCGTGCACGGCCCAATCGGTTATTTCTGCTTCACGGCCGTGGACAAAGTGGACATCTTCTTCAAGCAGTCTATCGTAGAACTCTTCATATGGCTGTCTGGCAGCGCAGGTATCGATGTAAAAAACCATAAACTTCTGCATCGGTTATCACGTGAACCGACACAGTGAATAATCAAATATCAACTATGCTTCCAGCACTAAATTTACCAAAATAATAAAAACAAGACAAGCATTATTTTTTTTATAGACATTTAATAGCCGGGCATATTGTGTAAAATTTTCACTTTTCCCCGAAAGATTCGATAAATATAGATAAAATATCCAGCTGTAAGGATCAACCCAAGAATCCACCATACAAGCCCCACACTCAATCCATAATGTTGAGCGGCTGTATTATAAATTGTCAGACTGTATTGCGTGCCTGTCGAAGCAGGCAATACCGTCGGGAATAATCCAAACACCGTTGCACCAAGCATGCCTGCAATAAAAACCGACGACGCAACGAACGCTAGCAAGTCCTGTTTCCGTTTCCGATAGTATGCCGTGCCGGCAAATCCAAGGATTCCCAAAAGCGGGAAAATGTACCCGAAGGGCATCGTTGAAAAATTTTGCCAGACTACCGGGCGTAAAATTGATGTAGCGATCATCGCAAGAATCGATGCGATTAGAATCCCCCACCAGGCGTATGCAGCAAACAAACGTGATTTTTCTTGAATTACACCTTCTGTTTTCAGCGAAATATAATTTGCACCATGAGCAGTGAGTGTACACAGGGCGACCAATCCCATCAATACCGTGAACCAATCGAGAACACCCGCGTCAGGAACAACGGCGAAGGTTGTCCAGAGCGGTACAAAGAAATATCCGCTCTGATCAATCGGGACTCCCCTTATAATATTACCCAGAGCGGCGCCGAAAATGATAGTAAGAAGAAGACTTGAGATCGAGAAAACGACATCCCAGAACGATTTCCAGACCGGACTCTGAATATGATGACGGAATTCGATACCGAGCCCCCGAAGCATGAACAACCATAGCGTGATCATCAGTGGAAGATAAAAACCGCTGAAGCCGGATGCATAGAGAAGTGGAAATGCAAAGTAGAGCGTTCCACCGGCTGCAAGGAGCCATACCTCATTTCCATCCCAGACAGGTCCGATGGCGTTCAGGACAGTCCGCCGCTCCTCTTCGGTATGAGCAACAAAAAGGTGAATGATCCCGGCACCAAGATCGAAACCGTCGAGGATTACGTACATTGTCAGCATGAATGCAACGATACAAAACCAGAGTATTTCCATATCCACTTTTCTTTCTCTATGGTACCAATTTTTCTAAAATTATTATTGAGACCTCTGAATAACATTCCGGCCGGAGAAAAATGAATGCCGATTGAATGGCCACGACCTCGTGATTTTACGCCCCACGCTTTCCAGTGGGGTCAGGTCGTGGATCTTTAAATCCAAAAAATCCTTTAGGGCTTTAGCCCTACATAAACTTAATGCGGGGTTAAAACCCCTCATTTTTTCTCCTTTTATTTCCCACGAGCTAAAGCTCGTGGCAATTCATGGAATACGGATTATATCAGATCATCGGTTTAAGTGCTTGTATAAAAAATATACAAATAGAATTTTTCAGATTTTTTTTGCTTATGTCTTCTCCAGCGCCTCCGGGCCATGGTTTATCTCTTTAATCACAAGGAAGAGAAATAGCACTCCAATCACAAAATACATTCCGAGAAAACCAAGAAGTGTAAATAGGCTGTTCCCGGCAGAGACGGTCGGAGAAGTTCCATGAACGGTTCGCATCAGTCCGTACACCAGCCACGGCTGTCGTCCAAGCTCGGCGGTCATCCATCCGGCAGTGTTCGCAATGTACGGGAACGGAAAGCTGAGCAGCAATGCCCATAGTACCGGCCGGGAAGTGTAGAGCTTCTTCCTCCACAAAAGGAAAACAGAAATGAGCATGACTGCAATAAATATGGTTCCTAGTCCTACCATGATATGATAACTATAGTAAAGGAGCGGAATATTATCTGGCCAGATATCGCGCGGGAAAGCATCGAGTCCTTTCACTTCTGCATTCCACCTGTAATAGGTAAGGAAGCTGAGAAGTTTTGGGACATAGATTGGATTATCAATTTTAAGTTTCTCTATATCGGGCTGGCCGATAATGATCAATTCGGCGCCTTCCTTGGTCTGGAACAATCCTTCCATTGCTGCCAGGGTTACCGGTTGATGTTGAGCAATATTTTTCCCCTGGCCGTCGCCTGAAGGGAAAAGCATCAGAAAGGAAAAAATTATTCCTGCGATGACACCGGTACGAATGAACATTGTACCGTACTCTTTATCGCGTTCGGCAAGAATATAATATGCCCCTACCGACGCCATGACAAATGCCGCCGTCACAACGGCGCCTGCCATCGTATGTACATATTGCCAGCCCAGCCAGGAATTTAGAATTAATTCCCAAAAACTCGATAACTGTACCGTTCCATCTGCAGCAACTACATATCCGACCGGGTGCTGCATCCAGGCGTTGGTCGCTACAATAAAGAATCCCGAGATCCATGAACCGATGAATACTGCAACTGCAGATGCAAGATGTCCTACTTGCCCGATTTTCTTTTCTCCAAATAGAAAAAGGCCCAGAAAACTCGATTCAAGGAAAAACGCGAACATCCCTTCCATCGCAAGTGTTTGACCGATCACGCCTCCGGCGAACGTGGAGAACCTGGCCCAGTTGGTGCCGAACTGGAATTCCATCGGAATACCGGTGACGACACCTACCGCAAAATTGACGGCGAATATCTTCGCCCAAAACCGCGCGGCATGATTATATTTCGGATCCTTTTTCCACAGTGACAGAGTTTTTAAAATAACAATGAGCAATGCAAGACCCATTGTAAGCTGCGGAAAAATGTAGTGATAACTGATCGTGAAGGCAAAGTGAATCCGGTGGATGGTTATCGCATCGGGCATTGTCGAATCCCTCTATGCAGAATATATTAATATTATAAAGTCTGAACAGAATACTCGCACCATAATACAAAGCGATGGGGACATTTGCAAGGATGGAAAGCAGAGGCCGCAATAATTGCAGCCCCTGCTCTATTGAGGATTAAGATGGGAAAATAGATAAGACTAATTCACAGCCAATTTTGAAACATGCTCATCGAGTTTTACCTTCAGCATTTTTTTCGGCACTGCACCAACCACTCCATCGATCATTTGTCCACCCTGAAAGATTCCTAGAGTCGGAATGCTCATAATACCGTAGCGTGAAGCGATTCCTGGATTCTCATCCGTATTCAATTTAGCGACTTTGAATTTCCCGGCATATTCATCGGCCAATTCCTCGACGACCGGAGCGATCATCCGGCAGGGTTCACACCAGGGCGCCCAAAAATCAACCAGCACCGGTAATGGTGATTCAAGAACTTCCTTCTGAAAATTTGCATCTGTTGCGACAACAATGTTCTTACTCATAGAATTCCTTTTTACAAATTGATTATTATGATTATTTACTCTTCATTCTATACCTTTGATGCAAGATTCAAGAAAAGGATTCACAAAATGTGATAAAATAACTTTGCATTATGTATATAACGGTCAGTCGGAGCCGGATAAACTCGTTCTCATGAAACAACACTCTTTGTAGGATTCAGTGGAATTCGCGTTGTAAGCGGTCTAGAGATCGTCAAAAAGGCTATGCCTGACATTTTATGACTGTCCACACCGTATCGATTCGTTATTACCGGAATAATCGTGCGAAACCAGGATACGGCGCCAGCGGTATGAGCTCGAATGCGATTAATCCATTTCTAACAAGTGGGAGCGAATTGATCGCCTCGGATGCTTCGCGAATATTATTACACTCAAGAATGAGAACCGCTTCCGACCGGTCTGCACGAAAATAGAGCTCGCGGATAACTCCCTTTTGATATAACTCCCATGCACGCTCCGCCTCCGGACGAAGATGCGGAGTACATTGCTCATCGGTAACACCGGGAACTTCTTTTTCAAGCGCAAGAATTTTCATGGGGATCCTGCCAATGATGTCTATTTTTCAAGTGTGTATATGCCGGGGTATTTCACCTGAGTAAAATCATTTTCTTTGTTTGAACAATATTCCCCGCCTTCAGACAATAATAATACACGCCGCTTGATAATCCCGACGCATTCCATTCTGTTGTATATGTACCTGCATTCATTTCTTTTAAAACAAGAAGTGCAATCTCTTCTCCCAGAGTTGTATAAACTTTCAGTGTTACATGTACCGGTTGGGAAAGCGAAAATTGTATTGTTGTAGCTGGATTAAATGGATTTGGATAATTCTGTGCGAGATCAAAGCGCGAGGGTAATTTATCCTGTGTCACTGTTTTAATTGAAGTGGTTATATCCGACAACGAACGCCTGAAAACACAGTGTTCAGTACCGGCAAATATATAGCTCGCATTAACTGCGAGAGCATCAACCATAAGGTCGGTCAATCCGGTATTGGCTTCTCTCCATTGAGTTCCATTCCAGGTTGATAAATACATACCGCCGCCGAGCGTCCCGGTGAATAAAGTTGTGTCACTCACTGCAAATGCGCCGATCAGGGGGAGTGTGATTTCGGTATTGGCCTTTATCCAGCTTGTTCCATTATCTGTCGATAGATACACGCCTTTGCCATAGATCCCGGCAAAAATATTCGATCCGATAACGGCAAGATCGGTGATCCATTCGTCCGTTAACCCCGTCTGTGTCCAGCTGCCACCGTTGTCTGATGATATAAAAACCCCGCTGCCATAGGTACCGGCAAACATGGTCGAGCCACTGACAGCAAGAGCATGGACTGAGAGATTTGCTAGTCCGATATTTTTTGGCGTCCAATCAGTTCCGTTATCTGTCGTAAGAAAGACACCCATCTCTGTGGCGGCAAAAACACCTGCACCTGAAACAGCTAAAGCATTTATCGTCGGACTCGATAAACCTGTATTGACCACCGTCCAGTTTGCTCCATTGTCCGTCGAAAGGAAAACACCGTTGCCATAAGTCCCGGCAAAAATGTTCGTTCCATCGATTGCGATAGCGCTGACATTCGGATATATCAGTCCGAAATTGACCTGAGACCAGCTATTTCCATTGTCCGTTGAACGAAACATACCGGAACTCGTTGTGCCTGCATACATATTGATTCCGTCGATCGCCAGAGCTTGTGTTTTAACATTTATTCCTGTATTGCATTCACTCCAGTTTGTGCCGTTATTCATCGATCGGAATGCGCCGCCGCCCCATGTACCGGCGAAGACATTTCCATCGGTGACGACGAGAGCCACCACACTGTTATTTGTTATTCCGGAATTACTTTGTGTCCAGTCTATTCCACCGTTTGTGGAGACATACACACCATCTTCATATGATCCGGCAAAGATATTCGAACCGCTGATAGCCAGAGCCGATACCCTGACACTATTTTGCAGTGTAGTTTGTGTCCAGCTTGTCCCGCTGCCCGGTGAACCATAAAGGCCGGCGTAGGTACCGGCGAAAATATCCGTACCGCTGACAGCTAGAGTGTTGACATAGTAGTTCGTTAATCCATTGTTCGCTCCGGTTCAGCTTGTACCATTATTCGATGAAATAAAAACGCCGCCGTTGAAAGTCCCTGCAAAAATATTCGAACCTATTATTGCAAGAGCATGGACGTCGGTATTTGTCAAACCGGAATTGACCGGCGTCCAGCTTGTGCCGTTGTTTGTTGTGAGAAAAACACCTCCATCAGTAGCGCCGGCAAAAACATTCGATCCGCTGACAGCAAAAGATCTTATATCGGTACCTGTTAAACCGGTATTAACAGGTGTCCAGTTTGCACCATTGTCTGTCGAAAGAAAAACACCGCCGCCGTCGGTACCGGCAAAAATGTTCGATCCGCTGATTGCAAATGCCCTCACACGGAGATTTGTTAGTCCGTTATCAATTGGTGTCCATGTTGCTCCGTTATTCGTTGAGAGAAACGCTCCGCTGCCGTCTGTCCCCAGAAAAATATTCGAACCGGTGCTCGCTAATGCAGTTATAATACCACCATATGGTCCGTTTGTTTGATCCCATTGTGCGTCTGATGCCGATGGGATTATAATGAAAATGCACGCAAAAATGATGAGTTGATACACAATGGATTTCATGTTGTTCTCCTTTTTATCGGGTAATGTATTAAAGATATCTCGTGTTTGGTTACATATCATAGCAAGTTGATCAAGTTGATATAGAGAAATTACTTTTAATTTCTCAGATGTTCAACTTTTGTTTCTTTCTCAATTTTAAAAACCCCACTATCCCGACTGTCAAATATCCTATTGCAGCAAGGAAAACGACATATGGGAGCCAATTCTTATTGTGATAAACATATAACACGCCGATTAGAAATAGCACGACCGATTCCATTATTTGAATGAGGGGATGAATCTTAATCCATCTCTGCTCGATCCGATGTTCATAAAAGGTAAATATGAATATAAGTATCCCGATGGAACAAAAGATGATTACATACGGCCAGTATTGCGCAAAATCTTCGGCTTCGGAAATTCCTTCCATCAGGATGGCAAATCCCACCACATAATGGGAGAGTTTTTGTATTATGGGAAATCTGTTTTTTCGCACGCCAAGCAATCCTTTCCACCGCAGTTATTGATCCTTAATTTTTTTAACGGGCACTGCTGCCGTCGTTACCGGTTTTGCCCTTTCCGGAATCTTATCACCAATCATTCTATTAAGTTTGTATTCCAACTCTCCCACTTTTTTTAATAGCAAGTGGGTCCGGATTATGTAAATGACGACGAGTACAACAAGAACGAACACCAAGAACCCGACCACAAGAACCTCCATGTTGCTATGAACTTGAATATAAGAACGAATTCCTTATTCTTATGATAAGTAGAAACAACTTATAGGTGGTGCCATTTCACGCTGTACTAAAATACAATGATTTATTTTAGGATTTCTGACACACTTCTTCTTTCAGTATTTTATAAAACTCCTCCCTCGCCCCCTTTTCAACCCACGGCCTATGCCCACAATTTTTAAGTAGTGTAAATCTGAAGTTTTTGAGAATTTTCAATAGCGGTTTTTCAACACCTTCAGCCGGATGCGGATCATAGTCGCCATGGATTGCATGGACCGGACAGTGAATTTTTCTCCCGAATTTTAAAAGTTCGCCGGTATGCCGCAACTGCTCGGCTTCTTTCCATACGCTTTGATGAATCCCGGCCTGGAATTTCACTTGCTCATTATGCATTTGTAATGGATCAAAAGAATCGGCCTTCGATATTACCTCTCCAAACCTGGTGAAAAGTGTATCTTTATTTTTCATATCGGTGCTGCCCAGGTTTTTTATCAAAGTGGCGACTTCAAGTTTTTCTTTTTCATTAAAGCGGCTCAACCGTGTTTCCATTATTCCTATAGAATATTTTTCTTCGAACGGACCGCTTCCGATAAGTATAAGTTTCCTGATATACTCCGGATATTGCGCAGTAAAAATAAAACTCAGCCATGCACCCCATGAATAACCGATTAGTGTTAATGGAATATTTCCATACTTTTCCAATACTAGTCGTAATTCTTGAATCTGCCCTTCAATGGAAGCCGCTGTTTGCAGAGGCTCTAAAGTACCATATAACTTGGAAATCTCAATTGCGACCGGAGCCATTTCTCCTGCAGCACCGGGACCTCCGTGAATTACGGCAACGTCATACGGAGTGGTTCCATATTTACGGAAGTTGTTTATAGAGATATTCCCCCGGAAATATTCAAACCGTTATGTTCGTCCTTTCTCGATTGCTTTTTTTGCCGTACGATCAACAGCACTCGGGGCTATCAGCTTCATCCAGAGCCCTAACTTTCCCCGTGCTGTCATCACTAACTCGCGCCTTCGTTTCGTCAATGCATGCACGATCTGTCGGGCGCATTCATCGACCGGCATCACATTCGATTCCTTAAGCGGACTTTTCCCCAATGCCTTTCCATCGGCACCAAATGCACGTTCGCGGACTTCGGTTGACACAAAACCGGGATAGACCATCGTTACACTTACTCCGTAATCTTCCAATTCGATTCGAAGCGAGTCGAAAAAACCGGCCATGGCGTGCTTACTGGCCGCATAACCGGTTCGTGTAGGCACTCCATTTTTCCCGGTCAAACTCGAAATTCCGGCGATTCGCCCTTTATTCTTCTTTATGTACGGCAGTGCATAATATGTACAATAGACACTTCCAAGATAATTTACACGCATTATTGTTTCGAAAAACGAAAGATCGGTGACATCTTCAAATTTCGCCCACATGCTAAGTCCGGCATTATTAATAAGCATGTCGATGCGGTTGTACTCTTCGATAGTTCTCTTAATCAGCGCAGCGCATTGTTTCTCATCGCCGACATCGGTCGTAACTGCAATCGCCCGACCGCCGCGTATGGTGCACTCTTGTTTCACGGCTTCTATTCGTTCGGCATTTCGAGCAGCAAGAGACAGCCACGCACCCTGACTGGCGAGTTGATAAGCAAGTTCGCGTCCGATTCCGCTCGAAGCGCCGGTGATGATGACGACGTTGTTTTTAAAAATGGAGTTGGGCATTTATTCCTCTTTCGAAAAGAGCACATGTACGATCTTGATTTTAACCTCGATCGTGACTTCAGCCTTGATCTCAATCTTCTGGTGCAGACAATTTAAAAATAAATACCTTGCTATTGGCGTCGAAATAGCGTACACTATACCTACACCTAATGAGTCTACTCTACTCGTTGTTAACTCAATGGTGTTTTTTAGTCTTGCAGGGATCGTCCCGTTAAACAGCGTTCATTACAGTCCCACCTCGATTTTTCCTGCGTACGCTGCTTCTCTATTGCTCTTCGGAACGATTGTCGTTCATTGCGCTTCATACTCTTATCATGGAGGATCCCATTCTCATGAAAAATACCATTATTATATCAAGTGCTCGAGAGTGTTTCATTGATGTTATTCACGATGACGCTGATCCTAACTCATGGTTTGTCCGACGATGGAAAAGCTACTTTGAAACCAGAAAACAGGTTTCGTCCGACCGGTTTTCCAATCAGCAGCAGGCGTTAGCGTTTGCTCATTCAATGAAGCGAGAATATGACTTGCGATAATGCCGATGTTCTACGAAGAAAGCTGTTTGTATCATTGTTTATTTATTTCGTGTTCTTTATGTCCTACCGGTTAATGTATATTTTTAGTGGGCTAAGTATACTATCATAGAGTGCTGAGATATTACTTCCCCGATCGGCCATCACAACGATAACAAGATTTCCGAGGTGCGTTACACAGAATTGAGACTCTTTTTGATCGCCCATAGTATAAAGTTTTGCCTGTTCCTGGAATTTCAAGTACCGGCCACTGTTCTTTATAACCTCTCGCGCTCTTTTATACCACTCTTCTGCATCTTTCTCAGAATCATACTTGAAAAGGAATACGAGGTGATTACGGTATATCCCGATAGCACCTTCCCGTACCCCAAAAATATTTCTTGTGTCGAAGTCATAAATCGAGGAAAGGCCGAGGAGTCCTCTCACATATTTATTTGCAACCAGATCTTGCTGCTGTAACAATTTACATATTTCCGGTTTCTTTCCCGATACATCAATTTTCATATCGATATTTTCAGCAAGTGCTAGAATTCCTTCAAGCGTTTCGCCTGTCGTATCATCGCTGGAAATGAAAGTGAGATACTTATCCTTCCAGAACACAAGGTAATATTCATTTAGTATTGCCTCATTGCCAATATTTGCTTTTTTCCCCTGTGGGCTAGCATTGATCGAATACATGCCACACGCTGCGGCGTCATCGGTCATTTCGTAGATTTCAAGTTTTATAGAGATATCCTTGATATTCTTATATTCAGCGGAGATGACTTGTCGAAAACCATATTCGAAATAAATATCTGCGCCGCCATCGATGAATTTATAAAGATCTTCGCCGGCAAAGATCCGGGCGGAATCGATCTGATGCCACCCGCCCGGTTCCCCTGAACCGGGAAGAATTGATGCGATACCCACTTTCTGGATTTGTGCCGGAGCTGCAGAAAATACCGCTGCAATGAAGCACAATGCCGAAAATATCCTGCTAAAAATATTTTTCATCCTGATCAGACTTCTTTTACGTTGAGTTTCTTCATATCTATTTCACCGAGACCATGCTCGGATGCAAAACGGATCATCGATACGTCGCCCGGAATTAATCCGAGCAGAGTCGCGCAATATGCATCGACAGAAACCGGATTTGCACCGGCAACGACCTTGTGCGCTTGCTTGATCTCACCGGGCCCCCCGGGTCCATTCGTCGTGACAAATTCGGTCGCATCGACGACGCAGAGCTCCGGTTTACGGAGCAGATTTACATCGGCAATGCATTGCGAGAGAAAATCGGGATCGGCGTAATAACTGAAAATTCCACCCTTGCCGGAACCTTGATGAAAAAACCTGTTTGTCGAGCCGGCACAGGCACCCATCATATTCTTCAGATTCGCCGTGAAATGTGTGCCTTCATGGTTTTTTACAATAGGGATATTGATGAACACATCACATTCAAGGAGCACCTTTGAAATTTTAGCCTCTTTGAGCGATTTTCCTTTTGGAATATCAGCCGCCGTTTTATCACTATTTGACTGTATAGCATCTATTTCCTTCTCAAACTGCTGATAGAGCTTGCTGCGTTTCCAATAACCGGATGAAGCGCCCTCGATAGAATAAATTTCTTTTGCCCCGGCGTCAAGGCACATCTTCAGGACTGCGAGAGCTACGTCTGGATTTGTATATGTTCCGGGCTTATCCCAGGGCGAGTTGATTAAAAGTCCGACTTTGCTCTTTTTCCACACGAATTTCCCTATTCCGCCAAGTTGCTCGACGGCCTTAACTGTACTTGCAAAAAAATCCTTTCCATTGACAATCGAAATATCAATTCCTGCAGGATGATACCCCCCGAAAAGAACCTTTGGAAGGGATGTTAATCCTGCCATCGTTGTCACACTAAGTGTAACGCTCTGTTTAATAAATTCGCGACGATCAATCTGTTTTATCATAAAGCCCCTCCGCTTTGATATTTTATTATGAAGAGTTTCTTAGAGTACCGGGAGGTGTTGAAAACTTGTAGGGAATATTACAAATTTGTATCGAGATGGAAAAAATAAAAAAGTCTATTCTAAGTTTGTACACACATCTCCTTAACAATACATTTCATCTTTTATCTATTTCTTACTGCAGCGGTTCGGCACCGAGTTCGCGCTTCATTGCCGCAATAACGGGATGATCTTCGATCTCTTTTATCACTACTGCGGCGCCGCTTTCACTTTCATGACCAGATGTGCCGATCATTGCATCGAGTCTTAATTTTGCGCCATAGATCTTCTGCGCCATGTCGGCTAAAAAATCTTTATTGCGACGGATAGAATCGAGATGGAATGCATCCGAACAATTGACCCTTACGAAACCCTGTCCGCTTTCGGTAGGCTCGACATGACTCAACACCGAACCGAGGCTTATCCGCTGGCGGCTCACCTCGCCGACAAATTCCTCCCATCGTCCTTTGACTTCCTGAATCGAGATGAGCTGTTGTGTATATGATTTCAGCTGCTCCGTTATCAGCGTTTTCCCTTGCGGCCGCGGCTGCGGGAGCGGGATAGACGGCCGAGAGACAGGTCGTTCGCCAGTAAAGTGAGATGGCGATGATGAAAGTACGGAAAGCGGCTGTGCTTTCGACGGCATCGAGGCGGCAACCGTGCCGACAACTTTAACGCCCTGTGTCTCTATCTTTTTTTTTAACTCTTCGATTTTTTCGAGAAGCTCGTTGATCTGCAGCGACGAATCCATTTTCACCATTTGTATGAGTCCTACTTCAAGCCTTACACGTGGCTGTACACTCCATTTCACTTCATTCTCTGTCGCCGATACGATTTTAAAAAGCCGAAGTAGATCGGTATCCGGGAAATCTTTTACATCGTCACTGTAACGCTTCTTATGAGGTTCGGACACAGGGATAAGCGCCGTTGATTCTGTCGCACGAACGACAAGAAAATTCCGGAAGTGTTCGGCAAGCCCGACCAGAAATTCTCTGATATCATACCCGCGCGCCATGATATCTTCAACAAGTGCCAGAGCTGCTTTTGTGTCTTTTGCACGAATGATATCGGTGACCCTGAAGAAAAATTCCTGATCGACAACATTGAGCGCCTGAAGAACATCTTTTCCCGTTACCGTTGTGCCGCAAAATGCCACCACCTGATCGAAGATGCTCTGGCTGTCCCGCATCGAGCCGTCGCCTTTCTTTGCAATCAGAAGGAGCGCATCATTATCGATCGTGATCGCCTCCTGCGTGGCAATGAAGTGCAGGCGTGATATGATCTCTTCAATTGAATTACGGCGAAAATCAAACCGCTGACAGCGCGAGAGGATCGTCGCAGGAACTTTCTGCGGTACCGTTGTGGCAAAGATGAAGACTACATGCGACGGCGGTTCCTCAAGCGTCTTCAATAATGCATTAAACGCGCCGGGCGAAAGCATGTGGACTTCATCGATGATATAGACCTTGTATTTCCCTTTTGTCGGTGTATAGCGGGCCGATTCCCGGAGATCGCGGATTTGATCCACACTGTTGTTCGACGCACCATCGATCTCGATGACATCCATGTTGCGTCCATCCGTCGTCTCGATGCAGAACTCGCACCCATTGCATGGATTACCATCGACCGGATGTGTGCAATTGATCACCTTCGCCAGCAGACGCGCCGTAGTGGTTTTCCCTACTCCGCGCGAACCGCTGAACAGATACGCGTGTGCAAGCCTGTTCTGCGTAATTGCATTACGCAACGTATTCGTCACATGCGATTGTCCGACAACATCGTCGAACAGCATCGGCCGCCATTTTCGTGCAGTAACAAGGTAGGTCATGATAGGTAATGATACAATTTTTTTTTCATTATGACAAATGGCTTGTTGAGACGTTCCAATGGAACGTCTCAACAATGCCCTATTTCCGTCCCCACAGCACCCTATTTCCGTTTCCTCCGGGGTTTCCAGGTATCAAATACGTACGGAAGAGCATCAGAAATCATATCGATCGGAATAATGGTCAATCCTTTCCGGACTTCCTTCGGAATCTCCTCAAGCTCCTTTTCATTCTCCTTAGGAATAAGCACTATTTGTATGCCGCTTCGCTGTGCTGCAAGAAGTTTCTCGTTCAATCCACCGATGGCAAGCACATTTCCACGGAGCGTGATTTCACCCGTCATAGCAACATCGGCCCGGGCAGGTTTATTAGCCGCTGCCGATATAATTGCCATTGTCATCGTAATACCTGCCGATGGTCCGTCTTTCGGTATCGCACCTTCGGGTAGATGGACATGGATTTCCCTTTTCACGAAGAAATTCTGCGGGACACGAAGTGCTCTTACATTCGAGCGGATATAACTGAGCGCTGCCTGTGCAGATTCTTTCATCACGTCGCCCAGTTTACCGGTGAGTGTCAGCCGTTCCGGGCCGCTCATGATAGTTACATCGACACTAAGAATTTCGCCCCCAGTGCTTGTCCACGCCAGTCCTGTCACCGAACCGACACGCCGTTGTTTCACGGCATTCCGGCTCCTGAATCTTGGAACACCAAGATATTCAATTACTTTCTTTTCGCTGATGCTCATTTCATGCTTCAGCGTTCGCGTTTTCTTTTTTCTGACTTGGTTCTCGGTCACGATCTCCTTTGCCACTTTGCGGAGAACCGAGGCAATCTCGCGTTCAAGGTTCCGTACGCCGGCTTCTCGTGTATACAAATTAATAATGGTTTTTACTGCCTGATCTGAAAATCTAATTCCGCTTTTCTGGAGTCCGTGCTCGACTAATTGTTTCGGAATAATATGCCGCTTCGCAATTTCAAACTTCTCGTGTTCGAGATAACCTGGAAGTTCGATGATTTCCATTCTGTCCTGCAGCGGCAACGGAATCTGATATCGTATATTGGCCGTTGTAATGAATATGACGGACGAGAGATCGTAATCGACATCGAGGTAGTGATCATTAAACGCAACATTTTGTTCAGGGTCGAGAACTTCGAGAAGTGCCGACGACGGATCACCCCGGAAATCCATGCTCATTTTATCAACCTCGTCAAGCAGCATTACCGGATTAACGACGCCGACGCGTTTCATAGACTGAATGATTTTTCCCGGCATCGATCCGATGTAGGTACGGCGGTGACCACGGATTTCGGCTTCATCGCGTACACCACCCAGTGAGATTCGCACAAATTTCCGGCCCAGTGCACGTGCAATCGACTTCCCGAGCGACGTCTTCCCGACACCGGGCGGGCCGACAAAACAAAGTATCTGGCCTTTGACCTCTTTAACAAGATTCAGGACTGCAATATGTTCGAGAATTCGCTTCTTCGGCTTTTCGAGTCCGAAATGATCCTCATTAAGAATGTGTTGAACGTGCTCGACCTTCAGGTCGTCTTTTGTACGCACAGTCCATGGAACGGCAAGTATCCAATCGAGATAATTTCGGATGACCGTTGCTTCTGGGGACATCGGCGGGGTCTTTGTCAGCTTGTCGAGCTCTTCAAGCGCTTTTTCCTCGGCATAAGCTGGCATTTTACATTTCTTAATGCTCTCCTTCAACTTTATGAATTCCGGCGATGTTTCTTCATCGCCCAGTTCACTCTGAAGAATCCTTATCTGTTCCTGAATGAAATATTTTCTCTGCGACTTTTGAATGTTGTTGTGTACCTTCCCGTCGATTTCCTTCTCGATTTTAAGGACGTCGATTTCAGCATTCAAAATCCTGATTAACTCAAAGAATTGCTCGCGCGCATCTGTGAGCTGTAAAATTTTTTGTTTTGTTTCAACTCCTTGAAGGATATTTGCCGCCACATAGTACATTTTCCGAAGCGGTTCCTTTATATTTTCGAATGCGATAAGCACTTCCGGAGGAATATTCCGGTTCAGATGCACATATTCGGAAAAAAGTCCGGCAGTATGACGAACGAGCGCATCGAGCTCTGCATCAAGCGTCATGGTGATTTCCGGAATTGCCAGTTCGGCTTCCAGAAAATTTTCATTTTTAAGAAATTTCTTTACTGTAGCCTGTGCAACACCATCCACCAAAACTTTAAGCAATCCGTTGGGCAGTTTGAGTATTTGGATGATACGGGCAATGGTTCCTTCATGGAAAATATCGTCCCGGCCAGGTTCATCGACGGTAGAATTTTTTTGGGAGACGAGAAATATATATTTATCACGTTCTATTGCTTCATTCGCTGCACGAAGAGATGACTCCCGCCCCACCAGCACTGGAAAGATCATGGTAGGGAAAATAACTACATCGCGAAGCGGAAGAACAGGCAGCTTTGTGGGGATTTCTTCGCCCGGAGATGCCACCGATTGTTCGGGGACGATCACTTTTTCTTGATTCATATGATAAAAATGAAAAGCGGGCTCCGCGACCGCCATCCGACGGTTTCATCAATGCCCGAAAAGAATAGTACTGGATCTGAAAATTTAATGTTTTTCTTGCAAAAATATACAAAGAAAGTGCAGGAGAAGCAACACGGTTGTTTCTCATCATATGAATTCATATTTTCCAGTATTCATCAAACCAATACCGGAGGAACCATGAAAAAATCCGCTTTTTTCTGTTTTGCTTCTTTTGTAATGATCACCATCATCATTGCGCCGTCGATGGTCGCACAGTCGATCGATGAAAGATTACACTTTTCACCTCTAGACTACGCAAAAGGTTATGTCCAGCCGCTTGTCGATGCATTCGGCGCAAATCTCAATTCCGGATTATACCACTCTGCCGATACGGAAGGAGATCTCGAAATCTATGGCGGTATAAAAATTATCTGTACATTTATTACATCCGACATGCAGACATTCAACACCGTATCCCCGTACAATGGACAGACGTCAACGACAGCTACGGTTCTCGGTGGAAACGGATCGGATATCCCGGGTACGATCCCTTCCGGTGCACCGAACAAGTACCTGAGTGGTGCGGGAGCATTCGGTGACGTAAAACTTGTTCCCCTCTTTGTCCCTCAGGCATCCGTCGGAAACTACATGGGAACACAGCTGATGATCCGGTACCTGCCGGCACAAAATATGTCGGATGTGGGGAAGGTATCGTTCTGGGGATTCGGAGTCCAACACAGCCTGAGCCAATATATTTCATTAATACCGCTTCATCTCGCGGCACAGATTACGTATCAAAGTCTGACGGTTGGCGATAATTTCGATGCATCGGCTTTTTCTCTCGGGATTCAGGCAAGTAAAAAAATCCTTCTCATCACAATCTACGGCGGCCTGGCGTATGAACGCTGTACAATGGATCTTTCATACAACTATGAAGATCCGGTGAAACATACAACGCAAAAGATTACAGCCGATTTCACGGGGGGAAATACATTCCGGTTGACCGTCGGTGCAAGCGTTAATTTTCTTTTTTTCAAAATCAATGCCGATTATAGTCTTGGAAAGATACCTGTAGGAAGTATCGGAATTGGAGTTGGTTTATAACAATTGAGATTCCCCGAAATCTTCTCTATATTAAACGCCGAAGGTGGAACGGCCATCTTCGGCGTTTGTATTCACAATTGCACAGGGAATAGTGTGTTCTTCAAGCGGTTTATCGTGATTATTGTCCTTGCGGCATCAGTATTCATATCGCTGACTTGCGGCCGGCATAACACCGACGAAATCCGCCGTGCCGAAACACTTTTCAGTCAAGCAGCCGCACAGGAAAAGGAATTCCATTACCGGGAAGCCGACGAACTGTATAGACAGGCCGCAGAACTCTTTGAATCCAACAATGAACCTGTACGAGCATCCGATGTCTTCGTCGCTATCGGAGCAATGGAACACACCGCAGGAAATTTCCAACAGGCAATTGAACAATTTACCCGTGCATCCGGACTTGCACAGAACGCGGGGGATCGCGGCCGGCAGTCAGCCGCTCTTGTAATGATCGCCGAGGTTCATTCCGAGCTCGGTCAGACAGATCAGGCAATCGCAGTGGCAAAACAGAGTCTTGTTATCAGTGAAATGTTCGGCGAAAAGCCGGGTGCCATTGCGGGATATAATACCCTGGGACGATTACATTGTTCAACGGGATTGTACCGTCAGGCGATCGAATATTTTTCAAAGGCACGGACGACAGCACAATCTATCAATAAACCCGATGACGATCTCGATGCCGCTCTTTCGCTCTGTGAGGTGGCCCTTCATCAAAAACAATTCATTGATGCGCTTCAACTATTGGCCTTGATCCAGCCTCAGGTGCTAGCTAACGAGACAAATGCGACACATCGCTGGTATCTAAACGAAGGAATCGCATATCTTGGCATCAACGATTATATTCATGCAGCAAACGCTTTTTCTCATGCGATTGCATTAAACGAGTTCGTAGAATATTCTGTTCAAATCCGCGCACTGCTGCATGCCGCTGAGGTGAATTATCTTCTCCGCCGCTCGGGAGATGCGCTAAACCTGTGTACCGATGCCCTTAATATCGCCCGCCAGAATAATGATCGGATTGCCGAAGCATGTTTGCTAATTCACCGTGGTGACATTGAACGATTCACTTCACATCAGCAATCTCTCGAATCGTACCGTCAGGCTGCAGAACTCTTCTCCGCACTTGAATATCCCGCAGGAATGGCACGGGCGCTTCAACACCTCGGTAAAGCGACCGAAGAAAACGGAAACCTCACTGCAGCTGTCGAAATTTACCACAAGGCACTCGACGCGTATGAACAAGCACTGACACAATCCTGTGAAATTAATCTGTGTTCGGGACTTGTATGGACTCATGATCACACCTCGTTCTCTATTGCAGACGATCTCTCACGGACCCTCATAGTGTTAAACCGATCCCGGGAAGCGTTCATTTATCATGAGCGCGGCCTTCTCGCTCAATGTATCGCAACCATTCAATCGCTTGACCCGAAACCTCATCTGGAAACTCTGATAAAACAATTCAAGAGTTTTCAGATATTATCGGGAGAGCTGGCGGCTCTCAAGCGCGAGCGAACAATCGAAATCGGCAAACCCGATGAGCAACGAGATGAAGCAAAATGTACCCGACTTGCAGACGTTATTAAAGACAAATCTGCAGAACGGGAGAATGCAATCCAGGCGATCGAAAAAGAAGAACCAAATTCGTCATTCTTCTTCCGTATAAAAAATATCCGTGTTGAAGATATTCAAGCACAAATCCCACCGGGAATGATCCTTCTAGAATATATCCCTGCAGAAATACAGCTTTATTGTGCTGTTGTGACGCGCACTTCATTTTCACTGGTGCGTATTCCGACAAGTTATCCGTCGATTCTTCAACATGCTGATGAGCTTCGGCGGATTCTTTTTGCACCGGCAGCGCCTCATGAACGCCCTGATATCGGTAACATTGATGATAAATATTTTCGGATGCATACTTACGCAAAGATGCTTTATAACGAGTTGCTCGGTTCAATCCAGGTACCAGATATCCGTCAATCCGGTTTGGTGATCGTTCCCCCGCCCGAACTCTCTGATATCCCTTTTCATGCACTGATAAGTCCTGGTACTATTACAAAAGGAGAATATGTAGCCGAGCATCAACTCATTCGATATTTACCATTTGCTTCTGCGGCGCTCTTCCGATCAAACCAGAAGCGTATGCTGAATGACATGGTCGCCGTGGGAAATCCTAGTGTAACAAACTGGGAGGTCGATTACGTCCTACGAGATATAAAAACATTTTTTAAGGAGGCAAAATTATTTCTCGGTCCCGATGCGACACGTGAAAATCTTTTCGGTTCTAATGGTGATGTCCTTCACATCGCAACCGATTTCCTTTACGACGGTATCCATACACGAAATTCTTACATATCGCTTTCCGACGGAAAAACTCCTAACGGATCGGTGGACGTTCCATTGGGTTCACTTCATGCCCTTTATAACTATCCATGTATTATCATAATGAATGTGGGACCTAGTATTGAAAGTGTGAATCAATTTCATATGGCTTTATTATTATTGAACGGAACTCGAGCAGTCATCGGGACGTTCTGGCAGCCGGAACGGGGTGCTGTCCGTGCATTCGACGAGCAATTTTATAGCTCGCTGGCAAATCACATGGGTCTGGAATCCGCATATCTTCAGGCGCAGCGGGAAATGATTGCTATGCCGATCTTCCGGCCGCCCCATCAATGGGCACCGTTTTTTTATTATGGAATCTAAATTGTGATAAGGAAATTTATGAAACATTGTCTTGTCTGGTGCATTGTTATTTTTTTCATCGCTTCTCCTCTATGGCCGGCAAATCGGTCGATGCAGAAGAAAACCAAATCGTTATCCCGTCTCGAACACATCGCGCCGGATACGTATATACAGGGTGAAGTTATTATAAAACTCGGTGCTGCACGGCCGGCTGTTCTTCATAAAGGACGGAGCGGAATTCCTTCACTCGATGCTGTGCTATCGACCCTTGTTACACCACGACTTGAGCCGGTGTTTATCGGTCATACTTCTCCTCCTGAAGATACGTCCTTAATCGATCTCTCGAAATACTATGAAGTCCATTATTCCGGCCCCAGCGATGCTGTCGCCATAGCAAAGTTATTGATGCGTGCCGAAGACGTGGAGTTCGCAGAACCCCGGTTCCGCTATAAAATCGATAGCACAGCAAATGATCCATTATATCCGCTCCAGTGGCATCTTCCTAAGATTCAGGCCGAGGCGGCATGGGATATCACACAGGGCGATTCAACTGTCATCATCGCAATTGTCGATACAGGAATTGATATCGATTATCAACCCGACCTGAAAGCTAATATCTGGAATAATCCGGGTGAGACTGGACTCGACGCCCTGGGAAACGATAAACGATTTAACGGCATAGACGATGATGACGACGGATATATCGACGATTGGATTGGGTGGGATTTTTATCACCCTGATAACGATCCGAGTCCGGGAAATTGGCATGGAACATTTCTCGCCGGTATTGCTGCGGCCATCACAAACAACAATTATGGTGTTGCCGGTGTTGCGCCGCATTGTAAATTGATGGCTATTAAAAATGGACCCGATGATCCAAACTCGAACGAAGTCTGGTACGGCGAAAAAGGAATTGTGTACGCTGCCGATCGTGGTGCAGCGATCATTAACTGCAGCTGGAGCGGTGCGGGATTTTCTCAGGTAATCTATGATGCCATCACGTATGCAATACAGAAAGGTGCTCTCGTTGTTGCAGCAGCCGGGAACAGCGCTAATGATATCGATATAGCTGTGGAATATCCGGCTTCATATGATAATGTACTTTCTGTCGCAGCAACAGGACAGACTGACCAGAAATCGTATTTCTCAAATTATGGATATACGGTCGCAGTTTCGGCTCCCGGTGAGGATGTGATCAGTACGCTTCCCTATGAAAGTTTTGGCTTAGCTAGTGGAACATCAGTGTCAGCACCAATCGTGTCTGGCATTGCGGCACTCGTGAAATCAAACAATAAGTCTCTTACGCCTTTACAGGTAGGTCAACAGGTCCGCATTTCAGCCGATAACATCAACAGCAGCAATCCCGGGTATGAGAATCAGGTTGGGTACGGCCGTGTGAATGCATACAGGGCACTCACTGTGCAATCTCCTGCAATCCGGATGACAAGTTACACCGTTGGCGATTCCGGAACCGGCAACAACGACGGTATATTCAATCCTAAAGAGACAATACAGATCAATGTAACTCTCACTAACTTTTTACAACTATCGGGAAATGTTACTGCCACACTCACGAGCACGAGTTCATTTATTACGATACAAAACCCTTCACAGCAGATTGGAATACTTGGAACACTTCAATCATGTCAGCTCCCCGTACCATTTCGTGTGACCATCGGGGATAACGCTCCGGAAAATCAGTTTATTCAATGCACGCTCATTACATCCGACGGCTCGTACACCGATTACAATTCCGTATCGTTTCTGGTCCGATCCGACATTTCTCAACATGAACACCAACCAGATAACCATGACGATCACGAGCAAGGGTAACCTGGGTTATAATGACTACCCATCAAATTTTCAGGGATCGGGATTTTTGTTTCAGCAAACAGGAACAATGAATTATCTTTTTGAAGGCGCATTTATGGCGGGAACGGATACTTCGCATATTGTCGATGCGGCGCGCGCAGAAGATTATGAGCAGCAGGATAAGGATTTCGAAGCTCTCTCCAATCTAACTATACATAAACCCGGATCAATAGCCGATCAGCAGGGATTCGGAATTTTCAACGATGGTTATGCAACGACAAATAAGCTCGGGATCAGCGTAAAATACGGAAGTTTTGCATTCATCAATCCGCCTAATGACGATTTTATACTATTAAGGTATGATGTAATAAATACTTCATCAAATACATTGGCCAATTTTTGTGCGGGATTATATCTGGACTGGGACATTGGAGCGGTCAACGATAATATAACCGCGCTCGACACCAACCTGCACCTGGCATACGTATACGACACAACGAGTGGAAGTACTGCCGCATATACCGGAGTAGTCATGCTCAGCCCGGATCCACTTGTCTTTCATGCCATAGATAATGCCGCATCTGGAAATCCATGGGGAGTCTACGACGGATTTACAAAATCGGAAAAATGGGATGCCCTGAGCAACGGCATATCGCAGACAAGTGCAGGTCCGTCGGATATTTCAATGGTGATTGGACTCGGACCGCGGACGCTTGATCAGTCCGATTCCCTTGTCGTTCCTTTTGCATTCATTGCCGCAAACAATCTCACCGCTCTCAAGGACGCCGCACAACGCGCAAGACAACAGTGGGAACTCATCCGCGACCTGAATTATGCCAAAGAGCTCGAACCTTATCAATTTGTGCTCAATCAGAATTATCCGAATCCATTTAACGGGGGCACGACAATCCATTATACAATTGAACATCAGGGAAATGTGACACTAAAGATCTTCGACCTTCTTGGCCGCGAGGTCGAGACGCTCGTCGATTATGTTCAGTCGCCCGGGTCATACGATGTGGTATTTCCACGGACGAAATCACTTGCCAGCGGCGTGTATTTTTGCAGCCTCTCATCGGGAGGAAAAACCCTGGTCCGGAAAATGGTGTACATCCGTTGATGCTGGTCCTTGCTGAAATATCATTTCATCTTTCCGGTAACCCGATAATTCTTTTTACAGCCATTGCTATCGCCGCTGCAATCGCTTTTTTTTCTTATCGGCGGCCGCTTCCACCGATCAGTACGACCTTACGGATCGTACTGACAATCCTCCGCACCCTCGGTCTTGCATGCTTATTGCTGATAATTGCAGAACCGGTCGCATCGCTTATATCCACAACACACCAACCCCCCGTCGTTGCCCTACTTCTCGATCAATCGCAGAGTATGACTATCACCGATAAAACCGGAAAACGCGATGAGAATGTCCGAGCGCTGCTGCGGGAATCGCCATTTCGGCTCGCGTCCGGTAGTGAAGTCAGGTACTTTGGTTTTTCAAATCGCCTGCAGCCAATAGCCCGGCTTCAAACCGATTCGCTTCGTTTTAACGGGAGTGAGACCGATATCGCCTCGGCGCTTCACGAGATTCACAATAAACGCGATGATGAAAATATCCAGGCTGTCGTTATTGTAAGTGACGGAAACATTACCACCGGCCAAAATCCGGTCTACGATGCGGAAGAGCTCGGAGTGCCCGTCATTTCGGTCGGCGTTGGAGATTCATCGGAGCAAAAGGATGTTCTTATCAGCGATGTTCTTGCAAACCATATTGGATACGTCGATAGTGCCATTCCGGTCGATGCCACAATTACGAGTGTGGGCTGTGAAGGATCGCGCATTGATATAACACTGACTGAAGGATCCACCGTGATCCAGAAAAAACCGTTTATGCTCGGACCCGGTACTTTTAATGCCGCCATGCAATTCGAGATCACACCGAAAGAGGAAGGAATTCATAAATACACCGTACACACTTCACAGGTGCCCGGTGAATTGACCGAAAAAAATAACAGCCGGTCGTTTTTCATCAAGGTATTAAAAAGTAAAATCTCCGTTGCTCTGATCGCCGGGGCACCTAGTCCGGATGTTGCATTTGTACGGCGCATTCTGGCGCTCGACAAGAACATTTCGGTGAAAACATTCATACAAAAAACATCGTCCGAGTTTTATGAAGGAGCACCTACACAGAATGATCTCGACGGTTCGGAATGTCTTGTGCTTATCGGTTATCCGACAAGCAATGCGTCGCCGGATCTTATACGGATGATCCGGTATGATGTTGAGAATCAGAAAAAACCGCTGCTGTTTATAGCAAGCCGGACTATCGATTACGAGAAGCTCCGGCTCCTTGAACCGCTTCTTCCCTTTACGATATCCTCGACTACGCAGGGAGAGCGCGAAGTTGCTTTTACACTTACACCCGGGCAGGTCGAAAATGCAATGTTCCGTTTTTCATTTGCTTCCGAGAATGAACAGGACGATCCGCGCCGCCGTGTTGACCGCTGGAATTCGCTTCCACCAATTTTTGAAGGAGATGCGCCGTATAAAGCAAAGCCCGAGAGCAACGTCCTCGCGACTGCTTCAATACAGGGTGTGATGTTATCCGATCCTCTTCTTATATCCCGTTCGTTACAACAGACAAAATCGCTTGCACTGCTGGCTTACGGCATCTGGAGATGGGAGCTTCTTGTGCGGCCGGCGTCGTACCATCAGGCTATGTTATCGTCTTTCATCAGCAATGCCGTCCGCTGGCTGACTACACGCGAGGATTCCCGCCGGGTCGTGATTACCCCGGCACGTCCGTTGTATAGCGCCGGTGAACCTATTGGAATAAAAGGACAGGTATACGATGAAAATTATTCTCCGATCGATAACGCCGACGTCCGGGTAAAATTTTTAAACGGCACCGACACATCCGAGTATCCGCTTCGTCTGATCGGAAACGGCCGGTATGAGGCGACGATTGATGGTCTCCCCGAAGGCGATTATTCCTATACGGGTATAGCCAGGATAGGTGAAAATACGATCGGTGAAGACCGGGGGCGGTTCTCGGTCGGTGAAATGAATGTAGAATTTCTTCAGACACGGATGAATGTTCCTGTACTTCGACAGCTTGCCGAGCGTACAGGCGGACGGTTCATGACAATCGCCGATGCACAGTCTCTTCTCCGTGATGCATCAAATTTCCCCCGGTTATATCCAAAAGAAATCCGCCATGCCCATGAGTTTACATTATGGAATTCAGTCTGGCTGATGATCGGCACAATTCTGTTCTTTTCCGTGGAATGGTTCCTCCGTAAGCGAAGTGGAATGATGTGAACAGATGAAAATCAATGAGATTGCGAATTGCGAACCTGTCCGCCGATCTATCCGCCGGAGCGTCCGCCTCGGTGAGCCGAAGGCGAGACGGGAAGCGAAGGCGGAAGCCCGATTTCTCGTCCTGAGCTTGTCGAAGGATATCGGGGCGTAGGCGGAATGATGTAAACAGAGAAAATCAATGAGATTGGGGATTGCGGGCCATGTCCGCCGGAGCCCGTTTTATGGGCGTAGGCGGAATGATGTAAACAGAGTACTATTTTATAGCTGTACTTACTTAAAATAAAACATTCTACTCAGCAGCGAAGATCGTTACCGAAGCGTTCATCGAGCTGTCCGAATCCCGCGGTATTCCAATCACTCACGACTTGTTGAAAACCATCATTGGTCAGGAAGTACGTAATCGTGATATTTGCTTTTCCACTCGCTTCTTCTTACTATTGCACACTAGATATACTCCAAGCTCTTTCGAAAAGAGCGTTACTTACGGAACTACAGTCAAAAAAAATAACAACGCACTAGTACGTTGTTATGCGAGTTAGCCGCCATTCGCGCAAATCACAGGAGCTAATTATCATGGTCTGGAAATTCTAAACAGCCGAGGAGACCCAATACTGTATGGAAGTGCTCGAATTATACGACGGCGAATCACGCTCGAAGGTGTGGTGGAAGGTTGTTCGCCGCCACACAATCGTCATCGCTGCCTTATCGCCCGCGTTTGTTTTTTTTGCACTGGCTGCTCTGGATGCAGCTCCTAGCGGCATTGGTGTAAGCGGATTAGTGACTTTCTGGCTTGTCGTTTCACTTGTATTCTGGCCGCTGCTTTTGGGGTTTTCCATACTGGCACCGCGATTGGCTTTTTCTCTTTACTATTGGAACGGATGGCTGATGCTCATTTTGCTCGTTCCAGCACTTCTGGCTTCTTTCATAGCGGGCCAGATTCACGGCACCAATTCTGTTATGCCATTTGCCGTATTCGCGACCGTATACGCTATTGGTGTCGGCTTCAAGACCGCGATTCTATATCGCCGCTTCACTATGGCCGCATCGGAAAAAGGGAAGCAACGACTACCGACCTAGTCTCCGATGCATCTCTTTTGTCATTGCCGTATTTGCTGTGGTGCATTTTCAAGATACGTAATTTCCATAAACTGAAAGGAGTAAATCACAATGCTAAGAGTATTGTTTGTATTCTTGGGAAATATTCTTCTGCTGCCGGTGAATATCATTCTGCTGCTTCCTCGGCTTGCTTACAAGATCATCGTCAACAACAAGGCAGCAATCTGGATCTCCGCTGGTGGAAAGAAGAAGATCCTCGAGGTTGACGGTAGCGTCAAAGTGAAATAGTCTGCGGCTCGTCATCTGTTTTCCTTGAAGCTCGCTTACTGCACTATTCAATGGACGCGAACGGCAGCTAACACGCCCAACAACGACGCTCTGTTTGTTTATAGGAAATAGTTGTCGTCGCTCCATTGTGCCGCTTCGCGTTTTGGTAGGTAAAGCTTTTCTTAGCTCGCGGCACAACGGCGTTGTTGGGCGAGACGTTATATGAAATGGCGGTTTTAAAATATTAGGAGGCTTATCTTATGAAGATTACAAAAATTACAATTCATAATTTCAGGTCCATAAGAGAGCAATCACTTAATTTATGTGATTATTCTTTGCTGATTGGCATGAATAACTCAGGGAAAACAAATATAATAGATGCTATACGAATATTTTATGAGAAGGATTTGAAATTCACATCCAACCGAGACTTACCTAAATTTGATGTAGATGACCAAGAAAGTTGGATTGAAATAGAATTTCATTTGGAGGATGATGAATTTCCGGATTTAAAAGATGAATACAAACAGCCAAATAATATTTTGCGAGTAAGAAAATATTTAAAATCTACTGACACCAACAGAGTAAAATCTAACCAGAGTAATATTTACGCTTATGAGGGGGAGCAACTCTCAGACAATCTCTTTTACGGAGCTAAGAACATTTCAGAAGCCAAATTAGGGGATGTCATCTATATTCCAGAAGTTACTAAAGTAGATGAATATACCAAATTAAGTGGACCATCGGCTTTTAGAAATCTATTAGAGTTTGTTGTAAAGAAAGTAATAAAAAATAGTCCCGCTTTTGAAAGTCTAGGCAAATCTTTTGAAGATTTTAACGAAAAATTTAAAAAAGAAGCTTCCAAAGATGGCATTTCGTTAAAAAATCTAATCCAAGATATTAATGACGAAATTAGGGACTGGGGAACCTCTTTTGGAATCGAAATTAACCAAATTAAGCCAGAAGAAATAATAAAAAATTTAGTAACCCATTACTTAGAAGATAAAAACCTAAAAGATCAAAAATTGGATGTAAGTTCTTTTGGGCAGGGTCTCCAAAGACATCTGATTTATACTTTGGTAAAACTCTCTGTTAAATATAAAGATACGCCAACAAAAAAAGATAAAAAGGAATTTTCTCCAAATTTCACCCTAATTCTCTTCGAAGAACCAGAAGCATTTTTACATCCTGCTCAGCAAGAGGTTTTGAATATAAGTCTAAAAGAACTTTCCGCCGAATACTCTCAACAAATTTTAATATCAACGCATTCTACACATTTTGCAAGTAAAAACATAGATGTCATACCATCCATTTTGAAGCTTGCAAAGGATGGCCCCGAGACAAAAATCTATCAAATAGACAAGGAAACCCTAAAAGCGACTCTGGAAGAAAACAAAGAATTAAAAACAATTTTAGGGGAAACTTCAACAGATAGAGATATCGAATTAGAATCTATACGTTATTGTTTGTGGTTAGACCCCGACAGATGTTGTGCTTTCTTTGCTGATGCTGTACTTATTTGTGAAGGTTTGAGCGATAAGGCATTAATAGATACACTCATTAAAAATGAAAAGATAACGCTTGAGAACAGTAGAATGTACATTCTCAATGCGGCGGGAAAGTATGATATCCACCGATATATGAACTTATTTGGTAAACTAGGTATTAAACATTCTGTTTTATTTGATGGGGATAACGATTCAGATAAGCATAAGAAAATAAATGAATTTATACAAAATAATAAAAATAGTTTCACACTAAATTGTTATCAATTTCCAAGAGAACTTGAAGATTTTTTGGAAATTCCTAAAGAGAGCGATAGGTATAAAAAGCCTTTAAATGTAATGTGGCATTATAGAAATAACAAGATACCCAAGCAAAAAATCAATGAACTAACTGAAATTATTAAGAATCTAATTGAGGGGAAATAATGATACCGCCACTTCATATAACACAGCATAAAAGGTTCGTGCCCGACGGCACTCACGCAAATTTTTGCTTCACAAAAACTTCTTTTATGCT
>CAVZMI010000021.1:0-331182 GCA_963776275.1 Ignavibacteriota bacterium
AATAAGGCAGGAAAAACTTAGGAGGAGAATTAGGTGGTCCGTACAGCAGTAGTCGGCCTCGGCAAAATGGGAATATCACATTTATCAATCCTGAATCAAGATGAGAACGCTGAGATCGTTGGTGTATGCGATAAATCAGGGTTTGTACTTGATGCTTTGAGGAAACTGACCTCTTTCAAATGCTATAATGACTATAGGGAGTTAGCCGAAAAAGCAAAGCCCGAATGTGTTGTGATATCTACTCCTACCAGCACGCATTATGAGATCACAAAATTCTTCTTGGAAAGGGGCGTCAACGCATTTGTTGAAAAACCGTTTGGGACAGAGTACCAGAGAGCACAGGAACTAACCGAGATTGCAAGAGAGAGAGACTTGCAGGCTAGGTACGCTCCGCAACCGTTTTGTTGCGCGACTTTCAAATATGTGAAGAAATACTAACGAGGAAGTCCTGGGTAGGGTATTTCATTTCACGGCAGAAGTAAATGGGCCCGCTTTTGTCAAGGAAAACAAGACCTTGTGGCGTTCTAAGACCGCTGAAGGTGGAGGATGCTTGCTAGATTATGGTTCACATCTAATAAATCTCATTAACTACTATTGGGGTGTCCCGACAAAAGCGACGGGGACAATAATGAAGAAGATATTCTCTGCTGAGTCAGAAGGACGCCATTTTCTCGAACCTGATTTCCCCAAACGGACTAACAGGCAACATCTCTGTAAACTGGAGCGAGAAGACATTCAGAAGAATGTCGATCACGATCACAGCACTTGGGAAGAATGGGAAGATTGTCGTTGATTCTCAAGAGTGCAAGATATTCTTGACCGAGGACAACGAAACCACGAATTTGAAGAAAGGTTGGAATTTCAAGTACATAACTAATCTCACCGAGCCAGTGGACTTTTTTGTTCGTGGCGAGTATATACAGAGCAGTTAGACCATTTCATATGTATCGAGACAACCATGAAAATGATCACGTTGAAATTTTTTACTGTCTGAGATTTTGTTACGGTAAAAATTACTTTATAGACAGCCCCTCATCGAGTCGGGCTGGAGTTTTCAGTTTAGAAGGAACATTTTTTCCCGACTGCTTTTCGGAGCCGATGTAGATAATCCTCACGTGGAATTTCTGTCGCTCCCATCGAAAGGAGATGAGGTGTGATGAATTGAGTGTCGAGAAGTGTAAAACCATGTGAGCGCAAACGTTCGATTAGTCCGACAAGAGCTACTTTCGACGCATCACGCTTGATGTGAAACATCGACTCACCAAAGAATCCCCCACCTATTGCAACCCCGTATAATCCTCCGGCAAGTTCCTGGCCAAACCAGGCCTCAATACTATGGGCAAAACCGATGGAATGAAGCCGTTCATAGGCGGCAATAATTCTTTCTGAAATCCAGGTATCTTTGCGTTTTGCACAGGAACGGATAACATTTGAAAATTCTGTGTCGAATTTAAGCTCATACCGGCACTGCCGAAGCGCTTGTCGTAAACTCCGGGAAATCTTCAATGCATTAAGTTCGAGGATGGCTCTGGGATCCGGAGAATACCATCGAATTTCTCCGGTTCCGGCTTCCGCCATGGGAAAATACCCGTGACAATACGCGGTAAGGAGAAATTCAGGGCTGAGTTCATCATCAATGTACTTTTTGGGGTGCTTCACCTATTGCGCATTCGTTTGGGTTTTACTTCTCTCGATTTTAAACCGTAAAAGTTCATCTTCGATAAATTTTTTCCGGGCTTCCTTTTCTGCCTCTTGCTGACATCGACTTTCAAGGTCTTCGATTGAAGGACGAGGGGGGATTGTCGCAATCTTTAATTTAATTCCGTGAACAACGAGCCGAACACCCATCACTATAAATGACATAAGTCCAATGTAGCTCATCCACGCGGGAAATATTTTCAGGATCGATAGACCAAGAAGAACAATGCCGATGAAAAATAAAAAAATATCCCTATAGTACATGCGAACTTTTTCCTTTTCTGTTTTAATCCAACACTCTTATTATTGACAGCATATTAATTATGTCCGACGGTGAACCATTGTCGCTGATGCCTGTGCGACCGGCATGACAATGATTTCGTTTATATTCACATGCGGCGGTCGAGTTGCACAGTAGATCACCGCATCGGCAATGTCATCCGGGGAAAGAGGCTGCAATCCTTCATACACCTTCTTCGCTCTCTCACCGTCGCCGTGGAAACGGACAAGGCTGAATTCGGTTTGAACCAATCCCGGATCAATCGAACTGACTCTGATCTGCGTTCCGAGAAGATCCATCTTTAATCCTTCACTCAACGCCTTCACTGCATATTTCGAAGCACAATAAACATTGCCGGCCGGGTATACCCAATGACCTGCAATTGATCCGATGTTGATGACATGTCCGCGATTCCGGGAAATCATTCCCGGCAAAATAGCACGCGTGATATAGAGTAACCCCTTGACATTCGTATCGATCATTTCTTCCCAGTCGCTGATCTTCCCCTCCTGCAGCTTATCTAACCCGCGGCTGAGTCCAGCACAATTAACAAGAACGTCAATTGTTTTCCATTCTTCGGGGAGTGATTGGAGTGCCTGTTCGACTTCGGGCTGATTGCGAACATCGAGGGCGAATGCGTGAACCTGAATTTGCCGTTCTTTTTTAAGTCGATCGGCGAGCGTATTGAGCCGATCTGTCCGGCGAGCCGTCAGAAGAAGTCTCGCCCCGAGTTGTGCAAATTGTTGGGCACAGGAAGCACCAATACCACTGGATGCACCTGTAATAAGGACGATAGAGTCCTTCAAAGAATATTGTACCGACATCTAAGAGTAATCGAAAGTAATTACAGAGAATTGAAATGTATTCAATAATACATGAGGAGTCATTAAAAAGCAAGAGAAAATAAACGACCACTACATATTTAACGTATCAATTCTTTGGTTTTCTGAAATACGGTATCTAACATTACTTCCGTGAGCTTACCTGTAAATGTATTTTGCTGACTCGGGTGATACGAGCCAAGCAGAAAAAGACGGTCACCCAGTTGATATTCAACTCCATGACAGAATGCGGGTCGCCGTTTGCCGGTTTTCATTTCCCCTGAACGGACTTCGCGCATGGCGCGATAGGCATTCTCAAAACCAACTCTCCCGAGACCGACTACTACATGAATATTTTTAAGTAATTGAATTTCCCGGAGAAGATATGGGCGGCATTGTGCAATCTCGGATGGAAGTAATTTGTTCAATGGTGGAGCACAACGACAGACCGCTGTAATATAACAATTTCTAAGCTTTAGTCCGTCATTCCGATCGGTGGATGTAGGTTGATTGGCAAATCCCGTCCTAAATAATGCGCGGTACAGCCAGTCGCCGCTCCGATCACCGGTGAACATGCGTCCGGTACGGTTCCCGCCATGCGCCGCAGGAGCCAGTCCGACTAAAAGTATTTCTGCTTTCGGATCTCCAAAACTCGGATTTGGTTTACCCCAATATGTCCAATCTCTGAATCGTTTCGTTTTCTCACGGGCAATCTTCTCTCTCCATTCTACCAGACGGGGACATTTTCGACAGTGGATGATTTGGTTTTGCAGAATTGCCAGTTCTTGAGCTGATTTCGACTGCAATGTATGATCACTCCTATACTATCCGCTGCAAGAACTCAATTAATGCAGAATTAAATACTTCCGGATTTTCAAGATTACTCAGGTGAGCTGCATGCGGAATCACCCGTAGTTCAGCGTTTGGGATTCGCTGTTTCATCGCCTCGGAAGCCGAGACGGGAGTCAATGTATCGTGCTCACCAACGAGAATGAGCGTCGGCACTGAAATCGAAGCGAGTGCCGGGGTTGTATCGGTTCATCGAGGCCAGCGCAAGAAGCGTTCCTGCAATGCCAAGCGGAGAATTGTGTTCTATGATCGATTGAATAAATTCGACAACTTCCGGTTTTTTCTCGAACGTCTCGGCGGCAAATACCGATTTGACAAAATTTTTCGCAAATGCCGCCGTACCATCTCTTTTCACTGCAAGAATCGATTCCGATCGTTTTACCCGCGTCTCATTCGTGTCCGGCTCGCTCCGCGTATCACAGAGGACGAGTCCTTTCAACCGTTCCGGATACCGCTCTGCCAGACGGAGCGCGATATATCCGCCCATCGAAAGACCGACGAACACTGCCTTCTCGATCTTCCTATAATCCAGCAATTCGATAAGATCGTTTACAAAAAATTCTATCGTATATCGTCCGTCGCCTACTTCACTCTTCCCGTGACCGCGGATATCGTAGGCGACTATCCGGTATGAATCTTTTAACGTTTCGAGCTGAGGTTTCCACATTTCGTGGCTGAAAGGAAAACCGTGGATGAATACTACCGGAACGGTTTCGCAGAGTTCATAGTCAATAAAAGCTCTTTTCATCGGATTAGTACCATATAATATTATTGAATTTTTTCGTTCGCCGCCATGACACGGAGAATATTTTCGCCCAGAATTTTCCTGATATCGGAATCCGAATAACCCCGCCTGAGTAATTCATAGGTAATGATCGGAAGTTTACTGACATCTTCGAGTCCGACCGGAGTCGACGGTATTCCGTCGAAATCTGAGCCGAGTCCGACATGATCAACACCCATAATCTTAACCATATGATCAATGTGATCGATTAGAACGGCAACTTGCGGCGGTTCAATTATCAATTTCGCGCGAAGCTCATCTAATTTCAGTTCGAGTGAATCGCGATTATTTCTATATTTTTCTTTCGCTGCTTCCATCTGAGGACGGATCGTGTCGTTGGTTGCAGTGATTTTTTTGTTATAAGCCATATCGAGGTATGAGGGGTAAAAGTTGACCATGACAACACCGCCATTCTTTTTCACGGCGCGCAGAAGCGAATCGGACATATTCCTCGGCACATCGCACAACGCTCGAGCGCATGAATGCGACGCAATCACCGGTTTTGCGCTCAGCGCGATCGCCTGAAATGCTGCTTCGTCGGAGACGTGGGAAATATCGATCATGATACCAAGTCGGTTCATCTCTTGAATCATTGTGCGGCCGAAGGGACTCAATCCGTGCCAGCGTTCTGTCGTGTCCGTTGACGAATCACTGATCGGGTTGTTATGCATATGTGTAAGTGTGACATACCTGATACCCAGCGCATAGTATTTTCGCAAACGTTCGAGGCTTCCTTCAACTGGTGAACCATTTTCCATCCCCATCAGGATGGCCCGCTTCCCCTCGCGTTTTAATCGGAGGATATCCGAAGTTGAGGTGGCTATTTCCGCAAGCGATGGGTATCGTTTGATAACTGATCGGATTGTATCGATACGCTTCAAAGCTTCACGCGAAGGATTTTTCTCGTCGAGAGCGTTGCTGACATACACCGAAAAGAATTCAGCATCGAGTCCGCCTTCTTTCATACGAACAAGATCCACATGTCCTCTTGAATTACGTTTGCTGATATCGAACTTTTTTTCTTCAAACATACGATCGGGGACGTCGCAATGAGTATCCACAACGACCGCCTTCTCATGAATAGCTCGTGCCTTATCCCATAATTGTAGATCGAGTTGTTGCTGCGCTGCTGCAAATGAAAAACAGGCAACAAATATAAAGATAAAAAAGAAATAGAGATGATTGCTCATCATACATTCTCTCATAATGACAAATGACTGGAAAAGGGATTCTAATTCATTTTTACTTTTTAATTTTTCCTTTTTCCTTAAAATTTGTACATGACTGCACTCTAATGCAACATTCCGGATACATAAAACAAGCGGTTTAGTACAATGAATATAGACCCGGTTCATGCACCTTCGCGTTCACCCGCCTTTCGAAGCGGTCTCCGCGGAAGGTTCAGTACTTCATCCGGAAACATTTCAACAAGAAATTCAACGATACCTCTGATTGAGACGATAGCAACCGGCCGATTCTCTCCATCGACAATTGGAACATGCCGGTATCCGCCCACAGCCATCATGTGAAGTGCAAATGCAATCGTATCATCGGGCTGCAGTACCTCTGGATCCGGTGTCATCACTTCGTCGATCGATATTGTTTTTAAGTCTTTCGCGGTTCCCGTGAGCTTTGTGAGGAGATCGCGTTCGGTAAAGATGCCGGCCAGATGCCCCATGCGCTGAACAAGAACGCAACCCACACTATTGTCTTGCATGAGTTTAATTGCTTCCGAGACAGGAGAGCCGGTTTCAACAACGATCGGTTTCGTCATACCCAGTTGGCGAATAGGCTCACGGATTGTACGCGAATCGAAAATCTTTTTCTTCGGTCCTTCATCGTACATCTCATGGAGTTCTTCATCAATATCGACTTTATCCATCGTACGCCTCCTTAGTTTACCAATTGATACTGTACAAACTCATTTTTTCCCCAATGATATAAAATGCTGCCGCGCCGATAATATGTCAACAGAAATGTATCCGTATCGAACGAGATGGTCCGATTATCCGAGGTAACGTTCAGAACCCGCGCAGGAATTTTTGTCAGATACGCATCCTCTTCCCCCGATTCAAAAAAGGGGAATTCTTTCACGCTCACAGTCGCAAAGATATTCTTCTTTTGTTGAAACGCAGCAATCATGCGCATCCCTCCACCGCTTCGTCCTAGAATCACAGCATCGATCAATCCGTTCCCGTCAAAATCGCCCGTGCATAACGAGAGATAGTTTTCATGTCCTTTAAATTTCTTTTCCCGGAGTGTTTTGATGTAATCGAGTGTCGAGAGCGGGACAAAGCTCGAATCGAACGCACGAATCGCTTTCTGAATAGAACGCGAAAGGACGATTTTAGTTCCCTGAGGGGTATCGCGTGTCGTGACAGGCGAAACCTGTGCGGCCGTAGAAAATGGGACCAGGAGAATTGCGAGAACAAGCGCTCTTTTCGACATATGGCTTTTCTCTGCTTTGATCATATTTATCCGGGAAAGTGTCAGCAATGTATTGAAAAAGGAAGAAAAAAACATGTCCTGAGCGAGCGGAGCGAGTCGAAGGGCTTGTCCTGAGCGAGCGGAGCGAGTCGAAGGGCTTGTCCTGAGCGAGCGGAGCGAGTCGAAGGGCTTGTCCTGAGCGAGCGGAGCGAGTCGAAGGGCTTGTCCTGAGCGAGCGGAGCGAGTCGAAGGGCTTGTCCTGAGCGAGCGGAACGAGTCGAAGGGCTTGTCCTGAGCGAGCGGAACGAGTCGAAGGGCTTGTCCTGAGCGAGCGGAGCGAGTCGAAGGGGAGTCGAAGGACGGGGCGGGACTTGGCATGACGGACTAGACTTGCTTCCTTTACCTTTTCCTCTACCTCATCCTCTACCCCCTCACTCACTACATTCGCTCGCTCCACGAAGTGGTACCCTTCGGTACGCCTGCGGCGTGCTCAGGGTAAACTTTAGTGCGGGATAAACTTTACCTGTCTTTACCAGATTCCACCCCTCCGGGGTTCTGATTTTTTTTACTATCCGAGAACCTACCAAGATACCGCCCCTTACAGGTCGTAGACCTCCGGGGCTCATCTGTTTTTCCTTTTTAATTTTTAATTTTTCCTTAGAACCGTATTTTCTATTTACGCAT
This sequence comes from Ignavibacteriota bacterium, assembly GCA_963776275.1. Taxonomy (GTDB): domain Bacteria; phylum Bacteroidota; class Ignavibacteria; order UBA10030; family CAVZMI01; genus CAVZMI01. Next base: position 7,544 of record CAVZMI010000021.1, read on the forward strand.
TCCTCACCATTTATATCGTACTGTATAGCTGATCACCTTTTCCCCGTTCTTCGGTATCGTCACCGGAAATTGTATCGTCGTCTGATCGACCTTTGTCCACTCCGACGAAGCTTTCGTGATCTCCCATTCACTCCATCGCCACGGATGCTCATATACGTACACCGTTACATCTTCATTCTTGTGATTACGGACTTTGATCTCAAACGATTCGTCGTACAAATGTCCTGAAACAATTACTTTGAAATCCTTTTGTGCCCGCTCTCCCACGAGATCAAACGCATTTCCCATATAAAGCCTCACCTGCTCGTCTTTCGGCGTATGATCGATCTCGTCCTCACCGACGAATTGTTCCTTCCCGTCGTCATCGCGTTTGTACACCCGGACTTTCCCCTTCGGCAGAGGAATGCCAAGCTCGTTCTTCTCCGTGTTCTTGAATGTAACATACACGCCTACTTTTGGATTCGACTGCTGTCCGAAACTCCCCTGGTCGCGGTAGCCATAGTTGTACCGCCAGTATTTCCATTGATCGGCGATTCCATCATAGATGAAAATCTTCTGTGCATTCACTTTGTTTGCCGAGACAAGCTCGATCTGTTTTGTTTCATCATTCATTACATCGGTCCTTCGCTGCAATGTATACAGATGATATTCGAACAATCCCGATTCTTTGAATTGGCGTTCACTTGACAGACCGGCTACCACCTGTGATTTTGCCATAAAACTTATATTTCCTTCGGGCTGAACGATATTGACATCGCCAGCCACGAGTTTTAATCCTGCATTGAAAAATGATGTCCCAGAATTATTGGTAATCGTTACCCATCCCGTCAATGAGAGATTCTTGTCATCCTTATCAAGCAACGCCACATAATTCGCGTTCCATGTCAATTGATGTGCGAGATAGCTGATTTCCGCCTGATGCTGTCCGGCTTTTAAATTCTCAATCAGCCATTCTAGCTGCGGCTTCAATATTAAACCTTCCGGAAGCTGCGGTAGTATGAGGCGCCCGCCGGGATTGACCTCAATCTTTCCATTAATCTCGGCGATCATACCTCCGGCGGGATATGATTGATTAGGTACATAACCCGACGATAGGAGTTTCCCCTGTACGGTATATTCCTTGTTGGTCCCGGGCTCAACGCGAATCCATTCGACAGACTGACCGACATATTTACTCAGCAGTTTCGCCTGACTGACAAGATCGTACTGATAGTTTTGTTCCAGTACTCTGACAGCATCCGGAGCGGTTTTACTCTGAAAGTGCAGCGAAGTCCCATCAATCGTTGCAGGAACATCGGAAATCACAAGACTGCTCAACCCTTTCTGTAAATTGAGCGTTCTTTCCTCACGTACGAGAGCAAGATTTGCATTATAGATTGTCAGATCGACGGCCGATCGCTCTCCAGCTTTACTTTCGGCGAAATTCTTCTTTATCGACTGGGCATCAGCGAATGTGACAACCGCCAGCGCCAGCAGTATGATGATGAGATGTTTCATGGTGCCCCCTTTCTCATGAATTACCGAAAACGAAAAGTCTTAAAGATACGAAGAGATTGATGATTTCTGATTTATGATCTACCTGCCGAAGCTACACTTCAGTGGAGCGTAGGCAGGGGATTTCGGATTTATGAGTCGTTATTTTTAATCTTTAGATTTTGGCGCTTCGATAAATCGGACTGTTTGTATACGGCAGATCTTTTTATAATCACAATAACTGCATACACGATCGATCTTATCGGGTGTTGTAAGCGGAAATTTACCCTCAGCGACGCTATCGACAAATTCATTAACGGTGTCGATTGCCCGCGATATCACCTGCCGGAGTTCGGAATCATTGTCGACCAATCGAGTCGACCGAGAATGTGCATTAAATGCCTTTTCGTTATACTCCTGATTGCCCAATCCCAGTTTTCGTTCGACGGGTGATCGTAGTTGATAATAGATACCGGCTGCAGGCGTCAGCGGCTGTTTCATTTTTTTCCGTAATATTATTTCCACTGCATGAAGATACATCGGGAGCTGAAGGCTTATTCCTTCATCTATTTCTTTTCTGGTCGCGATAGTTTTTCCGGTTTTATAATCGACAATTCCAAATTCCGAAGGACCTATTTCTATCCTGTCTATTTTCCCGCGCATCCTGATATTTCCGAACTTAAGCGGTTCTTCGTGCGATAACAACGGATCGCTTTTTCTTCGTGAGCCTGTTTTCCCGCCAAATCCCACTTCAAAATATGCAGGAACCGTATCCAGCGTGCTCTCTCTTTCTTTATCAAGAAATTCTTTCAACACTCCCCGGCGCAGGGTACTGAAACCGAGAATGGATTCCTTTTCAACATCCCAGAACACATCGGAAACAAGAACTTCATTCAATTTGCGCGTGGCGAGTTGCTGTAATTCCTGTACGGCATTGTTATAATCTTCATCGGAACATTGTGCAAGCGGCGGCTTGCCGGCCTGCCGGCGCGAAAAATAAAATTCAAAAAGAATTTCATGTAATATTGTCCCGCGCTCGATCGGCGTCAGCTCTTCCTCGATCGATTCGATCACACTCAACCGGAGAATCCGATGTGCAAAGAATTGAAACGGACATTTCCCGTATGTTTCAAGCTGGCTGACCGAATAAACCCGATTTCTCATCCTGTCGAGCGGTTTCTTATCATCCGGTCCGAGCACATCGGCGATGATTCCCTCGTATTCGGGTAATGCATGCGTCTCGATACGACTCCGCTCGACAGCAATACCATGATCAATGTGCAATAGATTCTCTTGTATAATAGAAGACGCTCCAGCGAATAAGAAGTTCCCTTGCCCTTCATTTCCCTGTGCATGGATTGTCCCGTAGGCTGTATATAGGTCCGCTTCCGAATAAATCATTGAAGCGAGCCGTGCAACTTCTTCTTTCGACCACTCATGCAGAACCGCAATCTTCCTCAGCGCATCAATGAAAACCGATTGGACAAGCTCGGTCTTTTCGTCCTTACGAGGGTAGAACAAATAAAGCTCTTTTGAAAAATTTGTAATCCCCTGATAAAAGAGATTTCTGTATTCCCGTGCATGACGTTCTTCTGTCTTTCGCCGGTGTTTACTTAGAAAAATTTCGGGTTGATATAGCGCGGGAAATTCACCGTCAACAAGTCCTGCTATAATCATGACATCGAACTCAAGGCCGCGTGTTTCTTCGATCGACGTCACATAGACGCCATACCCATGCTTCTGACGTACATTAAACCGCACCTGTCCCACTGCGGTTTTTAATTGATCGAGATAGAACGAGAGTGTTTCTCTTCGTTTTCCTTTTCCTTGAAATTCCAGTAATTCCAGTACATCGTCGATCAATGATAGGAATTTTTTAAAAGCACGGGCTTCGAGCTCCCGCTGATTATGGGGCATCGTATTCTTATCACCATTAAGAATCATCGAGACAACCTGCATTTGATCGAGCAACCGCAGTAAATTGCATTGAAATTCATAGGGTGTCATCGGGGAACCGAATGGAGAAAGAAGCTGTTCAAGGGTGCGTATATCTTCCTCGGCTCGAGTAAGCTGCTCAAGCCCACGGCGATATTCTTCCTGTTCAGATTCGTCTGTAGTTTCCTCGAGCTCCGAACGTAGAAGCGATACACGCGACGAGATATGCTTGTGCCACGTCGCGCGTCCGGTTGTAATCTTTAACTGCCGTGCAACAGAATACAAATTCGCGGTATCGATGGATCGCTGACCAGAGATTTCCCGGGCGAGAGAGCAGTACGAACTGGCAAGCGCTCTGAGGACGTTTTTCTGTCGAAAATTATTCCGGGCAACATCGAGCATGGCAAGAATAGAGACGATTACCGGCGATGATGAAAGTCGGTACCGGTCGGTGATATTCACCGGAATACCGTATGTACGAAAAATCTCATGGAAGAGTCCCGTATAGTTCGTCGTTTCATACGTCGCGACACATATCTTGCTCGGACTTATATCTGGATGATCGATGAGATATCTTTTCACAATACGGGCGACCAAATCCACTTCATTACGGCGGTCCGGAGCCTCGATGAGGTGAATTTCCTTCTTCATATCCATCTTTGATGTAAGTGACCGCCTTGAAAATAAATGCCGTGCGATATGATTTCGGAATTTACCGTTTCCTCCTTCTCTGTCCTTATCTTTACGCATCGAACGAAATCCACGATTCCGGAACACTTCTACATTCTCACTCAAATTTCCAAAAACCGCGGGATTCTCATCGTCGTAATCAAAGCTGATGATGATGCCGAGTGAACGGACGCATGTTAGTGACTCGAGCATCCGTTGTTCCGGGAGTGCAAACTCACTGAAACCCTCCATAAAGAACGTATCCACACCGGGAAAAATTTTTCTAAAAATCTGGTCGGCTGTTTCCACAGTGAAGTGTTCATTGAGTTCTTTATAAATTCCACCTGCATCGATATATCCATATTCATGAAGCCGCCGTTCATATTCTGTATAGATCAGCGAGATATCATGTAACTTGTTCTGCTCGTCATTCTCTGCCAGAGCTAATTCCTGCTCAAACTGCTCGTGGTACAATCCTTTTTCCTTCATATTATTGAGAACCTCAATAATTTTCTGGAACGTACCGCGCGGCAGCCGGTCGTTTCCTTGCGGAAAGAAATACTTCAAATTTCTCGCGAGATGGTTGATGGCTTCATTGACAATGACTGCCTGAACCGGACCCTGCACCGTACGTTTCGGCGAACAGGCGGTATAGTACAATTGTCTCGCCAGCAGCGATAGTGTATAGAGATTGAACGTCGGAGATACACCACCTGGTGCGTGATGAAGAAGTTTTCGTTGGAGTTCCCGGACACGGCGTTTGGTCGGGACGACGGCGATGAATGAAATTTCTTTCCTCTCGCGAACGCGGGATGATAGTTCTTCTTCCATCGAAGGTACAAACGACAGCGCTTTATTCAAAAGAATCAGCGGCATAGACAATTACTGCGCGCTCGAAATGGCATTTTGGATTGCGAGGACGATATCGGCAATCCTCATTGGTTTTTGTATGAAGGAATGAATTCCGGCAGTATTAATCTCAGCAGGTAACTCGAGCGGGGAGTGGCCGCTGATAATGATTACCGGGACACCAAGTTCGTGCTCCCGGATATATCGGGCAAATTCAATTCCATTCATGATCGGCATGTCAAGATCAACGATTGCTACATCCGGTTTTTTCTTCATGATTTCACTAAGTCCCGTCTCTCCATCCGGCGCTGTAATACAGGTGATATTCTCTTGCGCAAGAAGTATTGAAATGCTTTCCAGAAACGATGTATCGTCATCCACCACAAGAACCGTAACAGCGTTCGGCATGCAAATTCTCCTGTATCCTTTATTACAATGATTCGACCGAAGAGATTTTTTTCAGAGTGACAGTCTGCGTCTTTGCATCGTACACAGCCTGGATCATCCACCGGAACGATGCCTGTGGTGTCTGATCAATCCCATGAAAAACAAGACAGCATATTGATCCGGGTGAAAAAGAGATTTTTTTATTCATACCGATCAGGGTCGATGCCGTGATCCCGATTGTCGGTTCATGTCCAACCAGAGCCAGAGAATCCAGGTGTTGATATTGCGGGAGAAATCGTAATATCTGTTCGGGCGATCCTCCCGCACCGAGTGCCAGAATAATTTCGACTTTATTCGGAGAGTTGATTATCGCCGATAGAATTTCGGCAGTCTGGACTGCTCGAAGCAACGGGCTTGAAAAAATCCGCTCTATCAGTATTTGTTGATCGGCACACCAACGGCCGACCTTCTTCACGACTTCTCTTCCATCCGAAGAGAGAACGCGGTAATCGTCGGGAACATCCCCGGAATTGCGATCAACTGCTTCTGCGTGTCGGATAAGATATAGTATCATCGAACAAATGATATTATTTCTCCTCCTCCTTTCATCACTGCATCGAGAATAAGCTGATTTTTTAAACCCTCTTCCCCTGGTATTGACGGAGTCGTATCGTCCATGATACATCGGGAGAAATCATCAATCTCATCAGTGTACAGATTGCCGACAGGAACGATAAACTCTTCCGTAACAGGCTCATCCGGATCCTCGGCAGTTGTAAGCGTGATCAGGGGAGAATACATGATCCATGAAAAACCGAAGCATGTAATCATCCCCTTTGAACCTATAATCTCAAGCGTGGTTCGCCGAATTCCGGATACGAACGATACCGTGACATTCGCCAGTGTTGATCCGCGGAATTTCATGGCGATCACAGAGGATGATTCTGTGAGGAGCTCCGTCGGTTCGGGCTGTATGACCGAGCGAATTGTCTCCACTTCATCATCGAGGACATATCGGAGCGTGTCGATACAGTGAACCCCGATATCGAAGACCGGGCCGCCGCCTGCAAGTGTGCGGTCGAAAAACCACGAGCGCTGTGAGTCTCTTGCCGGAAACACGAACTCACACCGGACGGTTGCAACTTTTCCAATGCGACCACTCCGGATCATGTCCTTGATTTTCCGGACAGCAGGCGAGAAACGCACCATATGTGCCACCATCAGCTTAACGCGGTTGGTACGGCATGCATCTATCATTTTTCGGCATTCTCCGGCATTCATTGCCATCGGTTTTTCTACCAGCACATGTTTACCGGCTTCGGCTGCAAGGATTGTCTCTGCACAGCGTGTCGAATTCACTCCCGTACTGAAGACTACCTGTATCTCCGGATCTCTCACGAGTTCTGCCGGGTCGGTGTATGCCCGACATGACCATTGGTCGGCGATTTTTTGGGCTGCCTCGCGATTCCGCTTTTGTAAGGCGACAAGCTTCGAAAATTTTGCCCTAAGAAATGCAGGAGCGAGGGTCTTCTCTGCAAAACTCCCAAAACCTACGATGCCATAGTTTATCATGTCTTCCTGAAAAATTTGTTCGGATCAAATTTTGGTTTTCGGATAACATACTTTTTGTGCATGTCTTCCAATTTCTGCAGTGTCATTACATCAAGTTCTTCATCATCTTTGTGACGCTTCATTGCCATCTCGAACACATATTCTTCGTCACGCGATAATTTGTTGCAGAAGTCATTTAGATCCGCAAGGAGTTCTTTCTGACGAGAAAAACTCATTCGGCGTCCCTTCACAATGATAGAAAGAAAATACAAAATTTCCAGAAAGAAGTCGAGCAAATCGTTTGAAAAGATAATCCATTGACAGTAAATAACGATGCCCTGGGCCATATTTCCGATAAAAAGCTTGATTCTTCTATTGGAAAATTTTATGTTTCCACAGTTGTTCTCGAGATGAAGCACATCCCAGAAAACTAATATTCGGGATATCCGTATGCGCCGTTTTCTCATGATTCTATCGCTCATGTTGCTTTCTGCTTCGCAAAATCACGCCCAGAGATCCCTACAACTCCCCGATTCCTTGATAAAGGCAATCCGGGAATCCGAAAAGATCGGGAAGGCGATCTACGAGAACGATTACTTTTCGGCTGCAGCAACAGATATTCTATTCGAAAAGGAAATATTACCGCATGAAAAAAATATCCGCGGATGGCTCACACTAGAAACACCGACACAATGGGTCATAAAGTTTTATGGGATGGATGGAAATGATTATGTCTCACTTCATGAAGTTACTTACTCAAAAAAGAATCCAAAATATCCGCAGTTATGGTCGCATGCCAGACCCCCCGCCCTTTCGTCTTCGGAACAGGCAATGTGCAAGGCACGAACACTGGCAATCCGGCAAAAATTCATGCAATGTGAAGACCATTACAATTCAATCGTTTTCCCCGGATCGTTATTCGGCTTATCCGGATGGGTCATATATTTACTCGCGGCAACGCAACGACAGGGCGAAGTAGTAATCGGCGGACACCATCGCATGGACATCTCATCGGATGGAACTACACTCATAGCAAAACATCAATTATCCGAAGCCTGCCTGACCATTCCATCGATTAAAAAATCGCACCTCGACAAAGACGCCAATGTTGAAGGCCTTGTTGTTACGCAACTCCTTACTGATTATCCGACGGAAATTCATGTTTTTTTGAGTCTGCTCCACCATTATCCATTGTATGTTGCAACAAAAAATTATCGCTGGAATGTCCACGACGGGAAAATCGATCTGATATCGATCGAAAAATAATAGCTATCATCGGTAGATGATAGACACACCGATAAAAGACGACAATATATGGCAAAGAATTTTTAAAACAGACCGGAATCGGCATCAGGCGAGGGAACTGCTGATTATAGTAGAGTGTTATTTTTCGTACATATTACACCCACATAAACAAAGGAATAACAAAGAGTAAAGAAAGGTATAAAAAGGGCTATATTATAAGGGGTTAATCGAGGGTAGATCGAGTTTTTGTTCTACTCTTTTTTTTATATCTTACGCATTTTCTTGTTGAATATTTGTTGCCGATGTGTTATATTGATAGTGCAGGCAATTTCACCTATCATTCTATCAATGGAGGATCGTCATGAAACACATTTTAAGCACCGAACAGGCCGCACATATTATTCATGCAATGGAAACGTTGCAGGATATTCCCTCGACAGAACTGGAAATTATTGATTCGAGGTTGCATTTTGTCACTGCCGTATATAGTGCCGAGGATCAAGACTTGTTTAACGATGAAATAAACGAAGCGGTGAAAATACCCCGGTGGGATGCACGATATGCCTTTAATCTTCTCGAAGAAGCAGGTCGAAATATTCGTGACCTTCGGAAAAAAATTGAAACGTTGGTCGATGAATTACAGGATTCTTGTGAGAGAGTTTCTAAAGAAGTTTCTTGCACAAGTAAACTTTTAACTAAAGAACAACAAAAAATCATATCGAGTATTATACTGGCTGAATGAATTTTTACTCTAATATTCTCACTCACTGCATTTTCATGGAGATCTATCATGAAACCTAAATTAAGCAGACTAAGAATTGATTCAATCGGTTTTATGACGATGGCACGTAAAGAGAGAAAGTATATAACTTTCTTTTATTATCCATCTGTTTTTACGTCATACTTCAAAGAGAAAAATCCACGCGAGGGAGAACCGATTTATATTCTACGTAATCAATGCAGAACTAATAAAGAGGTGGGAAGGTTATACGAGGCTATTGGATGCTGTGGGTTTATGTTTGCCACCGAATTCGAGGAAAGAAAAGAAAGGGCGCTATCAAAGCATTACATTCTGGAAATTGTGCCTTCAATGTACAACGTTCTAACGGTACCCAACCTCAGATTAGAACAACATAAATTCAATTAACTCACTATTATTTTTTGAGGTTCATTATGAGTGTTTCGATTCGTAAACGCATATTAAAAAGCGGGAAGACGCGGGTCTATTTTGATATTTACGGATATGATGATATACCCGGTCATAAAAAACGCGAGACGAAGAAGTATGAATTTCTTCCCGGTGATCGAGAGAACAACAAAAGAATGCTAATGCAGGCGGAGTTAATAAAGGCGAAAATAATTGAGGATCTAAACAATGAACGCTGGGGTCTGCGGAGTTCGGACAAACGGGAAAGGGGGTTTGTGAAATTCGCACAGGATTTCATAGAAACTCGGACAGCACCGAACACTAAAATATCTTATAAAAGGGCCTTGCAGCACTTGATTAATTTCGGGGGGGCCGGGCTTACCTTTGCCAGTCTAACTACCGGCAAACTTGAACAATTCCGGGCCTATCTACTTGAAAAGGTCTCTGCAAATTCAGCTCAAATGTACTTCGTAAGAATTAAGACGGTGCTGCGTAAAGCCGTGAACGAGGGCAATCTTGCCTTTAATCCGGCGGCGGGAATCATTATCAAAAAGCAAGAGAAACTCCCTTCATACCTTACGATTAAGGAAATCAGGGCACTGGCAAAAACACCTTGCCAGAACGCACAGGTGAAGGCTGCCTTTTTATTTTCGTGTTTCTCAGGTCTCCGATATGGAGACGTTGATTCCTTGACCTGGGATCGGGTAAAAGAGGGATATTTAGTCTTCACTCAAAGGAAGACAGGGATTCCTGAACGTCTTCCATTATCTCAGCAAGCCTTGAAGATTCTACGAGCACAAAAGAGAGTCAAACCTAACCCTCGACTCCGTAGATCGAGACCGGCGAACTGTGTCTTTCTCTTGCCGTCTCAGCAGCAAGTCGATAGGCAATTAAAGGGATGGGCAGCGGATGCGGGGATCGGGAAATCAATATCATTCCACAAGGCCCGGCATACCTTTGCGACTCTTGCTCTATCGAGTGGCGTTTCCCTTTATGTGGTTTCCAAATTGCTCGGACATAAAAACGTACAGACAACAGAAATTTATACGCAAGTGATTGATTCTCGAAAACGACGTGCAATAGGTAAATTGCCCCGGCTCTAAATTATAAAATACAAAATGTCAAAATGAACACGAAAAAAATATAAGCGCTTCTTCTCCGTCACTCTCAAAAGGGGTGGGCCTATCGTGTAGGCTTTGACGCGGGGAATGAAGCGCTTTTGTTTTGTGAGGTGAGAAATGAAGAAAGAAACTAAATACAAAATTGCTGGTGAGTTTTTAAAGATTGAAGAAACACCAACAGGTTTTAGAATATACTATATGAACGAATTCGGAAAAATCTGGTGGTTTTCAAAAAGTAAGACAAGCCTAATTGATACAATAACAAACTGGGAAGTAGATATTCCGAGATTGCAAAAAGAACTATCGAAAACCAGCGATCCAGTGAAGGCAGGAAAAATAAAAAGCAACATCGAATGGCGTATACATAATACTTTATGGCCGGAAATGTACAAAGCCTATTGCCGGGGTGAAAACCTTGATAGATTTTTCAGCAAACGAATCAAGCAACAAGAAGTATACACGGGAAAGCGTACACCTTATCGGGGAAAATCGGAAGGTGCAGCACACAAAATTTTTAAGATGGCCGAAAAAAGGAAAGATAAAGATATAAGGGCAGCAGCACATATTTTTTTCAATACCCACACATTTCTGGAACGTCCCGGACTTACGTTTGAACAATTTTATAACAGCATTATAAAAGTGCCTCACTCTAAAAAATTGATAGTGAAAAGTAGTGAAAAGTAGTGAACGGTACTGAACGAAAATTAGTGCTTTTGATATAGCTTCTTTTATTTTTCATACCGTAGACTGATGTTGAAGCCTACGGAGAAGTCCGCAAGAGTTTTAAAGCCTTGTTGGACAGGCTCTCCTACTCAAAAAGGTAGGCGGGCTTCTCCAATGAGGCTTTTTTATTTATAACAATAAGGGGAGAAAGGGAAGTGGAGAATAAAATAATTCTCGAAAAATTGAACGAGATCGGGGAGACACTGAGAGAACTAAAAGGGCAAAGTACACCGCCGCCGATGCCATTCAAAGCAGCGTGTTCTTTTTTAGGTGTCAAGGCGGGAACGCTCTACCGATGGAATTCAGAGGGTGTCCTTCCATTTTTCCGGCCAAATGGAAAAGCGATCTTCTATCTCCGTTCCGACTTGGAAAAATTTCTCATGCAGCACCGTGTTCCGTCGAGAGATGAATTGCGAGAAGGGGGAATTTGAATTGCCACGAAGTCGCTTAATCAAGCCGGAATTCTGGTCAGATAGAATTGTGAATCAACTTTCTTTTGAATCTCAACTACTTTATATCGGACTTGGAAATTTTTGTGACGATTATGGTTGCTGTTTAGATTCAACTCGAAAAATCTCAGGTGAAATCTTCCCGCTTAATGATAATGTCACCGAAAGAAAAGTGAATAAATGGAGAAAGGAATTAATTGACTCTCTCTTAGTGGTTTCGGTTCAATATGATGGCGTAAGTTATTTAATTATGAGAAATTGGAAACAAGATCAAAAGGTTGAGCACCCTTCGGGCCGGAGATGGCTAACCGATGAAATTCAAGAAAAACTCATGAATGAATATATACAGATTCACGAGGGACTCATGAGGGACTCACGCCCTAATATGAATATGAATAAAGAAGATGAAATAGAAAAGGAAGACCTGAAAGAGAAATTTAGTGAGTTTGTTTTCCTAACAAAAAAAGAACATCAAAAGCTGGTAGAGAAGTACGGTGAAGAGGATACCGCCGGAGCTATCGTTGACTTTGATCTCTACCTTCAACAGAATGAAGCAAATCGGAAACGATATACCTCTCATTACGCGGTATTTTTACGATGGGAGATGGAAGCATACTTGAAGAAAAAAAACGGTCGAGGAAAACAATCTATTCAACAGCAATCAGCCCCAGGGCCAACAGAGTCTACTTCACCAATGCCGAAAGGAATCGGCTCAGATAGATTCTATGAATTTGCAAAAAAAAGATTGAAGGGAATAACTCAAAAAGAAGATAATGGTATGGTAACATTTTTCGGTACTGGAATTTATGTTACACAAATTGAATGGATGGATCAAGAAAGACGTGAAGAAGAGGAAGCATTAAATAATCTGGTAGGAACCGGGTCCGGGTGATAAAACGAATAGATACAATTCAGCCTTTGATGGTTGAAACATTACGGAAACTTGGAGTATCTGTCCAGCCTATTCATGTAATCGGTAAGGGTTGCCCCGATATTCTCTGTGGATGGAAAAATAGAAACTACCTATTTGAGATCAAGTCCGATAACGGAAAATTAACACCGGAAGAAATTCGATGGCATGAAACATGGAAAGGCCAAGTTCATACAATACATTCAGTGGAAGAGATTTTGAATGTCCTTTTTGAAAAAAGGTAACAAGAGATTTGCAAAGTGTCAAAGTCAATTTATAACAAAGGAAAGGAAACACGATGGAGACTATAATTAAAAATCTGTCCAACCTCGAATTAATCAAGGACGATCAAGGGCAACACTGGCTCAAATTCAAAACTGATTCTGGAAAGATCTGTTCAATTAGTGTGGAGAACTTCTTTCCGGGCCTTGTACCGAAAGACATGACAGTCAGAGAATGGGCAAAGGAACAAATTGAAATCCATTCCCGTGAGAGATAAGACATGATATACCATGAATTCACAGGTATTGTTGATTTGTGCGGGACTTGGACTATCGGGCTTTCGATAGACGATTCATTCACCGGAATCACTTATCCTTCGATAGATTGTTTTAAAGAGATCGGTGAAAAAGGACAGGTACAAGATCGGAAGGTGGGTAAAATAAACTTAGATACTTTAAAATTATTCATTCAAGACGTACACACGACTGAATATCCCGAAGGATTCTGGTATAAAATCTGTCACGGAATTGATATAGAACTCCCGACATTCTTAATTAAACTTAATGAAGGCGATGAAGATACACTTTATTTTTACGGTCGGCTTAATCTGAATGATAGTTCGTGGGATGAACCCTACCGTAGAAATAACGTGGATTGTATTCGAGAACATGAAATTTCACTTTTGCCCATCATAACGGCTTTTGACGATGTGAAAATTGATGATTGGATTTATGAAATGATGTATCCCATCTATTTGCATGAAACAGAAAAAGCAGGTCCAAATGGAATTCGTTGGGTTGTGTCATTCAAGAATGTTATTTTGGCACTTTTATGTAAAACTTTCGGTCAATATTATGATGAGGATGATGTTACATTCCCCACGGTCGCCGGGGGTGCTGAAATACTATATCGACGCAGTAGCACCGATTATGATTTGACAAGTGCGTATTTCCCTGTTAAACAATGGAGTGGTGATATTCCACCAACTGAATTATTACTATGTAATTATTGGGATGGAACAATAGGCGACGATCCCCAACATCTAAACAATCTTTATGGGAATGCGGGCGATTTGTTTTTTGCAATCTGTAAAGAGCGGGGTCTTATACCGGTTGTGGGATATAATCTTGTTAATAACCATGTACAAATTAATTTCATTCAGTGGGATGAAAATTATGCCAATGCTTTAGTATTCGATGAAGAGCCAATTGAAGTCTCAGGAAAAACTACACCTGAGTATTTTGTCAATGCCATACGGACATATTTAAAAATAGATTCTACTTTGATGGAATGGTATATGATCGGCCCATTGGGATCGATGTGGTATTCAACATTGCCTGAAAACGTGACTTGGGATATAGACATTGAAGCATTATGGACAGCGAAAATCGGTTTAATTGATGATAACTTACCCAGTGATGGGAGTGATCTATCGCATTTCCTCGTTAACGCCGCAGGCGATCCTTATACTGACGCCGTTTGGTCTGGTTATCCCAATAATTCATTATTAATTTTACTAATGTACATCATGCACCACGTAGCATACAGCGACTTGAATGGATCGCTTAAAATGAATCCCAATGTATATAACATGACCTACGTTGGAATCAAAGGGAATGACGGGGTGACAAATACGCACGCGAATATGCAGATAACGAGAGAAACATCTATTGACGGAAATCTTTACAGGGCGAACCGGATTACACAAAAACCGAAAGAGTTTGTAACTGAAATTGAATGGATCCAAAAATATACTCTACCACCTTAAAGGACGGTATTAGAAATGACAGACGGCGTAAAGAATATCGAATTCAAATTAATTCAACTTGATGCCGAATTGACCGAAAAAGGTTATGAGATGTCGAGTGAAGATGATATTTCAGCGAATGAACTCAAAAACTTTTATGAAGCTGTTCAAACCTTCAGCGACTCGGCTCAAAAAGTTATTGAGGTGCTGGAGAAAATAGAAAAATGATTAACAGTACCTTAATGCAGATATATGCACAAATTCACGTCACTAAATTGCGATAGATACTATGGAGAATGAAACTAAGCTGTTGACAGGTACGGAGAACTTGCCGGGGACTATCCCATCGAAAAGAGCGATCCGATTAAAGAGCATTTTCGATATTAACCGGCTACTGGCTCGGACTGTTAATCAGCTCATACGGGGACAGATCGAGGAAACGAAGGCCGGGAAAATCGGATATCTCTGCAACGTAATGTTGAAGAGTTTTGAATTAACAGAACTTGAACGAAGAATCGGAGAGCTGGAAAAAAGAAATAATGGAGAACGATAATGGAAAAACTTAAAGTACGTATTGAATCACTGGAAAATTTGCAGCAACCAGAAAAGCCCGCAACAATAATTGTGTATCACAAGAACGAAATGACCAAAGCAGGGGCGATCACGAAATATGAAAAAGAACACGATATAAAATTCACAGATGATGATGAATTGATTATTTTGGAAATCGTTGATGTTGTCACCAACAAAGAGAAAGAAGATGAATAAAAAGGAAATGACAACAGCCGATGCTTTACGAGCGGTCGGGTTGCCTACTTTTATTTTAAAGGGCTTTCCAGATCCGGACGAAATGGAATCGGAAATAATAGGCGAAAAAAAACCCCTTGTGATTCAGCAAGCCGAAGCATACGTAAAAGATCACCCGGCGGAATTCCCCGACTGCACTTCGGAACTTGCACCGAAACGAGCGCTTTATCTTCATGCAATGCGTATAATTAAATTCACAGGCGAAAAATAATTCAACTAAACGAAAGGATTAATACACAATGGCACGCAGTGATGAAATACAAAAACAGCTTATCGAAGGTATTGAAGCAGAAGAAATACGCTTGAAAAATTATGCTACAGAGTGTAAAGAAAGACTCGACAGCACAATTGCAGAATTTGAAGCGGCAAAAAAGGAACTTCCCGAATTAGAGAAAGAACTACTGACAAAAGACAGATTGCTGAATAAGCTTACTAAAGAGATTGAAGAACTTAAAGATAAAATAGCAATTATGGGGAATATCATTCGCTTGGAAAGCGGGTCATCATACTTCTCAGGAATCAAACGCGCAGAGGTGAGTTTTCAACAAGCCGATTATGCGGCAAAGAGTTATGTTGAAACGAAAATTAAAAGATTGGCGAATCCTAAAGTTTAACAATTGAGTGAGTTCTTTCCCGGTGTTGGCATTCGCCGGTTCTTCTCACTCGATAGGGCGGCGGCTATCTTGTTCCCCGCCGCCTTACTTTTAAATTAAACAGAGAGACAGTTTATGAATCAAGATGCACGTTTAAAAAAGCTTGAAACTCTTCCAGAGAATAACGAGATGGAATATACCGTTGAGATCGGCGGGACACTCGAAGAGGCAAAGAATAATTTTGAGAATTCAGATCGACAAAAGGAAACACTCTACATAATTTCAGTCGGCCCCGATGGAATGATTTCAGGGAAAAAGCATACTCTGAGAAAATGATTTTTATGAGGCGGCAATGCAGCAAGATAGCGAAAGTCCCCTTGATTGCCGCCTTGTTACTTTTAGGGGGGTATAACTATGTATGGCTATCCCGGAATAATTCAACCTTGAGCGATCCTTGCGCGAAAAACGGGTATCTTTTAGCCTCTAAACTGAAAAATTGCCAGTTCCTTGCTTCCCGACTCGATCCTTCGTATATTCGCTTCGGTCTAATTGACCTAAAAGTGAGGTTTTCGGGTGTTCTTACCGCACATTTGTTGCCGGGAACGCCCCCAATTCATAGAAATCCTTAAATATAGGCGCATTTTGAAAGAAATGCACTGAAAAGAGTAATTTTTCGTACGAATGTAGTATCTTGAGGTATCACACCTGGGAGTATTTATGAAAAAAGAATCGGCAATTATTCTGTGCATATGCAGCGGCGATTGTCCGGGGATGAAGAGAACCGATTTCGTAGAGCTCACGGAACGATTACGACTTGAAGTGCAGACAGATCTTCTGGCAATTCACCCCCATATCTGCGATGAATCGGGTATCAACCTTCTGCGGGATATCATCAAACCGAACCGGTTTCATCTCATCGCCGCGTGTGGTGTCGACCGTCAGGGTGAGTCGCTCAAGGATGGTTTCAAGCGCGCCGGCGTTTCGATGGATAACATCCACTGGAAACCGGTTGATATGATCGGGAAGTCAACACAAGAAGTCATAGAATCGATCCGTACGGCTCTTCAATCAGAGGGATTCATTCAACCGACATTGCATAACGCCTGACTTTGAACATCATAATATCTTTTTTTACTTTTGTGCCTTCGGCGATGCTCGCTCCACAAATTAGTGCGACCAAATCGTACTTTTTCCTTTTTAATTTTTACTTTTTAATTTTAAAATGCTATTCCCATCCCCAGATCATATTGCCCGGATTCTCTCGGCTCTGTCCCGCCGTGATCTGTCCACGCCTAAGTATGAGAAAGCCGCAGTGCTTATACCTCTCATCGCACGTAAAGAACCTGGCGATTACGACCTTCTGCTCACACTGCGTACTGAATCGGTTGAACATCATAAAGGGCAGGTTTCATTCCCCGGCGGTACAACAAACAACAATGATCGGGATGAAATTGCGACTGCACTACGCGAAGCGGAAGAAGAAGTGGGGATTGCATCATCCGAGATTCAAATACTCGGGACGTTAAACAATGTCTGGACACCTTCAGGTTTTATCATCACGCCCATTGTAGGATATCTGACACATTTTCCACACCTTGTACTCCAGCATGGCGAAGTCGCTGAAGCGTTTTGCGTACCGCTCTCGTTCTTTTCAGACCCTGCCAATATGACAACGGAAACTCGTTACTATGAAGGACAACCACGGGAAGTATATTTTTACCACTACGGCAACTTTACAATCTGGGGAATAACGGCGATTATCATCCGTGAGCTTGTTCAGGTTCTTGTGTCTGGAATACGCACACTCTGATTGGATGGGATCAAAGAATGGAATTATTTCTTCATTTCAAGCATTTTGCGACGGACCTGACTCTCAATCTGAAAATGCTCTTCTGCGGTAATTCCGAAGCGGTCTCGCAGCGATGAAAGACGTTCTGACTCTTCAAGGCTTACTGTTCCATCGCTCCATGCAACTTCAACTGCATCACTGTAAAAACGTTCCTGCGTTTTTTTCTTCATCTGGATGGTTTGTTCCGGGGAAATTTTTAAACCGTGGGCAATTCCGGTGATAACACGTGTATATTCATCATCCACTAATCCTTGAATCAGGAGTTGTTCAATCGCCATCGTAAACAGTTCTTTCACGCACTCCGCAAACCGAAGTTCGCGTTCGTCTTCAAGGTGGAGCAACTGCTCTTCAAGTGCTTTTCCAGCCGTTGTCGACATTTCTTTGATCTCGTTCTCGAGTTTTATCTGTGCTTCGGTCTCAAGACGCTTCTGGAATGTTGAAACCGCAACCTGAATTTGTTCGGTCGATCGTTTCTGGTTTTCGGCTTCGTATTCATGAATTTCTTTATCGATTTTCTCTTTGTACTCTGTCTGCGCCTTCGTCTGTGCTCCTTCCACTGTCTCCCGTGCAATCCGATCGGCATTCGCACGAATCAACTCGAGAATCTCATCGGCACTCGTCCCCCTGACCACAAATTCTTCATAGATAGGACGCTTTGCCGGTTGTGATTTTTCCGTTTGAGCCTTTTTCCCATTATCGGATTCCTGTGCCGTTTTTTTTGCCAGGGGAGATGGAGGGGGCTCGATTTTTGTCTGAGACTGTTTTTTTTCGGATAGTGGTTCTGTTACAGCATTTTTTATCGCCGGTGGTTGGGCTGCTTCTCTTTTTAATCGTTCCTCTTCTGCTTTCTTTTGAGCCTCTTCACGCGCGTATTGAATCCGTTCTTCGTACGCAAGAATATAGAGATTCCGCGGATCGGCAATACGAGCTTTCGCGATTTCCTCATTTGCTCGATCAAATTCCCCCGCCTTAATAAGCTTGTCTGCGGTCTTTAGATGGTCGGACGCTATGCGCTTGTTTTCGTCAACAAGTTTCATGAATAGTAAGAGGATGGAACGACATGAGGCTGTAATTTATTTCCTCAGAGTAAATGTACAGGATTCTCATGCAATTGTCAAACATGAATGTCACGCGGGTCTCTGACCCGGAGAAAAAGCCATCCCATTGCCCCGATCGCAAACAGGGCTGAGAGTATGAAAATTCCTTCGTACCCTGTAGATTTTATCAATACTCCGGCTGCAAGACTGAGAAGGTAGAAAGGGGCAACAATAGTATTTAAAAGCGCCACATACACAGGCCGTCGGTCGTCCGGCGCTATTTCGATTGTCATATTAAATCGAGACATCATATCCATTCCAAGATTCATTCCCAGGAAAAGAAAGACAACCCCGTAAAACATCGGGACCTGGGAAAAAAGCGCCGTCACGACAGTCAGTATGATGCACAGCGACGCAAAAAATAACGCCCGTCGATATCCATACCGATCACCAATAAACCCCATAATCAGTGAACCGATAATCTGTCCGGCCATCATCACCATAGTCCATTGACCGATGAATTCCTTCGATAAATGATATTTAGAAAAACCGTAACCGATAAAAAATGCATTACTCATCGTTGCCGATGTGAGAAGAATACAAACAACAATTAAATTCCGGAAATTGTTGTCAGACTGCAATACTGAACGAAGCATAGCAAGCGATATTTCAGAGTGTTCAGTAACAGCCCGACCAGGTGTCGGAGCTTCACGGATTTGTCTTACAACCAACAGAGAACACATCTGCAGGAAAAAAGCTCCAAAGAAAATGAAAGCGTAATTCAGGGGATACCGGACATGCGCAAGAATTACTGTCAGGAGCAGGCCGGTCCCGAGTGCGATAAGTGTACCGACTGCAGTGCGGAACCCGAGTAATCGTCCGCGCCGATACTGTGGTGTAACTTTCGACATCATATCATACCACGCCGGCGTGCTCAATCCAGTCAGAAGTTGATTCACAATGTACAGAACAAGGAATATGTTCAGTGCAATCAGAGGGCGTTCGGACGCAAAAATAAGAATAGCAACAGCAATAAGTAGAAGCGAGAACCGCTGAGGAACACCCACCCAAAAAACAAAATCTTTTCGTACCGGATACCTGTGAAGTATCCGCACCGTTAGGAGTTGCGGGAGAAACCAGCCGGCAAATCCAATAAGCGGGATCAACCCTATTGTTGTCGTATCACCGCCAAGAACCTGGGCAACAGCCGGTAGCGTTGTCTGTGTCGAGAGAAATCCCGCTGTTCCCGCATAGAACACTCCTTCGATTGCGTTCAGAATAAAATTGCGCCGTTCTTCTTTCTCGGACGACTCAATCATAATCATTCAAGTTTCGATCACCGTGGCCGAAAATGGAATCAATTTGGTGTGTATGTAATTAGTCGAGTTTTTTCTTAAATCTCAAGACACTGGCAAAGAGAATCGTCAATCCCATGAAAAGAAGCATTCCTGCCTG
This sequence comes from Ignavibacteriota bacterium, assembly GCA_963776275.1. Taxonomy (GTDB): domain Bacteria; phylum Bacteroidota; class Ignavibacteria; order UBA10030; family CAVZMI01; genus CAVZMI01. Next base: position 27,713 of record CAVZMI010000021.1, read on the forward strand.
AATCCAGAGATTGGTAAATCCGATTCCCTTCATAATAATTGATCTGACAATGATCAGATAATAACTCATCGGAATACCATGAGATACAAGCTGGAGTATCTTCGGCATATTTTCGACGGGAAAAGCAAAACCGGAAAGATACATCATCGGCATCATGAGGATAAATATTGCCGTCATCATTGCCTGTTGTTGAGTACGGGAAATTGTCGATACAAAAAGTCCTAATCCAAGCGACGTGAGAAGGAAGAACCCGGTCAGCCCGAACAGGAGCGGTACACTTCCTTTAATCGGGATGCCGAAGAAAAAGACCATCACAAGGAGAACAACACAGACGTTGATCAGTCCGATTAAGGTATATGGAATGAGTTTTCCCAGGATAAGCTCCGACGATTTAATAGGCGTGACCATGATTTGTTCGAGAGTCCCGATTTCCTTTTCGCGCACGATTGCCATCGCGGTAAGGTTTGTCGTCGTGATAAGAAGGATCAGCACCAGTACACCGGGGACCATATAATTTCGGCTTCTGAGCGATGGGTTGAACCAGGAGCGTACTTCGGCATTCACGCCGCCTATTGTTCCCCCTGTTCCGATCATTTCTGTGATAATCTGTGTCGAGTATTTCATGACTATTTGATTCACATATCCCATGGTGATCGCTGTCGTATTTCCCTCACTTCCATCAATCAACACCTGAATCTTCGCCTGTTCTCTCTTGAGGATATGATCGCCGAATTTCGGAGGGAGAACCAGAGCCATTGTTACCTGATGGTCATCGAGGTAATGACCGACCGAAGCATAATCCTCGGTCGAATATACAATGTTGAAATATCCCGAATTTGTGAATTGCTGGATGAATTCCCGGCTCTCCTGTGTTTTATCGAGATCGCACAGTACCATTGCGATGTTCTTCACATCGAGCGAGGCGGCATAGCCAAGAAAGATCAATTGCAGTACCGGCGCTACGAAGACAATCGGCAGTAATTTTTTATCCTTCACGAACTGACCGATTTCTTTTCTTAATAATGCATTGATCCGCTGGATATTCATGACTCACCCTATCGTTTTCTTGAACCGCTTGATACTGATCAACAGGAGGATTGATATAAAAATGAGCAGGTAGCAAATTTGATCCCAAAATGCCGAGATCCCGACTCCTTTCAAGACAATACTCCGGAGAATCACAAGATAAAATTTTGCCGGGGTAATATTCGACAAAACTTGAAGCCACCACGGCATGCTGTGAATCGGAAATACAAAGCCCGAAAGAATAATTGTCGGGACCATCGAACTGATAGAAGCGAGCTGGAACGCCACCTGCTGGCTGTCCGCAATTGTCGATATAAACAATCCGATGCTCAACGCCGCACAAATAAATAACAGTGTTGCCCCGAAGAGATAAACGAAACTCCCCTTTACAACGACATCGAACATTACATATGCCGCAGTGATGACCAGTGCCGCGGCAACGAGCGAGATGAGTGCATAGGGAATCATTTTCCCGAGGATCAGTTCAACCGGACGTACCGGCGAAACATCGATTTGCTCTATTGTGTTCCGCTCTTTTTCCCGGACGATTGATAATGATGTTGCGATAACGGCAGTAATAGCCAGGATGAAACCGATCAATCCGGGAACCAGAAATTTTGCGCTTTTTAATTCCGGATTGTACCATACGCGGGTTTCGTATTGGATGGGGATGTAACTTCCCTTTCCCATCATAGCAAGATTTTTCAGGACGATCTTTTGGGAATATTGAAGCGTGATCGCTTGAACATATGCAATGATCGTTGAGGCGGTATTTGAATCCATTCCATCGACAATGATCTGCACGTCTGCAACGTCATTCGATAGTATTTTTTCAGAGAAGTCGGAGGGAACCACAATTGCGACGCGGATTTTTGCATTATCAATCATCTTGGACGCTTCTTCGGCAGTGGCGAGATATTCAACGTACTCGAAATATCCCGATGTAACAAAGGCATTTATGAATTCCCTGCTTCTGCGACTTTTCTCCTGATCGATAACAGCCATTTTTACATGAGAAACATCAAAATTCATCGCGTATCCGTTGATAAGCAGCATGATGGCAGGAACAAGCGTCAGAATCGCCAGCACCCGTTTATCCCGCCGAATCTGCTTAAACTCTTTCTTTATTATCGGAATCAATCGATTTATCATAGATTTTTCTTCAAGCAGCCTTTTTTTCTTCCTGATTAAGCAAATAAATAAAAACATCCTCGAGCGACGGAATAATTTTTTCGATCGCAGTGATACCGATTCCCTGAGAACTGAGAATAGACCGGATCTGCTCTTTTGCCTGCCGCTCGTTATCCACACTGACATGTAAATGCGTGGCAAATACCGAGGTCTCCAACGCCCACGGTTGTTTTTCGATTAACGCCATGGCTTCAATAACATTGGTGCATCGAACCCCGAGTATCGGATTCTTTATATAGTTGTGTTTTAATTCATGCGGACTTCCTCCGGCGATGATTTTCCCTGCATTGATTAAAACAATATCATTGCAGTATTCCGCCTCCTCCAAGAAATGGGTCGTGACTATGACAGTCATACCCTCCGCCGAAAAATCGTTAATCAATTCCCAGAACCGCCGGCGCATTAACGGATCGACACCGCTCGTCGGTTCATCGAGGAATACAATTCTCGGACGATGAAGAACAGCGCAGCCTAGCGCGAGCCGTTGTTTCCATCCAATCGGAAGTGTCCCCGTAATCACACGATCCTTCCCCCGTAAATGTGCCATTTCGAGCACCCATTCTTTTCGCTGCTGGAGCTCATGGTTGCTCAAACCGTAGACTCTTCCGAAGAAATTAATATTTTCTTCAACTCTCAGATCTTCATAGAGAGAAAACTTCTGCGACATATAGCCGATGCTCTCCTTAACTTTTTCCGGATGAGTGTTGATATCATACCCGCCGACGCGGGCCGTTCCCGAAGTGGAGCTGAGAAGAGCGCAGAGCATCCGGATTGTGGTCGATTTCCCGGCGCCGTTAGCTCCGAGAAAACCGAAGATTTCACCCTGCCTGACGTCAAAGCTGATTTGATCCACCGCGGTGAAATCACCAAAACGCTTTGTGAGTTGTTCCACCTCAATTGCATTTTGAATCATTTGTCCCTCATTTCTATCCTCACGGCCGCCATTCACCAATTACTTTTTGAAGCCGTGCCACCGCTAATTCATAATCCACAAGGGTTGTTGTGAATTGAATCTTGGCCTGAAGTCTCGCGGTCTCGGCATCAAGTAGTTCGGAGTTTGTGGTAAGTCCCGATTTGAATTTTTCATACGTAATCCGAAAGTTTTCTTCTGCCTGTTCAACCGTGAGTCGCGACAGCGCAATTTTTTCTTTTACCTGCTGGAGTGTAAGATATGCTTGTGTCACTTCGAGCGTCATCCCGTCTTTGCTAACGTCGTACGATGCCATTGTTTGCTCGAGAAGCGCCTGGGCCTGAGATGTTTGTTGAACCGTCGTCAGACCGTTCCAGATATCAAATTGGAATGACACGCCGACATCCCATGTATCTCTGAATTCGTCGAGCGCGGGAAAAATGCGTTGATTTGGACGTGCGTAATAATAGGAACCGGTAAAAAATATCTGCGGCCACCACCCTCCGCGAGCCGCAGTAACGCCCGCCTCGGCTGCCTGGAGGCGGAATTGCATACCCTGAAGATCGGGACGTGTACGAAGTGCTGAATTTAGTAACTGCTCGAGTTCCGGCACTTGCCAGTCACTCTGCGTTAAAGCCGATGTCAATGTGATTTTAGTTGAGAGTGGAAGGCCGAGTATTGAATTCAGCGAGAGTATCGCGATGCGAACGGCGTTATGTGCATCGATCTGCAATATCTTCGCATTTGAAAGCTGCACCTGTACTTTCAGTACATCGTTCCGCGTCGCCATTCCCTGCTGTTCCAAATTATTGACATCATTAAGATGAAGTTGAACCTGGTTTACATTTTCGTCTCCCAGTCGCTCCAGCTCTTGGGCCCGATACAGATTCCAGTAGGCGCACCGGACTGTGTAGATTAATTCCAGCCGGTCTTTAGCAAGATCGCTGACAGTCGCCTGCGCCGAATATTCTGCATTATCGGCTATACCCTGCAGTTTCCATCCTGTGAAGAGCGGCTGTTGAAACGTTGCCTTTAAATTATAGTTATTCAGAACTACCGGAAAGGAAATGAGCATTCCCGGTATGGGAATTTGAAACGCCGGTACATCACTCAAATGCAGATATCCTCCCTGCACTTTCAATGAAGGGTACAACGCGGCGGCTGCTTCACTTGCTTTTGCTTCGGAAAACTCAACTTTTTTCATCGATGCATAAAGCGATCGACTGTTCTCCAGGGCTATTTTTATACTTTCTTCGACCGTCAGTGATTGTTTCTGTGCAATCATCGAACTGACAACCATCATCAATACTAGACCAAGGAAGATTTTTCCAGCTTTTTTCATTGCGATACTCCACCTCGACTTTCTTGAACGGATGAATAATCCGAGAGTAACGATATAAATACATTTTCGAGTGATGGGGGAATTACACGCCAACCGGTGATTTCGATATTCTTTTCGTGAAGATAGCCCAGAATCGATTTCATATCCGTCGAAGCTTTGTGAACAACGATATTGACGCGATCACCAAATGCCTGCACTTCCATAATATCGGGATGTGTTTTGAAGGCAGTGAATGCCGTCCTTATGTCCGGCGTGATAACTTCAACGACATCACCTTTCATCACTCCGGTCAGGTTCCGCGGTGCATCGGCCATCAATACTTTTCCTTCATTCATCAAAGCGACCCGGGTACATCGTTCAGCTTCATCTAAGTAAGGTGTGGTCATGATAACGGTGATCCCTTTCTTAAGCAAGTTTGAAAGGACTTTCCAGAAATCTCGCCGTGAGACCGGATCGACACCCGTTGTCGGCTCGTCGAGAAGAAGAACGTCGGGAGTATGAACCAACGTGCATGCGAGAGCGAGTTTTTGCCTCATGCCGCCGGAAAGCTTTTCCGCAAGACGATTCCGGAATTTGGTCAGCCGTGTAAATTCAAGCAATTCATTACGCTGAATCTTATAATTACGGACGCCATGAATCTCGGCAAAAAATTCTATATTCTCATCGACGGTCAGATCACCGTAAAGACTGAACCGCTGCGATAAATACCCGATGTGCTTTTTCACTTCCTCCGGTTTTTTCCGGATATCGAAACCAAGTACACTTATCTCGCCGGACGTCGGGGGTGTGATTCCGCATATCATTCGGATGGTTGTGGTCTTTCCAGCACCGTCAGGACCTACCAGTGCATACATTTCACCTCGTTCAACATCCAGTGAAAGTGAATCTACTGCAACAATATCACCGAACTTTTTTATAACCGACCGGATTTCAACTGCTTTCATACGATCTTATCCCCTACTTGAGATATGCATCTGCCGGCATACCCCCTTTGAGCACTCCATCATGATTTTCAACTTCGAGTTTGACGCCAAAGACAAGCTTTGTCCGATCTTCTTTTGTCTGGACATTTTTTGGCGTGAATTCGGCAATCGGTGAGATATAGACAACACGACCCGGAAAATTTTTTTCGGGATAGGTGTCGATGACAATATCGGCTGCACCACCCAGTTTTACTTTCCCGAGATCGTTTTCGTTAACGTAGATCATTAAATTCAGTTGTTCAACTCTTGAAATTTTGGCAACAATACCACCCGTCGATATTAACTCCCCCTCTTCAAACGGTTTGCTTGTGACAATCCCGGAAACAGGGGCAAGAACGGCTGCGTCGGTCAGCTGCTTCTTAATGAGATCTGCCGAGGCCTTGGCCTGATCGAGACGAGCTTTTGCAGCCATAAGGTCTCAGGACGTGCAAACCGTTGTAATCGCTGTAAATTCTGTTTTGCCGAATTGAGCTGTGCATGTGTAATTGTCAGCCGCGATTCTGCATCGTCGTACTGTTTTTTAGTAACTGTCTTTAATTCGAAGAGCTCTCTCATCCGATCAAAATCACCTTTTGCATTATTATACGAAGATTCGGCCTGCCGGACAGACTCTTCGGCCTGTTGAACATCCTCGATTCGTGCGCCATTGAGAAGCAATCGATACTGTGCCTCCGCGAGATCAACGCCGCCTTTTGCCTGTCTCCATTGCAGCTCTAGAGTCACACGATCAAGCAAGGCCAGAGTATCGCCTTTCTTGACACGGCTCCCTTCTTGAATAAAAAGATGTTCGACCTGTCCCGGCACTTTTGCACTGACACTGACTTCGACAGCCTCAAGTGTTCCGCTCGCTTCAATGGCACCCTGGTGATTATTTCCGCAACCGCTCATAATAAACAGAGCGCCTACTGCCATAATACTTATGAACTGTTTCATATTAACCTTCTTGTCGATTAATGAGATATTGAAATTGACGAATCAAACACATGAAAATTTTTTCGCCCCTCATCGGTAAGAGCACCTTCAAAAATTGTTTTCATTATCGTCTTGAATGCTTCCTCTGCAGAAAACGGCGCTTGCGAGAGAATGTCCGGTGTAAGTATTCCCTGAACCGAATTGATGACCATGAGCATGAGAACTTGTTCATTCAATTCTTCCCGAATCGCTTTTTCACGACGTCCTTGCTCGAACAATCGATTCATCTTATTCAAAATTTGTTCGCGCCGGAATGTCTCGATTTCTTTCCAGACATCAGGAGCTACTTTCTGCAGGTTTATAGCGCTTAGACGACTAATCTTACCGATTTGCCGACCAATCAACATCATAATATCTGCAAGTTTTTCTGTAACCGTTTTATCCGACGATATGATTTCTTCAATCCGGCGTGCGATCCCCTGCAGCATGAAACGAACACCGGCGCGAAGAAGCTCTTCTTTGCTCGGGAAAAATTTGTAGAGTGTTTTTTTACTCATCCCGAGACCGGTGGCAATTTCATCGATCGTTACTTTGCCAAAACCAAACCTCATAAATAGGTCGGAGGCAAAAAGAATAATACGTTCGCGTAACGTTTTTTCATTTGACATGGTAGAACTCCAAAGAAACTAATAAAGTTTTTAAAGTTTCCAGGATTTAATAAAAAAACCCAAACCCGAAGGTATTGAGGATTTTTAAGGGGGCCATGGAAACCCTAATAGTATTTCTGGTTTCCAATATACATATCATTTTTTCGTTTGTCAAGTTCCTTTTAAAAAAAATCAAGGGCCAGGTCGCTCTGTCATCGACTCTGGCCCTAGTGGATGGTGTTTGGAGAGGAGGATGGAAAAGTAAGGGTATACAATGTCTTCCATATATATACCGCAATTAAAAACCAATTCGTGACAGAAACTGACTGATTGATTTTGGATAGCGAAATTCTGATATTGATATGTCACAAAAACAATATTCATTACGGTAAGCATATAGAGGGTATTATTGAGGCGTTGGCGTTTAGTGAGGGAATCATTCATGAAAAAGCAAAAAAAAACCAAACGAGCGAAATCAGGCCGGAAAAACGCACTGAATCGTACAGTACGGCCTGCGCCCTCTTTTTCATCCGCTTTATTCAACGCGGTAATGAGTGATGCTGTTCGAAGTGAAAAACCGACCGGCAACGATTTCGATCAACTAATGCGATATGTAATTTATAAAGAATCACCTAATCATCCGGCATACAAAGAAAATCCATTAAGCTTCGAAGAAGTACGCTTAATACGGAAGAATTGTGAAGAAAATCCGGAATGGGCTAAAGTACTTGCAGATCTCCGGCATGAATATAATCGACTTCTGGAAACACTCGAACAGAGCTCCTTTTCCCACATATCAGAGCCTGTCCCCGCACGACCGCCGGCTTTCAAGCGTCGTTTTCAGCTATTCCCCCCTCTTTTATTTACACAATACAGAATCCCACGGCTGGCAGTAATCTTTGCCGTTACTCTAGCCGTCGGTTTCGGACTACTTGCCGGAATTAGCTCTCTGGTCACACCCCGGTATTTTAATGCTACAACGATCACACCTGTAACATTTACGACACGTGGAGAATATACGGTGCTTGAACCGGGGATCGATGCGCTGTATAAGCAGGATTATCATACGGCACTTGCGTTTTTCCGACATGTTATAAACAAAAATCCTCAATCAGACAAGGCGCTTTTTGCCCTCTATTTCTCGGGTTCGATAGATTTAATAAATGCCAGAAGAACGTTTTTCGGCCTTTTTCCTTCATTCGCAGATGTGCAGGTGGATTCCGGCATAGCTGCTTTCACGTACGTTCTGAGTAGTATCCCGACTACCGGACAATTCACCCCCCTCGAGGAACAATGCCGTTTTATGCTGGGACAGGCCTGGCTCATGAAGAAAAACATCCCAAATGCCCGTCAAGAATTTGAGCGCGTTATCCAGCTCCATGGCATTAAAAAACAGGAAAGCGAAAAAATCCTTTCAATTCTACCCCTCCAATAAAAGCACCCGAAGGCTTTACTTTGCGAATTTTCCATTAATACTGAATTATCTGGACTAAAACGGCCAAAATTTCTTATATTGGTTCTTTTATAAGGTATGGAAAAGCTCACTGAAACTATTAGTCTAGTAATATGTGCATTTGCCCTTTTCCCTGAATATTCATATTTTCCATCGAGGAGCAATATTAAGGAACAGGTGGCAACGATAAGTATATCCATGTAAATTTTTCACTGCGAGTATCGCTCCAACCATTATTTAAAAATAATTCTATGTGATTATATGTGTTGGAGCGTGTACTATGCCACTTTTATAATACGGTGAAACACAGTGGAACAGTGCCGCTATGCGGCAGTACCGCTCCTCGGTAGTAGAATAATTGGAGTGGCACTAGTATGATTAATACTAAATGATCCTTATATTAAGTTCTATTTAGTATACTGTTCATTGCAACTATCGTCCATTTTATCGTTCTGCCTGTTTCTTTGAAGGTTGAGAACCCTTATGAAAAAAAAGGGAAATAGAAGTGAGGTAGAATTAACGTAAATTTCGTTCGTTTTTTGTAGAAACATCTGATCTCAGCAATATCAGAGGAGACCTTTTATGCGTCGGTCATCATTATTCTGGAGAGTCCTTGCCAATTTCGGCATTCTCCTGTTAGTTCTTTCGGCAATGACATTGTTGACGCTATACTACCTTAGTGAGATCGAAAGGAATTTTGGCGGTGCCGCGGCGGACACCAAAACGATGATGAAGGTCGAATCGATTACAAAGCTTCTGACCGATGTTCTCTTTGATATCGATTTGTACGTCACTACCGGAACGGCTTCTTCTAGAAATGCCTATGTTAAAGATGGAAGCAGGCTGGAGAATGAACTTCGTGAAATGGCACAGAACCCCTCCGACACAACAATAGCGCAACTCTTTAAAGATGCCTCTTGGTCGTTTTCAAAATGGCGCGAGTTTTATGCCGATAAAAAAATCATCCTTGCAGATCAAAAACATACAGGAATTTCCATAGATCGAGATCTTTTTACTCTCGAAGCTCAGGAATCACAGAATCTTTACCTGACACGACTCCGTTCTTCTCTCGGTGATGCTTCTCGCCGGTTATCACTTTCACAACTTCACAGTTTTGAGGGTGCAAGTTCACTTGGAGATAAGCTCGGAAAATTTATCGGCCTTGTGAATATTTTACTGGCAATCTTTGCTCTATTATTGGGATTTTTCCTGACAGCCTCAATTACAACACCGGTTAAAATTCTCAAACAGGGTACTCAGAATATTATGAAGGGGGAATTTACGCCGATTGCCCTGAAACGATCTGACGAACTTGGCCAACTCGCTGTCGACTTCAACAAGATGTCGCAAATGCTCGGCAACAACTATACACGATTACAGGCGTACTCCGAACTTGTCACAGCACTCAACACACATGCCGAGATGGCCGCAGTTGAATCGCGAAGTCTGACTCTCCTTTGCAGTCACATCCACGCATCGGTCGGAGCACTCTATTTACTGAACGACCCGGCAACGACCCTGAATCTTGTAGCGGGTTACGCCCTGAAGAATCGAGAACATCAAGTAAAATCTTTCACTGTTGGCGAAGGTATCCCAGGCCAATGTGCTGCCGAGCAGCGTAGCATTGAAGTAAAAAATCTTCCGACGAATACGGCATTCAGTATTGACACGGGACTGGTCGAAGTCCCTCCTCGCTTTATGCTTGCAGTCCCGATCATGTTTCAGGACCGTCTTCTTGGAGTGATTGTTGTTGGTTCAATGGAAGAATTTGGCGCTCTCCAGAAGGAAATCATCGATAACTCGGTTCCTCAAATTGGTGTTGCCATTGCCAACGCACGTAACTATGAGGCTACACAGAAACTATCGATTGAAATTGCAAAGAAAAACGACGAACTAAATCAGAAACATGCCGAACTTGAAAAAGCATACCGGGTGAAATCCGATTTCCTCGCCAGCATGTCGCATGAACTTCGGACGCCGTTAAATTCCATTATCGGTTTTAGTTCTGTTCTCCTTGAGCCAAATAACGAGCCCCTTACATCCGACCAGGGAAAAGCAATCGAGAAAATCCTGAAAAACGGTAAACATCTTCTGCAGTTAATCAACGATATACTTGATCTCTCGAAGATAGAAGCCGGGAGGATGACGGTAGGCGTCGATACAGAAACGGTTGATAATATCGTCGCGAGTTCTATGCTTACTGTCGAATCTCTGATCAGAGCAAAAAACCTTTCATTGAAGCAACATATTCAAACCGGCATTCCTGCATTGAATACCGATAGCCTGAAGGTTAAACAGATTCTGGTCAATCTTTTAAGCAATGCGACGAAGTTTACCGAAACAGGCGAAATTTCCTTGTCCGTAAAATATGCCGATGATGCCCTTTCATTCGCCGTCAAAGATACAGGGATTGGAATTGATCGTAAGAACCTTGAACGAATCTTTGAAGAATTTCAGCAAATCGACAGTAGCACGACGCGCAAATATTCGGGTACGGGACTCGGACTACCAATTGCCCGCCGTCTTGCCCGAATGCTTGGGGGAGATCTAACTGTCGAGAGTGAATTCGGGAGAGGATCGATATTCACTCTTTCCATTCCACCCGTATATAGAGGAGAAGAAGAGATTAAAAAAGAGCCGGTGCTAGCAGAACAGCCACTACAGGAAAAGCAGGCAGAACAGGTACAGCAGGAAAAGCAGCCACAGCAGGCAAAGCAGCCGCAGCTACCACCCCAGCCACCGCCACCTGCTAAAAAAGAAGAGGCGGTTCCATCTGCTCAACCCCAGGCTCAGGGAATACCGGTACTCTGTATTGATGATGACCCGGATGTTATCGATATTCTTCGGGGATATCTTGCACCTGAAGGATACTCGGTACTCAAGGCACTCTCCGGTGATGAGGGGATTGCTATTGCCGCAAAGGCGAGACCTGGATTAATTACACTCGACATTATGATGCCCAACAAGGATGGTTGGCAGGTACTTAGAGAATTGAAGCAAAATCCCCTTACACGCGATATCCCGGTTCTGATCCATTCGATTATCGACAATAAGCCTCTTGCCCTTTCGCTTGGTGCTGCCGATGTTATTCCAAAACCCACTGATCAAAAACGCTTAATCTCACTCGTAAAGACCCATTACAGATCGTTAAAACCGTTCGTTTTGATTATCGATACAAATCCCGGATTTATTGCAACAGCACAGGGTGTTATGGAGTCTGCAGGATTTCTCCAAAAAAATGTCGCCAGCAGTAAGGAAGCTCTCGCCATTATTGAGAAATCGACACCGGCGGTTATCTTTTTCGATCCTCTTATTCTGGAAGCAGATGGATTTCAACTTGCTCAGCGATTCAAATTAAACGAGCGTTGGCGTATGATTCCTATCGTCATTCTCTCCGTAAAACCGACTACTAAAAAAGTATGGGAACAATGGAACTTAAACATAAAAGGTTACATGTCGAAAGAAGCGGCATCGCCCGAGACCATCGTAACAATCATCAAGCGTTCACTCCGTCCGTCATAGCGTCCGGAGTAGCTACATGAGGAATACATGAACGAATATATAGCGACCATACTCGTCGTCGACGATACTGAGGATAATCTCGATCTGCTCGAATTCGCGATGAAACACAAACCGGTGAAAATGTTTCGCGCAACAAGCGGGATGGAGTGCCTTGCAATAGCTGAGAGTGTTCGGCCGGATGTTATTCTTCTAGATATTCAAATGCCTGAGATGGATGGATTTGAAACGTTTCGGCGGCTTCGGGCAAAACCATCGACCGCAAAGATTCCTGTTATCTTTTTAACAGCCCAACGGAAAGATCCCGGGAGTATAGCGACAGGACTCGAGATCGGGGCGGATGAGTATCTCACGAAACCGATCGACACAGAAGAACTTCTTGTCCGCACCCGCATGCTTATACGTTTAAAACGGGCCGAAGCGGCAATTGAACGGACAAGGGCCGACTTTATGGCGATGCTTGTTCATGATCTCAGGAGTCCGCTTTCCGGAATAAAGAGTGTCATTGATTTCTTTACCGATCTCAAAGGTCAGGAAGTGACGCTCACGCCTGAATATTTTCAGCTTTTAGAATCGGGACGAGACGCCGCTGGGAGAATGCTTGAACTGATTAATAACTTGCTGGGCCTGTCAAAATTCGAAGCGGGAAACATGGCTCTTGACAAAAAATCCGTCATTGTCAGCCAGCTCATTGATGCTGTTGTCCATGAAGTCCTTCCGCAGTATCAACAAAGAAGGATATCCCTCACGCAACAAACACAACCGGACTTGCCAATTATCGAAATTGATTTACTAAAAATAAGTCAGGTACTGATGAATCTCCTGAGTAACGCATTAAAATTCACACGATCAGGAGGAAGCGTCGAAGTCAGCGCTCGACAAATCCAGATGCCTCCCGGTGAAAAACCTGCTATTTGTTTCAGCATAACAGACAACGGTATTGGAATCGGAAAAGAAGAACTCCCTTATGTCTTTGACCGATACAAACAGGCATCATCGGCACAGGTGACTAAGACTAAAGGAACCGGATTGGGACTCGCAATCTGTAAACTTGTTGTGGAAGCCCACGGAGGGATGGTATATGCAGAAAGTGAACCCGGAGTTCGAACAACCTTTTCGTTTACTTTGCCGATAACATCAACTATCTGAAAGGGACTCTAATTCCTGTGAGACCGGAGGATATACCAATAAAGAATCCATCACATAGGAAATACATCATAACAACGATACTGATGATCATAAAGCTTTCGAACAACGAATGAATTGTCTCCGACATGGAAAGCCGAGCGACAGACATGACAAATGACACACAGCGTAAAACTCTTCGAATTGCATATCAATTTAGATTTGCTGATGATTCCGTAAAGAAATTCGAGATCCGTCTCGATGCATTGACACTCGAGCTTATCTCTGATTCACAAGTAACACCGCCTTATTGGACAAAACTCTCATTCCATCCGTGTGAGAACTGCCCACTCCCCCCGACAACAGAATATTGTCCTATAGCTGTGAATCTCGCGCGACTGATTGATGAATTCCGTGATTCGATCTCTTACGAACGGACAACGGTGACCGTCGAAGTACCCGAAAGAATCTACATGAAAGAGACAATGATCCAGAAAGCTCTCAGTTCTATCATTGGTATCTATATGCCGACGAGTAATTGTCCAATCATGGATAAGCTTCGACCGATGGTCCGATTTCATTTACCCTTCCAGAGCTCGGCAGAATCACTTTATCGCACTGTATCGGCATATCTCACGGCCCAGTTTTTTCTTATGCGTGACGGAAAAGAACCCGATTGGAAATTACATCAATTGGTAGAAATTTATAGGGAAATTTCTTTTGTCAATAAGGGGATGTGGCAACGAGTTTCTGCAGCTTCTGAAAAAGATGCAAACACAAATGCAGTCGTCATCCTCCACTCCATCGGAGATTCCGTCCCGTATTTCATTGAACACGGACTTGACGAAATTGAATATTTGTTTTCCGTTTTCACCGAAAAGAAGTACACGAAAACGGACGAGGAGCTTCAGTAAAAATTCCCTTACATCAATTCATTACCACCCTGACATATTTTCGATAAGCATAGTATTACCATGTTGGCACGATTATTATGCCTATTGAAGCAGAGAGAAATGGCATTGTATAGAGGAAATTTTAGACATATGGATATACAACAATGGTGTTTTTTTTGTTATTGGAACAATCGTCGTTTCAATACTGATTGAATACTATTTGCATTCAAAGTTGTTTTTCTTTAGTTTCCTATCTGATCCACACTATCTCGAGGTATTTCGATGACGAAGCCCGATATAAAAGTCATGGTCGCAGTACCGACATTCCTGTCGGTGTTCCACACCGCTTTGTGTGAACATCTCAAGAAATTACTTAAGACGGAGGAAATAGTACTCCGATCAGTGACCGATGACCCTGATGAGCAGAAGGAGCGTTTGAATCGGTTCCTGGTACAGGCAAATCCCACCGCTTTGATCGCAATTAGTGTACGGCCTGATTCCGAAACGATCGCTGCCTACACCGCAGCAGGAGTTCCCATCGTGCTGATAGACGAAGAGACAGCAGGCGTATCGACAATTACAACCGACAATGTCACGGGGGGACGACTCGCCGGAGAGTACCTGATCGGGAAAGGCAGGAAGAGGATTGCAATTGTTTCTGGAAGAACGAAAGTGAAGGGCGGCTACAACGCGGAGCAAAGGCTCAAGGGATTTCAACAGGCTCTGAGCGTCAATGGGCTTTCTATACCGCCCGGGTGCGCCATCGAAGTTCCTAACTACTCTCGCGAGGACGGCGTCGAGGTAATGCCGAAGCTATTGGAAAAAGAGATCGATGCCGTCTTTTGCGCAGCAGGTGACAACTGCGCGCTCGGTTTACTCTCGGTCGCTAGAGAGCGGGGCGTGCTGATACCCGATGACGTCGCAATCATCGGCTTCGACGACCTGCTCATAGCCCAGGTTTCGACTCCCCCACTCACTACCATCAAGCAGCCTTTATCGGATATGGCCTATGCCGCAAACAAGATGGCCGTGACCGACAGAACCGAAATTCTCCGCAAGCCTCAGCATGTAGTATTCAATCCCGAAATCGTGGTTCGCCAATCGGCATGAAACGATTACGCATGCGTCATGCGGGGGAGGCGTTGCATGCAACGCCTCCCCCGCATAAGAATTCTTGCATTTACATTGCTGCAGATGCCTTCCAATCACCACCAATCTATTTATATATGTCATAATTGGGTTACTGTGGAAGTAACTATTGCATGCAACGCCTACCCGATGCTTTTCAAAAGATCCCTTAGACTCTTCAGTGAATGATTTCTTCTGAAGGTGCTCTTTTTGATCCTTGATATCGCTATACATCGTTGAAACTCAAATTGCTCAGGACTTAAATTTAATCGAAGTTGGGTTATAATTATCACTCTTAGCTATGAACTTCTACCGTACTCGTCGTGTGATCGAATTCCCTCGGAGTGGGATGAGCGAGTCAAAGGGGTGCTCTACGAATCGGTTCTTTCAGACAGGGTGACATTAATTATTCTTACTTCACAAACCAATGTTTCGTCCGGTTACAGAACGAACACACAGAGAGCATCACCGGAACCTCAACCAACACACCTACGACAGTCACAAGCGCTGCACCCGAACCTGGACCGAATAGTGCAATCGCTGTAGCCACCGCAAGCTCGAAGAAATTGCTGGCGCCAATTAACGCTCCCGGTGCTGCAATATTATGCGGGACTTTAAAAAATTTCATCAGACCATACGCGAGCGCCGAATTGAAATAGACCTGTATTAAAAGCGGAATGGCGATCAACAGAACATGAAGTGATCGACCTGTGATGTTTTCCGCCTGAAAGGCGAAGATAAAAACAAGTGTCGTTAGAAGAGCAATAATCGTAATCGGATGGAACAATCTCACATAGGTTCCTTCGTACCACTCAAGACCTTTAAATTTTATCAGTACAATACGACTGAGTGAACCGAGAGCAAGTGGTATGACAATAAAAATCAAAACGCTATAAAGAAGAACGTGGAAAGGAACCGTCAGTGAACTCGCACCGCTGACTAATAAGCTCACAATCGGAGCAAATAAAACAAGCATTATCAAGTCGTTGACAGAAACCTGTACGAGCGTATATGCCGGATCGCCATCGGTAAGGTACGACCAGACAAACACCATTGCGGTACATGGAGCCGCCGCAAGAATAATCGCACCGGCAATATATTGATCGGCAAGTTCGGCACCGATCAGCGGAAAGAATAAATGTTTGAAGAAAATCCAGGCGATCAACGCCATTGAAAACGGCTTCACCATCCAGTTGACTAACAGTGTAACGAGAAGTCCTTTCGGTTTTTTCCGAACATTGAAGATACTCGTAAAATCAATCTTCAGCATCATCGGATAGATCATCAGCCAGATCAGCACGGCGATCGGGGCGTTGATCTGGCTTCCCTCGCCAAATTCCCAGCTACGTAAAAGATCGGTGAGTCCGGGAAAAAATGATCCAAGGAGAATTCCACCGATCATACAGAGAGCGACCCAGATCGTCAGGTATCGCTCGAAAAAAGAGAGTCGTTTTTTAGTGGTTTCCATCGACTATTCCCGAGTGAGTTCTCTCTTATAGAATTCGAGCATCCTTTTACGGATTTGATCACGAACACGGCGAAATACTTTGAGAATTTCCTCTTCATTTCCCTTTGCGTTTGCCGGATCCTCGAAGCCGATATGAAGCCTTTTCCCGACTCTGCCTGTAAACATCGGACATGTCTCTCGAGCATTATCACAAACAGTGATCACATAATCGAATGAATCTGCAAGATATTGATCGACGTTTTTAGTACTGTTGGAGTTGATATCAATCCCGACTTCATTCATGACTTTAATAGCAGCATGATGCACGCGATCGGCAGGTCTAGTGCCTGCGGAATGGACTTCCAACCTTGGATCGAATGATTTCAGAAATGCCTCGGCCATTTGGCTCCGGCTGGAATTACCGGTACAGAGAATAAGGACTTTTGTCATAGCATAAGCTCCATACATGTTGCCGATTTTGGGCATGCGCCGGTGAATTCTGCAGATGAAGTTACCGGTCCTTGAACCATGTCTTTGTCAATTACGAGAAATCCTTTTTGCGCGAAATAATCCGCCGCAGTGGTTGTAAGTAGAATAAGCCTCTTTATATCAATACTCTTAGCAAATGTAACAAGCGTTTGATATAATTGTTTCCCGATACCCTGACGTTGAAGTTCTTTTTGCACCACTGCTGAACGGAGAAGTCCGATATCTCCATAGATTTCCATACCAATCGCACCGATAACATTCCCTCCATACTCGGCAACAAAGAAGTTTTCGAAATGCTGTTCGACGCAGGCTTTCGGCAGTGAAGATTCATCGAGTAATTGCATCACTACCGGGAGATCTTCTTTTCGAGCTTTTCTGATGGTAGTCATATTGATAAAAAGAAAATACCACGGCAACTATTTTGCTCTCTGGTGGTACTGTGCTCCCTTATCAAAATCAAAATTAATTATAGGAGCACTGCCACAGAGGCCACGGAGATCGTCCGAACAACCAACATGAGAGTACGCAGTGTTTGAATGGCCTTTAAATTTTTTCAGTGAACATTATTTACTTGCTTTGACCGTGATACTGAATGGTACGAACGGCGTTCCTTCGGGAACCGGGAAGGACCGGCTCATCTACGACCGAGATGTTTAAAAATCCAGCATCACCGATAATCTCCAGATACTCTGATCTCTCCAAAGCGCCTGATACGCAGGATGCCCAGAGCTCGAGATCCTGCCGGTCTTCTCGTTCATTTCGCCGGTATAGACGATATCGGAAACGGTGAATGAACCGCCTTTCCTGAGCACACGAAATATTTCCGAGAACGCTTTCCGTTTATCGGGAACGAGGTTGATCACACAATTGCTGATCACATGATCGATAGATTCGGAATCGACCGGCATTTGTTCGATCTCGCCTTTGCGAAATTCGGTGTTTACGATGCCGAGTTTTTGTTGGTTTTTATTTGCCAGAACAAGCATTTCATCAGTCATATCCAGTCCGATCGCTTTTCCGGTCGGCCCCACTTCACGGGCGGCAAGGAATACATCGATTCCGGCGCCGGAGCCGAGATCGAGGACTGTCATTCCCGGCTTCAAATCGCTGAATTCCGCCGGTGTCCCGCAGCCGAGTCCCAGATTAGCTTCACGGACAATGTCTGTATCAGCATTTTGATACAAATCCTTTATTGCTCCCGATGAATTCTGATCATCCTCACATCCACAACTGCAGCCGCATTTCTTACCAGCAGTTTGCGCAATTTTACCGTAGAGTTCGCGCACAGCCTGTTTTCGATTGTCGTATGTCATTTGTTCCCCCTTTTATCAGATATATTTTGTAAAGAACAACATTTTTTCCGTCGTAACCAGTCTTCGCCTCTTTTCAAATCTCCCCGCATTGTAACATTATGCTCAAGAATTTTTGAAATACAATTCAGCAGCATCTGTGCTTCCTTTTGTTTCGGCATCAGGACGGAGTAATGCTTCCAGAGGCCTTCGCGGCGGGTTTTCACAAGGCCGACACGTCTCAGGTACGACAGATGGCGCGATGTCTTGGTCTGTGTAAACTCCGTTGCCGCCTCGATATCGCACACGCAGAGCTCCCCCCGTCGAAGAAGCAGCGCGAGAATCCGCAGGCGCGATTCATCGGACAACGCTTTTAAGATATGTGCAAGGTGATGCATCGTGTTTTCCTTTCATATTCTACTATATTTGCATAAACGAATATAATAAAGAAATGTTACATCCACAAGAAATGATAGCTTCCATTAATAATTTTCCCAATTTAAAATAAGGGGTCTGAAGCCGTGCTGCCGAGTGATTCAACCACCACTTATGAAACCTACTGATTTTATTGTCATGTTTGTTTTGGCATTTGTTTCTTACAGAATTGTCTATACTCAAGGAAGAGAGCATCTTTGTATATTTCCTCCATGTTTTGTGTGATGTAGTTTCCAAATCCCTTCGCGAGCATGAGGAGCTTCAATTTCACGTCTTCCTCGTTTGAAAATTTGGAGGCATAAACACTCTTGAAAATCTCTTCCAAACCGACAATTCCGGATTCGGAGTTGCCGACTTTGATGATTCTCGCAATTGGTTTTGCACAACATGACCGTGCCATATGTCAGAAAGCGTTGTAGATGTAATACACACCTGCCAGGATAACGAGAACCCCTGCACCTCGCTTAAGGTACGTCGCACCCCTCGACTGTTCTGTCCAGTTGAGATACTTCTGTACGGTTCCTGCAGCACCTCCGGCTCCCACAATCACCGCACAATGGCCTACTCCAAAGGCGGCGATAAGAGAGAGCGCCTGAAACAGGTTTTTGGTTGCCACGCTGAACACCACTCCGAGCACCGGTGCCAAATAGGCGAACGTGCACGGACCAAGTCCAATGCCGAATATGAGTCCCAACAGCAACGCCCCTTTCCACCCGCGAGTAAATGATGTACGCGGGACAAACCCACCCCATGAGAGTTTGATGACGTCCATAAGGTAGAGACCGACGACGAAAAACACTCCGGCTACAATGATGTTGCCCCATATGCCAACGTCCCCCATCATCCTGCCGGCATAGGCGGTGATCGCTCCAATCAATCCGATCGTAATGAGAATTCCGATACCGAATACGAAAGAGAGCGAGTACGAGCGCTTCACGCCTTCCTGTCCCTGACTGCTGATGTAACCGATAACGAGCGGAATACTTGATAGATGACATGGACTGAGAATGATGCTGATGACCCCCCATCCAAAAGCGGCAAAGAGAGCGATTTCAAATTGTTCGTTCATGGCCGTAGTGAGCCAGGTGAAAAGATTATCGAGCATGTGCTATCCTCTGCTGCGGATTTTCAAGCCGTGCTTCTGGAGAAGCTTGTCGATCTCTGCTTC
Source organism: Ignavibacteriota bacterium (assembly GCA_963776275.1). Taxonomy (GTDB): domain Bacteria; phylum Bacteroidota; class Ignavibacteria; order UBA10030; family CAVZMI01; genus CAVZMI01. The sequence goes on from CAVZMI010000021.1 coordinate 47,670, forward strand.
GGGAAAGAATCCCTCGTGCCGGAAAAATTCCTTGCTGTCTTTGTCCAGAAATACCTGTGTCGGGATAACGCGTATTCCAAACTTCTCAGCATATACACGCTGTTCCGATTTCCAGACATCATAGAACACTACCTTGATCTGGTCACCGTACTTTTTTTCGACGGCAGCCATAACAGGCTTCATCTGGCGGCACGGGATGCATTTTACTGAACCGAGTTCAACGAAGGTTACCAGTGTTTTTTGTGTTTTCGCGGCATCTTTTTGTTCTGTCTTATTTACTTTCGACCGGGAGAGTGCGATTCCGGCTATTCCCAACAGGAAACACATTATAAGGATCGATCTGAACAGTCTTTTCTGATTCATTATTCTATACCTTAAGCCATTGTAAGAGTTGAGTATCTTTGGGCACTGTCCCGACACTCTTCAATTCGTCATTGATGACGAGCCCGGGTGTCATCATGATTCCGTATTTTACCATTTCTTGAAGGTCGGTTACTTTTTCAACTTCTACCGGTAATTTATGTTTTATGATTAACTGCCGTACACGTTCCTCAAGCGTTTTACATTTTGCGCAACCGACACCAAGAATCTGAACTTTCATAGTCCACCATCAATAGATGAAATAAAAAACGTATCCCACAATAATTATTCCTATCGCGACAACACCGACAAAGATGAGAATGAGCGGGAGCTTGAGCACTTTTCGCAGAATTATAGTTTCCGGAAGCGACAAACCGATGACCGACATCATAAAAGCCAATGCGGTTCCAAGCGATGCCCCTTTTTCCAAAAGTGCATGTACGATAGGAATTATACCGGCCGCATTGGAATATAGGGGAACGCCAATCAACACCGATACCGGTACAGCCCACCATGCCGACTTCCCCATGATGCTTGCCATAAAATTCTCAGGCACATATCCGTGAACTCCCGCACCGACTGCAATGCCGAAAAGAATATAGACCCACACCTTGCTCACGATGTCTCGCACGGCAATAAATCCGGCTTCTACTCGATCATCGAATGACGGCTTGTATTCCAAGACGGTATCCTGACCTTTTATGGCATACACCCATTCTTCGACGTAATGTTCGACGCGAAGTTTTCCGATCACGTAACCGGCCGATATCGCGATGAAAAGTCCCGTGCTTACATACAATAATGCCGTTTCCCATCCGAAAAGACCGAACAGTAAGACGACCGCCACCTCGTTAATCATTGGAGCTGCAATAAGGAATGAAAATGTTACACCGAGCGGAATACCAGTCTCGACGAATCCAATGAAAAGGGGTACTGCCGAGCAGGAACAGAACGGCGTAACGATGCCGAGCATACTTGCGAGAACGTTACCGACAAATAGTGACCGCTTTTCAAGGAGTTGCCGGGTTCTTTCGGGTGAAAAATAGCTCCTGATAATGCCAACCCCGAAGACAACGATGGTCAGTAGAAGGAGCACTTTCGGGGCTTCGTACAGAAAAAACCGAATAGCTTCAGTCATCCGGGTCCCGGAATTCAGCGGCAGTGCTGAAATTAGAGCACCGACAGCCGGTCCAAGAATTATATAGAGAATCACCCACACAACGATAAAAAGAAATGCAATATGTGACTTTTTCAGATTCATTGACTATAGCTTTGCTGTATGCTCGAGAATAAGATTCTTTATCTCTTCGATCTTCGGTACGCAACCATAAGACACAACTTTTTCGTCGATCACCAATCCCGGCGTCCGCATGATGCCGTAGGTGGCAATTTTCTGAAAATCCTCAACCTTTTCGATTGCGGCTTTCATGTTCAATTCCTGGAGGGCTTCTTCTGTTCGTTTATAAAGCGTTTTACAGTTCATGCAGCCGGGGCCAAGTACTTTAATATTCATATGAATTCCTTTCTTGTATATATTTGCTTATACGAATATAGTTAAGAATGGTTTCACATGCAAGGAATATTTCATCATTATTTTGGCAATCCTCGAGAGATCTTTTAAGCTACTGTGACGGAATGAGAGTTATATTGTTCGGAAGGATGAGACTTCGTTGGGGATTCTCTGGTATGATCGGGTCAGAGCCTGTCGACCTCTGATTGGACTTCTCCCATCCGGCGTTCCAGAATATCCGCCGCCTGACTGATTTCAGTCCAATCGATCGATTCTTTTTTTAACATCGACTCTAATGATGCCGCTTTCTCCGTTACATCGGAATAACCGACGGTCCCGGCGCTTCCCTTGATATCGTGCACGAGCCGGTGAAGGTCTTTCAATTCTCTTGATGAGACGAGATCCATCATTTTCTTCACTCGCGGAATATATAAAAGGATGAATTGCTTCTTCAGGAAGGTCAGCATATTGTCGTCTTCTTCACTCTCTGTCGCATTACCGTTCGACGGCGCTATTTCTAATTCCCTTTTTGTTCCTGAGACAAATTCATCAAATTCGGAACCGAATATTTCGCGTAATACCGAAAGAATAACGTTTTCTTTCAGCGGTTTATGGAGAACACATGTGGCACCGAGTACCAATGCATTCTGAATTTTTTCCTGATCGTCATGACCTGTAATGACTATCACGGGGATCGATTTAGTTTTATCCTGCGATTTCAACACCTGCAGCACCTGAAGTCCATCGAGCTGTGGCATCCAGATATCAAGAAAAATGATATCCGGTATGAGCTGGATTGCAAGCTGGGCACCGCGATAGCCGTCGGAAGCCGTCGCAATATCAAAGTTCAAGCGCAGCAGAAGATAACTAGTGTTCCTACGGATCAATTCACCGTCATCCACAATCAGAGCGATTCGCTTTTTCATTGAGGGAACATCCTGCGGCGATTGTGCCGTGATTTCATTTGGCGGTGTCATGAGGTATTCTCTTATGTCGAGGCTGGAGAGCATGCGTAAGATCTGCCACATATTCCTTATCCACATGTGCGGCATCAGCACTTTCCTGCTTAATCCGCTCAAAAATTTCGGCCCGATGTACTTTTACCTGTTTCGGAGCATCGATGCCAATTTTTACCTGGCTTCCTTCGATACCGACGACGGTGATTTTAATTTCATCACCGATTGTGATGACTTCCCCCAACTTCCGCGTTAATACAAGCATGAGATCCCGTCCCGTATTTTGATTATAGTGCAATTATAGGATGCGCCACTTATTTTTTAAATCTATTTTTACCATTGATATATTGGCTGTCACACTCATCCGACAAACGTGATCATCGGGTCTTCCGAACTGGAAGCACGACCGTAAAGGTCGAGCCGATACCTTTTTCACTTTTTACCGTAATATCACCGCAATGTTTTTTAACAATCCCATAACTGACAGGTAGGCCAAGTCCGGTTCCTTTGCCCAATCCCTTTGTTGTAAAGTAGGGTTCGAATATATGATTCATGTTCTCAGTAGGTATACCGCACCCTGTGTCGGTGATGCGAACATAGACTTTCTCGCCATCGGAAAATGTTTCAACCGTCATTTTTCCGTTTCTTTCTATTGCATCGCGGGCATTTAGAAAAAGGTTAAGAAACACTTGCTGTAAATAAATCATGTTTCCGTTAATCGCGGGTATTGCCGGGTCGAGCTTTAACTCAATTTCGATCTCATTGGTCCGGAACTGATAACCAAGCAGCGGTAAAATCTGCTCAACGGCGGAATTTATGCTGATAGGTTCTATGATAAAATTTTCAGGGACATTCCGGGAAAATTCGACAAGCCGTTTGATAATCTGAACGATGCGGCCTACTTGTTCTCTTATGACTTCGGTATGTCTAGTTAAATCTTCCCCAAATTGAAGAAGTTGAACATGTCCGAGTAAAATCTGTAGTGGATTGTTAATCTCGTGAACAATTCCACCGACAAGCTCTCCGATTGCCGCCAATTTTGTAGTCAATATCATCTGTTCCTGTGAGATTTTAACGTCGTCGTTCACTTTCTGTAAATCACAACGATACTTGTAATTTTCGATTGCAACAGCCGCGGTGTTTGCAAGGATTGAAAGAAGTTGAAGATCCCGATGTTGTATTTCTTCCTGCCGTTTCCTGGTATGAATTAGATACACTCCTATAATCTCATTACGGAGCATCAGCGGAATGATAACAAAGTTTCTCTCGTCATTGCGGTTTAGTTCATCATCAAAATCGGGGACAATGATGGTCTTTTTTTCTTTTATAACCCAATCTATGATTCCTTCATCGTGGTGTCGTTGTGCTGTTTTCTGAAGACTTTCCGATACGGGGGTAGAAAATGATATTGCCATATTACCGAAGAGACCAGTATAAAATATTCCACTTTCAATAACCGGAAGAACCAGTCGCGTCAGTTCTGTCAGTGTTGATAGAATTTCTTTTTGTTCTAGCGCTGTGCTGATGGTGTGTGAAAGTCGCTGCATAATGTGACTCTCACGACTTTCGGCTAATTTCTCGCCATCCGGTAAGGCATTTTCAAGAAGCGCCAGTTCGTTATGTGAAGGTGATACGATATGATTCTTTATTTCCATGGAATTATTTACACCGGATTGGAAAGCGGCGTTGCAGGTTCGAATGCTTCCCGAAATTTCAGCGTGTAGCTTGTCATAAATTCTTCGAGCGGTAATTTTTCTTTCCTGTGCAATATCCGTAACACATCGGGTGATATGGTAATCAATGAATCGAATTCTAAACGCCCGTCGTGACATCGGGTACTCAAAACGTCAACAAAATGAATCAACGCAACGAGTTCGGGATTCATCTTGGCTTTTTCCGGGAAATGGTGATAGCGTATTGCTTCTACGAGTTGTTCTGGAAAATTCCATCGTTCGGCCAACCAGCTCCCTATATCAGCATGCGTAACGCCGAATATTTCCTTTTCAGCATCCATATGGGATACATCATGTGTCCGCATCAATTGTATCACCTCACGAAATTCACGGGGGAAAAACTGTTCCTCAATAATAATTCCAATGTCATGAAGGAGTCCCGCAACATATGCCTCACCGCTGAGGCGGTAGTTAAACTCAAGCGAAAATTTTCTCGCTGCCGCACCCGTTGCAGCAGCATGATCCCAGAATGCTTGTGGATCAAATGAGTGTGTGTTGCGTTTGTGGAGCGAATCGAGTAGCGACGCACTTATTATAATTTCTTTGAATGTTTTAAAGCCTACGACAATAATAGCGAAATCGATCGTGGAAATTCGACGTGAAAATCCATACAGTGGTGAATTCGCAACCTTCAGGAGTCTAGCCGTCAATACCTGATCTTTTGACACCAGGTGTGCCAGTGACGCCGCACTTGTCCGCGGATTACTGACCAGTTTTACCACTTCTGTTGATATAGCCGGCAACGCTGGGAGGCGAACAATATTTTGTACTTTTTCTTTTAGATTTTGAATTCGTTGTATCACGAGACTGCCGGATTATAAAAGAACATTTTTCATTGTATTTTGCAACGTATGGATCGCTTCGGTATGAATTTGTGAAACCCGGGATTCGGAAATATCAAGAACCTTCCCGATTTCTTTAAACGTCAACTCTTCATAATAATATAGGCTTAAGACAAGCCGGGGTTTCTCTCCCAGATCTTTCAACGCATCAATAATTAATTCACGGATTTCATTGTTGGCGATTGCATCGATTATATTTTCTCCATCGTCGGCGCTTATGATTTCATGCAATGTCGTCTGGTCGGCACCGGCGTATGTCCGATCAAGCGACAACATCGGCATATAGGCGGTTTTTGTAGCCAACGAGTGATACTCCTCAACGCTGACCGACAGCTCGTCGGCAATATCCTTTGAATTGACTTCATCGCCATGAGTATGTTCAAGACGACGAATAGTCTCGTTCAACTGGCGTGATTTCTTTCTAATAGACCGGGGCAGCCAGTCGAGCTTACGCAGTTCATCAATGATAATCCCTTTAATCCTGGGAATAGCATATGTTTCAAATTTAATTCCGCGTTCCGGTTGGAAACGATCAATGGCATCGCTCAGACCAAGCATGCCATAATTGACCAGATCGGCTTCTTCTAAAACATTCGGCAATGAAAGACTCGAATGGTGGATGACATATTTCACAAGACCGGTATATCGAACCATTAATTTTCTCTTGACGTTCTGATTATGCCGAGTCGTATACGATTTCCACATCTCATCATGATTGGGTGCCATGGGTCTACCCTCTGGTAATAATTATTCTGAGTCGCTCTTTTTCTGTTTACTTTTCAAAATAGATTCAACACGTTTGATATCAAAATTACAAAGACCGTACCAAAGGGTAGGAAATTTGATCATTGTAAGGTATTGATAAATAATAAGTTGCAAGGCCAGATAACCGGCTTCTTAAAGTGCACCCAATTATCCATTGAAAAGAAGGCTAATATTGGCCAGGTGGCGGTCTTTCTGAATTATGGATAGTGTACGGTAAGTGACGTATTGAGTTAATGCAGGACAATCGATGTGAGTATTTCTGGTATCTGTTCAAGGGGAGCGATTACATCACTGAGACCGGCTTCGACGGCAGCTCGCGGCATGCCATACACAACGCAAGTTTCTTCATTCTGGGCGATGACATACCCACTTCTCTGTTTAATCAGCTTAAGTCCTTCGAGGCCGTCTTTCCCCATCCCGGTCATAATAATCCCAAGTACGCCGGGCCCAAAGACTTCCGCTGCGGATATCATCATTACATCGACTGAAGGACGATGAAGAGTCTTTGTAGGTTCTTCAGAGAGATGAACTGCGACACTTCTTATATCATTTCTTCTGAAAGTCAGATGAAGACCTCCGGGAGCAACCAGAGCAACGCCTTCTTGCACAATGTCTCCTTCCTCAGCTTCTTTAACGGTAAGCTCGCTGAGATTATTTAAACGATCGGCAAGTGACTTTGTAAACTTTGGTGGCATATGTTGAACAATGACGATTCCCTTAGGAAACGTTTTTGGTATTTTCGGTAAGAGAGCATGAAGTGCAAATGGACCTCCTGTAGATACTCCGATAGCGACCACCGGGAATTCGATACCGGGAGAAGTACCATTCCACCCCGCGGCAGTAACAATACTTGGCGTTTCAGGTTCTTCGACGGACGGGCGTGGAGCGCGTAAACGTGAAAATCGTTTCCGAAGGCAACGACTTTGAAAAATTTCGTGGACTTTTTCAAGAAGGTCATTCTTAATTTTTACGATGTCAAGCGATACATACGAAAGCTGTTTAGGAATAAAATCGACTGCACCCAGCTCCATTCCTCTGATTGTCGCTTCCGCCCCCTCAGTTGTCATTGAACTCACCATCAGAACGGGAAGGGGGCATTCTTTCATGATGATCTGCAGGGCTGTCAGGCCATCCATACGCGGCATTTCGATATCCAGGGTAACAATATCGGGTTTCAGCTGCTGTATTTTATCGATGCCATCTTGTCCATCACGTGCAGTACCGATGACTTTTATGCCCGGATCCGATTCAAGAAGCAATGAAAGCGATTTCCTCATGAATGCTGAATCATCAATCACAAGAACACGAATTTGTTCGCTCATTGATTGTCTTTCTTCGAAGACCCTACAAGTTTAATCAATTCGCCAATATCGATAATCATTTTCACGGTTCCATCACCAAGGATGGTGGAGCCCGCAATCCCCTCAATATTCCCGAGATAGCCTCCCAGAGATTTAATAACAACCTCTTTTTGGCCCAACAAGGAATCTACAGCGATGCCGACCCGGGTTTCTGCTAAACCGATTACGACGACGTGCAGGCGGTTACTCTTTCTAGCTTCACCCGGAACATGGAATATATTGTCGATGCGAACTAATGGAAGAACAGCATTCCTAATGCGAATAACCTCTTTTCCATTAATCGTATCGATTTCATCCGTTGTAATCCGGACAACTTCGATTACGGAACTCAATGGAATGACAAAAATCTCCTGTTTCACCTGGACAAGGAGACTCTGAATGATTGCTAATGTGAGAGGTAATTTGATGACAATCTTGGTACCAATTCCAACATCAGACTCAACATCAATGAGACCATTCAGACGCGTTATATTCGTCCGCACAACGTCCATTCCTACACCTCGTCCGGATATATTGGTCACTTTCGTTGCAGTACTGAATCCCGGCAGGAATATCAGGTTAAACGCATCGCGCCCCGTCATAACGGCGCCTTCGGCTTCGGTTAGGAGTCCTTTTTCAATTGCCTTTGCTTTCAGTACTTCCGGATCCATACCGCGGCCATCATCCTCTATGTTGATGACGATATGGTTCCCCTCGTGTTCGGCTTTAAGCCATATCGTACCGCGTCGCGATTTTCCAAGTGATTGGCGTTCTGCCGGAGATTCAATCGCATGGGTCACCGAATTCCTTAAAATATGGATCAACGGATCGTTGATTTCTTCGATGATAGACTTGTCGAGTTCGGTTTCTTCACCTGTAATAACCAGATCGATCTCTTTATTCGCATCATGTGCCAGGTCGCGGATAAGCCTGGGAAATTTATTAAAGACTCGTCCAATCGGCACCATTCGGGTTTTCATAATAGCCGATTGAAGCTCTGTTGTAATAAAATCGATTTGTGATGAAGTTTCCACTAGTTCTTTAGCCAGTTCTTCATTCTCGTGCTCACTACCAATCAAGAAGCTAATTTGTGCCAGTCTGTTTCGCCCGAGGACTAGTTCGCCGACAAGATTCATAAGATTATCAAGTCGTTGAACATCGACACGTATTGTTGTGTCCGATGTTCTATCGGTCTTCGTTGCTGTCGGTTGAAGTGTTTCTTCCTCCTGATTATCGCTTTTGAGATTCGCTGTGATATCAGTTAGGGCTTTGGATACGGTATATTCTTCCTGCGAATCGGCGACGGGTTGGGCGGATTTTGCAGTCTGATGTTCACTGAGTGCGTCGAGTTTTGTCAGGACATCGTTCAGATTAATCGGTGTCATATCACTAGATTGGATCTTTTGGAGCAGTACCTTCATCGTATCGAACGCGCAGAAGCTTCCATCGATCAATTCGGGGGTAATTTGCAGCTCATTTTTCCGCAGTTTATTTAGAACCTCTTCAAATTTATGGGTAAGTTCAGACATCTGATCGAATCCCAGAAAACCGGAGGTTCCTTTCACTGTATGTGCGGCTCTGAATATTCTATTGAGCAAATCAGAATTTGTCGAGCCGCGTTCTAGCTCCAGGAGATCCTGATCAAGTCCTTCAATAATCTCGCGTGTTTCGACAATAAAGCTCTCGATGATTTCTTTCATCTCATCGTCGAGGAGGCCCGATGAATTTTTTGTGTCAGCCATGACGTGGGACCTTCGAATTATTTCTCTTTGAACATCCGGTCGATTTCGTTTTGTGACTCAATTTCGCTCTCTGGAAGAACGTCATGTGAAAGAGTCTTGCTCGATTGTCGGGCAATATAGTCGGACAATTTCTTCCGTGAGGAATCGGGTATGACACTCTGGAATTCAGCCCCATAGAATTTTTGGAGGATGATTGTTAATCGATTATGAACCGAATCGATTAGATGGTTAATGGCCTCGATGTGCTGCGCCATGATATCTTGCACCTGCAGCGACATTACGATATTTGTCGAATCGCCCTGAATGCTCTCGACCCTCTTAAGCATTGACTGTACGGCCTCATCAATTGGTGGTAGAGATTCATACTCCTGCCAGAGGTTCTGTAATCGAGGTAATAAAGTAGCCGCATCGTCCTCAGTGAATCCCGTGAGGATAGTGCGTATTTCATCTTGAAGTTCTTTTCGCCTTGGTGTAGAATCGGATATCATTAATAATTCCCCCAAGAACAAGCTGATATTTTCATTCAGGCGATCGACGACACTCAGTATTTCCGCTGTCACGCGTTCATTTCGTTCGGTAACCTTGTTTAGATTTGTTGAAACATGAGGAATCTTTTTCAAACTTTCGTGAACCATCAGAATAATATCCTCAATGACAGGGAGCAGATTATGATAACCGAACGGCGGTTTCTGTTCATCAACACGCCCTGATACATCCGTGTGATCATGTTCGTTCATGGTACCTCCCTCAATCTAAGCGTTCCGTAATATTTGTTCGATTTTATCCTTCAAGAGCTCTGGTGTGAAGGGTTTGATGATATAGTTATTCACGCGCGCCTGAAGTGCTTCCACGATATCTTGTTTTACTCCACGTGTGGTTATCATAAGAATCGGGATATGTTGAATATCTGTTTCCGAGCGGACGGCTCTGGTGAATTCGAGCCCGCTCATATTCGGCATATTCCAGTCTGTGATGATAAAATCGATTTTATCAGTCATAAGCTTTTCGAGAGCATCTTTCCCATCGGAGGCTTCAATGACATCGTTATATCCGCCCTCTTTTAGAGCGTTAAGCACAATGCGACGCATTGTTGCCGAATCGTCAACGACAAGTATCTTCAACCCCATACCATTCCTCCTTGGAAATTAATTCAGGTATTTCGACACTTCATACTGAATTCGTTTTGGATTGAATGGTTTCACAAGATACGAATTCGCCCCGAGCATCAATCCCCTTTGAATATCGTCTTCATTTGCCAGAGATGAGAGAATAATCACGGGTATCCAACGGTATTCTTCCGTTTCACGCAACGTGCGGATGAATTCAAATCCATCCACATTCGGCATATTGAGATCTGTGATAATCAGATCGATGTGTTCTGACGGAAGACGCTCGAGGGCTTCCATGCCATCCGATACAGTCAGTACCCGGTAACCAAGTTCTCTCAATGCAAATGTTACAAATTTCCGGATTGAGGTGGAATCATCTGCCACGAGAATAACTTTTTCCATAATGTATTTCACTCCTTCTTATAGGCGAGTGTTTTTGGATAATGGACAAGTTTAAATGCCTTTGTGATACCGTGCAACGACTCAGAGTATCCTATAAAGAGATATCCACCACGGTCCAGACTGTTATAGAGATCGGCAATTACTTGCTTTTTTGAATTCAAATCAAAGTAAATCAGAACGTTACAGCAGAAGATAACATCGAAGTCGGACATTCTTCTCATCTGCTGTTGATCATAGAGATTCAGCGTATCAAACCGAACCAGATCTTTCACATCGTTATGAAGATAATATTTCCCATCCATGACGGAAAAATACTTATCGAGATAGAGTTTCGGAGCATTTCGGATTGAATAATCCCGATACACTCCGTCCTGTGCAGTTTCAAGCATTTGCGAATTTATATCGGTTCCAATGATTTCCAGCTCAATACCCGGATAGCGCGGTTTAATTTTTTCCAGATAAATCATTGCCATTGTATATGCTTCTTCGCCGCTCGAACATGCGGCACTCCAGAAGCGAAGAAGTCGTTTTCCGGCTGATTTTTTTGCAAGAATGATCTCATTTACGATCTGCGTCTCCAGGGCATTGAATTGCGGTTCATTCCGGAAAAAACTAGTCTCATTGATCGTGATCGACTCGTAGAGGATTTTTAATTCCTCTTGCCGTTCCACTCCGGATTGTATCAACCTCAGATATTCGTCATAATCCTTTATTTCTAGGACATCAAGACGCTTTGCCAGAACGTCCTTCAAGAAGGTACTTTTTATTGTCTGTGAAAAATATTCCGCATTGTGAATAGATAAAATCCCGGATAGCACGAAATTTATCGTCGGGCATTTTTGGTCCCGGCGGTGAAAAAGTCGGCATTGTTGCTACCGCGGGAAACGGTTGAAAAGTCATTCGTCACCTCGATGTACCATACTATTGCGGAATTGTAAGTCGTTCCAACGATCGTTGAGCAAATTCTCGAACGATCTCCGATTCATCATTCACTGCTGTCGCCAAATATTCGCGGAGTTGCATATCGCCTACATGTTCCAATAATTCTAAGGCATGAATCCGAACCCAGGGTTCATAGTCTTTGAGCGAATCCCGGATTATCGGAAGCGCTCTTTCAGTATCAAGCATCATAAGAAGATCGAGTGACCCAAAACGCATCTCGCCTGTCAGCTCACCCCATATCCGCATAAGAGCTTCAAACGCGCGATCAATCAGCTGGAGAAGATCGCCGTCCTCGGTATCTGAATCTCGCGATTCAACAATATCTTTCAATATGAGCGCGAGAAGTTGGATCAGTGTAACATGGGATGGTTCGAACTCCTTTTCCAGTGTCTCGACCAACGCACTGAATGCTTGGTACGGTCTCTGGTGAAAGATGTTTGAAATAATGTTATTAAATTCCTCATCATTTCCCACCGCCCGGATCATGGCGTTAAAAGCACGCCGTGTTGTAAATTGAGATAATCCCCGAAGGGCAGAGAGACGAATATCGCGTTCCTCATCTTCAAGTGCTTCAATGAAATATGTTTCAAAAGTTTCAGGAAACTGGAGATCGATCCCCTGCTGTTGGACAATTCCGACGACTGCCCGAAGAATCACCCGTCGCATTTCACCCGTATGTTCCGAGATTTTCTCCATCAGGGGATAGAGTGCCTGCTGTGTTCCGAGGTTTCCCAGCGCTTCTATAATTGCAAATTGTACCAGTGAATCTTCGGTTGCGATGCTTCGGAGTAAAAAATCACCTGCTTTCTCGCCACCAATTTTCCCGAGCGCCTCGGCGATCGAGGCGCGAAGTCCTTCTTCCGCACCGTAGAGAACAATGAGTGAGTGTACTGCCCGTTCGTCCCGAATATTTCCAAGGGCTTCAACGACTCCATATCGGACATTCTCATTGTGATCATTGATAAGATTGATCAGCGGATCAACGGCTCGCGGTTGTTGGATCAGACCTAGAATGTCGACCGTAAATTTCCGAGTGTCAGGATCTTCATGCGAAAGATATGGGAGGAGGGCATCGATGGCAATACCACCCATTTCAATGAGCAATTCTCCTGCAAGGTTCCTAACGGCCACATTATCGTCATGGATATAATGAGTGATAGCCCGCGCAGCATCGTCTGATTTAAATGTATAAAGGCTATGGGCAACCGCATCACGAACCCCTTTATTGTCATCGCATAGTTTTAATGCAAGCGCAGAGATCACAGTAGACGATAGTTCGCCATCACCGAGCATCTCCGCTGCAATACGACGCTCTTCAGGGTCGGCACTCTGCAATTGATCAATAAGATCGTGATTCGTCGGTTCCACGGTCACTCCTTTTTTTCACTCTGCAGTTGCACGCATTTCAATAAATCGTAATTTCTTCATCAGACGACCTCTTTCAGCGAGATATGTTCTTCAATCGAGAAGACCTTCTCGAGATCAAGTAAAATTAATAGCCGGTCTTCGAGTTTTCCGACTGCAGTAATATAATCAGCATGAATTCCTGCAACGATAGTCGGAGGCGGCTCGATGACGCTACGCTGTATCCGTAGTACTTCACTCACTGCGTCGACAACAAAGCCTACAACGCTACTCTTGAGTTCAACGACGATGATTCTTGTATTTTTGTCATGCTCTTTTCGTTGCATCCCGAACCGGGTCCGAAGATCAATAATCGGAATCACCTTTCCGCGAAGGTTGATGACACCGTCGACAAAGGGTGGTGAATTCGGAACTGCAGTCACTGTCACCATCCGGTTTATTTCCTGAACCTTAAGGATCTCGACTCCAAATTCCTCGCCGCCAATAGTGAAGCTCACAAGCTGTAACATCTCTTCAGAGCTTCCTTCAACATTTTTTCCTATTGTACTGGTCATAGATGCTCCTTCATCAGCATGTCAAATTATCCATTCTCTTCATTATCCTCTTCGTGATAGAAACCATAATCAGTTTCGATAACGGTCCCTTTCCCCTGACAACGGAAACAGACCGTTAGAAAAAGTCCTTCCTCGGTCTCAACAACACCGACAATCCGTGCTCCACGGCATCGTTCACAGACAACTTCACGTTCCCTCCGATGGAAATGTTCCATACTTTCTTCCCCCCTTCATTCATATTATCGGTTCCTGCGAACGGAAGCTTTAGCAACTGTATCCATTTACCGTGTCTCATTCCCCTGTACTTTTTTGTGACCGCGGGACAATTTTCCCATTGGGACGAACGGCATATTTACCCCGCGCACCATCCTGAGTCTGCAATTGTGGAGATTCCAATTTGAACCTCGTTACCAGCTTCTGCAGATGCTGTGTTAGTTTATTGAGATCTTCTGCAGCCCTGGCGATCTGCTGTGTCCCCTGTGCAGTCTCCTGTGTAATTGCACTCATGGCCTGTACGTTTTGTGAAATATCACCGCTTGTGGATGACTGTTGAGAACTGGCTGCAGCAATCTGCCGGACGATCTCACCGGCCCTCTCGGCTGTCTCGGTCATTTCTTTAAGTGAAACTCCCACGCGTTCAGCAATGACCGCACCATTATCAACTTCCCGCGTTCCCTCATTGATTGCGTTAACTGCATTCTTTGTTTCGACCTGTATTTTTTTTATCATTTGGGCAATTTCTTTCGTCGCTTTCGTCGTGCGTTCTGCAAGTTTTCGAACTTCGTCAGCAACAACAGCAAATCCACGCCCCTGTTCTCCTGCACGAGCAGCCTCAATCGCAGCATTTAATGCAAGCAGATTTGTTTGATCGGCAATATCTTCAATCACCTGAATAATCTCGCCGATTTGATCACTGCTTTTCCCAAGACCAACAATCGTTTGCGCAGATTGATTCACCACGTAGGCAATCCGATGAATCCCGACTATCATCTCTTTCGCAACGGCAGCTCCATCTTGTGCTCTGAGTGAATTCTGACGTGTACTTTCAGATGCAAGTTCAGTATTTTTTGAATTCTCGGTAATTGTTTCTGTCATTTCTTCGATGGCACTCGCAATTTCCATTGCCTGCGATGTCTGCGTCTGGGCACCTGCCGCCATTTCTTCTGTACTGGAACTTATCTGTGCACTGGCACTCGCGACGGCTGTCGTCGTCTCACCGACCTGAAGAAGCATACCGCGAAGATCGGCAATCATCCTGTTGATTATTGCCGTCAAACGTCCGATTTCGTCATTCTTCCGAGGCTGAAGTTCTTGTGTAAGATCTCCGTTGGTCACCTGTTCAACTACAACCGAGAGTCTGTCTACTTCGGTTTCAAGATAGTGCTGTTGTTCAACGGCGTTTCGTTTCGCCTGTTCCGCTTCGTATTTTGCGTGCTCCGCCCCTTCCTTTTGTCTTTGTATTTCTACAAGGGATTGACGGATATTTTCAACCATGGTATTGAACGCACTCCCCATTTCTCCAATCTCATCCTTTTGCTCGATCGTCACGCTGACATCAGTGTGGCCTGCTGCCACTTTCTTCGTCGCATCTTTGAGTACCAGTATCGATGTCACGATCATCCGCCGGAATAATAACGCAAGCACAAGACCTGCTGCAATAAATACTAGGGTAATCACAACGACCATAATCGTTGCCTGTGCTTTGGCTTTTTCAAGATGCGAAAGTGAAAATGCAAGTCGGGCATATCCGATCGGTTTGCTTTCAGAGTCTGCCCCTCTCTGGAATATTTTCTTCTGAACATCGAGAACTTTTTCACCGTTCATCAAGGCTAATTCAACAACTTTTTCACCCGGTGTATTAACGGACAGGAGATCGATATTCCGACCCCCGATATTATATTTTGCAAGATTTTTTTCAACGAGAATTTTCCCGTCAGCGTCGTATACAACCTGTACTCTCAGATCCGAATCCTGGGCAAGTCCTTCCATGACTTCTTTAATCTGGGGTCCATCCTGCATCGATACGCCGGACTGAGAATTGAAGGCGAGGGTTTGCATATGCGATGTTGCCCGTCGTTCTAACTCGTTCATCATTGTGTCAGAGAACGATATCTGAAAGTAAACACTTACCGACAGTGCAAGCAGCAAAATCAGCGCCTCAACGAGCAAGAGTACTTTCGTTTGCAGTTTCATGTTCAACCTCATGGAATACTGGATGTATACGACATAGATGTACGATTAATTTTAGTAACCTGCTAATTTTTCAACTTTCTCGTGATTCTCGATGACGATAGACTGCTGCAGCAATCGTGTCTTCAAGTAAACCGAGGTTTAGCGGCTTCGAGAATATACTCTCAACTCCCTCACGACGGGCTTCCTCTATTATGGCTTCATCGCTGAATCCTGAAATCATCACAGCAGCAAAGGAACTTCCTCGTTTTTTCAATTCACGGTAGAGTCTCAATCCGTCCATCCCGTCCATTCGGTAGTCCGTCACCAGAACATCGAACGGATGCCCCGATGCATACTGCAGCGCTTCTTCTCCAGAACACGCCACAGCAACTTCATATCCTGTATAAATAAAAATTGCCTGCAGGGAGTGCCGCAGAAGATCATCATCATCGACCAATAATATTTTTCCCCGGGGGATCAACATTTGCTCCAAAGGGCTTTTAGGTTCATCCATATTCACCAATATTATCGGCCATTTATAGCATGAAGATTAGTAATTTTACAAAAATCTTCTAAAATAATAAATATCAACAGGTTAGGACCTGGGAGACTGAAATAACCCACAAAAAGGAATAGCAGGCTCGGTTCTTTTAGATAATAATGGTTGATGCATGGTTGATGCGTTGAGGAAATGATTAAATATGGAGGTATGATGGTTATTCTTCATTGGCCGCGTAGGTTTTTGGTTGCGTTTGGATCCCGAGTTGTTCCATTCGATATCGAAGTTTCGATCGAGTCAGTCCAAGGACTTTCGCAGCCTTGACCTGATTTCCTCCGGTAATCTCAAGTGTTTTCAGGATCAGTGCTTTCAAGACTTTTGACATTGAAATCCCTGTTGGTGGAATTGTGAGTGAAAACTCTTTATTACTGAGTGATGTTTTATCAGTCATTTGCGACTCCTCATGGCGCAGAAACCGCAGGTGCTGCTGCTGAATTACATTATCGGCTTCAACAAGCACAACTCGTTCAAGGACATTACGTAGCTCACGAACATTGCCTTTCCAGGGATTGTTCTCGATTATCTCCATTGCTTCCCGTGTTATCCCGTGGACGCGCCTGTTGAATTTTTTATTGAATTCCTCGATAAAGCTGTTGACCAGAAGCACGATATCTTCACGCCTTTCACGGAGCGGTGGTATTTTGAATGCTGCGACATTCAATCGATAAAAGAGATCTTCACGGAATGCAGCACGTTCGACCTCCTTCCAGAGATCACGATTTGTGGCAGCAATTACTCGTGTGTCGACAACAATCTCTTTTGATCCGCCGAGTCGAAAAAATTTTTTATCCTGAAGAACCCGAAGCAATTTTACCTGCATCTCCAGACTGAGGTCGCTTATTTCATCAAGGAAAATTATTCCTCCGTGCGCAAGTTCAAATTTTCCTTGCTTCATTCGTTCCGTTGCACCGGTAAATGCACCCTTCTCGTATCCAAAAAATTCGCTCTCGGCAAGTTCTTTGGGGATTGCACCGCAATTAACCGACACAAATGGACCCTCGGCCCGAAGACTTGCACGATGGATATATCGCGCAAATAATTCTTTTCCGACGCCGCTTTCCCCTTCAATGAGAACCGTGGTGTCTTCGCTCTGAGCAAACCGTTCAGCAAGTTTGAGCGTTGATTTGATTGCCGGACTGGTTCCGATAATTTCTTTTGAATGGATCTGATCGTCTATTTCATTTTTCAGACGATTGACTTCACGCTGCAGGTGCACAGTACGTAGTGCTTTGGAGAGAATCACTTCCAATTGATCGATATCCAATGGCTTTACAATAAAATCTTCTGAACCCAGCTTCATTGCCTCAACCGCCAGCTTGACATCAGAGTAGGCGGTAATCATGACAACCGGAAGAGTTGCATCGTTTGATTTAATCGACTTAAGAATTTCGATCCCATTGGTATCACCCAGATAAATATCGAGCAGGACAACATCCGGTCGAACATTGTTGATCATTGGCAATGCTTTGGTTCCGTGAGAACAGACGGAAACATCATATCCACAGTGTTTGAGTACTGATTCCAGCGAGGCTGTCAGTAATTGATCATCGTCTACAATGAGAACACGGTATTTCACTGTTTTATTCCTCCGATATTTTTTGGGTAAGCGGGAACGTGATCCAGAAAGACGTTCCTTCTCCCAGTTTGCTCGAGACATCGATAGATGCCCCATGGAAATTCAAAATCTGTTGTGATACGGAAAGACCGAGTCCCGTACCGCTTGCTTTTTTTGTATAAAATGGATCGAATATTTTCTTCATTTCTTCTTTTGTCATTCCCTCACCATTATCAATCACTGTTACAACGACGCCGTCGGGATTACCGGATGACCGGGTAATATCGCTTCGAATAATAATCCGCCCCTTCCCCTTTACAGCATCGGCTGCATTCGTCAGGAGATTGACAATCACCTGTTGGATCTGTTTAAAATCGACAGAGATAGGCGGTAAATTTTCCGCGAGCTCGAGAATTACTGTGACATTCTTTTTTTCCATCGTGACTTTCGCCAGAGGAACGGTCGCACGGATAATCTCATTTATATCATGAAATTTAAACACTGGTTTCGCCGGTTTTGCGAAATTTAATGTTGCACTCACAATACCATCGATTCGCTCAACACCCTGCAAAGCAGTCTCGATCACTTTCCGTTCGGGTTTATCTTTATCGATTGTACGCAGCAGAAACTGAAGATTAATATTTACAGCTGCTAAAGGATTACGTATTTCGTGGGCAATCCCGGCAGAAAGCTCTCCCAGAAGAGCGAGTCGCTCTGCCTGAAAAAGTTTATCTTTTAGTCTTCGTTGCTCTGTGACATCTCTGACAAACGCCATGACAACAGAACGATCCGTATTATCAATCAGACCGGCATTGACCTCCACAAATAATTGGTACCCATGACTGGTGGTGATTTCACCTTCATAGAAAACCGGCCTTTCGCTGTGTCTTGCCTGCTGCAGAAAGTCTTTGTAAAAATGAAACGGCTTCCCTAGCATTTCTTCCCGCATCATACCCAGAAGTTTTTCAGCCTGCCGATTGGCGTCAATAATATGCCATGTATCGGGTTCGAGTATAAATGTTGCGATGCTTGCACTCTCGAATAAATTTAGATAGCGCTCGCGGGACAGTTGAAGTTCCTTATTTTTCTGGATCAGCATATCGTTGACACGTTCAAGCTCGAACATTTTATCTTCGAGCTTTTTGATTAAGACGGCATTGTACTCCTTGAGATATTCTGATTCCCCCGTATCCAGCTCAGTATCATGAAGCGGTACAGTCCTGCCCCTGTCTGTTCTTGTCGTTTCATTGACAGCATTTATTAAGACTGATATATCAATCGGTTTAATCAGATAGCGATCGGCTCCCACGCTCCTAGCAAAATGTTCGTCAGCCGGATCGATATAGTTTGCCGTATAGAAAATGAACGGGATTGACTTAAGATGGGTTTGTTTCTTGACTTCCCGACATAGCTGAAATCCATCCATCTTTGGCATTAGTACATCTGAAATAATCAGTTGGACCTGATGCTTGGCAAGCTGTTCCAGTGCCTCATACCCGTTTCTGGCCCGTATCGTTTCGAAATTATATGTTGTGAGGATATCTTCAAGAAGATCGAGACTCTCTTTGATATCATCCACTATTAATACTTTCAAGAAAACTCCAAAAGTATTATATCATTATGTCTCGTTTTACCTGTTTTTTTACGCCCCCTGTTCAATAATAACCAACTGTCGAATGTTAAGCAAGGAGGATTTTGATAAATCTTGAAATTAGGCTTTTTTCCGAAGTATTTTAGTGATATAGGCTTGATTGTTAATCTTGGTAAGGATTAAAATCTGTAAAATATGCAAGGAGGCAAAAGTCTTTATAGATATGAGATGATATCTCGACAAAATTACTCATTGCCGGATATGACGATAAATTGCGTCGGCAACCTTCCCCAATACTTCACGTTGTTCATAAAACCCCGAATTGAGTTTCATACGAATATCTTCTATCCTTTTTTCTCGTTGTGTTATATATAATTGATGAATTGCAGACGATGCACAGTTTTCTATCTGTTCTTTCTCGCGTCGCTTGGGAGCAGAATCGTCAGGTTGAATTTGACCGTGGAGAATATCCTTGATCCGCATGTTTGTGCTCCTTCTTCGGAGTATTGCTATGTGACGTTTCATGTATCTTTTATGATCCCCACATCAAAATTATAGTGTACCCTTGAGTCTTTCACTCTAATCGGAACCAGAATATATATTCCTACATATACCCCGGTACTGCTCACTCACAACCCACTTATTTTCATTATCGGAACATGCTTCCAAAACATTAGGCTGGCATAGAAAAATACAAAATTGCCTTTAAAAATGCTAATTGTACATATTATTTGCCTATGGTCTCCCATCCGCGTTTATTCATATCAAAATAAATAATTCCTCCGAATACAATACCCGAAACAAGAAATAACAAACCTGGCACAGTATCGCCGAGGACGATTTTCCCTACTCCGAACAGGAATGAATAAATCATTGCCACACCGCTAATCCAATCGATGAGATTGAAATATCCATCTTTTGCCGGTATAACGTCGGTTGCCTCTTTAGCAATGTCCCCCCAGAGCATGGGGCTTGGTCGCACCCTGCGATAGAATGAGAGCAATAACTCTTTCGGCTCCGGTCTTGTAAGAATTGTTACGGTGAGCCACACGATGGTTGTGATACTCATTGTAACAAGGACCAAATATGCGAATCCTAACGGATCCTGACTCGTCAGGCCGAACTTCCACTGAGCGATGAGCGAGGTAATGAACGCAGTCGCCATCGCTGAGACCTCACTCCATGCATTAATACGCCACCAGAACCAACGGAGAAGATAGACAAGTCCTGTTCCCGCTCCGAGTGCTATGAGAAAACTCCACGCACCTGCAATTGAATCCATAAAGTACGTTACGATCGCAGAGAAGACCATGAGAATCATGGTGCTTACCTGTGATGCGGACACGTAATGTTTTTCCGTTGCATTACGTACCAAAAAAGGTCGATAGAAATCGTTCACGAGGTAACTTGCACCCCAATTGAGTTGTGTCCCAACGGTGGACATATATGCCGCAGCGAATGCCGCAAGCATTAATCCCCGAAGTGATGCAGGAAGGTCGGTAATAAGTATTCTGATATAGCCGGATTCCGGATCGGCAGCGAACGCAGCATCACCCTGAAAACGTGCCACTGCAACGAGAGCGACAATGATCCATGGCCATGGGCGGATAGCAAAATGTGCAATATTAAACCAGAGTGTAGCAAGGAGCGAATTTTTTTCATCCTTCGCACAGAAAATTCTTTGTGCGATATATCCGCCGCCTCCCGGTTCTGCTCCTGGGTACCAAGATGCCCACCAGTTCACTGCCACATACACAATAAATGTAATCATCGGCATCCACGTCGAATTGAGATCGGGTATCAACGAGAGAATCGAACCTGTGCCGTTTCTGTGTGCATCGATTGCATGAATTTTTTCCAGAAGAGCATCCATTCCTCCTGTTGCCTGCACAGCAAAAACTGCCAGGACGATCACCATTCCCATTTTCAATACAAATTGAAAGAGGTCGGTCACCAACACGCCCCAGAGTCCGGAAAGTGTGGAAATTGAAGCTGTGATGAACATGATGACAAGGGCGATTAAGAGGGCTTCAATTCGTGAAACGCCAAGGACGAGCATCATAATCCTGACGATTGCTAAATTCACCCATCCCAGAATAATAAGGTTTATGGGGAGTCCCAGATACAGCGCACGAAAACCCCGCAGGAAGCTGGCGGGTTTCCCGTGATAGCGGATTTGTGCAAACTCGACATCGGTCAGGACATGTGCCCGACGCCAGAGCCGCGCATAGAAAAACACTGTCATCATTCCGCTGAAGGCCATGCTCCACCAGAACCAGTTGCCGGCAATACCATTTCTGGCAACAAATCCGGTTACTGCCAGAGGTGTGTCAGCGGCGAATGTTGTCGCGACCATTGATGTCCCGGCCAACCACCATGAGACATTCCGACCCGAAACAAAGAAGTCACTGACACTCTTGGTCGCTCTTCTGCGATAATACAACCCAATACCAAGGTTGAAAAGAAAATATAGAGCGATGATAATCCAGTCGATAAGGGCGAGTTGCGTAGCGGTACCCTCCTGAGTGATAAGATATAATGAAAAAATCCCGGTTTCTATCCTTTGCCGTCAGTGAATGAATGCTTGTGGGGAAACATTCCGACACGAACGAAGCGACTGATCGTTCCTGCAATAATTGTCGCAGCGCATCCTATACAGGTATGCCATGTAAATCCGATTGTCGTCCATCCAACAATCCATACCATTGTGAGAAGACCGATAATAAACCCTATCGTCGCATCAAGCTGTGACGATCGCGACGACAATAGACCTAGGAAGAATATGCCGAGCAAGCCGCCGTAGGTGAAAGATGTAATTTGAAGTCCCATTTCAATTACTGTGTGCGGAGTGTTGATAAACAGCATCGCTCCTCCAATCAGAATCGCTCCCCACCCAAAGGTCATAATTCGCGACCAGAAGATTTCCCGATTCAGTGCCTGCAGTTCACGTCTAACCGACTCCCGCACAAGATCTAGGTATGTCGATGAGGCTAGGGAGCTGATTGCCGACGATAGCGAACCCATAGCCGAGGCGAACACTCCCGCCACGACCAAACCGGTAATCCCTACCGGAAGGTTTTCAACAATAAATTTCGGGAATATCTCGTCGGACGACCTCAATCCTAATTGATTTACCGAAAGCCCGTTGTAAAAAGCGAACAGGCAAAGTCCCAGTATCAAGAAAAAAGCAAATTGGATGACAATGAAAGTAGCATCGAGGAAAATTGCTTGCTGACTTTCCTTACGGGTTTTGCATCCAAGAAGTCGCTGGACGAGCAGTTGATCGGTTCCATGCGATGCCATGCTTAAGAACGTCCCCCCAATAACTCCTCCGGCAAATGTATACGGATACGAAAAAAATTCCTGTAACGATTGTCCGGATGAAAAATTGAAAATCCGGAATTTATTTACACCATCCGCGGTAGCCATCCGGACGACATCATCCCATCCATGAGGAAGTCGCTGGAGAATGAGGACCATTGCAGCTAACGCCCCGCCCAGGTAAATACACATCTGTACAACGTCCATTGTGACCACGGCTTTCAGACCGCCGAGATAGGTATATATCAGCGTAAAAATGCCGATGATGAGTATGGATGTGACGTAATCGTATCCGGTAATGAGATGTACCGGAATCGCCGCCGTGAACAGGCGTACTCCCGAAGCAAGGACTCTTGTAACAAGAAAGACTGATGAGGCAAATTTTCTTAGTGCCAATCCAAATTTTTTACCAAGAAAATCATACGCTGTTTCTAAAGCGCCGCGATAATATGCCGGAATGAACACCGTACTAACAATCATTCGTCCGATAAAAAAACCGAAGACGAGCTGCAAGAATTGCATCGTCGAGCTGTACCCGAGTCCAGGCACACTGATGAATGTAATGGTACTTGTTTCACTGGCAACAATGGAGAAGCCGACCGCCCACCATGAAAGCCTCCTACCGCCGAGAAAATAATCCTGGCTGGTGCGTTGATTTTTCCCGATGATGATTCCTGCGAGCGTAACCCCGGTGAGGTATGCGACGACAATCACTGTGTCGATGAAAGAAAGGCCCAAAAATTACTCCACCCATGCAATTTAAAAACGAACAGGACAGAGTTCGTGGCGGGACGAACGCCTGTCAGTGTTTTGCTACCTTAGGCACTTCGTTGACGATTTGGAAGACCCGATCGAGTTGAGAGATTTTTATCAGGCTTAAAACTTTTTTTCGGAGACCGGCCAGTTTCACCGTTCCTCCGCGTTCCCGCATCTTGCGCTCCGCAATAAGAAGGGCACTCAATCCTCCGCTATCACAAAAATCCACCTCCGAAAGGTCGACGATTAACTCTGTCGTTTTCGGTTTACAGAGAAGAAGAAATTCACCTTTTAATTCTGCAGAGATGGTGGAGTCAAGTTTCTTTTCATGAAGCAGAAATAGTGTTGAGGAACCATTTTCTTTTACATCAAAGCGCATACATCCTCCCCTTAAAACATCCCCAGACAAGCAGCAAGTCGCTCATATGTTGTTTTAACGTTACGAGCTCCATCCGTCTTTATCTGTAAATTGAAGAAAGTATCGGCATATTCCGTGGCAAATCCGACACGGAGCCTGGATCGTGACGCTTTACACAAATATGCCGCTGCAAGAGAAAACTCTAAATTCAAGTCGAGCACGAGATCATACTCGTTCCTCTGAATGCGGTTGATAATTCCCCGTTTTGGAAGCGCGAACGACCCGATATCATCACGATGCAGGTGAATCACTTCACACCGCGGTAGCTGACGAACGACAGGCCGGGCTTCTTCAGGAACTATGACTGTGAGATTGCTACCACGAAACCGATTTTGTACGAACTGCAGAAGTGGCCGCGACATTTCAGAATGTATCTGTTGAAAAGGCATGATGATTAATGCACTTCGTGCCCGTTTGACCGCATCAGTAAATGTCTGTACTTTATCGGGTTCATGGAAATGAATCTTCGCATAGAATAACCCGATTCGTTTTCGCAATCTTTCAAACATTCTCTTGTACCACTCCTTTTATACCTTACCAATTATCCTAAAGTATTTTGACAAATGCAAGCCGTCAACGGTCAATCATCGCAAGAAATTCTTCCTCATTGACAATAGAAATTCCGAGTGCACGTCCTTTTTCAAGTTTTGACCCCGGTTCTGCTCCGACAATGATATAGTCTGTTTTTAAACTCACTGCTGAAACGACTTTTCCACCGCATTCCTCGATTCGTGCCTTCGCTTCATCGCGCGTAAAGCCGGAGAGCGTTCCCGTGAGAACAACGGATTTACCCGCCAGTGGAGAATCTCGCTGTGTGCGCTTCTTCCCGGATATCATCCGGACTCCGGCCTTGTGAAGCCGCTCTACAATTTCTCGATTTTTCTTTTGGCGGAAAAAACGGATGATGCTTTCAGCAATCCGCGGACCAACTCCTTCAATTGCCGTAAGCTCCTCCAGTGAAGCCTCCCGTAATGCATCCATCGAATGGAAGTGATCGGCAAGAAGTGCTGCTCCTCCGGATCCGACGTAACGGATTCCCAATGCAAAAATAAAGCGATGGAACGGTCGAGTCTTGCTTCGTTCAATGCCATCGAGTAAGTTCATTGCACTTTTCTCACCCATTCGCTCCAACGATACAAGATATTCTTTCTTCAGATCATAGAGATCCGCTACATTGTGCACAAGACGATTGGTCACAAGGCTGTCGACAACTTTTTCACCGAGCCCTTCAATATCCATAGCTCCGCGAGAGGCATAATGTTCGATTCTTCCCCTGACCTGTGCAGGACATTCAAAATTTTCACAATAATACGCCGCTTCACCTTTGGGACGGAAAATCTTCGAGCCACAGATCGGGCAGTACTGGTTCATGACAAAGGGACGGACTTGGCGCGGCCGTTTTTCCCGCACGACGCCGGAGACTTTTGGAATGACATCCCCCCCTTTCTCTACAACTACTGTATCACCTATCCGGATATCAAGATTAGCAATGTAATCCTCGTTGTGCAGGGTTGCCCGGCTTACTGTTGTTCCTCCGAGAAAAACCGGTTGGAGTTCTGCAACGGGAGTTATTGTCCCGAGCCGTCCAACCTGCAGGATGATATTCTGCAGGACGGTTTTAGCTTTCCGCGATTCAAATTTGAATGCCACTGCCCATCGCGGACTCTTCGCAATATTGCCGAGGATCTCCTGTTGACGCAGAGAATCCACTTTTACAACGACGCCATCGATATCATAAGGCAAATCTTCGCGCCGCTCTTCCCACTCTGTACAATAGTTCATTACTTCATTGATTGAAGCACAAAGACGGGCATGCTCATCGACCGGAAAGCAGAGTTCACGCAGCATCGTAAGTGATTCATAATGACTGTGGAGCGAACTATTTTCAAGAGCGAGATAATAGACAAACGCGTCAAGCTTGCGTTGTGCAACAAGTTTCGGATCTAGGAGTTTTAGTGTGCCGGCTGCGGCATTCCGGGGATTCGCGAAAACTTTTTCACCTGCCAAATCCCGCTCTGTATTGATAGCGGTAAAATCAGACTTTCGTATAAACACCTCACCCCGGACTTCTATCGATCGCGTTGATGAATAGCGAAATGGAATTCGTAATGGAATAGAGCGTATTGTCTTTAGATTGTTCGTTATATCATCACCTTGCACTCCATCACCCCTTGTTGCACCTAGATTGAGTATACCGTTGAGATAGTGTAGGCTCACTGCCACGCCATCAATTTTTAACTCACAAACGTATTTCACAGGATGATGAGGCAGGAGTGAACGTACCCGCCGATCAAAATCGAGGAGTTCCTGCTCCGAATATGTATTGGCAAGAGAAAGCATGGGGACGGTATGCACAACCGTTGCGAATTCCTTCGCCGGTGCTCCACCGACCCGTTGTGTGGGGGAGTCAGGAGTGACAAGTTCGGGATACTGCCGTTCTATATCAATGAGCTCCTGCATGAGGGCGTCATATTCACGATCAGAAATTGTTGGCTCTGCCAGAACATAATAGCGGTAGTTATGCTCATGAAGCCGGGCACGAAGTGATTCCAGTCGATTGAGAACTGACTTTGCTGGATTGGACTGATTCACGAGTCACCTTAGCGTTATGAAAATTACCGCCGCTCACTATTTTGTCGCTGAATACTTTCTTTTGAAATGACAACATTTCTCACAACAGCCCGGTTTCTTCCGAGCGGTTCAAGAGTTGTACCATTCAGTGTGAAACGAATCCCTCCGGCATTTCCAAGCGTGACAGTAAATTTTTCTTTTGCTGTCCATGCGTACTTCGCTTTTGGAGGGAAGAGATATTCTTCGGTGCGTTTTCCGTCGATGATAATACTCAACCAGACCGAATCACTAGTGCTTGAAATGAGGTGCAGGCTATCCTGGGTAGCCCGGGAAGCCGCCGTCTCGACGGGTTTGTGTAATACCTGTTGTGGAGTTGATATTCGTTCGGTTTCCTTCACTACATCATCAAATGCTATTTGACGCACCGGTTGAGAGTCTGATGAATGAACGAAAATATATATACCGATGAGCCCAAGTAGTACAAGTATGACCGCCGAGATAAGAATTTTCGTGGATCTCGGCCATTGTTGCGATACTGTGGGCCCTTCCTGTCGGTCCGGCTTCACCGGTTCGGGTGCAGGTTCAAGTCTCTTTCCAAGAAAGAGATCATATCGCTGGAGGGCTTCAACCGGATTCAGGCCGACGCTGATTGCATATTCTCTTATGAATGCGCGAATATAGGTCTGCTGAAGCGTTTCAAAGTTTCCCTGTTCGAGAGCTTCAAGAAAGTGGATGTTGATACGGGTCATCAAGGCGATTTCATTCAGACTGATCCCCTTGGTGACGCGTTGTTTCTGAAGTTCTTCAGCAAACCAGTTCATGTATAGGCTGAATTTTTCGTGAAGAAAAACGCCAAAAGTATTTTATATTCCCGGATACTTTTGGCGTCATAAATTCTGACTCTGAGACTTGCGTTTCTTCGAACACATTAATGCATTACAAAAAATATTGTCGGAACATCCCAACGTCGGGCAGGCGGGATTTCCTACCCGTTCATCAATGGCTCGGGATAATCCATGATCCTATTTTAATATTTCTCTGACCGGATCTATCCGACGAAGTTTCGACATCAGTCGAAACGTAGTCGGAACGGCGGGATTTTCCGCCGTAGGCGGATCCGCCTCACCGAACCATAATCCTTAGCGGAGAACCCGCGACCCATTGAATATCATTTTGTATTATGAAACTTCTTGTCGGAACGGCGGGATTTGAACCCGCGACCCCTTGAACCCCATTCAAGTGCGCTACCGGGCTGCGCTACGTTCCGCTTAAATTAATTTTTCAATATACAATCGCTTTTTATGTTTCTTGATTTCTTTCTCTCGTTTCATTGCATCACTGCGATTCACGAAGTCTTCAGTGTACATTAACTTCTACGGTTGATCCGACTTTGTCGATTGAACCTGTCCGTTATTATGTCTCTGAAGTCTCCTTTCCAAATCGTTCGTTTGCCCTACATAATAATTTCCATTTTTTATACTTCGTAATATGTAGACAAAAAAAGACATGTTCAATTGCGCTACCGGGTCCCGACCTGACGAAGTTAGGGCGCGGATTCTCGTCCCGTTCCGTTGTAGACGGAACGGGGCGGAACTGCGCTACGTTCCGCTGAATATATCATTACTGGAGTTTGACAAGCAATGACTCGAGGAATTCTTTCATCTCGATGAGATCAGAATGAAGCTGTTCGTCTTTAACCGGACGTTTCTGTGGAGTGGAAAGGAGTTCAAGTTGTTCACCTTCATTTTCGTCATGATATGAAAGGAGAACCTGTTTCGCTCCCTCGATCGTATATCGCTCTTCACGAAGCAGTTTCTTGATATACAGTATTAGTTTGATATCCCGATTCGTGTAGATGCGATTGCCGGCCCGATTTTTTGCCGGCTTCAACTGCTCGAACTCTGATTCCCAATACCGAAGGACATATTGTTCGAGATCGGTCAACTTGCTGACCTCACTGATCGAATAATACAGCTTCTTAATCCCGAGCTGTTTCATAACGTTATCATCCGAATAATGATAATGGCTCATAAAATATACATAAATCGATTTTGAGTTGCAAATAATGCAGGAAGCTATTAAAAAAGAACGCCGATTCCGGCAAAGAATCGGCGTTGCCCGATCGTACTGATTTCTAATTAATAAGGTAATTACGGAGTTCCATAAGCGGTCCCGAACGTTACATCAAAGCTTCCGGCTGATACTTGGACTGGTGTACCCGAGGCAGAACCTGATATCCCCATACCGGTCCCGCTAAAGTTCCCTTTCATGCCTGTGGACGAATATGAGGTAATATTTGCGGTGCCGCTCTCAAGCATATAATAATTCCCGTTTGTACTGGTTTGACTGCTAGCCCCTTTAATAAAGATGAGCATGGCTGTATTATCAGTTCCAGAAGCAAAACTATAAGTGCCTGTACCCACTTTGTTACTAGAAGGGGTGCGTTCTAATTCAAGAATCGCATAATCCCAGTCATTACTGGATCTCCACAGAAATGCATAAACCCATGCAACATTTGAACTCGCATCATACCAACTCATTACACCACTGCCGGTTTGACCGGTGCTAGTCGGATTAAACGAACCGCTTATGTTCCAGGAGTTACCAGCCGTACTCGAATTCGTATTAAAGGACAATGACCCTGAACCATATGATCCTGTGTTTGGATTATTCGGACCCGTGGTATCACTACCACTATCACTCTTTTTACATGATGCCATAAGCATGACGAGTGCAATACTTATGATCATCACAAGCACAAATTTGAATTGTTTCATGGGAACCTCCCTCTAAAAGCATTTAATGAAAAATATTGGGAATTATGTATAGAACACTTCAGAAATTCCTATTATTCGATCACCGCAACGGCGACAACTATCGTTTCTGCATGAGAAAGCGATAGATGAATACGTCGATCGTGCAGATTGTCGCCAAGATGACCGAGAAATCGCACCTCGGGTTTTCCGGCTGCGTCGTTTATAACCTCGACATCCTGCCACCTAAAAATTCCGGTCCATCCTGTTGCGAGGGCTTTTGAAACCGCTTCTTTCGCCGCAAAACGGGCAGCAAGGTGCTGATAGGGATTTTTGCGTGCCAGGCAGTAACGAAGTTCATTTTCTGTAAATATCTTTTGCAAAAATCGATTTCCCCACCGTTCCATCGTCTGCCGGACACGGCCAATCTCAATCACGTCGATACCGATTCCCTGAACCATTTGCTATTCTCGTCATCCATTCTCACGACGCACAATATCAATAAGCTGGGAAACATCGTCGATATCGTATGTCGCTCGTGAATCGTGTGTCTTGAACGTATCACCGTACCGGGCAAACGCAGTTTTCATTCCGATTTTTGCCGCTCCGACTACATCGCGTTCTGGCCAATCGCCTACCATTAATGCTTCTGCCGGCTGGACATCAAGAAGCTCCAGTGCTTTCCGGAACGGCGCCTCATTGGGCTTGCGCTCTCCCGTATCGTCATAGGTAATGACACGATCAAAGATATGGTGAAAATTTAAATAACACAATCGAAGCCATGCTTCCCGCGCCGGCGCATCTGTAACGACAGCCAGTTTTAATCCCATTTTTAGAAGTTCCATCAATGTCAAATAGACATGCGGATATGGAACGAGTGCCGCCTCACGTGCCCTTCGATAAGCGATAATGCCGGCAGAGAGAATTTTGTAATCAACTTTTTTGAAAATATCGTAAAGCAATTCATCGAAAACATTTTGAAATTCGATCCCACGCTCCTTATATATCGCTTCGATGCGCTGCTTCGCCTCATCAAAGGAAAGAAGAAGCCCCGCGTCGATCATCGAATGTATGGCAGCATCAATAGCCTGCCGTTTCATCGCCATGAAATCGACGAGGGTATTGTCGAGATCGAAAATAATGGCTTTGATCATTTCGGACGCTGAACAATACGACGAAGAGCCTCGACGGCAAGTGAGTAACTTCGCGGTCCAAAACCGGCGATCTGCCCTGCACAGACACCCGCCGTCACCGAATGACTTCGGAACTCCTCCCGCGCATGAATATTCGAAAGATGGACTTCAATCACCGG
Source organism: Ignavibacteriota bacterium (assembly GCA_963776275.1). Classification (GTDB taxonomy): domain Bacteria; phylum Bacteroidota; class Ignavibacteria; order UBA10030; family CAVZMI01; genus CAVZMI01. The sequence goes on from CAVZMI010000021.1 coordinate 78,298, forward strand.
TGTATCGAGTGCGGCAATCGCGTCCCGGATTGCATATGAGGTGTGTGTATATGCACCGGGATTGAGGATCACTCCATCATACACCTTCCCGATTGTTCCCTGCAATGTATCGATGATCGCCCCTTCACTGTTATTCTGGAAAAAAGTAAACACAACCTCGGGAAATTCTTTTTTGAGATCGGCATTCACCTGGTCGAGTGATAGTGTCCCATAGATTGCAGGCTCCCGTTTTCCCAGCATATTCAGATTAGGGCCATTGATGACAAGAATTTTCATGCAGCAGCTCCTCTCCGGACTTTAGCAACTTCGTCTTCGATGAAATCCCGTAATGCCGGCCTTATATATACATTCTCAAGACCGATTTCATGAATACTCAGCGCAATGACAGCAGCTTTTCGTTGAGGCGAAAGCTTTTTATTCACGACAATAAGACGTTCTTCATGAAGAACACAGTATCCACCGTCAAAATCCCCCTTTTCATACCTAATACGAATAGAAAGACCAGATGCAAGCTCATGAAGTTCCTGAATGATCGATTCGTATTCCATAGGTTATGATTCCGGTAAAGATTTCCTCAGCGGCTGCCAAATCGCAAGGATGACGATGGTGTAGTATGTCAGCGTAGCGATCACCGGCACACCGCGTAAGGCGGCTATTCTTTTTATATATAACTCTCGCAATTGTGGAATATCAGCAGATCTGAAAAACTCTGCATGGATGAAATTCCAATCAAGCTTCATCGTATAAAATTCTGCTGGTGAAAAAAGAAAGAAAAGGATTGTGCACATCATCAGCCAACCCTGCTCTTTCAGCTTCAGTCGTGTTGTTCTAAGATAGAGAATCGCACTTAGAAAAACAATACAGTAGCTTAGATTCACGACAATCGATGTCATGGCAAGCAGAGCATAGATTTCCCGCTCCGCATGCGGCTCTATGTAGGGCAGGAATTCAAAGGTTCCTGTATACACAAGTGCATCTCCTATCAGTGCCCGGATATTGATGCTCCCCAGCCATAGAATCCCGGTGATGATGACAAACGTAAGCGAGAGTTTTGCAGATAGTCGTTCTTTCATACCGGTCTATCCGATTTATGGTCGATCGACCAATTCTTTATCCAGCTTATATCATGTAACAATTCAATCTGGGCCTGGAGAGATGCCCGAGTATTGACGAAAAATTTCTCTTCAAACTGTTTGCGGACTTCATCCGGCGAGGGCCCCAGAAGCACTTTGAGCGATGAAATTACTTTCACAACATTCTCGTTAAATTCAGACATCAGGCGCTCGTAACCTTCGACTCCGGGTCCAATACGTTTCATCACTGAAAAGATGTTCCAACAAAACTTGGCTCCAAAAGCAAGTTCAGCAAGCTGCGTCCTCTGATCGTGACGTCTGGAAAGCTCGAGCACGATACCCACTTCGTTTCTGTGAATGAGTGAATTGTTCGATAGCCCGTCAAGCCGTTTAAGAAATACTTCCGTCTCCGGCGAAAATACCACGACATCCATCCCTGTCATTCTCACAACTCAAATCGTATCCCGACCGATACGATAAAGGTCGATGGAAGCGATGCGGTTGACATCCCGTTGATCGGTTCGAAATACGGTCCGAAAAGAAAATAATGGTTCAGCATCAAGTACGGTTTGACAACGTCCAGTACAAGGATGGTCACACCATAGGAAATATCAAAACCGACAAACGATGCCCGTGTTCCTTTGATTACAGTCGTTGCTCCACTCTGCCGAAGATCGCCAGTTGAAAAGACAGCACCATAAAAACCGACACTGATAAAAGGTGATATCCAATCGGCCTGCGGAATGATTAACCGATGAACCGGTTTGATTTCAATCGCTGTAATGACCGAATTGGCTCCGTCAAATCCATTACGAGAAAAATAATCATCACCATAACGATTTTCTTGCGCGATGCGAATAAAATTGCAGGTGGAGTAATTCACAGCCGCTTCGATCTCAAGATGATATTCATAATTTCCAATAGCCGTCTGATAAATATCGTATCCTATTCCACCGGCAACCAGCAGTGTCGCCCCCCCCCATTGTACTTCCTCGTTTTGCAGTAATCCACGGACTCGAATTGAGCTTATTCCGACCCGCGCGGTACCGTACGGTTGAGCGAAGAGAATGGAAGGAAGAATTAAAAGAAGAGCTATCAGGCTGTTGAAATGTTTTTGTGGGCGATTATTATTCACTGGCTAACTTTCCGAGTTGATCGTACCGTATCAAAAAATATAATAGTTTTCTCACCGATAATCAACCGTTGATTCTCGACCCCTAATTCTGTACCTTCAATAAGGAGACCGTTATTATCCATCCACCATCTATTCAGGTGAATTGAAGGTACTGGCATGACAACCGCACATCATCTGACGTTTTCACCCCCCGTCCCGACTACAATTCTTATCGTCGATGATGATCGGGCATTCCGTTCCGTTCTCAGCACCATTCTTACCGATGCAGGTTACACCGTCGTTCTAGCGGCAAGCGGCAGGGAAGCTCAGGATCACCTCGGCGCTCGGCATTTTGATCTGGTGCTCACCGATCTTGTTATGGATGATATCAGCGGTATCCATCTCCTTCAATACATCAAGGCGAATTATCCCGATACGATTGTCTTTATGGTAACAGGATTCGCATCAATTAATACTGCTGTTGAAGCAATGCGACTTGGAGCCTATGACTACCTGACAAAACCCTCGAACAACGACGAGCTTATGATAAAAATCCTGCGTGCTGTCGAAGACCGCTGGAAGACACAACAGCTTGCACAGCTCCGGAGCGAAGTCGAATTGATTTACAGTCTTGATAACATCATCAGCCGCAGTGAAAAAATGAAGGACGTTTTTAAACAAATTCGCCGTGTTGCCGATACAGATGCAACGGTGTTAATCCAGGGTGAGACGGGTACGGGAAAGGAACTCGTCGCAAAAGCCATCCACTATCATAGTGCACGGAAAGACAAGCCGTTGAACATAGTCGATTGTTCCGCCGTCCCTGAGACATTAATGGAAAGCGAGTTATTCGGACATGAGAAGGGATCATTCACTGGAGCGCTGAAACAACGAATCGGAAAATTTGAAGAAGCTCATGGCGGAACGGTGTTTCTGGACGAGATCAGCGATATTCCTGTGAACCTCCAGGTAAAATTACTCCGTACTCTTCAAGAAAAAACTATTCAGCGTGTCGGAAGTAACGATACCATCGTAGTAGATGTTCGAATAATTGCGGCAACAAACCGACCTATCGACGTGCTGGTTGCCGAAAATTCATTTCGTGAAGACCTATACTACCGGTTGAATGTCTTTCCCATTTTTCTACCGCCCCTCCGGGAAAGAATCGATGACGTTCCGCTTCTTGCAGACCATTTCCTAAAAAAGTATGCTCAACTCTCTTCGCGTCCTATTTATACAATCGCTCCGTCGGCGATGGCACAATTGGTTTCCAACTCGTGGCGGGGGAATGTCCGTGAATTAGAAAATATCATAAAGCGGGCAATTATCCAATGTGAAGGGGAAACAATCACATCCTTCGATATTCCTACACTCGCTCCACCAGCAGGTACTTTGGTTGATCAATCATCAAGAGAGCCTGCGGAGATGCTGACGATTCAAACACCTTACAAAGAATATCTCCGTTCAATAATTATGAACGCTGAGGCAAAATACCTCGTCCAAATGCTGTCTCTCTGGAAAGGGAACATCAACAAGGTTGCTCACCTCATGGGTCTCGATCGTAAAACTATCTACAAAAAAATGGTGGATAATAATATCGATGTAAATAAATTCCGCTCATAAATTTTACAGACCCGTTTTCCAACAACCGATCACCCCTTTTTTAAAAATTCAAGGGATTCAAGTGTTGACTCTTTTCCACATTATACTGGAAAAAAATTTCTATCTCTGTTGACTTTATTCCACAGTCATCTATATTTTATTTCTCAAAATATAGAAAAAACCGGCTTTCCTCCCTTTTTCCAAAATGGCATATAACTTGTGGTAAATATGATGTTTGATTAATCCATTCCCTACTTTCATAATTGAGGGGGCAAGACCATGGTATCTGCAGACGAACAAAAGCGACTCGATTTCGATCGTGAAGCACTGCCTCATCTGGATGACATGTATCGATTTGCTTTGTATATGAGCGGCAACATCGACACGGCACAAGATCTTGTTCAAGAAACATATCTGAAGGCATTCCGATTTTTCTCGACATTCGAGCGTGGGACAAACTGCAAGGCATGGCTCTTTCAGATTCTAAAGAATTCTTTTATTAACCGTTTCAGACGTAGCCAGATTCAACCGGATTCAATGCATCTTGAAGCAATCACCGACTTCTATCCGATCTTTCAGGATGCAGATGAAGCGTTGGTGCATGATCTTGACTATCAGCTTGAAAGCCACATGATGAACGATGATATTACCAAGGCTATTGCATCGCTCCCTGACGACTATAGAACCGTTGTCATTCTTTGCGATATAGAAGGAATGAAATATGATGAGATTGCGGAATTTGTTTCCTGTCCCATTGGAACGGTTCGGTCGCGAATACACCGTGCACGAAAAATTCTTCATAACAAACTCCTCGGCTATGCACGCAGACACGGCTATGCACCGATTCCGCAGTTTTCGGATTGAAACCGCCGGCTGCTATTCACTATAGATATACGTGCATTCAAGTCCCTCCAAAAAGAAATAGCAGAAGTTCTTTCCAAGCATCAGAGTATTGCGCCTGTCCCTTTCCTTATATTTTTTCTTGCTTTTCAGTTCACTCTTTCATACATTTTTTAAACATTGAAAAATTTTACAACATTCAAAACCTTAAAGATATTCGTTCCCCTCATTACCAGATGGCATGAAATACAGCACGGGGTTTTTCCTATCACATCGCATACACCCCAAGATGCATTATGTATAATCCACGAATAGAAGGAGCTCATAGCAATGCTACAACCAGACACTCATGATACAGGTTCTCGCTACCCCTGGTATCACACTCTTCTCGGGTATCATAAATTCTCTGGAAGCTGGGCGTGGATTATCCATCGACTTACAGGCATAGGACTGATTACATACATCATCATACACATTTATACCCTTAGCAGTCTCCAAAAAGGAAAAGAGGCATTTGACACAGAAATGAGGCTCTTCACCAGCCCGTTCTTCCTATTCCTGGAGTGGGCTCTTGGAGCTTTCGTATTATATCATGCCCTAAATGGTATTCGAATCGTCCTAATTGATCTTGGCAGCAGGTCGAAATACCACAAGGCATTGTACTATGCCACATGGACCGTCGGTATCATTTTGCTGGTCATTATGGCGATTCTTATTTTTGATCCTCACATAGTCCGCCAATAAACCACAAAAACACAAGGGAAATTTATGCATGGCCTATAAAAATCTTGGATCACGGACTTCAGGAGCTTCATCATGGCTCTGGCAGCGGATTACCGGCCTCGTCCTCGTTGTGGTAATGGTCGGACATTACTTTCTAATGCATTATACTCCCGATTCCGGACATACCTATGAAGCAGTGCTTTACCGCTTGCAAAATCCTTTCTGGAAAGTTTTTGATCTTACTTTTGTTGTATTTGGATTATATCACGGTCTTCAGGGAGTCTGGAATATTATTCGCGATTTCACAATGAGCAATACAGGACGCATCGTGGCAATGATCCTGCTTTTAATTATCGGCGTCGGGTTCGGCGTGCTGGGATTTACCACAATCCTGAAATTCTAATCGGTAACCGCCAGAAGGAATAAATTAATGGTTCACACATATGATATTGTTATCGTTGGAGCAGGCGGGGCCGGATTGCGTGCTGCGATTGAAACACCCCCCGGTGCAACCTGCGCGGTAATTACAAAAGTTTTTCCATCGCGCTCGCATACGGGAACGGCACAAGGTGGCGTGTGTGCGGCATTAGCCAATGAAGAAGAAGATTCTTGGGAATGGCATATGTTCGATACAGTTAAGGGCGGTGACTACCTTGGTGACCAGGATGCAATCGAGATTATGTGTCAGGATGCCATTCGTGCAATCATCGAACTCGAGCACATGGGGCTCCCCTTCTCGCGCACCCACGATGGAAAAATAGCACAACGCCGTTTCGGCGGTCACACACGGGATTTCGGCAAAGCACCGGTGAAACGCGCGTGTTATTCTGCAGATCAGCCGGTCACGTCATGCTGCAAACGCTGTTCGAGAATTGCATCCGCAACAGAGTAAATTTTTTTCCCGAATATTTGGTCACAGATCTTATTATCGATAAAAAAGGAATTTGCTGCGGTGTTGTTGCATACGACATCGCAACGGGTGAGATACATACATTCCACGCACGGGCGGTAATGTTTGCTACAGGCGGATACGGCCGCGCATATCGCATCACCTCGAATGCAATGATCAGCACGGGAGACGGATTTGACATTATGTACGAACGGGGTATCCCGCTGGAAGACATGGAGTTCGTCCAATTCCATCCAACGGGTCTCTGGAAACTTGGTATTCTTGTTTCCGAGGCAGCCCGTGGTGAAGGTGGAATTCTCCTGAACAACAGGGGTGAAAGATTCATGGAACGATACGCTCCGACGGTGAAAGACCTTGCACCACGCGACATGATCTCGCGTGCCATCATGACCGAAATCCGCGAAGGTCGCGGCTTTCAAGGAACTGATGGAACGTACTATATCAATCTCGACGTTTCCCATCTCGGGAAAAAAGTCATCGATGAAAAAATCCCGGAGATTACAGGATTCGCCCGCACCTATCTTGGCGTCGAACCGACGAAAGAACCGATCCCGGTTCAGCCGACTACACATTATGCGATGGGAGGGATTCCCACAGATATCGACGGCCACGTATTGATCGATGCCAAAGGAAACAATATGCCTGGATTGTACTCTGCCGGCGAATGTGCCTGTGTCTCTGTTCATGGTGCGAATCGTCTGGGCACAAATTCGCTTCTCGACATTGTTGTTTTTGGCCGGCGGGGAGGAAAAGCGATTGCCGAGTATTTGAAGACAGCCGAATTCGTCCCGCTTCCAAAAAACGCGGAAGAAAAAAGCCGTGACCACATATCTACAATTCTCTGTAACGTAGGCAAGGAATCGGTTGCAACACTACGCACCAAGCTCCAGGAAACAATGATGGAGAATGTCGGCATCTTTAGGACGAAGGCTGGCATTAAAAAGGCCCTGAAGAAAATTGAAGAAATCAAGAGCCGGTACAAACATACCGCCATTGAAGATAAGGGAAAGACATTTAATACCGATCTGGTGGAAGCAATTGAACTGAAACATCTCATCGGGACTTCGGAAGCGATTGCCATTTCCGCCTTGAACCGCGAGGAAAGTCGTGGCGCCCACGCGTGTGAAGATTTTCCAAAACGCGACGACAAAAAATGGTTAAAGCACACTTTCCTCACACTAAAAGATGGAAAGACAAGGATCACCTATAAACCGGTAACGATTACACGATTCCAACCGCAAGAGAGAAAGTACTAAGGGAACCTTAAGGAGACTTTATGGAAGTGGTGTTCAAAATACAACGATTTGATCCCCAAAAAGATCAAGCTCCATATTATCACGAATATAAAGTTCCGAATGTAGACACGAACTGGAGCATACTGGACGTGCTCAACGAGATCAAATGGAAACAGGATGGCACGTTAACCTATCGCCGCTCATGCGCACACGGCATCTGCGGTTCGGATGGTGTACGGATCAACGGGAAAAACCGACTCGCATGCGCACTGCTTCTACAGGATATAGAATATAAGAAGACCGTAACGATCGAACCGCTCCCCGCACTGCCCGTCATCAAAGATCTTGTGGTGAACCTGCAAAGTTTTTATGATAAGTATGAAGTAATCAAGCCATACCTGATAAATAAGAATCCGCCGCCTGAACGCGAACGACTCCAGAGTAATAAAGATGCGGAACTGCTTTTCGAATCGGCAAAATGTATTCTGTGCGCCTGTTGTACAACGTCATGCCCATCGCTCTGGGCACGAACGAGAATTATCTGGGGCCTGCTTCATTCTTGAAAGTATTTCGATTTGTGTTTGATACGCGTGATGAAGCTGCAGACGAGCGTCTCAATATTATCGACACACAGGATGGAATATGGCGGTGTCATACAATCTTCAATTGCGTTGAAGCGTGTCCGAAAGAGATCGATATCACATGGCACATTTCGCAATTGAAGAAGAAACTGGTGGCAAGAAAATATTAATGATTGGTTTTTTAAACACTTCGTTCTCTGCGGATTCTTTGAGTTCTCCGTGTTTTTCTTTTTCACATTGATAAAAATATAAACACTGAGTCACAGAGGACACGGAGTGGAGATTGTTTTAGACTGTGTCTTTCAGAAAAAACCGGCTGATTTGCGAACTCTGAACGATTCAACCAGCCGGTTTTATTATAAGGTTCTATAGGAAATGATGCACCATCTTCCTATTTATTCACTACCAATGTTCCCGCCATCATATCGTGCAGCGCTTGTTTTTTCTCTGTGAACGCCGCCATGATAAATCCGATGTATAATATCATTCCTGATATTATTTTCCCGAAGTATCGGCCGGTCGCTTTTCCAAAGCTTATTTTCCCCGCATTTAGATCCGTTACTATAATCCCCAGCGCCATTTTCCCCAGTGTCGCCTGGCGGGACGACGATTCCATCAACGCAAAATAGAGCCATGCTAGGATCATCAACACGAGGAGTGCAAAAAATAATCCCCCGAAAATGAGACCGATTAATCCTGCGGCGGCCTCCGGGTTATCCATCGAACTTCCGACTCCTGCACCCACGCCGATCACAGCCAGGAATGGGACGAGCACAAGAAAATTAACCAATCCCAGAATCAGACCATCGATGAGATATGCTGCAACACGTTTCCAGAATCCCGCATACGTTACAACTTGAGGTTCCATGGCGTATCCTTTCTTTTTGTAAGGGGTGGATAATGTAACGAAATTACTGTATAATGGAATCTACGGAATCATTTTATGGAAATCAAAACATATATTATATCAATCGTATTAGTGTGGCTCACCGTGGTTGTCACTGAATATATCGGCCATCATTTGATTTTTTCGAGGGTCTGGAAGAAGTTTGGCGAATATCCTCCCGTCGAAGAGATTGGTTCCGATAAAATGTCATGGAATATGCTGGCGGCATTAATTTATTCAGTCGTTTTTGTTCAGCTTTACACGCTGAATTTTATCGGTACGGGGCCCACGGTCGGACTCCAATTCGGGCTTCTTATCGGCTGTATAATCTCCATACCCCGGCTTCTTCACCAGCGTGCCCATTCACCGCTTAGATGGGAACTTGAAATTATCTCCCCCTTCATCACCATCGCAGAATCGGGATTCTCAGGGATCCTGGTGGCATGGATGTTTCAATAGGCTTTATTAAAAAGATTAGTTGAAATTTCGGATTTGGGACTTATCCTGAGTTTATCGAGGGATAAATCATCGAAATGAAAATATAATTAGGCAAACTTTTGGATTTAGTTTCTGCATTGCTTTATTACTTGATTGAAAATCACGATCTCCCATAACTGAATCATATTCTTTTTCATGGATTGTTCTTACATCTATATCAGGTACAAGATATAGACGAATCTCAGACAGTCGATCAGCAAGTTTACCTTTTTCCCATGAAATAACAGCTCCTTCATAATCCCAGGCAAATCCTGCAAGCACAAACGATTTTCCATTAAGTAATTCCAGTTCTTTAAGCGAAGTACCAAGTGTAATATCTTTATATGTCCGCCATAAAGTTTTTGACCCACTAATTCTTACTTCTTGGGGATATTTTTGATTTATCGAATCTTTCCATAAAATGCGAAGAGTTTTTTGTTCATCATTAGGAAAAATAACACTCCCGGGTTCGGTAAATCCTTCTCCTATATATATTCTGTCGCTGACGACATTTGGTTCTCCGAAAATCATTTTTAATTCTGAAGCGGTTGTCCCGGGAGAAATCGGACCGATATTTTCCTGGGGAATAATACGCCAATCAAATGGTTTTGAAATTTCCTGGGCCGACAGGAATTGCGGAACAATAAAAACAACAGTGATGAATTTTAATAAAAACTTTTTCATAGCATGCCTTATAATATTTTCTATTGATTTGTTGCTATGTATCTTTTGCAGTCTATCAGAACTTCCTTACGACGGGAAAGCCAGGCTCCCCTCCTTTTTCAATTGGCCGAAATTCTCTTTCTAAAAAGATTTGGAGTAGACTTGTCCGTCGGAATCCCAATGGCTTGCCATGAGCTTTCGGCCCGAGCGGCTCGACCCGCTTCGGCGAGCGAGGCGAGAACTCCCTCGGAGCTGGCTCATTTCTTCAACCATTCTTCGAACAAAGCATCAAAAACATTTTTTGAAAATTTTCTGGACTTGAATTGTCCCGCCTCCATTCGCTGGCGAAAGGCTTCATAGAGCGATACTGCACAGGCAACCGAGACGTTGAGGCTTTGAATCATTCCCATCATCGGAATCAGAAAATTCCCGTCGGCTTTCTCTGCCGCTTCATCCGATACACCGCGGTGCTCGTTGCCGAATACAAGCGCTACCGGACGCGTGAGGTCGAGCGAATAAAGCGACACGGCCTCTTCGCCAAGATGGGTAGCATAGATATGAAAACCTTCGCTGTGAAGTTTTGAGTAACATTTGTCTATTGAAGTAAATTTCCGTCTCAATACCCATTTTCGTGCACTTGCCGAACTTTTTTCGCCTATTTTGGGAAATTCCTCCTTCGTGTAGACCAGCTGCACTTCCATTACGCCGACGGCATCTGCGGATCGAAGCATTGCACTCACATTGTGCGGATCGTGGATATTTTCCATGACGATGGTCAGGTCGGGCTGCCGGTGTCTCAGCACCGAGTGTATTTTTTTTAAGCGCTGATCGGTGCGTTTCACTATTCCTCCGATTCTTCACGATTTATCTCAATGAGGCTGACTGCAGCTAGAACAGTTATTGCTCCCGTGATCTGGACAAAACTTAATTTTTCACCTATGAAGAGATATGCTGAAACAATCGCCACTACCGGCTCGAGCGTACTTACGATACTTGCGCGACTCACCTGTACGAGATGGAGTCCGGCACTGAAAAACGAATAGGGAATCAGGATGGAGCCGATGGAAAAGAGGAGGAAAATTCCCCAATCATGAAGCGTATAGCCCTGTGATATAATTTCGACCGGTGTATTGATGCAAAGCCAGAACAGCATAGCAAACCCGAATGCATAGATGAGCATTGTCCAATGCTGGTACCGCCGTAAAATATGTTTGCCCATGATGATCATGAAAGAAAAAGTTAAAGCCGAACCTATCCCCGTTACTATCCCCAATCCCTGGAGGTGGATTGTCGTTATGTCGCCGCCGCTCACTGCTAGAAAACAACCTATCATCGAGAGAGCAAGAGCAAAAAATTTTATCTTTGTAAATCGTTCTTCGTGAAAGAAGGTCGCATAGAGTGTCACCATCACCGGTGCGGTATACTGGATGAGAATTGCTGTCGCGACCGTGGTCTCTTTAACCGTAAAATAGTACAGGAAGTTCGTTGCCGCGATCCCGATGACGCCGAGCGTAATGAGTGAACCAAGATCACGGATATGAATTTTCAACATCGCACGATTGGTTATACTAAAGTACCCGAAGAGGAGCAGAAATGCCAGTGACGAACGAGTCTGTACAATAATGAGTGTGTCGATATTATGCATGAAAAGATATTTAGCAACCGTTGCAGATACACCCCAGAACAGCACTGCTATCATGATAAAAATATAGCCGCGGAGTGTCTTCATGCTGAAGGCGATGGTTGATCGGGCGGGGACGGCGGTTCGACCGGAGATGATGGGGGTGAGCCCGCTCCGCCGCGAGGCGAGCCCGCTTCATCGGCTTTGAGTTTATAATATTCGCTCAGATCGGCATCTCCGAGGATCGCATACAGTTTGGAAAGTCTTCGGAGCAAATGTTCGGATTCAACCACATGCTCTAGACCGAATTTAAGGAACTCGATCAGACCGTCAATCGGGGGAATGTTTAAATCCGGTTCGTAACAATCACTTGCGTCAAGATACGAGGCGGGGTCCGTAGGCCGCGTATATGCGGCTTTTTTGTAATATGTCAACGCAAGTTCGTAGTTGTCGTATGCCGAATATGTGACGGCAAAGACGCTCGCAAGCCATCGATATACTTCAAAGGCAATGTCCGGAAACTCCTTGGCAAGTTTTTCACCAAACAAACAGAGTTCATCGGGAGTAAGTGAATGGTTCCAGAACAATAATCGATAGAGCTCAAGATCGACGAGTCGTTGATTCACAGCATCTTCAAACGCATCAAAGATTTCGTTGAATTCGTTGGAACCGGCAAAGCGTCTTCTTATTTCTTCGACTGCAAATCGTGCCATGGGTTGACGCGTGGACGTGACAAACACCGATCTAATTGAACAGTAGATATAAAAATTCAATTTGGGGGCGCCGCCTACCTCCCTTGCCCCCAATTCCCGGTGAGAATGCGTTCTTTTCTGGTTTTTTCCAGTTGAAAAAAACTTACAAAACATGTATCTGAAAAGCAACTCCGGTCACCGTATCGTCATATATTTTGAAATCGTTTCCTTTTCGGTTTTGAGTGTATAGCGATAAGAACCTTTTACAAGTTTCAGGCGATAGAGAGGAACGACAAACGAACCCGCGCCTTGCATTGCATCCACCATCGTCTCAATATAATTTCCATTCTCATCGAAGAGCTGAAGGGATACCTGTGAAGGTTGTGCAAGCTGATATGCAATATATGTCTTACGGTCCATCGGATTTGGTATGTTTTGTGCCAGCATTGTTTTCGGCTCGAAATATTGCCGCATTACAACTGCTTCCTGAAATTCAGCAGTTGTCATATTCGACGGCTGACTTTCAATGTTCGCTTTATCGAATGCTGTGACTACATAGAAATATTTCAATGCTGTGGGTCGGTCTATGATATCTGTGAATGCGGTCTGTAATCCGGATGTAACAGCAACGAAACAGTCGGATGTGGAGATATCGATCGTCGGAGAGATCGAGCGATAGATGGCATACCGTTGCGGTGCATATTCTTCAGTGGCAGACGATGGTGGATCCCATTCCAGTGTAAACATACCGGCACTTACTTCTTTTACCCGTAGGTTCTTGGGTGTGCCGGGAGGCAATGTGTATTTCCATCGCATTGGAGGAATAAGCGCCGGCTTTGAATATCGATTACGAAAGACGGCAACATCTTTCACATCGTTATAAGTGAAGTAACATTCACCCCCAGCGCCTATGACACGGACGAATCGATCATAGCCGGAATTTGTTGAGGGATACCGGGCCGGAACGCTCCGATTCCGGCATAGACATGACGTCCCCATGAATTATCCTGCCAATCGCGTAATAGCACTGAGAATCGCGGATTGGAATATAGTTCCCAGTACAGTTGCGGTATGATATAATCCACAATCCCTTCACGAAGCCACTGCCTTGTGTCCTGATACAGCAATGAATACGACTGCCATCCGGATGCTTCCGGCAGATTTTTATAAATCCCAATCGGCGCAGCACCGATCTTCAATAATGGCTTTACTGCTGTCGCCCGCTTATAAAATTCCCTGAGGAACAATGTGACATTAAGCCGACGCCATTCATCGCGCGATAAGGAACCGCCATAGATCGCATAGGATGAATAATCGTCAAATTCCGGCCCCGGATAGCGCAGATAATCAAAATTAATAGCATCGATATCATACTTCTCCACTAACTCCATGGCTATGTCAATCAGTCGTGTACGAACTTGCGGGTAGCCGATATCAAGCCACCATTCAATACTCCCGTTACCGTTTCCGTTCTTATTTCTCCATCGTTTTAACCATTCAGGATGCGTATGTGCGATGTGGGCCGGAGAAGTCAGAGGCGGGGGATTTTCTCCATCTGCGACTTTGCAAACGTTCCACCACGCATGGAATTCCAGTCCAAATTTATGAGCCTCTTCGATGGCAAACTTCAGCGGGTCATAATCGGGTTTCCCTCCGAGCACTCCGGTTACGGATGAGGCGAAAGGTTCGAACTGCGAGGGATACATCACATCGCCGCGAGCACGGACCTGAAACACAACCGCATTAAGATTATTCAGACGGACTGTTTGATAAATATTTATGAGTTCGAGACGTTGTTCACGGGGATATTTCGACTTTGGCCAGATCGAACCATAGACTGTCGTAATCCAGACACCCCGAAACTCATACTTTGGAGAAAAAGAATATGAAGTGTACGACTGGCCCTGAACCGGTCGTGGTAAAAGGTATGCGATGAATATTATAAGGCCAATAGCTACTCGATACATGAAAATAACTTTTTTACTTTTTTCCGAAGTTTTCACATCCTGGTTTAATTACATCATGGATAATCCTGATGCGATTCTTATGGGGAATAAATACCCTTTTCATTGTAATTTTCCGATTGATTTTTCAACCGCCTGCAAAACCGCTCCGGACCGAAGCAAAGAAAGCGATGTCTGGATATCATCATAGATTACCCGGTCATGCTCGAGGTGCTCTATATGCCGTCGGACAGTCCGATAGGCAGCCTCCGTACCTTTTCCGCACTTCATCGGCCGATGGAAGTCAATCCCCTGACATGCCACCATCATCTCAATAGCAATCACCTGCTGGACATTATGCAAAATTCTCCAGGCTTTCTGTGCACTGATCGAGCCCATACTATTATGATCCTCCTGATTGGCCGAGGTCGGAATAGAATCGACACTGGCAGGATGGGCGAGAACCTTATTTTCCGATACGAGTGAAGCTGCAGTGTACTGTGCAACCATCAATCCAGAATGAAGTCCCCCCTTTTTTATCAGAAACCTCGGAAGACCACTTAGACTTCCATTAACCATCCGCTCAATCCGCCGCTCCGAGATATTTGCCAATTCCGCAAGAGCAATACCGAGGAAATCCATTGCCAGCGCAATCGGTTGGCCGTGAAAATTTCCTCCTTCAAGATAATCTTTTTCTTTTGAAAAAATAAGTGGATTATCGGTGGCCGCGTTAACCTCAACCGCTACAATATTATAGATATAGTCAATCGCATCGTGTGAGGCGCCGTGAACCTGGGGAATACATCGAAGTGAATATGCATCCTGGATCTTGTCGTGATGATGCAGATGCGATTCCCGTATTTCGCTTCCCTTCATCAACTTTCGAATATTCGATGCGACAATGATCTGTCCCGGGTAAGGACGGAGCCTGTGGATCCGCTCATCGTATGAGCGGTCGGCTCCCTTGAGCGCATCGATACTCAGAGCTGCAGCAATGTCTGTGTGCTTGGCAAGGATCTTCGCTTCATGGATAGCAATCGCCGCATAACCTGTCATCATCTGTGTACCGTTAATCAGTGCAAGACCTTCTTTCGCCATCAATCTTACCGGCTGTAAATCAGTTTTCCGCAGGGCAAGGTTCGCATCCATCACTTCATTCTGATACAGGACTTTCCCTTTTCCCATCATTGTCAATACTAGATGTGCCAGCTGGACGAGGTCTCCACTCGAACCTACAGAACCCTGTGATGGAATAACCGGTGTGATTCCATGGTTCAGGAATTTCACAAGTGTCTGAACGGTTTCAAGACGAACTCCTGAATAACCTTTAGCAAGAGCGTTCGCCCGTAGTACCATCATCGCCCTTACAATTTCTGGCGGCAGCGGATCGCCCGTCCCTGCCGCATGACTTACTACAAGATTTTGTTGAAGCGCCTCTATGTCTTCACGACTTATTTTCACATTGCTGAATTCACCGAAGCCGGTTGTGACACCATAGATAACAGCCTCTTTTTCAACCCACGAATCAATAAGTCGGCGTGAAGCTTTGATTGCACGGACGGCTTTTGGCGTTAGCCCTACTGGATTGTTTCGTACGGCAACCTGAGCAACCTGTTCGATTGTCAGGGAATTTCCATCAAGTAATATGACATTCATATATACGTTGACCGCATGTCAGGTTGATCATTCTGATCCAACATCCTAAAAATGTATGTATAACTTAGAAAATCTTCAAGAAGAATCCATTTAAACTGGTTTTTTCATCGAGAAATAAGGAAAATGTAAAAATTACACTGAATATCATTCTGAAGATTGTTTCTATCTTTTTAGGCTTAAGAATCTATATAATTTAATTATTATTGTTTACGACTGAATTTTTTACATGTTTGTGCCGAAAATAGTGACAGGTGGCATGTAAGATTTACATGGTACAGAAGGGATGATAATGTTTAGGCTTCGTCTCTCTCATAAAATTCTTACAGGATTTGTATTTCTTACAATCTTCTTCATTGTAAGAACTTTGATCGTTTCATCAAAGATAGAAGAGATCGTCAAGAAATCCAGCGGACTGGTTGAAGAAGGATACCAGACTTCCTCGCAGATTAGCAATCTAAATTCCGCAATTGACATTATGGAATCCAGCCTTAAGGGATTCCATGATACCGGAAAAGAATTGTTACTTGAATCGTACCGGGATGCACAAAACCGTTTTAAAGTAACCTCATATCGACTTCGCGAAGCAGTCTCGTACTCTCCAGAGTTGCTTCGTGATGTTGATAGTCTCATCACATTGAAAAACACTCTGGATCTTTCGATCACACGGAACAGAATATTCCGGCAATTGAAAGGCAGGTCGTCGAGCATTCACGAGGTTCACGATCGGAATGCTGAATATACTGCGCTATTCGATCGCATGCGTTCTGAATGCCGAATAATCGATAACCTTCGTCGACAACAGAACACGGAGCGGATTCAAATGGTGGGTGGGCTGCATGCAAAAATGCTGGCTTTTCTGACGTTCATTGATATTCTCATTATCTTCCTTTTTCTCGTACTTGGAATTATTCTAGTGCGAGCCATGGTCGCACGCCTCCGTAACATTCAACAGGGTACAGAGACTATCGTTGACGGAACGTTCGAGACAATTCCGGTTACAAGCCGTGATGAGATTGGTGAACTCACAGAGCATTTCAATACGATGGGTTCATTGTTGAAGCAGCGCAAGGACGAAGTGAATTTCAGGATAGCACAGATCCGCGAAAAGGAGGAGGCCCTTTTTCAGGTTAATCGTGAGCTTCGACGCCGCAATTTTTATATCTCCACAATGCTCGACGGCCTCTGGGTTATCGATTCGAATTATGTTACAATCGATGTAAATGAAGCTATGTGTGCTATGGTGGGAGTTTCCCGTGAAAGTCTCATCGGAAAATCGGCGTATGATTTTTTCCCTCCCGAGCATCAGGAGAAACTTAAACAGAAAATTTCCACTCACGACAGCATTCAAAGCAGCGTGTATGAAACCGAAATGTTCAGAAGCGATGGGACTAGATTTGTTGCTCTGATCAGTGGGGCACCCGTCATCGAAAAGGGCGTTGTGGTCGCACAGGTGGCACTGGTTAAAGATATCACCACCATCAAACGCGCCGAAGAACAGATTGCTGTATTTGAACACACCATCCGCAGCGCAAGCGATGCGATTACATTGCTGGATGTTTCGGGAAAAATCACATTTTTAAACGATGCGGCCGTCAGACTTTTCGGTTTTTCCCGTGAGGAACTTATCGGCAAACCGGTCACCCGACTTGTTTCTTCTCAGAATCGACCGGGTATCGCGCGTGAAATCTATCTGAACACACTCCGTGGTGGATGGAACGGCGAAATCACTAATCGAAGACAGGATGAATCGGAGTATGTCATTTCGCTCTCGACATCTCCCGTTGTCAACCAACATGATGAAATCATTTCTCTTGTCGGCATTGCCCGCGATATCACCAATACAAAAAAGAGTGAACAGGCGCTCCAGGAAAGCAATCTGTTCATGGCCGCAGTACTATCGGGATCATTGCAGTACTCAATCATTGCCACCGATCTCGACGGCATCATCACCATATTTAATAAAGGTGCTCAGGAACTTCTCGGCTATTCCCCTGATGAAGTCATAGGAAAACAAACACCAGAGATGTTCCATATCGAGGAGGAAATTCAGAACAGGGGTAAGGAAATATCACGTGAATTCAGGAAACTGATCATCGGCTTCGATGTGCTGAGTGCATATGCTTCGCATGGCCGAATTGACGAACGCGAATGGACCTATGTACGAAAAGACGGAAAACACATTCCCGTCCTTCTAAGCGTTACTTCCCTCCGCAATACAGCCGGAGCCGTAATCGGATATCTCGCGGTCGCCCGTAGCCTTGAGGCCCAGAAACAGGCTGAGCGAGAACTATCTGAAAGAGAAAAATATCTGCGCGGTATACTCGACACCATGGGGGATGCACTTGTCACGCTGGACACACGGTGGCTGATCCAGAGCGCGAATAGAGCCGCCCGGCATCTGACCGATATTTCTCCCGTTGATCTTTTTGAAAAGCCATTTAGCAATCTATTTGCTCCGGAATATCTGCCGGATGACGCCAACATCCGGGCCTCTCTTGAGAATTCCGATACTGTTAGTCTTGAGAGCATGTGGATACGGGAGAATGAAACGCGGTTCTGGGTTTCTCTCACTGTCTCCACTCTCCGGAACGATAAAGGCGATCGCATCGGTTACGTTGCCAATGCAAAAGACGTCAGCGAGCTTAAGCAAACCGAAGAACAGCGTTCGGTTCTTCTCGAGATTTCCCATATCATCAACTCGGCCGAAACCATCGACGACCTCTGTGAACAGTCGGTTAATGCCATTTCGCAGCTTCTTGATATGTCCGCCGGGAACATCATGATATATGATGAAACAACACGCACTCTCCGGCTGGCGTATCAATTGGGGTTTCCGGACAACGTCATTGAACAGTTCCAGACTCTGACAGTCGGTCCGGATGAAAAAAACGTTGCCGCACACACCGCCCATTATCAAGAAACGATCATCATCGACGATCTTGCGAATTCATCTCTTCGTCATTATGCGGAGGATATGGTCGGACGGGATAATCTCAAGACAATGATCAGTACACCGCTTTTCACGGCTCGCGAATTAGTTGGAGTGCTTCAATTACTCTCCACGCGTCCACGGGAATTTCTCGACAATGAATTTCAAATCGTTAAAATCCTGGCCTACGAACTTGCGAACGGCATCATCCGTAGACGACTGGAAGAACAGGCGCGTGCACAAGCCGAGCGCCTGAGCGCTGCAAACAATCGTCTGCAAACGCTCAACACAATCACTACTGTCCTCAGCAGTACGCTTGATCTGGCCGAACTGCTTGAAAGCAGTCTGCAGGCAATTCTTAAATACGTCGGTTTCATGGTTGGCCGTGTCTATCTCCGTAAAGAAGATTATCTGGAACTTGCGGTGACATACCCGGGTGTCGAAAAAGTCGGAGAACGGCTTCTGACGATCGATCTCCATGATACGATTCACGGCAAGGCTGCGCTGGGGGTGCCCGTGATTATTAACGACACCCATGCGCCTGAATCATTGCAGCTTGATCCGTGGTTTTCACGATTCCCACGCTACACTTTCGGCGCATTTCCGATTATCCATCATAACAGCGTCGTCGGTGTTCTCAACGTTACCCGTGCAACCTATGAGCCGTTCTCACAAGATGTAATAGAGCTATTGATAGAAATTTGCCAGCAGCTCGGTGTAGCAATAGAAAACGCACGGCTGTACTCCGAAGAACAACGCCGCGCCGGGATCCAGGAGACATTGAACCGCATTTCTCAATTGACCGCGTCGGCCCTGGATATAAATACCGTGCTTGATACATCAATGAAGGAGTTTTGTAAGATTCTCAAAGCCGACCGCGGCAGCCTGTTCTTCTACAACGAAAGCAGCAATTCTATCGAGGGTCAGGTAGGACTCGGTTACAAGCGGGAAGAGATCGAAAAAGCACGGTTTGCAGTTACATCATTGCCTCTTGTTCAACAAGTGTTTCTCACACGCAGGCCGATCTTCGTCGAGAATGTTAAAGAACAGGAACCGGCGAGCAAGGCAGTTGATATAGAACAGACACCATGGTCGATTCTTTCGGCACCTCTGACAACAGAGGATAAAGTTACCGGATTACTCTTTGCAGTTTACAATTCACATCGCCGGCTTACCAGTGATGAAATCGATCTTGCACAAAACATCGCCCATCAAATCGCAGGCGTAATTGCACGTGTCAGATTATTCCGGCAATTAACGACAACAAATGAAGAGCTCGAGCGTGCCAATAAGGTGAAAGCCGCCTTCCTGGCAAATATGTCACACGAGCTGCGAACACCGTTGAACTCAATTATAGGATTTTCCGATCTGCTCATGAAGAGTAAAAAGGAGCCGCTTAGTCCGCGGCAGCAGGACTCGCTCGGAAAGGTTCTGCGGAATGCCCGTCACCTGCTGCAGATGATAAATGATGTGCTTGATATCTCGAAGATTGAAGCCGGACGAATGGAGATTGTGCTCGAAACCTGCTCACTCAACGATATTATTAACGCAAGCATAACAACAATAGAACCTATCATTGGCGATAAACCGGTTACACTGCGCGAAGAAGTCCATGAAACGTTTCCATTGATCCGGGCCGATTCGACAAAGTTACGACAAGTGCTTCTCAATCTCCTCAGTAATGCGGCAAAATTTACTCAACAGGGCGAGGTTGTCCTGCGTGGATTCCGGAATGACGGTACCATCGTTATCCAGGTCCAGGACAGTGGTATTGGAATCGAGGAGAAGAATATTGAAAAAATATTCATAGAATTTGAGCAGGCTGACAGCAGTACAACTCGAAAATACGGGGGAACAGGACTTGGTCTGGCAATTTCTCGGAAATTTGCCCGGATGATGGGGGGCGACATCACCGTCGAGAGTGTTATTGGACACGGATCGACGTTCACGTTCACATTCCCGCTCATCCCGGTCGAGAAGGCCCATTCCTCATTCGAGCAATCAACACAGCCAGAAACAGCAGAAAAAAAATAGAACATGAATGGTATTTTCTCAAAATCAGAAAAGAGCACATTTGAACAAGAATAATTTTGACGTGAACAAAAGAACCATCCGGGATTACGACACATATGCCTGACATACTACAAATGATTTTGGTTGTTGACGACACGCCGGATAATGTTGATCTTCTGGAAGCATTTCTTTCGGATTACGATTATATCGTAGTCACAGCCGGGAGCGGTAAAGAATGTCTGGTAAAAGCCGTCTCCGATCACCCAAACCTGATCATTCTTGATATCCGCATGCCGGAAATGGACGGATATGAAACGTTAACACGATTAAAAGCGCTTCCGCAAACAAAACAGATACCTGTGATCTTACTGACCGCAGAACGCCGTGATCCGGGCGATATCGAAAAAGGATTCCAGCTGGGAGCCGAGGAATATCTCACAAAACCAATCAACATGGAAGAACTGCTCGTCCGAGTCAAAGCGATCCTTCAGAGCAAAGAGGCGGAGCAGCAGCTCGAAAGATATAAAGCTGATTTTACTTCCATGCTGGTGCATGATCTTCGGGGACCTCTTGGAGCAATGAAGGGCCTTATCGAATACGCCCTCAGTGAGGATAATTTATCTACGGCACAAGATGAAGTACTTAATCTGGCCATTGATGCAAGTAATAAAATGCTCGATCTGGTAAACGATTTGCTGGATCTGTCACGGTTTGAATCCGGAAACATTCAATTGACAAAAGAACCGTCCGAAATGTATACGCTACTACAAACTGCCTGCCAGCGCATGCAACCGCTGGCACGAAAAAAAAACATCACGCTCGAATGTATTCCGGATAAATCCCTTCCCAAGATTACAATGGATGCCCGCCGGATCGATCAAGTGCTTATGAACCTCCTGACCAATGCCGTTAAATTTACAAAAGAAGGAGGCAGGATTACAGTACGCTCGCAGAAGACCGAAATTGTCGACGATCTCCCGCAACAACTTCGTGCTGTGAGTGTTTCTGTGGCCGACACCGGGGAAGGAATCGGCCCGGAAGAGCTGCATCTTGTATTCGACAAATACAAACAAACAAAAACCGGCCGCCTTTCGCAACACAAAGGAACCGGACTTGGACTGGCAATCTGCAAGAGTATTGTTGAAGCGCACGAAGGGAAAATCTGGGTCGAATCTGTTGTCGGTCAGGGAACCACATTTACATTTGCTATTCCAATCGGGGATTAAACTATGGACCATTCACAGTGTCGTGTTCTTGCTGTTGATGACGAAGAGGCGTTCCGGGAAGTCATCATGTCGCTCCTTTCCGAAGAAGGATATCCTGTCACAACAGCGATAGATGGCGTCGAAGCTATCAATCTACTCCAGCAGAACCTTTTTGATGTAATACTCCTTGATATTCGTATGCCAAAAGTGGACGGTGTAGAGGTCATCAAATATCTCCGGGAACACATGCCGGACGCTCAGGTGATTATGCTCACCGGCGTGACGGAGTTGAAACTGGCGGTCGAATGTATGAAACTCGGCGCATATGATTTCATTGCAAAACCGCATTCGACGCCGGAGTTATTGACAACCGTCGAACGTGCATACGAGAAAAAACAGCTTCTGATCGAAAATAGAACGATGAAAGAGGAGTTAAGCAGAGTTGTGGGGCCGAGCGACATCATCGGGAAAAGCAATGCGCTCAAGGAAGTCATACGCATCGCGGGCCGTGTTGCTCCGACAGAATCAACCGTTCTGATTCAAGGTGGAAGCGGAACGGGGAAAGAACTCCTTGCCCATTTTGTCTTCAAAAACAGCAATAGAAAAGAGAAACAATTTGTAATCGTGAACTGCGCATCGATTCCCGATACTCTAATCGAGAGCGAACTCTTCGGGCACGAAAAAGGAGCATTCACCGATGCCCATCAGCAAAAACAAGGGCTCGTTGAACTTGCCAATGGAGGAACGCTTTTCCTTGACGAAGTGGGCGATGTCAGTCCGATCATCCAGCCAAAACTGCTGCGGTTTATTCAATCGGGCGAATTCCGCCGTGTCGGCGGCAATACGGCATTACGAGCCGATGTACGAATCATTTCGGCAACAAATAAAGATCTCCGTGAAGAAGTGAAACTTGGACGATTTCGCGAGGATCTTCTGTACCGCTTGAATGTCATTACCATTACTATCCCGCCGCTTTGCGAGCGTAAAGAGGACATTCCCGATATCGCTCAGTTTTTCCTGCAGTCAAAATTGCGCTCGAAAACAAAGAAAACAATCAACCCGGCAGCAATGGATCTACTTATGCGTTATGATTGGCCCGGGAATATTCGTGAACTTGAAAATGTGATCGAGCGGGCAGCAATTCTTTCACGGGGGACCGTCATTGATCCTGCCGATCTTTCACTCGGCACCTTCATCTCCGGTGGAAAAAGAGCAGAGCGAAATTGTCGGCACCTCGGTGTCGCTAGAGCATATCCAGCGTCTCCATATTGAAAAAGTTCTGAAAACACAGAATTGGAACAAGACATCCGCCGCCAAGATTCTTGAGATCAGCTTGAAAACTCTTTACACAAAAATTCAACAATATGGATTAAAGCAGGAATAGCTCCTTCGATATCACAATAAAAACTCCAAAAACCGCACCCCGCGCAATACGACTCAATTGCAGGGGAATATTCTACGGCGGTGGAGGAAAAACAGCCCTCGACTGGAAATGCTACCGTGCATTCGAAAAGAGTATGAGACATTTGCGGCGTGCGCGAAAAAACATTTCAAAGGCAACCTTGCAGGAAAATTTTTATGTCATGTCAATGCGGGATATCGACAGTCAAATGAAAATGCTCGAAGATGGAATATTCATATACCAATATTGAACAGATAAGAGGCAACATAGATTAATCCACATCCCCAGAAAAAGCAACATTTCTTTCTCATTGCACGTACATAGGGTAGATATAGGAATGTTAATCGAAATATACAACAACGATACTATCTGTCATGATTGACCCTGTTAAATTCAAAAAAATCATCTTTCTCGCACTCAAGATTATCATTGTCATCGAGCTTATTTCGGCATTTGGAGAGGGAATTCACGGTAATTGGACTCGTTTTGCGGGCGACCTGATCATCGCCGTCTTTCTTTATCTTACATGGGATAGATTGAAGTATGCCATTGCACAACGAAAGCAAATTTCGCGTCAGAAAATCGAACTCTCTACTGAACATATCCGGCTCTGGGATGCTCTGGCATTCTCGCTTTTATGGAGCGATGAAATCTACACCGACATTCCGGAAGACCGGAAACGGCTTGTTGTGATTTCATATACGCTTATTGCGCTGGGAGTAATCGCCGCATTTTTCCACATCGGCAGCGGACTGATGATGGTGGTAATCGTTGGCGGATTGATACTTGGTGCGGTCAATCTTCTCGCCTGGGTGGTCTCTCTCGAACGCGAGGCGAAAGAATCTCTTCAGACCGAACTCGCACTCGCCCACGATGTTCAAATTTCACTGATGCCAAAAACGGAGCCATCGTTACCGGGATACGATATTGCAGGCATGTCGCTTCCTGCCCAGGAGGTGGGTGGCGATTATTACGATTACACGTTTGTCGGCGGGGGAAATGAAAGATTTGGAATATCAATCGTCGATGTCTCGGGAAAAGGAATGCAGGCGGCAATGTCGGTCGTATTTACCAGCGGCGCATATGCAAGCGAAGCGAAACAATCGGGATCACCTGCAGAAATCCTCACACGACTGAACCGCTCCATTTATACCCATACAAAGCGGGGACATTTCGTTTCGTTTCTTCTTACCGTTCTCAACCTCTCTGGTCAAACACTATGTTTTGCAAATGCGGGGCAAACAAAACCGATGCTGTATTCGTCAAAGCGCGCCGAACATCTGAATTCTGTTGGAATCACATTTCCACTCGGAATGAAAGAAGACAGCACCTATGAGGAACGAAGTATCCAGCTGCAAAGCGGTGATATTGTTTTTCTCCTGACCGACGGGATAACAGAAGCGATGAATGAACAGAAGGAATTGTTTGGTAACGAACGACTTGAACAATGTATTAAACAGACCGATCTCTCGGGTATGAACGCCCGACAAATTATGAACCGCATTTCCGAGTGTGTCAGGCAGTTCAGCAATGGATCGGCGCAGCATGACGACATGACACTGGTCGTCGTCAAAGTCCTTTAAAAAACTTCGCGGCGCAAAACATGCCGCCGCACAAATTACCTCTTCTCTACAAATCCTCCTTCGTCTGTGTCGAATAAAAACCAATACTTCAGAATTTAATTTGAAGTCCCAACAATAACAGGTCGTTATCCACTGATGGAGTCGGTGAAGTCTCTGTACGTGCAAAATAATTTAGTTGCAGTTTGGCAATTTCTTTTTCTTCCTTCATAAAGAAATATGTTCCGCCGAGGACAAGTGTCTGATGCTCCCCTGTAACCGAACCTCCGGTTTTTACTTCCATCCATTCATATCGGAGAACGCCTTGAATCTGCGGATTAAATTTATAATCGAACAGGATATAATATCCTTTGAAACTGCTTTCCTTTGCCGGATTATCCTTATTATTCCCGCCGGCATATTCAGCCCGAATCATCATCCCGGATGCATCGCTCACATTGACTACGGCTGAAAATGTCTGACGATCCAATTTTTTACTGCTCAAACCAGAACTTGTACTGTCTATGCTTTCTTGTTTATTTCTTGCATAATGGCCACCGACGATAATATTTTTCAACGGCTCGATATCGATGCGTCCTCCGATTAGTCCATCACCGAATTTTCTTGAGATGATGCCGGTTCTGCTGGCGTAATTAAACCGCCCTCTTCCGTTTCCAAAATATGCACCATATTTAACCATATCAATATTCCCCGAGGCCATGAGTCCTACATCTCGGTATGAATCTAGATTCATCGTTGTGTAAATCGTGGAAGCTATATCGGAGATTTCAAGACATTCAGTGTTGGCGCTCGAAATTGTCGATGTCTCGTACATCTGTGTCGGTGCAATGAATTGTCCAACGGTGATATTGAATGCAGGATCAATTTTCACCGTCGATGCAAAATCTAAAAGGATATTTTGAGAACCGGCAAATTCTAAGAGAACGTTGTAGTTGAACATTTCAGAGATATCGCCCTTAAAACCCAATCGTGCGCGTCGAATTCGAAATCCCGATGTATAGGGTGCAGGCGCGTTGGCTATCCCCTTTGTTCCTTCCCTCAAAATCAGCCAGTTCTGGACATACCCTCCGATTTTCATCGTCGGTGTTTGTGCATTAACCACGGTCGATGAAAAGAAAAGAACAATCATTGTTACGATAAGATACACAACGGAGTTTTTCATAAGAGATCCCTTTATGATGTGAGAATATTACAAACGAGAGATGTAAGTGTCGATAGTGCAATAATATAATAAATGATATAGAGAAGCAAGCTTTTCCATTCCTATATCACATTATCTTGCAGATGCTATATCTCTTTTGTATCTTACTTTTACTATGTTTAGCAATATCTTATTTTTACGCTATCCAGCAACAACATGATGAATTTGCTTATTACAAATATCGGGCAACTTGTTACCGTTGCATCCAATGGAGCTGCTGTGAAAACAGGTGCCGACATGCAGGATATCGGTGTGATCGAGAATGCCGCGGTACGCATTATTAACGGAAATATCGAACGTATCGGTTCATCAGGTGTACTTTGCGGAGAAACAGACAACACTATTGATACACTCGATGCAGACGGACGAATAGCTGTTCCCGGCTTTGTCGATGCTCATACCCACGCCTGTTTTGTCGGCGGCCGCCACCATGAATTTGCACTTCGGAGCCGGGGAGCTTCAGACCAGCAAATCGACGATCAAGAAGGAGGGGTTTTAAGTATGGTGAAATCGGTACGGCTCGCCACCCGAAGGGATCTAAAACGGGCTACCGATCGTCATCTCGACGCGATGTTACGCCATGGAACGACAACAGTTGAAATCAAAACGGGGTACGGTCTGAACATGGAAAGTGAAATCACGATGCTCGAAGCAATTCAAGATGTGCAAAAAGAACACTACGTCGATGTTGTTCCGACATTCCTACCAGCTCATGCTGTTCCTCCGGAATATCGAGAAGACAGAGCAGGTTATATCCGGTCAATCACTGAAAAAATGATCCCATACGTCGGGAAGAGAAAATTGGCCCGTTATTGCGATGTTATCTGTGAGCGCGGATATTTCTCGGTAGAAGAAACCCGTGAAATTCTTACGGTTGTAAAGAACCATGGAATGCAGGCGAAAATCCACGCCGAGAAATTGACGAACACCGGCGGGACAGAACTTGGCGTAGAGTTAAATGCTGTTTCGGTCGATCATCTCGTACATGTTTCCGAAAGAGGAATCAAAGCATTGCAATCATCACGGACGATCGCAGTACTCCTGCCTGGCGTATCTTTTTTTCTCAACCATTCATATGCGCCTGCGCGAGCACTCATCGATGCCGGAATCCCTGTTGCTCTTGCCAGCGATTTTAATCCGGGCTCCTGTATGTCGTTTTCAATGCCCCTCATGATGACGATTGCCTGCACTCATATGCGAATGACGCCGGAGGAAGCCATAACCGCATCTACACTGAATGCAGCAGCTGCGATTGGGGTCTCGGACCGCCTCGGAAGTATTGAGGTTGGCAAAAAAGCTGATATAATAATTCTTGACATTCCTCACTACCTGTACGTTCCATATTTTTTTGGTGTCAATCATGTGTGGCGAATAATTAAGAACGGCACTATCCTTGAATTCTGATGGCTACAAAACAAATTGTCGAATGCGTCCCTAATTTTAGTGAAGGACAGAATGCCGATACCATCAACGCAATCGCTGATGCAATCCGCCGTGTCCCCGGCGTCAAGTTACTCAATCTCGAACCGAATGCCGATTATAACCGGACAGTCGTGACTTTCATCGGCGACCCTGAAGGTATTGTCGAGGCGGCATTTCAGGCTACAAAAGTTGCTGCAGAGCGGATCGATATGAGGGCACATAAAGGTGAACATCCACGGCTGGGAGCCGCCGACGTCGTGCCATTTATTCCTATCATCGGTTTAACGATGCGCGATTGTGTAGAACTTGCAAACAGCTATGGTGAACGTGTGGCAAAGAAATTGAATATTCCGGTGTATCTATATGAGGAAGCCGCCCGGATTCCCGAACGGAAAAACCTCGCAACCGTACGCAAGGGAGAATATGAAGGACTTCCCGAAAAACTCCGCGACCCGAATTGGAAACCGGATTTTGGTGAGGCACAATTCAATCCGAAATCGGGAGCGACTGTGACCGGTGCCCGTACTTTTTTAATTGCATACAACGTCAATCTCAACACAAACAACCAGAGCTATGCCCATGAGATTGCACTGAGGATTCGCGAAAGCGGCCGTCCGTTGAAGGATGAGCATGGACAAATTGTGAAAGATGCTCATGGAAATACCGTCAATATTCCGGGATCATTAAAATCGGTAAAAGCAATCGGAGTCTTTCTCGAAAAATATAGCATTGCCCAGGTATCGATTAATCTTACAAATTATGAAATCACTCCTCCTCATGTCGCCTTCGAAGAAGTCTCAAAGCATGCACAAAAGCTGGGTATACAGACCAATGGAAGTGAAATCGTTGGATTAACACCAAAGGCTGCCCTGATACTCGCCGGACAGTTTTATTCACAGGGCAATCTGTTTCAGGAGGACCAATTAATCGATTTAGCAATCAAACGACTTGGATTGAGCCAGCTTGAACCGTTTGATCCACATAAAAAAATCATCGAATTTTTATTATAAAGATAATCCCACATCCACTATTAAAGACACATTAGACTATGCTGACAGAACAACGAATTACCCAATTTCTCGATGAACTCTCATCGAATTCAGCTGCCCCGGGCGGCGGAAGTGTTGCTGCGCTCGCCGGCGCACTTGGTGCAGCCCTCACCTCAATGGTCTGCTCATTGACGATCGGAAAGAAAAAGTACGAAGCTGTCGATGCAGAAATGCAAAAAGTTCTTGACCAGGCCGAAATTCTGCGGGCAAAATTTACAGAGCTCTTAGATAAAGATTCGGATGCTTTCACGAAAGTCATGGAAGCAATGAATCTGCCGAAAGAGAATGACCAGCAGAAGGCTCTCCATTCAGCGGCGGTTCAGGCCGCAACGAAAGAGGCTGCTTTTCTTCCATTAACCATAATGCGGCATTGTATCGACGCACTGGCACTAACAAAAATTGTAGCAACCAAAGGAACTACAAGTGCCGTCGGAGATGCCGGTGTTTCAGCACTTATGCTCCAGGCAGCATGTGACGGTGCAGCGTTGAATGTCCGCCTCAATCTGGGTATGATCAAAGATGTGGAGTTTGTCGGTTGGACATCGAAAGAAGTGGAATCGCTCCAGCGGACATGCGAGAAAATGAGCCAGGAAATCCTCGCACACGTTGGTAAAGTGTTCATGCAATAAAAATTATGCCATTGTAATTCTATTTCCTTACAGGTCGGCGACCTCTACGCTTGATAGCCATTTTCACAGTCTCTGTATCTCTAACGTTGGGATTCTCAGTGGGTTGATGAAAGAATCAGGCTTGCCGCTACAACCGCTGCTGTTTCACTACGCAACCGCCGCTGACCGAGCGACACGGGAACAAATCCCGCCGCCATCGCCTGCCGGACTTCTTCTTCGGTAAATCCTCCTTCCGGTCCGATACAAACAATCGCAGATGAGGCACCGGCGTTTTTATTCATGACGGAAAGAATATTCGTCGAATTTTCGACGGCTTCGTAAGCGATAAGTTTCACTCCGAAATGAGAGGATGCCGCGAGCATTGTTTCGAACTGTTGTATTAATGAAACGGAAGGAAGGATTGTGCGGCACGATTGTTTCATAGCGGCAAGAACGATATTGTTCCACCTGTTGATTTTCACTTTATGGGAGATGACTCGTGATGTATGAAGGGGAATGAATGTCTCAACTCCAATCTCGGTACACTTCTCAACGGCTAATTCCATCCGTGACGGATTCTTCAGCAAGCCGATCGCCAGAGTTAAACGGAGTGATGACTCATGATAATTTTTCTGAACATCAACGATGCGGGCAACTGCAAAATCGTTTTCAATTTGGGCGATGGTTGTCCTGTACAAATTCCCTGCTCCATCCGTCACCATTACTTCGTCGCCGATTCGTTTTCGCAACACACGGGTACAATGATGAAATTCATCAGCCCGAAGGATAACCGTTGTGATTGAGCAATCTGCCGGGGCCGTATAAAAGAGATCCATGTTACAAAGCTGCTCCAAGGTCGAAGATAAATTGTGATTGTCCGTGTTCATCGAATCCGATTTCCGACCTGAAAATTATGCTGTAGGGAAGGAGCAGGTGAATCCCACCGCCGTATCCCCTCGTAAATCGTGGAAGGGCTATAGACGATCCATGATACCAGACCTGTCCTGCATCCGCGAACACCGCTGCGACAATACCAAACCGCCACGTGGCAAATTGCGCGATCGGGACGTTCGAAACTTTGAAAAATATCGGATTCAATATTGGTACATGGATTTCGGCCGTTCCTCCGAGGATCGATTCGCCTTCCATAATATTTTTGAAATGTCCGCGGATTCGTTCTGCATACCCGAAATACTTATGATCATACAGAGGAACCGTACCGCCGGTTGCAATATTGATGAATCCCCTCAATCCCAACGATGCAAATGGTCCCGATTCATCAAGGTAAATCGGGAAAAACCTGCGTACATCTGCATTCATCCGCCAATAATCAATCACTGACCCGAGTCCTTTTTTAATAATGTCAACCTCAAGATATGATCCCATCCGTGGATATTCTGTGAGATCTCGTGTATCGTAGAAACCACCGACCTGAATAGCAAAATATCTATCTGTCCCATCGGGTGAAATCGTTCGTCCCTCGCCCGGGGCCGAAACGTTTACCGTCGCATATGACAGTTGGAACCATAACGCCGATGAATTACCAAATCGCCTTCCTATCTGGCATTCGGCGACATATTGTCGCTCATCATATTCCTGTCCAAGTAGCTGCGCCTGCACACTTTTATTTCTCACCTGTGCGATAGCAGCCTGGACTGTGAGAAAAACGTTTCCGTCAGAGTCGAACCGGGGATTTTTATACGTCACCTGAGCAAAGGGATCGTATCCCAACACGAATGCTCCGTACAATTTCTGATTTTCACCCAGAAAATTATCATGAAGAACAGCCAGTCCGTAGTACAATCTCGACCACTCTCTATCCTTGATTCCCAAGATGGGAATCGGAAAAATATACCACCGTTCATCGACATCGATATGGAGGAGAACAGCGTTGCTGTCGATCGGAACAGGTTCAATATCAACGCGATTAAAAAGCCGGAGACTGAAAATTCGATTCTTATCATATTCAAGCGCTTCGAATGTGACAGTGTCTCCGATATGGAGCGCCATCTCACGGGTAATGATATAGTCTTTTGTCTTCTTATTCCCCGTTATTATAATTCCCCGGATGATCGAATTGGGCGGATACTTGGCAACAGCAAGAGTGTCATCGCATGCTGCGATTGCACCAAGAGGAATACACAAAAAAAATATGATGCTGAGAAATTTCACTAATGTCTCCACACTACAATTTTTCCAAAGCTACCTACCGGTGTTAGCGTTTAATGCAGAATATCGTCAACGCACTAGCCGGCGGTATTCAATAGCAATACAGTGATCCATAACGACATCCATCCCTGCGTTTACTGCACGTTCTGCGGCTTCTTCATTTACCACTCCCAGCTGACACCAGAGAACACGCGCCCGGATTGCAATTGCATCGTCCACAATTGGTAATAATACATCAGGACGACGAAAGACATCAACAACGTCAATCGATACAGGAAGGTGTTGCAATGTGGGATAGCAGCGTTGATTGTCGATTTCTGTATAGGATGGATTAACCGGAAAAACCGTATATCCCTGTTCACGGAGGAAACGCGCAATATTTCCACTATCACGCCATGGTTTCGGCGACGCGCCGACAACAGCAATGGATCTGGCTGTTTTCAATATCTCACGAATTTTTTCATCGTCATCCACCCGCATGTCTTACCCCGCCACCTATTCCTTATAACGTACATTTACCTGTCGTGCAGCAAGTGCATCATCAAGTTTCCCGACAGGTGTGCTGTGAGGTGCTGAAACCACCACATCCGGGTGCTCTGTAATCTCCTCATCGATTTTTATCAGGGCGTCGGCAAATGCATCCAGTGTTTCTTTCGTCTCGGTTTCCGTCGGTTCGATCATAAGCGCTTCATGAACAATCAGGGGAAAATACGTCGTAGGCGCATGAAAACCGTAATCGAGGAGTCGTTTCGCAATATGCATCGCGTTTGCCCCTCTCTCTTTTTGCCGATCGGCAGAGAGAACGAACTCGTGCATTGTCGGTTCACGATATGGAACCTCGAACACATTATTTAATTTACTTAGAAGGTAATTTGCATTAATAATCGCATTCTCGGAGTTGGCACGGAGTCCTTCAGCACCATGCATCCGAATATAGGTGTACGCCCGGACCATCATGCCGAAGTTACCCGTGAATGAATGTATTTTTCCTATGGAATCGGGGCGATCCCAGTTCATCCCGAAAAATATTTCTTTCTTTTCGACGATCGGCACGGGAAAGAACGGAGCAAGGCGATCGTTAACCGCAACGGGACCGGAACCGGGGCCCCCTCCACCGTGGGGCGTCGAAAAAGTCTTATGCAGGTTGAGATGCATGCAATCAAAACCGATATCACCCGGGCGAACAATGCCGATGAGCGCATTCAGATTTGCACCATCCATGTACAGTAATGCTCCGACATCATGAACGAGCGTACTGATCCGGAAGATGTCTTTTTCAAAGATTCCCAGAGTGTTCGGATTGGTGAGCATCAAGGCGGCGACATCATCATCCAGATTTCTTTTCAGATCTTCGATGTCCACCGTGCCGTGGGCATTTGATTTCACACTGACCGTTTTGTATCCTGCAATTGCTGCACTCGCGGGATTCGTACCATGGGCCGAATCGGGTGCAAGAATTTTTGTTCTGCGTCGTCCCTGTTTCATATGATATGCACGAATCAGGAGAATTCCCGTCAATTCCCCGTGAGCGCCGGCCGCCGGTTGCAGCGTAATGGCGCTCATCCCACAAATTTCTTTGAGATATTCACCGAGATTGTACATCAATTCAAGAGCTCCCTGCACAGTTCTTTCAGGCTGCAGCGGATGAAGATCGCGAAATGAGGTCATTCCTGCGGCAACTTCATTCACCTTCGGATTATACTTCATTGTGCAGGACCCGAGCGGATAGAACCCCTTGTCAATATGATAATTCATTGTTGAGAGTCGTACAAAGTGTCTGACGACTTCACTCTCACTGATCTCAGGAAGCGCGGCCGCTTGTCTCCGTAGAAATTCTTGAGGGATCAGGACATCCAATGGCTGCTCTTTTATATCGAGTTTCGGAAGTGTATACCCTTTTCGTCCGGGTTTACTCTTCTCAAACAGAAGTTGTTCTGGCATAGAAATCGAAAAAAATCAATGGTTGTTGGATTTAACCGATGACGGATTATTCGCCGCGAAGTATATGTTCAAGTCCTTGTTCGGCTGCCTGTTGTTCTGCTTCCTTTTTACTTCGCCCGGAACCGCGGCCGATGCATTCTTCTGCGAGCGTCACCTCAACGGTGAAAATTCTATCATGATCCGGACCTTCTTCTTTCACTATTCCATATCGGGGAATTCCATACCCGTGACCCTGGGCATATTCAAGCAGCATGCTTTTATAATTGTCATCCGAGGTACTGAGAATGCCCTTTTTAACAGCGGCAAGCACCTGTCTCTCAACAAACTTCCGGGCTTCTTCGAAAGAGCTGTCGAGATAAATTGCAGCAATAATTGCCTCATAGGCATTGGCCAGAATGGAATCGTTTCCCTTCTTGACAGCCTGTTCGGCACTCGTGCTCATAAACATATACTTATTCAATTCCAGTTCCCGGGCATACACTACGAGTGCTTTTCTATTGACGAGGCGTGATCGAATTTTGGTCAGTTCCCCTTCCTCGGCATTCTGATATCGGTCGAATAAATATTTCCCGACGATAAGATCAAGGATCGAGTCGCCGAGAAACTCAAGTCGCTCATTTGATACCCGCTGATGGGGTTTACTCTGGTATTGAAGAAACGAACGATGAAGGAGTGCTTCGAGGAACAGTTTTTCATTCCGAATCCTGTAGCCGATGATTTTCTGGAAGTTTTCGAAATCGAACGCCTTAAAGCGTTCATCATCAAATAATGGATTTGCACCACCTGGTTCGGGAGTTTTCAACCATGCGATGATTTTTTGCAGCAAATTCATAAAGAATTTATTCCCGATATTTCTTGAACAGGAGTGTTGCATTATGTCCGCCAAATCCAAACGTATTGCTCAAGGCGACATTCACAGTGCGTTTTACAGGAACATTGGGAGTATAGTTCAGATCACATTCCGGATCGGGAAATTCATAATTTATTGTCGGTGGGACTTCGTCATTGACAACCGCAAGAATAGATGCTATTGCTTCCACGGCTCCTGCTGCGCCAAGGAGATGGCCGGTCATCGATTTTGTCGAGCTTACATTGAGTGCCCGTGCGTATTCACCGAAGGCGGTCTTAATAGCGGCGGTCTCACTAATATCGCCCGGTGGTGTAGAAGTACCATGAACGTTGATATAATCGACGGCGGATGGTTCGATTCCGGCATCACGAAGTGACGCGCACATGGATCGTACCGCCCCTTCGCCCCCGGGAGCAGGAGCAGTCACGTGATGCGCATCGGCAGTAAATCCAATCCCAGCCAATTCGGCATAAATCCGTGCACCGCGCGCTCTGGCATGACCTAGTTCTTCAAGAATTATTGTGCCGGCACCCTCTCCCATGACGAACCCATCGCGTTTTTTATCAAACGGACGGCTTGCTTTTTCAGGAGCATCATTCCGTGTTGAAAGAGCTTTCATCTGATTAAAACCGCCGAGTCCCATCGGCGTAATGGAAGCTTCCGCACCTCCGCACACGATAATATCGGCATCTCCATATTGGATTGTGCGGAGTGCATCACCGATTGCATGCGATGACGTCGCGCATGCTGAGACTGTTGCATAGTTACGGACCTTTCAATCCATATTTGATCGAAATAACCCCGCACGCGATGTCAGGAATCAACATCGGGATAAAAAACGGACTGATACGGCTGGGGCCGCCTGCTATGAAATTTCTGAATTGAGCATCGAAGGTAATCATTCCACCGATACCCGATCCATATATGACTCCGATACGATCACGATCGAGCGTGTCGAGCTTGAGACCGGCATCAGCAATTGCCATGTCGGTTGCGATCACTGCATACTGGGTAAAAGGATCCATTCGTTGCACGGATTTGCGATCGAGGTAATCCGATGCTTTAAATCCTTTCAGTTCGCATGCAAAGTGCGTATCGAAGATTGAGGGATCAAAATACGTAATGGGGGCGGCACCACTGACTCCTGCAAGAAGGTTCTTCCAGAACTCTCGAACATTGAGTCCTATGGGTGTTAATGTACCCATTCCTGTAACAACAACCTGGCGTTTGTTCATTTGAAAGTCCCCATTATGTTGTAGTACCGCACCCTCACTCTATGAAAAAAGGAAAAAACCACAAAGGAAATTATGCAACTTTCCCTTTTAGGTAATTGACAGCATCACCGACAGTAGCGATTTTTTCTGCATCTTCGTCGGGTATCTGCAGATTGAATGATTTCTCGAATTCCATGACCAGTTCAACTGTATCCAGCGAATCCGCCCCCAGATCATTCGTAAACGAAGCCTGCAATGTTACCTGAGCTTCATCAACACCAAGCTTGTTAACTATAATTTCCTTCACTTTTGCTTCAACATCGGCCATTGGAAAATCTCCTTCGAGGTGATTGATAGTTGTTTAACATGATCTATAATAATTAGTGGCGGTCTGAAGTACTTTACATTACCAGACCGCCATCGACACAAACCAATTGTCCTGTAATATAACTCGCCGCCGGTGAAGCAAGAAAGAGCACGACGCTGGCGACTTCTTCAGGCTGGGCCATTCGTTTCATCGGAACCGGAGTGAGAAGTGTCTCACGTTGTTGCGGCGTTAATTTTCTCGTCATATCGGTCTCAATGACACCGGGCGCGACTGCATTGACCTGAATATTCCGCGACGCCAGCTCTTTTGCCAGTGTTTTTGTGATACCGATGACACCGGCTTTCGAAGCCGAATAATTCACCTGTCCTGCATTTCCGACAACGCCGGCAATTGAAGAAATGTTGATGATCTTACCTTCACGTTGTCCGATCATCTGCCGGGCAACAGCTTTGCAGTAGTTAAATACTCCCTTCAGGTTTGTTCCGATCACCGCATCCCAATCGTCCTCCGACATACGAACCAGCAAATTATCGCGTGTGATGCCGGCATTGTTTATTAAAACATCGATCCGTTGAAATTCTTTTACCACAATGTCGACTGCCTGTTGCGTTGATGCATAATCCCTTACATCCGATTGAAGCGCAAGGGCTTTAACTTCTTTTGAGCGGATTTCCTGCAACGTTATATCTGCGGCATCGCCGAGCACGATATCTGTAAATGCAATATGTGCGCCTTCGGCTGCAAATGCCAATGAGATCGCTTTCCCGATGCCGCGAGCGCCACCCGTAACGAGTACAATTTTATTCTGAAATACTCCCATATTCTAATCCCACTCTTCTCTTGTTATCTAAGATATCAAGTGACCTATAATCCGACCTGCCAGTCTTGTATCTTTGAATATTAAGATATGCAAGTTCTTTTGCAAGTCTTTTTTATTACTCCGATAATATCTACTCATAATTTCCCACATAACCGAGAATAACTGCTGAAAAAGCTGTCTATCCTTTCGCTGCTTGATACTCTTGAAATGTATCAATTCCTGATATTTCGACAGCCGGGCTGATTCGTTTTACCAATCCTTGAAGCACTTTTCCAGGTCCGACCTCGATGAATCGCGTTGCTCCGTTTTCCACCATTAAACGAATCGATTCTTCCCACCGCACCGGATTAAGTAATTGACGGTAGAGAAGATCGCGGATTTCTTCCGCCGCTTTCACCGGCTGTGCTGTAACATTTGCATAGACAGGAATTTCAATATCAAAAATTTTTATCGTCGCGAGCGCTTTTCGTAATCCGTCACCTGCGCTCTGCATCAGCTGTGAATGAAATGCACCGCTGACAACCAGCTCTTTCGCCATTTTCGCACCGCGCCCCTTTGCCAGTTCCATCGATTTTCGTACACCAGGTATTGACCCTGAAACGACAACCTGTTCCGGTGAATTAAAATTTGCAGGTTGTACAATTCCTGCCACGCTTGCTTCCCGGCATATATCTTCGATTACATATCCTTCGAGTCCGATAATCGCAGCCATTGTTCCCGGGTGTTCCTCGCCGGCACGTTGCATCAACTCGCCTCGCAAACGGACAAGCCTCAGACCATCTTCGAATGACATCGCCCCGGAGCACACCAGTGCTGAATACTCACCAAGCGAATGTCCCGCCACCATCGCAGGACGGTACTGCTGAAGAAGCTTTGTCAGAACAACGCTGTGTAAAAAGATCGCCGGTTGTGTATTTTTCGTCCGTCGTAACTCTTCTTCCGTCCGTTAAAACAAATTGAGCTTAATGAAATACCGAGTATATCATCGGCTTTTTGAAAAAGTTCTTTTGCGAGCGGGTGTTGCTCATAGAGATCTTTTCCCATTCCTACGTACTGGGAGCCCTGCCCCGGATACACAAATGCTGCGACACCCATTAATTGTACCTTATTGTTTCAGGTCAAGAGACCAACGGAGAAGAGCGGCACCCCAAGTCCACCCTGCACCGAAACTTGAGATAATTATTCGCTGTCCTTTCCGCAATTTCCCATTTTGCCACCATTCTGACAGACAGAGAGGAATTGTGGCGGCGGTGGTATTTCCGTAACGGTCGATATTGACCATTACTTTTGACATTTCGAGTCCCATCCGCTCGGCCGTTGCCGTTAGAATCCGCATATTAGCCTGATGGGGAACCAGCCAGTCAATATCGGCGCTGGTGAGTCTGTTTCGCTTAAGGATTTCTACTGAGACGTCGGCCATTCCGACCACTGCAATTTTAAACACCGATTTTCCATCCTGATAGAGGTAGTGCCATCCCTTGTCGACGGTCTCGTGAGTTGCCGGATACAAGCTCCCTCCCCCTTTCAGATAGAGAAAGGGTGCTCCGGATCCGTCCGAGTAGAACTTATGGTCAATTAATCCGTATTGAAGATCTTCACTCGGCTCAAGAAGCACTGCTGCTGCTGCATCGCCGAATAAAATGCATGTGTTTCTATCTGTATAGTCGGTCATGGAGCTCATTTTATCGGCGCCAACAACAACAACTTTTTTATATCTTCCATTTTCGATGAATTGCGCACCGACTACCAGTGCATAGATAAAACCGCAGCAGGCGGCTGACAGGTCGATACAAAATGCCTTCGACGCCCCGATTTTATTTTGAATTAAGCAGGATGTCGATGGAAACATCATGTCAGGAGAAATGGTCGCGACAATAAGAACTTCGATTTCCGATGGATCAAGGTTGCTGTTCTCCATCAACGATTGAAGAGCCTTTGCACCCATATCCGAGGTACCGCCGTGTTCAAGGATATGCCGCTCCCGAATACCGGTGCGCGTTCGTATCCATTCATCGGAGGTATCAACCATTTTTTCAAGATCAAAATTTGTAAGAATTTTATCGGGTACATAGTGTCCGATACCCGTAATTGTTGCACGAATGTTTCCCATGAAAATCCTTCTATTATTACGTAGCGAGTGCGTGTTGAATCTTTATGTTTACCTGTTTAAGAACCATTTCTTCGGCTTTTAATATCATGTTTTTTATTGCCTTGGCGCTCGATTTCCCATGGCCGATAATGGTTACTCCATTGACACCAAGAAGTGGAACGCCGCCATATTCCTGATAATCGAATTCCTTCAATACTTTTTTCAGAGTACCATAGGCAAAGGCAATACGTATTTTATTCCAGAGTGATCCTTCTGCAAACATCTTCAGTTTTGCACGTAAGAGTTCGACCATCCCTTCAGCAAATTTTAAAACAACATTACCGACAAAACCGTCGCAGACCACAACCTGGACATTACCTTTTAGGATGTCACGCCCTTCGATATTCCCGATAAAATTTAAACCGCTCTGTTCCAGCAGTTTGTATGCTTCAAGAGTGAGTTCATTTCCTTTATTTTTTTCTTCACCAAAACTTAAGAGTCCGATTCTTGGGTTTGGATAATGCAGAATTTCTTCCGCAAAAATACTTGCCATGATGCCAAATTCACGGAGATGCTGAGGCCGGCAATCGACATTTGTCCCGGCATCTGTCAATAAACAATATCCTTTTTCTGACGGCAGCGTGGCGGCGATTGTTGGCCGCCCGACTCCTTCGATACGTCCGAGGAGCAGTGTCGAAGCCGACATCACGGCACCAGTATGTCCTGCACTCACAAACGCATCGGCCTCGCCTGATTTATGCAATTGAAGTCCAACGGCAATCGATGATTGTTTTTTCGTACGTACGGGAGCAAGCGCATCGTCATCGAAATTTACCACTTCCGCAGCATGTTCGATCCGGATCGACTGCGACGGTCCGGGGTATTTCTGTAATTCGGTTGTTATTGCATTTTTATCACCGACAAGAATAACTTCGAACCGGTTTGCGGTTTGTCTAAGCGCATCGAGAGCTCCTTCTACAACGACAT
The DNA here is from genome assembly GCA_963776275.1 of Ignavibacteriota bacterium. Taxonomy (GTDB): domain Bacteria; phylum Bacteroidota; class Ignavibacteria; order UBA10030; family CAVZMI01; genus CAVZMI01. The sequence goes on from CAVZMI010000021.1 coordinate 118,121, forward strand.
AAGGAGCGTGATCGCCTCCCATTGCATCAACAGCAATTCGTATTATACGACTTTTATTCAACGTCTGCCTAACCGGGTTATTGGGGGTTGCATAAGATCATTCACGTTATTGATCCGTTCGTGTGATCACATGCGTCAAAGGAAATACATTTTAGGATTCTTTTGGGCTCACAATGGAACGTCCATTGTAATAGCCGCAGTTTGGGCATGCACGATGGTGAAGTTTTGGCTCGTGGCAATTTGGGCATTCACCATACGAGGGGACTGTAGCTTTATAATGAGTTCAACGTCTGCGTCCACGTGCTTTTGAATGGCGTCGTTTTGGATTTGGCATACTAACCTCCTATCAACATATATTTGACTTTCACCGAGACACCCGCATCTCCTGAAGAAAAACACTGGAAATGGAACACGGTTTATCAGGCTTTAATTATCACGTAAACGTGCCAGCGCTTCCCACCGTGAATCCGTAGGTGCCGGTGCACAATCGCATTGTCCGGTATTTAAATTCTTTCCACAACGTGAGCATAAACCGGCACAATCTTCTCTGCAGAGAAGTTTCAAGGGGATTGCCAGTAAAATTTCATCACGTACATCATTGGACAGATCAATGATGTTCATATCAGGGGAAATAATCTCGATTTCGTCCCCATTGAAAGCAACAGCATCAATTTCCCGGCTGACATACACTTTCCGGTAACTGCACGTAATAATCCTGCTGAACTCCTCAACACATCGGTCACATAGAAAATGACCTTCTACTCCAGGAATCCAGACTTCCAATAAAATCTGGCGGACACTCTTATCGAGCGTGACTTCGGCCTTGATAACCGAAGTAAAGTGCTGCTGGATCTCAAGATCTGCAGGTGCTGCTTCAAGAGAATAGGTGTGAATGCCCTGCGCCAGATTTGAGATATTTATTTGCATAATCTGACCGAATTCCCAATAAATATGCAGTTCTGTTGGATAAAACCACACCTTGAATCATGTTTGAAAGAACAGTCCTGCAAAAAAACGTTAAAATATAGAGAAAAAACCCAATAGAGTCAAGAAAAAAGGGGAACGGATTTATCCGAAATACATCGGGCGCCGTAAGGGCGCCCGAATAGTTCGTCAGCGACAATGTGTCATAAATCAAGTCTCTTCGACAGGGGTCGCCTGCTTTTCGGTTAATTCAGACTGAACGAAATCGATAGCTTCCGAGAGAGCCTCAATAAATTTATCGAAGTCTTCTTTATAGAGAAAGATTTTATGTTTTTCGTACTCCTCTTCCCCCACTCGTTTACTCTCGGTGATGGTAACGTAATAGTCTTTTTCTGATCTTGTGGACTTCACATCGAAGAAGTATGTCCGTTTTCCAGCCCGGACCCTCCTGGTAAAGACCTCTTCCTTGTACACCTTGTCTTTCGGATTCGTGTTCTCCAACGTCATCTCCTCCTAGCAATGAAAAGTAGCAACGGTTTTCCTTGATTGATAATTTGTAGTGACGGATGTATGTTCGAAAATCCTTCTTCGCTCATGTTCTTCACTGTGGTCACCTTCTTACCACTGCCACTTTCCCCGTGGCGACTTGATCTCCCTGTTGGGTATATGCAACGACAAGATAAATTCCACTGGCCACCGGCGCACCTTGCTGGTCGGTTCCATCCCAGAAGGCAATTCTGCCACCCGGAAGAGAATTTTTATCTGACAGCTCGCGGACAAGTCTTCCATCATTCGAGAGTATTTTCACCGATGAATTTTGTACCAGGCCGTCAATAGTTAACGTTTTCCCAGTTGAAATAATAAACGGATTTGGGAAAAAGAAAAGATCTTGGAACGACGGCTGTGGTGCAATAAAGGAAGTTTTAATGCTTGCCAGACCTTTTTCCGTCCCGAGATATGCAATACCTCGATTACCATCGAAAGCAATTGCCCGCACATCGTTGTCGGGTAGTTTTCCATTCGTGGAGTTCACCGTATATGATGCAACAACTGACGCCCTGTCCGAGAGCACAAAAATCCCTTCTTTTGTTCCGATCCATTTATTATTCAGAGGATCAACGGCAATGGCATTTACACTAATACCTGCAAGGGGGATCACAATACTTTTATCTAATGAGGCCTCTGGATTTGACGGATTCAGAATAACATTCGCGCCACTGGTAGTGCCTACCCAGATTGATCCATCATTATCGACAGCCACTGTTGTGATATTATTGCTCACTAATCCCGATGAGGTTGTTAATAGTGTCCATGTGTCGTCTGACGGATCATCCAATGTCCCTTTTGAATCGACGAAAAACAAACCCGGCGAAAGAACTGTCGCCAATCGCTGATAAAGCCATTTATTCCCATTTTGGTCAATCGAAATGCCACTGAGAAACGAGTACGTTTTATTATACCCTATCGGATATCCCTCCCAAGTCGAATCCGGATGAAGTACCCAGAGAAGTTTTTCGTCGGCGGGATCCCAATCGATAAACCATGTATTGCCTTTCCAATCATAAGCGACATCACAGATTAAGATGTATTTTGGATCCTTTTTAATACCCAAGAATGGTGCATTTTGAGAACTATATCGATAGAGAGTATTATCATCGCGGACCATCATCATCCCGTCACCCCATGAACAAATCCATTTGGTATTATTTACTCCGATTGCAACGCGGTGATAGTCATCCGATTTGATCAGCGTATCGGTACTTGTTGTATAATTTGTCCATGTTTTTCCATCAAAGCTATAGAAACCTTTACCCTGAAGATTATATCCTGATGCAGCCCAGAGAATTCCCTTTTGATCTATTGCAAGACTGACGAACTGATTCGATGCACGACCGTTCGGAATTGTATACCGGATACCCGTATCCTCGATAAATCCGATTCCTCGCGTACCCGAGCCAAGGATGATTTTTCCATTCTCCAGGGTGATATCTGTAAGGATATCCGCCGGAACATCGACAATTTTTTGAAATTGTGTCGGTGATTGAATTAAATAGATTGCGTCTTTTGTGATTGCATATGCACCATTCGTTCCTACGACAGCATGTTGAATCGACAATGGGCCGAGTGCATCCATAATTGTCCATGTCGTCCCATTGAAATATGCGACACCGCGTCCGTTCCGACATAAACAAGATTATCGAGTGAAAAAATCGTTTTTACACTATCTGACGGTAGGCCATTAGACGATGTATATGTCCGCCATGCCGTCGGAGAAATCAGATTTGAGGAGCTGAGAGAGGCTGTGGCAGCACCGATTGCCGTCGCTATCCAGATGTTATCTCCCAGGATCATCAATCCATTGACTTTATTCAATGCAGAAAAATTTCCAAACCGTACATAGCTATCGCGAAATTCAAACGTACGTTTATGAAAGAGCGATACGCCATAGTCTCCTGCAATGAACAATGAATCGCCGTAGAGAAGAAATGCATTTATTTGTTTTTTTAGAAAACTGGAGTTTGTGATGTCGAGATTCACCTGCCATTGAGCGTTTCCCGGATTGTAGTGGGCAATGCCTCCAGTTGCGTCTCCGGTCTGATACTCCGCCATCATCATCCGCAATTACACATGTAACATCGTTGGTCGGGAGTCCTTCGGAATTTGTGAACTGTTGGCAGGTTGAATCAGCGATGTGATAACAGAATACTCCGCCTTGCGTTGCAGCCCAAACATTACCTTTTATCGCACTGATACTTCGGACATTATTCTGTGCAGTATAATTTTTCCATTCGCCCGATCCCTGTGTCCATATCGGAACCCGCGCAATCATCATGCCCACCAGGAGAAGCAAAAGTCTACACATAGAGCGCATTATTTCGTTGTCTCAAGTTGCTTTCTTACATCAATCATTTCGATAACGCTGAGTGCTGCATCCCATCCTTTGTTGCCTGATTTCCCTCCAGCACGATCAATCGCCTGTTCCATGGTATCGGTGGTGAGGATCCCGAAGCCGATAGGAATGTTACATGCGAGCGACGTTTGTGCAATTCCTTTTGTTACCTCTCCGGCGATGTAATCGAAATGAGGTGTTTCACCACGAACGAGACATCCGATACAGATGATTGCATCATAACGTTTTTTCTGTGCCAGTGTCTGCGCCATAAGAGGAATTTCAAATGAACCCGGGCAGTACACCGTATCGATTAACGATGAATCGGCTTCATGCCGTAAAAGGCAATCCATTGCCCCTTCCAGTAATCGGTGTGTGACAATATCGTTAAATCGACTAACGATAATGCCAATCCGTATTTTTTTTGCAGTGAGTTGACCTTGATACATCATATTATTCTCTCTTCTTATCAATACTTCAATAAAAAAACCACCACGTTTATTGTCATGCAAAGAGTCTGCGTTTCATCGCATCAACGAGCGATTCTGATACCGTCACCGTACCGAGCGCCCAATCATCATTCTTTTTCCCTCCATGAAAATCCGAACCTCCACTTTCCAGAAGATAGTAATGGCTCGCGACATTTCTATAATATTCCTGAAGTTCAGGGGAATGTGAGGGATGCACCACCTCAATGCCATCAACTCCCCCTTTGATAAGCTGCATGAGCACAGCTTCGCTTGTATATTTCCCGGGGTGGGCTAAGAACGATATGCCGCCGGCCGAGGCAATAATATTTACCGCCTCTTCCGGTGATAACTGAAATTTTTTTTCATATGCCGGACATCCATACCCGATGTATTTCTCGAATGCCTCGAGGTAGGTATCCGTCAAACCCGTATCTAGAAGAGCGTTGGCTATATGAGGCCGTCCCACCGAACCGACACCTGCTTGATCGAGTACAGCATCCATTGAGAGTGGAACGCGGAGATGATGAAGTTTCTCAACGATCCGCTCGGCACGTTTCAGACGTTCCTTTCGAAAAAGAGCAAGGTAATCGAGCAATGTCGGGTTTTGGTAATCAAAAAAATACCCGAGGATATGGATATCACGATCACCGACTGCCGCACTGAGTTCAACACCTGCAACAACTTCGATCCCCTCTTGGACACCAAGGGTCATCGATTCTTCAAGTGCAGTAACATTATCATGATCGGTAATACCGAGGATTTCTATTCCCGCTTCTTTTGCTTTTATCACCAGCTCGTAAGGCGTCAACGCACCATCTGAATAGGTGGTGTGTGTATGAAGATCTACCTTACCCGCCATGCGCTCCGTATCAGTCTATATGTTTGAAATGAATGGATTTACCCGTAGAAAACCTCACTTGAGTAGACTCTTAAATTTTTCATAATCATTAATAATTAATGCATTCCCCTGCATCTGGAGATATCCTTTCGTTATGAATTGGTGGATCATGCGTGAAATTGTCTCACGGGATGTCCCAGCCATGTTTGCCAGATCCTGCTGCAACGGAAGGTCTTCAATCTCAACACGTCCGTTACGGATCCGCCCGATATCGTCAGCCAGCTGTACAATCACGTTTGCAACCCGACCCGCCGCATCACGTAACGAAAGACTCTTAATCTGAGCATCCGCCTTCCGAAGACGTCCAGTAAGTTCATTCAATAATACGACAGCAATGACGGGGTAATCGTGTAAGAGCTGCAGAAAATCTCGGCGGTGGATAATAAAAAGCTCGGATTTGGTTATCGAGACAACACTCGCAGATCGAGCGAGTCCATCAAGAAGAGCCATCTCTCCAAAAAACTCATCATTTCCAAGAATCGAAAGAATTACCTCGCGTCCGTCATCGTCCGTTCGGACGATTTTCACTTTTCCATTAATGATGGTGAACAGAGCCGATCCTGTTTCTTCTTCCAGAAGGATGATGCTTCCCTTTTTATATTTCTTACGAACGCCAAGCGCAGCAATCTTTGCCAGATCTTTGTCGTCTAAATCGGCAAAAATTGGGACATTGCGTAAGAAACTCTTTTCATCTTGCATATTCTACCCTACGGTAGTGTGTGTATGGATGTGATCGTTCCCCACTGTGTATCATCCAACTTCCGGGCTCCGGTAGGAGGAGATTAATGCCCAGAATACCCAGTATCTCTACTATAAAAAATATAGCTCACTGAAATATGAAAGTCAAGCTCCATTGCGTATCCCCGTAAAAAAATTCATTAGAATATACTATTCAGAAAGTAGACAGTAAGTAACCATGGCAAGTCCAATTTGACTTAAGGCCAATGTTACTCCGGCCATTGTATCAAACCGATGTGTCTCTCGTAAAGATTCGCGGTCTCCTGTCAGAAGATAATCATTATAACGGGCATCCGCCTTAATCTTGAAATATGCCGTCGCAATACCACATACAATACCCACGCTACCACCGATTGTTATCAGAGAATGAAATTCAACTTTTCGCGGTTGAACCAGAATATCCTTTTGCACAGAACCTCTAAACCTAAGATTCGCAGCAGAGTCGGAAGGAAAATTACAGTAGTGTACCACCTGTGATCCTGCCGGAACTTCGATACACTGTTCTTTCCTCCGCGCATTCCACTGAAATGGGGTTCCATCAATAACCATGATGGTATGCTTTCCGGTAGAAAGGGCTATATTTAACAGTGGAGTAACCCCAAGAAATACCGAGTCACAAAATACATTCGCTCCAATTACATTGGAGGTGATTGTAACAACTCCATCCTGATAAATTCCGGACTGCGCCTGCATCATATACGGCCATAGAATGACCCAGAAGGCAGCAACAACAAATATGTGAACCGACCGCTTTTTAATCATCGATTTTCATTGTTCGATACGTATGCATAAATATATTTATCCTCAACCGGAACAAAGATCATGCCGTTCCAGCTGATGGGGGGACTCTTGATTCTCCCTTCCAGTGTGTCGCTCCAGAACACTTTTCCACTCTGTATATCAAAAGCGTACAGGATATGATCAAGTGTACCGATGTATACAATGTCGCCACACACAACGCCCGGGGCACTAACGACGCTCGATGCTCTGTATTCCCAGACTCTATTCCCGGTTATGACAGATAGCGCTCGAATACATCCATTAGCTGCACCGATGACTACAGTGCTCTCAGCAATTGCGGGTGAAGAATACAGGATACCGCCAAAATCGGATTTCCAGCATACCGATCCATCGGCAATGTTCAATGCATAAAGAACATGATCCGTTGAACCTATGATGACGCGGTCGGCACTGATTGCCGGCGAACCAAGGATGCTCCTTCCTGTTTGTACCTTCCAGCGTAGCTTACCTGTTCTTGCATTAAGTGCATAGAACACTCCATCATCACATCCGAATACGAGAACATTTCCATCGGTCGCAGGTGATGAATGAATATTCTTTTGCCCTTTTAAATTTGGAATTGAATATTTCCATATTTCTTTCCCCGTGGCTTTTTCAATACAATAGACATGACCATCCATCGTTGTCACATAGAGATAAAGATTATGTTGAATCGGAGAAGTCTCTATGGGACCAAGCTTTTTTCCCCACAACATATCTCCATTTGTCACATCAACCGCCTGGAAGGTATTCTCTCCAGATGCGAGAGCAATATATATAATAGAGTCATCTAGCACTGGAGTCCCATGAATTACCCCCTCAAGCGAAATCCTTCCGATCCGTTCACCATCGTTAATACTGATCGCGTGCAGCTCACCTCTGTATGTTCCCACAAAAAGGATGCTATTTGCTACCACAGGCGATCCGGTCGCCGATGATGCATCGTAGCTCCAGAGAAGTTTCAGTGGAGGGTGAACAGACCTACCAGCATTCCATGTACGCCGGGCATCGTGTCCGCTCATGTTCCAACCTTTTTCTTGCATCAAATTGAGTTGCTGAATATTCCACCCGCTGCATCCGAAAAACATCAGCAACATCAACGACCAACTTCTTAGTACTACACTTTGGATCAATGATCTTATCATAAATCGGTTGTAATAATGACTAAAAATCCCACCCAAAGAAAAATTGATAGAACAACCCCTCTTGAAGAGTCTTAAAATTATTCTCGATCTTCTTTCCAATATCATACCGCAACACCAGTACTCCTCCGATATTCCAGCGGACACCGCCTCCTATACTCCCAAGAGTTTCATGATATGCATCATCCCATGCATTACCTGCATCGAAGAATAATGCCCCACGGAATGATCCGAAATTGATTATACCGAACGGAAAGCGGACGGCCAGTTCATCGATGAAGGGAAAACGGAGCTCGTGACTGGTCAGCCACAATTTCTTTCCGCGAATTGACCATCGGTCAAATCCCCTTAAATCCCAGCTTCCGCCCATAAAATATCTTCGAGCCTCTTTCCCCTCATTATAATAAACGTTCAGACGAGCTGCATATGCCATTCGTTTGCTCAATCGAAAATAATATCGATAATCTGCAAGAACCGAATAGTACGTTACATTTGAATATTGAATATCGGTTGTATATGCAAGGGTGAGGAAGAAACGGCTGCCATCGAGCGGACCGCTGGGGCCCCACAACGAGTTATCATGGATAAACGAGATAGAGTTGGAAAGCAGTAATGCTTTGCGTGATGAACCAAGCTCAAAACGTTCTTTGTCCGATCGATTAATACTTGTACTCAATTCGATTCGCTTGAACTTAGAGAGAGGATAACTGAGCGCAACATAGCCGCCGAAAGAACACTCATAGAAATAGAGATCCGGATCGGTGAGATCATATCGGCGTCCTGCAAAATTAAAAATTCCATATTCGACATTGGTCCTCCGGCTCAAAGACAAACGCGAAATGGCGATATTGAAACTTGAGAGAAATTCGCTCTGAGCTTGAGCGGTGTTATAGATTAAGAAATAATACTGTTCATTACCTAGAACATCACTTACGGCTAAAGCAGCTCCGCCGCGCGTTCCAAACACCGGATCGGTCATGATCTGAGTTTGTGCAATATCCAGTGTATAGTCCGGGGTATATCGAAGTGCATTCACCTCATCTTTGCCGGGAATGCGGTTCGTCGTCCATAATTCGGTCGCTGAAGGGATACCGACGTATTTTTTTACGCTTGTCGTATCGAATCGCTTCTCTATCGAATCAATCTGCATTATTCGGAAACTGTAATTCTCAAAAGCCGAAATCAGTATCCGGCCGTCGTCGGCTCACGCAGGGTCAAAAGCTGCCGTGCTCAGATTTGTGATCCGACAAATTTCACCGCCGTAAAGTGTCCGAAGTTTGCGTTTATTCATCGCCATAACCCACAGATTCGGGACTCCATCCGCATCACAAATGAACGCCAGCTTCGATCCATCGGGTGACCACGCCGGAGAGCTGTAGTCTTCCTCCCCGAGTGTGAGATGGTCTATAGTTCCGGAGTCGAGGGAATACAGAAATAGGTTGTAATGACCATTGACTCCATAGGTTGTCCGATCCGATCGAAATGCAATGGTACTGCCATCGGGAGACCAAGCCGGATCTCGATCATCGTAGAAGTCGTTTGTCAATCGTTCTAACGTTTGATGAACGCGGTCAAAAATGTAGAGATCACCGTAGCCCGATTTGTCTATTGCGGAGAATGCGATGCGGTTTCCATCAGGTGACCATGTCGGTGAACCGAGCGAAACAATGTCTTTAAAATAATAGTTAGCGATGCTTGAATCGCACTTTAGATCATACAGATGCAGTGCATCGTTTTCACCGCTTTTTGTGATAAAGGCGAGCAGGCCGGCGTGCGATATATCCATCCCCGCCGAAAAGAAATGAAATGATTCGAATTCATCCGTTCGTTCTCCTTCGATTATTAATCGCATCGGAGATTGTGGATCATTCAGATTCTTTCGATATACGCTGGTATATCCCGTATTATTACCTATAAAAAGTACTTCCCTTGTAGTATCATTTTTATAAAATACCGGTTTGACATTGAACCCTTCCTTGACAATCTGCCGGGTAACGGAACTTGGCTGATCATAATGCGTCAGGAGAGGGTAATACCTTTTTTTCATCGCGTAGGTCCGATTCTTCATCAAATTGCTCGTAGTCTTTCCCGATTGTGAATTTCCATACGTCCTGAAATGTTGAAGAGCGCCAGAAGTTATCGATAAGGAGAGATATTTTTTCCTCACCATATGTTTCTGCCACATATTGCAGAAGCAGCTGAGCCTCTTTATACATAAGAAATGAACCGGAGATTGAATAGATTTGTGAAAGCGGAACAAAGTAACCGTTCAGAATAACGTCGCGCATAAGCCATTCAGCCTGCGTATCCCATGTCGTCGACCAGAACTCTGCCAGCCCTTCCGTGAACCAGAGTGGCGGTTCCCGATCTGTTAACTGTCTGTGATCAACAAGTACACGATTTATTTTTGCATGCATGAATACATGGACAAGCTCATGCCGTATCACACGACGGAACTGACTCAGCGACCCATCGGCGGGAATCACCACACGTCCTTTCAGAAACTCGAAAAAACCGGCAACTCCCTCGGGTATGAATCCTGGAGTGGTATTGGTTTGTTGAAAGTGAAGCGGCGAACTGTAAAATACAAGCGGTATGTGATGTACAATCGTAAAGTTAAACCGCTCTTCAAGCTCTTTAAACGTTTCTTCCGCAAATGCTGCCCCGCGTTCGGCAAGTTCTTTCATTTCCGGATAGTAATAGATATCGAAATGGTCGGTTTTCAGAACATGCCAGTCGAAGTCGGTATATTGTACCTTGTTCCGGCCAAAATAATAGAATTGAGCATTGAGTGTTACGTGCGTGATGACCAGTCCAATCACAACCAATATGAGGTGGATCAATTTCATTGTTCTTCTCTGCAACCAAAATAGAAGCTTTATGCTCAAGTATATAATTTTGTCATACGAGAATCAAGATGCACGGGTTTCTTCGTTGCATCTGATTTGAACCTAACGTATATTTTTATTGTTGTATATTAGAACCACGATTGAGTAATTATGCCGACTTACGAATACCGGTGTGCCGCATGCGGTTACGATTTTGAGGAATTCCAATCGATTACTGCCGAGTCGCTGGTGAATTGTCCACAATGCGGTCAATCAACCTTGAAACGACTTCTAGGTGGCGGCGGGGGAATGATTTTCAAAGGAAGCGGTTTTTACCTCACCGATTATAAAAGTACCGGCAAAAAAGAAAAAACCGATTCTCCCCCATCAACAAAGAAAGACGAAAAGGAGAGCCCGAAAGATACTGCATCTCCGAAAGCATCGTCAACACAAGAAACCGGTTCGAAATCAAATCCGACATCATAATTGATTCTCGGGAGAATCTTCAGTACCTTTATTCCATATTACCTTGACATCACTGACCGAGTAGTTATGAAAGCAATAATTCCTGTCGCTGGCGTAGGAAGCAGGCTTCGACCGCATACTTATACACTCCCCAAAGTATTGTTGAATGTTGCGGGCAAACCGATTATCGGCCATATAATAGACAAACTAATCGAAACCGGTATTGATAACGCCACCGTGATAGTCGGCTACATGGGAGATAAAATTCGAGAATACATCACGAACCATTACGATATTCATGTCGATTTCGTGGAACAGGAAGAACGGTTTGGCCTTGGCCATTCGATTTACATTGCGCGTGAAACTCTTCCCGGTGAACCCGTCCTGATTATTTTGGGCGACACAATTTTTGATGTTGATCTTGTTCCGATTATCAAACAGAACGAATCGGCACTGGGTGTGAAATGGGTCGAAGATCCACGGCGTTTTGGAATTGCCGAAGTCGACCACGGCTATATCAAAAATCTCATTGAAAAACCTGAACACCCGACGAGTAATCTTGCACTTGTCGGGTTATACTACATTACGAATACTCGACTCCTCATCGAATCGGTAACCCAGCTTGTAAAAGAGAATATCCGGACAAAAAATGAATATCAGCTCACCGATGCATTACAATTGATGATCAGCAAAGGAGAGCGAATAAAAACATTTCATGTCGAGGGCTGGTACGATTGTGGAAAGCCCGAAACACTTCTCGAGACAAACAGACACCTTCTCGATAAATATCCATCGAAACCGTCACATGATGGCATCGTGGTAATCCCGCCGGTTTTTATATCGAAGAAATGTACAATCAGTCATTCGGTTGTCGGTCCCTATGCAACGATCGCTGATGGTGCTGTTGTCCGTGATGCAATCATACGCAATTCGATAATCAGCGAAGATGCACAGGTCCAGGGAGCTCTCCTTGAGAACTCGATTGTGGGGAATAATGCAACGGTACGTGGAGTGTGGAAACGGATTAATATCGGGGATTCGTCCGAGATTGATTTCTTCTAAAAGAATAATTCACTGTTCTATAATTAAGGAGCTAGTAGTTTCATGTCACAAATGTTTACTTCTGAGTCTGTTTCCGAAGGACATCCGGATAAAATCTGCGATCAAATCTCCGATGCTGTGCTTGATGCTCTGATCACGCAGGATCCTCATTCACGTGTCGCCTGCGAAACATTTGTTACTACCGGACTCGTTGTCGTCGGCGGTGAAATCACTACCAAGGGATACATTGAGATCCAATCACTCGTGCGCAACGTCATACACGACATTGGATATACAAAAGCCGAGTACCGATTCGATGACAAATCCTGCGGTATTCTCTCGGCCATTCACCAGCAATCTCCTGATATTGCTTTGGGGGTAGATAAAGGAGGCGCCGGTGATCAAGGGATGATGTTCGGCTATGCAAACGATGAAACTACGGAATATATGCCGATGCCCATTACATTTGCCCACCAGCTTGTATATCGCCTCTCCGAGCTCCGGAAGAAATCGCCGCAGGTTATGCCGTATCTCCGGCCAGATGCAAAATCGCAGGTTACTGTCGAGTACGAGGGACGCAAACCGGTACACGTCCACACTGTCGTCATTTCGACACAACACGATTCCGGAGTATCTCAAAAGAAAATTAAGGAAGATGTCATTGAGCACGTCGTGAAGAAAGTGATTCCGGAACAATATCTTGATAAAAAGACAATCTATCATGTCAACCCAACAGGACGTTTTGAAATTGGCGGACCGCATGGCGATACCGGGCTCACTGGCCGAAAAATCATCGTCGACACCTATGGGGGGCGCGCACCTCACGGCGGCGGTGCCTTCAGCGGAAAAGACCCGTCGAAAGTCGATCGCAGCGCAGCCTATGCGGCACGACATCTGGCCAAGAATGTTGTTGCAGCAGGACTCGCTAATGAATGCTTGATCCAGATTGCCTACGCAATTGGCGTGGCAGAACCCGTCTCGATTTATGCAAATACGTATAACACAGGACGAATTCCGGACATTCAACTGGCAAAGATCATCAGGAAAAACATTGACCTCACACCGCGTGGAATCATCCGTCGCTTAAAACTCCTCCGCCCGATTTATCGGAAAACTGCAGCGTACGGTCATTTTGGAAGAAACGACAAAGACTTCACCTGGGAAAAACTCGATCTCGTTCCAATGTTGAAAAAATTAGCCGTGTAATTAAAATTTTCATAACGATAAGAATATTATGGATGAAAAAAAAGGTCTGTACAAAGTACAAAGTTTAAAACTCGCCCCTGAAGGGCATAGGCTCATTGAATGGGCCGAGTCGCGTATGCCCGTGTTGATGGCACTGCGCGAAAAGTATCGAAAAACAAAACCATTAAAAGGGTACCGCATTGCCGGCTGTCTGCACGTTACGAAAGAAACCGCCGTTCTCGTCCGTACATTCATTGAAGCAGGAGCGCAGGTAAGCTGGAGCGGATGCAATCCTCTTTCGACCAACGATATGGTTGCGGCAGCACTTGCATCTGACGGTATATCGATCTTTGCATGGCACGGTATGAACGTAAAAGAATTCTACTGGTGTATTGAAGAGACGTTGAAGTTCCACCCCAACCTCACACTCGATGACGGCGCCGATTTAATTTTTACCATCCATAATAAACATCAGGAATTGGTTCCCGAAATTATCGGAGGGACGGAAGAAACAACCACCGGTGTTCACCGCCTTCGTGCAATGGCCAAAGACGGTGCTTTGAGGTATCCGGTTATTGAGGTGAATGATGCCGAAACGAAATGGGATTTCGATAATGTGTACGGGACCGGACAATCGACCATCGACGGTATTATCAGGGCGACCAGCGTTCTCATAGCCGGGAAAAACTTTGTTATTGCCGGATATGGCCACTGCGGGAAGGGTGTCGCAACGCGCGGTAAAGGTCTTGGAGCGAACGTCATAGTGACCGAAGTAAAACCTACTGCTGCTTTGAAAGCAACACTCGACGGTATGCGAGTCATGAAAATGGATGACGCTGTTAAAATCGGTGATATTTTTGTTACCGCAACAGGCGTTAAAGATGTCATCATAGATCGTCATTTTAAAAAAATGAAAGATGGAGCAATCGTCTGCAATGCCGGTCACTACGATTGCGAAGTTAACCTCGGACATTTAAAAAAACAGGCAAAGAGTATACGCGAAATTCGTCCGAATAATGAAGAGTACCTGTTGAAAGATGGACGCCGCATTTTTGTTCTTGCACAGGGGCGCCTGGTAAACCTAGCAGCTGCTGAAGGACATCCATCCGAGGTCATGGATATGTCGTTCGCAAATCAGTTCATGTCGCAACTCCGCCTTGCAGAACTCCATAAACGGGGCGTCAAGCTCGATACTGTTGTCCACGACATCACACCCGAGCAGGATCAGGAAATTGGGCGAGTGAAACTCGCAACACAGGGGATCACCATCGATATACTTACAACTGAACAGCGGGCATACATGGAAGATTATTCCTCAGGAACCTGACCACATACATCACACGTCGTCACTCACGATGGCGCGGTACTATCACGATACCACGTTGGAAAAAACATACTCAGGATTGCTTGAAGTCGAAGAAAGAGGGTTCGGTTTTGTCCGCACCCTTTCATTAACATTACGCCACCTTCCGACCGATCCCTATATCGCACCTCACCTCATCACACAATATCGCTTGCGCCCCGGCGTTTTGATTGAAGGAACGATCAGTATTGCCGGGAACGGCAAGTCCCAGGTCGATACTATAGAACGAATTAATAAGGTGAAGCCGGAACGATGGATGCGCGTCGTCGAATTTTCACAGCGCACCGTCGTCAACCCGAACGAGCTCTTGAAGCTCGAGGGCTCTCACAACGACCCGGCGATGAGAATTGTGGATCTTATTTCTCCGATCGGGAAGGGACAGCGAGGTTTGATCGTCGCACCTCCCCGCTCGGGCAAAACAATGCTCCTCCAGCAGATGGCCCATGCCATAAGCACCAATTATCCGAAATTGGATTTAATCGTTTTACTTGTTGATGAACGACCCGAAGAGATAACCGACATTCGCCGCGCCGTAAAGGGATTGGTATTTGCAAGCTCGCACGATGATCACCGGCTAAGCCACACACGTCTCGCGCAGCTTGTGCTTGATTATGCAAAACGACGAGCGGAGCTCGGTCGGGATGTCGTAATGCTGCTCGATTCTCTCACAAAACTCGGGCGTGCGTTCAATCTGACACAACGCAGCAGCGGCCGGACCTCTCCGGTGGAGTCGACGCCCGTGCACTCGAGATTCCTGAAAAAATATTCGGCGCAGCCCGCGCACTCGAGAATCATGGTACATTGACAATAATTGCCACCGCTCTTATCGAGACGAATTCGAGAATGGACGAACTGATTTTCGAGGAGTTTAAGGGAACAGGAAATATGGAGCTCGTGCTCAGCCGCGAGCTTTCAAACCTGCGAATCTTTCCGGCAATCAATATTCTCCAATCCGGGACACGCCGTGAAGAACTATTATTCGGAGAAAATACTTACGTATACCAGACACTCCGCCGCGCTCTGGAACGAAAAAAACCTGTGGAGGCCATGAAATTACTTCTTCAAGCTATTCAAAAGACAAAAACTAATGAACATCTCTTGGCCGATATAAAGAAGTATCTATAGACGCAGAACGGTTTATTCATCCTTCCCCGAAAAAAATCCGGTGACTCTTTTATTTCTTTTATATTAGTCAAAGAGGGCTTCTCATTACCCTTATTATTCCTCCCCTCAGAAAGCATTAAAATGAATTCATCGGCTGCCATGATCCGGCATGCATGCGATTTCCCGTAATGTGCAATTTCTGCGTTGTTTGAAATAATAGGGGTGGCTTACACTATATCTGTACCCGCACAGGGAACTTCCAATAAAAAAATTTGTTGTAAAAAGTAGGAAGGTAGTATCTTACACAGCACGCTTGTCTTAACGGTGGGGAGATCGGATGAGGGGAGGAGTCAGGCGTGCTGTTCTTATTGTGTTATGGTCGAAACCGCACGGAGAAGTCGGTTTCTTCACAAACGCGCACCGGCGAAACAATGACGCTTCGCCGGTGTAGTTTATATTCTACAATTCAACTTCTTCTGCTTTCTTACGGCTCATTCTATTCCGCTCGTTATGATCCAGATATCGTTTTCGTAATCGAATACTCTTCGGTGTAATTTCGACGTATTCATCGTCGGCAATCCATTCGATTGCCTGTTCGAGTGTGAGCAGGCGAGGTGGTTCTAGACGGATCGCTTCATCGGCTCCACTTGCACGCATATTGGTCAGTTGTTTCGTCTTGCAAACATTGACGACCATATCTCCTTCGCGCGCGTTCTCCCCCACAATCATACCTTTATAGACACGTATTCCCGGTTCAACAAAGAACGTAATCCTTTCCTGAAGTTTCCACATTGCATATGAAACCGCTTCGCCATCTTCCAATGAAATTACCGCTCCTTTATTCCGGATCGGAAGGTCTCCCCTATACGGTTCATAGCCCTGGAAATTGTGATGTAATAAGCCGGTTCCCTTCGTCTCGGTCATGAACTCATTTCGGAATCCGATCAAACCACGTGCAGGCACGACGAATTCGAGTCGCGTATTCCCATTGTTGGAGATCATGTTCCGTAATTCTCCCTTACGTTTACCGAGGTTCTCGATCACTACACCCACAAATTCGTCGGGAACGTCGATGATCACGTGCTCAATCGGCTCGCTGAGAACATCGAGCACGCGCTTGAAGATGACCTCCGGTCGTGAGACTTGAAGTTCATATCCTTCACGCCGCATAGTCTCGATAAGTATTGCCAGATGCAATTCACCGCGCCCGCTGACCTTGAACACATCGGGCGAATCGGTAAGCTCGACACGCAGACTGACATTACTCCGCAGTTCTCTGGCCAGTCGTTCACCAAGATGACGCGTTGTCACGTACTTTCCGTCAAGACCGGCAAATGGCGAATTGTTCACTATGAAGTTCATCGAGATCGTCGGCTCTTCAATCGATACGAACGGGAGTGGGAAAGCATCGGCAGGATCGGCAATAGTTTCGCCGATATCGACATCTTCCATCCCGGCAATGGCGATGATTTCGCCTGCACTCGCTTCGTTCACCTCGATGCGTTTCAAGCCGTGAAACGTGTAAATCTTTGTGATCTTAGCGTCTTCAACAATGCCGTCGCGATGGATGATTTTCATCGGAGCACCTACACGGATTGTTCCGCGAAATATCCGTCCGATCCCGAGCCGCCCCAGATAGTCATTGTAATCGATCGTCGTCACCAGCATCTGAAAGGACGATTCTGTGTCACCCGGCGGAGGAGGAACATAATTGACGATGGCTTCGAAAAGAGGAACGAGATTGCTCCCCTGATCTTCCAATTCTTTTTTTGCAATTCCCTGCTTTGCGATCGAGTACACCACGGGAAAATCAAGCTGCTCGTTCGTTGCCCCGAGTGAAAGAAAAAGATCGAAAACCTCATCAAGTACTTCATGCGGCCTGGCGTCTTTCCGATCAATTTTATTAATAACGACGATCGGCTTCAGGTTCAGCTCGAGTGACTTTTTAAGAACAAATTTAGTTTGCGGAAGCGGACCTTCAGCGGCATCGACCAGCAGAAGAACGCCATTGACCATCATTAATGTCCGCTCTACTTCACCGCCGAAGTCCGCGTGACCCGGCGTATCGACAATATTTATTTTGATGGGTGTATTTTTTCCAGCCGGAATATAATTTACGGCAGTATTTTTTGCCAGGATTGTAATTCCTTTTTCACGTTCCAGGTCGTATGAATCCATGATACGTTTTTCAACTACCTGGTTCTCGCGGAACGTGCCTGTCTGGCGAAGCATATAGTCCACCAGTGTTGTCTTTCCATGATCAACGTGTGAAATAATTGCAATATTTCTTATGTCTTCTCTTAGAAGATCCGACACGGACAGGTTCTCTCCCAACACAAACAATAAAAATGCCCCAAGCATGCCTTTGGCGGGCTCGAGGCAAATATGCTATTCATATTTTGAAAGATACGGAAAAAACAATAAAATTCCAAGAACTTCACCAATATTCCCGGAATTACCGGACAAAGATTGAATGTTTTGCGAGTTCTTCATACACTTAAGAGAGCCGAAACGCCGAAAGAATACTACAGATGAAAGCATTCGTTCTCAATAGCACCTGCGACCTAAATAAAAACAAAAATCCTCTTTCTCTGGTTGACATTTCCGATCCGTCGCCACGTGAGAATGAAATTCTTGTACGCATTTCAGTATGCGGTGTATGTCATACCGAGCTTGATGAAATTGAAGGCCGCACTCCCCCTCCACATTTCCCAGTAATTCCCGGACATCAGATTATCGGACGGGTTGAAAGCTGTGGAAAAAATGTAAAAAATTTTTCAATTGGTGATCGCGTCGGTATTGCATGGATTCATTCAGCGTGCGGTAAATGCGAGTACTGCCGCCGGGGCGACGAGAACCTCTGTCCTGAATTTGTTGCAACGGGAAGAGACGTAGATGGCGGATATGCAGAACTCGTGACGGTCCCTGAGGATTTTGCTTTTAATATCCCCGAGGAATTTTCCGACACTCAGGCGGCTCCGCTCCTCTGTGCAGGCGCCATCGGGTACCGCTCATTACGGCTCACCGGCTTGAACGACGGGCAGAATCTCGGACTCACAGGATTCGGTGCTTCAGCACATCTCGTCCTGAAAATGGCGCGTCATCTTTTCCCGCATTCAAAATTCTTTATTTTCGCACGGAGTGAAAACGAGCGGGCTTTTGCCGGTGAAATCGGTGCGGCGTGGACAGGCGATGTAACCGACAAATCACCCTTGAAACTCCACGCGATCATCGATACAACACCGGTATGGAAACCTGTTGTCGAAGCAATGAATAACCTGGTTCCCGGCGGGCGTCTCGTTATCAATGCAATTCGAAAAGAACATCTGGACAAAGAATATTTACTCAATCTGGATTATACACATCATCTCTGGATGGAAAAGGAAATTAAAAGCGTCGCTAATGTCGCCCGCCGCGACGTATTGGAATTTCTTGCTCTTGCCGCTCAAATTCCACTGGCTCCGGTGGTTGAGATGTTCCCATTTGAGAAGGTAAATTTGGCACTTTTTGAATTGAAGGAAGGGATAATCCGCGGTGCAAAAGTGCTGCAAATTGGAGGAGAAAAACATGGCTGAAGATTTTACCCACACGACATTAGGGAGGACAGGTATCACAGTACATCGGCTCGGACTCTCAGCGACATATTGGCCCGGCAAAAAAACCGTGTACAAAGCTCTTGATGAAGGGGTGAACTATTTTTTTGGGTTTGGGACCGATGGACAATTAATACGCGCGATACGGAGCGTCGTTGGGCAGAAGAGAAAAGATATTGTCATCGCAACAGGGGCGTATAATTTGTTGATCGGATATCCAAACCTTCGGCGAACGCTTGAGAAACGGCTTCGTCAATTCGGGACTGATTATATCGATGTATTTCTTTTTCTTGGAGTGACAAAAGAAAAAGATTTTCCGGCCGAGGCCCGTGAAGAGCTTGCCCGATTCAAAGAGGAGGGGAAGGTCGGCGCAATCGGCTTATCGTCACACGACCGCAAATTTGCCGGCAAGCTGGCTGCTGAGGGATCAATGGACGTGCTGATGATCCGCTATAATGCGGCACATCGTGGTGCAGAGCAGGATATTTTTCCTTTTGTGAAAGATCACAATCCCGGCATTACGAGCTATACGGCCACACGATGGACCTACTTGATCCGAAGATCGAAAAAATGGCCGACAGACAGGCCGATACCGACGCCCGGTCAATGCTACCGATTTGTTCTATCAAATCCGAATGTGCATCTCTGTCTGACAGCTCCAAGAAACATCAGACAATTCGAAGAGAATATAAAATCTCTTTCAGATGGACTTCTAAGCGAAGATGAAATGAAATTGATGCAGGAATATGGCGATGCAGTGCATCACACAAAAAAATGGTTTATGGGAGGATGATAAATGCATAGAAGATCTCCGTCATCCAGGGAAATGCCGGAGAATGGAAACCTTTTACTATTTAACGCAGCATTACCATCTTCTTCACAGAGTTCCACTTCGGCGTCGAGATTCGATAGAAATAAACGCCCGAAGAAACCGTTGTCCCGGTTTCACTTCTGCCATCCCAGGTTAATTCGATGTATCCCGAAGGGTATTCGTCGTCCGTGAGAGTCCGCACTTCGCGGCCGAGTGCATCGTAAATAACAAGCTTAACCTTCGATGCCACCGGTAATTCAAATGCGATCTTTGTCGTCGGATTAAATGGGTTTGGGAAATTATCGTACAAATGAAATTCCTTCGGCGGACTGATTGTAAATGATATTTCCTTCATCCAACTCTGTCCATTGGCTGTTTTTATCAATGCTTTGATCTTCTGCTCTTTGCCGATTGGTGCAGACCGTTCAACTGAAAACAGAAACTCAGCATCTTTTGATTGCTTCGCAAGGATATCTTTCAGCATGATTTTCGATGATTCAAGTTTCAACCATGACTGTGGATTCTGGATCTCAACGGTGACATTTTTTGCAGCGACCGCCGCCGTGTTTTCAACGGTCAGTGCGAACGAGTTGCCCTTTGAGTTATAAGGGATTTCGTATCCTTGAGCCAGGAGAATTAACGGCATCAATATTGATATAATGAATATTGTTTTCATAAAGCCCTTTCACAATTTAAAAGATAACCACAAAGGTCACAGAGTTATAAATGAGTACACGGAGTATCGACCTCTGTGAACTCATCTTTCCAACCTCCGTGTACTCTGTGGTTATATTTTTATCTACGGCAAACTAAACTCCACCACATTATTCGTCGATAAGTTCTGTGCCTTATCCTGTTGAACTGTTCCCAACTTAACCCTGAATGTTAAATTCACCGGCAGTAACTCCTTGGTCACTTCGCCATTCACAGTGTTTCCAATCTGTCTCCACGCACCTGAATAATAACTTGCCTGTGCATTATCAACCGGCTGGTTCTGTGCGTTTCTCACTCTCACAGTACATAATACTGTGGAAAAACTCACTGTATTATTTGTTGAAATATCCTGTGACTTATCCATGGATATATATTCATGGGTCATTCTGAATGAATAATTATTGGGTAGCAGCTCTTTATTTGCTGTTCCACCACTTGTTGTACCGAAACTCCTCCAGGCGCCCGAGTAATACTGTACCGTTCCCTGATCTATTAAACTGGCTTGACTGTTTTTCAACTGGACTATTGCATTGACCGTCTGGAATACTACCGTAGGATTTGTACCGATATCCTGCTGTTTATCCTTGCTCGCATATGAATATGTCATTCTAAACGAATAGTTATTCGGTAACAGCTCTTTTGCTGCTGTTCCGTTTGTTGTAGTCCCGAAGTCTCTCCATGCTCCTGAGTAGTATTGCACAGTTCCCTGATCCATCAAACTACCCTGGCTGTTCTTCAATTGTACTGCTGCATTGACGGTTTGAAAAACTACTGTACTATTTGTTCCTATATCTTGCTGTTTGTCTTTGCTTGCAAATGCGTATATCATTCTAAATGAATAATTATTTGGCAGCAGCTCTTTATTAGCGACACCATTTGCTGTTGTTCCGAAACTTCTCCAGGCACCTGAGTAATACTGGACTGTTCCTTGATCCATCAAACTACCCTGACTGTTCTGCAATTGTACTGCCGCATTGACTGTCTGGAAGACTACTATTGGATTTGTTCCTATCTCTTGTTGTTTGTCTTTGCTCGCATATGCATAGATCATTCTGAATGAATAATTATTTGGCAATAATTCCTTGTTTGCTACACCATTAGCAGTAGTACCGAATTCTCTCCATGCACCGGAGTAATATTGTACTGTTCCTTGATCCATTAAACTGCTTTGACTGTTCTGTAATTGGACTGCAGCGTTGACAGTTTGGAAAATTACTGTTGGATTTGTACCTATATCTTGTTGTTTATCCTTGCTTGTATAAGCATAGGTCATTCTAAATGAATAGGTATTTGGCAGCAGCTCTTTGGCTGCAATACCGTTTGTCGTTGTTCCGAAGTTTCGCCATGCACCGGCATAATATTGCACTGTGCCCGTATCTATCAATGCACCGCTACTGTTTTGCAATTGAATTTGCGTATTGACGGTTTGAAATACTACAGTATCAATGCCGACCGGCACATTTGATTTTGTTTGTGTGCCGTACTCGTATGTCATTCGCAGACTTAAGGTTTTTTGGTTTGTAGTAATGGTGAATGTACCGTCGTTGTTATTTATTGCATCTTTCCAGGCGCCTTCGTAGTACTGAAGTGTGCCACTGGTGAGAATCATACCACTGCTGTTTACAAATTTTATAACGCATCCTGTTACTTGCGGCTGCGGCTTGATGTAGAAATGGATGCCGTTTGATTCTGCCGATCCATCGGGATTCTTTACAGTAACTACCGGAGAATCGACGGCAGCGAGATCCGAAACGATTATAGATGCTTGTAGTAGTGTGTCTTTTATAAATGTCGTCGACTTTGCTGTTCCATTCCAAAACACCGTTGAGCCACTGACAAAGTTTTTGCCAGTGACACTTAGTGTAACGGTGCCACCCCCGACATAAGCAATGGCGGGACTTAGTGATATGATATTTATTAATTTAGAAAGATCGATGTTGACGGAACGCTCTTCTTTAGGCAAATAGTAATAAAGCATGTTGGGATAATTGTCGAAGACCAAGACCTTTCCATCGGGCGGTAAGTTAAGATTTTGCAAAATGGTTCCTGTTTTGCCATCAAAAACAGAAATTCTCCCGGGATGTAAGTCTTTATAATTGGAGTGCCTGGAGGTTTTCTCAATGATCCAGGGTGTTTCTTCAATAATGACATACTTCCCGTTGCTAGATAAATAACTATGTTCAGCTAATGGAAAAGGAATTAGACCATAGACAGTATCTTTATCAATATTATAGACAGCAAATTTTTTATCTTCCATTTGTTGTCTTGGATATAAAAAACATAAAAGATAATTTCCCTTTTTACTATCTGCGACATCGTATCCACCGGGAACATATATGTCGGACAATTTTCGATTAATAATAAGCTGCTGTGTAAATAATGAGTACTTGCCAATTGCTCTGCATTTCTGATTGTCCCTATTTTCTGAGTATAGGTAATTCCCATCAGCCGAGACAGAGCTTATCGAAGTAATCCAAGCTGGAGGAACTGGCAAGGTATCAAGAACTTTAAATGTGGAAGCATCATAAACAGCAGTCTTCTGGAAAATAAACAGGCTATCCCAAAGCCCTGAATAATCTGATCTGAGAAAATCAGTTGTCCACGTCACATAGAATACATTCTTGACGGGATTGTACACTATTCCATCGAGTATGCTTCTGCCATCTCTTGATAGGTTATAAAACCTTGTGAATGATTGTACTTTCCCAACTGGTTGAGAAGGATCGTCAAATAACCTATGACGTTCAAAATGTACCCTGCCAATTTTTTGCGTTGTATCTTGTTCAGGGAAACGATGATTAACCCCAATATTGTTTGTGTTAATGACATCCGCAACGAACACCGGATACTCACGTCCTCCTGCATCTCCATATGTAAAGACCCAACTTTGTGTCGGATCCCATGATTCTAATTTAGCGCAGCAAACGGTATCGGTATAGAACAACTCATTTATATTAGTCTGTAGATTGAATCGCCAAAACTTTTCCGCTTCTTTGGCATCGCTGTAATAATAATATGGTTGCGCAAATACTTGATATGTCAGGCATATCATTAGCGACAACGTCATCCACAAGCATTTTTTCATTTTCATATTGACCTCATTGTTTTAACTTTAACGCCACGGGTGATTAATGCGAAGACTATCGACGTCATCAGCATAATCTCTTGCCGTAATATTCTTACCTGTTCCTTCCGTACTTCTTGCCCAATAACCGGGTTTATTTTCCATTACATCCGGTGGCTTCCAATCCCAATACCATGCTCCGATTCCACCATTATACTCGCAATACGCTTCGCAGTACCTCTCTTCTTCATCCAAAGGTGTATTTTTCGCTGTTTCGGTTGGGTCACGATAATCAAGATGGTAATTCGTCGCATCGTTGTCATAACAATATCTAAAATACAATTTTCCTTGCTGCACGTTAGTAACCCAATTCCAAATAATATCATCACAGTCATAGTCATTATTATTATAGTACCAATTATTGGGATAATACCATGGTGAATTGATCTGCATCATTCCAAAATCCTGGTGGTCACCCCCTTGAAGGGGGAAATCGGGAGTCGTGTTATATTCTGTTTTGAAAGTAGACAACTTGGCGAATTGATTGAAGTGACTTTCATAGGATGCTATGGCAGCATATTCATCTCCCTTGAGTTCCGCAAGGACAGTCGCCTTAGATGGATTCTGTCCTTTGATTATGAATGGATTCGATACGTCAGTCGTGTATTTTTTCTCATCCTTCTTTGTCGTAGCCTCTACATGAAGTGTTATCTGGTTGCCTCCGCGCATGTTGGCTTCACCATAAAGGTATTCACCTATTTCCAAATCCGTTGTATCCGAATTTGCACCTGATGCATCGCCTTTATAAGACTCAGTTGTATCATTCGGTGTCACATATCTATCTCTGTCTGATTTCCATTTTATCTTTAGTTCCCAATTAAAATCTACATCACCGCCATCGTAATTTTTTAAATATGCTTTAATCAAAGGCTTTGGCATTTTGGGTAGATTAGTCCCTTCGATTTTCTGTATTTTCTGATCATCAGGAAGTGTATCCACCACTAACTCCGGCTTGCTCTTGATCGTCACATCAGCCACGGGTATCCTGCATGATTCTCCCCCTTCTATCGCGGTCGCCTCTATTTGTGCTAGTTTTGCACGTGATTCCGGCGAATTACTGGCATCTTTCATCACTCTGTTCAAGTTTGCTAAACGGGTTTCCACATATCCTATAATTCTATCAAATTGGGATTTGTTTTTGGCTATCTCTCTCCTATCAAACAGTCTCTTCTTTAACTTTTCAGCCGAACGGATCGAAGATCTTACCTTGCTCGTAGTATCTATTGAATATGTACCTTTTTTTTCACTGTTACTCGCCTGTTGGTTCTCGTGCGAACTATTCCGCATCTTCACCATCAATCCCGCAGGCAATCGGTGTGTATCGATCGGTTCATTTTTTATCGATCCAGCACCCCCGCCACCACCTGCTCCCTCCGGATAAGCCTCTATCTCTGCCACAACGGAATCAGCATCAATACTGTCAGCAGCCACAAATTCGAACGGTTGCTGACCATAGAGGTAAGAACCTTCATCGCCAGTTATCAATGAGCGCAAAAAACCATAGCTCTCGTCGCTATTCATCCAAATACTGAAATTGGTTTCTGGAGGGTACTCGATAAGAGCACCATCTGATTGAAGGCCCATAATGTTTATAGCGTCTGTATCACCGGGATTGATCTCTGCTTTTGATACATTTACAACCGTACAGAGTTCCGGCATGTCCGGGACTTCGACAGAAAGCCAGCGCAAATCACTATAGCCATAATAGGGGCCCCAAAATGCTGGATCGCTTACCACTCCATCACATGAAGCAGTCGTATATGGGTGATCTATTCGATAACAAAGATCTGCCGCACTATTAGTATACGATAGTGTTACATTCCGAGCCCGATAAGTAAGGCCTTCGCAATCAGGAACTCCAATTGTAATGGTCACTGAGTCTCCGGCATGGAAATATCCAAGATCAACATACCAATCCTTGTTCCAGAAGGGATCATCATAACTTAGTGTCCAGTAAGTACCGGCACCGCAAAAAAAGGTTGAATCCATCGTTCTTTGATAAAATGCATCCTTCGCATTATATGAAAATCCAGGCTCGATGCCTTCGGTTCTGATAATCGGACCAAAGGTGACAATGCTACAATAACTACAATCAGCGTCAGTATAGTTAAAATAAGGTCCAAACCACCAACAGGCCATGTAGCCAATTCTATTAAAGTTCTGCCTCAGTCGAAGAGTACCGGGAGCTGTAAAGTAGATCCTACCATTGTATTCATTATCGGGTAGTTCACTCGCATTTTGCAGAATCGTAGCCGGTGTAATTTTTACCCGCTCTCTAATTTTAACCTGGCTATTGGCAGTAGTTGAAATTAAACCGGTGATAATCACAACGATTAGAAACTTCAACAATCGTAAGTTTCTAGAATCCTTTCGAGTGAGAAAATAAATTCGAGATGTCATTGCTTAAATTCTCTCTTTTCGGGATACTCTTCCCCACGAGAGATAATCCATCCAGCACAAGTACGTTTATGATTACGCTATTAACAAGGAAGCTTCCATTATAATACCGCAGTGAGTTACTATTTTGTGACAATTCAACCAGAAGCTGATGAAGCCTGGGGTAAAACTGGAATATTTTGCGTCTCTAACTCGTAGAGCCTATAATCAAAGGATGAAATTGATCCTGAATTAAATTCAGGATAGAATACAACTGTAACTTAATGCTCGGGAATTGAAATGTCAAGAACTTTATTGGAAAAAAGTGTAAAAATTACGATAACCGGAAATATTAGAAGGCGCCGAAATTCGGCAATCATCAATCATAAATCGGCATTCTCTCGGCCATTTCCAAATTGACCCTCAGTAATCTCGTGCCTCCTCTGGAGCTTTGAATCAGGGAGACAAATCAGAAGATGGTATTTCTGATACCGGAGATTTCCGCTGTAGAAGAGCTTTCAGAATGCCAATCTCCGCAGGATCGAAGAAGCGCATGAGAGCCATAAGCCCGATGAATCCAATCAGAAGTCCGATTTTGACAAGCATATGAGCATGGAGAGTGCCTCCGACCACGACAAAGATACAGAAAATTATTCCTGTCGATACGGCAATTACGCCCATTCTTCTGAATTCGTATCTGACCGGGTAATATCGTTGAACAATAAAATAGAGCGATAGCGCCATTACAATGTAACCGCCGAGAGTCGACCAGGCCGCGCCTACAAACCCGAGCAAAGGAATCAGCAACAGATTCATCCCGATATTCGTCACGGCACCCAGTCCTGACGTCAGTGGAAGAAATTGAGTTTTTTTCTCGATATAAATACCCGGTATCAGGAGAACATAAACTCCTGTAAAGACATAGGCGAGGAGCACAATGGGAACGATGCCGAGTCCCGGCCAGTATGCAGGATGAATTAACCGGTGGTGTAAAATTTCAATACCGACAAGGTCGCCGATAAAGAATGAGATCACCAGAAAACCAAACATTAAAAGAAGGAAAAAGTACGTGGCGATGCGCGCAAACATTTTTTTCGCATCCGGCTCTTTTGCATTCGAAAGGAAGAAAGGACGCCAGGCATAATCGAACATCGACACAATCAGCATGATAAAAATTCCCAGCCTATAGTTTGCCTGATAGATGCCGACCGATGCATCATCGGTGAGCGCCCGGAGAATCGGCCTGTCGATAACCTGAAGCGCAATGCCGGCGAGTCCTGCCGGGACGTATGGCAGACCGAATTTCAATAATGCCGAAAAGAGCTTTGAATTTTTCGGCCATGCGATATGACGGATAATTGTGGGGAAAAGACAGAGTGCCGTAAAAAGAGATGAAATGATCCCGCTTACGAATATTCCCGCCACGCCCATCCTGAATTTTGCAAGAAGAATGGCATTTAATACAACATTTAGAATGATGCCCGCAACCCGGATTCCCGCAAACTGCCACGGCCTTTTCTGTAATCGTAATGCCGCAAACGGTATCAATGAAACTGCATCGAAGAAAAGAATCCCGACGGCGTAAATCACGATATATCGTTCCTGTTCACCACGTGCTACCAGATATGAAAGCGGAGTTGCATTCCAGAGAATAAGAAGAGAAAAAAGAACAGAGCCGATAGTCACGGTCAGCCACGAGAGTCCGAAGACTTCTTTTTCATCGCCAAGCTCTCGAGTGGATGAATATTTAAAAAAAGCCGACTCCATGCCGAGGCCGTATACAACATTGAGAAATGCTATATAGGAATAGACATTTGCAACAACGCCGTAATCACTTTTCGGAAGGATATTCGTATAAAGGGGAAGAAGAAGGAAACTCAGAAATCGCCCGAGAATGGTACTGATACCATAGATGGCTGTTTCTGCGCCGAGTCGTTTGATTTTATCGAACATGTCACCGACGGAGTGTCAGTTCCAGAGAAATATCGAGTGCCTGTACCGAATGCGTCAGGGCACCGACCGAAATCAAGTCGACGCCGGTCTTAGCGACGGTACGGACATTCTGAAGCGTCATTTCGCCCGATGCCTCCACCTCCACACGTTTTGCTATGAGTTTGACAGCTTCGTGCATTGCATCAGGTTGAAAATTATCGAGCATGATTCTGTTGAAAAACTTGCCCGCTTCAAAACAGGCCATAGCTTTACGAACGTCATCCATTGATCGCGTTTCAACTTCGATCGGAATATTAAGTTCTTTTTTTTGCAGGTATGCAAAACAGCGCTCGATTGCGGGTTGAATCCCGCCTGCAGCAACAATATGGTTATCCTTGACCATTATCATATCGTCAAGCCCGAAACGATGATTCACTCCGCCGCCGATCGTCACGGCAAGTTTATCGAGCACACGGAGTCCTGGAACAGTCTTTCGCGTATCGGTGATCCGGACACCTGTTCCCTTGACGGCGTCGACAAATTGCCGCGTAAGGGTTGCGATGCCGCTCATTCGCTGAAGGAAATTCAGCGCGACGCGTTCTCCTTTAAGGATTGATTTCGCCGGTCCGTTGATCGTTCCGATAAAATCCCCCGGTCGAACATGATCACCATCGTGAACGGCCGGTAACATACCGAGGCTTTCGTCGAGGTACCGGAACACGATTGCAGCCACCCCGAGACCGGCGACGATTCCAGGTGCTTTTGCAAGAAAAACCGCTTCTCCCGACATTTCTTCGGGCACGGATGCATCGCTGGTGACATCGCCCAGGCCGATATCTTCGAAGAGCGCCTGTTCAATGATGCGGCTGACACGGCTATCGTGCAGAGTGTTACTGTTCATCATCCACCAGGAGAATGGGAATATCATCCTTCACGGCATACACCTTTGCACATTTCTTGCATGTGAGGGAGTTTCCAGCTGCATCATAGAGAAGATCTCCTTTGCACTTTGGACAACAAAGAATGTCGAGAAGTTCCTGACTTAACATAATGGCTCTCTCTATTCGAATTTTGATTGCAGGAGTTCAATAAACGAAGCCGGTGCACGCGTTGGACGGCCAGTATCAGATTTCACAAAGCTGTGGACGGTATATCCTTCAATCAGAAGATCCGTTTTGCCTGCGCGTCGGATTTCATAGTCAATGCGGATTCGTGCTGCTGGAATCTCGCGTACTATCGTCTTCACTTCTATCAAATCGTCATACCGGGCAGAAGAAATATATCTTGCGTGTGATTCCACAACAGGGAGAAAATAGCCGAGCGCTTCGATTTCAGAATACGGCATGCCGATTTCCCTCAGGAGGTCGGAACGTCCTTGCTCAAAATACTCATAGTACTTTGCGTAATACACTGATTTCATCTGATCCGTATCGGCATATCGCACACGGATCTGCGATGTTGTAAAGAGAGTACGCGCCATTATTCGTCGAATGATCCCATTGCACCGAATTTTTCGATACGGTGTTCGAGAAGCTTTTCAACTTTAATTTTTTTCACCAGTTTTAATTCTTCGATCAGCACGTCTTTTAACATTATTGCAGCCAGTTGTGGATTACGGTGGGCTCCGCCGAGTGGTTCAGGCACAATTCGATCAATCACGCCCTGCACCAGCAAGTCGGGTGCTGTCAGTCTCAGCGCTTCGGCTGCCTGTTCTTTAAAATCCCAGCTCCGCCAGAGAATGCTCGAGCATGATTCCGGGGCAATAACATTATACCATGTATTTTCGAGCATCAACACTCTATCGCCGATTCCTATCCCCAACGCTCCGCCCGATGCGCCTTCACCGATAATGACGGCGATAATGGGTGTTCGCAGCCGGGACATTTCGAGCAGATTTCGCGCAATTGCCTCGGCCTGCCCGCGTTCTTCCGCTTCCAAACCGGGATATGCACCGGGAGTATCGAGGAGTGTAATGACCGGCCTTGAGAATTTCTCGGCAAGCTTCATCAACCGTAGAGCTTTTCGATAGCCTTCGGGATTCATCATACCAAAATTCCGGTAGAGATTCGTCTTGGTATCCCTTCCTTTTTGATGGCCAATCACCATAATGGTCTCGGTACCCAGACGTGCAAAACCACCGACCACAGCGTGATCATCGCGGTATGACCGATCGCCGTGAAGCTCGATGAAATCGGTCATCATGAAGCTTATATAATCAAGCATATAGGGGCGTTCCGGGTGACGGGCGAGCTGTACTTTTTGCCATCGGGTCAATCCTGTGAACACATTCTGGCGAAGTTGATCGACTTTCTTTTCCAGCGTTTTAATTTCTTCCGAAATATCGAGGTTATCGGCATATTTTCTCATCTCATCGATTTTTTGCTCAAGCTCAAGAATCGGCTTTTCGAATTCGAGGACCACTTTTGCCATCCTTTTACTCCTTCGTCCGATGTAAAAGCGACTTTACAAGAATTTCAATATCGAGCGTCAACGACTGGTTTTTTGCATAATACAGATTGTACCGTTCTATTTCTTCACGCGTTGTTATACTTCGGGAATTGATCTGCACCATTCCGGTCAGTCCGGCTTTTCCAAGATAGAATTCTTTCTTGTCGGTGTGTAAATTTTCGATTCCAATTGTTATTGGGCGACCGACAAAACTGTACGTTCCGCGCAGGACGAGAGGTACATTGCAGATTGCAGTTGCAAAGGCCGATAAATCTTTCGATCCAAGCAACTTCTTTAAATATACAAAAGGGTAAATCGAAATCAAAAGAAAAATTGAGAAAAGAAGGTCGAAAGTCCTTTTTGTAATGCGGTTGATGGGTTTATCAATATTATAGTCGATTTCTACCAGCGGAATATCGTCAAGTTGGTCGATATGTGTTTTGCCGATAATTACTTCGAGGTTATTGGGTACGAGCCGGAAATTCACCGAGCGCTCTCGACTACGTCCAATCACCGAGAGGATGTCGCCATAGGAAAGTGCGTCGGTTGAGAAAATTACATCGGTCACTTTCGCTTCACGAATGACTTTGCCTATATTGTCGATACTCCCGGTGATCTCAACACCCGATACCTTTTCACCCAGCCTCTGACGATTGATATCGATGAATCCGACGACATCGTATTCATCATCCGCATGAAGACGGATTTTTCGAAGTACTTCCTGCGCCGAAGAGCTTGTCCCCACAATCAGTGTGCGCCGGCCAAAGAACAATCTTTCACCGCTTCGACTGAGCAATCGGAGTAACAACCGCCATCCAGGCAAGAATAGAAGATTTTCAATAAATGAGATCCCTGTCACGGCTCTACTGAATCCGAAACCTTTGAAGAAAAAAACCAAGGCCGAGATGATGGTAAATCCGATCACCACAGCGCCCAATGTCCGCGAAATGGCATGCCGCCGTTCGGTATATACACCAAGAAAATACATCGCCAGGACAAGAATCATCGGTGGGACGATATAGATGATTGGATAGGCATAATTTGGAAATGTCCATAGCCGTCCCATCCAGATGAGTTCCCCGATTATTTGTGAAATATCGATCAGGATGATGTCACACAGGGGGATAATGCTGTTGCGAAATGCTTTCCATAGAAAAGCAAAGAGCGTGCGAATCACAATGCCACTTCTGAGAAGGGAAAGGCTGAACCAGGAATTGCTGAGATGTTTCCTGACAAATAAATGCATTGCCTGATAAAATATCCTGATTTCATCAAGGTCGCTCCGTTTTGTGCTCTCGCCTTTATAATGTACTATTTGCGTCGAATGAACGTAAAATATTTTCCATCCTGCTTTTTGAATCCGATAGCACCAATCCAGATCTTCTCCATACATGAAGAATTCCTCATCGAGACCGCCGACCGTTTCAAAGATCCGACGCCGCAGCATCATAAAAGAACCGCTGATCGCATCAACCTCGTATGTTTCTTCAGGATTAAGATATGTGAGATTATATCGACCTAACAACCGGGAATTGGGAAAGAGCGAAGACAGACCGATTATCTTTGTGAATGCAATTAATGGCGTTGGGAAACTCCTCCTGCATGCGATCTGGAGTGTTCCGTTAGGATTCAGAATCTTGCAGCCGGCCATGCCGACATCGGGATTCTTCTCAAAAAAGTCGACCATTACCTGGAATGTATTTTCCTGAACGATTGTATCGGGATTAATCAGTAATAGATATCTCCCTACCGCCCGCTGAAGGGCAATATTATTCGCCCGGGCAAAACCGATATTAATCTCGTTCAAAATGAGCTTCACCCCTGGAAACTTCGACCTGATAAGCTCAACACTTCCATCGTCCGATGCATTATCGACGACAAAGATTTCATGACGAAGATTTTCGGCGGCTTTCGAAATCGAGACAAGCGCGTTATCGAGGAACTCGCGGACGTTATAGTTCACTATAATAATCGAGAGATCCATTTATGAAAGTCTTCCAATCAGACTATGCCACTTCAGTTTCCAGACCATGAAAATAGCCTCGTACACAATTTTCTTCGACATCTTTGAAACACCGACCCGACGATCTTCAAAAATAATTGGAATTTCGATCATCCTGAATCCTTTTTTCCATGTTTTGAAATTCATCTCGATTTGGAAGGCATAACCGTTCGAGTGGATCGCATCGAGGTCAATATTCTCGAGAACTTTTCGACGGAAACATTTGAAACCGCCTGTTGCATCTTTAATTGGCATTCCGGTAATGATCCGCGTATAAAGATTCGCCCCATAACTGAGTATTAATCGTTTAAGCGGCCAATTGACAACAGTGACACCGGTAAGATATCTTGAGCCAATGACGAGATCATAATTCCGGATCTTTTGAAGAAAATTCGGGATTTCACGCGGATCGTGGGAAAAATCAGCATCCATCTCAAATACACAGTCGTAACCATTAGTAAGGGCATATCTGAATCCGGCAACGTATGCCGTCCCGAGCCCTTTTTTCCCCTCACGTTCAATCAGGCTGATCCGGTTGTTCGCCGTCATCATTTGCTTGACGATCGAGCCTGTCCCGTCCGGTGATGAATCATCGACAACAAGCACATGGAGCGACGATTCGACGGAGAGAACATCATCAATAATCTTCTGGATATTATCCGCCTCATTAAATGTGGGTATGACTACAAGTGCTTTTTCCATTTTTCTCACTATCAATTGTAATTGTCAGGAGTACGACGCATGCCAGAAAATTCCTTGATAGCATCCGTTACATATACCAGTTGTTCATCAGTAAGTTCCGGATGAATTGGAAGAGATATCACCTCTGCCGCAATCTTTTCAGCCACGGGGCAGGCTCCCTTCCCGTATTTGAGATGAGCAAATGCCGGCTGCAAATGAAGAGGAATCGGATAATGGACTGCCCATGGAATTCCCTTTGTCTTCAAAAACTCTCCCAGGCCATCACGATTCTGAACTCGCAGTGTATATTGATGATAGATATGTCGGTTATATGGTTCCACATATGGCGTAATGACCTGTGCTCCACGAAGAAGGTTATTATACTTCCCAACGATTTTCCGCCGGCCTTCATTCCATTCATCAAGATATTTCAATTTCACGTTGAGAATTACCGCCTGGATTGTGTCGAGTCGGCTGTTGACACCCAGTATTTCATGTTGATATCTCACCCGCGATCCATGGTTGCAGATCATCCGCATTTTCTGACACCAAGTTTCATTATTCGTTACCATCATACCCGCATCGCCGAATGCACCAAGATTTTTACTTGGAAAGAAGCTGATTGTTCCAATATCGCCAATTCCCCCGGCTTTTCTTCCTTTATATGTTGCTCCGACCCCCTGAGCATTATCTTCGATAACAGCAATTTTGTGCTTTCGGGCGATTTCCATTATCGTATCCATTTCCGCCGCCTGTCCGTATAGATGCACGGGAATGATTGCTTTTGTTTTCGGAGTAATTGCAGCCTCAATTTTAGACGCATCAATGTTATATGTTCGTTCGTCAATATCGACATACACCGGCGTTGCCCCGAGCAGTACAACCGTTTCCGCCGTCGCTACAAATGTAAACGGCGTTGTGACGACCTCGTCTCCGGATTTGATATTTAATGCCATCATCGCGACCTGTAGCGCAT
The DNA here is from genome assembly GCA_963776275.1 of Ignavibacteriota bacterium. Taxonomy (GTDB): domain Bacteria; phylum Bacteroidota; class Ignavibacteria; order UBA10030; family CAVZMI01; genus CAVZMI01. Next base: position 152,606 of record CAVZMI010000021.1, read on the forward strand.
CAGTACCCGAAGCACATGCCACTGCATATTTGACGTCGAGATAGCTTGCAATGGCATTTTCAAGTTCTGCGACCTCTTTCCCGAGGATAAAATAGCCGGAATCAAGCACCCGCTGAATAGCCGAATCGAATTCAGATTTATGTTTTTTATACTGAAGTTGAATATCTGTCATTGGTACGATCATCGGTCTTCCCTTGTGTGATAAATATCAGTTAATAAGTGATATGTCTTTCCCAAAGGAAAAATTAAAAATTATAAAGGAAAAAGTATTACATGACAAACACAAATTATTATTTCTTTGGTGAAATATTTCTCGAAATCTTCGACGTTATTGATCCTAATATCAACATTAACTCTTTTGCCTCACCTTGGATTTCTTTGATATCATCATTATGTTTGTTTTCAATCGCGGCTATAATTTTTATCCAATAGTTTGCTTCTCTAATTTCCTTCAAAGCGATATTGAGTTTATTCTTAAAATCTGCTCGCGATGACGCAGCTTGAGCTTCCTCATAATTCGCTCCTACTGATGTTATAGCTTTGATCAGTTGATGCTTTATATCCCGTAATTCGACATCATTTGGTAATTTCCGGAGAAAAAGAATTACTCTGATTGTGAAATCAAATATCCTTTTATCTAGGTCTATGTTCATACATACATTGTAAACTTTTATAATTTTTAATTTTTACTTTTTAATTTTTCCTTGCTTTTACGCATGCCCTCTCCCCATCAACATGACATAGATCGTATTCAGAATGATTTTAATATCCATTCGAAGCGACATATTTTCGATATAGAACAGATCGTACTGCAATTTTATTTTTACATCCTCGAGCGATTCATCATATTTATGCTTTACCTGAGCCCAGCCCGTAATTCCCGGACGGACCTTAAGTCTTCGCGGGTAGAGCGGAATTTCTTTCGATAATTTTTCGACAAAAAATGAACGTTCCGGCCGGGGACCGACGAGGCTCATATCACCCTGAAAGACATTAATGAACTGTGGGATCTCATCGAGATGTGCTTTTCTTAAAAACCACCCGAATGTCGTTACACGTGGATCTTTCTTTCCGGCCCACTGCGGGCCATATTTTTCTGCATCGCCCCGCATCGATCGGAATTTATAAATAATGAATTCCTTTCCATCTTTTCCAACACGTGCTTGTTTGTACAATACCGGACCCCGTGAATCGATCTTGATGATCAGAGCTATGATCAGCCAGACCGGGAATCCGATGACAAGAACGCAGGATGAAAAACCGATATCGATGAGTCTTTTGAGGCTTTGTTCCCAAGGTGGCATGATTTCCGGCATAATTTCGATCAGCGGAAATCCATATATCTGATTCGTCCTTGCCTGACCGCTGATGATATCGTACATATCGGGCATTATTTTAATGCCGACATACTGCTCATCGCTATATCGGATTACTTCAAGCAGCTTCTCATGCTCGGTTGATTCAAGAGCTACGATTAATTCTTGAATGCGAAATTTCTTGATCAAGACAGGAAGGTTCTGCAGCACTCCGACAATACGTATATTTTTGTACGACATAATTTGTTTTCGTTTATCTGTGCGGACAAAACCGACGATTGTATACCCGAGTGCAGGGTGCTGCTCGATCATATCGTACATATTTTTTGCCTTTTGAGACCAACCGATGATTAATGAACGGCGTAACCCAATACCCGCCCGAAGCAGGCGACGTTGAACACTCCGAATAGCGAGCCGACCGCCTCCGACAAAGAGCAGCATGATACCCCAGTAGAGCAGGATTAGCAGTCGCGAGATAGCCGGAGAGTTATTTGAAGTATCATCGATAAAGATGAGGAAAAAAAGGATTACGATTCCGATTGTGATGGTCTTGAATAAAAGCGCAAACTCGTCGAAGCGCGACTTTGCATACCAGGGACGGTAGAGTCCGACAAATGTGAAGAGGATCAGCCAGTAGCAATAGATGACGATCATCGGTACCCAGAGTTCCGGTTCCACAACGTAGGCGATCCAATTCGATTCGATTCGTATGAGGTAATAGGCCACCCATGCGATGTTGATGGTCAGGAAGTCGATGAAAAAAAGCTGCAATTTATCCCGGAGTATTGTCATTTCAGTGTAATATAACAAGATTTTTTTAAGGAATCGAGACAATATGCTTACGATGAGGCTTTAGCATATACCTACCCCGTAAAGGGACGAGAGAATCAAAGCAAGATGGTAGGAACACCAAATCCTCGCCTATGTCAGAGAAAAAAACGTTCGAGTATGACGTGAAACCATAACCCTTTATCGTTCTACTTAGTATCGACAAAACCGTTCAAACGATTCCTTTTACGAAGGATTGATTCCGTAATTCACGGATAAATCTGTGTGTTTGTGCAATCCTATTACTTTCAATAGTGGTGAAAAATAAACAGGGGCAACAGATATATTGTATTGCACAAACCCATAACTTCAGTCATGGGTTAAAAATCTTAGCAATGAGATTCAGTTAAACCGTCTCTAATTTATCGACATGTGCTACTATTTGTGAAAAAATATTTGTACCCTTATATTATCTATGTTGCCCCGGTTTGTGGGTTTTCTCTTTCCGCTTGCTTTTTAACGCTGCCACGTTCCGGAGTTCATTACACGAGTAATAGCCAATTCAATTCGGTTGAAGGAATACCATGAAAACGATTTACCAATTAACGATACTTACTTCGGCATTGTTTTTTTTGCACGGATATGGGATTGCACAACAGGATCTTATTCCGAGCTCCCATCCCGTCTACCGCTATCTATTCAGGCAAGAGATTCACAATACCATCGAGGGATTCAATTGGGGTATGCTTCCTTTAAGCCGTCACGAAATTTTATCATATCTCGATTCGCTTCGCGATAGAAATGCACAAGGAAAAATCCATCTGACGTCCACTGATCAACAATTACTCAAAGAATATAGATCAAATTTTCTGATGCAAGGACCAGAATTCGACTCGACAACAACATCATTTCTCTCCAATCCGGATTTTTCAACACTATTTGAAGACAACCAGCAAAAATACCTTTACAGGTATTCCGATTCGACGGTATCGCTGACTGCCGACGGCTTTGGGTTTCTGACACGCCGAATGGGCAGGGGCGATTCTATCGGAAATCGGTTTGCGTCACTCGGTGAACTCGGCTTTCGTCTTCGAGGAACGTTTCATAACACCCTTGGATTTTATCTGCAAGCATCGAATGGAGCCCTATTGAATGGTTCGCGCGACTTTGCTACTCAGTTCGATAACCATCTGGCCACAAATCGCAAATTCCTTTCGTCCGAAGCCAGGTATTTCGATTATACGATCGGGTATTTACGATATGCGAACAATTGGCTTTCATTGACTGCTGGCCGTGATCAGATTTTATGGGGAATGGGGTATGGAGACCGTGCCGTGTTCTCGGATAATACGGTGCCGTTTGATTTCTACAAAATAGACATCACCCATGGATCCTTCCATTACTCTTTTTTGCACGGGAGTCTTGTTGGAGCAAATACGAGCGGTTATACGTTGTCGTCGAAATATATCGCTACTCATCGCGTGGAGTTTTCTTTGGGATCCCGCGTCCGACTTGGTTTCAGCGAGATAGTACTCTATTCCAATCAGCCGATGAATTTCGCCATGATGAATCCATTCATTTTTCTGACGAGCGCCGAACTATCGTCCGAACTGCCGCAAAAAGACGACAACAGTCACAATACATTGATTTTTATTGATGCTGAAGTGCATCCCTTCAGGGACCTACGCTGGTTTGGATCAATGTTAATTGATGATATGAGTTTTTCCTACGTCGGAAAATCAGATATCAAAGCGAATACAAACAAATTCGGATGGCATACAGGAATCTCTATCTATAATCCCCTTTCAATTTCTGGTACAACATTTATCCTCGAATACACCCGTATCAATCCATTCGTCATGACACATTGGACCAACGTGAATTCTTATACAAATTGGAATTTATCTCTCGGAAGCTCGGTCCAACCGAATTCCGACGAGTGGTTGTTCGGTGTTGATTGCGATATCACAGCACGACTCTTCTTGACGAGCAGAATCAAAATCCAACGAGCGGGTGAAAATATTTATGATAGTCAGGAGAACGTCATTTTCGATGCAGGGAGCGATCTCTTGCACGGTTCCGGTCATCTTGATCATCCTAATAGCTTTCTTGAAGGTGCTAGAGTGAACCGGTCGATCGTATCGCTCGGGATTTCCTGGCAGGTGGTCAGACAATATTACATCGAAATGAATTATTTCCAACGCTTCATTCATTATACGGCGAATGATCGACGGATGAGCGATTCAATTCTATGGCTCACCATGCGTCTCGATTACTAGTAATGATGCAATTCAATGATTGAAAGGTACCAGCATTCTAGAACTTTCTCATTCATTAACTTTTTACCTTATTGAGAATGGGTCAATCTTGATGGGAACTACGGGTCAATTTTCTACGGAATTTACAATGGAATGATCTCTTTGTTCTAAGTACCAATTGACAAATTTGGAAATACCCTCTTCCATGGTATAGGGAGGTCGAAATCCCAAAGAGAATATTAATTGTGCCCGATGACATGTCGACGTATTAAATTTCCGTATTCGTGCTGTCGTAATTGGAATATCTTTATGAGTCAAGTAACCAATTATATCAAAAATACTTGCACATCCTATCGCTGCCCAGGTGGGAATCTTCAGAGTTGGCATTTTCACACTTGCTTTTTTTGCTATCAATTCAACTAATTCTCTTGTTGTTCTTTGCGGCTCATCGGAATAGTTATAAGTACTGACTCCTGGTTTCATCAATGAAAGTAAAAATATTGTTGCTTGAACGAGATTTTCAACATAGGCTATGGATTTGATATTTAAACCATCTCCAATCCAATAAAAACGTCGATCGCATACTTGTTTTACAAGGCGGAAAATATTTGCTTGATTGTGGGGACCAAAGACAACGGCAGGTCTGATAATAGAAACCTTTCGGTCATTATTTTCTTGAGCCCATGCGTGAATCAATTTTTCAGCTTCCCATTTAGAAATACCGTAATGATTGTTGGGAGAAGGTACGGTCTCATCGGAAGATGGTTGATGAGTACCGTACACTGCAACTGAACTATAAAAAATGAATTTTTTGATGTCCTGCTCTGCTGCAATATCGAGCAGCACATGTGTTCCTTCAACATTTACTTTATAATATTGGTCTTGTGTAATTCCAAAATCTTTATGTTCTGCTGCGAGATGGACGATGCAATCAACTCCGGAAGTAACTTTTCGAACGACATCTTTATCTAAAATATTACCTTCAACCTGTACAAAGTTCTTTAGAATATCCGTACGCGGTCTTATATCAAGTCCCCGAATACTATATTCTTTCTCGATAAGAGCGCTTGTCAGATACCGCCCAATAAATCCAGCATTACCGGTTATAAGTATCATCTAACCCTTTCAAAGATTTTGTCGACCGAGCGAATCATCGTAATTTGGAAAAAAGGATTAAGAAAACTTCATTTCCCTTGAAAATATTTCTCCTATTATCGACCATGTATGGTGATCCTGTACCCATTGTCTGGCTTTTTCTCCGACGGCCTGCCTTTTTTTCTCATCATCAAACAATTGAACGACAGTTTCCGCATAATTATCAATATTTTTTGCAACAAGATAGTGTTCCCCGGTAATAGCCCTTATACCATCGGCTGCTATGGGTGTCGTTACGACCGTCTTACCAAGAGCCATGGCCTCAAGGATTTTATTTTGCATGCCTGCTCCAATTCTCATCGGGGCTACAACAACTTTTGATTTTCCCAGTATCGCATAAGGATCCTCAACCCATCCCGTGACTTCAACCCCCGGTAACGCCGAAAGGTCTCGAACTCGCCGTGTTGGCGCTGCACCCACAATAAGGAAACGTGCATTGGATCGTTCTCGGCGTATCAATGGAAAAATATCTCTCGCAAAATAGCAAGCGGCATCCACATTTGCTACCGTATCCATTTTCCCGATAAAACAAATTGTATCCGTCTTATCCTCCTCATATTTTTTTTCGAGGAGTGCATTCGATACTGCGACAGGAGCTACAATAATTTTATTCGGATCGCATCCCTGATGAACGAGAAACTCTTTATCACGGCCGGAAACAATAAATGCTTTCTGATATTGCTGTGTCGCTTTTCGTTCACAATTCTGTACGCGTGACTTCTCATATTGATAAATGAGTTTCCAAAAGCCTATAGATTTAGTTAAGGCTTCCGAATAGTTAAAAGAGATAGCATCATGAAGGTCTATCCATTTGGGAATAACTCGATTTTCAATATATGGCGACATCCGAATATGATTGACAATAATACCATCGTATTCGCTGAGATGCTGATCAAGCCATGAGTTTACTGCAGCGAACTTGTAATATGCGACTTGAAGTGCCTCTCCTTGTAACAATCCGCGGATTGCATTCAAGGAATATCTTAATCTAGGGTAAGGAAATACGATGACGTGACGAAAGACTTTTTGCACCTGTTCAATCATATCCGGATCAAGAGCACCTTCGTGGAGCGCAAGCAGATCAAGATTGTGATAACGGGAGAGATATTTACCAAAATTAAAAATTCTTATCCGATCTCCACCCACGAGTGGGTACGGCAGTCTTGAGCTTATGACAAGAATATTGTTCATAAAAGAATGGGCTTTAAGAGTATCAACTATATCTCACCAGTAAATCAAATATTCCACATTTTTCTTTCATCGATATTTTCTGTTGAAAAAAAACAGCCCCATCTCGGTTCATCCGCTTAGTCTTTGGGAAGGTACGGCACATTTCATTTTTATTTGATATTGCATAGTCTTGTAATCACTAATATAATAATGTTAGTTTACATTCTAATAACCAAACCAACAATACAAACTTCATCCTAAGATATTCAAGACTATTCAGCGTAAGAACGATAGTAATTTTTTACCACAAAGAGAAAGACCAATTCGATAGCGAAGCGATCGACGTAATAATACACGGAATATTGTGCTGTGAGAAGAAATCATGTCGGCATATTTTAATTCGCTCTCGAGTGTTAATGCGGCTACCGATCTATAATTATAAAAAACATTAATCGACTTCGAATGATTATGAGTGATCTGGTTTTTTGCGTCATAATAAACACGATATCCGGCTTGACGAAATTTGTAAGCGATCATTAACTCTTCACCGAAAAGAAATGTAGTTTCATCTAAATCCCCGACATTTGCTAATTTATCAATATCAAATACCCAAAACGACCCGTTGACAGTATATGCAAAGTGCGATTTCTTTGATCGGAAATAGAGCACTAATTCTTTAATATAATAACTTAGTGGCGAGAACAAATTGAAAAACAGATACACCCGGGGAGAGAATCCTATTAACGGAGATTGGATCCGACCTTCATCGCTGACAATGCGAGGACCATATATTGAAACTGATGGATACTTGATGAATATTTTATAACAATCCTCCAACAAATGAATGAATTGGTGAAATCCAAAAAGTACATCATTATTTGTAACAACGGCATATTTTATCCCTGGATACTTCTGTCGAACGAATCCGAGTCCAACGTTGATGCCATATGCATATCCGCCATTTTTTTTACTCCTGATGACTTTAATATGATCATACCGTTCTGTAAACGAACTCAGTTCATCGAAAGAGTCATTCGGTGAATCATTATCTACGATGACTATAATAATTCTTTTATCTTCAATGAGATTATTTATTTTTAGGTATCCAATTGTATTTTCCCAGGAAAAGTAATTAACTATTACAATACAAAATTTATCGCAAAACTCATGAGAGGAATTGATATCTTGTGTTTGTATTTCCATTTTTATTCAGATTTAATTCGTTATCTTTTCTCTGCAATGATGATGTCTTGAAAGCTAAGGTATTTCTTTCTTCCACACCAGGAACCGTACTGTATCGGCTCAATAATCCGCATTTCACTTTTTTTATAAAAGTTTTTTACAAAATCTTGGTCATACAACACTGCAGATTCAGGTTTTTTTCGGATATTGTCCAATAGCCTTTCCCTGTATGACTGAAGTCGAGCCTACTTAGTTTCTGCTCTATTAGCTCCCGAGACTCATCGTTTCTTAGAAAAAATGTGATAAGCGTCTTCCCTTTATTCTTAAGCACCCGCGTGACTTCCGAGAAGTAGTTTTCCATATCAGGCGGGAGCATATGGGTAAAAACAGAAGTCAGGAATACGAAGTCGAAAGATTCATTTGGAAACGGAAATCGATATTCCGATGCATGACAGCTCCCGGCGGGATTATACCATTTGTTATAGACGTTCAGCATGCTGAAAATGGAAGTTGGTATATCGCCTGGATATCATTTTATTGCACCATTCTATACTGCGGGGGATGATATCAAATCCCTCGTAATTACCGACGGTCAATAAATTTGTAAGTGGAACGGCTATTCTACCAATTCCGCATCCGACTTCGAGTACACGATGGTTTGGTTTTAATCCACCAAGTTCAACAAAATATTTAAAGAACCCATCTCCCGTTTTTTTGAAATCTCCGTCGCCGACAGGCATAAGCCTTCGCGGAGGTGTGAGTGCGTTACGTCTCCCTAATAATGCGTCCGTGATATCTTGGGGGAGATAATAAAGAGCCTTTAAAGTTGTTTTAGACTGACGCTTGATTATCTCTACGTTAACAGTCACGATGACCTCCGTTTGAATATTGCATTCTCTCGATCCTTTTTTGAAAGTAGATGACTTTGTACTATATCATTACAAATAGATATGTGAAAAATGGATATGCATTCCAACCATTGGATCCGGTCGCAATAAGCACAATTCTAGTGAACTCATTTCTCAATAATGGCATGCTAGTATCAACAGTATGATTGTCAACAATGATGATTATATATTTCGGACAGTTTATTTTTAAAAAAAGGCCTTTGCAGAAATTGATCTATTACCCATCTAATTAAATAATAGTGAATCCACACTACCGTCCCCCTTTTTTCCGCAATAAAAAGATTGCTTGGTCCCCCAATTTTTTCTCGTTTAACTCCTTTGCAGTATTTTGATAGTGCTTTATCTGTTCCTTTTTAAAAATACTATTTCTTCTATTACAATAGAACGATTGAGGTGAATGGAGTGGAATGTTATGCATATTCTGTTCGCTCCCCCAAAACTGTAAATCCGATGAATCAAAAATGGTCTCTGAAATATTAAAAGATGTCTGTTCCGCCAGAAGCGAAAAACTCTTGAGTGAATGAAGATAAAAATGCCGGGGCGCATCAAATTGTATCCACCGAACTCCGTAGTTTTGCCAAGCCCACGACGAGACAATTGGAATTCTAATCATACACACTCCATCATTATCCAACAAATCAAATACTTTCTTCAGTGTTTCCTTTTGTTCTTTAATATGTTCAAATGAATGATGAAACATTATGAGGTCCCACTTTCCCTGCACCTCAAAGATATAACTCTTCTGTATAGTGAGCCCGTTGCGATATTCTATAGTATTATCAATATAAGGATCAACACCTGTTGTATAATTAAACCCCAATTCTCTTAGTTTGAAGAGTAAATTGCCACTACCGCAACCGACATCCAGAATCCGCATTGTTTTTGCCGGATTCACAGTCCGTAAGGAATATAATGCTTCCTGTGGATGGTTTTTATAAAGAAATTTTCCGACTAGTGATTTGCCAAAAACAGCGTAGGAATCTCGTTTCTTACTTAAATATAGACGAATAATATTGTTCGTATCGCTTGATGTGAATCCTGAATAATCTTTCGGATAATACTTTCTCATATCCTTTGGAATTTCAACAATCTGCACACAGTCACATTCAGAACATTCACAATACTCGAATTTCTCTTTTAAGCCATAGAGACGTTCCTCTGCAATATGGATTTTGTTCCGAGAGGAATTACCGCAAATGGTACAGGTCATTCTGATTTCCGACATAGCGTGATGAGATACAATTATGTGATATAACTATGTATATTCAATGATTTTGGTGGTGGTTGAATAGCAGTACGATCTATCGAAATATACCGTTGAATTACAATGATAAACACAAAGTTGAACATCATATCGAGTCGTGTCAACGGGTCGGAGATGATCGAAACAACCAAAATAGAAAATACGACGCAGTACATTGAAAGAGCGACGAGTGTCGGATTTCGATGGAGTGCGTAGAATATTTCTGAAAATATTAGTCCTAATATGAATGGTATGAACGCTAATCCCAGAAGTCCATAATCGTAATAGTAAGCCCAAAAGAATGGGAATGTATTATATCCGGAAATGTAATGTGGAAATTTCGTTACGTTAAGATATTCAGCAAGTGTATGTTTGACTCCGGTGAGGGCCGCAATAAAATCAAAGGTGAATAAGCCGTAAGTATGATCGATAATTTTGGGTGCCGCATAAACAAAATTTTCAAGATTCATGACGATATACATGTATGGCTCTGTGAATACTGCGTATCGCACAGGATACTTCATTTGCGATACTGAATAGATATAGTATTCGGCGATATTTGCCAATCGTACGCTCTGAATTGTGACAACAAATGCCATAACGATGCCAGCCGCAAGAACAAATGTCCGCAACCGTATTCTTCTTTTCGCATAATATATCATACAAAGGATCATCATACTCAGCATGAACATGTTATACCGTTGTAACAGAGTAAGAAAACTTGCCGATGCAATGATAAACACTACTGCTAATAATGCCTTCCGGGATTTATTTCCTCTGATAAATATGAAATACTCTGCAATAAGAAATAGAATTACGTTAATTCCGTTGACGATCAAATGCACTCCAAATACACCAAATTCCACTCTCGCTCTTTCAGGTCTCGCGGTAAATAATGGGAGATATCCCACGATAAGATATTCTACAAAGAAGCAAATACTGTACACGATAAAATACACTATGATGATCCGAAATAGTTTTCTTTCATTGATCTCCAATTTCGAAAATATCTCCCTGATTACAGAAGGGCAGATAGATATTTTTGAATAATTCATCACAAAGGAAAAATAATTACCGAGTAAGAATGAAATGACCCCGAGCAACAGAATGAACCATCCCCACGAGTTCCATTCAATCTGCAACCGGCTGAACTTGAATCCGACAAGGAAAAATGCCAGTGACCATATGATCCCGAAGACTCGTGAAGGTGAAAAAAGATCTGCGCCCTTCCGGAGTCCGCTAAAAATCCAAATCAACAATGCGATAAGCGGTATGAGAGTACTAATGGTCATGGCGTCGAATAGAATTTTTGACCGTTCCCCATGTAGAAGTTATTTTTTCTATAGTCGATCACTCCGGTTCTGGCAGCTTCATAGAAACTTTTCCTTGTTAATCTCCAAAGTATTAACTTTACGGAGAGAACACCGATAAAATATAGACGTGCGATAATTCGATTATATCCGCTGCATACTGTGTTAATTAGAAGGAGCCTGTTTCGGATAGAATAATATGCCTTGAAAGCGCTTTCTTTTTCCCCCAACACTTTATGATAAATTATGGAGTCCGACACATACAGGAGGGAATATCCGTTCTGAATGATTCGCTGAGAATATTCGATATCATCGAGGTACATGAAATATCTTTCATCAAGAAAACCGATCTTCTCTATATTGGAGACTCTGAGGAGTACCATGCATCCTGTAATAAAAGTCACCGGCTGCGTACTCTGCCGATACACGTATTTTCTGTTCTTATCCACATGAACCGCCAAACCTCTCCATGGAATCATCTTCCCCGATGCATACCAAATGCTGCGTCTATCATGCTCACATAGTATTGTACCGCACGATGCAGCTGCAGCATTGTCGCGCTCCATTGCGTCAACGAGTTTATCGAGAAAATCGGGTTCAACGAGCGTATCATTGTTCAATATCAGGATATATTCATAGTGACTCTTTAAAAGATGTCGTATACCATAATTTATTCCACCCGTATATCCTACATTACGAGTCGTCGTAATAATTTCAATATCGTGAAAGGCCCTGCACAAGTTGTCATAGGAATCATCCGTCGAACAATTGTCGACTAGTAGAATTTTATAGCTGGGATACGTTATCGAGTGAAGAGAGTGAATGCATTCTATGGTATCCTTAAACCGGTTGTAATTCAATAGAATGATCCCTACCGAAGGCCTATTCATCGCTCATCCCTACAATTTGAACTATCATTTTCCGCTCGCTACCGTCCACCAAACCGAAAATACCATAGAGAACAAATACGACGCACATAATGATAAAAAGGAATACCGATACCGGCGGGTTGCTCCGTAACGATGTAAAACCAAATATAAAAACAACGGAGAGAAGAAGAGGAAAAACTATTGTCGTTTTCGCAACCCACTTCGTACTGCGAGAATAGTAAAGATATGCTCCCAACGCCAATATGTTGCTTATGCATGATGTAACGATCGCCCCCGTTACACCGTATCCCGGAATCAATACACAATTCAGGGAGATATTCAGTATCGATACGACAACAACAATTTTGGTACGGATCGATTGTTTCCCTACAATGGTGAGAATCATGGCGATGGGGGCGGCAGAATACCGAACGATAAAGATCACTGATGAAACCTTCAGAACATTAACGGATAAAGCTAAAAGTTCGGGATTACTGAAAAAATTCTTCCCCCCATAGAGAAACATGAGGATGTCTTCCGAAAACGAATACACGAGGACGAAGATCGGAATACTGAGGTAAAACATATATCGAAATGTAATTTTAACAATATGTTCCCAGATATCTTTTCCTTCATGGTATATCCGGATAACCGTCGGAAACAACGTACTGATGATTAAATCCGGAATCATAAATATTGTTATACTCAATCGAAAAACCGATTGATAAATTCCTGCCTGAGTCTCCCCTAGGAAAGCCAATAATAAGATCGTATCGATCTGAAAGTATAAGGTCCCGAATAATAAATCTAATCCAAATAGGGATACGAGCTTGAAATCCTGAAAAAGATTTCCGGGACGGAGGTTGATCTTTAACGTTCTTAGAGCCGTCAGATGGTTCAACTGAATATATAATAATACGAGGTAAATCAATCGCAGGAGAACGACGGCGACCGCGATATAAATGATATTCAATCCTAAGTATGAAATGATTATGGTCGTCAGCAGCAGGGCCATATTCGTTCCAAACGATACTTTCGCTTCAATATCAAAACGTTCCAATCCCTTGAAAACCGAGAACGCCTGACTCGCAAATGTGCCGAAAACGATATTGAGTGTGAAAATGACAAGAATGATTTTCGTCAAGGCGCTCGAGGGTATCAAGACACCGACGATGATGTAAATTAGTACTGCAAGCAACGTCAAACCAATTTTAATCGGAAGGAACCTCGAGATTATTTGGATGATCTGATTATTGTGCTTTGCAATCTCCGACGTGATGAGATAGTCAAAACCAAAATCGGCCAGATTCAAAAATAGCAGCGACAGAATATACGATGATGTAAAACTCCCGAAAATCTCTGCGCCGTAATACCTGCCGACAATGATGAACAATAATGAATTGGCTACAAACCTGGAGATCGACGAAACGACCAGGAACGAAAAATTTTTTCGAATGAGCGATCCGAGTTGCATTGAAAAAATAGCCGGTTAATTACTTGCGTTTCAGACGGAGCGAGTTAAAAATGTATTGGTACTTCTCGGGATGCATCACCTTTAATTTTGTAAAAAGTTCTTTTGTCAAAATAATGAAATACGCGAATCCAAGTGAAAGAACAAACGAAACCACCGCATAGATCGTCCCCTTAGGTTTTGCTTTTCTGTCTGCAGGGCCCGCTTTATCCAATACTAACACCGAAGGAGTGTTCCGAACCTCTTCAATTTTCGCCTGTTCGTACAGGGGTTGAATAAATTCAAGTATTTTATACTGAATTTCAAGATTACGGAATATTTTCAAATACTCATTTCCAAGCACTGGAGCCGTCTTAAACGGTATGAGTAGCTTGACATCCTTTTGTGATGGATCGGTACCCGAATTAAGCTGATCTATTTTCTTCTGCAACTCGTTCAATTCGACCCTGGTATTCGTAGTAACCGGATGATCTATCCCGTATGTCTGCTTTTGAACATTGTATTCAACTTCTTTTTTATAAAGATCTACATAAATGCTTGACATCGATTTTACTGTGGCCTCAAGTTGTTCCGGAACCGCAATGACCCCATATTTTTCCTGAAACTTCCTCATACCTGTTTCAAGGCTTGTTATATCATCGACATTCTGGAAGTAACGTTTTTCTATAAATTCACGGTTTGCTTTCGCGTTGGTAACGCCCAAGGTTGTATTAATTTCGTTCAGCCTATTAACCATATAATTTGCAATGTCTGCCGCTTTTTGTGGATCCTTGTCGTACACTATTATTGTCAGATTTCCTTCATCCTGAATTTCTAATTCCAAATTCGATTGCCATTCCTTGACTACCTTTTCATAATAATCGCTTTCCTTGTCGTACTCTTTTCTCAATTCAAATTTCTTAATTACGTCATCAGTGATAGTTGCACTTTTTAATATTGCGATATATTTATCGGACTCTGAATTACGCCCCGTTAACGCCGCCAAACCTTTACTGGCAGAAAATCCTTTCGCAAGATTCGATATCCCGGAAATTGTCGATAATAAATCATTCTTTTCTGCAGGAAGTACAGATGCAGTGGCTTTATACCATTTTGGTGAGAGGAGGGCATACACTGTGACACCAACCGTAATAATTACTACGAACAAAAGTAAGAACTTCCTGTACTTTACGGTTATAGTTAAAAACTCAAGGAATGTACTCCCGACTCTTTCTTCGGAGCTTTGATTTTGATCGTTCATCTGTTCATCCTTAAAAGTTATTTCTGGAATTGAATAAATAATAGAATTACGGTCGCTATACTGCCGGCTATTCCAAGAACGTCCCCTATTCTTCTAATATATGTCCACGTTTTCACAGGAATATTTTTATGAACATAAATATAATCGCCTGGTTCTATTTTTATGTTCCTTTTATCTTTTGTCACCCAGTTCATTTCTTTCCCTTTTATAATCACTATGTCGTCTTCACCGTCGCGCGCCGTCTCCGCAAGACCCCCGGTTTTTTCTATGTAATAAGTATAATCTTTTTCCGGAACATACTTTATATACCCTACCTTTGCAACCTGACCGAACACGTATACATAATCGAATTTAGCCGGTACTACTATGAGATCACCATCTTGTACATTGAACTTGTTTTCTTCCGATTCAGGATCGTTCAATTTTGTGAAGTCCACCAAATTCTCAGAACGAAGTATTCGAAGTTCATTATCGACGCTAAAGGAAAGCGAGTCTTCTTCTGAAAGATTAGCGTGCCGTAACATTTCAAGAACTTTTATTTGGTGTAGTTTTATCCACTGCTCTTCAATATTGGTTGTAAATTGAGATCGCTGCAATATTTCGATTGCGTTATAATCTCTGATTATTTCCGCTCGTCTCAGATCGGCATTTACTGTAAAACCGCCGGCTTTACGTATTACTTCGCTGAGAAATGATCCACTTTTAGCGACATAAATATACCCCTGATACCGAACCTCACCGATTACTCTAACCTTATAATTCTTTCTCTGGTTTTCGTCTGCAAGGATTCTAATTCTATCTCCACGTTTTAGCACAATATCGTCCTCAATATTCACGACTATAAGATTTTCCTTGTTTCCTGTGTTATCGAGGCGTGAGATTTCCGCTTTTTCCACATTTTCATAGGAAGAATTAATCCCTCCTGCAAAAAGAATTGCATCTGAAAGTTTATCACCTTCAACAAACTGAAACTTCGTCGTATTATTCACAGCACCGCTAATTTCAACAGTACTTTTTTCGTCATCATAAGCCGGTATAATAATAACATCGTCATTCATTAAATAGGGATTGTATTTGAAATCACCGGTCAAACGAAATTTCAATAGGTCAACTTTAAATTGATCTCCGTTCGCCCGCTTTAATGTGATATCCCTCAGAGCATATCGATTCATTTCCCTAATAAGTTGATTTCTCGTCGATAATTGAGTTATCATATTTAACGTTCTGTCCTGCACCTTGGTGAAAAGAGTCGTAATAAAATAATCAAGCCGCTGCATTTTAGACGCCGTGAAGGATCCTGTGATGATAAAATCACCTCCTACGGTGACATTAATTGCCTGAACCAATTCTGCTTGAGATCTTCGAAGTGTAGAACTTTCATCCGTTTGGGCCCACATAAAAGCAACGGAGAATATACACAACACCAGAAGAATTACACAAAAACGCTTCATAATGATGACCTCATAAATATATTGATTATTAGGAAACAACGATTCTGCATCTCGAGAGTCCCAGGAGAATGACGTTCAAATCATACAGATGAGTTACAACTGAGACCCGGCATTTTCTCCCGTATATATAATAAAATTGCTATTTTTTTAAAGACTCCTGCCGCCTTTGGGATCTACCGTGCACAACGGTACCGAAAAACCTCATCGCCCATCTCCTAAGACCACAATTTTCTCCCTGCCGCGACGAACAATCTTTGCTGCGTTGCGTGTATCAATAATACGATTCGCATTACGTACGATCATGGGATAATTATAGCACGAATGATAAGCCATAATAATAAAAATGCCAGAATATGCCGAAGAGCGCTTTATTGATTCATGGGAGTTTAACGTTCTTCGTATTGTCGTTTATAATAATTTCGATATTCACCGCTGATAATTCGTTCCCACCATTTTCGATTGGCAATGTACCAATCCACAGTCTCGGCGATCCCCTTATCAAAAGTGAACGACGGTTCCCACCCCAACTCCGATTTAATCTTCGAAGCATCAATTGCATAGCGGCGATCATGTCCCGCCCGATCCTTCACGTAATTTATAAGAGATTCCGGCTTTCCGAGATGGCGGAGTATGGTTCGTACAATTTCTATGTTCGTCTTTTCATTATTCCCGCCGATATTATATTTTTCTCCACGTTTTCCTTTATGAAGCACACAATCAAGTGCAATACAATGATCTTTCACATGGAGCCAATCGCGAACATTCAGCCCATCTCCATATACCGGAAGCGGTCTGTCGTTGAGAGCGTTCGCGATCATTAGAGGAATAAGTTTTTCTGGAAACTGGTATGGGCCATAATTATTGGAGCAATTTGTGATGATAACCGGCATTCCGAAAGTATGAAAATACGCGCCAACGATCTGATCCGCAGCCGCTTTGCTCGCCGAATACGGACTGTTAGGGTGGTACGGGGTCTTTTCAGTAAATTTATCTGTGGAGCCGAGCGATCCATAGACTTCGTCGGTTGAAACATGGAGGAATTTTTCTATATCGGTTGCACGTGATACTTCAAGCAAAATATTTGTTCCCACAACATTGGTCTGAACGAATTGCAGCGGTCCCATAATGCTCCGATCAACATGCGACTCAGCTGCAAGGTGCACCACGGTATCAATAGCATATTTTTTAAATACACTTTCGACTTCATCCCTCGAACAAATATCACCCTTTATGAAACGATAACCGGCGTGATGCTCGACAGATTGAAGGTTCTCTAAATTACCGGCATACGTCAGCTTGTCGAAGTTTATTATTATGTAATCGGGATGGGCACGCAGCATATGATGAACGAAGTTACTACCAATAAATCCGGCGCCGCCCGTTACGAGGATGTTTTTCATTTAGTCAAGCCTGAAAATTGTATCGGGATTGTCTTCGTGGCGGATTTCATCCACCGGATCCTTCCTGTCTCGTCCGGCAAACAACCTATTCGGGAAATTCACAACCATTCCGGGTGTCCCACCAATGTTCTTATACGCATGGACTACTCCTGCTGGTATTAAAACCGATTTAGGGGCGTCCTCGCCTCCAACGAATACCATTTTATGTTGGTATGTAGAGGAGTTTTTTCTATTATCCCATAGATATACCTTGAAATTTGACGGCCCCAAAAAGCAGAAAAAATCAGCTTGTTCACTATGTTCATGAGGCCCACGATGAATACCTGCGTGAGATATGGAAATATAAGCCATTTCCGGCCGGAATACTTCATCAAGATTATCCATCCGGAAGAGTTCGCACAACCAACCTCTGGTATCTTTAAATTTCTTCAGATCCCGAATGACTACACCCTCAATAGGCTTTTCTATAGACATCAACGCCATATCTCTAATTGGAAAATTAAAACAAAAAGTAATGTACGAAACATGTTTTTTAAAGTCAATTCAAGTTATTGAATTTATTTGGGTTACAGCTATTCCTTGACGGGTAAAAAGTGAAATGAAAAATTTACGCGGTAACAAGAGGAGTAATAGAGCGCCTATTCAGTAAGTCCGCCAATTGATTTGGATTTATTAGAATGTAAAAAATTAGAAAGTCAAAGTCAATATTGTGAGAAAGAGTCCGATTTTTGAAACAACTTGAGTAATTCAGATGTTTTTTGTACGTTCCATTGCAATGAAAATTATTATAGCCCCCACATCGTTCAAGGGAACGCTCTCATCCCGTCAAACTGCTGCCGTAATGGCTGAAGCGGCACACGAAATATTTCCTGATGCAGAAATTCTTCCGATCCCTTTATCCGATGGTGGAGAAGGAACGACAGAAACACTGGTAGAGCTCAGTCAGGGGCAATATCGCACATCGATTGTAGCTGAACCGGCTTCCCGGGCAGAAAGTCGAAGCCCGATGGGGTGTTTTGGGAGATAAGGAAACAGCCGTGCTCGAGATGGCATCAGCGGCCGGACTCTCTCTTATCCCATCCTCAAAATGCGATCCAAAAATCACAACGACCTTTGGGGTAGGTCAACTCATCACTCACGCCCTCAACGCCGGCATGCGGCAGATAATCCTCGGGCTTGGAGATAGCGGCACAAACGACGGCGGTGCCGGTATCGTCCAGGCTCTCGGTGTACGGCTCCTCGATGCCAATGGACACGAACTTCCCCAAGGGGGCGTTGCTTTGCTTCAACTTGATAAGATCGATGTTTCTAACCTCGATCCAAGGATTCCGAACACCAAAATTATTCTTGCATGCGACGTGACTAATAACCTATGGGGTCCGGAAGGCGCATCCGTTGTTTTCAGTCCTCAAAAGGGTGCCTCGATGGAAGATGTCGGTATCCTCGATAATGCCCTTTTTCAGTACGGGTCGATTATTCGCCGCGATCTTGGCATTAATGTGCTGCAACTTCCTGGAAGCGGAGCCGGAGGAGGTGCGGCAGCAGGATTAGTCGCTTTTTGCAACGCAGAACTCCGCCGCGGGATCGAACTAATTCTGGATGTTGTCAATTTTAACAGTCTTATCGAAAATGCTACAATCGTACTTACCGGCGAAGGGAAACTCGATTATCAGACTCAATTCGGGAAAGTCATTCATGGGGTCTTGAGTCATACCAACCGGAGAGGAATTCCGACAATCGCAGTTGTTGGGACAACCGAAGAAAATCCAGAAGATATTGCCTTGAAGATGCATCTCAATGCAGTTCATCGACTCATCGATGAAGTCGGCGAGACAGATGCCATCAAAGATCCGAAAGAATCTCTCCGACGAACAACCATCCATGCTTTACAAAAATTTACAAACGATACTCACCTAAAGCTTTGAAAGGAGTAAAAAATGGCATTTATTTTCTCTCTTATGATCGCGGTCATCGCACTTTTCTGGTGGATTGCTGCACGAAAGAAATATTTAGCACAGCGAAATCTTGCTTTCCAAGCAAACACAAGAGTTGCACTCGTGGTTTTTGTGCTATCTCTTGTTTTCGCTCTCGTCCAGTGTTTTACGATCATCCCGGCCGGACATGTCGGTGTTGTCGATCTCTTCGGAGTTGTATCAAACCGTACACTCCCTGCGGGTATTAACTTCGTAAACCCACTCGCAAACGTTGAGAAGTTTTCGATCCAAACGAAAGAACATAAAGAAACCATGCAAGTACTTTCCCGCGAAGGATTGACGATCGGTCTTGAGATCAGCGCATTGTACAGACTCAATCCCGATTCCGCTGCACGTGTCTATCAGACCGTCTCAAATGGAGATTATGAAAATATTGTATTGATTCCACAATTTCGTTCCATCAGCCGGTCGGTCACGGCAAGTTTTCAAGCCAGCGCGCTCTACTCTACGGAAAGGGAAAGGCTCGGTATAGCAATTCTGGAAGAACTTGGACGAACGATAGGCCCCCGAGGTGTTATCGTTGAATCAACACCATTGCGCAATGTTGCCCTGCCGACACAACTCACAGAGGCAATCGAGCAGAAACAGCGGGCGGATCAGGAAAGTCAGCGGATGGAGTTCATTCTTACGAAGGAACGGCAGGAAGCCGACAGGAAGCGCATCGAGGCCAAAGGAATCGCCGACTTCCAAACAATCGTCGCTGCCGGAATCAGTGACCAGTTGTTACGCTGGAAAGGAGTTGAAGCGACAGAAAAACTGGCAAATTCACCGAATACCAAAGTCATCATCGTCGGCTCAGGAAAGGATGGCCTGCCCGTCATTCTCGACACCAAGTAACTAAAAATCCTGGTGGAGCGACCTATGAATTCTCGATCCTTTTTGAGAAATTATGAGGTCGCTCTTTCCAGATCCTGATTAACAACACCTTTATAGAAATGATGAACAGGACCATGTCCTTTCCCCAGCCGATATGCAGCACCCGCTTTTATCGCTCCCGTAATATATTGCTTCGATTGTTCAACTGCTTCCAGTATTCCGTACCCTCGTGCGAGATATGCTGCAATTGCGGAGGATAATGTACATCCGGTTCCGTGAGTATTTTTCGTTTGAATACGCCTCTTTCCCATCCATTTAATTGAAATTTTTCCGTTTGCTCCAGCGATGCAAAGACAGTCCTGACAGATATTATTTTTCGTGTGACCTCCCTTCAGTAGGACTGCTTCCGGACCGTACGATAAAAGTCTCACCCCTGCTTTTTCAACATCGTTCTTGTTCCTTATCACACAACCTGTAAGAAATACTGCCTCGGGAATATTCGGTGTTACAATTGTAGCAAGTGGAAACAATTGAGTAGTGAGCGCATGAATAGCATCCTGCCGAAGGAGTCTTTTTCCGTCTTTTGCAATCATGACCGGATCAACGATTATACGCGAGGGGCGATATGAACGAAGTTTCCGGGAAATTATCCGAATAATTTCTTCATTTTTCACCATACCGATTTTAACAGCATCAACGCCAATATCATTAAAAACAGCATCAATCTGTTTTGCCACAAATCGGGCCGGTACATCGAGGACAGACATTATTCCGACCGTATTTTGTGCTGTAAGAGATGTGATCACGGACATTCCATAGCATCCCAGGGCAGCAAAAGTCTTAAGGTCTGCCTGGATGCCTGCACCGCCGCTGCTATCGGCCCCCGCAATTGTTAATACTGTGTGATAAGTATGCTTTTTCATTCTGCTGCCGGATTTTTAGAATAAATTTCTGAACCGTGAGTTTTGAATTCACCTGCTTTTTCTTCCAGCCCTTGTGTAAGTGCTTCGGTTTCAGAAATTCCTTTCTCAGCTGCATATTTCCGGACATCTTCGGTTATCTTCATTGCACAAAAATGAGGACCACACATTGAACAGAAATGAACCGTTTTCGCCGCCTCGTGCGGAAGAGTCTCGTCATGAAATTCCCGTGCATTCACCGGATCAAGTGCAAGATTAAATTGATCTTCCCAGTGAAACTCAAACCGTGCCTTTGACATGACGTTATCCCACGCTTGTGCTCCCGGATGTCCTTTCGCCAGATCGGCAGCATGTGCAGCAATTTTGTACGCGATGACCCCGTCTTTGACATCTTTCTTATTAGGAAGTCCAAGGTGTTCTTTCGGTGTCACATAACAGAGCATGGCACATCCATACCAGCCGATCATCGCTGCTCCGATCGCGCTGGTGATATGATCATATCCGGGTGCAATATCGGTTACCAGCGGCCCGAGAGTATAAAAGGGAGCTTCAAAACACTGCTTCAGTTCCAGATCCATATTCTCTTTTATGAGCTGCATCGGGATATGTCCCGGTCACTTCAATCATGACCTGACAATCCTCTTCCCATGCAATCTTTGTCAGCTCACCCAGTGTCCGCAATTCCCCAAACTGTGCATCATCGTTCGCGTCAGCGATAGCCCCGGGACGTAATCCATCACCGAGGGAAAAACCGATATCGTATGTACTCATGATTTCGCAGATTTCCCGGAAATGGGTATACAGAAAGTTTTCCCTATGATGCGCAAGACACCATTTTGCCATAATACTGCCGCCGCGCGATACGATTCCGCACACACGACCTGCTGTAAGTGGAATATATCGAAGAAGAACACCGGCATGGATGGTGAAATAATCGACCCCCTGTTCCGCCTGTTCAATAAGCGTATCACGATAAATTTCCCATGTCAGTTCTTCTGCCTTTCCACCAACCTTCTCCAGCGCCTGATAGATCGGGACTGTCCCTATCGGTACCGGAGAATTTCGTATGATCCATTCTCTGGTGGTATGAATATTTTTTCCCGTCGATAAATCCATTACAGTATCGGAACCCCACTGCACTGCCCAACGCATTTTTTCAACTTCTTCTTCGATGGATGAGGTGATAGCAGAATTTCCGATGTTTGCATTGATCTTCACGAGAAAATTCCGGCCTATGATCATTGGCTCGCCCTCGGGATGATTAATATTGGCGGGAATGATTGCACGACCACAGGCAATTTCGTTACGGACAAATTCCGGTGTCGTCACTTTTGGAATACTTGCCCCGAATGACTCACCGGAGTGCAGCCGACCTTGCATTGCCCCGTTTTTAAGATTAATTTCTCCCGACTTTTCATAATTTTCACGGTCTAAATTTTCCCGGATGGTCACGAATTCCATCTCAGGTGTAATAATACCACGTTTTGCATACGATAGTTGAGTGACGGTGTTTCCTCTCCGGGCCCTGAGCGGTTTCCGCCTGTGCCCGAAGACGTTCTTTATTCCTCCATTATCATGCTGACGAACATACTCCTCGTAGCCGCGTGTAAGATAACCGTTATCTTCCGCTTTCACCTCCCGCCCATCGTATTCCTCCACATCACCACGCTGTAGTATCCAAGTGCGTCGCATGGGGGATAATCCTTCGTTGATATCGCATTGTTTTTCCGGATCTCCCCAAGGCCCACGTGTGTCATAGACACGAAATAGAGAATTTTCCTCGCCTGCAGGCATCGCCGGCCTAGTGTAATCTCCCTGAACGGGACATCTATGTCACTGTATATTTTTCCTTTAACATAAACACGCCTGCTGTTCGGAAATACATTATTATTTATTGAGTTCGAATCGTTCATCTTTCCCTCCTTATATTTACCAAACCACCCTTCTTTCCAGTAATTTATGCGAAATGATCATAACCATGTTTATGTACTACATACTTCTTCCCGTCTTCACTATACTGTAATCCCTTCCCCTTTTCGAGAATAGTGCCAATCTTTGAGAGAGGACGATTGAACTTTTTTTGAAAGCTATGAGCTATATGTGTATAGTATTCAGGATCAATTGTAATAAGCAAACAGTAATCTTCTCCGCCGGTAAGAGCAATTTCTTCCGCATTCCAATTGTACCGCTTCGATACTCTTCGAAGCTGTACAGAAAGCGGAAGCCATTCAATTTGAATATGAGCGCCGCAGGATGAGGCTTCCATAATTCTGCAAATGTCAGAGTCGATCCCATCGGAAACATCCATCATCGCGTGCACTCCATCCTGAATTGCAAGCCATGCTCCTTCCATGAGATGTGCTTTCGGCCTCTGATGCCGCTGAACCAGCAGAGCGGTATCCTCTTCCATGCCGATATCCTCGAGAAGAATTCTCAATCCGCCTCCGGAGTCTCCTATACAATCTGTAACACAAATATAATCGCCATACCGTGCAGTTGAACGGTATTTTATCAGTCGAGTTTCTTCTAATCCTAGGACAGTCATAGTAACAACGATATGAGCCGGAGATTTCGTAGTATCCCCCCCTAATAATGAAACATTTTCAGACTCGGCGAGTTCACGTAATCCATTGTAAAAATCATCAAGCCATTCCACTTCAATTTCCCCTGGTATTCCGATCGAGATAAAAGTGCTTGTAGGACTCCCTCCCATTGCGGCAATATCGCTGAGATTGACTGCGAGTGTTTTATATCCGAGATCGCGGGGAGAGATTTTTTCTCGGAGAAAATGAATGCCTTCAACAAGCATATCGGTGGTGACAAGAAGCGAGGTTCCAGAGCCCCAAGGAATAACGGCGCAGTCATCTCCGATCCCCACTATATTTTGAGGAAGATTTTGGGTAAATGGTGGCGAGACTCGTCGAATAAATCCAAATTCACCGATTGCTGAGAGTTTCATCCCCGGCACCTTTCTTTTTTTGTTTCTCCTGTTCAATTATATCCCGGAATTTTCTCGATGTACCCTCGGGATCAGCGGCGGCACACAGTGCCGAGACGATAGCAAGCCCATCCGCTCCAGCTTCTATCACAGCACCAGAATTTGATAAATTTATTCCACCGATCGCAACAAGAACGTTACGCGTTTGTAAACGGAGCGCATGCAAACCTTCAATCCCCCACTCGGTGGCCGTATCGGTTTTTGTGGGAGTGGGAAAAATCGGACTGACTCCCAGATAATTTACATCCAGTTTTTCGGCTTCAACAGCTTGCTCCATCGTCTCAACTGAAAAGCCTATAATTGCATCCGGACCCATCAAATACCGGGCATCGCGAACGGACATATCCTGCTGACCGATATGCACACCATCCGCACCAGAAGCAAGTGCGACATCAACTCTATCATTAATGATCAGGGGAATTCCATGCGAGTGGACAATTTTTTTGACTCTTCGCGCTCGCTCGACGAATTCTCTTGTCGAACATTCCTTCTCACGAAGTTGAACGATCGTTACACCTCCCCGGACAGATAATTCTACAACTTCTTCGACAGTTCGTGGAAGCGAAATCCGGCTATCTGTCACAAGATAGAGACTATAATCAACTATGCGCCTCATGACCATTCTATTTTCAAGCGCTGGTGAATATCCGATTCTGTCAATTGATATAATGCATCGAGAATGTGTAATTGAAGAGATCCCGGACCTCTTGAATGTTCCGCAGCGATCTCGCCGGCAATACCGATTATAACCATTGCATGGGCGGCAGCGGCCAACGGTGATGGATTCACTGCTGCAAATGCGCCGGTCAGCGCCGAAGCCGTACAGCCAAGACCGGTCACCCTTGGCATCATGGGATGGCCGTTCGATACACGGATGATTTTTTCGTTCTGGACAATAATATCTACTGCACCACTCACACTGACGGCACAGCCATAGCGTTGCGAAAGTATCCTAGATGCGTCAAGCGCCTCTTCAGAGCCATGCCTGCTGTCGACCCCCTTGGTCAACCCTTCGGCATGATAGAGTGCACGGATCTCAGACGCATTCCCACGGATAATCGTTGGCGGGGCTTCCTTCAAGAGTCTATGAGCAGTCTCGGTCCGAAAACGAGTCGCACCGGCACCGACAGGATCCAGGATTATTGGAACATTACGGTCCTTCGCTGCGTGGACTGCTTTTATCATTGAATCGATCCATAGTCGACTCAAAGTACCAATATTAATGACAACCGCTCGTGCGATTCCAACCATATCTTCAACCTCGTCAATTGCATGTGCCATCACGGGCGATGCACCGAGAGCGAGTAGAGCATTTGCTGTTGTATTCATCACCACGTAGTTGGTGATGTTATGAACAAGCGGCGCCTCTTCACGGATTTTCTGTACGTCCTGCCAGACTGCTTTTGCATCGGTCATACAACCTCTCCATTGATAGTATAGAACACAATCGCCGTTTCCCTGACATCATACCAGCGATCTGTCAGAAAAACGGCGATTGAAAAAATTTTAGTTTCCCTACGCTGGTATTACCCAGATCAGGTCGAGGGTGTGTTCTCAGCATCCGCATTTTACGGAGCACCCCTAACGATGAGTAAATATAATAAAAAGATGAAGAGAAAGCAAGATTGTTTGAAATCATCCGTGAATTTCGTACATTTTAAATAATGGAAAAGGAGTTGTTCTATGCGGCTTGCAATTAACATCGACCATATTGCCACACTTCGAGAGGCACGCGGCGGAGTCGAACCCGATCCGGTTGCAGCAGCAGCTATCTGTGAGATTGCCGGAGCCGAGGGGATTGTGTGTCACCTGCGTGAAGACCGGCGTCATATCAATGATCGTGACGTGCGATTGCTCCGGGAAACGGTGAAAACAAAACTCGATCTCGAAATGGCCGCCACCGACGAGATCATAGGCATTGCGATCGATATACTCCCGGATCTGGTAACTCTGGTTCCTGAACACCGACAGGAACTGACAACCGAAGGGGGAATCGACGTTGTTGCCCAGCGTGATTTCTATGGCGATGTCATAAAAGAGTTTCACGGACATGAAATCCCGGTGAGTCTTTTTATCGAGCCGGAGCAGGATCAAATCGAAACCGCTGCAGCAATCGAGACAGACATGATAGAAATTCACACGGGACAATATGCCAATGCCGTGAATGATGAAGAAATACGAGAACATCTCGAGAAAATCAGAATGGCGGCAGCTCTAGGAAAAAAATTTCAACTGGATGTAAACGCGGGACATGGATTAAATTATGTGAACATCATCCCTCTTAGACAAATCCATGATATTGACGAAGTGAGCATAGGTCATGCCGTCATTTCGCGAGCCGTTCTAAGCGGCCTCGAGACTGCTGTCCGCGACATGGTGACGCTTGTCCGCGGATGAATACGAAGCATCGAATCATTTTATTTCATAATAACCTGTCATCACCGCTTCAGCAATGATTTTCCCTTTCAAAGCAGCCTGGAATTGAGACAGATTTGTCCTCACAGGAAGATTCAACGATTCGATATTCAGTGCATACAACGTCGCGACGTATGGATGAACACCCGATCCGGGCGGCGGTGATGGACCACCGTAACCGATTTCGTTATAGGTGGACATCAATTCTTTTGCACCCGAGGGAAGGCTGTTTGTTCGTGAAGCACCCTCAACGATCTTCCCTTCCTGTCGATTAATATTAATAATTAACCAGTGCACCCAGTTTCTTGCGACCGGGTGGGGATCGACGAGCGAAAAGGCGAAGGATTTTGTTTCAGGCGGAGAACCGGCCCAGGAAAATCCGGGTGAAACATTTTTTCCACCGGTAACGGTGTGGTGGGTAAATCGGGTCGGTATTGAATCCTTGTCTTTGTACGAAAGACCTGTGAGCGTAAGCATAGAGACCTCCTACTACCGGATCAATTTAATAATATATTTTATTTGTAAGAATCCGCTGGAATGGCATCCCATCACTCTTTTCTCTTTCGGGCTCCATAACCTGTGACGGTGCCGTATGTTTCTTCCATTATCACCTGATATGACATGGGACAAGAGTGCTTATAACTCGGGCTCACGA
The DNA here is from genome assembly GCA_963776275.1 of Ignavibacteriota bacterium. GTDB lineage: Bacteria > Bacteroidota > Ignavibacteria > UBA10030 > CAVZMI01 > CAVZMI01. The sequence goes on from CAVZMI010000021.1 coordinate 180,145, forward strand.
GGAATATACTGAATTTCGAGATATGAAGTCAAATATCAGGAAGTAAAAGAGACGAGTAAAAAAGGCTGCCCGAAATAATCATCTTACAATGAGTCATATTTCAGACAGCCGATCTATTATTAATGGAACGTGTTACCATAATGCCAATAACACTGTTTTCTGAATGGTATTCACTGCCACTTGTGTTTTTTCAAGCTGACGAGTGTACGTAAACCAGGAACACAGTTTCTTGACTTTTTGGTTAACGGAATATTTCGCCATCCCCGCAATAGCAAAATCACCACGATCGCTCTTTAAATCATATAGTGCCAGTATTGCACACAGACGCGATCGAGTATCGGCGGTTTCAGATTTTACTATACGCATTAAAGGGATAATAGAACGAGAAAAGGAAAAACCGGGGTTATATGCTTTTAACTCACGGAGTGTATGAGCCGCGGATGACTCGATGCCGGGATAACCGCTTTGAAGAGCGATTATAATATTCGTCTCAATCTGATACAACTTCGCATCAGTGAAATAGGGACTGTGGAGTACTTTGTCTTGTGCCATTGCAGAAGCTGCAATCAACACAAATCCGATAAGCACCATTACTATAGAGCTGAGAATGTGTTTACGATTTTCCATGGTTGACTCCTCCAAATTATCTTTGGATCTTTTGTTATTTTCGATACTACGATTCAGTGGGACCTCTTTTGAACAACACTCTACGTTGCGTTACGTAGTACTGTAAAAAAAGTTACACTCGTGATACTTCTTGCAACTCACATTCCTCCTCGATATCTTTGGATGGAACAGCCGAGGCAGGTTATTCTATGAAACAACCGGTAATCTGGATTATTTTGTGTGTCTTTTCTATAGCATGTTTTTTTTCATGCAATGGAAAAGGGAAACAGTCAGCATCTCAGGATCGAAGGTTCACGGTGGGCATTTGCGTTGCACAGGAAACCGAGGCAACCCGAGAAATGCATCGGGCTATTGATGAACGTGCTGTAGATGATGATGCAAATATCCTCTGGGCGTCAGCCGAACAGAATGAAGCGACGCAAGAACAAATATTCAAAGAATTCTTTGATAAAGGAGCCAAAGGGATAATTTTTGAACCCGTCAATCAGTTGACGGCTGGATTGCTGATCGATGATGCAATCAGCCGGGGGATATCGGTTGCCGGTATTGGTGCACTACCGGAGGCAAAACAGGTAGGAGTTTTTATCATGCCTGATTTCGAAAACGCTGCAGAAAAGTTGGTTCGCGGTGTTGTCGAAAGACAACGCAAACAGGGACGGATTCTTATTCTGACGGCTGAAATCCTAGATTCACAGGAAGTCACTCTGCTTCGCTCAATGCTTAAGAACCTAAGGGAGAATGGATCGGAGTATCAGGCCTTTGGTCTTTCCACTGATTCGGGCACTGTTCGCCGGGCTATGAACAGCATTCTGTTTTCTCCTTCACCGCCTACAGCCGTCATAGCAACACACGCTTTATACATCCTCATTGCAAGTGATCTATTCCGGCTAGGACTGGTTTCACCGCGTCCGATTCTTGCTTGCTATAGTGAAGAGCGAAGAGCCCGGGATGCCCTTCAAAACGGTCTCATTGATATCGTCGTCGATCCTCAACCGGCAGAAATTGGCACCACGGCTCTATCCAGCATTGTTCGTCTTATAAAACGGCTCCCTCTGGAAACTCACTCAAAAGCAATTCGGAGTGGACAATTGCCGATCCCGATAATAAAAACACCCGTACAGATTAGTTACTCCCAACATATCTCTCGTCACTAGTGTCTCGATTCAAAAATAACTTGAATAATTCGGAGCGCCATATAATGCTATTCCATTCGGTTTCCGTCAGTTTTAATCCAATAAATTCTCACCGTTACAATCATATAATTATAATTCTAAATGAATTTAATAGTTGGAACGGTACTGTGCCCTGTTTTCTGTAAGAATTAATGGTTGTCGGGGCACTAGTCAAGTTATTTTTGGTACTCGACACTAGTACCGCTCCAACCATCATTTTAAAAATTCTATATGGTTATATAGGTCGGACCGTGTACTGTGCCCTTTTAATAATAAGAAATAGTTGTAAGGGCACTAGAAATCGAAATTCCCACTTAGAAATCTCATTTCCCCTGGCGATACGTAACTTTTTCACTAATACACCGTATCTATTTTTGAGTGTTCGTTTCAAGTCAATTCAATTTTAAGCCTTAAAACAGGAGGTGAATTATGGACTCCCGGCAATCTCTTCGGAGTCTCGGCATGATATTGATTGCATCTCTTTTCATCACCCAATCGTATGCACAACATCAATCGAAGACAACTAAGGATGATGACAGTACCAGCGCTGTTGAAAAAAGAATTAATGCTCTTGTAGAAAAAATTCTTTCATCCATTGACAATGAAATGCAGATGACATTTGGTCACCCGGTGCTGCGCGAGCCACTTCCTGAAGGCCAATCTGCAGATTCCTCTGACTCAAGTGCATTACATGATGAGTTCATCATAAACGGGACAGATAGCACAATCACTTTCAACGGTGATAATAACATTGGAATCAATGACACGATACGCGGATTTGTGGTTGTCCGCAACGGATCCCTGACTGTAAATGGCGTTGTCGAAGGAGATGTCATAGTTTATGAGGGCAACATAATTGTAAACCGCAGCGGGATAATCACAGGGGATGCCACTGCCGTGCATGGAACGATCACAAAAAACGATGGAGGCGCTGTCGGCGGAGTCATGTATGAAACTACAGAAGCACCCGACCATTATAGAGCACACAGTAGCTTACTAGGTCACCGATATTATTACACCGGCAGAGACCGCTATGCTATTCATCATCATGGACCCACAGTCCCTCAATTTTCCCTTAACTGGCTGACAAATTCTGTTTCAAACTTCGATCCTTTCATTATTCGTTATAATCGTGTCGACGGGCTGTTCCTTGGTTTAGGAAGACCGGAGGTCAAGCCCTGGGAAGCGAGAAGAAATTTTGCATTGTACGGATCTCTTGGATACGGATTTGCTATTCATCGTTGGCAATACAATCTTGGATGGGATTTATTCGCCGGACCCGAGACTGTATGGAGGCAGGTATTGAATATCACGATATCACCGATACTCGTGATTCATGGATCATGAATCGAAATGAAAATAGCGCCGCCGCCTTTTTCATCCATGAAGATTTCTTTGATTATTACGGACGTCGTGGGTTCAACATTCATGGCTCGTTATATCCGACACATCATCTTCGCGCACGTTTTGATTACCTCGTTGACGATTATGAATCACTGCCGTGGAAAACCGATTGGTCATTATTCGGCGGGAATAAGCATTTCAGACCCAATCCCCCTATCTTCGACGGATTGATGCGAAGCGTTGTCATGAGTCTTGACTATAGTACAATTGATCGTACATGGTGGCAACGGTCCGGCTGGAATATTCATGCAAGCGCCGAGTATGCAGGAGATAATCTCGGCGGAGATTTTTCATTCCACCGTTATCTGCTCGACATCAGAAGGTATGAGCCTATCGGCAATTTCTCAAAGCTCAGCACTCGGTTGCGGGTTGGCAGCAGCCATGGAACACTTCCTTATCAAAAAATATTCGAATTCGGAGGAATCGGAACACTCCCCGCCTATCCCTACAAGGAATTCTTCGGTAACCGGATGGTACTTGTAAATTTTGAATATCTTATCCATGGAAGCGCATTAGACAATTCTGATTTCTGGCCGTTAGAGATTCTCAGTCCGTTCAGTCTGGTGCTCTTTCTTGATGCAGGGTGGGCCGATTACGTTCCGGCACGTCTATCATATTCCGATGGATTTAATACGCTTACCTGGAATACTCTCAAGAGCGACGCTGGATTTGGAATCGGATCGCGCGATGGCACACTCCGCATCGCATGGGCATGGAGGACGGATCAACGGAGTTCACCGGTATTCTTTTTTAGGGTAAGCAGACCATTTTGAGGGAACGTCAGCGTTATTTTTTTCGAATGACATACTCCACCCTGTCGGGTTTCGATGTCACGAGTGCGAGTCCTGCCGGTACACTGATTTCAGGACGAATCGAGCCGGATGTGTCGAGAAGAATTGAATGATAATGAATGGAAGCAGAAATTTCGTCGGCCTGGACTGATGCCAATTGAGATATTCCACCGCGGACAACGACATCAATTGATGGAGGAAAAAGAATAACCTGCCGATTGAAGGGAACCGCCGCAACATCAATAGGGATTCGCGGGAGAGTTTTTTCGGCAAACGGCTGGACGTCAAAACTTACCATCACCGTTGATTGTGAGAGAGTAAGAGGAACTTCGAGCGTGTCGCTGAGAGCTACCTGTTGGCGTAGCGGCATGTGGAGATCAGAAAGGACGATCTTTTTCGTTGCCCACCCCATAATTGTATCAAGAACACTCCTTGCACCGGCGATCGTGATACTATCCGGCTGAATATCGATCTTTCCCACCTGAATGTATCCTTCACGGAAGTGTACGTCACAGGAAGGTTGGACGGGTATCTTTTTCTGCGCCGCAACATCAAGCGTAATTGTCAGCAATTCCGGGTAGATATCCACCACTTCAATATCCGATGGAAGAGCGACCGCTTTTAGAAGTATCTTTTGTAGTGACACCGTTATTTCTCGGTTCACCGATGATAGGTCAATCGTGCATTCGGGTGGTTTGGCGATCTTCATCATTGCAATCCTCCATCCGCTCCCGTGAACCCTTAAAAGGACTGTTTGAGGCAATGGGGATTGTATTGCAAATCCCGGCCGGATATTTTGAATAGCAAGAGGAATACTGAACGTTTCGAGATATTCAAAGCGTAGCGTTACAAATCCCCACATTATGAGAGCAAAAAAAAGTGAGAGGGCCACAAGAGAGACGCGAGCTATGGAGAATAATCGAGACATTTATAAGTGATCGGTTATTGCATCAATATAGAGAAGCCCTGAGAGAATGTCAATCGCTTCTCCGCTGAAACGAATTATTGCGAAGCAAGAAAAATCCCGAGTGCAATAAGTGCGATGCCGGTTCATCTCATGAATGTCATTGTCTCACCAAAGAGAAATTGTGCGAAGAATGCGATACAAAAAAAGGCAAGTGCGTTGGCAATCGGGAATACCACACTCAGGTTGCTTCGTGAAACGACAACCATCCATGTTCCCATGCTAATAATGGCACAAACAATCCCTCCAATCAATAGTGGATTGGTGAAAACCGACACAAGACTTTCCCACGGCCGGGTAATATCAATCATAAATGTATGATGCTTCGTTCCGAATTTAAGAAGGAATTGACTTGTGACGTTGGAGGCGACGCAAATGAGAAACTCTACCATTGTTATCGGCGTAGTCTTCATAATCTCTCCCTATAGAAATTTCTCTATTGTTCCGACATACGAGATAATAATCACCAGTAGTGATTTTTATATTGCCGGTAAAATGCGATTGTTTTTTCCAATCCAATTTCGAGTTCAACCGATGGTTTCCAGCCTGTCACGGCCGAGAGTATAGAACCATCAGCAATATAGTCACCGATCTCGACCCGTTTGTATTCTTCCGGAAAAGGAACAGCGCATACCGAGCCGCTGCCCGCGAGCCGTATTACTGTTTCGGCAATATTTTTTAATGACGAAGCGTTACCTCCGACATTATAGACACCGCCGATCGTTTCCGGTTGCATGGTAACGGCTAGGAACACTGAGACAAGGTCGTCTATATACGTTGCGTCACGTATTTGAGTGCCTCCGCCAAAGAGTTTGATCGTTTCATTGTCAAGCGCCTGTCGGACAAACCAGTTAATGATTCCCTGTCGGGAGTGCCTCATCTGGTGCCGCGGCCCATAGGTATTTGTCAGCCGTAACGTTGTTGTCCGCAGACCGTGAAGAGTATAATAGAGCGAATGATACCATTCCGCGGCCACATTATGAATTCCATTGATATCAATCGGATGCAACGGATCGTCTTCTTTTACCGGAAGCGCTGCAGGTCGGCCATATTCACCCCGGGTTCCGGCAAAGAGAATTCTAGCTGTCGGATTACATTTTCTGCATGCTTCGAGAAGACTTAACTGCGCCCTGCAATTGATGTCAAGATCTGTAAAAGGATCCGAGATGCTATCTATATGACTCAGTGTTCCGGCCAGGTTAAACACTATATCCTGACCGGCCACTGCTTTCTCTATCAATTCCTGATCTCGTTGATCACCAATGATGATTGTGAGTGAATTATCGATACCATCGATATTGAATCGATTACCACCGTATCCGACAAGAAGTGCATCCAATAGTGTTACGTTCGCATGAGCCCTGACGAGAGCCTGTGCAAGAGAACTTCCAATAAAACCGAGTCCTCCCGTGATCAACACCCGGCGATTGGCATAGTATGTATCGATTGAGACCATTATACGGTCGTTTCCTGTTGAAAGAGACGCAGATTAACCCAGAGATGGACCAGCTGGAACATAGCACGGAAAATTCGTCTGAATTGGAACATCGTTGATTTTCCGTACGAACGAAAATAATGATGAACTCCCACCTCGACAAACCGGGCTCCTGCATCCTCAAGCTTAGCAATCATTTCCACACACACAACACCGCTCGTATGTCTGAGTGGAATCTTAGAAATCATTGAACGGCGCACTAACCGAAAATCACAATCAACATCGCGGATTATCAATCCAAATGCGATTTTCACAATAGTTTGATAGAGCCACCCAATAATAATTCTATGAAAAGGATCATGACGCTTAATTTTATATCCATTGACAATATCAACCGTATCCGAGATCCGGTTTACAAGAAGCGACAGTTCATTCACATCGTACTGTCCATCCCCATCAGTATAGAACACCCATTCCTTTGTCGCTGCGGCAAATCCCGCACGGAGTGTAGCACCATATCCCTTATTCTTTTCATGATGAATAAGCCGGAGTGCCGTATAGCGCCGATGTAATTCCTGCACGATATCCCAGCTCCCGTCTTCACTTCCATCATCGATGACAATAATCTCGTAATCGTCGGTGAGCGTGTGAGCGAGGGCATCTGCTTTGACGACCATCGATGCAATAGTCCCTGCATCATTATAACAGGGGAAAAAAATCGAGAGTGAAAGCGGCTCAGGTTTCATGAGACTTAATTATCGGTTTTTCCCCTTTTTTAATTTTCTGATTTTGGATATATCCCCCGCCGAGAACGCACAGGAGTACTGCTGTCCACGCTGCAAGACTGATCGCATAACCGGCCGAATACATTTTAGATTCATACTTCATTAGAACCGTATGCTCACCCGCCGGTACAACAATCGATCGCAGTATGTAATTTGTTTTATATACCCGGACTTCGTTACCATCGATAAAAGCTTTCCAATCCGGATAATAAACTTCACTGAATACCAATAGTGCGGGGGTATGTGTAAAAACTCGATACGATTTCTCCTGCGAATGTACTGCAATAGGTATAATCGATGTGCTGTCAGAACGGCCTGGCTGGACTTCGGGTTCTTTTTCAAGAATCGCCTGCTTTGCCGGATTGAATAATTTACTGTTCAGTGTCCGGAAAAGATCCGATTTCTCCTTTATCACTATGGCGGTATCGACAAAAAAGATTCTCGGGAGTACGCCGGGATTCTTATATGTAAGTACTCTCTTCACCTGATCAACATTGACCAGCTGAAAATACTCATCGGGTAATCGTCTTGGCGCGATCAAATATTTCACATTCAACATATTGACAACATTCATATTAAGCGGAAAATTCGGATCCCATCCGCGATACAGCGCCGAGTCGAGCATCTCCTGATAGATGCTCAGTTTCGCGGGACTGTAGCCACCGATGGATTCTACACGATGATACATCCATGTATTATCGTTGAATAATTGCATTAACGGGAATACTCGATATTCTTCAGCATCCTTTTTTAAAAAGGTCACCGTTGCGTCCGGAAGAAACCTGTTTTCAACATCTGTCGCAGTTTGTGGATTGATATAATTTGCATCAATGAGAAAAATATCGACTACAAATGTTAAACCGAGGATTGCAACAAGAGCACCTTTCCCGATAGATTTAATGGAATACAGGAAGAGGGTTCCGAGCAGGATTGTCATAAAAACGGTGAATCGCACAATATCCTTCCAGAGCATCTCAAAGCGATATTGTTTGAGCTGTGAAATCTGTTGTTGAGTATATTGCTGGGGATCCGAGTCTTTTACAAACATTGAACCGGAAAGAGTTTGATAAAGACTATCTTTCATCAATGCAATAAGAATTGTTGCACCAATAATAATGCCAAGGGTTATGAGTATTCGCCGTTTAAACTTCGCAACATTAAATTTTGCATCTTTTTCAAAGATTGTCATTAAGAACGACACACCATAAGCTGAAAAGATAGCACCTATGAATGGAAGAAGCGATAGAATCATTGCCGGCGAGCGAAATTTGCTTAAGAATGGCAGATAATGAAAAAGGATGTTGTAGAAAACTGAAAAATGCTTTCCGAACGACATAAGCAGAACAAGAACTGCCATGAGTGCACAGAACACCGTCATCCGATTCCGACAATAGATGAGCGCGATAACAGATAAGAGAATTGGAAGCAGACCGAAATAATTTGTCGTTTCGGTGAACGGCATCCAGCCCCAATAATACGGTGTTTGGTATCCGAAAAAGGCAGGGATCGTAAACGTGAGCATTTCGAGCGGATGGAATGACCAATCTGTCGCATATGCGAAGGTGAGCCCGCCTCCCGCTCCCGGCATTCCGGTTCCGCCACGCATTGAATAATGGGAATAATCATAGACCGATAAATACACAAACGCAGAAATGCAGAATCCGAGTATAATCCCGCCCCAGAACAATGCACTCTGGACGACTACTTTCCTGGGTTGCGACTTCACTTCGATGACGACTGAATATAACCAGTAGCATCCGATCACCATGAATACATAATAGGCAATCTGGACATGGCCGGTCAGAAGAAGCGTTCCAACACCCGCCGCGAAAAGTCCGAAACTTAAAAATGACCGTTTTTCAAAGAGATACTGGGTTGCCAGTACTATCGCGGGCAGGTACATTAGTGCGAAGAGTTTCGATCCGTGACCGGCCTGAGCGAGACCGATCGCGACTGGATTAAACATGAACACCAACGCCCCGATCGTGGAGGCAACCGGCGTCTGTTTCAGCACCCGTAAGAGAACGTACATGCACACACCGCCGAAAAAATACGCCTGCACCATCTGCCCCGTCCATGACATCGGCGCATATATAAAGAAAGGGAGGCCGAATAGTAACCTAATAATCCATCCAATATAATCCATCCCTTTATAATCCATCTTGAATGTAGGCACTCCAAGACTGGCGAATGCCGGCATGCCGCTGAAGGCATAGGGCATCCAGAGAATTGGTACTTTTTCGGTATCATGGAGTTGCGTCGCGGCCGTTTGCCAGCTTTGAGCGGCCGCAGTATCACCTTCGGTCGAGAATACGGTATTTTCAAAGACGATGCCGCGGAAGAGGATAAGGGTCAGGACGTAGAGTATCGCAATGGCGATAATATCGGTTCTATGCCGTGAAAAAAATTGTGCGGATTTTTTTTGAGGATTTCGAGATTGCGTGGAGAGTTGCTGTTGTTTTTTCATAACGGTCCTTCTCTGATTCAAAGACTTTCTAAAGAAAGCATAAACTCCGCTAAAGTTCAACTTTTTTATTATCGTATGAAGTTTTCTATCAATTTCATAATTGTTGAAGTTTTCTCATTCCAATCATTTTCCAAGTGAAGGTTAATATCTTACGGATAAAGATTTTATCGTTTTTCTTTTTCTCTGAGTCTTAAATAGCAGCAAGACACTCATCGGTAGAATAACCGCTCGTCACATATATCATAAGTGAAGGAACGGACATACAATGGGATTGAAGCATACTTTCCAAAACCGGGGGAAAAAATCTTGTGACCTTCGAGATATTCATTCTTGGCAGAGATATCGAGATGTGCCGATCCTATAACAATTATATTCATCTATGGAAAGTTTTAATAAGGGTGAGTGAAAGCGACGGCGCGGGAAAAAGGTCAAATTCAACTTCATTGTTGACAAGATATAATCGATACCCACATTGGTGTAAACGAATCGACAATATCAAATCATGATAATTTTTAAAGAGATTCTGCATGCTTCCATCTGCCTCTGCGGTGTTTTTGAATAACTTTTAATTTGGATGATTCACCATAATTCTTGCCAATTCAGTTATTGTCGTCGTAGCGAACCATCCTAAAGAATTAATTGTCGCTGGATTTGAAACCAATACCTGATACTCCGCCTTGAAGTCTCTCTTCTCCCTGACATAGTGTCGCCAATCCTTATTAATTAGCTTGAAACACTCATCAAGCCACCTCTCGATAGAATATGCATGCCCTGAGCCAATCGTCGCCTCATATACTTGGTTCTGCCCGACGAGCGTCATAATTCCTTCAGCCACATTTTCAGCAAACGTCCATTCTTTCCTCACCGATATGTCGTCTATCTCGAGTATTTCTTTGCTTCCTTCTCCAATTCGTCGTGCCGTCAAAGCTATCTTCTGGCTCACAAATTTCTCTCCCCGCAGGGGACTTTCATGATGAAAAAGATAACCAATGTATGCCTGGATTCCCATTGCACGGAAGTATCGAGCCAGATACACTGAATAGTTCCTGCTGGCAACATACGCACTGCTGTGATCGAAGGGTCCTTCTCGGATATAGGCCCCCCTTTATTAATAAACTGTAGTCCACTTCCTGCTATGAATACCTTACTGCCGGGAGACCATCGTTTGACTGATTCCAATATATTGATAGTACCGGTACCGATGGTGGAATGGTTCTCATAAATCACGTCATGTTTGGTCGTCGATATCGAAGCGAGGTGAAATACCATAGCCGGATTGTGATTTCGAATTAGCTCATCCACAAATTCGGTGGAAGCAACATCACCGTGCAGCCAATCACCGCTCCGGTCGATCCCGATGACCTCTATCTGCCGCTTACGACAGAACTCAGATAGATAGTATCCATCCTGTCCATTGGCCCCAAATATTAACGCCTTCACCGTCCGGGTACCTTTCCCTTTGAAACGATCTCTATCTTAGGAAGCGGGAATATCAGATTTGTCCCTCGTTCCAAGATTTCCCGTTCTCGCTCTATGAACTCATCCTTGAAATGCCACGGTAGCACAAGGTAGTAATCAGGATTCATCGCACGCGACTCGGTCTCACTAATAATCGGAATATCCGTACCCAGGGTATGTGCACCATATTTGTCGGGATTCCTTTCGGCAGCATAGTCGATAATTTTGTTATCGATATTGCACCATTGCAGTATGGTATTACCTTTGGTTGATGCACCGTAGATATGGATTTTTTTTCCTTCCATCTTGAGTTTCTTTAGTAAAGTAATTAATTCGTCCCGATGGACATTAATTCTATCTTGGAAATTTTTATAGGGTTTATCGGTATCCAATTCGAGGTCGAACTCGTCATTGTGTATCGCCTTAATATTCTGCAGATATTGTTCACTCTTATATTTGAAGTTTGTTGTGTGCGTTGCATAGCAGCGCAAACTCCCGCCATTGATATCATTTAGCGTTGCGTTAAAAACTTTCATGTCGCTCTGTTTTAGTATATATTCGATCACTGCGAGGCTGTAGAATTCCAGATGCTCGTGGCAAATTGTATCGTATGAGGTCATTTTTAGCATCATGGGCATATAGGACATCTCGAAAATCCAGATGCCGTCCGGTGCAAGGATGTTTTTTATACCCTTAACAAACGCAACCGGATCTTCCAAATCATAGAACATTGCGATGGAAGTAATGATGTCCATCTTAGTCCCCTGTAAACAGTTCAGAAGTTCATCCGATGGAAATATATCCTGAATGACTTTCGCCGCCCGTTTGTCAATCTCCTGGGCAACATCGGACGGGTCAACTCCATACTTGTGGAATCCTTCCGGGTAAAAACCAAACAATGTTCCGTCGTTGCACCCAATATCGAGAACTGAACCGCTCGTTTTTTTAAGTATCGAAACGGCTTCTTCAACAATGCCCTTAAGGTGATTTTTCATTGTCTTGTTTGTTCCCGAACGATACCAATAAGCAGAATAAAGAACTTCAGGCGGTACTGTATGTTCCATTTGCAGTAGGCCACAGGCTTTTTCATCTTTAGTAGGATCACATCGGACAAGAGACATGGGAATTTTTCTGATGGGAGGAATTTCCTTCCCTGGTTTTACAAATGAACCTTGAAGATGTTGATATCCAAGATTAATTACTGGGGTCAGAGCCGTGGAACCGCAGACCCTGCAACTTTTTCTGTGTATTAGATGCATAGTATTTCATCCCTGGGTTGATAAATTATTTTCCTATGGAGTGTTTATACTTATTCAATACTTCATTAGTAATTTCCAAAAACCTCCTGCCAAACTTGCTATCCGGTTCCATATGGCAGCCTTCTCCCCATTCGTTCCATGCGTTTATAAAAACAATTTGCTCATCCTCATCATGATTTAAAACTCTATTACAAGCAGCATCAAGCCATTTTCCAAATAATTCGGGTTTATCATTTTGTATCACAGCACAGGCTTTTTTACGGGGACTATTATCCCAACCCGGAGAAACACAAGGGAACTTTTTATATTTGACAGGATCAGATTTGATCCATTCATTTACGATTGCCTCGTAATTGTATATTTTGCAGTCATTAAGTAATCCCAGTCTAGATATATTAAGCTGATTTATAATTACATTCCATATCTTTTGCGGGGTATGTTTAAAAAGATTTAGTCGTTTATCTTTGATTGCTAAATTTACATCCGGTTGAAAATCCACGACAGCATCAAATCCTGCACTTATAGCCATTTCCTCTTTCTTAATTGTACTTCCCCAACTTTTGACGGAACACAGAAACAATTCGATTCCATGTTTGATTTTCGCCTCATGTCGCCACATTTTAATGACATTCTCAATGTTTGGTATTTGAGCTGCTCTATATACTAAAAATACAGGTTTGTCTTTTATACGGATATATCGCTGATCCTTAAAAGCAACCGCTAACCATTCAATATGCTCATAAGGATTATAATTGGAATAGTCTTGTCTCATTAAGATTTCATGGTTACGGCCGTCCCATTGCCTTGTCCAGTTCTCATTCGACCAGCATAGGCAAAATGGGAAATCAGGTTTGCCAGTTTTAAGCACTTCATTAAAAGGTCTTTCCAAAAGCATTTTCCCATTAAACCAGTAATGATGGTAACAAAATCCATGGATACCATAATGTCTTGCCATTTCCGCTTGCGCAATGCGTGTTTCCTCCAGACGCAAATCATAGAAACCTAAGTCAGCTGGAATATGGGGCTGATAGTGACCTCTAAACTTGGGTCTTGCTTTTGCAACATTTGTCCAGTCAGTAAAACCATTTCCCCACCACTCATCGTTTTCCGGGATCGGATGGTACTGAGGAAGGTAAAAAGCAATAACTTTCATGAAGCACCTAAAATATTGTTCAATGCACTACTTATTAAAACCTTTTTCTAACAAATCATAAAATATTACATTTCTAGTTTTACCTCTAATGATAAAGTATTTAATAGTTATACTATTTGCCATTTTTATGGGAAATAAAGATATCAACTTAGCAAAAAATCGCCATGTATAAGAAGTGTTATAAGTAGAAACAAGTTTCTGAAAAATTGTAATATCGTATGCGGACAGACTGCGGCAAACAAACAGCGAATTTATATTGCGCCATGGCTCCTCTGCAATAAAGTTCTGTTTTGCAGCTTGAGATATTAAGTGAAACGACCATAATAACTTGGGCCAGTTTATCATCCATATTTCAAATTTTCGGGTCGACCATTGTGCATTGCCATATCGTATTTTTATAAATGGATCAGCAATAACGCGAACAGCAGTGGGCAATAACTTCTGAAAGATTACTCCTATATGAATAAATTCCGTTCCAAAGTAAGACTCTCTATGACGTTCTTTCCATAGATCCCTCTTAATTACGACAGCGCCAATAAATGACAAATACTTGATACAGTCTTGAAAGAAATCATTAAATTTGTGCGACTCGTAAATAGTGTGTACCTTGTCAGAAAGGGACTTTTCGTAAATTAGTGTGGAGAAATTTCGATTCCACACTTCAGAATTTACTATGATCAGGCTGTATCCTTTTGACATTTCAAGAAGGACTTGTTCTACAGCACCATCTTTAAGTAAATCATCATCCGTAAACAGCCAGCAGTATTCACCCTGTGCAAGCTCCACAGCCTGGTCGTAATCATGATCAACCCCTCCCTTTGACGGAAGCTGTACATAGTGAATCCGGTTACACTCTTCAATATAACTCTTAACTATACTACCTGTATCATCCGTTGAAGCTCCGTCAACTATAACAATTTCAACCTCATTGGTTACTTGTGGTATTATGCTCTCCAGTGTCTTGCCTATGTAATCGGCACGGTTGTACGTAGCAATGCATATGGATAGACGAGGTTTGTTCATGGTTTTACAAACTCTAGCATTACGACACCCTCACCCGGAAGCTCGGCAATCGTCCGAAAGTACCGATATTCTTTAGCCATCATATAGGATTCTCGCCAATATGGGTAAAGTGGACCTAACAGACGCTTCATGTTTGCATTTCTATGAAAAAGACCATTGCATCGCTCCCCATAAACCACCATCTTGGCCGGCAAACCAGTGATATTGAAGATAACTGATTTTAGGCGTTCTTCATCGTAGTATCTCTGCCAGAATGTATATCCATCAGATTCTGGAGATAACACACCATAGTAGTCACGACTGATGTATTGTTCAAGTGATTGCGCCATACAGGGGAGTGTGAGAATAAGTCGCCCACCAGGACGGAGTAACGACCACATCATGTCCAGCGCCTCTCTGTCAGCTGGAATGTGTTCTAATACGGATATAGAGGTGATGAGATCAAATGTTTTCGCTGCATAATTTGCCATTTCGATTGTCTTATTTGTAAACGTACAACGATCTCCCAAACCCAACGCGTTGGCTAACCGCTCAACTTCCCCTATATCTCGCTTATCCGGATTCATCATCTCAGCAACAGCAACTCTGTTCTGCATCAACAGCATAAGCGGTACGATACGTGGTGAAGACACGTCAAGATACCTATAAAAAGGTACATGCACAAGACTCTTTAATACTTCATGGAACTCGAAATAACGCGTAGAATCCATTGGGAAACAGATTAGGAAGTAACAAGTACGCAACGATATACGACGCAAAAGAAACAGTCTCACACCTAGACTGGCGCATTTAATGTGTATAGTGATCCCCGGTGTTCCCAAAATCTGAGCGGCTATCACATAGCAGGGCATCAGGAAAATACCGACCAGCTTCCGCCATAACCTGTGAACTACGCTACACTCTATCGGCAGTGGAACTTCAATATATTGTCTTTTCATACGAACTGATATGCCTGTGTTCATTTAGTTCAGGATGCTAATTTTATTTTCTTTAATTGCTCAAATAACCATGTCCTCGTTGTAGGGATTGTTATTACTGTTATGCCGAGTGTCAAGACTGAAATGATTATTAAATATAGCAACATCATAAACTGAGACATAGGTCCGTTCATAAATATTCGACCGAGACCTGCTATTAAAAAACATACCACAAGTGGAAAACATACATCACGCCAATACCATCGCCACTTTTCTTCACGTAATAATCGACTGTGCATCACTGGAATTTCAAAGAAGACATAGCCCATGTTTAAAACCAACCACACGCTGGCTGCACCTACAGCACCATAGTGGGCCGCCATATAAATAATTAGCGGTACAAATAAAAAAACAGCAATCACATTTTTAAAAAAAGACAACCTGGTCCAACCAAAGGCTAATTGCAATGCATAGGGAAGATTCATTATGCCGTTAAGGGCCGTGCCGCAAATCAGAATGCTTACTATGAGGTGAGATTTCTCCGCAGTTGCTGGGTTCCCTGTCCAGAGAAGGAGTATTTCGTATGAAAACAAAGCAATAATAATGGCAACAGGCAGGATCAAAACCGACATAAATTGGCAACTCTGATGATAGAGTCGTTTTAATCTTTCTTGGTCATTGATAGAGACTAATTGCGTTAATCTTGGATAAATACCTAAAAATACCGGGCCAATAAGTCGATTAAGACTCATTGCAACCACACTGGCCAGAGTGTAATAACCAAACATCTCAAGGGATAGCATTTTACTTAATATGACCTTATCCAATTGAGTAAGAATTACACCAAGAAAGGTAATTCCACTCATTCCAGCAGCAAACTTCCAAATGCCTTTAAGGAGTTGCTTTTGAAAAATTGCTTTTTTCTCAACAAACGGTAGTACGCGCCAGAGAAATATCGCTAAAAGAAAAGTATTTATTGTGCTGATAACTATTTGCCATAAGAAAAAAGCCTGAATTGTTGGGGAAACCAACCACAAAACCAGAACAGCCCCGGCACCACGTAGTGTACTTACGCCAATATTGATCACATTAAGCAGAACCTGTTTCTGTAACCCCATTAACCCTCCAGAGTAAAATCCAATCGGCATCTGGAGAGCTATCACAAATCCCATTATTAAAAGCGCCTGTTCGACGGTATTGGGAGATAACTGCCCTGCTTTAATCCAGTGATGCGCAATAAACGGTGATATTGACACGACGACAATCCCGATAGAGACAGCAACACCCCAGTAAAGAACTTCCAGAGTGCGAACAAGATTGCGCATTTCTTGTTCCTTATGCGGCAATATGGAAAGTCGCGCCATCTCACGATTTAATGTACCACTTAATCCCATATCAAAAAGGCCAAACATTACTTGAAGCGTTGCAAAAACACCAATTAGCCCCCAAGATTCAATCCCCATGAATTTGACATAGAGCGGGATAAAAATCAATCCCATGAGGGCCTGCCATATACTCCCTGCAAAATTGGCAACTATGTTTTTCTTAAGTAGTGTCATAACCTATTAAACCCGGTGAAGGATCAACGGATATTATTCTTAGATTAGTAACTTCATTCTTAAACTCATGACATCAGGAGAAGAATTATTACACAACACTTATTATACTTTTTAACAGGTTCCAACAAATTCCCAACGGAATTGTCATCCAATGGTACCACCGCGCATATCGTGCAAGTAAACGGAGTTGACTCTTGAGCTTATTTATATTCTTGAACAAGGAGAGATGTCCGCTGCTTGCCGAAACCTTATGCCATACCCGCGCTTGAGGTTGGAAAATAATTCTGTATCCTTCCCGGGATGCGCGAAGACACCAGTCGACATCTTCACCATATAGAAAATATGATTCATCGAGCATTCCACACCTTTCGATCACGTCGCGCTTCACCAGCATACAACACCCGGTGACGTACCCTGTTGTGGTAATGGTATTGTGTTGGGCGCGGTCGACTTCCCGTATACCGATATGAGACACCCATCCCTGCCACCAATCGATTTTCCCTCCTGCATACCAGATTCTCTGCGGATCAGAATAGTATAATATTTTCGGTCCGATAATACCGTTTTTTGCATCTGACATCAACGTTTGCACCAGCGCCGAGAGAAATCCTGAATCTACGATGGTATCATTATTCAACAGCAATACAACGTCGGCACCATGATCTAATGCGAATGAAATTCCTCTATTGTTTCCGCCGGCATAGCGGAGGTTCGTCTCGTTTTTAAGGATTTCAACTCCGGGGAATTCCATCCGGACGGCCTCCACGGTTCCATCTACCGAGGCATTATCGACAACTACAACCTTCGAGCGCGGATAGGAAATCTTCTGGAGAGAACGTAGACATTCAAGTGTATCGTTTTTCCCATCCCATGTTACAACGATGATATATACAAGAGGGTATATTGTTGTATTCATTTATCGTGCCTCGTGCCGGATGCTACGTGGAAAGCCGCTCACAAATGATATCGATAATTCGTACGGCGGATTTTCCATCACCATAAGGATTTGTTTTTGTTGCCATTTCAAGATACGCTGACCGATTCGAGAGAAGACGTTGTGCTTCTTTTACGATTGTCCCATAGTCGGTGCCGACGAGTCTGGCTGTCCCTACTTCGATCGCTTCCGGCCGTTCGGTTGTTGTACGGAGTACGAGGACAGGTTTCCCGAGTGTCGGAGCTTCTTCCTGAACCCCTCCGGAATCTGTCATGATGAGATAGCTCTTATTCATCAGCTGTACGAATGGCCGATAATCCAGCGGCTCTATCAAATGAACTCGCGGGACATTGATGAGGATTTCATGAGCCATTTTTTGAACATTGGGATTTGGATGGACAGGATAGATCAACTCGACATCAGCATTTTGTTCAACGAGATATTTACACGCAGAGAAGATATTCCGCATCGGTTCGCCGAAGTTCTCACGTCGATGAGACGTTAGCAGTATTACCCGTCGATTGGCATAGTCGATTGCATTCAATACTGATTCCCTGAATTGAAAACCAGGCTCAACAATCATCAACAGTGCATCGATAACGGTATTTCCCGTTACGAAAATATTCGACTCTTTAATTCCCTCGGCAAGAAGATTTTTCCTGGCCCATGCCGTTGGAGCAAAATGAAATTCCGTGATACGCGTTGTCAATTGTCGATTTATCTCTTCCGGGTACGGATTATATTTATTCCACGTCCGGAGACCCGCCTCAACGTGCCCTACCGGTATTTTCAGATAGAATGCTGCGAGGCTGGTAGCAAATGTTGTCGTCGTATCACCCTGAACCAGAACAACGTCCGGTTTTTCCTTCATCAGGATCGGTTTGATTTTATTTATGACGCTGGATGTGACATAGAATAAATCCTGATTTGCCTGCATGATATCCAGATCGTAATGCGGTGTAATGTCAAATAGCTCAAGCTTCTGATCCAGCAGTTCACGATGCTGAGCTGTCACAATCACTATGTGCTCGATTGCCCGCCGTTCGAGTTCTTTGACGATCGGTGCCATCTTGATGGCTTCCGGACGGGTTCCAAAAGTAACAGCTACTTTCATGGGCATTCTACTACTATAAAAGTTATTGATTCTCCAACAATTGTTCGGGTGATACATCCCGCAGCTCTTTTGCGGGCACTCCCGCATAAATTTTCCTTGGCGGCACATCGCAGGTCACAACAGCGCCGGCTGCGACCAGCGCATCCTCACCGATAACTTTGCCGGGTAATATTGTTGCGTTTGCTCCAACGCGCCCACCCCGCCGGATGGTGACCCCTTTATAATGTTTGAAGCGCTCTTTCGTCCTTCCGACATAATTATCATTGCTTGTCGTTACACAGGGAGCAATAAATACATCGTCCTCTATTGTGGAATACGCGGTTATATAAACATTTGTCTCGAGTTTGCATCGTGAACCGATTATGCAATAATTCTCAATCGCAACACCGCGGCCGATTATGGTTTCATTCGCGACCTTGACATTTTCACGGACAGACGACTGGTCTGCGACAAGTACACTGGAACCGATTTCACACCCGGCATAGACGACAACCGACGTGCCGATTATGACATGATCGCCGATGACAGCCGGCGAAAGTACTTCTGGTTTTGTTGTCGCACTCCGTTGAGCTTTCATCGGTTGTTTTCCTATTACCGTATTATCGTCGACACGGCATCCCCGACCGACGATTGTTCCATGATGAAGAACAACATTATTCCCTATCCGGCAACCATCGCCTATAACGACCGCATCAGAAACAATGGTATTTTCACCGATCAGCACATCGTTGCCGATGGTAGCTGTTGTACTGATATATTTCATGCTAAACCTCCATTGATGGACGACGATTGTCCACTCACCAGTTCTTCAATCCCGGCAACCATGGCATCCCATGAATATTTCCGTTTTTCTATTTCGACGTTCTTGACAAACTCCGGTTCCTTCTTTTCCGTAAAAAATTTCACGATAGCCTCTGCTAGTGCCGACGGATTTTCATGTGGAACTGTAAATCCCGTTATCCCGTCTAGGACTACCTCTGCAAGTCCCCCTACCTTCGTGGAGATGACCGGTTTATCAAATTGGTATGCAATTTGTACAATTCCGCTCTGCGTTGCAGAAGTATAGGGGAGGACAACGCAATCTGATGCGGAAAAGTATATACCGACTTCTTCTTGCGGGATGTAATCTGATCGTATCGTGACATCCGGCTCTATTCCAAGATCACGAATCATCAGCCGGTATTTTTCTATATCCTCATAGAACTCCCCTGCAACCACCAGATGCACTGGAACCGATCTCCCTACCAGCGGCATTGCTTCAAGGAGGGTTTTTAATCCTTTGTAAGGCCGGACAAATCCGAAAAATAAGATGATATTCTCATGAGGAAGTCCGAGAATCTCACGTGCATGTTCCTTGGTATCTTTAAATCCATATATTTCATAAATCGGATGCGGGACATTTTTGTAAGGAATACGGGGAAAAAGTCTTTGGATATCCCGCTCAACGGCATCCGACTGGACGATTGCACCATCGATTGCCGAAAATGCATAACTTGTGAGGACACGACCGAACGGAAATCTTTCGTGAGGAATGATGTTGTCACAGATGAACACCACCTTTGTATGACCGTTAGAGCGTACAATACGATTGATGGTCCCAAAACATGGTGCAAAAAACGGCATCCAATATTTTATCACCACGCAATCGGGCTTCATTTCCCGTATGCGCCTGCCGATTTTCCACCATGACAAAGGATTAATCGAATCAATTGTCTGCTCCGTCGGAATTCTAACTCCGCCATCATTCTTCTCCTTCTGGAATTTGCCGGGAAAAAAAATCTTAGGATACTGGCGCGTGAATGTGAAAACCCGGACAGAATGCCGCTGCGAGAGATGACGATATAGAATGGCGTTATAATGAGCAAGACCGCCTCTATATGGATATGCTGTTCCAATGATAACAATCTTCATGGCGTGCGTATGCTACTTGGCAGACAACAGATGACGGATGGTTTCGAACACCCGGTGCGGTTCAATTGTACTCATACAATCATTCGGGCATGTCGGTGAAAAAAAGCACTCGCATTCTTCCTCTGGCTCTATGATCTCCCCCAGGCCGTACAGCTCAAACTCATTACGGTTAAAAATATTATTGAATAGAATGATTTTTTTCTTAAGCCCGATCGTGATATGCATTGTCATCGTTACTGCGGTCACGACAAGCGTGCACTGGTCGACGAGATTGATAAACTGACGAAGCGGATAATGCCCTAAGTATCGTGCCCCACTCGCCCGTGCAATTTTCAAATTTTTCTTGTGTTCCTGCTCTCCCCCGAGCAGCATCGGTATATATCCCGCTTGCTTCAGGCGCCGGGCAAGCGTAATCCAATATTTCTCGGGCCATAGCCGCAACGTCCACCGGCCGCCGCAGCCCGTGTTCAATCCAATGACGATTTTCTTCTTCGAAAGTTTCGGCCATATATATCCTTCGTGATCAAAATTATCGAGGATATAATGTTCACCCGCAAATGTAAATCCACAAATTTCGAAAATCTCTTCCGGATAACTCTTTGTATTTTTTTTACTCAGATCGTCAAAAATCCCCGTCAGGTATTTATGCTCGGCATCATTATCGAGCGGGGCACAGTGACCATTCTTCAAATAAAATCCCTTTTTAATATCGGCTGAGAGAATGTTCATCAACGCACACGCTTCACGATCCTTATCGAGGTTGTACACAACATCAAAGTGCGTCTGCTCGAGAACAAGAAGATTCCTTGGAGAGAAATCGAGCGAATGGTTCACCATTGATGGCAGAATATCGGGCGTCAGTGTGAGCCACCAGATTTGCGCTTCAGGATATTCACTTGTAATTCTGTGCAGTAACGGTGTTGTTCGAATCACATCACCGATGGCGCCAAGTTTTATAATAAGAATATTTTTTGTCACAGGAGTGTAGTGCGGACAGACGGCACCGTTTGTATCGACGCAGTGAACACCATGCTGCTTATGCGGTTTGCACGGTATGTCACCGCGGAAATAACGACAATCTGTTTTCAAAACAATATCCATCGGATATCCTAAAGTAATTTTTCCCGGATCGAATAGCCTTCGCGAGTTTGCTGTCCTTTGGAGATCATCTCTCCCAACAGGCCGATTGAAATAAACTGAATCCCGACGATCATAAAGAGGATTCCCAGAAAAAATATCGGCCGGTTACTCAATGCCGTAAGATTTAATATCCATTCGATCGAAAGCCATAAATCGATGCAAAATCCGGCAAGGAAAGAAAAAATCCCCCATCCTCCGAAAAGATGTAATGGGCGTCGAATATATCGAGTTGTAAAAAGCATCGTCAGCAGGTCGAGAAATCCCTTGAGAAATCTTCCGGGGCCGAATTTGGTTTTCCCGTATTTCCGTCTGTGATGCTGTACCGGAATCTCGCCGACCCGGAACCCACGCCAGTGAACGAGCGCCGGAATGAATCGATGGAGCTCACCGTATACTTCTATTTCCTTGAGAACTTCGTTCCGGTACGCCTTCAGTCCGCAGTTAAAATCATGAAGCCTGAATCCCGTCATGACCGATGTGACAAAATTGAAAAATCGCGAAGAAATTATTTTCGTAATGGGGTCGTACCGTTTTTTCTTCCACCCGGAGACCAGATCATACCCTTCACGGATTTTTTTTACAAGATTTGGAATTTCGGTCGGATCATCCTGCAGGTCGGCATCCATGGTCACTATTATTGCCCCCTCGGCGTGAGTGAAACCGACAGCCAATGCAGCCGATTTGCCAAAATTACGCCGGAAACGGATTGCTTTCATCCGCCGATTAATCCGGTGGATATCGCGCAATATCTGATATGAGTTATCGGTGCTTCCGTCATCCACAAAAATTACTTCGTAATTCCCCCCCTGACGCTGAAGGACGTTGCGAAGCTGGCGCGATAAATCGGGAAGCGACTCGGCTTCATTGAATAGTGGTATGACAACCGAGACATCGGGTTTCCTTATTTGAACCGGCGGAATCGGTTTCTGCGGATGCTCCGGATGCGCTGTGGGAACTGGTTGACTAGTCTCTACCGACACTGGCCCAACAGGTTGTTCAGGTTGCCGTTTTTGCCTTGGTGGACGCTGAAATCGCCGTCGGCGATATCGGTAGTATGGACGTGATTTTTCGGAAGGTTTTCCAGGTTGCTGTTCCCCCGTAGGTTGCTCTTGGTCTGCCATAAGGTTCCTCTAATCGCTTGAAGTATTTGGTGAGCAAATTAACTGTTTTCCGATTCAAAATCAATGAACCCGGCGATTTCATTGAAATTGGAACAATTTTTCTTTAGGATTGTTATATTTATAAGACTATGCATATATAGTTCTTATACTCCTCACTTTAAAAAGGTTTCACTAAATGGTTGTGAAAGAATCAACAATAGAACGTACTCCATCATTGCCGGAAATCATAGATTTTGGAATCAAGGTTCACCCAAAAACTCTGCTCCGATGGTACCAACTCATGCAGCTTGGCCGTTTACTCGACCAGAAAGCCGCTTTGTATTTGCGACAGGCAAAAGGTTGGTCATATCACGCATCATGTGCGGGACATGAGGGAATACAATTAATTCTGGGGCTGACATTCCGGCAGGGCAAGGATTTCCTCTTCCCCTATTACCGTGATCTCCTGACTTCATTGGCCGGGGGGATTACTCCGGAAGAGATTATATTGAATGGAATTTCGAAGGCTGCCGATGTCGCCGGCGGAGGCAGGCATATGAGCAATCATTTTGCAAAACCTTCGATTCGAATTCAGAATGTCTCATCGGCAACGGGGAATCATGCACTCCATGCCGTCGGCACAGCCCGGGCAATCAAGAAATATAAGGGTGATGAAATCGCATTTGCGAGTTTTGGCGAGTCGGCGGCCTCTGAAGGATATGTCTTCGAGGCACTGCACGGCGCCGCACGCGAAGTCTTACCCGTTATTTTTGTAATTCAAAACAATCGTTTCGGTATTTCCGTCCCGATCTCTGAGCAATCGGTTAGTCCCATTGTTGCGGATAATTTTTCTGGAATCAAAAAACTTCATATTGTTCGATGCGACGGAACGAACGTTTTTGATTCATGGCGCGGGATGCAGGATGCTCTCGATTACGTGAAAAATGGCAAAGGTCCTGCTCTTCTTCATGCGGATTGCATTCGAATTAATTCCCACAGTAATTCCGATCGGCATGAACTCTATCGTACGCCGGAAGAATTGGAAGAAGCAAAACGCTGGGATCCGGTGAAACGATTCCGGCAATATCTCATTGCACACGAAATTTTTTCGGAACGTGAAATTTCAGATATCGAGGAGAGAAACGAGGCCACCGTCGCCGCCGCCGCCGAACATGCGGAATCTCTGCCCGATCCAAATCCGGCAACTGCAGCATTATATGTGATCCCGCAACAGATTGACGTCCCGCAGCACTTTCTCGAACCACGTGAAGATCCGAATGCCCCATCTTTCACTCTTCGGGAAGCCATCAACGAAACATTGAAAGAAGAATTCCGACGCAACCCGAATACATTTCTCTGGGGACAGGATGTTGCTTCAAAAGAAAAGGGCGGAGTCTTCAACGTCACAAAGGGGATGCTCCAGGAATTCGGCAACGAACGGATTTTTAACGCCCCCATAGCCGAAGATTTTATCAACGGCACTGCGAACGGCTTTTGCCGGTATCGAGACGATATATGGGTTGTAATTGAAGGTGCGCAATTTGCCGACTATTTCTGGCCGGCAGTCGAACAGCTTGTTGAAAATTCGCACGAGTATTACCGGTCGAACGGACAGTTTGTTCCAAATATTGTCATTCGTCTTGCATCAGGCGGATATATTGGCGGCGGGTTGTACCATTCACAGAATCTCGAGGCGTTGTTCACGTCGCTTCCAGGGCTGCGTGTCGTTGTACCGGCATTTGCCGACGATGCACAGGGACTCATGCGTGCAGCAATACGGAACCGTGGTGTAACATTGTATCTTGAACCGAAATTTTTATACAATCAATTCTTTGCAAAGTCGCCGCGGCAGGCATCAGAGTTCTATGTTCCGTTTGGAAAATCCCGAATCCGCCGAGAAGGAACCGACCTGAGCATCATCACCTACGGCACAACTGTGCATTGGGCAATGCGGGCTGCAAATAAATTAGAGGCGGATAAAAATATTCGTTGTGAGGTTGTCGACCTGCGATCGCTCGTACCGCTTGATGTCGATGGTGTTCTTGCTTCTGTGAAAAAAACAGGCCGTGCGCTTGTCGTTCATGAAGACAAACTCACAGGCGGTTTCGGCGGTGAGGTTGCGGCAATCATTGGCGAGAAAGCTTTTCGGTACCTCGATGCACCTGTGATGCGGCTGGGATCAAAAGATACGCCTGTACCTTTTTCGAAGATCCTTGAAGCAGCTGTCCTGGTACAGGAGGCGGACGTTTATGCAGCTGCGGAAAAGCTGGCTTCATATTAAAAAAGTATAAGCACGGTGATGCTTCCGGAGGTATTTCATCCTGTCTTGAGGATTTTTCTCACCTTAAGCGCTCTATCCGGAAAATTCGTCACCACTCCGGTCACTCCCCGTTTAATCCATTTTTGAAGATCACGTTCGGTGTTCAGTGTAAATACAAATACCGGGATATTATTCTGACGTGCATTCCTGAGCATCGGAGCAAATATTTCGTGCTTGCCGCCGACAAATCCCCATGCGCCTACCCTCTTTACCAGTGTTGATGGCCGGCGGCTTCCATGAAGGATCGCATGATAGAGAATCGCGGTACGGATTTGCGGTGCAACAATTCGTGAACGAACAAGAATAGGATGATAGAAAGAAGAAATAATAACCTTGTCTTCCAGGTTTCGATGGAGAATCCGGGTTGTTGTTTTTTCTATAAGAATTCCCGCTTCACGCCGCGAGATCCCGTCGGTTTTTATTTCTATATTAATCCATTGAAATCGCTGGAGGACATCGAGTGCTTCGTCGAGTGTAAGAATTCGTTCTCCGGAAAACCGGCGGTGAAACCATGATCCGGCATCGAGCGATCGCAGGCATTTGAGGGGAAGGTCGTTGACAGCACCCTGTCCGTTTGTCGTCCGGTTCACGGTTCTATCGTGGATGATCACTACTTCTTGATCGTATGAGAGGCGTACATCGCATTCTGCCGCTTCAACGCCCAGATCAGCAGCCAGTGAAAATGCAGCATAAGTATTTTCTGGAGCACGTCCTGAAAAACCGCGGTGAGCTACTATAATGACCTCGCCCGGCGGGTATAGCGTCTTTGCCGTCATTTCAATAGCAGCTGAGTGAGAATTCGGTTCAGTACTTCTTTCACTTCGCCGATTCCATCGACCTCTACCAGCACTCCGCGGATTTTATAATATTCCTTCACGGGTGCCGTCGATTCCGTATATACTTTCAACCGTCGCTGGATAGTTTCCCGTTTATCGTCATCGCGATGAATTAACACACCGCCGCAATTCGGACATAGGTCACCTTCCTTGATATTGTCGGTTCCCAGATTATAAATAGACCCGCAATCATCGCAGGTCCGGCGCTGCTCGAGACGGCGGATCAGCTCGTTATCGTCTGCGGTAAGATTCACAACCTTTGACAGGAAAATATTTCTTTCCTCGAAGAGCGCCGTCAACGCTTCCGCTTGTTTGACAGTCCGAGGAAATCCGTCGAGTATAAATCCGTTTTTGATCCTCTCAGGGGTCAATTCATCCCCGACGATTCCTACCATGATGATATCGGGAACCAGCTCGCCTCTTTGTGTAAAGTTGTGAGCCTGTATCCCGAGCGGTGTTCCATGGGTCGTTGCGATACGAAGAATATCGCCGGTTGAGAAGTGCGGTATTGAAAATTTTTCAGAAAGAATTTTCGCCTGTGTTCCCTTACCTACCCCCGGGGAACCAAAAAGAATTAATTGCATTTTATCCTCGTCCATGACTAAGGTCGTATGCCATATTAAGTATAAATATACGGATCATTCAATGATGAAATCAAGTAGTCCGGCAGTATTTCATTCATTTTTTCTTCTGTGCGGCTGCAAGCTGTCCGCATGCAGCTTTTATGTCTTCCCCGGCATTATTACGAATCATTACTGTAATGTTTGCTTCGCGCAGTTTTTGGGCAAATTCCTCCATTCGTTCGACAGGGGTGGGGCGCAGGGACGAAGCAAATCCTTCCGGATGTATGAAATCTATTGCGTGAAACGGAATTAGATTAATTTTTGACGGTACACGCCGGATATATCGAATAAGCCTGTTGATATCTTCATCGCGATCGTTAATGCCCTCAAATAAAATATATTCGTACGTGATACGCTGCCCCGTTTTCTCATAATAGTATTCTGCCGCACGATGAATATCTTCGACAGAATGTTTTTTCGTAACCGGCATTAAAGTGCTCCGTACTCTGTCGTCAACCGAATTGAGCGAAATTGCCAGCTTACATTTTCTCCCCTCATCGGCCATCCGTTTGATATTTTCGACATATCCCGCAGTCGATAATGTCGTTTTCTTTGCACTTATTCCGATGAGCCGTTCATGCGAGATAATTTCCACGGCTTTCATGACATTATCATAATTTAACAACGGCTCTCCCATTCCCATAAGAACAAGATTTGTAATTTTGTTTTCACCGAGGCGCCTGACATGCAGCACCTGATCGACTATTTCCCCCGCTGTCAGGTTGCGCTTGAATCCCATAGAACCGGTTGCACAGAACACGCAATCGAGTGGGCATCCAACCTGAGTCGAGACACAGAGAGTAAATCGCTTCTCTCCCTTTCCCCCGTCCTTTGTGCTCTGTGGGATAAGAACGCTTTCAATTGTCAGCCCGTCGGCAAGACGAAATAAGAATTTTGTCGTCCCGTCAATCGGGGAGACCCTTTTCCGGCCAACTTCGATACTCCCAATCCGTGCAACCTCCGCCAATCTCGAACGAAGCACCCGTGGAATATCGGTCATTGCATCGAATTCCGAGATTCCACGATTATAAAGCCAATAGAAGATCTGCGTCGCTCTATAGGCAGGCTCCCCTATCGATTCCGAAAAATCACGAAGCTCGGAAAGCGACATCCCTTTGAGATCAACGTGTTTATTAGCCGGTATGTGTTTCATAATCACAGAGAATTACCAGGGAAAATTATAAATCCTTATAAGTATTGGCATTTTTACCAAATAGTTGACAAGTTGTAAAATGTTTCATATGTTGACGTAACTTCTGTATTTAATTAATTTCATCGTAAGAATCAATATAAGGAGAGATTAGCATGAAGAAGACTTTTACAATTCTATTCTTTTCCGTTCTGGTTCTTCTCACCGGCAATATTTTTTCTCAAGTTCAAAATTTGAAGTCTATGGAAGGACCCTGGGTGGGCCAGTGGGTAAATCTTTATTATATGAGTTCAGGCAGCATCAATGTTACAATCACCGTCAATGAATCTCTTCAAACTGCGCATGGCGATTGGAATGTTGGCGGAAATATCCTTGGAGTTGCAAGGGATCCTTTTTCGACCGATATCACATTGACGCCGGCAGGATTCGTTGCATCTTTCAACTCGCCGATATGGGGAGATATTTCGGGCACCGGATTGTATACAGGAATATATGCAGGCGTCGCGACAAATTGTCCGAATCCCAATGCACAATCGATTGTCGCCGCCGGCACATTCAACAATACACACATAAGCGGCACCTTCGACTTCGTATGGGGGGTAGATCCAATCAACGGAACTGTTTCTATTACCAAACCAGATCCAATTTCTACACCTACAGGATTATCTGCAACCGAAAATCCTCAGGGAACGGTTAATCTGAATTGGGTCGATGTTGCAACCAACGAAACCGGATACAGAATCGATCGGAAAAATACTTCAATCGGAACGTGGTCGGAAATAGATACAGTCGGTGAAAACGCTCATTTTTATTCCGATAATACCATTCAAATGGAAACGCAGTACACGTACAGAATTGCTGCGTATAATAGTACAACAGAGTCGGAATATTCCGACACGGTTATTATAACGACCAAGACATCTGTTAATAAGACTGCCAATATCCCGGCAGTGTTTTCACTTCTTCAAAATTACCCCAATCCATTTAACCCGAGCACGGTAATCAGCTACGATCTTCCACGGGACAGCAGAGTGAATATTTCGGTTTATTCGATATCCGGAGAACATCTTGCTACGCTGGTTAACGATGTTCAGACTGCTGGAAGATATGAGGTGAGTTACGATGCAAAAGGCAAAGCCAGCGGGATTTATCTGGTGAAAATGGTGGCTCAGTCGCTTAAATCGGGAAAGCAATATGTAGATTATAGAAAAATGGTACTTATCAAGTGATTTAGAAGAAGTGGTACTTTCATATCAACAGGATATTATCGGGATATTCAGTTCACCTGCTAAAACATTTTATAATATATCGCAGCAGCCGGTGAGGCACTCCTATTGGATGATTCCGCTCATAAGTATGATTGTTGTCGCCATTCTATCGAACATATTGATTAAGAGTCATCCGGGAATTCAGCAGGCAGATAGAGAAAGCAGCATCAAAGCATTAGAGAAGCAGTTGGATCAGGCGGTTGAGAAGGGTATGATGACAACTGCCCAAAAAGAAAACCAGTTGCAGGCAATAGAAACAAGACTCGCTCAAGAGGACCATCGCGCTTTGTAACTCAAAGTATATTCTTATTAGTATCTTCATGTCTTAATTTCTTTATTGCCTCATATGTGTTTTTAATATTTGTAAAATATTTTCTTAAAGGAAAAGGTAAATACATACACGCACTAATCGCATATGCCGTGCCTCTATATATTATAATTTTCCAGATGATTGTGGTTGCCGTCTTATCATTAATTTCTGCCCGTCATCTATCCGGAACAAGCATTGCTGTTTTTGTAAATGCAAACACATCGACAATCGGCGGATTCATATTAAGTAAGATGGATCCCTTCTTAATTTGGTTTTATTGCATTGTTGGAATCGGATTTGCAAAAATGTTCGGTACAAGCAGCGTGAACAAATATATCGGTATGGTTTTTCTTTTGTGGCTCGGATCGGGACTTCTTTTTTTCTTTATAGCAAAAATAATTCCATCGATACGCTGGATAGTTAGTATGTAAAACGAAACAGGGGGTCTTAAATATTTTCCCGGGTTTGAAAAGACCCTGGGTATCATATATGGGATTGTTTATAATTGTCATGTGCCGTAAAAATAGGGAAAAATCCGCCTAATATCTTATTTCTTGCAGGTGAGGCCTTTTTTTCATATCTTTATATGAATTTTATTTTTTTCCCTATTCAATCCGGATGGTATGTCCAGACCTCTAAACGTTCTATTTGTTACAAGTGAAGTTGAACCCTTTGCAAAAACGGGAGGTCTTGCCGACGTATCGGCGGCTCTTCCCCAAACCATAAAAGAACTCGGGCACGAAATCCGTATCATTCTTCCGCGATACGGTTGTATTAGCGAGCGCCGGTCAAAGCTCCATAATGTTCTTCGTCTGAAGGAAATTCCCATTCCTATCGGTAAGGCGGCGGCTACAGCCAATATCAAATCATCGACAATCGACAGCAAGAAATCAAAGGTTCAGGTCTATTTCATAGAAAACCAGGAATATTTTGGTCACCAGGACCTTTACGTCGATTCAGCCACTAAAAAGGATTTCCCAAATAATGACGAGCGGTTCATTTTTTTCTGCCGGGCGGTTCTTGAAACCCTTAAGCGTCTTGGATGGCATCCTGATATTATTCACTTAAACGACTGGCAGTCGGGCTTGATCCCGGCATATTTACACACGTTCTACAAAGACGATCCTTTCTACAAGGGGATCCAGACCGTTTTTACGATTCACAACCTTGCCTATCAGGGAATTTTCCCTGCAGCGTCGTTCCAGAAAACCGGACTCCCCAAAGAGTTATTCTCTCCCGAACAGATTGAATTCTTCGGAAAAATGAACTGTCTGAAGGCCGGCCTGATTTTTACTAATGCAATCACAACGGTCAGCGAAAGATATTCGCACGAGATTCAAACGTCGCCTGAATACGGCTGCGGTCTTGAGGGGGTGCTTCTCAAACGGAAAAACGACATTTCGGGCATTATCAACGGCATCGATTACTGCATCTGGAATCCGGAAACCGATGATCTCATCCCTGTCCGATATTCCATGAAGGATATCGAGCTCAAATCCGAAAACAAACGTTACTTACTTCACAATCACGGAATGGAGTATCATCCGGAAGTCCCCCTTATCGGTATGATCTCCCGTCTTACAGATCAAAAGGGATTCGACTTGCTCAGTGAGATTTTTGAAGATATGATGAAATTAAACGTTCAGTTCATATTACTTGGAACGGGTGAAAGGAAATATCACGATCTCTTCGAAAAAATACATAAAAAATATCCCGGCCGGGTGGGAATCGATCTAAAATTCGACGACACGCTCGCCCACACGATCGAAGCTGGAGCGGACATGTTCCTGATGCCGTCGCGGTATGAGCCTTGCGGGTTGAACCAACTCTACAGTCTCCGCTATGGTACCGTACCGATTGTACGTTCGACAGGCGGTCTTGATGATACAATTGACGACATTGATACGTCACCCAAAGGAACAGGCTTCAAATTCCAAAAATATGACGGGAAAGAATTGCTGAAGGTTATCCAGCGCGCGGTGAAAGTATATGCAGATAAAACCTCCTGGCAAAAAATTCAACGAAATGGGATGTCTAAGGATTTTTCCTGGGAGTCGTCGGCCAAACAATACATTGCACTGTACAGGAAGCTATTGAGACAGTGAGCATGACAGCCACCGGATTGTTTTCCGAAGAAGAACTCACTGAGATTCATGCGTATCTTCGATAATTCCGGGCCGCAGAAAATACTCGCATCGACGATATCTTCTTCTGTCTGTACCATCCGATCAAGTGCAATGCTCCGTATAAAACTCATTATAAACACAGGTGATCTTTCGGACGTATATTAAAAACTTTATCACAGCATAATAAATGATGAAAACCTTTTTTGTTCTTCTGTTTATTATTGTTATGTTTCTCTTCACAATCTCCGGATGCAGCGATAATCCAAGTTCCCTGGGTATCGGCCTCATTCCGCAAGAAGATTTTCTCAATGTCGATACATTGACCGTATATTCTACGACGGAACGTTTGTACCAATCCCGACATCCTCTAGGTTCAAGCCGAACCATTGCCGTCGGAAGAGCAGAATCGTTCAAAGCTTATGCGTTTATTTCATTTTTGGGTGTACCGGACACCATGGCAGGATCGACAGTCAATAGTGTCGAACTTACTCTTTTCCCGAATTATATTATTGGCGATTCAACCGGAACGGTGTCATTCGATGTTTGTGAACTCACGCTCGGCTGGACCGAGTCGAGTTTCATATGGGATTCACTCGCTGTACTCTCGTACAACGGAACACCTGTCGGATCATTCGCCGGGGCAGTTACCGACTCCGATTCTGTTGTGGTATCTATTTCACCGCAATTAATATCAAAATGGTTTTCAAATGCAAAAAATGTATTACCGACCTACGGTCTTCTATTGAAACCCAACAGACCGGCCGCACCGGGTCAAGCAATTCGCGGCTTTGAGTCGTTTCAGGGAACACGTATCCCTTATATTCGCATCATTGCGACACAAAACAGTCAGATCGATACGTTCACGCTTAGTACAGGGTACGATACATACGTTGTCAACGGCTCGCCGGTTGTCGACCCTTTAAAATCGATTTATATCCAGCCAACGCTGGGGTATAACGCACTTCTTACGTTCAACGTCTCGAAGCTCCCCCGGGATGCCATTATCCATCAAGCAATGATGGAACTTACAAGCAATTCCGGATATTCTTTCTATTCTCGCCCCACTATCGACTCGGTTCTGGCAACATTCGTTGTGGACTCCACCGCACAATCGGATTTTTACAATTCGAGTCCCCCGATCAGCACAAGAACAGGGAATGTATACAGCATGAACATCGCAACAATGGTTCAGCGGTGGGGGAGAGGATTCCCGAACCAGGGAGTACGAATAAAAGCGTATGATGACTATCGCGGTTCATATGCATTGGGTACCGTTAATCCGTTTATTTTTTACAATTCAAAGTCGGATATCTCGTTGCGTCCGCGACTGAAAATTCTTTACTCAACTATTCGGTGATGAATCATATGAGGGTATTACGAATTATCCTGATCAGTCTTCTTCCGAGTCTTGTCGCCTTTGCAGATGGATCGACATATTCACGATATGGGATTGGTGATATCATCTATAATGCCGGCGGAACCCGCATAGGCAGCGCGGGAGTCAGCATTGCCAATCTGGGTCCATCCTCTATTAATCGCATCAATCCGGCGGGATTAACCGGATTACGGTATGTGCGATTCTCCGGAGGGTTTACATACAGTGCAACATCCACAAAAGATCAGAATCAATCGGCGTACTTCAGTGACGGCACTTTTACAGGTATGTACATAGGCCTTCCACTATGGAGTGAATACGGGTTGGCAATTTCGGCCGGCCTCGCACCCTACAACGCAATGAATTATAAAGTACGGCTCCCTTCAGATCAATTCGGAGTTCAATATGACATTAACTACATCGGCGAAGGAGGTTTTTCGAAATCTTCATTCGCAATAGCGATGCGGCCGATGAATTCGCTTTCAATCGGTTTCTCATATAATTATATTTTCGGCAATCTCCGGACGAAATGGCAGACTCAATCAACTGCATACGATTTTTACTCGTCCGAAGTCGTACGTAGCACGGAAGCGCGCGGTTCTTCATTCACCATAGGTTGGATTTATACCGGGCTTGGCTCGTTTATCGATGTAAAAGAAATCGAACCGCTCTCGGTCGGTGCGGTGCTCACGACTCCGACAACACTCTCGACAACGCGCCGTACTGTGTATGGATACTCAACCGGACCGGACACATCAGCGGCAGATAAGGGTACTCTTACAATCCCGATCGCGTATGGCATCGGCCTTTCATATCGTGTCAGTAATCGATTTATTGTTGCAAGCGATATCTATACGCAGGAATGGCAGAATATGAAGCTCAACGGTACGACGTACAACGAAATACGTCGCAGCGTCCGCTATGCAATCGGCGCCGAATATCTCCCGCTACAGGAACCGAGCATTACATTTGTCAATCACCTTTCCTATCAAGTTGGATTTGCATATAATAAAACATATTATAGAATTCAGGGAGAACCAATAGACGAATTTTCTTTCTCGGCGGGTATGAGTATTCCGATCATATATGATACGAAACTCAATGTTGCGTGCGAATATCTCATCCGTGGAACGACAAAGCAGGTGACAGCTCCTGGTTCAGCTTCGCCGATCTTTCTTGTAAAGGATAACATTTTCCGCTTGAACTTTGAGCTTGGTATCGGTGAACTGTGGTTCATTCAATCAACAGAAGAATAAGAGCATAACTATGATAGCAATAGCCAGCGATCACGCCGGATATATTTATAAAGAAAAAATCAAAGGACTCCTTGATCAGCTTGGATTGGAGTATCAGGATTTTGGAATTCACTCCAACAAGCCTTCCGATTATCCTGATGAGGGACATGCTGCTTCCGAAGCGGTTTCCAAAGGCGTCGCCGATCGCGGTATCCTTGTCTGCGGCAGCGGTATCGGCATGGATATCGTTGCCAATAAATCCGATGGAGTCCGCGCAGCCCTTTGTTTCACCGAAGAAATGGCGCTGCTTTCACGCCGGCATAATGATGCCAATATTCTCGTAGTAGGCGAACGCGTCACTCCATGGGAAACCGTTGAGAAAATTACCCGTACATGGCTCTCAACTCCGTTTGAAGGCGGCCGGCACCAACGCCGTGTCGAAAAAATCCATTCATTGACACACCGGTAAAAAAGGAATAACATTGTGGACTCACTTAAACAATTCGATCCGGAAGTATTTTCTTCCATTCAAAACGAAGTTCACCGTCAGAACACAAAACTCGAACTTATCGCCTCTGAGAATTTCGTAAGTCCTGCCGTGCTCCAGGCCATGGGATCGGTCATGACAAATAAGTACGCCGAAGGATATCCCGGCAAACGATACTATGGCGGATGCGAATTCGTCGATGTCGCAGATGACCTTGCACGGAGTCGCGTGAAAGAGCTTTTCGGCGCCGAATATGCGAACGTCCAACCACACTCGGGTTCACAGGCAAATATGGCGGTCTATTTTACTTTTGTCAAACCGGGAGATAAGGTGATGGGGATGAACCTTTCCCACGGCGGACATCTGACACATGGATCACCTGTAAATTTTTCCGGGCAGCTTTACAATTTTGTCGCCTACGGCACTTCAAAAGAGACCGGCTGTATCGATTATAATGAAGTGGAAGATATTGCCACCCGTGAAAAACCTAAAATGATCACGGTCGGTGCCAGTGCTTACTCGCGTAACATCGATTATAAAAAATTTCGTATCATCGCCGACAAAATCGGTGCTTTCCTTTTTGCCGATATTGCCCATCCGGCCGGACTTATCGCAAAGAAGCTTTTAGACGATCCTCTACCCTATTGCCACGTCGTTACATCAACGACTCATAAAACGCTCCGCGGTCCTCGTGGAGGATTGATCTTGATGGGGAAAGATTTTGAAAATCCCTTCGGGATCGTCGCTCCGAAATCGGGCCGAAAGAAAATGATGTCGGAATTAATCGATTCAATGGTGATTCCCGGTATTCAGGGTGAACCTTTAATGCACGTCATCGCCGCCAAAGCGGTCGCATTTAAAGAGGCTCTGGAACCCGAATTTACAACCTATGCAAAGCAGATTATCAGCAATGCAAAGGCTCTTGCAGCCGCACTAACAAAAAGAGGATTCTACATAATTTCCGGCGGAACCGATAACCATTTGATGCTTATAGATTTACGCAATAAAAATATCACCGGAAAAGATGCTCAGGAAGCGCTCGATCTGGCAGGTATTACGGTGAATAAAAATGCTGTACCGTACGATGATAAGAGTCCGCTTATCACAAGCGGTATTCGCATCGGCTCTCCGGCGGCCACAACCCGCGGAATGAAAGAGTCGGAGATGGACGTAATCGCCGAGGTGATCGATGAGACACTCCGTAATATCGGGAATACTTCTGTATACGCTTCCATCAAACAGCGGGTAGCATCATTCTGCAACACATTCCCATTGTATGCTGAGATTTAGAAAACAGAAGAACGACCCTGAGTTGGAGATGGGGTTCCTCGATCATCTTGAAGAACTGCGCTGGCGGATTATCAAGATGCTCATCAGTGTTGTCCTGTGCGGAATTATTATCGCCTTCTTTTCCGATTGGATTGTAAACGAAGTTATTCTCGCACCGGCAAAACATGTCCACCCCCCGCTCAGACTGATCAATGTCAGTCCCTATGGCCAGGTTCTTTTCTACCTTGAAGTCATCATTATCGGTGGTTTAATTCTAAGTGTGCCTTTTATTCTATACCAATTCTGGAAATTTATTGAACCGGGTTTACTGCCGAAAGAACAGCAGTATGTTTCATCAATCGTCGGTTTTACATCGCTCTGTTTTTTTACAGGAGTTTTGTTCGCGTATTTCGTCATTCTTCCCCAAGCACTCGGTTTTTTCGCGGTCTTTGGTTCATCAATGATTGAAAACATGATCGACGTGAAGGAATACCGTAGTTTTGTATTGAGCCTGATCCTGGCATCGGGTCTTGTATTTGAATTGCCGATGATTTCATATTTCCTCGCGCGATTCGGCATTATCACGACCGACTTTATGCGAAAATATCGCCGTCATGCAATTGTAGTTATTCTAATTCTGGCAGGTGTTCTGACACCAGGCCCGGATGTTACAAGTCAGGTCTGCCTTGGGGTTCCGTTAATCGTCCTCTACGAGATCAGCATTCTCATTGCCCGCTTTGCCCAGAAGAAACGCGCGAAAGCAAATGCAATGGAGACGATATGAGCACAACGATAAACCTTGAGGCCATCGAACAGCCGATCGAAAAAGAACTGAAAGAATTTTCGGGATATTTCAAATCCGCAATGAAATCCCATGTCGCTATCGTCAACGTCATCGCACGCTATATTGTAAAACAAAAAGGAAAGAAGATCCGCCCTGTCCTGGTGTTTCTCTCTGCAAAGGCGACGGGAGGTATAACCGAACGTTCCTACCGCGCGGCAACACTTGTCGAAATCCTTCACACGGCAACACTGATCCATGACGATGTTGTCGACGATGCAGATACACGTCGCGGACTCGCTTCGATCAACGCTGTCTGGAAAAATAAGGTCGCTGTGCTTATGGGTGATTTCCTTCTTTCACGCGGACTCCTCGTAGCACTGACGCATGACGATTTCTATTTCCTCAAGACAACGTCGAATGCCGTGAAGCGTATGAGCGAAGGAGAGTTGCTGCAGATCCAAAAGAGCCGGAGTATGGATCTTGAAGAGAAAACATATCTTCAGATTATCGGCGATAAGACGGCGTCGTTGCTTTCGACCTGTTGTGAAATCGGCGCCCACTCAAGCGGTGCGGATACAACACTTGTGCATGCGATGCGCGAGTACGGCGAGAACATCGGCATGGCATTTCAGATTCGTGATGATGTTCTCGACTATATCGGGCGAAAGAGCATCACCGGAAAACCGACCGGTCTCGATATCAAGGAGAAGAAACTTTCGCTCCCGCTCATTCACGCCATTCAACAATCTCAGAAAAAAGAGGGAAAGCAAATCGTAAGATTGATAAAGAACGGCGCATCAACGAAAAACGTCCAATCGGTAATCGATTTCGTACAGACACACGGTGGAATCGAGTACGCCATGCAGTGTGCCCGCCAATTCGGCAAGCGTGCACGTGGAGCTCTGGCATCTCTTCCTCCTTCCGATGCAAAAAAATCCCTCGATGCATTTATTGACTTTGTTATCGAACGGAAGAAATAGCTATAAGCCTTGAGAGTTGGTCTCCCTGACAATATCCCCTTTATACTTTTTCCTTTTTCACTTCTCGTCCTGTACTAAAGTATTGCTACGCCAGGCGAGTCCCTATATACCCAATAATCCTCGGGAGCCTAATTGTCCGCCGATTCATCCGCCGACTTGTCCACCGAAGCGAAGTGTAGGTGGAAGCGGAGCAAAGGCGGAGCTCCCTCACAGAACAGCTGCCTAAAAAGAATGGTTCGAGAGAGGCTCACTTCCCGAGGCATGATAACCCACTGCAACTGATATTACGTTATATTTGTTATCTTTTTTAGATACAAAAAGTGTCGTTTTTAAAGCTTTTTTAGTACTTGACATTTTCAATGCTTGTTCTTACTATCCTTTTGTAGTCCGTTATCGTTCTTTTTAGAAAGGGGGATCTTCTATGAAATCCGCACCAAATTCTTTCCGTAATCAACAGAAGCAAAGTAAGTTGTTCCTCCGCAAACTCGATCCAAACGATAAACAGTACAAATTAAAGAACGGGAATCTACAACGTCTGCGCATGGTAGGTAGCGTGAGAAATGCAGGTCATGTGAGAGGAGGACACGCATTCCATTAGAAAAGCCGGGAGATTTCTGATTTATGTCTACGACCCTTCGGGATTTCTGATTTATGATTGATGAGTAAATAGACAAATGAGCGTGTAGGTTCGTATACCATCAACCCGAAATCTGAAATAAAAAGCCCCATTCCTTCAGAGTGAACGGGGCTACTTTTTTCAACCTTCAACCTTCAACTTTCAACCTTCAACCTTCAACCTTCAACCTTTTTCATTACGGCATCACAAAATCTCTCTCATCCGGCCTGAGAGAAAGACGGGCACGGCGCTTTTCGAACAACTTTCTCGGCTGTACTGCCGAACAGCATATGTTCCACTCCGCTGTGGCCGTGTGTCGCAATAATAATGAGATCGACTTCTTCTTCACGCGCCGTCTTAATAATTTCAATAAATGCTTTCCCTGTCAGCACCAGCTTTCTCGCTTTTACTTCTTTCCTGATTTCTTTTTCGATTAATCCCGCCAGTTGTTCTTCACCCCGCGAACGAAATTCATCTTCAACATTCGGAAACCCGAATTGACCGAAGCTGAAATCGGCCGGATACACCGTCGGTTCGACGACATAGACGAGGATGATCTCTGCTCCAAACTGTTTGGCAAACGGGACTGCATACTTCAACGCGTTCTTGGAATGTTCCGAAAAATCGATCGGGACAAGAATTCGTTTCAACGCAAATTTCAATTGCGGAGATGGAGTGCGCCGAGCAGTTGTTTTGTGCGGCTTCCGCGTTGTGCGTGATGATGGTTTTTGTGCACGAGAGGAACGTTTTTTCCGTGGCATATGACCCTCCACGATCAATGGTGTATTGAATCGAGTTCAGAGCGAAGACGCATGAGTTCAATATCGGTAACGCGCAGTCGTTCGCCGACCATCTCGGCAAGCTTGAGAAGGATTTTGAGACCGAGCTGGGGATATTTCCGGATAACTTCAAAAAGATCCGGCCGGAAAAAACCGATCAACTTGCATGGAGTGCGGGCAATTGCACACGCCGAGCGCGAACGTTCATCAAGCAGCGCGAGTTCACCGAAGAAATCCCCTTCGCGAAGCTGCGTCAATTCTTTCTGCTGTTGTTTCTCATCAAGAACGACGATTGCAATCGATCCCTCTTCAATTACATACATTCCCAGACCGGGATCGCCTTGATAAAAAATGAATTCTCCGTTTTGATATTCCCGTCGATGGACAATCGCCGAGATTAGACGCAGCTCACGGACGTTCAATTGTGAAAATGCCGGCACGAGAGAAAGAAGGTGCTCGGCCGTTCCTTCTTTTAAGGTTTTTGAACGGAAAATATTCCGCCAAAAAATGCTTTCGGATTTGTCGCCGTTTGACGCCATGGGTCGTCCAATAGTGTTATGATACCGAGAAATTGTACAGAATAAAGCCTAGAAAGTCAACCGCCAATCATCGAAAAAGTCGGCTCATAGTCCAGAAGCCGCCTTTTTCCTTCAATTTGTCCCGAGTTAATCCCAACAGCCTGTCCTGAACGACTTGCCACGAGTGACTCGTGTCGAGCGCAGTTGAGATGAATTGAATAATGGCGGGATGAGCCGAGTGATTTTTTCCCTCATCTTTTATCCCTTCGACTCGCACTACCTAGGGTAGTACTAGCTCAGGGCAAGCTTTTATCTTTTTCCTTTTATCTTAGATATATGTCAGCCACCCGAACTTATCATTGCCATTGTGCACAATGTCGTAAAAAGCTTCTCTTAATTTTTTCATCACCGGTCCCGGTTTTCCCTCACCGATAACGATTTTATCAATAGATCGTATCGATGAAATCTCGGCTGCCGTTCCCGTGAAGAAGACCTCTTGGGCGAGATAGAGCATCTCGCGCGGGATATTCATTTCACGAATCTCGATGCCAAGACTCTTTGCAAGCGCGATAACACTGTATCGCGTAATTCCCGGAAGGATTGCCGATATCAACGGCGTCGTATAGAGAACGCCCTCCTGTACAATGAAAATATTTTCACCGCTCCCCTCGCTGATGTGTCCCGACACGTCGAGGGCGATTCCTTCGACATACCCGTTGGCGAGCGCTTCGAGCTTCATGAGCTGTGAGTTCAGATAATTACCACCCGCTTTCGCCATCGTCGGAATCGTATCGGGTGCGGGACGCCGCCAGCTTGAGACGCAGACATCGATTCCTTTTTCCATAGCATCCTTCCCAAGATATGCTCCCCATTCCCAGACTGCAATGGCGAGATCGACCGGGCATCCGAGTGGATTCACCCCAACATCACCGTATCCTCTGAATGCAACAGGACGGATGTAGCATTCCCTCAGCTTGTTCGCATGGATTGTCTCAATAACCGCTCTGGCAATTTCCTCTTTTGTATAGGGAATCTGTGAACGGTAGATTTTCGCGGAATCGATCAGCCGCTGTAGATGCCGCTCAAGATGGAAAATTGCCGATCCTTTTGCCGTATTGTAACAACGAATTCCTTCGAACCAGCTTGAGCCGTAGTGAATAACATGGGAAAGGACATGGATCTTCGCGTCATCCCAATCCACCAGTTTCCCATTCATCCATATTTTATCGACTTTCTGTAGAGCCATAGAAAATCCTCCCAAAAATGTATAGTTTTCGTTTACAGCGGGAGTTCATAGATACGGTATTTCTTGTAGAGCCGTGCATTCATCGTCTCGGCTGCACGATTCATCATCAGATTATCTTCCAAAATCCAGCTCGCTTCTCCATAATAATATCCAAGCTTGCGGGCACGAACCGCCGTTTCATAGAATAAGACACTTGCCGCACCTGTCTGTTTATATTCCGGCAATACACCCAACACAATAACGCGGGCGCGATTAATTTTTTTCTTTTTAGTGAAGAGATGATAAAGCCCCGTGAGCAGCATTCCGCTCTTGTTGTATTTCAACGCAATATTGATATCCGGGA
The DNA here is from genome assembly GCA_963776275.1 of Ignavibacteriota bacterium. Taxonomy (GTDB): domain Bacteria; phylum Bacteroidota; class Ignavibacteria; order UBA10030; family CAVZMI01; genus CAVZMI01. The sequence continues at coordinate 221,623 of CAVZMI010000021.1, forward strand.
TCGCGAGCGCAAATCCAATAAGTTCTTTATCCTTCTCTGCCATAATCACCAGATCCGGCACGACGATCGGCCTTAAGTCAGCTGCGAGCGCAACAAATTCTGCATCCGTCATTGGGACTGCGCCCCAATTGTACGACCAGGCTTCGTTGTAAATATTCTTTATACGATTGACTTCGTTGGCGAAGTCTTTCATTTCCAGCGATCGAAACGTCAGTGAATTACGTTTCTTTACCATTTCCGCTACACGAATGAATTTTTCAGAATAAACCTGATCCTGATTTAATTCGTATGCGTAAAGGCCCTTGACCTTTTTTAAACCATATGAATCATGGAGATCAATATAATACCGGGGATTATATGTCATCATAATCACCGGAGGCGAATCAAATCCTTCGATTAACAACCCGATTTCGTCGTTGACTGACGGATTGACCGGTCCGCGCATCGCCGTGACGCCTCGCTGTTTCAACCAGACTCTCGCCGTATTGAACAGAGCAACAGCGACTTCCTGGTCATTGATTGATTCGAAGAAACCGTAAAAGCCTATATTTTCGCGATGTTCCTTATTATGATTGTGGTTGATAATCGCTGCAATACGTCCGACGACTTCGCCATCGCGTTCGGCGAGAAAGAACTCCGAATCGGAATGCGCGTAGAAAGGATTCCGCTCGCGATCCATCAACTTTTTCCGGTCCATCATGAGCGGTGGAACCCAGTACGGATCATTTTTATAAATTTTCCAGAGGAACCGGATAAATTTTATTATATCTTTTTTCGATTCCAGAGGGCGAATGATAAGGCTGCTCATATACTTCTCTCAGCCTATGACGCCGAGTTTTTTTCCCACAGTCTTAAATATTTCAAGTGCTTCATCAAGATGACTCTCTTCGTGAGTCGCCATATAACTTGTTCGCACCATCTGCATTCCCGGCTGCACGACCGGACGGATGAAGGCGTTGACAAATACTCCGGCACGGTAGAGTTCCATCGTAAATGTAAGCGCCAGGACATCATCACCGACGATGATCGGTACAACAGCGCTGTCACCCGGAATAATGTTGAACCCGATGTTTTTAAGACCTTCACGCATTTTCCGGGCATTTGCATGAAGCCTTGTAATCCGCTCGGGTTCGGCTTTGAGTATTTCAAGAGAAGCCAATGCGGCTGCGGCAGCTGCAGGAGTGGGACTGGCAGCAAAAATTAATGACATCGAATGATGGCGGATATAATTAATGACTTTATGCTCGCCCACGACAAAACCACCGAGAGAAGCAAAAGTCTTACTGAACGTACCGAATGTCAGATCGGTTTCCTTGACCAGATTGAAGTGACTGGCCGTTCCTCGTCCACCCTCACCGATGATGCCGGCGGCATGAGCGTCATCAATCAGAACTTTGGCATTATTTTTCTTGGCGACTTTTACAAGGTCTGGGAGATTCACAATGGTGCCCGACGAACTGAATATACCGTCGGAAACGACAAGTTTCGGAATATCAAGCGGTATCTGTGAAATGACCCGCTCGAGATCTTCCATGTCATTATGCTTATAACGGACAAAATCTGCCGATAATCCTCGTGCCATCATGTATCCTGCCACAATTGAAGCATGGTTATCTTTGTCGGTGACAACATACTCACCCTTTTGAACAAGCGTTGGAATTATTCCCTGTGCTGTCTGGTATCCGGTACTGAATATCAGACATTCTTCGCGCTGAAAAAATTCGGCAAGTCTGTTTTCAAGCTCGACATGAATTTCAAGTGTTCCATTCAAATACCGCGATCCTGAGCAACCGCTTCCATATTTTTTTATGGCGTTAATCGCCGCTTCCTTCACTTTAGGGTGGGCTGTCAATCCAAGATAATTATTCGAACCGCACATAATCACACGGCGGCCATCCATAATAACCACCGGGCCATCGTTCTGTTGAATCGGACGAAAATATGGATAGAGACCCGCAGCTTTTACCTCATCTGCACGGGTAAAGTCGTAACATTTTTGAAATAGGTCCAATGATTTTCTCCTTATGAAACCATCGATATAAAATACACACGCGTCTCCCCCACTACGGCTTGTGTGAGTCGCTTTTCAACCTTCCTAAAATAACCAGCTGAGTATACTTCGGCTGGAACGGAGTCTAATCGCCCCGTCCGTTGAAAGGTGATTTAAATTGATTCTAGAGCCTTTTTTTAATATACTCCAATGTTTCAATAAAGTCAATCATCCTATTACTGTGTATGAAAAGCGCCCTTGTCACCGGTGGTACGGGTTTTATTGGAAGTCATCTGGTCGAGATGCTTCTGTCGAAGGGGTATCGGGTAAAATGCCTGATTCGAAAAACGAGTAGCCTGGAATGGCTAAAAAATCTGCCGGTCGAATACTTTTATGGTGATCTATTTACAGCAGATGCGCTTCAGACTGCTGTTGGTGATGTCGAATATGTGTATCACCTTGCCGGTGTTGTCGCAGCAAAGAATCGTGATGGATATTTTCGAGGAAATCAGGGAGGAACTCGCAACATTCTTGAAGCAGTCCTTACTGCAAATCCCGGATTAAAAAAATTTATTTTTGTCAGCAGTCTAACAGCCGTTGGTCCCGCACTCGGTGATAATCCGGTAACAGAGGAGACCGTTCCGCACCCGATCACGGCATACGGTGAGAGCAAACTGGCTGCTGAGAGAGAAGTCATGGATCGATGGAGCACAATTCCGGCTGTTATCATTCGTGCGCCGGCAGTCTATGGTCCGCGTGACGTCGGAATCCTGACATTTTTTCAGACGATCAATAAAGGACTCGAACCGCTAATCGGTTTTCATGAAAAAAAAGCAAGTCTTGTCCATTCAACCGATCTTGTCAATGGTATTATATTGGCTGGTGAGAATGAAAAAGCGGTTCGTACTTCGTATTTCATCGGAAGTGAGAGAGGTTATACCTGGAGCGAGCTTGGTGCACTGACTTCACGTTTATTGAACAAAAAAACGATTAAGATCAAAATTCCCCATTGGATTGTTTTCGCGATTGCAGGTATTTCAGGAGTGGTAGGTAATTTGGGTAAGAAACCGCCGATTTTCAATTTCGAAAAAGGAAAAGACATTACAAGGCCGAACTGGACATGCTCGATAGAAAAAGCAAAAAGAGAGTTGGAATATAGACAGACCATAGCGGTCGAACAGGGTTTTTGGGAAACTATTAAGTGGTATAAACAGCAAGGATGGCTTTGAAATCTTGATTCTGAGTCCATTTTTAGCTATTTTATATTTTCTTAAGGGCTCAAGAGAGACGGGAAGGAAAGATAAGATAAAATTAAAAAGGAAAAATTAAAAAGGAAAAATTATTTATAAGAGTGCTTTATTTCTCCCTTTTTTTAATTTTTACTTTTTACTTGCTTTTATCATTGACGACCCCGTAGCTCAACAGGATACCTGCCCGCCGACTGCGTCAGCAGGCAGGGGGGGAGCAACAGCCTTCTAAGTCCCATTCCGACCGAACTTCGTGAACAGATTGAGACGAAGTTCGCAGTCGGAATGAGGATCCCGATTCTTTGAATTTTTAGGGCATATCGGGACTGTAGGTTGCGCGTTTTCTCCCGCTTTCAGCGAGACGTGAGGCCGGGGTCACAAAGTCAGGAAGTAAAAAGGTAAAATTAAAAAGTAAAAAGTATTTTGTATTATTAAGGAGATGTGTTTACACACATCAGTTAACTGTTCTTTGAAATGAAGGTCATTGGAAGGACTTCGAGTTGTCGTATACTTGTGTCTGGATAGGACACAAGGACAACCGGGAGATCTCCAATGACCACAGACGATCTGATCATTAACCAGCGTCGATCGTTATTAATCTACGCTGAACGTCACGGTGTGAGCCAAGCATGCCGTACTTTTGGGATGAGCCGAACGAGCTTCTACAAAATAAAAGCACAGTTCATCAAAACAGGGTCATTAGCTCCAAAGGTACGACGAAAGCCTAAAATGCCCAATGAGATGGCACTGAGCAAGAAAAAACTCTTACTAGAACTCGTCCAAGAACATCCAGCATGGGGACCACGACGATATGCCTATATTTTTCAACAGCAAGGCATTTCCGTTACTCATGTGGCGCTCTGGTACCACCTAAAGCGTTTTGGTCTGAATCGTCGCTATCAACGATTGGTCTATCTTGAACGTGCTCGTATGGACAACCGACCATTGACCGAACAAACGTTACGCGTGATGAAACGTCAGATCAACAAAGTCAATGAAGGACTCTGGCCGGGGCATATTGTCGCTCTAGATACCTTTTACGTGGGTCATCTCAAGCGTGTTGGACGAATCTACCAGATCTCTGGTATTGATCTGTGCTCTCGCTATGGCTGGGCAAAACTCTACACTCGTAAAGATCAATCAGCAACGATCGATTTGGTCGAAAATGTGCTTATCCCGAAGTTCTACGACAACGGTATCAATCTCGAGTATGTACTGACGGATAATGGCACTGAGTTCACCGGCAGTCAATTCCAGCGTATGCTTGCTGCTTATGATATCAAGCACAATCGAATACCCAAAGGCAAGCCGATCCTTAATGGCACCTGTGAACGTTTTCAAAGAACAATCCTGGAAGAGTTCTATCAACCAATGTTCCGTACTCGATTCTTCAATTCTCTTCCAGAGTTACAACAAGCTCTTGATAAATATTTATGGTATTATAATTTTCAACGTGCTCACTTCGGACTAGCTAAAAAAGGGGCTATTCCGATTGATGTATTTAAATCTAAACATAGTGCTTTACGACAACAATTTCAAAAACTGTTAACTTGACTCTTTAGCAGTACAAGTATTTATAATAGCGTTCGATTTCTCTCTTTTTAATTTTTACTTTTTAATTTTTACTTGCTTTTATCATTGACGACCCCGTAGCTCAACTGGATAGAGCAACAGCCTTCTAAGCTGTAGGTTGCGCGTTCGATTCGCGCCGGGGTCACAGGATTAGGAAGGAAAAATTAAAAAGTAAAAAGGAAAAAGTATCTGATATGACTTTCAATTTCTTTTACTTTTTAATTTTTACTTTTTCCTTTTTGTTTTATGCTAAGATGGTGACCATAGTTCAGTTGGTTAGAACGCCAGATTGTGGCTCTGGAGGTCGTGGGTTCAACTCCCACTGGTCACCCTTGTAAATGGTGAATTGTGAATAGTGAGTAGTGAATGTTTCTGTGGCTGGTTAAAGGAAAACCATTCACTATGTGTGAGTTAAGTGAGTAGTGAATGTTTCTGTGGCTGGTTAAAGGAAAACCATTCACTATGTGTGAGTTAAGTGAGTAGTGAATGTTTCTGTGGCTGGTTAAAGGAAAACCATTCACTATGCGTGAGTTAAGTGAGTAGTGAATGTTTCTGTGGCTGGTTAAAGGAAAACCATTCACTATGCGTGAGTTAAGTGATTGGATGACTCCTTAAAGGAAAACCATGCGGGGTGTAACCTGTTTTCGTTCTATACTATATAGACCGATCATCAGGATTCAATTTTCACACTTCATATGGGAAATGCTGAGTTTGCTGAGACTTTAAGGTGCAGGACGAAGCGATTTGCCCTTGATATCATCCGACAAACCGAAGATATAACAAAATCGGCAACATCAGAGATCATCAGGAAGCAAATAATTCGGTCAGCGACATCCATTGGAGCGAATTATCGATCAGCGTGCCGTTCACGCTCCAAAGCCGATTTTATTGCAAAAATCCGGATTGTAGTAGAAGAAACCGACGAGACTTTGTATTGGTTGGAACTCTTGTGCAATTTGAAATTATTGAGCCCGGAGGAGTATTCACCAATCCATAGAGAAGGTGAGCAACTAATTGCAATCTTCGTAACCTCGATCCAAACAGTGCAACGCTCATTAAAATAATAATAAGGTTTTTTATCGCCATCTAAACATTCACAATTCAGAATTCACTATTCACCATTTACATGTCCCCATCGTCTAGTGGCCTAGGACATCGCCCTTTCACGGCGGTAACACGAGTTCGACTCTCGTTGGGGACACTTGTAAATTGCGAATTCAGAATTGTGAATGGTGAGTTAAAAGCGTGCATTGAAGGAGTTCGGAAAATACATCAATAGCATTGTAGTCGGGCACATATACAATTCACTTCCGGCAGCGAGTCGGAGGCTGAATTGTGAGTATTGAAGATATCGAAGAACCGGTTCTCTGTTACAGACTCTTTTTAATCAGAATTTAAATATACCAATTTATTTTCTTCCTACTGTTACTTTCACCTCATATTCCGGTATCACTGAGATTGAATCTACACCTGCGATTTGAGTCGATCCCTTAAAATCCGGCAGGCAGGATTTTGGAAGATACAGTGGCGCATCGCTCCGTATCGGAAGTATTTTCAGATCGACTCCCTTGGAAAATATATCCGGTGTCAGTCGTTTCAACCCAATTTGCCACGTTGTTCCGTTATAAAAATTATCTGTCACTAACCGCGTGCCTCTATATAACCTGCCAATGTCTCCTGTGTAACCGATATTCAGAAATACCTCGCTGAAATCTGCATCCTCGTTTTTTGTTACTTTCACGAGCCAGATGCCGCATTTGTCAAATACGGAATCATCCGGCGTGGTTGCCACCACACAGTTGCGCCAATCGACAAATGGTCCCATCTTTACCGGAGATACCGCCTGCGGCTTCCGGATCTGCTCATAGCTTTTGAATATTTTCTTTTCTTTCACCATTGATGTATAACGACTGAATACTCCATCGGTACCGGACCTTTTTACAGACACGGCAGAGAGACTATGAATTCCGACCGATGGAAAAAGAGAAAAAGTAAACGCATTCACATCGCGCGAACGTAAACAGATTTTATCCCCATCAGCAAAGACATCAGCGTCCGTCATCAGCAGATAATCTTTTCCGTTTACTGGAATTTTCCATGAGTTGCATGCCTGTTGCTGCGAAAAAAGAAAGACACGGACCTTTTTTCCGGATACAGTTGTCAATTCCATCGCCGGCGTTGTAGAGGAGCGCATGCCGTCGACGCAGATGAGTTTATCAACATGTGAGATTCTTCCAGTCTGTGATTGTAACGTCTTCACCGTCGATTCGACAAAGATAAATTCTGCGGCAATACCGGCAGAGCTGATAAAAAAGTAGTTGACCGTCGTTCCATCGTCGATCATGGTGAACGGCTGGGCGGTTGCATACAGCAAGCAAGAACCATTAAGGTCCATATTCAGCGGCCAGAAAAAACATGACTGCGACAAAATATCAACCGGTTTTCTGGGAATCATGATAGTTTCCGTGGGTAACATCACTTTTACCTGGATACCCTTTTGAATCGGCATAGGATAATTGCGAAGATAGTTGTTCACGAAAAGAAATCCGCTGTTACCTGACGTACGCGCCGAGACACGAAGTGTGGTTGTATCTCGCTGTCCGGAGGGCATGACATCCGGAAGCACTGCTCTCATGGGTGCCAGAATGGATCCAAAGTCCTTAATGAATTGGTGAATCACTTTTAATGGACGAAATGAATCGTTTAATTGTCCGTATTCACGCAACGGCGCCTGAAAATCATACGAGACAACCGGCACATCGTTCGGATAACCGGTTGCCTGAGATTCCTGAAGAGTGGTTCTCTTGCCATCAGGATTCGACCCTCCGTGATACATGTAATAACCAATAAGATTTACTCCGGAACCAAGTGCCGTCAATGCAATGGGCGGGATATCTTCCCCAGACACTCTGACTCGGCGATGGTATGTGACCTGCATTCCCGCTCCGAGTTCTGCGGTACACATCGGGTAATGCCAGAGTTGAACGTCTTCTTCCGAAGTCGAGGCTCCCTGCGTAATTCCCACGTCACTGTTAATCGGGGTTAAATGAAACTGATAGACATGCTGTGGATCCGGAGGTAATTCTGCTTTGCTTCCGGACCAGGCCTCGTCGGGGTATCCGCCGAACACCGGAATAACGATATGAGGCGGAACCACGGCGTTGTCCCAGCCCGTAATTGTATAGAGTGGAACGTCAATTCCTGCGCCAACCGCCATGTTTTTGAGTTTTATTATATGAGCCGCCCCGCCAGTCGGCGCGCGATTCGAATATTCGTTCTCAAGCTGTATGCCGATGACAGGTCCGCCATCTTTCCATAATAATCCTTTCAATTGCTTTCCAATTTCATGATAGAATTTTTGGGTGTAGGAGAGATAGAGGGAATCATTCACACGTGTCTGGCATGCATGCAGTAACCAATCAGGTAATCCGCCGTTTCGGACTTCTGCATGAGACCATCGACCGATACGCGGAAAAACATACAGGCCATGTTTCGCACACAGTCCGACAAATTTACGCAGATTCTTCCGGCCGGGCAGCATTCAAATTGTCCTTCCAACTCTTCATGATGGATCCAGATAATGTACGTCGAGACGACTTGTATTCCGCCCGCTTTCATTTTAAGAAGTTCTTCTTCCCAGTACTTCTCCGGAAAACGGGTGTAATGAAACTCGCCCATAACCGGCAACCACGGTTTTTTGTCCAGCAGGATATATCGGCTGTTCACAGAGAGTTGATGCCCGGTTGGGGAGATCCCCGCCTTTATGCTTCCCATTTGGAGATATCCCGTTTCAGGGGGCGATATCGGAGCGCTTGCATCAATTGAAAATATCGTACCGTCGGTTTTATTTGTCTGTGCAAGAAGGCCCGCGATTGAAAACAGGGTTGAGAACGCGATCATCGCGAGGCAGCGAGATTCTTTGTAGTTGACGAATGGTATCAAAATTCACCTTGCTCATTGATCGATGTATTATTTTACAATCAGTGTCTTCGCTATTTTTCGATGTATGTTTGTCAATTGGACAAAATATATCCCCGGACTCATCCTGAGGCTTCTTATAGTAATATTATCGTTGTTCTGAGCCGTGGTTTCAAATAGTTTTTGTCCATTCACAGTAAATATTTTGATAGAAGTAGGAATGGTTTTATCTTTCAGAGTGATCATAAAATTCTGTCCGGCACCGACAGGATTTGGATAGACGCTGACACCATCACTTTCATTGTTATACCCTTGATTTCTTGGTGCATCCTCTTTCACAGATGTCGAAGATGAATCGCCACTTTCCAGAAATGCGTCCAGAGCGACAGTCGGTTTCTTGGTCACCGGGCCCCATGCCCCGAGCTTGTAACCCTGCCAGTTATAGCATTCAGGTTCCCAATATATAACACCTAAACCATTCACCGATTTTGTTTTTTCTATGAGGTTCAGCAGAAAATGATTCGCCGTAACCGGATCATTGTAGAGATATCCCGTTTCCACAACCATTACCTTAGTTTGATATCTCGCGATCATGTCTTGCATGGTCAGTAATGACATACTATCATCTGTTTGCCATGACAATCCGGCCCAGTACGGGTACACCGACATTCCAATGATATCCCACGCAGCTCCGTTATTTTTTAAACCGTCGAATATCCTTCTGTACATGCCATCATTATGACCGTCCGAAAGATGAACAATAACCTGGATTGTGCTGTCGACAGCCTTCATTGCGTTGTAACCACTTTTAATCATGGCAGCAAAATTATCCATATGGGTTGAAGCCCTTCCATCCTCCCATAACATCCCGTCATTCGTTTCATTTCCAATCTGCACCCACGCCGGTATAACCCCAATTGATTTCAACGTATCGACTACATCATAGGTGTGATTATAAATATCCGTAAGGAGTTGTGGAACTGTATGATGCAACCATGCAGCGGGCTTATTTTGTTTGCCGGGATCAGCCCATGTGTCGCTGTAATGAAAATCCAGCATGACTTTGAAACCCATACTATCGGCCCGATGCGCCATTGTCGCTACATCTTTTTTCCCGCACCATCCACCCACAGGATTTACCCAAACTCTGAAACGGAGCGCATTAATCCCCTTCTCCTTCAGGATTGCCATACAATTTTCTTTCACTCCGGAATCGTTATAAAAAACGTAACCGTAAGATTCCATTTGCGACAGCCAGCCGATATCGGCACCGTTCGCAAATTGCGCTTTCGCTTCTCTCGGAAAATGCAAACCAAAGAACAGGATAATGAACAACAGAATATTTTTCAGAAAGAATAATTCGTTTTTCTCCATGCCTCCCCCTCTATTCTACCAATTGTCGTACTAATTATTTTCTCGTTCTTCAATCAAAAAACATCTTCACAGAGAATGCCGAACTTTTTTTCCACCAAAAACAATCTCCATACCGTGATCTGAAGTGTCCATCAATTGTTGTGAAGATCTATAGTATCATGTTGATTCTCTAATGATTAATTTTGTCTCAATAATTTGTGTTCTTGATTTCGTTCGTTCTCCGTTGATCATCTCCAGAAGCATTGATCCGGCCTTTTTCCCCATTTCATACGGGAACTGATCGATAGTGGTAAGTGTCGGATGAATCATCGATGTGATGACATTATTCGAAAAACCTATTACGGCGATATCATCGGGAATGGTTAAATTCGCTTCCTTAATTCTTTGGTAAGCCCCTATGGCTACCGGATCATTTACAGCAAAAAGTGCATCTGGAATTAAATTTTTCCGTAGAAGCGCATCCATGGAATTATAACCGAACGACTCATCCAAATCTCCTGCTACAATAAAATCGTCAATGATCGGAAGATCAGTAACGCGCAGAGCATCGAGATATCCTTCCAGCCTTTTTTGGCATATTTGAAGTGTCATCGGCCCCGCGAAGTGCGCGATTCTTCTCCGACCTTTGTCTATGAGATACTTGACCGCATTAAAAGAACTTTTATAATCGTCAATAATAACTTTATCCGTGTCGATATCGTCCCACACACGGTCAAAAAATAAAAGTGATATTTTATGTTTCAATAAATGTCGAAAATGTTCTCCCGACTTTGTGTTCTGAGAAATAGAGGCGATCACACCAGCGACACGGTGCTGCATAAGGAGATTCGTATTTACAACCTCCCGTTCATAGCTTTCATTTGACTGACAAAGGATGATTGTATACCCGGACTTGTAGGCAATCTCTTCTATTCCGCTTATGGCCGATGAAAAAAAATCGTGCCGTATTTCAGGGACGATCACACCAATAGTTTTTGTGCGATTACTTTTAAGGCTCTGTGCTATGACATTTGGGGCATAATGAAATTGTCGCGCCACATTTCTTACTCTCTCTTTCGTCGAATCTTTGATATCGGGATGATCATGGAGTGCCCGAGAGACTGTCGAAGGAGATAACTTAAGCCTCTGTGCAATATCGATTATTGTCTTTTGTTTCATTGTAAATGATGCTCAGAATTCTTGACCCTTATTGAAAAGGCTATTACATGAAAAATAGATCATTTCACCAGTATCATTTTTTTTAGGAATTGAAATCAACCACCTCAATCCTGTAAAGATAAATCCCGGGAACCAGATTCTCCGCGTCAAATTCCGTCGAATATATGCCCTCGTCGAATTTGACGTTAACCGGAGTTTTGAAGACCTGGCCGAGAATAGTATACACCACCAATAGTATCTATGGGGTTCTCGGCACGGAAAAATCACTTCGCATTGTGGGATTGAACAGATTCGGAAAGTTCTGTAGTAACGAATACCGAATCGACATTGTGCGGATCGCGTTTATTTTCTCCCCTGAAATCTTCGGTATACTATAGATTACAATTGATCACATATGACGAAAAAAAAGGTGCTCCGTGAATTCATCTTCTACGATCGTCTCCACAAGCTGCTTTCCGGACCAGGTTTCAATAAAGGCACGTGTACAACAGCAGATGCACTGTTATACACGTGCATTAAATCGCTTGAGAGTGACGCCTATTTCATTAATATCATTTTCATCGATAGCGTTGTTCCTGAACTTGTCAGTTTGTAGAAATATATACCGCTACTCAGATTATTAGCCATAAATGTCACATCATACGATCCGGCATTTTGAACCTCATTTACCAGAACTGCCACTTCTCTGCCGAGGACATCGAACACCGAGAGTCGGGTCATCCCCTTCACCGGAAGAGTATATGAAATTTTTGTGCTCGGGTTGAAGGGATTCGGATAATTCTGACTGAGTTCGAACTTCGACGGTACTGAAGCTGGAGATTGGGAGACTGCGGTCAGTTGTTCAGGGAACCAGTTCAAATCGCCAAGAGCTTTGCCATCGGTTCCTGCTGATTCAAGAGTCGTATTTGAATATCGCAGATTTTCCGGAACCGGATACCCTTGTGTTGATGCCCAGTTTGATGCAACATTTGTCCATGTACTTCTATCAGTTGGTGCAGCCATCGGATAAACGTACGGACGATAACCACCGGCACTTCCGCTGGCAGTACCACCAAAAGCCGTATCTATCAAAGTAATCATATTTGCTATTGATTGAGAAACGAGCGTAGCATCAAATCCCGGATCTGTGTTGTCGTTGTTTGCTACGTTGACATTGGGCCATGTTATTTTATCTGTAAGAATACCAGCTCGGGCTCCGATTAATTGTTGGGGAGAAAGACTAAGCGTTGACCATTCGTTTTGGATTGCAGCCGGCCAGAAATAAGCATTATTTGTGATGGTAATATACCGGTCAGCTTCTGTCAGGTTAAATGGAGCTCCTTTTAACGTTGCTGAAAGAGTATCTAAAACAATTGCACCAGTAAACCAATTGCCTGGATCCCAACCCCACGAAGTGGGTTGACTTGCCGAACCTACGCTGTAGAAGACATTGTTTGTAATAATTGCATTAGTGAGATGATATAATTCGAAAACACCTTGTTGGGTTGACATAAAGATTGTATTATGCTGGAAATCCAACTTATTGCATGCATACCCTCCTCCACCAAGTACTAGGCCACCGGTAAAGAAAAAGGTATTATTACGGAAATATGCCGTATCGCAAGGAATGCCTGTCGGATCACTGACTTCGATCCATGCCAATCCAGGATTTCCTATTGCGTCATCTTGATTGTTCCGAAACTCACAGTTGGTTACATAGAAACTGCAATGAGCATGCGCCCAGGTATCAATCAGGTTTGGTGTGTGTTGAGGACCGGTAATATTTTCAAGGATGCAATGATCAAAAATGAATACATTGTAATCTCCAGAGGGAGTAACAAAACGGCCAGTATTCGCTGCGCCGTCTGAACGAGTGCCTATGAAATATAATTGTTTTAACGTAAGAGTATCATCCCCCTGAGGTTCAAAGAAATCACCGATAGAACTATTATCTTGGTTAATATACGGTGCAAGTACCGGTGGATGACCAGTCTTTGGATTTATTTTTCCGATAACGGTAACGTTACCTTTTACTGTAATGGGAGCTGTTACGTAATACACTGTATCCACATCTCCTGTCGGCTCAAGCAGAAACACGGTATTCGGTTTAACGTAACCTCCGGCAACAGTATCACTGTTAATAACATCATCGAACGAACCTGTAGGCCAGGTCGGAGGGTACGCATAAATACGAACCGTATCAATAGCATTCGCAAACATATTTGATGATGGTATTAATAACATTATCAACATCATTACAAGCAGTGAATTAAACATTGTTTTCATAATAAACATCCTTTCATTGAATATTATATTTTGTTAATTATTTACTACCTGAACAAGTTTCTCATCAGCGGGCTTAAGAACAAACAGCCGTTTACAGGAAGCCAAACTGAAAAAATGCTTCTTATTTCTCCTCCTTTTTGCATAAAATTGTGAATTGGTTTATAAAAAATATTTTTCAGATGTCTCTTTTTTATTCATGTGAGTTAAATTTCCATCGAATTCCGATATCGGCCGTTAAGCCATAGTTATACTCTGATGTAGGGAATCCATTTTTTCTTACGGTATAAATGTCGGCTTCCTTATTCACGTCATTGATATCCAAATAAAGCTCTAAATCATACCATGGTAATCCTTGTTTCACGGCAAGATCCCATCGGAGATATGTTGTTTTATCAGAACGCAGAGTCCACCAGAAATTGCCTTGGTTAAATACATTTGATTGATAAATCATAGAAGCAAGAATGGAAAATTTCCCGTAGTCAAAGCCAAGCGAAAGATTCACAACATCGTTAGGTTGTTGATAGAGTCGGTCGATATATGATGTATCGACATATTTGACGGGTTGACCAAAAACAACCACAGTATTTGTATACGGAAACTTCCCTTTAGAAAATATATGCGTATAATTAATATTCATTACTAACCCGCTCAATGGTCCCGGCAAATACCAAAAATGTGTTTGCCATTCTGCTTCAATCCCCCATACGTTTATCCGAAAAGGGTTATTAATATAGGTATTGAGAGTATAAAGGTTGGTGTAACTAGGAAATCCAAAAGCTTTGACTTGATTTGAATCAAGGTGGATGTTTTGAGGATTAAAAATTTGATTATCAATTGTTTTCAGAAAAGGGCTTACAGCAAATAATCCGATAGTATTATCATGGATGGATACCTGAAAATCATAATTATACGCTCGTTCTGGTTTTAATGAAGTATTATTCCATGCAATAAATTTCGTCGTAGTACCAATAACTTCTTTTGGAACAAAGGTGCTGAAATCAGGATATGCTATTGTATTTGTGAATGATGCTCGAAAACCGATCTCGTCCGATGGATTATATTTTATTATGAGATCAGGAAGCCAATACCCATGATATTCTTCATCTGTTACCATCGTGTACGGATATAAATTGGGATAGATAATTTTGCCATCATCATATTTCATAAAGTGAGCTGCGGTATAGGAGGTTCTCAGCGCTTGATATCGGACACCGGGAATTACAGATATCCATGGACCTATATTCAACATAGCCATGAGATACCCGGCGCTGCGGATTTCATGTCCGGAATAATCATTTGCTGTACTTTGGACCATATCATAAAGAAAATCCGGCTGATCTGCTACCGCTGTCCGTACAGCTCCAACCGTTTTCATCGTATTAATAATTTGATCGATGACATCTACATTGACTGCTGATTGCATGGAATACTCGCCTTTGAGGAATTTTCCATAATCCATGTTTTTATTATAAAATCCCGAGATAGGAAATGGACTCTGTCCTGTTGGGTCAAGATTATATGGTGACTGGGCCAACCATGGAAGAGCTTGTACCATAGATTGTCTGAAGCCCACCGACGCACTGCCATCATTTATATGGCCAAACCAATAATCATAATTGTAATACCGTGTAGTATATTTGTACGCGCCGCCTCCTTTTACAGATAAGGAGATGAGGTCTGAAAGATTAAAATTATATTTAATATCAAGAATGGCTTGCTTATCATCCTGCTTGTTGAAACTGCGCCACGCAGTATTATTTGTCCATTGCATTTGATCAAGATTGATCAAGTTCTGTTCTTGGCGAACAACATCTGCAGGAGGGAGATTAGCCGAAATATTTTTTGCTCCTGATCGTTGTTGTATGAAATCCATATACCAGTTGTACGGTGTATAATTATCTGAATATCCATTCGATAGTTTTGCTTCTACTTTTAATGATCCGAATTCCTGTTTATAACTCAGAATATTTGAGACAACATTAAGATCGTTCTTCTGTAATGATGTACCAAAAATAATTCGATCTGATAAAGCCGTATAGTTTTGTACGGTATACTGATCGGAATGTTGTTCTGATGTCGTTGTACCATGACTGACGATATTAAAAAGAGCTAACTCACCGTCGGGTATTTTATAATCAAATGTTATTGTCGCATCATATCGTTTTTGTATTGAAGGGATAAAGGTCAGAGTTGTGTATCCCATCGCAAGGGTATCGGGATTTTTGGTTACATTTAGATTTGAATTGGTATAGAATGCTCCGAGCTGATCTGAAGTCAAATTTTGTCTTTGTGCAATTCCCTGCACAAAGACGCCAAATTTATCATCAAAAAATCTTTTTTCAATGCTTGCGACAAATTTATAATCTTTGTTTGAACTCATCAAATCATTGTAACCATTTTGGGCAAGAAGAGAAATTGAAGCTGCGGCGTCGGGATTTGTTTTTGCACGACGAATATCAAAGTTGACGGTGCCTCCGATAGCTGCAGCATCCATATCAGGCGTAACTGTCTTGAAGACTTCTATACCTTCCAGCGAGCTAGATGAAATCATACTCATGTCTACCGAACGGCCACCAGGATTGTTCGAACGCTTAGCATAATCACCATTGGTGATAGAAAAGCTGCCTGCATCGTTTGCGGGTATTGGTACCCCATCAATGGTGATGGAATTATATTTTGGTTCAAGTCCACGAATAACCACTTGCGTGGCTTCACCGCCGTTCCGTACAACTGAAACACCGGGCAATCGTCCGACGGATTCCGCTGCGTTTGCATCAGGGAGTTCCTGTATACGTGCGGATGAAACCACATTCGTGATGTTATCTGCTGTCAGCTGTCGATTGATGGCTGAATTTTGACCGCTTGCCTGGGCCGTTACGATCATTTCGGCTGTCGTAACGTTCATGGCCTCCATTTTTATGTTTTTCTCGAGTTGTTCACCCTCTTTCACTTCGATTTTCACCGTGACCGTTTTATAACCGATATAGGAGACTCGTAAGGAGTATGAACCCGGCGGTACAGACGGGAGAATGAACGTCCCGTCAATGATCGTCGTCGTTCCGATAGCTTTTCCTTCGAGCATAACAACCGCGCCGTAGAGTGGTGCATTCGCACTGGCGTCAATGACCTTACCAGAAATTTTTCCGGAGGTTTGCGCAAAGCCATCGATTGTAAGGATGGATAAGAAAATCAGGAAGATGGCGAATCCATGATTTTTTCTTTTGAAATATTTCTTATTCTTTTGCATTTCAACTCTCCAATGGTTTTTACATTTCCATTTTTTCGAGTTTCAAGTTTCTCACGGTACTAGGGATTACGTACACATACTTTTTTCTTGTTGACCCACGGTTTCATCATTTATAGTTTTATCGCAAACGTTTGCATTACTGGATACAATTTTTCACGTTTCTTTCTTCATCGTTGCAATCTCTGGATTTTTTTCTCTGCGTTGATGAGTATTTATTTTCCTGTAATTCTCTATACTCGAAACATTGTCGTCGAATTCAAGTAACAACTCCTTGACTTTCGAGGCGGGTGAAACTTCATGCATCAGCCCGAGCTTCTATCTGCAAACGTTTGCAAAAATTGGGGAAAAAAGTTCGTCCCCTCACCGGTCCAATAAGGTTGATGGAAAATGAAAGATATATTTTCTTCCGGAAGATGACCGAGAAAAATATATCCGGCAAAAACGTAGAAAAGATAATCATCTGCAAAATTGAAAATCCCCTCTATTGGTGGATTTGCCCTGGGAACGAAAAAATACAACAATATTTATTGCTATTTAGACGATTTTGCAATATAAAAACCGTTATATAACCGTTTCTTAACGTTTAGAGGGGTTTTTTATCCAATAATATGGAGTTTGAACTTGATATTGTTTTCTGATATCTTCTGAACATGGCAGATAATAACAATACGGCAATCCCTTCGAATAAAGAGATAAAAACAATCGTCAATACGGTATTGAAGAGTAAGATTTTCAAAGATTCACCGATCTATTCAAATCTGCTGTTGTATCTTACCCAGGCTACACTCTCTAAAAATATTCCGAAAGAAACCACCATTGCAATTGACCTTTTTGGCAAGGACACCAGTTTTAATTCCAATAAAGATTCTACGGTACGCCACCATATCCTTGTTCTGAGAAATAAGCTCGATGAGTACTATTTGAACGAAGGCAAAAAAGATAAATTTCGATTGGTCATCCCAAAAGGTCACTATGAGATTCAAATCATTCAAGCTGCGAATGGACAACCCAAAATCGAAAATCGTTTCTTCTCTTTTTTAAAACGTTGGGAAGTAGTCGTAATTCTTCTTCTGATATGCATTAATCTTTTCTTGATCTTTCGTCAATTCTCTCTGAACTCATCATCGCCTTCTCCCCAAGCTACCTATTCAGTCTACCCCGAAGATCAGGTGTGGGGATCGTTCTTTAAGAATGGCTATCCTGTTTCCATTATTATCGGAGATGATTTTTGGATGGATGAGTACCGCCCCGATTACAAACGATATCGGAATGTTCGGGACTGGAATATTTCCTCAGAGAATGATTTAACCGATTTTCTATTGAAATATCCGAAAGCAAATCTATCGAAATCGGAAATAACAGGGATCCCTTTCGGAGGCGAATATAATTTAATGGATATCTTTCATGTTGTTTATCATTTTCAAAACAATGTGTCATTATTCATGTCTTCTGCCATCACTCTTGATAATCTTCGAGATCATAACATTATTTATATCGGTGAATTCAAGAATTTACGAATCTTAAACAAAATATTTTACAAAACACCTATCCGCTATCAATATACTCCCGATGAGCGGTTGTTTATCCTTGATGAAAAAAACAATATCGCAAAATCATTCCTCCGCATCCAAGCACCCTACGAACAGCAAAATAAATACAATATTGATTACTCATTGTTAATTAAGATGCCCGGTTTTTCTAAGGAAAATTTCATGTTCATTGTGGGTTTCGGTTACGGCGGTCGCGTGGAACGGACAAAAATGCTGGCAAATTCCGAATTACGGAAGAAATTCATCGAAGATATTAAGAAAATCAATGCATCTGTGCCCGAATATTTTATCGCTCTCTTTGAAGTAAGGAGCATCGAAAGAACGGGGTTTACAAATGAATTGAAATATTTCAAGGAAATACCACGAGATTTCTTTACAGAACAAAAACAGGATAGTAGTATGAAGAATTAAACCTGAGAGCAATAAGCAACCCCTTTTAATTCCAAGAGTAGCCTTCTCCTGTCAGTTTTATTTCAATGTGATAACTCTTCGTCATTCTCCGATACTTTCAATACCTCTACCGTGCTCTCGTTCCGAAAAGATTAAAAATTATTTTCTTCCCTGCAAAAATTTTTTGAATGAAGTGGTAAATTCTTACTTCTCAGAAAATGCTACACTTTTTTTAATGAAGATTTTATGTGTTGATCAGAACAAATACTAAAAGTTGAAAGATAATTGTATGTCTACAGACCATTTTGGACCAATTGGATTAAAAATTAATAGAGATTTTTCGGAATATCAGACACCTCAAATGAGAAATCATGCAGAAATCTCAACAAAATCGATTAAACTGGAATAAAAACACTCCTTTTGATTATGTCTCGTTGGGGACACTAGTAAATTGTGAATTGTGAATTGTGAATTATGAATTGTAAATTGTGAAATGTGAATGTAAAATTAGCCGAAGAATATATTAATAAAAGCCGGATTCTCTATGAGGTCTGGCTTTTTTTGTAACCACCACATATTCTATGATTTTTAGAAAACCTATCGTTCTTCATTCAACATCCATAAATCATTATTAACACTCTCTCATCATCCCTAATTTATTATCGACAAGATCGCGCTTAATGTGCTATTGATTCCAAACTTCTGCCAATGTATATTATTGGTAGAATCGTGGATGTTTGCCGTGCCATTCCTGATGTCGTCGTGCGTCTCGTCTCGGCACTAGAGTTTCACGGATTAACGACATTCAATCCCTCTGAAGTCTATATTGCCATTCCTTACGTCGGTAAATCTTCTAAAATACATTACCCGCCGGTAGGGGTAATGTGATAAATTGGAGTTATATAAAAACATAATATTTAAATCTATCTTGGAAAAATCCACATGGCAATGAATTCTCAAAAGAACCGAAGTAACCTGGGTGCATCCGTCCGTGCACGTCTTCTTACTCTTGCAAGGAAGAATAACCGTGACCATAACGCTCTTCTTGTCCAGTATGCTCAGGAGCGTTTTCTTTACCGGCTTTCGCTCTCGCCGCACAGGGACAATTTTATACTAAGAGGAGCATTACTTCTCATTTCATATAATCTACCATTGAACCGGCCAACGAAGAATATCGATTTCCTGGCTCAGGGAATCAATCAAGATCTCGGCAGCTTGAAGAAAGTTTTTCTTTCCATTGCGGGAATTCATGTGGAAGATGGTATTGAGTTCCCATCAACCAGCATTACAGTTGAAAATATCAAGGATAATGAAAACGGCGAGGCAAGAGTGCACTTGAAAGGGACTATTGGCGGCGCTGCTTGTTCTTTGCAGGTCGATATCGGTTTCGGAGATATTATCGTTTCGGGGCCCATTAAAGCAGATTTTCCGACACTCCTCGACTTCCCGGTCCCTAATCTGAAAGTCTATTCGCTTGAGTCTGCTGTCGCTGAAAAATTTGAGTTGATCGTTAAGTTCAATTCCCTTTCAAGCCGGGCAAAGGATTTCTACGACATAAATTTCTTAGCGTCCGTACATCCTTTTACCATGGCAAATCTCAAAGAAGCGATGATAGCCACATTCAAACAACGAGGAACCGACATAGACAGCAGGAAGGCCATTTTTAAAAAATCATTCCGAAGTGACGAACAAATGAATACATTCTGGACTACTTTTCTGAAACGCAACTCCCTCGATTTGTCTACTTCATTTTCTCAAGTTGTGAAAAATCTAGAAAATTTTATTGAACCAATCTTCAAAGACAATCCGCAGCAAATGGTGTGGCAGCCAGATACACAAAAATGGGTAATAAAATAGAAGTCATTTTTCACTCGCGTGCATTCACAGATCGCACTTCGGTTAATATTCTTTTCATTTCCACGACCCGAACGTCGTGGCAATCCCTCGCGAATGTTCTTCCTGTAGAAGGCATTTCGATACATTCAAAATTCACAACTCACAATCCAAAATTTACTAGGCTTTCCCCATATTAGCCACATAGCCTTCGACCATCAGGAGATTTTTCTCGCCTGCCTGTTTTATCACGCTAAGCAGCCGATCCATCTTCACCACCTCTTCCAGCTGTTCATCGATGAACCATTGCAGAAAACTCTGCGCGAGGTAGTCATTCTGTTTGACGGCCAGATCCATGAGAGCTGTGATCTGGCGAGTGACTTCACGTTCCCAGTTCAACGCAGCCTGGACGGCGTCTTCGGCTGTTGCAAATGTCGGCACTGGTGCCGGAGTTGCGGGGATCTGAAGCTCGCCTTGCGTATCGAGAATATACTTGACGAACTTCATGGCATGTTGTTTTTCTTCATCGGCCTGCTCGAAGAAGAGCTTGGCTAGCAAATTCAGCTTGTGCTGCTCAAAGTGGGCGGCAATGCTTATGTACTGCATGCTAGCGCCGAATTCGTGTCCGATTTGTTCATTAAACGCCTTTGAAAGGTCTCGACTAATTAACACGGTATTCTCCTTTGTTTGATGTAAGATACTTTTTAATAATTGATTTTCTAGTATGCTATTAATAACACTGAGGGGTGTACAAAAAATTCCCAGATGGAACCCCCGGCACCATTTAGTTTATACAGGGGGGAAACAGGGAGGGTAGGGATTGGAAGGTAGTGTTGTAGGTTAGTATGTCCATTGGAGTCGTGGACTAGGTGGCTTCTGATTCTCTATTTAATAGAACGAAATTGGGTTACAGGTATCGGGTGGGATGAAAATAGATTTGTAATGCTATTGCCACGACCTAAAGGTCGTGGAAAAGATACCGAAGTTTAAAGAGGGCTTTAGCCCTACATTTATTTAATGAGGGGTTAAAAACCCTCGTTTTCTCTCTTTTTTGTATCCACGAGCTACTCGCCTCGCTCCGCTTCGGCGGAGCGGGAAGCTCGTGGCAATAGACGGGCCTGTCCACCAAGTATTCTAGCCGAAGATAATCGCTGACGACCACGGGGATCCAAACCAAATCCTGAGTGAAAAAACCGCTTTAACGGTTTACCTCATCGCTGTTTTGGCTTTACTAAAAACAACAAAGGCCATCTATCAGTTATTCTGTCCCGGCAATCCTTTCGGAAACAGGAATACAATATCGGGCGTATCCGGTGTATGTTCAATGAGTTTTTGTATATCATTCATATCTCTTCGAAGAGCTTCGCTCAATTTCTTTTTTATTTCCTCTGCATATTTATCGTCCTCAAAAACGGATGCATAAATTCTATGTATTAATCCATAATAAGGAAAACAGCTCGTCAGGATTTCATCAAAGAGCAAATCTCCCATTGGATACTCCTGATCGAATATCCAACCTTTTTCAATGTCGGGCTTCAAGGTGAAAACGAGTGGAGCGTGTAATCTAATAATCAGCTTTCTCGACACCGATCCAATTTCGTCGAATAATTTCGTTGCTTCATATTTATTTCGGGCATTGCACACGCTCAGCGTTCCATCAGCCCATCGATATGCATAGTTTGGCATTGGAGTGTCTTCGATAGTTCTATTAGAGAGAACGAAAACGGGTTACAATGATGTTGGAGTATCAATTTTGGGGGGAATCAATGGGATATGTTTTGGGCGTTGTTGTGGGATTCGTCGTAGAGTCGCCCCGTTCCATAGGGACGTCCCGACGGGACCTCTCTACAATTCCGCTCTTCGACCGAGCAGGAGTACGGTGCTTCTCGGGTTGACCAGATAAGCATCTTGCGGGTCGAGCACTACTTCTTGTCCGGGGATCGCGAGGTCATGACCGGTTGGTAAGCTTGTGTCCAAAACCCGGTACCATTTGTTTTCGCCCGGGAGCTTCGGAAGGCGGACCTGCCGCAGACGATAATCGGCGTGCAGGATGATAAACAAATAATAATCACCCAACGCCGATTGCTCCTCTCCGCCATCTAATTGAACACAAAGCGTCCGCAATTCCGAATCGCTCCAATCAGGGCTGCCGCCATCCGCGGAAAACCAACTTAGATCCGGAACGCTGTCGGCATCCAAATCCTGGCCCAGATAAAACTTGCGCCTCTGGAGAATCGTGTACCGGCAGGTAAGGGCTACGGCCTTTCTAAAAAAATCCACAATGCGTTCGTTCGCAGTCACCCGGTTCCAATCGAACCAACTGATGCTATTGTCCTGGCAATAGGCGTTGTTATTGCCCAGCTGGGTGCGCATAAATTCGTCTCCGCCCAGAATCATGGGTGTACTGGAGGAAAAGAGCAGGCAGCAGATATAATTTTTAACAAGCTGCTCGCGGAGTCGAAGAACGGCAGGATCGTCTGTCGGGCCCTCTACACCGCAATTCCATGAATTGTTGTCGTTCGCACCGTCTTGATTGTTTTCGCCGTTCGCTTCGTTTTGTTTTTGATTATATGAGACAAGATCGTAAAGCGTGAAACCGTCGTGGCACGTCACAAAGTTGACGCTGTTATACGCAGACCGTCCGCTCTCGCCGTAGAGATCCGCAGAGCCGGCCAGACGCCACCCCATATCGGCAACTTGTTGGGAGTCGCCCTTGACGAATTTCCGGACCGTGTCGCGAAATTTCCCATTCCATTCCGACCAGTCCACAGGGAAATTCCCCACCTCGTAAGATCCCAAATCCCAGGGCTCGGCGATGAGCAGTACATGATTCAGCACCGGGTCCTGTGACAGTGCATCGAAGAACGCAGACGTTTTCTGGAAGTGCATATCCTGACCCGCGCGGCCCAGCACCGAAGCTAAGTCGAAACGAAAGCCGTCCACGTGCATTCTCTTGACCCAATAGCGCAGCGAGTCCATAATCAGGCGGAGCACCACAGGATTATCAGCGTTCAGGCTGTTACCGCATCCGGTGTAGTTCATGTAATAACGGGAGGGCTCAGTTGAAGGACCGGTCAGGCAGTAGTAGGTCGGATTGTCGATCCCTCTGAACGAGATACTCGGCCCAAGTTCATTGCCCTCACCTGTGTGATTGAAAACCACATCCAGAATGACCATCATCCCCGCCTTATGTAATTCACGCACCAACATTTTGAACTCGGCCACCTGGCATCCTGGATTTCTTCCGGTGCTGTACGACGACTCGGGTGCAAAAAAACCGACGGTATTATATCCCCAGTAATTGGTCAGACCGCGGTTCCTGAGAAAGTCGTCCACGTAAAACTCATGGATGGGGAGAAGTTCCACAGCGTTGATGCCGAGACTCTTCAAATACGGAATCTTTTCAATGAACCCCAGATACGTCCCCCGGTGTCGCACGGCAGAGGAGGAATGGGCCGTGAATCCCTTGACGTGCACTTCATAGATGAACAGTTTCTCCAGGGGCACGGCGGGAGGGGCATCCTTCTGCCAATCGAACCGATTATCTACAACAATACCCTTTGGCACGATGGCAGTATTATCGCGCGGGTCGGGTGTGAGATCTTTGGCATCGGACAAAGGGTCATAGGCCAGAAGCAAATTATCTTTATTGATGAATTTGTGTGTGATTGCCTTCGCATAGGGGTCCAGAAGAAGCTTTTGTTCATTGAAACGCAAGCCGATATGAGGTTTGTAATCCCCCCGGACCTTGTAGCCGTATAACTGTCCGTCCTTGACATTTTTGACAAAACAATGCCATATATATTTGGTACGATTCTCCAGCCGAATAATATCGGTCGGATCGCCGTCCAGCCTGTCGAAGAGTAACAGGAACACTTCGGCAGCGTGCTGCGAATAGATGGCGAAGTTCACACCGTCTTCCCGAACCGTGGCTCCCAGAGGATAATACTTACCCGCGGTCACCATCTTGTTGGTGAAAGGCATCAATGAATTTCCCATCACTCCTCCTTTGGAATATAAAAATGTATCTGTTTTCTATCGGGAAAGCAAGAGCGAAGCAGAAGGCAGGAGTTTGCAGGATAGACTCTGACATGATTGGGAATCGGAGAAAGGGCAACGAATTCTGCAAAGATAATTCCATTAATTTTGAATTAGCTTCTTCAACGCGTTCCAATCTATTTTTTTGAGAACCTGCGTTGCCCGCGCCGGATCTGCCTGAATACTAACGAAAATAGTTTGCACTGCTGTCGGGGGAATTCCTTCTTTTGCTTTTGTTTCTAAATATTTTCCACCATCGGTTTTCAATTGCCATCCATTTCCAAGCAATACGTACGTTGTCCCTTCACGCCATCCATTGGTCTTCGTCCATTCTCCCTGCGAACGGTATGTCGGGCATCCGGCTACAGGTGCATCCTGAACCACAGATTCATACAGCCCCTCTGAAAATTCATTTACCCAGATTCTGATAGTGATGCTCACATCGCGTGCACTCATCTTTTCCATGATGCCGTCATATTCCTTATCATTCGCGGCGAAGATGTTCTGTAGCTTCTTCGAGTTCGTCTCCATTTCTTTCTGAACCCGCTCAAGTGTGGGTTTATCGTTCTTTCCTGCAGCGTCACCAAACTCTTTAGCCAACTTATCGTTCTGTTCCACCAACTTTTTATACTCGGGATTTGAAGCATTCTTCATCATTATTGGGCCCAGGACTTTTTGTATTTCTTCATCGGCTGCCCGCTTCCGTGTGTAATCGTTCCACGACACATGATAAGAAATCCGGAATGGGTAATTCTCGCTACCTTTTCCAACCCATTCAAGTTCCGATAATTCATCCTTCTCTTCACCCCACCCTTCGGGTCCGGCCGGCAATGCTTTAATGAGAGTCTCCATCACCATCTTGTAAAAATCTTTTTCCTTCTGTGTAGCTTTGCGCGACTCACCGTCGGCAAAAACTATTGATGAAATTATCATGACACTCATGATCATCACGAGAATCGGAAAGAGCAGCTTTTTCATAAAAGTAACCTCGATAAGATAATATTCAATAATTGGCTTCACCGGCATTAAAAGGAGTCGGTGGCATGAATCAACTTATCTTTTGGCGATGGCTGTTAGGAGTAACACAGAGTCCACAAAGTACTGTTGAAATGGCAATTGTAGAGGACACAAAGCAGAATTTACATTTAGTATTCGCTCTACACTCTGGCTCTCCAAAAAAACATAAGGTCACTTCACCAACAGCATCTTCTTTGTAGCAATGAAGGCTCCGGCTTTGAGCCGATAAAAATATACTCCACTTGCCAAATCTTTACCATCGAATATCACCCTGTAGTTTCCCGGCATTTGCTTTTCATCGACCAGCGTCCTTACTCCTCTTCCGAGTACATCAAATACCTTTAGTGAAACTGTTGTCGCCGCTGCAATCCTATAGCTGATTATCGATGCAGGGTTAAACGGATTGGGATAGTTCTGCTGCAGTTCATAATCATGTTTTAACCCGGGATTCCCATTCTCTACCAATGTTATCTCTCCGACATCAAATAGCCTGCCGTAGACATCGTATCCATTCCCGGGTGTTCGCGCCTCGCTCCAGAGTACAAGTAGTGAATTGCCATTTTGACAAACGATGGGATTCATTTTGACTGTCGTGGTATCTGATGAAGCAAGCAATGGATCGCCCACGGGCCGGCCCTGTGATGTAAAAACACGGATAAATATTTTTTCCCCCGTTCTATAAACAGCTGCGAAATAATTGCCGGAGAGACTCTTGCAAACGACCGCTGTAGCACCTTCACCGATAACGAAATCGGTTGCCAGAGTGTCACCATTCTGAGATACGATAGTGCCGGTATAATAATAATCATAGTGATACTTCAACGTCAGAAGTAGAAATCTCTGATCTCCCAGATATGTCGCAAAGGGTAGAAAACGCTCCTGATTTAGAAAATTAAGTGACTTTGAAACCAGCCTGACATATCCCGAGTATGCTATCCAAAACGATGAATCGTTTTCCTCGATTATTTGAAGACTTATCGGATTATCGATGGTCGGCATTGTGACTTCTTTATAAGTATTTGATGGATCCACACTGCGCAAATGGAGTACATTGCCCTTGCTTCGATAAAGTACGGTAAAAGAAGAATCGGGCCATATTTTTAAAGTCCCATACAGATATGTCGAATCGGAAAAAGTAGACAGTGTATCCGAAGTCAACTTTGTCATCGATTGATCAAATCTCGAGTACCCTAACGCACAGAGAGAATCGTTCACTTTCTTCCGCCATAGAGTGATCCCCGATCCATCCGAAAAGAATTGCATTTCATCTCCCTCAAGTCTTGATTGCACTCCGATTCGGTTTCCGTCATTGTCGATTCTTTGTCCGAGGATATTTTTTTCATCATTCCACGTGACGAAAAAAGAGCCGCTGGAATACTTCACAGCTCGTGAGACGATATCATTACTGCCGAAATTCGTATCATTGACCTTCCGGCTCCCGACAACTGAAAAATTCTGATACTCATTAAGATCAATATCTCCTTCATTCGTTACAGGTATGGGCAATACGCCATTCGACATTCTGAAAAATCCCTCACCCAATGTAAATTGGTCCATCGTACCGCTTCCCGAATTTCCGATAAGATCTCCGTTTTTATTAAAAGTAAAAAGCGATGTGTAGAGTAGGCCGTTTACGGACGAGTTCTTGACCGAGACCATCAACGAGAACTCACCATTCACCAGAGGCGAGAAACTAAAATTTTCTATAGAATTATATGAACCCGGAGGATTTTCTGCGCTTAAAGGTATGGGTAAATCATTTATTGTGCCCACGGAATTTCCGAGGTGATCTACCTTCCAGTATTTAAGTAGGAGAGAATCACTATGAACGGCAAAGATCTCATAGAGTGAGTCTGAAACAGAAAGTAAATTCAACCGCCAATCCCAAAAATTATCCCGGGCGCCGAGAAAATCACCAGACTGAAGAAGGACGTTTTCTGCAAGAACTGAATCTTCACTGTTAAAAAAAGTTCCGCGAATTGCAAGCAGCGAATCGTCATTCGCAACGTTGAACCACACGACTGCAAAATCTCCCATTCCATTGGCGCAGAGTGAGATGGCAGCCGGGCGTATTGAATCTGAAGGTAAACCTGAATATTGGTTATTCCAACTCCATAGTGTGTCGGAATTCCAACTGCGCTTTGATACTTCAAGAAAGCCGTCAGCATTGAAAGCAATCAGATAACCGGAGGAAAAAGTAGTCATATCATGGAAAAACCCTAAAAATCCCGTACCGCACCATGGCCACATCGCCCCACCGATGATTATCGGATCTGACCAACTGCCATCGGTCCGGCAAATCCTCCCTTTCAGATAGTAGTACCAGATATCCGCAAAAAGCTCGAAAGGCACGGTTTCCTCGCCCAGCACAAAGAAGGTTCCGTCGGGTGAGAAAGCGACATCAGTGTTTGAATAAATCGGAAAATTCTTTCCAGTCGGATTGCCAAGAGAATCAAATTGCTGGGCAATGTAGCCCTTCGGCCCGTTTCTATAATCTTCCCATACTACAAGGAAACCCTGACTGCCATTTGGAAATAAAAGGGGATATGCATTTAGAAAATGAGAAAGAGAATCCTCCTGATTTATCAGAAAGTCTCCCCTGCCCAATTGAGCATATCCGGTTCCAAGCAGTGCAGTGAAGAGGACGATACCAATCGCAAGATGCCTCATGTTCTCTTCCTTAAGAGAAGAAAGGTGGAGCTCAAGTCTCTCTCACAGCATACAATGTTGTATCTTAGACTTTTCTTTTTTCTATGGCTGCTGGGGAAAACACAAAGGCCACTAAGTACCATGAAAATAGCAATTTTTAAGAACACAAAGAAGAATTTCTACAATTAATGCGCCTAAGACTTTGTGTCCTTGACAACAGATTCTTTGTCAGTACTTTGTGGTTCTATTTAAAGATAGCAATATATATTGAATTAGCCCACTACGAAAGAAGCGAACAATCCTATTCGATTATATTAATATCACCAGTAACGACCAATTCGGCTTTGAGAACTTCACCCGTGCCCAAAGCCTTCGGACTCGGCTGCCGTCCGCCGATATATAATTGAAACTTCCCCGGCTCCACTACCCGTTTGTTCTCATCATTGATCAACGACAAAGCCTCAGGCTTCAATTCGAATTCAACCGTTTTCTTCTCTCCGGCCTTCAGGTGGATGCGTTTGAATCCTTTTAGCGCATGAATCGGGACTGGTACTTTTGCATCCAATATCTTCACATACAATTCAACCACCTCGTTGCCATCAATCTTCCCGATATTTTCGACTTCAACCGATACTTTCACATTCTCATTTGTCTTTACAGATGCAGGCGCGTTCATGTTGGAATATTTGAACATTGTATAACTTAATCCATAGCCGAACTCGTATAGAGGAACACGGCTGAAATACCGGTACGTCCGGCCTTTCATATTGTAATCTTCGAATAGTGGTACATCACTAACCGATTTATAAAAAGTCACCGGTAAGCGGCCGGCAGGATTGTAATTCCCAAATATCACATCCGCAATTGCATTGCCGCCCTCTTCGCCCGGATACCATGATTCAAGAATTGCATTTACATTTTCGTTCGCCCAATTAATTGATAACGGACTCCCGTTCAACAATACCAGCACGATCGGTTTCCCGGAAGACTTGACGGTTTTAAGTACAGCATCCTGCACAGCGGGCAGGTCAAGCGTGATACGGTCGCCGCCGCGAAATCCTTCGATATCGACCGGTCTTTCTTCTCCTTCGAGCGATGGAGTAATTCCGCCGACAAAAATAATCACATCGGCCTGTTTTATTACATCGTTGAGTCTTCGTTCATAATCATTATGCTTTCTAGCCCACTGAAATCTTGCAATTGCCGCGCCCGCATTTTGATAGTAGTCAATCTGAATCTGGTGTCTTTCCCCTTCGACAAGCTCCATTCTTGTTTCTTCCAATATCGGACCATGATCCTTCCAGTCTTCAAAAAGAAGTTCACCGTCTAGGTACACGCGGTAACCGTCGTCACCTGTAAACCCGATATAGTATGTATCCGTAGCGGGAGCCGTAATCCAGCCTCTCCATCGCACGGAGAATTTCGTGTCTTTCTCAGGAGCTGGAGGATTATTGATGAAATCAAAGTCAACCTGCTTATCGACGCGTGTTATAAAGGGAGTGCCTTTCAATTCCATGTTGTCGAAATATTCTGCTTTCAATCCTTTTTCATTTCCAATCCCTGTCGTAAAAGCGTCTTCCGGAACGGCAGAAAGAATCGGAGATTCGTCGGCTGCATTTGATCCGGACTCATAGAGAACCTTTACGGAAGCGGGAGCTCTATTTTTAATTCCCTCCAACGGCGTGACAGATTTCGACGGAATACCGTTGTAACTGCCGTACATAACTTCAGGAATATTCGCATTAGGACCGACGACGGCAATCGTTTTTATTTCTTTTTTTAATGGAAGTATTTTCCCTTCATTCTTTAATAACACAATCGACTCGCGGGCCGCCCTGAGAGCCAATTCTCGATGTTCTTTCGAATCGTTTTCCGAGATCGGAATTCGTGTGTACGGAACCATTTCGGCAGGATCGAACAAACCGAGTTTAAAACGTGCCGTAAATAATCGCTTCACGGCAATGTCGATGTCCGATTCTTTCAGCAAGTCTTCCTGGACTGCATATTTAAGGTTACTGTAGGCATCGCCGCATTCGAGGTCACAGCCTGCACGCACGGCCAGTGCTGCAGCTTCTTCAGAAGTTCTAGCAAATTTATGATTTCTATATATATCGTAAATTGCACCGCAATCGGATACCACATAGCCTTTGAAATTCCATTTTCCACGCAGCACATTCTTCAATAAAAAATCGTTAGCACAGCAGGGCACACCCAGGTATCGCTGGTACGCACCCATGATCGAATATGCGCCTCCTTCAACAACGCAAGCTTTGAAGGCCGGAGCATACGTTTCGGCAAAGTCGCGATAATCGGTTATTGCATTGAAATAATGACGTTCAGGTTCGGGTCCGCTGTGAACCGCATAATGTTTGGGTGTGGAAACGACCTTCAGATATTTAGGATCATTGCCCTGCATGCCTTTTACAAAAGCAACGCCCATGCGGGATGTGAGATATGGATCTTCGCCGTAGGTTTCCTGTCCTCTCCCCCATCTTGGATCGCGGAATATATTGATATTCGGTGACCATACGGTCAGTCCTCTGAAAGCACTATGATCTCCTTTTTTCTGATAGTCGTTGAATTTCGCCCTGAATTCCGTCGAGACAACATTGGCAACACGATACATCAAGCTGTCATTCCATGTGGCAGCCAGTCCGATTGCCTGTGGAAAGACCGTTGCAATACCGGAGAAAGCGACTCCATGCAGACCTTCGCTCCACCAGTTATAATCGGGAACGCCTAGCCGGTGGATAGATTCTGCCTCGTTCATCATCTGACCGATCTTTTCATCAAGTGTCATCCTGGATACCAGATCGTTCACTCGTTCTTCAATGGAAAGAGCGGGATTCTGATATGGAAGCGGCTTTGTATTTTCGTCAGGCTGATTAGAAGACAGAGTTGTGGTGAGGATAAGGTTGAATAGAATTCCGAGGGTGATAATTCGCATAGTTTTAGACCTTTATTATTAAATTTCGGAAAGTAAAAGAATGTTACAAAGAGATTGAATGATAATCAAATTGAGGTTGAATCAGGTTATGAGGGCTTCTGAATTTCAATTCCTATTTTGAAAATAAAACCACAGAGTACACAAAGTACATTAGAATATGCAATTTATGAGGTCACAGGGTTGGGGGGCGTATATTAAAGTCTCGATTCTTCTTTGTGTCCTCATGAACAGCATGTTCAACAGTACTTTGCGTACTCCGTGTTTACCCCACCAGCCATCGAAAAAAGAAAAGCCGATCGATACAGATTGCCGATTGGTCAGTACTTTGTAGTAAAATGCCAAAGCGGCCCCTTAATTGTATCCACCCCTGCTACCTCATCTATCCGCCAGTAATATCTTGTCGCCGGTTCGAGCGTACCGGGATCGAAGTAGTTTTCGTTTTGATTCTTTTTAAACTCCGGTGATTTGGTTTTACCGAAATAGATGTTATGCGAGTCGGCGTTTCGTGCCGGTATCCATTTCAGTATATTACCTTCTGTCGAGATGTGATACGATTTATCCCTCGGCTTCAATATAAGTACCGTTGGAAGAACTGCGGGCATCGTTTCTTCCGGATCCCACATTCCGGCGAATGTCCATTGTGCCGTTACATCGCTCTCTTTCGGCGATCCCTCTGCCGTTTCCAGATTATCTTTGAACCAATCAAAGTCGCCTCCCTCACGATGACAATTATAAAAATAATGCCGTGCACCCCATTTATACGGCCTCGGACTGGTCTTCGGCCGGTAGATCGGAGTGTCCGCCATCGTCCACGAGAATATACAATCGAGTAAATAAAACTGTCCGTCGAGATGATGACGTGCCAAAGGAAATTCCTGCACACCGTCGAAGGAAGAATATCGTATGACGAACTTCTGACTTCTATCGACATCGCCATCGTGCCAGATGCTTGCACTGAGATTATGTCCGTAGAATTTGCTGTCGGTAATGTAGCACCAACCGCGCGGACAGACAAAATCAACCCAACCTTCGAAGTAACAGTTTGCGTGATAATACATACCGGCCGTTTTATTCCAGAGGCTGAGCGTGTCCCCGCCGTCGGCTATGACGTTGCAATTCAGGATGATAATGTGTGTGCCGCCACCGCGGATAGCGAACTGATGATCGTGATCGCCATACAGATTGCCGTAATTATTATATACGGTCAGATTCGCCAGCATGATATTTGTGACAAGCGAATCGATGTTGATAGTTGCCGATCCATAGTCGGAGCCGTCATGTTCTTTCACCCAATTCTTCCGCAGTTCGGCATAGACGACTCTCGTACTGTCGCGATCTTCGCCGACAAGCGTTATATAGCTTCTGGTAATGTAAAGCTTTTCATGATAAATCCCTTTTCGGATCAGGATGATGACGTTTTGATTGTTGTTCTGAGGGACCGAGTTGATGGCGTCCTGAATATTTGTGAATTGGCCGGTTCCATCCCGGGCGACGATAATATTGGCTTTTTCGATGGCGAAAACTTGCGGGGAGAATAAAAGCCAAAGATTTGCATTGAAAATGATGAATAAGCGATTCATAATTTTTAATGTGACTGAAGGGGATCTTTCAATACACATTGCTAAGTTTAAATATAACCACAAAGTTCACAGGGGACTGATATGAATCTGTTGAAGAGGACACAGAGTTTGGGGGTACTATCTTCTTATATTCTTCTTTGTGTACTCATAAATAGCATTTTAAGATGTACTCAGTGTCCTTTGTGGTTAACCCAGCAGCCATCGACAAAAGAAAAGTCGAACTACTGCTTCCCGACGATAGGATCGATGTGGCGACGGAAATGCTTCACGAGATACTGATAATGAACATCCTCATGATCCCGGAGACATTTCATGATTCTATCCTTGAAGAGATAATTCCCCCTTTCATCTTTCTTAGAAAGAATTGACCCAAACGTTACGTGCAGAATCTGCCGGGCATTATCATCCGAGAGGAGTCCTGACAACTCTGCTTCTGAATAATCTTTTGTCGGGCGCATCCGGTTTACATCAGCAGTAACGTGATACGATTTGCGGTCGTTATCGTAGTTGGCACGTGCACAGTCGAGAATTTCCCGGAACAGCGCCGGATCGGAAGCGCCGATGGTCCGAAGCGCTTCAAGCCAGCTGGTACCGGCTGTTTTTACATGAACTTTGCCAAACCCGGTCGAACCGACAATTTTATAGACATCGAATTTATCGCTGCCCGAATGTATGCTGATTTTGTACGGACCTAGTTTTTCTGCTATCTGCATATGCTGGATATACTCTTCTTTGAATCTCTTCAGATCGCCTTTGTATTCAATTCCCTTTTCAAAGTCACCGATAAAGCGCGGTGCCAGACTCATCAGCTTTATGCCAAGCCGTTTAAGTTCGTTTGCGATGACAAAATGTTCCAGCGGTGATGTCGGCGTATCGGTTTCATCGACTGATAGTTCAATCTCGGCCTGCTGTTTCGACCAATGCGTTTTAAGATAATTTACCAGCTTCACCGTTTGCACAATACCCGCGCCGTACTTTACCATCGATCGAAGTATGTCTTCCTCCATTGGTCGAATGACAAATCCTTTTGCAATTTCGAATTTCTTCCCCTTATATCGCTTGAGGCAAGCTTCGAGTGTATCGTCAAGGAGAGCCCACGGCAATACAGCGGCACGCTGTCGAATATCTTCCGCCGACAGCCTGGCAGCTACGTTCACTACATATAAACCGATATCGAGTGTGAACATGGTGAATCCCGCCTTTGCATAGCGATCTATATCCTCGGGAGTTTTAAGATGATCGCCATCGGCGCCGAAACCGTCTTTGTATCCTTCCTGAAATACCGCCCATGTTGCCGCATTCATCACATCTTCGGCTTCACGCTTGGTTCGTTCCAGCTCCCGGACCGACTGCTGAGCTAGAACCGGTTTAAGGCCGCTACCGACTACCGCACGGATATGTCCGGCGTTCGCGAGTCCCAGCCGATCTCCACATCCGATCGAATTCTGTTGACCAATCAATTCCGGTTTCGTAAAGGCAAATATGTTTCGCAGCGCACCGGCATTTGTATGATTCAATGGACATCGTTTCATGCTCTCGTTCTCGACCCATTCGAACTGACGTGCAATATCGCCTCCTGTAATCCAGAGAGCTTTTCCGGCAGCGTCCTTACCTATGAAAAGATAATTATCCTGAATTTTATTTACAGACTTCGGGTAGATCTTTATATCTACACCTGTTATAGATGCTAAGGTGCAGAATGCATTATTGGGATCCGGATCGCTCACACAAAGGTCCAGTAGATCTTTCACGGCTGGTGTCATGGGCTTGGTTTTCCTTATTTAGTAATGGAACAATTCAGTATATTGCGTTAATTGGATCCGAAAACTTCAAAACACTTTGCCATTTAAGCTTTTCTATAACAGGCCGCTCCCCACGGGTCGTAGACCTACGGGATTAAAGAGAGTTCAATCTCTTTTCGGGTTCCGATCCACCGTCTACCGAATCAACGATTTCGCATTCTCCAATAGCCACTGAAAGAGATTCCTTCCGGCTTTGCTGTTCTCATACTCGGCCGGCAGCCTGCGTGTATCCATATATTCATTATAGAGCCAGGGATCGCCTATGGCGAATACCAGTCCTTTACCGAGGCGGGCAGCAGCCATCAGGACAAGTCCGTTCTCTGTGAGAACCGGTTCGGCAGGTTTCTCGATTCGCAGCGAACTGACCTCCTTTATAAATATCTGTTTCACATTCTTGAAAATCGGATGCGTCGGCAGATTATCACTCTTTCCCATCGAATAATCATTATTCACTACCGCGTGATACTTGTCTTCAGCAAAATGAATTCCGAACCGTTCCGCCAGCCGGTTAAAATGCTCGAACTCCGCATTTCCTTTATCATTCCCCATCAACACCAATACACCACCCGACTCGACCCAGGGGACCATCACGTCGATTGATTCTTCGGTAATATAATTTGGTTTTTCGGTTTCTGCAGGAGTATCCGGATCGACAATAATATAGACGCTGTAATTTTTCAGGTCGTTCTCGGTCGGTGCACGACGTACTGCGACAATATCGGCACCTAGTTTACTGATGATGGCGCCAAGTTGAGAAAATCCGGAATCTGTTGTGTCCTCCCACACGTAATGAAACTGAACTCTATTTAAATCGACAATTCTCCACTCACAATTGAAGAAATAATCAAGGGCAACTATTTTTCCCGATCCGATCAGAGTGTCCATGCTGTACTTCTGGATTTGATTCGAACCTTTGGTCATATCCATTGTTTGGGTCTGTTCCAATTCGATTGCCGCAAGCAGAAACGGACCGTATCCCTTGAAGTCATCCGTGCGCTGTGGTTCGCCGAGGTAGTACGCCACACTCCCATCGCGATACGGATTGCCGCCCAATCCGCCGACGCTGCATATATGTTCCAGATGTACAATCCCTGAGGAGTCGATGGAGACCAGATGATCGATTATTCCTTCAAACGTCGTCTTTGCCCACCCCAGAAATTCATAGGGCAAATATCCGCGGTTCGCTCCCTTCGCATATACATATGCAAACATCGATGAGACTGATGCTTCCAGATAATTTCCTTTTTCGTCGGGTTTATCCACCACCTGATACCAGAGTCTCGATTTTCCATCAAGTTGTCTGAGCATACTGGCAGCAAGGTTATTTAATATTTTTAAAAGCTCTTTTCGCTTCGGATGTTGTACGGGAAAATAATCCAGAACATCCACCAATCCCATTGCATACCAGCCGAGCGGTCGTCCCCATAGGTTCGGCGAGCAGCCGGTCTGCGGATTTGCCCAGCGCTGTTGTTTGCTCTCATCCCAGCCATGAAAATACAAGCCCGTGCGTTCGTCATAACAATGTTGTGCGATGAGCAGAAATTGTTTTGCGATGTCATCAAATGCAGCGGTGTCTTTGAACATTACAGAGTAGAGCGTGTAAAACGGTTCTGCCATATATAATCCATCCGTCCACATCTGGTACGGATAGATTTTTTTATGCCAGAAACCGCCGTCATTTGTGCGGGGTTGTTCTGCAAGTTGACGCCTCAGTATTTCGGCAGCTTTTTTATACTTTGCATCGTGAGTGATATCGTACATTCTTAGAACAGCTTTACCGGGCGCGATGTTGTCAAGCTGATATTCTCCAAAGTTATAAGTAAGAATGGCCCCATTACTGATAATATAATGATCAAGATTTTTTTTGATGTAGTATATATACTGACTGTCGCCGCTATGCCGCCACATTTGATACATTGCTTCAAGCATCAGACCCTGCTCATAATTCCATTTTTGGGATTTAGCTTCAGTGGGATAGATAATGGAATCGGGGTGCATGGCCAGAAAGCTCTGGGCGATACGCGCCGACCAGGGAATGACTGTCTCTTTCGACGTTCGTTGAGCAGACCCGGCGCAGCCTGATAAAACCAGGAGAAAAGCCATATATTTCAATAATCGCTGCATTATCACCCCTTACTTACTGTTGATTTTCACATCGATTAAATCGAGATTCTTTACATTCTCAATCACGTTCGGTTCTGCAACATTATTAAACGTACAACTTTCAATATGGATATTTTCCGCCGGTGACCGGCTATACGCGCGTATCCATACTCCAAATTTACTTTTTTCGCTTTCAATATTTTTAACTTCAATATTCCTCACGATGGGTGTAAAACTCCCACTGTCTCCCTCTTCATAATAAAAATCGATTTTCACTACAGCTTCGGAAACCTCTCCGACTTTTATATTTCTCATGAAAACATTTTCGACCACTCCGCCGCGCATTGCATTTGTTTTTATACGTAATACCCGGTCCAGGTTCGGACTATCCATCGTATCGTCCTCCGCATACACATTTCTCACGCCGCCCGACATTTCACTGCCGATCACAACGCCTCCGTGGCCATCTTTCATCCTGCAACCCTGAACGATGATATTCTCACACGGCATATTCACGCGTCTGCCGTCGGCATTTCTTCCGGATTTGATCGCGATACAATCGTCACCGTTGTTAAAAAAACAATTCTTGATTAAAACATCCGTACATGATTCAGGGTCACAGCCGTCGTTGTTGGGGCCGAGTCCTTCAACTGTCACCCCAATAATTGATACATTCTGACACAACACGGGATTGATGAACCACATTGGAGAATTTTTTAAAGTGACACCCTCGAGCAGTACATTCCTGCATTTGTACGGTACGAAGTAATTCGGACGCAGGAAGAATCCTTCGCCGAACACCCGTTCTGCAACGGGCACTCCGCTCTCACCCATATCGAACAATTTTTCCCTTGCATCGTACTGATCCGGTTTGCCCGGTTCCCAACCGTATTCCTTTTTTCCCTTCCAGCTCCACCAGTTATCGTTTGCTCCCTGACCATCAAGGACACCCTCACCGGTGACTGCAATATTTTCCTGTTCATAGGAATAGATAAGCGGTGAGTAATTCATACACTCAACGCCTTCCCAACGTGTAAACACGACAGGGAGATATTTTTTCGGGTCAACACTGAACCGGATTGTTGCATTTTTCGAGATATATAAATTGACATTGCTTTTCAGGTGGATGGCTCCGGTAAGAAAAGTCCCTTTTGGCACGACGACTCTGCCGCCGCCCGATGCATTGCATTTCTCTATGGCTTTTCTGAATGCCCTGCTGCAATCGGTTTTTCCATTGCCGACAGCCCCGAATTTTGTCACGATAAAGTCCTTATCGGGGAATGCAGGTGGGAAGATACGTTTTAAAATTGAGGGTACGGCGTCCCAGCCCTGTGGATCGGATGGATTTTGCTGCGCGAACACAACTGATGCTGTAATAAAACAGAGCAATGAAATATAGAGCAGATTTGAATGGCCGACATTCATGGTTGCCAGTTTCTTTTATTTCTTACTCCGTGGATTTATGTATTGATGTAGCATTTGGTCTCCCCACGACTTACGTCGTGGGTTACATTCTATCTTCATTGCATTACTTAAGCTTTAAATCTTGCACTACTCCGTGGTTCTTTCTGATAAAGAGGGTTGCTATCTAATCAGCACCATTTTCTTTATCTGCTGCTCGCCACCGCTTTCAAGAACGCTGAAATAGATACCTGACGGCAGGGATGCTGCATCAAATCGCACGAAAATTATTTTCCCCGGTTCAGCCTGACCCGAGAAAAGCGTCCTGATTTCCTGTCCGAGAATGTTCATTACTTTTAGTTTCGCAGTTCCTTCTTTCGCCACAGTGAAGCGGATGATTGTGGTCGGATTGAACGGATTGGGATAATTCTGTAATAGTTGGAAATTAAAAATCTCTTGCCCATTCCCCACGGTGATGCCGTTCGGCACGGATGATTCAAAGCAACCTAAATCGGGCGCAGAACCGTTATATGCCAATCCGACATCCGTTCCCTGATCGATAAGCGAACTGCCCGTAGCAAGATGCAAGAAGTTGACGTTCCGGAAGACTGCCATCGGCTTTTCTTGAACCGCGGACACCGGCTGTATCGAGAGTGATGAAATCTTCAGCGGTCACATTGAAAGGACTTAACCAACTGTTCGTTTGTTGTATCGCATAAGTACCAATAAGAGCTTGACCACCGAACGTAATGCAATTAATTACGGTCAAAGTGCTCCCATCTTTCAAACTGCCCGTGATATTGTAATCTGTACCATTCCTATAGGCAGTACAGTTGAATAGAGTCATCGAACCCCTGTTATTGTTTTGATCAAAACCTTTCACTCGGTTATCAAATGAAAGGCAATTTTTCAGAATCATATTATGACGCAAATTTTGTATATTACTGCTATCACCACCGCCCATTTTGAATCCATTTCCATTTCCAGAGCTTCCACTCCCATTTTTAAGAAAACCGTTGTTAAAGCACCAACTGTTTTCAATTACTGTTGTTACATTATCGGATGGCCGTAAATATCCATCCCAACCGTCGTCCGAATTCTGCCACGATCTGCAGCCGTAAAAGTAATTTCCCATACCGACATCAAGCTTCGGTGCAAAACCGTCGGCATTTTTTTGACCTGCATCTGCATTATAATATGAATCACAATTGATGATCCGGTTGTTCGATGCCCCGTTGCTGAGTTGAAGTCCCGTGTCGTAGTTTTCATAGAACGCACAAAATTCTATTATATTATTCGAGCCACTGAGAATCATACCGTTATCACCGGCTCTGTAAATATCCAAACCCTTGATGTGCCAGTAACTACCTGAAAGATCAACGCCCCTGTTACTGCTGCCCACTGCCATCGAAGAAAAATCCAGAACAGGACGTTCACCGGGGTAGGCGAACAGATAATACCTGCTGATACTTGTACCGTTTTTCGAGATTCCGATTTTTGCGCTCAGCATATAGCGGCCGCCGCGGACAAAGATCGAATCGCCGGGCTGGGCAAACGATATTGCCCTTGGAATTGTCTTGAAAGGTAATTCATATGAACCCGGATTTGTATCGAGTCCGTCCGGTGATACATAAAAACCGAGCACGACGTCCGGTGCCACGCCTTCACCTGTGACCGTAACATTCTGTGCTGCAACTCCACCACCTGCATTCGTGATGATCCTGTTGTACTCGAGAATCGAGTCCGGTGCAAACTTCACATAGATTACAGTGCTGCTGAGAGTACCACCTGCATACTGAACATTAATAGAGACCGCATATCCCGATCCGCTTGTGGTTGATACTTCAAATCCTGCCGGAGCTGTTACTGTGATACTATCGGATTCCGGTGTCAGGTTGGTGCCCGAGAGCGAGTAGGACATTTCTTTCGATGCGCCTACGTGAACACTACCGAACGAAAGAGTGTCAGGGAAAATACTTATCGTCGGTGTTCCCGGTGCAACCGTGGTTCCGGAAATGACCACGTCGGTAAGACAAACATACTTCGTGGGACTTGGAGTAGAATTATACCATGGATAAATTCTTAGATAAAATTTCTGACCATCAACGACTGTCACACCCGGAGTATATGAAAGTGCCATCATTGCAACCGTCCGTATATCCGGTAATGTCAGAGAAGTGGGATTTAATTGGGTCCGTGTAATAAATGTAGAGTCGGTGGAGTAGTAGATGTTTGCAAATAGATGTCCGTTAGTTCCAAAGCAGCCAATATTAAGAACGATGGATTGGACGGTAAAAATATAGCCTGGGGTGGGAAACACCGAGTATTGTATATATCGTGTACTATTCTCTGTGGTTTCTTCAGGCCAATATAGACTATTGCGCCAGATTCTCTCTGCAGCACCGACCGGCGAACCACTGGTACTGTCACCACCGATGAAGTCCCTGACAGACATCGTGTCCGACAGGATCTGAGGAGATGCCGTAATATTGCCAGAAATTATTGCTGTCGTATCCACAGTCAAGGCCCAGGTCGCTGACGCTGACTGTGTGTAGGCATTCAGTGTTAATACAAGGAAAGTGACCGGAACCTGAATGCAGAAGATTAACAACAAACGCTTCGACAAGATAACCATCCCCTTACCTCACGATACAATGAAAAAAACCTCACCACGTTTTACAGTGGAGATTTTTAAGATTGAAAACGGATGGATAGTGTTATACCGTATACGCCGATGAAGCTGTTTCGCCGCCGCGGCCTGTCCAGTTCGTATGGAAGAACTCGCCGCGCGGTTTATCAACTCGTTCGTACATATGTGCCCCGAAGTAATCACGCTGGGCCTGTAGTAAATTCGCCGGCAGGCGCGAGTTTCGGAATCCATCATAGTAATTGAGTGCCGTTGCGGACGCCGGCACCCAGATTCCGTTCAACACTGCGGTTGAAATTACACGCCGCCATGCATCTTGTGACGCCTCGATTTTTTCTTTAAAGAATGGATCGAGGAGGAGATTACTCAATGCCGTATTTTTGTCGAATGCTTCTTTTATCTTGCCCAGAAAAACGGAGCGAATGATGCATCCGCCGCGCCACAGGAGAGCAATGCCGCCATAATTCAAAGTCCATTTGTACTCTTCTGCTGCCGCGCGCATCAATGTAAAACCCTGTGCGTAGGAAACGAGTTTCGATGCATAGAGCGCTTTTTCGAGATCAGCGAGAAAGGCTTGTTTGTCGCCGTTGAACTTCGTTTTTGGACCGCTTAATACTTGTGAGGCTTTCACGCGCTCTTCTTTCATTGCGGAGAGACAGCGCGCATAGACAGCTTCACTGATCATTGTCAGTGGAACACCGAGATCCAGCGACGCGACGCTCGTCCATTTGCCGGTTCCTTTTTGACCGGCGGTGTCTAGAATTTTATCGACCAGCGGTTTTCCATCTGTATCTTTGAATGCAAGAATGTCACGCGTAATTTCGATGAGGTAGCTGTTGAGATCGCCTGTATTCCATTTTTTAAATACTTCGTGCATTTCACCGGCGTTCATACCGAGCAATTCGTTCATGATTTGATATGCTTCGCAGATGAGCTGCATATCGCCGTACTCGATTCCGTTATGAACCATTTTTACGAAATGTCCGGCACCGTCGCTGCCGACCCAATCGCAGCAGGGCGTTCCGTCGGCGACTTTTGCAGCGATGGACTGGAAAATCGGTTTGACGTGCGGCCAGGCACCCGGCGATCCTCCGGGCATTACCGATGGTCCGCGCAGCGCGCCTTCTTCTCCACCCGATACTCCCGTGCCGATAAATTGCATTCCTTTGCTCTCAAGATACTTTGTGCGGCGGATCGAATCGGGATAATGCGAGTTTCCGCCGTCGATGATAATATCTTCCTTTTCAAGAAGCGGAATTAGCTTTTCGATGAAATCATCGACTGCTTTCCCGGCTTTCACCATCAGCATAATCTTATGTGGGGTTTTAAGCGAGGCAACAAATTCTTTGAGCGAATGTGTGCCAATAATATTTTTCCCTTTTGCACGTCCCTGCACGAAGTTATCGACTTTTTCCACTGTCCGGTTGAATACTGCAACGGTGAACCCGTGACTTTCCATGTTCAGCACAA
The DNA here is from genome assembly GCA_963776275.1 of Ignavibacteriota bacterium. GTDB lineage: Bacteria > Bacteroidota > Ignavibacteria > UBA10030 > CAVZMI01 > CAVZMI01. The sequence continues at coordinate 263,821 of CAVZMI010000021.1, forward strand.
GGTTCTCTCCCATCACTGCTAATCCTACCAATCCGATATCGGCTTTCTGTTCCATTCTTATTTTCCCTATGTTAGGTTGTTGATGGTGTATTCTATGTTCTTCCATTAATGAATTAGCTGCACGATGGTCATTGAAAACGTTCCTTATGCGCCCACAATCCCAGAGCGGGATTTGAGATGTAGAAGATTTTCTCGCCGTTAGGCATTGTGTTGAATCCTTCGGTAAGTTTTTCGGGAGTATATTTCCTCATCATCAGGGACAAATCGGCATACTTAAAGTTGACGCTTTCGATTTCTTGTTTTGAGATATTAGCGGTGCAATACGTGATCGAAAAACGTCCTTCGGATGAACCGTGGATCAGATGTGCGGCCGCGCTTAAATTGTTTTTCAGGTCGTCGGCATCGTTCACATACTGTAATGTTTTCGGTGTACCGACATAGCCATATTTTCGAATGAGAGCATCGATTTGCCTATCTTCACCAAACTCTTTCAATCCCGGAGCCAATACGATTAGTTCTCCGCCGTCAGCTATCGCCATCCGTGTGCGATAGATGCTTTTATTACCCAGCCATGTGCTTTTATATTCCGAAGGATCGAGATAGACCACAACCTTCTTCAACGGTTCCTTGACCATCTGGAAGTTCACTTTCAGCGAGAGAGCCGCCGGACGATCGAAACATTCCAGGTCGTCACCAACATACAGACCGCGTACTTTAAGCCGACCGTCACCGCCGCGTGAAACTACAGTGTGAACGTAAATGATCGGCAGATTTCTTATAAAATGATCTGATGCATAATTAAAAACAGTGCGTACCGGATTTTCGGCACGCCCCATGATTCGCTCCATACCGTACACGGCTCCAAGAAAGTGACTTTTATTGATCCCTTCCGGCCCGCCTGTCCCGACAAGGACGTTCTTATTGTAACTGGCCATGCCGATCACTTCGTGAGGTACGACCTGACCGAGCGATATTATCAGGTCAAAATTACCCTCAACCAATAATTTATTGACCTGTGCTTTCCATCCGTAATTCAATTTTCCTTCCGACATCTGAAAAATAAATTCGGACGGGACTTCACCGAGCGTTACAACGTCATTGCGCCAATCATGAACCCGAAAGAGATTGAGCGGCATACTGCCGAACATATTTTGAATCTCCTGTTCGGTCATGGGAGCGTGGGTTCCCAGAGCGGGCAGAACATCAGTGAGCTTCTCTTTGTAGTACTCCCCTATAAGCCGTGTGAGCACACCGGCATGCGAATGGAAGCGGGTGAAATCAGGAGGAATAGCCAATACTTTTTTCTTCACACCCAACTTTGCCAGCGCTTCAAATAATCCTGTTCTCAGGTCATTTTCCTCAAGAACATCGTTTTCAGAACCCCTGCTGAAAAGTAGCATCTATTTTTTCTCTACGCGTAATTATCTTTTAATTCTGGCGGAGCCGCCGTTCATCACATCCTTGACTTCATCCAGCCTGATGATGCTTGTGTCTCCGCGTGTACTCTGAAGTAGCGCTCCGTGGGCTGCGCCCATCTCCACACATTCCTGCAATGTCATATCATTCAACAATCCGTAGATCAATCCGCTGCAGAACCCGTCGCCTCCGCCGATGCGGTCTTCGATCTCAAGATTTTCGTACCTCTTTGATTCATAAAAGATACCGTCGTAATACATGATCGCCGACCAATTGTTGATCAACCCGCTTTTCACTTCACGCAAAGTAGTACCGACAATTTGGATATTGGGATATGTGGTAGTGACTCTTTTCACCATTTTTATATATGCTTCCACCGGTAAGGTGGTCAGAGTCTCATTCGGTCCCTTCCACCTCAAATCCGAGTACTTTCTGGAAATCTTCTTCATTACCAATCAGAACATCAATATAAGGGATAAGGTTCTTTGTCACCTCGATAGCTTTTTCAGTGGACCAGAGTCTTCTCCTAAAATTCAGATCATAACTCACAATGATCCCGGTTTCATGTGCTGCTCTCATCGCTTCCTTTACTACTTCTGTACAGCTATCACTCAACGCCGTAAAAATTCCTCCCGTATGAAACCAACGTGTCTTTTTCACAGCAAAAATCCTTTTCCAATCGACTTCCCCCGGCTTCATATGAGAAACGGCCGTATGGCCGCGATCATAGATCATTGCGCTGGCACGTAAACCGATCCCCACTTCGGTGAAGTTCAGACCGATCCGATCATCCCTGCCTACACCGTCAAAGGGAACCCAGATCACCTCACTGATGTCCATGCCACTGGCTTGTGCATGATTCCGGATGAAATGTCCGAGCGGATTCTCGACAAGGCGGGATATCCAACCGGTACGCAAGCCAAAACGGGAAAGTGCATGTGCAACATTGTATTCTCCGCCACCGGCATATATTTCTAATATTGTTGTTGACTCGATGCGCTGGTGACCCGGCGGACTCAATCGAATCATGCATTCACCGAGTGACAGCAAATCAAATCCACATTCAGATGCCGGATGTATCTTCAACGCCATTATTGTATCCCTTTCACTTAACAAAAAAAATTCTATTGTTCTCCGGAACTTTTTTCTAAATATTCTTTGTTGTGCCTGCAATTACCTTTGTATTCGTGCCGAACCACCCTTGGCAAACGACCGCACCTGTTCCAAAGTCACCATTGTTGTGTCTCCGGGAGTTGTCGTGAGCAACGCGCCGTGTGCCCAACCAAGTTTTACGGCTTCGTCCGGTGTTTCGCCTGTCAATAAACCATAGAAAAATCCGCTTGCGAATCCATCGCCACCGCCTACGCGGTCGAGCACATCCAGATCACATGTGGGCGAGATGTATGTCTTGCCGTCAATCCAGGCAACTGCACCCCAGCTATGCCGGTTCGTTGAATGTACTTCGCGCAATGTTGTGGCAACGACTTTCACCTGAGGATGTTTCGCAACAACTTTGTCGATCATAGCAAGGAACACGCTCGGATCAAGTTTCGATTTCGCAGCGACTTCCGGACCGGGAATGCCAAGGCCTTTCTGCAGATCCTCTTCATTGCCGACTAAAACATCGGCGTTTTCCACAATGCGTGCAACCACCTCAACCGCTTTTTTCTGTCCACCCCAGATATTCCACAGCTTCTCACGGAAATTGAGATCAAAGCTTATAACTGCACCTGCTTTCTTTGCCGCCTTCATTCCCTCGATGATAAGCTCACCGGTTGTTTCCGAGAGCGCCGCGAAGATGCCGCCGCTGTGAAACCATCGAACACCGCCGGAGAAGATTGCGTTCCAGTCGAAGTCACCGGGTTTTAATTGTGCCCCGCCTTCGTTCGACCTGTTATAGAACACTACCGGAGGACGAATACCCTGTCCCCGGTCACTGTATACTGTTGCCATATTAGGGCCGTTTACTCCGTTGTGCTTGAAATGTTTGTAAAACGGTTTCACTCCCATCGCCCTCACTCTCTCGGCAATCAAATCGCCGATCGGGTAATCGACCATTGCCGTGACGATGCCGGTATTCATACGAAAGCAATCGGCCAGGTTTGCGGCCACGTTGAACTCACCGCCGCTGACATGAATCTGACACTGGGTCGCTTTCCTGAAAGGAACTAAGCCCGGATCCAAACGATGCACCAGTGCACCCAATGAAACAAAATCCAATGCACCATCCGGACGGATTTTCAGACCGTTGCTCATCTTGTGCTCCTTCATTTCACATTTATGCTATAAATGAATTCATCCTTTTTTTATACACCCGAATAGGCCGAGAATCCGCCATCAACCGGTAACACGATTCCCGTGACGAACTGTGAAGCCGGCGACAGGAGCCACAACATGGCGCCCAACAAATCCTCCGGTGTGCCGAAGCGTGCCATCGGTGTGTGATCTAGAATTTTTTTACCGCGGGCCGTCAATTCGCCTGTTACTTTGTCGGTCAAGAGAAACCGGTTTTGCTCGGTCAGGAAAAAACCCGGAGCAATTGCATTCACACGGATGTTCGGCGAATATTCCTGCGCCATATGAACAGCCAGCCATTGCGTGAAGTTACTCACAGCTGCCTTCGCTGCCGAGTATGCCGGTATGCGGGTCAATGGACGGAAAGCATTCATCGATGAGATATTCAGAATAACTCCTTCTTTTTGCTCCGCCATTTTCTTCCCGAATATCTGACTCGGTAGAATAGCACCGATCAAGTTCAAATTCGAGACAAACTGCAGAGCTTCGACCGGAATGTCGAAGAAGCTTTGATCTGCATTCGTTGTCGCTTTAGTATTATTCCCCCCTGCACCATTGATGAGGTAATCAATCCGTCCATATGTCGAAAATACTATGTTCGCCGCCTCCTGGACTTTCACTCTATCGAGCACATCGATGAAGAGAACAAGGTGTTTTCCTTTCGTCACGCCGAACGATTGAAGCACTTTCTCACCGAGCGTGATATCGCGGTCGAGTATGACGACATTTGCATTGCATCCAGCAAGAGCTTTTGCCATTTCGCCGCACAGCACACCGCCGCCGCCGGTGATTGCTACTGTTTTTCCTGTAAAATCAAACGCCTTGGTTACATCCTGTAAGTTCATATTAATCCTCGCTTTGAAATTACAATTCAACTCGCTTCATTTTCGGCGCTAATGCATTGAAGATCACCCATGTAATTATATATATTGATCCGCAAAAAACAAACAATATATAATAGCCAGTATCGATGGAGCCCGCCTCCTTATAATAGTCAAGCAGCATTCCTGCAATTTTAGAAATCAATATACCTCCAATACCACCCGCCATACCTCCAATGCCTGTTACCGAAGCAACTGCTTTCTTTGGAAACATATCTGATGTTGTCGTAAGAAGATTTGCTGCCCATGCTTGATGAGCTGACGCTGCAAGTCCTACAATAAGGATCGCATACCAGTGATTATATTGTCCCAATGCTTGAGCAGCAATCACCGGCAGCACACACAATGCAAAAATGAGCATAGCGATTTTGCGTGCCTTAAATACCTCTAATCCTTTCTTAATCAAGTTGCTTGAGAGCCAACCGCCAAAAATACTGCCAAAGGTTGTCATCGTATATACGACGGCAATCGGAAGAGCAAGATCTGTTTTCGAAATACCGTATTGCTTATTAAGAAATGAAGGCAGCCAGAACAAATAGAACCACCAGGGCGGATCTGTTAAAAATTTACCCATAATAAATGCCCAAGTTTGACGAAATGTCAACAATTTGAACCAACTGACTTTTTCGTTTTGTTTTTCTTTTGTTTCGGTCTCATCTATATCGCTGTGGATGTATGTATATTCCTCTTTACTTAATCTGTGATGTTTGCTTGGAATTTCATATATAGCAAGCCAGAAAAACAGCCACAGAAGGCCAACGGTACCGGTAAGAATAAATGCCCATTGCCAACCCCACCAGAAGGCAATCAGAGGGACTGTTAGCGGTGCAATGATTGCACCCACGTTTGTTCCAGAATTAAAAATCCCGGTTGCTAATGCTCTTTCCTTTTTAGGGAACCATTCTGCAACTGTTTTAATTGCCGCGGGGAAATTACCCGACTCACTAATTCCGAGTACACCACGAGCAAATATAAATCCGAATGTACTCCTGGCAAAGGCATGGCCAATAGCTGCAAGACTCCATATTAATAGCGATAAAGCATATCCTATTTTTGTACCAACTTTATCAATAACCCAACCTACACCAAGCATCCCAAGCGCATACGATAGCTGAAAAGCGACAACAATGTTAGCATAGTCTGATTCCGACCATTTGAATAAAGGTTCAAGATAGTCATCCTTTAAAAGACTGATGACCTGGCGATCCAGGTAGTTTACTGTTGTAGCAAAAAAGAGAAGCGCTAAAATAATCCACCGATATTCCCCGATTTTAACTTTTTTCCTATTTAAATCCGTCATTATATTCTATCCATTTTATGCAAGAAGATGTTTCTATTTAAAATCGAAGTACTGCTATAGTTCCATTAGCTCGAGTCTTGGAGCTAATCGTATGAAAATTAAATATGCAAGGATGTACATTGAGCCGCAGATAATAAACAGAATAAGATAACTTCCTGTAAATTCTAGAACAAATCCTGCGATCGTAGCAATCAACATTCCTCCAATGGCTCCTGCCATACCACCAATGCCCACAATGGATCCGATTGCTTTTCGCGGAAACATATCCGATGTGGTCGTAAAGAGATTCGCAGACCATCCCTGGTGTGCCGCAGTTGCCAGACTTAGTAATGCTACAGCCATCCACAATTTAGATGCCTCTGAAGCAAAGACAATTGGCATTACAGAAATCGCACAAATAAGCATCGCCGTTTTTCGACCTTTATTGACACTCCAACCTCGTTTAATTAAGAACGATGAAAGCCATCCCCCACCGACACTGCCTACATCTGCCATCACATAAATCACGATAAGTGGCAATCCAATTTTGTCTAAAGTTAATCCATAGCTTTTATTGAGATACTTCGGCACCCAATAGAGATAGAACCACCAGATCGGATCCGTCATAAATTTTGCAATCGCGAAAGCCCAGACTTGCCGGTGTCTCAGCAATCTCGACCAAGGGATCTTTTCTTGTTGATCGGGTGGATCACTTTGTATATATGCTCGTTCCTCTGCTTTAAGCCGCTTATGTTGTTCAGGCCTTTCATAGAGCAACACCCAGAACACGATCCACATGAATCCGATGGAACCTGTAACAATGAAGGCCATCTGCCATCCATACGTAAGGGTGATCCAGGGAACGACTAAAGGAGCGGCTACAGCACCCACATTTGAACCGGCGTTGAATATACCTGTTGCCAATGCACGTTCTTTCCTGGGAAACCATTCGGCTACAGTCTTTATTGCGGCTGGGAAATTACCCGATTCGCCTAGCCCCAACGAGAAACGCGCCATAGCAAATCCAACCACTGAAGATGCAAAGGAATGCGCCATAGCAGCAAAACTCCAGACTGCCATGGCTATGGAATATCCAATTTTTGTTCCAAGCTTGTCCATAAGCCGCCCCACAACAAACATACCTAAGGCGTATGCTGCTTGAAATGCAGTTACAATATTGCCATACTCAATCTCGTTCCAACCTATTGCCTTCTGCAGATCCGGAGCTAGAATACCCAGTACTTGCCGATCGATGTAGTTGATTGTGGTAGCAAAAAACAGCAGCGCACAAATTGTCCAGCGATAGTTGCCTACTTTCACTTTTACTTCATTCGTTTCTGGCACCATTGAGTCCTTTTAATAAATCGTTATATCTGTTGCCTATGAATATCCATTACTGATTAACCGTATCGTATAACAGGGACGCAAGTTCAATGCGATTAGTGTTGTTTCAAGAGTAACCGATCCGTCTCCCCCATAATCCCCGATAGTGTTAAATACTCTTTCCCATTACGTATTTCATTGGCTACTTAAAATCAAAAAACCTCTTTGCATTGTAGTAGCAGATATCCTGAACAATGCCGCCGATAAGTTTCATGTCGTTTGGAATCAGACCTTTTTCAATTTCGTTCCCCAAGATGTTGCACAATAACCTCCGGAAGTATTCGTGCCGGGGAAATGAAAGAAAGCTTCGTGAATCTGTCAGCATTCCCACAAATTGACTCAGAATTCCCAGGTTGGAGAGAGCCTCGATTTGCTTTTTTATGCCGTCGAGCTGGTCCAGGAACCACCAGCTCGAACCGTATTGCAGCTTGCCCGGGATGCTGCCGTCCTGAAAATTCCCGATCATTGTCGCTATCAACTCATTATCGCGAGGATTGAGATTATATATAATCGTTTTGGCCAGCCGTCTCTGTGAATCGAGCCTGTCAAGCAATTTTGCCAGTGGTCGTGCAATCTCAAAATCGCCGATCGAATCGAAACCGGTGTCAGACCCAGCTCCGGCATCATTCGCGAATTGTTGTTACGAAGGGCACCGAGATGAAACTGCTGCACCCATCCTTTCTCATAATCCATCACTCCGAATTCAAATAACATGGCTGACTTGAATTTCAATATATCTTTTATATCCAGGCTTTTCCGTTTTTTTAATCTTCTAAAAATATACTTGATCTCCGATTCTGTATAGTCTTCTGCATATGCTGTTTCTATTCCATGATCAGACAAACGGCAGCCGTGTGCGTGGAAATAATCGTGCCTCTGACGAATGGCCGAGATGAATGTGTCAAAATCTTTGATATCAATTCCCGATACATTTTGCAGTATTTGAAGATAGGAAAGAAAGGTATCTACGTTCTCAACCGCCATCGCTTTATCTGCACGAAATGCTGGTATCATCTGAGTAAATCTGTTTTTACTTTTCGCATATACTTCGTGATATTCGAGCGAATCTGCCGGATCATCGGTTGTACAGACAACCTCCACATTCATTCTCTTAAGAATTCCCTGTGTGGAAAATCCCGGCATCGCCAGTTTTTTATTGCATGTATTCCAAATGACCTTTGCCGTCTTTTCATTCAGGAGTATATTTGTTATTCCGAAAGGACGCCGTAGTTCCAGATGAGTCCAGTGGAAAAGCGGATTACGAATTGTTTTCGGCACTGTACGCGCCCACATTTCGAATTTTTCCCAGTCGCTTGCATTGCCCGTTATAAAACGCTCATCGATGCCGCAGTGCGCATCGCCCGCCATTTGTAATGATCTCCGTACAACCAGATCTGCGTCAGGTTGGCGAACTGCCTGTTCTCGGCAATTTCCTTTGGTGAAAGATGGCAGTGATAATCGATGATCGGCAAAAATTCTGCATATTCATGATAGAGCCTGGATGCGGTTTTTGTTTCAAGTAAAAAGTCTTCGTGGATGAATTTCTTTTTCATTTTCTCTCCTTCAATGGAAGTTCATTCATCGAATACCGTTTGCATTATTAAACATCTCTTTTTCAACCCTCATCGCGGTTCTATCCAATAATCTGTTTATTTTTCAATAGCCAGCGTTATATTCAAGGGAGATCCGACTCGTTGTGAAAATTCTTTCAGATAATTATTCCAATCTTCGGAATTGTTGAAGTCGCCGCTGCGCGTCCAGCCGGCTCCTGCATAATATGTTGCGGTCTTACCCGGCTCAACAGCACCGAGGATCAGCATGTGTACATTGTCTTCCTTGATGCCGCTAAATGTCTCCTTCGTCATCACGATACCGGTGCCGAGCGAACCATTCTCGATTTTCTCGTCGGTCTGTCCCCAAAGGCTTATCCAGTGATTCTCTTTATCCGTGTAACCCATGACGCCTTTTCGTTTTACAATGCCGGCTGTAAACGGGAGCACACCTTGTAAGGAATCACACCGGTAGGTTACTTCGATCTTACTAAGGTTGGTTCCTGCGTTAAGTGTGATACGCTTGACCTCCGAAATATTTTTTCCATCAAAGTGGACCGGTTTATATACTACCTCGAACATTGCCCGGATTGGACCCGTTGCAAGAATTTTATACGTCACAAATACACCCGGCTGATAGAGAGAATCATCTTTATAGAGCGCGCAGCTTCCTGCACCGAGTGATCCTCCGACGGCGAAGAAGTCGGCACCTTCACCGTGATCTTCATGATAAGAAATCCTGCTGCTGTCGGCTGCTTCATCGCCTCTGTACCATTTTTCGATTATGGGATAACGAACGCGCTTTGTCCAGACATCAATTCCATTATTTAGTTCCTTTGCAAACGCAGGTCCATAGATACGATGTGCAATCCGGTCATTCTCCCATGCTATATCTTCGCGAGGAATCATAAAGCGCACGTCGGTGAGCGATTCGGCAGTCTTCGGCCCTTTGTTCCATGTTTCTATAATGAACTGCCTCGTTTCTTTAGCCTTGAAGTCGGAACAAAAAATCAACTCCTCCGGTGTACCGTCATGATCTTTATAAATTACCTGGGTGACGAGCTCGTTGTCTGTTTTTGCATCAATGACACGTGTCCGAGTGGGATCCAAAGTTGAGATTTTTTGCCTGAGATCGGTCCGACTGGAGAACGACCATTTCGCTTGAACGGTTCAGATTCAATAAATTTGAGACTGTTACAAGGATCCGTGGATCTTTAGCAGAAGCGTAATCGATGATTACACAGATGAACAGTATTAATGCGGTTATTTTCTTCGTCCGGATGAAAAAAGCCGAGATAACAGCCGTAGCTGCCTTTTTTTTAGAATATATTGCTTCTTTCATTCCTTTTCCTTCTAATGTAAATCACTCATCGAGACGCCATCCATATCATCAAATACCTGATTTTCGCCGCCCATCGCCCAGATGAAGCTGTAATTGCATGTTCCGACTCCGGAGTGGATTGACCAGCTCGGATTCAGTACCGCCTGTTCATTGCGCATTACCAGGTGACGTGTTTCACCCGGCTGTCCCATAAGATGGAGTACTATTCCACCGGGAGGCATATTATAGTACATATATACTTCTGAACGTCTCTGATGCGTGTGTGACGGCATTGTGTTCCAGACACTGCCTTCCTCCAATTCCGTCAATCCCATGACTAACTGACAGCTTTGAATGCCATTTGCAAGAATTAATCTGTTGATGGTTCGTTTGTTTGCGTCATGCTGGCTTCCAAGTTTCAATTGATCTGCATCGGCAAAGCGGGCATGAGTCGTCGGATATTCTTTATGAGCAGGATAACTGACAAAATAATACTTAGCAGGTTTCGCCGCATTTTTACTTCTGAACTCAATATCCTTTGTACCGCGTCCGATATAGAGTGCGTCTTTGTTCGACATTGTGAGGATTTTACTATCGACACCGATGGTTCCTTCATCTCCTATATTGATGATGCCAATCTCGCGCCTTTCGGCAAAAAAATCTGCCGCCATTTCTTTCTTTGTCGCCATCAATTTCAGAGTCTTTTCTACCGGCACGGCAGATCCTGTGATTGACCGATCTACGTCGGAGTATGTCATATGAATATCATCAATCGCGAACAGATTATCAATGAGAAACATTCTCCGAAGCGCCTCTGTCGTCATTGTTTTGAATCCTTCCGGATCAGTACCGAACCTTATATTCATCCTTCGATCCTTTCTTCTAATCTTTCTATCAACAATTCATAATTTGATGCTTTAGATTTCCACATTTGTTATCAAACCTGTACAAGATGAATAGCAAATCCACCGATTTCGAGATCGAGATACACGGTGGAAAGTTTTCCGTTCTTTTCGCTCTTTGTTTCCGGCTTGATTCCGATTCCCTTCAGTGACAGATAGGCAATTGCGCGCTCAATAAAATTGGTGGTAATAGCGATATGACCGTGAGTACCGAGATAATGCCGCTTCAGTACTTCAAACTGAGTTCCAACGAAGATCGAACCGTTTGTGTCCTGAGGTACGATCTGAAATATCTTTTCTATCTGGTGCGCAATGTTCAGCGCTTCATCGGGAGAAGGCGAGTTCATCCCGATATGTCTGAGTTCGAATCCCAGTATTGTAGTGACTGCCTGCCGCGATAGAGCCGCGATCTTTTCAAACTGACCTGCTTCGATCATCTCAGGATTCACCATCCAGCTTCCGGCGCATGCAAGGACTCCTGGGAATCGAAGATAGGAGAGGAGCATCGACTGGTCAATGCCGCCGGTGGGAATAAACTGCAGATTCCTGAATGGCGCTGCAATTGCTTTCAGGTACTGCAGACCACCGCACGCTTCTGCCGGGAAAAATTTTACAGCATCGAGACCATATTCAAGCGCATTCTGAATCTCTGTCGGGGTTGCAACGCCGGGTAAAACAGGAATTGCATTGGATATACAATACTCGACGACTTTCGGGTTAAATCCCGGCGACACAATGAAACGTGCCCCGGCATCGATCGCTGTCCGAACCTGATCAATCGAGATAATGGTCCCTGCACCAACAAGCATCTGCGGCGAATTTGCCGTAATCCGTTCGATCACACGTGCAGCGGCCTGAGTCCGGAATGTAACTTCAAAAGAGGTCAACCCGCACTCAAGCAGTGTCTGTCCAAGCATCGCTGCTTTCTTTTCATCTTCGACGATTGCGACAGGAAGAATTCCCTGCAATCCAATCTTTTTCAGAATATCGTCCATTGAATTTTTATTTTTCAGTCATATATCATCGTGCCATCCAGCCGCCATCGACAACGAGCACGTGGCCGTTCACATAATCGGAAGCCTGTGAGGCCAGGAATATGACCGCACCCTGCAAATCATCCGGAGTACCCCATCGACCTGCCGGAATACGATCAAGAATTGCTTTTGAACGAACGGCATCTTCTCGAAGCGCCTTCGTATTGTTCGTGGCCATATAACCGGGCGCAATTGCATTTATGTTAATGCCGTACTGGGCCCATTCGTTCGAGAGCGCTTTTGTAATCTGTGCAACTGCTCCTTTGCTTGCAGAATATGACGGCACTATGATGCCTCCTTGAAATGCCAGCAACGATGCGATATTAATTATTTTCCCGGATTTTCGTTTCATCATATCACGAGCAACTGCCTGGGAGAAGAAGAATACGGTTTTCGAATTGATCGCCATGACATCATCCCAGTCTTTCTCGGAAAAATCTATTGCCGGTGTCCGGCGGATTATACCTGCATTATTCACGAGGATATCCACTTTCCCGAACGTCCGGATTGTCTCATCAACAATTGATTGAATTGGTTTGGTGGACATGAGATCAGCCTCGATGATAATGGTTTTCCGGCCAATTGCCTTGATTTCTTCGGCAGTTTCAGCACTGGAAACGTAATCGACCAGAACGAGATCTACGCCGGCTTCGGCCAATCCCAGCGACATGCCTTTGCCAAGTCCCGTACTCGCACCGGTAACGATAGCCGTTTTACCTGAAAGATCAAACAGCTTCATAGTACTCCCTCTGTCTTTCTATCCGACTTCTTTATTACAAAAGAAGCATCCAGTCCACAAAAAATTGAAACTGGATGCTTCGAATTGGATATTGATAAAAGTTCGAGATCCAATCAATCCTCTCGAAAAATTATAATATAGAAAAATAGTGCACAAATGTACAGGCTCTGTGAGTCCTGACCGTCTCTCTCCTTTCGGAGGAGTGTCTCACTCAATCAAGCCATCATCATATTAACCTATTGAACCCTCGTGTGGAGTAGAGTAACAGCGCAGCGAGGTTAGGTCAAGCATAATCTGTTTTTGCCTCTTTCGGTTGGCAGTGCCTCAGTATCTCGACCGGGTCCTGTTTCCAACCATATGTCGATTTCTCGCTCCATGCATTCAGAGCTTTTTCATGTCCGGGATATTGGAGGTGAGCGCCTCAACCTCCGCACCCGGATAGAAAAGGAATAGCTTCCCTCGGCGCTCATTTCACGAGCAATAATTTATTCACCTTACTGAATTTTTGGTTTCCCATCTGATCATACGCTCTGAATTTCGCGAAGTATATCCCGCCTGCCATCGAGGAAGCGTTCCATCGTACCGTGTAATATCCGGCTTCAACATTCCCATCCACGAGTACCGAAATTTCTCGCCCGACAACATCATAAATGATCAGCGATACCCGAGAAGTAATCGGAAGAGCAAACCTGATCTCTGTCGAGGGATTAAAGGGGTTGGGATAGTTCTGTTGAAGAGCAAATTCCTTCGGGATTTGTGTCTTATCACGATCAATCCCGACCACAGGGCTTCCCTTCCCACTAACAGTAAGCGTATCCGGTGAACTCGATGCGTTATGCGAGAAAACGATGGAGCCGGATTGGGTAGACGTATCCTGAGGTGAAAACGTTACGATGAGATAGGCACTTCCCGACGGACTCAGTGTCATCGTTGCAGGTGTAAAAGTAAAACGGGCATTTGTGGATGAGATTGCCGTAACCTGCAGGGGCTGGTTTCCAAGATTGGAGACAAGAACACTGTCTTTCTTTGTAGAACCGACTGATACCGTCAAGAAATTGATTGCTTTACTTGAGAGAGAAAACACCGGTGCTGGTAGAACCTGCTGGGTGAATTGCCACCGCGGATCTCCCACTACCTTGCCGTCACTGCTGGTGATAATATCATAGCTGGCATATGAGCAATTGAGATTATCCATATACCATTCTGCTGTTCGCCGGTTATAATCGTATACCCAAACATTGTTTGCCACATCATGTATAAAATTCGTAGCGGGGACATTACTGGTGCCGTCTTTCTTTTTCCCGGCACCGGCTCCTACATTATTGATCGTGTTGCCGCCCGTCCCGGGTCCAAACGGAGTAAAGTACCACCGGATCATTTTTGTCATCAACGGCGGAACTTGCGTAACTGAAACAGTCACCTTTTTAAAAGGATCATCTATACCACCACCTGACGCTAACAACTGTCTCCATATGTCAGACGTTATAATAGGCTCTTGATAATAGAGCCATTCTGTTGGTAAATGAAGATACGGCGAATTTAGATTACGTATTGACTGGCCAGAATCTGAAATCATATAGTAGTTATTCGAAATATCCCAAGGAGTAATATGAGTTGTCTTATTAGAACGTGCAACTATCCAGCTGATTTGATATCCGCCATGTGGATCCATATCTGGGCTGTCGGTAAACTCACTCGCACGAATTGCATCGGTGTCGGGACCCATTGCAAAATTATCAATGAACAAGTTATTCTTGATCTCGAACGGACCATTACCGAGCGAATCGATGAGACCCAACGATATCATTCCACAATAACTCAATCCATTGACACACGTATTATGATTGAATTTAAAACTATGTATTGGTAAGGTGGAGAGATAATGCCTGATGACACGATCTTGCCAGTTAACAAACGTATTATTTTCCACGATTATTGTATCGACCTCGGAATTCCGAAAATCGAAGCCTCGACCGGCACCCAGATTGGAATTACCGATAAATCCCATATCCGCTATTACCGAATTCGTAACTTTAACAGTCCCGGCATGAACAGGCCCACTTGCTCCTATTTGCATAATTTGACCACTGACAGTTTTTAATAAACAACTGTCAACATAAATACTGCCATTGCCGGTATTTAGAATTTCAATCATATTTCCCTGATTTTTATCGAGAGTTCCGGCTTGGCTCTCGTCGATTCCACATATCGAAAGATGCTTAAATTTGATCGTGCCATTAGGTTGAATCAATCTTGCGAATCGTCCCGGAGGTGTGCCGGACACAGGATAACCATATATCTGCGGCATGAAATCTCCCGTACCAAGTGCGGGGATGGCATAATTTCCATCTTCCGCTCGAATCTCCAATTTTCTGCCCGCACGAATATCAATTGAACCATCGTATGGATAATATCCATTCTTCGCCAATACATAGACGCGGGTATTGTTTTGCCAACCTGTTAGTCCATTTCCTGCAGTATCAGCGATAATAAGCCGATTAATGAACAGGCCTGTTCCATATAGATCAGGAATAAAACATGTATCTACCTGAGCATATGTCGTAAGTGGAATGAGCAAAAACAGAACCACCCAAAAACAAGATACAAAGTTTTTCATAACGCACTCCTTTCAATAAATGTTTTATTATTGGTTAATTAAACTATTTTATTTACAGTAATACTCGTACCGCCAGATCAACCGAGGTACCGTATAATTCCGCAGTTCGGGGGAGGTATCCCCAGTCAAAAACATTGTTTAGCCGCGATCTCGTCTCCTCCTTGTTGAATATATTATTGACGTTGAGAAATAGCGCAATATTTGATGTGACCTGCTGTTTCAGCGCAAGATCCCACTTGGTGAATTCATCAACGATACCATCGGATGTTCCGAAGGCCGAGTATTGACTTGTATACCTTCCCTGATAATAAACCGATAACCTTGCCGAGAAGTCTCCAATATCATACCCCAGAGCCACATTACCATAAATCTCCGGTTGATTTTCTGAATTCCTTGTCACTAATACAGGCTCACTATTTTGTAAATAATTATATTTCTCCGGTTTATAACGAGGTGTCCCCGGTGTTCCTGACGGGGGAGTATAAGTGGTATCTTCAACAGTTCTACCAATTATAATATTTGTCTGAGAGCGTGTTATTGAAAAGTTATAAGACAACACGACGTTTCTAAGCCAAGAGACGGGGAGAAAACCGAAATTCATCTGGTGTTCAACCTCGATTCCCCATGCGTATGAAGGATCTGGTGAATTATACGCTAAATTTACACTGTACACGGGGCTAGTATGCAGAAGGCTTGCAAAGGTTGGATTCTGTTCCCATGATGACATATTTAAATCATCGAGTAGTCGATCTAACCGGCCGTACAATCCTGCCTTTTCACTTGTAGTCCATCCCTTATATCCTACCGCGGTATTGGGACCCCCGGAGGGCCAGCTTATCAGGACATTATTTGTTTGGTGAAAAAGATCATCGATGATTTTGTAAAATCCCGAAACTGAAAATAGCCCTATTGTATTGCTATAGATCTGTGTGTTTACTTCAAAGTTCCATGCTTTGGCATCCTTTAACTGTGGATTTCCAGCTGAAAAGACAGCGTTACCCGAGCCGGGAGCAAACTGCGGCAGACGCATATCAAAAGCCGGACGCGCCAAAGCTCTGTACGCGGCAAAACGAACGGTCAGATAATCTGTCGGCCTCACTGAAAGCTGTGCGCTAGGCAGCCAGATTGTCTCCGCATAGTGAGCTGTCGTATCGATGACCTGTCCATTAAGAGTCACAACCGCACCAGTACCTCCAACTGCTCCGTCCGAATATTTCGCCTTATAGTCATTCGATTCTTTTTCAACCCTTAATCCGAAAATGAACGTTGTCATCTGTCCGATATCGAGTGTATTCATTATATAGGCACTCGAGATATTTTCGGTGATGTAATAATCACTAAGAACGGAATTACCGTTGGGGCCCCAATCTTGGGCAACGGCTGCTTTTCCGTTTTTATTAAGATCCCACCATTCTTTCATTGCATCGACGTTAATAAGTGGTGATATATGATAGAGTCCCATGACATTACGTGAGACCACGGGCTGATCGAGGTACCATATTAGTGGAACGGCACTGTGCGCGATACCTTCAAAGCGTGTTCCTGTAAGATCGATTGGTGATCCATCGACATTTACCAGAGGATATTGTTTATAGTTATTCCATACCATATCTCCGGTGTTATACCATCTCGTTTTCGCCTTGTACTTTCCACCGATTTTGAACTCATTTGACACAAAATTCCCGAGATTAAATATTTTGGAGACATTCAACTGGAGGGTTTGCTCCTTATCAAAGTTTTCCCTTCGCATATAATTTGTACTATCGAGTTCCACTGCCGAAAAATTATTATTGGCAAAAGGTATGATATTGATCTCAGGATGATCCTTGCATCTCTGGAAAGATCCCGCTGAGTCTGCGATAAAAGCCATACGATAATCAAAGGGATTCTTAATTCTTGATTGTGCATATGCCGCGTTCCAATCAACCGTTAATCCCAGAACATGATTCGTACCCTGCAACGAACCGTTCAATGTACTTATTCGCTGCTCTGTATACTGATAAAGATATTCAGCCGTTCCTGATCCTGCCGGATATTCTCGTTCATTAAGAGTGATATTTCTCCCTGTTTCACTGTACAAACCGGTTAACTTTACAGATCCACTGTCCGGTGTATTCAAATCAAAAATTACCTGGCCGCCATTTCGGTTACGAAGTTCATCGGTAAAACGGACATCAAAACTACTAAGGCTATAATCGTTACCGAAAATAGTAGAGTTGCCTTCGCGCATTGGGAATCGAATATTATACAAAGAATCTGTATTATTTGAGGGAGTATAACCATAGGCGTCATTTTCTCTGCTCCGGATTTTGCTTTCTGCATTTCCCTGAAGTTGAATACCGAGCAGATCATTGAAAAAACGTTCTCCATATCGGAACGAAAGATCATATTGCTTGGATGATTTCATCAGAACATTGTAATCACCCTTGATATCAAAGCGAAGCAGCCGCTCAGAAGGTGCTTTTCTTGTCACCAAGTTCACCGAACCGGCAATTGCATCCGCATCCTGATCGGCTGTAAGTGTCTTGTGGAGTTCCACACCCGCCAGAGCACCCTGCGAGAGCATACTCAGGTCGACGTCCCGTGTACTTGGATCGGTGGGCGGAACTTTAACTCCGTCAACCGTAATATTGCTGAACTGCGAGCTCAATCCTCGCAGTACAATATTTGTCGCCTCACCACCACTCCGGATAATCGAGACCCCCGGCAGACGCCCGATTGCCTCTGCGGCATTTGCATCCGGCAATTCCTGAATTTTTTCCTCTGAGACGACATTCATAATTGTCTTTGACGTAATCTGCTGGTTCATTGCTGCCAATTGACCGCGAAGTTGAGCGGTTACTATGACTTCTACTCCCATTATGATTGCGGGTTGTAACTGAACGTTCAACACGACGGTTTTTTTCTCTGAAAAATTTATTTCAATCTCCTTCGGTTCATATCCCACACAGGATACTTTAACTTTAAAAGATTTTTGTGGGATTCCATTGATTACATATACGCCTTCAATATCCGTTGCACAACCCAGTGATGAACCCAGTAAAACAACATTGGCTCCCACAATTATTCCACGAGTTGTTGAATCCGTTACAGAACCACGTAACGTACTCTGACTGAAAGCAACTACCGGGATGAAGAGCAGAACAAATGCAAGTCTTCTTACACGGGAAAAAGTTTTCATAATAGTAGTACTCCTTGCACTAGATTTAATTATATATTTACAACTCTTGGATAGATCAAGGATATAATACGACCTCTTACTGCTCCTTTTTCTATGAGTAAAGATTAATATAATTTAGAGAAAGGAAAAATTATTTATTTCAATGAGTGCTTTAGACTTTTATTAGCCGATCCGGTGCTTCGTTGTTTTTCCAGCATCTGTTCCGTATGCTGCTCGGCAATTTCAAGATGCCGTATCATTGCAGCGCGAGCACTCTCTGCATCTCGATGCAAGATGGCTGTGAGAATTTTTTCATGCCATTCAACCGCCGAACGCTTTGCATCTGCAACAGTCTGATACACCGATGATTTGATTTGCGGAACAAGTCTATGTATCGGTTCCAGTATTAAAGGGATCAAAGAATTTTCCGCTGCTTTTGCAATATCCAGATGAAATTGCATATCAAGCCTTGAGAGTTCCACGTAATCACCGAGACTCTGGGCCAGATCATAATGATCTTTCTTTAATTTTTCAGCATCCTCTTCCGTGTGATGAAGTGCCGCTGATGCCGCTATCGGAGGTTCAATAATTTGCCGGGCATGGACGACATCGAAAACATAATTTCGGTCAAGCTGCATTTCAAGATAAAGATGAATCGGATCTGTAACCGTCTCGGCAGATAAATTCTGGACAAAAATTCCTTTCCCTTTCATTATAACGACAAGACCACGAGCACTTAACATACGGAGCGCTTCACCGAACCGCAGTGCGGCTTACATCAAATTGCTGGCACAACTCTAATTCTGATGGAAGTCTTACTCCCGGCAAGAGTATCTTTGCACGGATGGCTTCCTCGATTTTAGATTCGACAACCTTACTTAAAAGGTATCTTTTGCCGACAGGCGTGAATATGTTGTCACTTGTCATATGTATGATATGTTATATCTTATAATATATTAAACACTACCTATTCTGTCAATAGAAATCTTAACTTTTTAAAAAAAAGTTAAAAAACCTCACAGATTATGCCAAAATCCAGATTTTAAGCTCTATCTTATACAAATCCTTTGTTTTCGGGGTTTCCTTATATATAGTGTGTCGGTAGGTAATTATCCCGGTTACCATACTTCTACAGAATAAAAGAGGCTCTTATATGTACACCTGGGTATGGTCACCTCATTTCCCCGGTGAAAGAAATCCCTTCGGGAAGTTAATGCTCGAATATAACCGACACGCTTCATGAATGCTGAAGCATGTCCGTAATGATTGGATTCAATATCCTAGATAGCTTCTTACCACTATTTCAAACTATTTTGATTACATGAATACATCTCTCTCCACCGCGTAAGATCGACTCTTCAATTTCTACATCGACAGATTTTCCCAGTATGGTTTCGAATACTTCTTTATTGTATCCTCTTGAACAATTGCAGAAATCTTTCGGAGTTATCGACCCGTCGACAAACGGACAGAAGCACGATTCCGCTTTTTTGCCGACTATCCTGATCATTTTTTTCTCTTTATCATATTCAGTACTTTCAGCCCATAGTCTTTTCATTTCTTCCAGATAACCTTCAGGGTTATCCTTAAATTTCTTCAACATATCCGCATTCTCTTTTGCACACGCGCGGCCTAAGTCTTCGATAATCTTTTTCTTCTTTTCCTGATCTACCGTCGAGTCAAGATTCTCTATGAGCTTGGCAAATCGTCTGCGGATAAAATCAAACCTCCAGTCCGATTCCTTTTTCTGGGTCCCATCAGAACCGGCAAACAGATTTCCACTGGCTAAAATTGATAATCCTGCACATGAGCACATTCCTAACGCACAGGCAGAGGTAAGAAATTCTTTTCTTTTCATATGACGGGCTCCTTGTCTGTAATAATTATTATAAACATCTGCGGCCGGGACGTCGAGATAATCCCAACCGGTGAAAAAATCTTTGTATGCGTACGCTTCATCAAGTATTAATTGACGCGGTGTATTTGTATACCGGTCCCGGAATAAATTATTTTACCGGGTCGAAGTGCTATTGTACATAATTCATCGATTTGCTTTTAAGCCTTTTGATGCAATTAATAAGTGCTCGAGAAGTATGGTAGTTTCCCTTCCATATAGATCCCTTGGAGGAATATCTATTTTCGGGTACGATGTCCACACCACCCCAGTACCAACCTCCATATTCGTCATCAATAAGATACTTTTTACAATACTCCCACTGGATGCAGAATTTTTTGTAATATTCTTGTTTGTCATGTGGGAATAGATCCGACATCATCAGTAAAGAGTTCAGAGCTTCTACCTGTGCCCACCATTCTTTTGTGTTTCTTACGATCGACGCCTTATAATCATTGCCGGAATAAAATCCTCCGTCATAGATCCCTCCGCGATTCTGATCCCAACCATTAGCCAGCACATGATCAACCATCTTCTTTGCAATGCTTAGCGTCGTAGTATCGTTCTTCAGCCCCAGTGTTTCCGAAGCTTCCAGAATCAAATAGGCTGTTTCCACATCATGGCCGAATGAAACATAATCAAATGGATGATTTTTCTCTCTTACGACAAAACTTGAATCCCGATAGGAAAAAGGAATCCAATCGGAACTGAAATACAGCAGCATGTATCCTTTATCGGTCGTAAAGGTATCACATATTATTTGCAGCATTGAATTAAGACGTTCTTTCAATTCCTGAACCGGCCATACCTTATAGAGTTCGGTAAAGCATTCAAGAAGATGAATCATAGAATTGTAGTCTTTAGGAGGAACACCTTCATATCCTTCTGTAAACGGAATTCCTTCTCGCGACAAAAACTGAAAATAACCTCCATGCTTTGCATCATAGCTGTGC
Source organism: Ignavibacteriota bacterium (assembly GCA_963776275.1). Classification (GTDB taxonomy): domain Bacteria; phylum Bacteroidota; class Ignavibacteria; order UBA10030; family CAVZMI01; genus CAVZMI01. The sequence goes on from CAVZMI010000021.1 coordinate 285,245, forward strand.
TCTTCAAGCCAATGAAAAGCCTCTTGGGCTAATCGCAATGCAGAAGTATCGCCGGAGATCTTAGAATATGCGGCTAATCCATAGATCGCAAAAGCGTTCCCGTATGCTCTTTTTATAATTTGTCCGTTCTCAGTAAGTGGTTCTCCATATCTATTGACGAGATCGTAAAAGCCCCCATATTCTTGATCCCACATTTTGTGCTTAAGAAATTCGACACCATATCCGGCTATGCCACGAAGGACGTTGTCCTTTTGATAGAACATTGCCGCATTCGCCGTTGACCACACATGGCGGGCCTGAGTCACAATCATCTTTTTCTGTTGGCCATCCAATTCCCATTTATAATTTATGTCGCTAAAAAAACCGCCGTATGAAGTATCGAGAGATAAAGGATACCACAAAGCTAACTCGGATTTGAGTACTTGCTCCATCTCAATGGCAATTGTATCACCGTCCATCTTTAAAACAGGAAGCTGTTTCTCGGTCTTTACAACATCCTCCGTCGAGCACGAACAGAAAAAGAAAAATATAAAAAACGTCGTGATAAACGTAAGTGTCCTTTTTCTTTCAGAGGCATTCATAGCTATAATATAGTAAAGACCTGGTCTATGATGACATGATACAGGCTGGCCGGCAATAGTCTATATCACTTGCCGGCCGTGCCGTGTCGATCAATTTTATCTTTATGGTCTGATATTATTTAAGAAGTATCATTTTTTTGTTCGATGTGAAATCACCGGCTTCAAGGCGATATAAATATACACCCGAAGCCATTGCACTGGCATTGAACTTGACAGTATAGAATCCCGCATCCAAATATTTATCAACAAGTGAGGCCACTTTTTCGCCCAGGATATTATAAACCGTCAACTTTACATTGGAAGCCTTAATCAATGAGAAGTTAATGCTTGTCGTCGGGTTGAAGGGGTTCGGATAATTCTGGGATAAAGAATACGAGGTAGGCAATCCTCCATTCGCGATTTCAATATCTGTGGCTACAGGAAGTCCATATATGGAAATCTCTGCTATGGAATACGCTCCGCTCTTCGGTGCCAGCAGCGTGAATTTCACATATCTTCCCGTTCCTGTCAATTTGCTCAAGGTCTCTGTCCCGCCTTTGCCACTGGTGACAGTCCTGATTGTTGACCACTGACTCAGATCGTTTGATACTTTAACCATGTACTGAGTGGCATAGGCATTATTTGCCCAATGGATAATTATAGTGTTTATTGAATATGTTCTCTCTAAATCGAGTTGAACCCATTGTTGAATAGGCGCAACCTCTGCCTGCCATCTCGTAACGCTGTCTCCATCCACGATATTCTGCGGTTGGCTAAGATTATACGCTACAGTATCATTCGAAGAAACCGTTACAACCGCACCACCGGCTCTGTTAACCTGGTCCGGTGGAGAAACCGGAATCGTTATTGTTATTGAATCCCGTTCATCGCCCTGTGTTACCAAGGAATAAGTATGGTGCTCCGAATCTGGATAGATAACCAATGTATCGATGACAGGAACGGCGTTGCCATTCAGAGTTACTGTAGAACCCTTGACCACCTGCCAAATCAAATCTGCATTTTCTCCAATTCCAACCTGACTCGGAACAGCCTTGAATATCATAATCCTTCCGCTTGGAAGAACCGTAACAGTTATACTTGCAGTGTCATTCACGTCTCCGTAAGTAGTGAGCGTATATGTCGTAGTGACCAGGGGAGCGATTTTAATGCTGTCATTTTCCGAGACGCTATTCCCGTCCAGTTTTACATCAGAACCTAGTTGGACATCCCATACGATCTGAGTACTGTCGGTCTTTTGAATCGTACTCGGATTTGCATAGAATGCGTAGATGTTGCCTGTTCCCGGGTTAATAATAACATCTCTTTTGTGATTGTCGAACATATATTTCAATGATGTCCATGTGTCCGCCGCCGAACTGACTCCTCCAAAGTCAGTCCACGACCAGACGAGTGCGCCGGCGTACCCTGTATTATATAACGTTGGAATCAAATTGAGACTGCTTACGCCATCTTTGGCCTGCATGTGGAACTCGCCGATGACTACCGGCTTATCCAATCCCCATGTGGAACAGGGATGAGTAAACGGAGAAAGCACAGTACTCAGGGGCGACATTATATAGTGTACGCAGTAAAAATCCAGCGTTCCGAGACTATCATTACCTGCCGCTATCAATTCACTATTACTGTAGTAATTCTTATTTGCCAGAGGTTCGATTCTGGCAAGATAATTCAGGTAATCTTCCACCGTAAGATTCAGCCTATGCAGCTTATTGAACTCGCTTACAAATTGCGCCTGCTGGCTGGTAGACCAATTAGCGAATCTGTCATGTGATGTCGTCGGTTCCTTCGCAAGGACATTGACATTTGTAAGAGTCTGAAAACTATTTGCTCCGGATGTCACAAGTGCTGTCGGGTCAGTCCTATGAATCGCCCCGGCCATGAGATTGACGCTCCTCTGAATACTTGCCATCGGGACGTGGTCACGCCCACCCCAGCCAAACTCGTTTGTAATGCCTTCCGGTTCATTGAAAATTTCCCAGGCAACAATCGCAGGATGACCTGCAACTGCACTTACCATGGGAATCAATGCGTTTCTGATATAGGCATTTGTATAGGCGGTGTCTGTCAGCAGTCTGGCGTTGCGATGCAGTTTTGCCGTATCCGTACCAAATTCAGATTGATTTAGCATGTCGTGTGACCACAGGCTAAGGATTAATCCGACATTATTCGCCTGCGCCAGATCAAGAATCTGGGTTAGGTTTTGAATCGCAACCGGACCGGGGCCGGTGACAAATCCATTTGCATCGAAGAACGGTGTTTGCGTACCGTTTATGTGTAACCATAGACGCAGTACATTCCCGCCATTTTCATGCACGGTTTCGAAAATAGTGGTGAAGGTTGCAATATCAACGGGCCAGCCAGGTCCCTGGCAAAATTTCCACCACTCGACCAGGCGATATTGATCCCGCTGATGAAGATATTCCTCCCCGCGTACGGAATCCTCGATTGCGAATAACTAAATTGCAGAGTCCCAATCAACGATATCAACATTAAACAACCAATAATAATACATCGGACATTTCCAAAACCGGATTTCCCAAAGGATTTCATACTACCTCCCAAGTGCTAAATAGCAGAAACATGCTTTTGATTTTTCATATGCCAATTCACAGGCGAATCAATCTTACCTATTACTTTGTAGTGTACAAAGTACACAGCAAAAAATCAACAAGGCAGGATCAAAACAGATCCTGCCTTTCGTTGAATTTTCAGAGATTCAACCGGAACTATTTTACAACGAGCATCTTCTTCGTATCTTTATAGTGTCCTGCGACTAACCGATAAAAGTATACTCCTGTCGATAACCCGCCGGCATCAAAAACCGCGAAATGAGAACCGGCAGATTGCTGTTCATTCACAAGGGTTACAATACGCTGCCCCAGAATATCGTATACGTTGAGTTGTACGACCGCGTTCTCCTTTAAATCATAATTTATCGTCGTGACCGGATTAAACGGATTGGGGAAATTTTGATATAAGATGAAACGATCGACTACATTCGGCTCAACGATCCTATCCGAATCTCTCAGCAAAGCCATAAGCGTAGAATGTTCTTTTAAAGTTTTGTTCGTTGTAGAATCGGTATCGTACACGGAATTAAGTCCCTGTGCTTCCATCGGGGGATCGCACATGAATGGATCTCCCGTACGCCATTTATAATCGACGTTGGGCGAACGGGCTTCTCCGCCCCAGCCCCAGAAATTTGTCCCGGCAATTGGCGATCCTGCTGCGGCGCTGTCGTAGATCATTTGCAGCAGAGCGGTGAAGTACTGATCACGCATAGTTGTTGTACTGCCGGCATCGTATTTCTGAAGATCTCTCGGCAGGCCGAATTCCTCCATGGCCAACGGTTTGTTCAACCTACGTGCATATCCGAAATGCTTTTGCATGTAGTCTTTTGCTTTTGCTAATGCAGAAGAATATGTTCCGGCACTGTTAGCAGGGTTGTACCAGCCCCAGTTTAAAGCCCAGAGATGGATAGTAGCATAATCGATGGATGCGCTCTGATGTGCTTTTATAAAAATAGTCGAATCCCCATTACAGCCCATTGTCCCTTCATTTCCCGTTGTGACGAGATGATTGGAATCGAGAGAATGAATGTACTGTGCAGTTGAGTCTATCCACTGATAGAAATATGCAGTGCTTCCCCACGGGCGTGGTTCATTCGCCAGTTCCCAAGTCATGATGGCGGGATCTTCGTAGTAATGCAATCCTGTTACTGTGCTCTGCCTGCCGATTAAATCGCTAATATATTTTCGAAAAGCACTCTTCGCATTAGCGTTTTGATAGAAAGATGGGTATCCACCGCCAAACCAGGCATTATACTGGTTCATTCCGCCGGACAGGTCCAGAAATTGTTCAGAAATATAACCGCGTGCATATCTCTTTTATTCATTTCGGATAGTAAGAAATCTAATCCAATGAGAAGAGAATCATTATAGACACCGGGCGATATTTGAATAGCAGGCTGTACAGCATCCGGATACGAAGAGGATTCGGAAGCGCCGAGAATCCTGAGATTGTCGATCCCGTTGGCTTTCAACCGGTCAAGTTCCCTGATAAGCCGTTCTCTATTTCCCGTTTGTCCTGTTGAGCCCAGGTAACAGCCGTACCAGAAATTTGTACCGATATAGTAATATGGTTTCCCGTCGAGGAAAAATTGTGTGCCTCTGACCTGGACATACGTCGGCTGGGACCAGGTGTGTGCCGTAAAAAGAACACAGTGAACTACAAGCAGCACGCACCAGCCTGAGCGGGTGATTTTCATGATTTTATTCTATAATTGATCGATACTATTTTTTAATTAAACGGAGCATCAGAACATCATGTGTTCCGACTTCTGAAACAAGGTTCTTTTTTGTCGTTCCAATATTTTTCTTTGTCCATAGATCACGAATCAAATACGTCGCTTCATTTGTGTTCAATATTTTCTTTGAAACTTCGTCTGTAATAATATTTTTCGGCCAATCAAAATTGACCTTCTGTTTTTTTACGGAACGATTGAGGAAACAGACTGCCCAATCACCTTTCATTAGCGGTTTTACCCATACCTCGAGACTGTCATGTGTCTTCACCATTGCAACCGAGTCGGTCGAACCGATATAGCAGAAACCCTGAATACCAAGCGAATCCTGATCGATGGCAATAACCTCGTGGTTCATCTGTATCTCTTTTGTCTCCGGTGTCATCGATCTCAAATCATTTCCCGTCATCAGAGGCGCCGCCAGGAGACACCACAACGAGAAATGTGCACGGTCTTCGCTGATGGTCATTCCCCGACCGACTTCCAACATATCCGGATCGTTCCAGTGATCGGGCCCTGCATATTTTCGGATATCTTTTCGCATTTCGACAATCTTCATGACGCCCCACTGCGACCATGTACCGTGGTTCAACTCGCAATCGAAACAATCCGTTATATCCCCGGTCGTGCGCCAGAGGTGACCGACATCTTTGCCCCATTCCCACGGATTACTATTTCCCCATTCGCACAGACTGAATACAATTGGTCTCTTTGCAGCAAATAACGCATCACGCATAGTCGTATAGGCGCCAACGGCACTTAACCCTTCCGTATTACACCAATCATATTTGAGATAATCGACACCCCACGCCGCATACGATATCGCATCCTGGTATTCATGCCCGCGGCTGGACGGATATCCGGCACAGCTTTTATTACCCGCGCATGAATGAATGCCAAATTTTAATCCCTTGGAATGAATATAATCGGCCAGGGCTTTCATTCCAGAGGGAAACCGCTTTGGGTCCGGATGAATAAATCCCAGGCTATCCCGTCCACCCTCCCAGCAATCGTCGAGAACAATGTACGTATATCCGGCTTCTTTCATGCCGTTTGTTACTATAATATCCGCCATTCCGCGGATCAGCGTTTCATCGACATTGCACGCAAAAGTATTCCAGCTGTTCCACCCCATCGGAGGTGTGAGAGCCAAGCCGTTAAATTTTTGAGCGTTAAGAGAGCCGCACGTCAGTATGATCGTAATGAGTGCCGACCTGAAAAAATATTTCATAAAAATCCTCCCTTTATTTAGATGTTGAGTACAAATTTGCATAATATTTCAAAGTGGAGCAAGGATTAAGTCATTCAAGACCAAGAAAAAGATTTTATCGCTATCAATAACTATCCACAAGGCTGATAATTTTCAATGATTGTTCGAAATCTATCCGACTCAGCCCCGTCGAAACTGTAATTATTTTCTTCACTCCGGGCAGCAGGTCAAAATAGTTGTCCGAATAAAATCCCTTATCGTCTTTACATGCCAGGTATACATTCTTTGCAAGTGTGTTTGTCATTAGTTCAACCGCATATCCGGAGGGAGTGTCCCGAATCATGGTAATAAATTCCGGTTTTTTGAGTTCCAAATCTTTTGGAGATTCAAAATATGTGTTTTTCTCTGCAAGAATTTCTTCTCCTTTTTTCAAGCGAGACACAAGTACTAAACCGGATTCGTTTTCTTCCCCTATCAGCGATTGCTTTTCTATACTTGCGGCGACGTACGAGGTGTCGGGTTTCACGCTCACCGGAATCGACTGCTGAAACACAACCGTTCCATCGAATTTCATGAGGGAAATATCCAGTATGGCGTCAACGGTTTTCAGATTATCGGATACGATGAAAAATTCAATGCTATCTTCCGACACGACCGGTGAAACTATTATTGGTGCATATGATTCCTTTGCGGCATAGTGCAGCGCTTTCCAACGCCCATAATAATCAATACTTGACCATGAGGCGACGGGCCAGCAATCATCAATTTGCCAGTACAAGCTACCCATGCAATATGGCATCGCACGACGATGCGCTTCCATGGCCACTTTCACTCCTTCAGCCTGCAGCACCTGGCTTACATATACAAATGAAGAAAAATCCTTCGGCTCGCGATACCAACAATCCATATATCGCTGGATCAGTCGATTTCCATATTCTCTGTCATTTCTTTCATCGGCCATACAGCGCTGGTGCGAAAGCATCACCTCGGAATGGAGCTGCCGGTCGTCCGGTTCTGCGTATTTTTCAATAGTCGACAATTCCGGATACGATTGAAATCCGTATTCGCTCACAAACCTGGCCAGATTCGATGTAAAGCTTTCGAACGGTTCCTTCCCATGCCACACTCCCCAATAATGAATATCTCCATCACCGTTTGTAATATTTTTAAATCCGGCGCTCGGACTCGTGGGGTGATAATACCTGACCGAATCTGCTTCATGCAATGCCGAAGGAATCACCTTGTAGAAAAGTTTCTCCGCGTTTCGCTCAAAGACGCTCTGTGTCTTTTTATCGTACATTTCTTTCCATCCCCATTGATTCCACCCAATTTCATTCTCGTTATTGCCACAATACAATGCCACGCATGCATGATTGCGAATTCGAACGATATTGTCGACGATTTCATTCCGGACATTTGCCAAGAATTCATCATCGCCCGGATACATTGCGCAGGCAAACATCATTTCCTGCCAGACGAGAATTCCATAACGATCACAGAGATCGTAGAACTGATCATTCTCATAGATCCCGCCTCCCCATACGCGCAGCATATTCATATGCGCTTCCGCTGCAGATCGAATAATATGTTCACAGCGTTCTTTTGTCACACGATTTTGAAAATTATCCTGAGGAATATAATTCGCCCCCTTCATGAACACAGGAATCCCGTTCAATCTGATGTACATACTTGTTCCACCCGAATCTTTCTCCCTGACAACCTCCACCGACCGAGTGCCAAGTCTTGTCGTATACTCCTCCCGATTTCCGGAATTGTTTTCCACAACGGCACAATATGTATAGAGATATTGTTCACCCAATCCATTTGTCCACCAGAGCCTCGGATTATCCAGATGACCTTTCACATCGGCTTTATTAATACCCGGCAGGAGATCAATAATATCTGTTGACAGCTTCCGACCGTCCATGTAGATCGAGAGAGTGACTTGTTGTTTTTTATCAGAGAAGAGATTAACAACTGAAACAATATTAGCGCCGGCGGCAGTAACATTTTTTTGTTGAATGTGGATTGTTTTTATCTTAAAACTGCTCCAGGCTTCGATGGACATGGGACGCCAGATGCCGCAGGTGATCAACCGGGGACCCCAGTCCCATCCATAATGAAACTGCGCCTTTCGGGAATACATGGCGATTTTCACATCCGCCTGATCGTTGTTTGAAAAAGCCTGAAGCTCAAACGGGGCAGATTTGTATTTTGGTAAATTTTCATCGAAGACATTCCTGAAACGGATGGTGATGCGATTCCCCTGAATGCGCAGAATACTTTTACAGTTTACACGCCAGGTCCGGAACATATTATCCGTTTTCAGGATAAGCGAATCGTTCAGAGTCACTTCTGCATAGGTATCCAATCCTTCGAATACGAGCTCAACAACTTCTTTCTTCAGAATTTCAGCCGGTATATTAAACACCGTTTCATAGATCCAATTTTTCTCGCCGATCCACTGCAGTGAGTGCTCGTTTACGCCAAAGAATGGGTCGGGGATCAGCCCATTCTTCAGCAGATCGGTATGGACGCAACCCGGTACTTCGGCCGGATACCATTGTCCGGTTCCTTCCTGTTTAAATTTCCATTGATCGTAAATCTCTACCTTCATAGGATATTCAGCGGCTGTTATAACAGAGTATTCTGCAATCATTAGGATAACAATACATACACAGATAATAATGGTTCTCATGGCATTCGATGAAATTGTGAATATTTAAGTGTAATTTATCAATTTCCATGTTCTTTACACTTCATAAAATGATACGTCATCTCTGATTGGAGTACCGCGAAAAAAATTAAAGTAGCAAGGTTTTTATTAAGTACAAAGTGATTCTGTGAGATTTCTTGTCTTCAAGATACAATCAAAGATTTCTTGATTCAAGAGCTTATCACTGAGTTTATATTGGATGACGTTGTGAATGCAAGCGATATATTATAAAACGGCAGCTTTAGAATGTGAAATAAAACCTTGCAAATTTAGAGAGTCTATATTACCTTACCTTTCAATTTTATCGACACGTCATCGAAAAGCGTAGAGCTTTCGTTATTTTTCGTCATAGAAAATCAATCATGCCAGGAAATTTATCCCTTCTACTTAAATCGTTTCTTGCACTTGGAATCGCTGCAACTGCTTGTTCACAGAATGTCGCGGATTCCATTAAAACGAGTGATCGGCTGCAGCAACTTCCTATTCAAACGATCATACTGACCACATTTTTCTCGAAATTCGTTTCAGACAGCATTCGTCTCGATATTAGTCTGCCGGCGAGCTATAACCAGGATACTACGAAAATCTATCCGGTTATCTATTTGACCGATGGATACTGGCGTCGGGATGCACATGAGATCATTCATAATATGAGTCAGGAAAAAGAATTACCGGAAGTAATCATTGTCGGCATCGGTTATCCTGATGGGTACGACTTCAATACTATCCGTGTACGCGATCTCATAGAAAATGCCGATATGCTTCTAATGTGTATTAAAGAGGAAGTCATCCCTTATGTTGAAAAAACTTATCGCGCTGATAATCTGAAAAGAACACTCTGGGGCTCTTCGCTGGGCGGATACTTTATCATTTATGCATTCACCGAACATGTAAAAGCAGGCAAGCTTTTTACCAATTACATCGGTGCCAGCGTCGTATTAAATCCCCGGTTTGAACATGTCGATCTCCTCAAGAATGAGCAGCTGCTCTGGGAAACAACCAAGGAACTTCCCGTGAACCTTTATCTGACTGTCGGAGAACTGGAAGATCGCTCAATGATAAAATCATATACTCAAATTGCAGATGCAATCTATTCTCACGATTACAAAAAATTAAGATTTGAGTACGAAATTATTCCAGAGAAAGATCATATAACACTATGGAAGCCATCGTTGCTGGAAGGACTCAGAAAGTTCTTAAATGACTAAATATTATCAAATAGCGAGCGTACAATGAAAAAGAATATTATTTTCTTCACATTGATATTCTGTTGTGTGTTGAGCTTAAAGGCTCAAGTTCATGAGTGCAAATTGATCGTCGATGCTTCTGACTTGAGGTTCAAAATCAATAAAAACATTTACGGGCATTTTTCGGAACATCTCGGCAATTGCATTTATGGCGGTTTTTGGGTCGGGGAGAATTCAAAAATTCCGAATACTCTCGGCATCAGAAATGACGTTGTTGAGGCATTAAGACGAGCTAAGTTTCCGGTACTGCGATGGCCCGGCGGATGTTTTGCAGATGAGTATCACTGGAAAGACGGCATCGGTCACGAGACAAGCGCCCTACAATGATCAACACCAATTGGGGCGGCGTAACGGAGGATAATAGCTTCGGCACACATGAGTTTATGGAACTGTGCAGACAACTGGGATGCGAACCATATATAACGGGGAACATCGGGAGCGGGACAGTCCAAGAACTCGCGCAATGGGTCGAATATGTCAATTCCAATAATGTGAGCCCTATGACGGATTTACGCAGGAAGAACGGAAGGGATAAATCGTGGGGAGTAAAATACTGGGGGATGGGGAATGAAGCCTGGGGCTGCGGCGGCAATATGAGACCGGAATTCTATGCTGACCAGGTCCGAAAATACGGAACATACTGCCGCGACTATGGGAATAACAGAGTGTTCAAAATTGCCTGCGGTTCCTCCGACAACGATTATCAATGGACAGAGATGCTGATGAAAAATGCCGACGGGTATATGAATGGATTATCTTTGCACCATTACTCGTTCAATGACAGAAAAATCGCAACGGACTTCGATGAGTCCGGATGGTTCGATGTCCTGCAAAAGACTCTGATGATGGATGAATATATAACAAAGCACAGTGCTATTATGGACAAATATGATCCAAATAAGAAGGTGGCACTGATTATCGACGAATGGGGCACTTGGTACGGTATTGAACCCGGAACCAATCCCGCTTTTCTATATCAGCAGAATACGATGCGCGATGCAGTAACCACCGCATGCAACCTGAATATCTTTAATAATCATTGTGACCGTGTCCGGATGGCAAACTTAGCGCAAACTATCAACGTGCTTCAGGCGATGATTCTTACAAAAGACGATAAGATTATTCTCACTCCTACATATCACATTTTCGATATGTTTAAGGTTCATCAGAATGCCATGCGGGTTCAGACGACAATTGAGTCCCCGGATTATGTCCTCGATGAAAAAAAACTTCCGGCTGTCAATTGTTCCGCTTCCATTGATGATGCCGGTAAACTCCATATCTCTCTGTGCAACATTGACCCTAAATCTCACCAGCGAATCTCCTGTGAATTATTAAGGTTTAATGCGACCGGTGGATCAGGACAGATCCTCACCTCAAAAGAAATGAACGCACATAACTCTTTTGACCGACCGGATATTGTTGTACCCGGAAAATTTTCAGATTTCAAATTAAGCGGCAAAGGTCTTGAAATTATTCTTCCGCCGATGTCGGTTGTTGTACTTGAGCTGGAAGGAGAATATGAAATGCCTCCTGCTCTTGAAATCAAGAATCCCAAGCCGGGAATCAATTACACATATTACGAAGGCAGATGGGAAAAACTTCCAAACTTCGATTTACTTTCTCCGAAGCGTTCAGGCACAATCGAACAATTCTTAATTCCTAAAGAAAATTCCGATGAGAATTTTGCGGCCCTATACGACGGTTATATTAATATTCCTTCTGACGGCCTATATACCTTCTATGTAATTTCAGATGACGGAGCCGATTTATTGATTGATAAAAACTTGATCGTTGACAATGATGGCCAACATGCACCGCAGGAGCAATCAGGAACAGTCGTTTTAAAGGCCGGTTTCCATGAAATCAAGGTCTCATTTTTCCAGGGACCCGGCGGTAAGGCGCTCGACACAAGCATCGAAGGTGCCTGATATGACAAAACAGATTATTCCGGCAAACATGCTATTCCATTAACCTACGTGAATCTCTTAACGGTAAATATGAAAATAAAAAAAACTTTAAAGTTCGCCGCATTTGTTTTTACGATTTAACACATTAGTGGAAATGTAATTATAAAGTGCTTATATTAAGATTTATTCGACATATTTTGCACGCAACTTACCCTTCATAATTACCATTATCTTTGGATAAGAGCTTTTTACCGTGAAAAATGAGCACCTTAGCAGATATTAACAGTGTTTGAATTCCTGTGGGACAACATATATTAATATTCTTGAAGGGACCGATAATGAAAAAACGAATTTTTTATTCTGCTGTTGCAATAGCAGTTCTCACAATCCTATCATGTACTCACAATAAAAACGGAAAATCTATGACCGAGACAACTCTCTATGGGAAACTACCGGATGGCCGTGAGGTGCATCAATATACGCTGACGAACAGCGCCGGCAGTAAGGTAAAAATCATTAATTTTGGGGCGACAGTAACATCACTGGAGGTCCCAGATCGCAACGGAAAACTCGAGGATGTTGTCCTTGGTTATGATTCACTCCAGGGTTATATAAGCTGTAAGTCATACCTGGGTGTCATCGTCGGGCGATATGGGAATCGCATTGCAAAAGGTCGGATCCAGTTGGATGGAAAGACATATCAGCTAACGATGAATGATGGAGAGAATCACCTTCATGGAGGGAAACTTGGATTCGAAAAAAGACTCTGGGATGCAAAGGTTGTGAAAGAAAGCAACGATCCTTCTCTCGAACTTACCTACGTCGACCCTGAGGGTGAAGAAGGTTATCCGGGGAAAGTCACAATAACAGTAACGTATATATGGACGGAGAAAAACGAACTGCGTATCGAGTACAGAGGAACAACAGACAAAACAACCATACTCAATCCCACACATCATTCATATTTTAATTTATCAGGTTCGCCTGCGAATCCAATCTTGGACCACCTCCTGACAATTGAAGCCGATTCCATCACTCCGGTGGATAAGGGACTCATCACAACCGGTAAATATACGAACGTGGCAAATACACCGATGGATTTTCGTGTCCCTACAGCAATCGGCGCGCACATTAATGATCAATATGAGCAGCTGATATTTGGAAAAGGATATGATCACAATTGGGTTCTGAGAAATTTCAATGGCAAAGTCCGCAAGGCTGCGGAACTCTATGATCCAAAGAGCGGGCGTCTCATGACCATGTACACCGATCAGCCAGGACTCCAATTCTATTCCGGCAATTTCCTTGATGGAACAATCAAGGGGAAAAAAGGAATCGCATATCAACATAGGACCGGTCTTTGCCTTGAATCTCAATGTTATCCCGATTCGCCGAATAAGCCGGAATTTCCTTCGGTTGTCCTGAAGCCGGGCGGCGTCTATCGTCAAACGACTATCTACCAATTCTCGACAAAATAAATCAATACCAAAGGAGACATTTCTCATGGCTATACTACACCCTATTGACTGGATAGTTATTGCCGGTTACTTCGGACTTATTATCGGCATCGTCGTTTGGGTCATGCGAAAACAGAAAAAAACATCCGACGGATATTTTCTAGCCGGTCGTGAATTAGGATGGTTCATCATAGGCGCATCAATTTTCGCCTCAAATATTGGATCCGAGCATCTGGTCGGGCTGGCGGGATCAGGAGCCACGGATGGTGTCGCAATGGCACATTACGAGCTTCATGCCTGGTGTTTACTGGTGCTGGCGTGGGTGATGGTCCCGTTCTATATGCGCTCGAAGGTATTTACAATGCCTGAGTTTCTCGAAAGGCGTTTTTCTCCGACAGCACGGACAGTGCTTTCTCTTATTTCGCTGGTAGCATATATTCTTACAAAAATCGCCGTGGGGATTTTTGCGGGAGGTGTTGTGTTTTCTGTGCTTCTTCCCGACCTGAACCTTTGGGGGATGGATAGTTTCTGGATAGGATCGGTTCTCGTAGTCGTCATTACCGGTCTCTATACGATTGTCGGGGGGATGAAAGCCGTTGCCTATACTGAAGCAATCCAGACAATTATTTTGGTCATTGGATCCGCGCTCGTAACCGTGTTCGGTCTCCATGCACTTGGCGGATGGTGCCGTGCTTCGTGCAATCGTCTCCAATCCGAGCGGCTATTCCGAAATGTTTAACCTCTGGAAACCTATCGTCCCGGCCGGGGTAGAAAGCACATGGGCTCCTGTGAAAGAGGCCGGAAAAATGGCGTGGTATTTCAATAGTAATTATCCATGGATTGGAATGCTCGTTTGTGCCCCTGTCATCGGATTATGGTACTGGTGTACCGATCAATACATCGTCCAAAGGGCCTTAACGGCACCGAATGAGACACAGGCGAGGCGTGGTTCGATCACAGCTGCCTTTTTTAAATTGCTTCCCGTATTTATTTTCATTATTCCTGGAATAATATGCTATGCATTGGCAACACACATGCCTAAGGCATATCCACAGTTGACGGAAATTTTGATCGATCGTGATCATGCGCAGAGTGCGTTCCCTCTTATGGTTGCTTATGTTTTACCGATCGGTATACGCGGTATTGTTGTCGCAGGACTTCTCGCCGCATTGATGAGTTCACTGGCTGGTGCGTTCAATGCTTCTGCAACATTGTTCACAATTGATTTCTATCGACGCATGCGTCCCGGGATTTCTCAGGAAAGACTTGTGTGGGTCGGTAGGGTTGCTACGGCTGTGATGGTTGTCATCGGCCTTCTCTGGATTCCAGTTATACGAGGTGGACGAGGTTTGTATGATTATCTCCAGGGCGTTCAAGCATATCTGGCACCACCGATATTTGTCGTCTTCTTCCTGGGTGTGTTCTATAAGCGATTGAATGCAAAAGGATGCCTCTGGGCTCTTACCACAGGTTTTACGTTAGGAATCATACGTCTCGCAATTGATACTCCGGTTAAACTCATGACAGGATTTCAATATGATACAGGATCATTTTTATGGATCGTGAATCATATCTTCTTCCAATACTATAGTATGATCATTCTGGCCGTATCGGCGATTGTGATGATTGTCGTCAGTTATATGACCGAGAAGCCGGACTATGTAAAGATCAGCGGATTGACCTATGCGACCAGAACAGAAACGGACAAGCAAGTCACGAGGGCGAGCTGGACTAAATCCGATGTCGTGTTATCGTGTGTCGTCCTGGTGCTCATCCTCTGCGCCTATATCTATTTTACGGGTTGATCGAATTGGAGAGTAATCAGCATTGGGTAAATACGTTATCGGTTTAGATTTCGGCACAAACTCCTGCCGTTCAGTTGTCGTCGATGTTGCCGACGGAAAGGAATTGGCGAGTCATGTCTTTCCCTATCCTTCCGGAAAAGACGGGGTAATCGTGGATTCTACAAATCCGAATCTGGCCCGGCAGAATCCTGCCGATTATATCAAAGGGATAGAAGCTGCTATAAAAGGGGCAATTAAAAAAGCAAAGTCCGTCAAGAAAAAATTCTCCGCCGCCGATATCATCGGCATCGGAGTCGATACGACCGGCAGCAGTCCTTTACCCGTTGATGCTCAAGGGAAGCCCTTATGTTTTGACAGGAAGTTCAGGAAAAATCCTGCCGCGATGGTATGGCTTTGGAAAGATCACACAGGTTATGCCGAAGCCGAA
Source organism: Ignavibacteriota bacterium (assembly GCA_963776275.1). Classification (GTDB taxonomy): domain Bacteria; phylum Bacteroidota; class Ignavibacteria; order UBA10030; family CAVZMI01; genus CAVZMI01. Next base: position 300,901 of record CAVZMI010000021.1, read on the forward strand.
CAGATCACGGAATTGGCTTCGAAAATCCGCCCGCAATATCTTTCCAAAATCGGCGGCACATATTCTTCGGAATGGTGGTGGAGTAAAATTCTTCACTGCAAGAATATTGCACCGGATGTGTTCGATACAGCACACAGCTGGGTAGAAATCTGCGATTGGATTCCTGCCGTTCTGGTGGGAGAATTATCTCCCTCTATAATTAAGCGCAGCATCTGCGCGGCGGGTCACAAGGCAATGTTCAATTCATCGTGGCAGGGTTTGCCGGATGAAGAATATCTCGAAGAACTTTCACCAGGGCTCGGTCCGCTTCGGGCACGACTCTATAACGAAGCTTACACAGCCGATAACCTTGCCGGATATTTATCGAAGGAGTGGGCAATTAAATTAGGACTTTCCACTTCGGTTGCAGTCGCCGTTGGCGCGTTTGATGCCCATATGGGCGCTGTCGGCGCCGGAATTTCCATCGGGACGCTGGTGAAGATCGTTGGGACGAGTACCTGCGACATCATGATTCATCCGCATAAAGAAAAGCTGAACGATATTCCCGGTGTCTGCGGGATCGTCGATGGCTCGGTGATGGATGGCTATTTCGGCATCGAGGCCGGTCAATCCGGTGTCGGCGATATTTTTCTTTGGTTCGTCAATAACCTTGTTTCTGCGAGATTTGGCAAAACGCAGGATGAAAAATTCAAGAATCTTGAAAAAGCGGCTGCTAAGTTACTTCCGGGTGAAAGCGGACTCCTCGCACTCGATTGGAATAACGGCAACCGGACTATTCTTGTCGATGTCCGCCTCACAGGATTACTGCTCGGTCAGACATTGCATACCGGACCGCACGAAATCTACCGTGCATTGATCGAAGCAACAGGTTTTGGCGCACTGGCAATTATTGACCGTATAGAAGAATACGGTGTTAAAGTAAAAGAAGTAATCAATTGCGGCGGATTGGCTTCGAAGAATACATTGATGATGCAAATCTACGCCGACATTACCGGCCGTCCGATGAAAATATCACGCAGCGATCAGACTCCGGCGCTTGGTGCCGGTATCTTCGCAGCTGTTGCAGCAGGAAAGAAAGCCGGTGGTTACGATTCCGTCGAAGAAGCGCGGAATGCAATGACCGGTACAGGAAAACAATATCTGCCGATCAAAGAGAACCACGAGACCTACAAAAAGCTCTACAAGCTTTATCGGCAGCTCTATGACGGGTTTGGAACGAAAGAGTGGAACGGCGGAATGTATAACATAATGAAGAACCTTTTAGTATTACGTGATGAGGTAAGAAAAACAAAATGAGGCTCGAACAACTACTGGAAGAAGTCCTGCAGGCCAATCTCCAGTTAGTGAATGCCGGTCTGGTAACACTCACATGGGGCAATGTCAGCGGTATACATCGTGCGGAAGGACTGGTTGTCATAAAACCAAGCGGTGTTGGATATGATTCTATCACTGCCGCCGATATGGTTATTGTGGATTTGGAAGGAAAGGTTGTCGAGGGCAAGCTTCGTCCATCTTCGGATACGCCAACACATTTGAAACTATACAAGGCGTTTCCTGCAATTGGAGGAATCACTCACACACATAGTGTTTATGCAACAATGTTTGCACAGGCGTGCCTTGAAATCCCGTGCCTCGGAACAACACACGCGGATCATTTCGCGGGCCGGTCCCTGTCACCCGATTCCTCACGGAAGATGAAGTTCAAGGCGGCTATGAATCCAACACGGGAACAGTAATTATCGAGCGATTCGCACACCTGGATCCAATGAGCAATCCGGCTGTCCTGGTTGCCGGCCATGCTCCGTTCTCATGGGGAAAAAATGCTACCGACTCGGTGAAGAACAGCATCGCACTGGAATGTGTCGCGCAGATGGCGATCGGAACACTTCAATTGAATCCGAACACGGCCTCACTTCCCAAATATATTCTTGAAAAGCATCATCAACGAAAACACGGGCCTGATGCGTATTACGGCCAAAAGAAATAAATCGGAGAATTATTAATGAAAAATATTCCTGCCATTAACCTTGGTATCGCTGCCGTTAGCCGCGATTGTTTTCCCATTGAACTTTCCCGAAAGCGCCGCCAAAATGTTATTACGGCATGCAAAGGACTCAATGTACCTGTTATCGAGCTTGAGACAATTATTGAAAACGAGCGCGATGTTCTAAAAGCACTGGAAGAAATACGACGAAAGAAAATTAATGCCCTGGCATTGTACCTTGGCAATTTCGGACCGGAAGGGCCGACAACGCTGCTGGCCGAGAAATTCGGCGGACCGGTGATGGTCGTCGCCGCTGCCGAAGATACCGGAAAGGATCTGATTAATGGCCGCGGTGATGCATATTGCGGATTATTAAGCGCATCGTACAATATAGGCCTGCGCCGTCTGAATCCCTACATCCCGGAAAATCCCGTTGGGGATCCGAAGGATATAGCTTTAATGCTTTCGGAATTTATTCCAGTTGCGCGAATTGTCAACGGCGTTAAAAATCTCAAAATTATATCCTTCGGACCGCGTCCGTTCGATTTCCTAACGTGCCACGCCCCCATCCAACCGCTGTATGATCTAGGTGCTGAAATAATGGAAAACAGCGAGCTTGATCTGCTGGATATCGTGCAGGCTGAAAAGGGAAATCCGGAAATCAAGCGCATAGCAAAAGAAATGAATGATGAATTAGGACAGGGGAATACCTATCCCGACCTTATCGAGAAACTTGCCCAGTACGAGTATGCACTTGAAAAATTCATGAATGCAAATATCGGCGCCTCGAAATACGCCGCCTTTGCGAACAAATGCTGGCCCGCATTCGAAAAATATTTTGGACATGTGCCATGCTACCTGAACTCGCGTCTGGCTGCAAAAGGAATTCCCGTCGCATGTGAAGCCGATATTTACGGAGCGTTAAGTGAATATATGTCCGTGTGTGCTACGGAAGTTCCTCCCGCCATCCTGGATATTAATAATACCGTTCCAAAAGATATGTATGAAGAAAATAAACAGACAATCGGGAATTACTCCTTGACCGATCTGTGGATGGGATTTCATTGCGGGAATACTTCAGCAGGATGTCTTGTCCAACCAATCATGCAATATCAACTCATCATGCACCGGCTGATGGAACCGGAACAAAAACCAAATATCACAAGAGGAACACTCGAAGGACAGATCAAAGCCGGTCCGATTTCAATCTTCCGGATTCAGGCAACATCCGACGCCGCGATACGTGCCTATGTTGCAGACGGAGAAGTATTAAATATCAATCCGAAGTCCTTCGGCTCTATCGGTGTGTTTGCTATTGATGAGATGGGACGCTTCTACCGTCACGTACTAATTGAGAAACGCTTCCCGCATCACACCGCTGTCGCATTCAAACATGCCGGTAAGGCGCTTTTTGCTGCATGCAAGATGCTTGGTGTAAGCGATGTATTTTTCAATTATCCTAAGGGTGTATTCTATCCATCAGAAAACCCCTTTTAAATTGTGACCTGTCCCTACGGGTCGTAGACCGTCGGCCTGTCCACCGTAGTGAAACGAAGGCGGAAGTCCCGATTCTTAATCCTGAGATTGTCGAAGGATATCGGGACGTAGGCGGAGTTATGAATTGAGAGCTAGACCTGTGAAGAGTTCTGGCTTTTTTATAATTCTGAAAAAAACACAGCAGCCCCCCTTATTACTACCATACATCATTGGATTGTTTTCGTTTATTTCTCTTGACATTGCCTGCTGTACAACCTAAATTTATGGCTATTAAATTGGTCTTTATGTTAATATTCGATTGCGTAGAAAGGTAAGATCATGGAGCACGGTAAAACAGAACCCGGAGGGTATAAGATGAAAGATCATTCGGGAAAAGAGAAATATCTCGCCGGAAAACGTGTCCTCCCCCAGCCTATTTCGAAGGAGAGCGATATAGCAGCCGTGATAGACAACATGGATGCTTATAATGGAGGAAGACTTCGTGCCGCCTGTCAATTATTGCGCGATAAATATTCACAGGAGGATGTTACAATCGGAGTAAGCCTTGCCGGTGCCTTAACCCCGGCCGGCCTGGGACCGTCTACCATCATTCCGCTTATGAATCATGGATTCGTGGATTGGATGACCGCCACGGGTGCCAATATGTACCATGATCTGCATTTTGCTTTCAACATGCCGCTGTTCCGCGGCAGTCATAATGTCGACGACGCCGATCTTCGCGATAAAGGCGTTACCAGAATTTACGACATTCTATTCGATTATGAAGATGTACTGATGGAGACGGACCGGAGACTTCGCAGAATCATGCTGCGGCCGGAATTCCAGAAAGAAATGGGAACCCGTGAATTCTACCATCATCTGGGCAAAGTGATCAATGAATATGAGCAAAAAAATAGTCTGGGCGAAGTCAGCGTCATAGCGGCGGCGTATCGTAACGGCATACCGATCTTCACATCGTCGCCCGGCGATTCCACAATAGGTATGAATGTGGCCGGATTAGAACTCCTGGCCGAGGCATCCGAATTACTGGATAAATTCAGACTAAAAATAAATCCGAGCATCAACGTCAACGATTCAACTGCCATCATCCTGAATGCCAAGAAATATGAAAACGGAAAAACCGGTGTTATACTGATCGGAGGCGGCAGTCCTAAGAACTTCATGCTTCAGACCGAGCCGCAGATACAGGAAGTCCTGATGATTCCCGAAGCAGGTCAGGATTACGACATCAATATTACAGATGCCCGGCCCGATACGGGCGGACTTTCGGGCGCACCGCCCAGCGAAGCGGCCAGCTGGGGAAAAATCGATCCAACGAAATTGGATGAAACCGTAACAGCGTACATCGATGTCACGGTGGGATTCCCGCTGATGGTCGCCTACGTACTGCAAACCACAAAACCCAAGAAGTTGAAACGGCTGTACGATCGTGGGGAAGAATTAAGGAAGAAACTGATTAAATCGTATCTCGAGAACAATAAAGAAGTCGAAGAACTAAAGTCGCTTATTATGAAGCTAATCGTACCATACAAAAACGAGGTCTGATTATGAGTCGAAAAGTAAGTGTTGTTATCGAAAAGGATGAAAATGGATATTATGCCTATTCCCCAGAGTTAGAGGGGTGTCAATCACAGGGAGATTCTTTTGAAGAGGCATTAAATAATATCCGGGAAGCCATCGAACTTTATCTCGAAACATTGACAGATCAGGAACTTGATGAACTCCTCAGTCAAGAGATAGTAACAACATCTCTCGAGGTAAAAGTTGTCTAAACAACCACGGTTGACAGCGTTGGAGGCTGAAGCGTTACTTCTAAAAGCGGGTTTTTTCCTTCTCCGCTCGAGAGGGAGTCACCGAATTTATCGAAAAAACAATCGCCGTATTGTTGTCCCTTTTCACGGTGAGAAAGCACTCCATCCAAAAATAGTCAAACAAATTCTTGATGCCTCTCAAAAAATTGATGATGGGAAATAATCTTTCATGAACGAAGATCTTCTGGAACTTGTCGAGCAGCACGGCACACCGCTCTGCATACTCGATCACAACAAAATTCGTGAGAACTACAGGACGTTCAAAAAGCACCTGCCGCGGGTTCAGTGTTACTACGCAGTGAAAGCCAATTCCACGCAGCAGATCATCGAGACATTATTTAAAGAAGGATCGAGTTTCGATGTGGCTTCATACAACGAATTTATGCAGGTATATAAATACATCAGGAATTTCGAGAAGAAGGAAAAAAAATATTTTATATGGGACAAAATAATATTTTCCAATACAATAAAAGATAAAGCGACACTACGCAAGATAAAGGAATACAAACCGCTTGTTACTTACGACAATATTGACGAGCTGAAAAAAATTAAAGAACACTGTGAAACCGCAGGACTCGTACTGCGGCTGAAGGTTCCCGATACCGGATCACAGGTTGAGATGAGTTCGAAATTCGGTGCAGAACCGTCCGATGCCCAGAAACTGATCCAGGAAGCGTTCAACATCGGATTGAAGGTTGAAGGCATAAGCTTTCATGTCGGCAGTCAGTGTACCAATTTCGATAATTTCACCGAGGCGCTGGCTATTACATCGGTAATTTTTCACAACGCACGTAAAAAGGGATTCAATGTGAATCTGATCGATATCGGTGGAGGATTCCCGGTTCCGTATGACCCGCAGGTCCCTGAGTTTGAAAAACTAGCGGCAATATTGAATTCAGAGTTTAAACGGCTCTTCCCGGATGATATTGAAATACTGGCTGAACCCGGAAGGTTTATCGTTGCTACTGCTGCCACACTTGTGTCGGAAATCATCGGTAAAGCTCGCCGTGAAGGGAAAATATTTTACCATATCAACGACGGCGTGTACCACACATTTTCCGGTGTTGTGTACGATCACTGGATTCCCAATTTCAACGCGTTCAAAGAAGGCGAGCATGAAGTGTGTGCAGTGGTGGGACCGACTTGTGACAGCTTCGACAAGATAACTCTCTCGGCCGATCTGCCCGCGAACCTGGAACTGGGCGATTATCTGTACACCGAGAACATCGGAGCATACGGAACCGCATCGTCGACCAAATTCAACGGTTTCGACGGGGCGAAGATCATCCATAGCAATTTTGACATATAGTAACAACCCCAGCTACCAACTTCATACGGGGTTTGCACAACGATACCATTTCAAGCAATCGAAATTATCTAATTCCTTTCAATGATGGATTATCGCACTCATTGTTTGGAGGAATTAATATATTCATTAAAATATTTGCATTCATTTATTGCTTTGAGATAGAATTTCGTGCTTGCATAATTGTTCTTCAATAGTGAAAAGAAGGTACGGAATTTTGCATTCTTAATTTTCCCATCTCCATCGCTTTGGGTATTGGTAACATAATATTTATTCTGTTCGCATTTCGCCGCCATAAAACAACACTCGGCGGCAAGCTCAACATCCCCCGACGCTTGCGCAATGGACATTCCTTGCCGGTAATGGTATTGTGCTCTTGAACAATCAAGATATATTGGAATTTCCCCTGTTTCTATAAATATCTCATAATCCCTTCCATACCACATATTATCACAGTCATGATAATAAAGCACTACTTCTGCCGAGTTTCCAAAATAGGTAGTGTTATAGTATACATTTCCCAACAGGTAATGATATTGTGCCGCGTTATCTGGATCAGATTTTAATTTTTCTTCATACCCAAGGATAGTGGATACCAGAGTTAATTTACTATATGGTTTTTCGGTTCCCATTCTAAAGTCACAATCTCTGCAATCCTTTATTCGTATGGAAAAAGGATCTACTGAATTTATTCTCAAATTATAACTTGTCGACTTTTTGTATTCATCGATCGCCTCCTGAAGTTTATGCTGACTAAAGAGAATCGTCCCTTTAAGTTCTCTTAATTCTTCAGGATGCGCATCCGATCGGGATATAATGTATTTTTCAAATTGTGTACTATTATGTTTGTTTTCCCAAGCAAGTAATTCTTCAACTTTTTCGATATTAAAAGATGGACGAAAATCCGAAATTGAATGATTACACCAAAACGCTTTAATTGTATCGCCTTCCTGAGGTGCAAGTTCTCTGAAAGCATCAACTGTATACTGTACCAATTGGTTATGCTCTGTGCTTAGCACACATGCAAAAAGACTATCTTCGGCATATTTTGTTAGGCGAGTTGTTGCAGCAACATCAATAGCGAGTTCAATGAGAGGTAACTGTCTCTGTATGATAGAGTCTTTCGATTCTTTCAACCCTGATAAAATACTTCTTGCTTCATCATAGTTTTCTGTAAGGAAATTCAAATATCCCGAGGCAAGAGTCCATAACTCCGGATTCAATATCCTATTTTCTTTGACACAGCGGGATACAAAATTCTTCAGCATATTCATGTGTTTCGTGACTGAGGAGTCAAATGGAATATCTTCCCCCCATCTACAATTTCCATATGGATCAACTTTGAATTTACGATCTTCATATTTATTGATTTCCCGGACGAGGAGCAGATTGAGTTTTTCCGATGAAGGATCGAGAACATATATATTCTCCATCTCTTCAAGAATATTGTTGATCGGTTCCAATCCGCGTAGGAAGTAGAGTGTTGCTTTTTCCCGGGAAGTCTTGCATAACTTAAATGTCGCCGTCCAAATACTGTCATTTGATATATTAAAACTCCGATATATAATATCTCTTCGAGCAGGATTTAAATCGAAAAGTGTAGCAAAATAATGAGCCGCCTCCGCTTTTCTGCCAAGCTTTGCCAATGCTCCTGCTTTTTGTTCCAGCACCCAGTATTGAATGACACTATTAACCTCCAATGGCGTGATATATTTATCATACAATTCGATGCACTTCTTATATTCCTTTGCATAATGAGCCAAACGGACTATTTGATATCCATATCGTAATTTGATAAATTCAGATTTACTATCATGATATAGCTCTTCTCCTTTCGTTATCAAGAGATTCATTGTATCCCTGTACTGTGAATAATGCTCATCTACCTCCCACGAATTAAAATCGACAGCAGGCTCGCATTCTTTAGCAAAACAAATATATGTAAGAAATTCTTTATCATTATTCTTGTAGAAAAAATCTTTCCAAAATATCAATTTAGATGATGGTTCTCTCTCTGATGGATTCTTAATAAGACTGTCCAATTGCTTTAGATCGTTAAGACTAAGTGAATAAATCAATATTTCTATTTCCTTTTTCCCCAACTTGCTATTAAAATATTTGCCCCATTCATCAATGTTATCTTTGCGCCCGTCCAAGCATTCATCCCAACTGTTATCGTACAAAGGATTCCATGTAAAATACAACGGCCGTAATCCTGCCGTTCCTGTCAATTCGGGATTAAAGAGAAAAGCCGGCCGTGATTCAACATCATCGCAATCGAATGAACAAAGGTTCATAATCGTGGGCAGTAACCGTATGAATGCAAGACTAGTTAAAAGCAGTAACGATCCTATGAAGATCTTCATAACTATACCTCTTTGATATGGTGGATTCAAGATGGTAATAAATGATGGAAGAATTTGGAGAAGGTAAATTATTCTTACGCAACAGATCCACTGATTCCAATAATTGTTTTACAGTGACTCGATCCAGCTTCAATACATCACCCTTATATAGGTAATGACTACAAGCATAATGACTTTTCATTACGTGATAAGTGTTATGTGTATCTGTCATGTATTTTGTTGAATCAGACAGTAACTCTTCATTAAAGTCGTTGATCAAAGAGACGACCTCTCCCAATCGGAAGACAACACACCATTGAAATACCGGCAACGCAATATCGAGAGGAACCGGATATGGACTGGATGCTTCAATATATTGCCGCCCAACGTCAAGATCAAGAATAGCACTTCCATCGGTAGAGTTTTTAATATCTCCCATATTATAAAACATTAAAACACCACGGTCGGCAGGAGGCACTCCTGTTTGTTCTGGTTGCGCTAATTGATGAAGTCGTAGTGTTACAGAAAGTTTAATATTATCTTTGTCCAGAATATTTTTTAAGGTTCGCAGAAGCATGAAATAGTTATCTTTACTCTTGGTTGTCCAATCGCAATCTATTTGAATTTCCTTAATGTTTCTAATTTTTAGATCCTTGGTGATTGAATAGACCTTACGCAGAATGTTCCCCACCAAGATGGGGACAGAGTGTCTTTCAATATGCACCATTGTTCTATTCGTTATAAAAACGGTAGGTATTATCTCGATAGAATTCGGAACAGAAGATTGTACAATAAGGGGTGCAACTGGTTCAGGAGCTTTAGAATGAGGATTCCAATCGATATCGAAATATCGAACATACAATTTACAAATATAAAGAGAATCTATAATGGATGTTTCCTTCTCACCTAGGAAAAAATTGGTTTGCCAATAATAGAACGCCGGAGTGATTCTATTCTGTTCTTCCTTCTTTTTACAGCCACCAACGGTAAAAAAAAATAATAAAAGAAAGATATAGTATCGATGTCGAGGACGGTGTCTCGTGGTAATCTCCTTGGAGTATATTATACGAAAACATACTAACATATAAATCTAATTTCAACAAGAATTATAGCCTTCGGGTACAAGCCAGTTGCCGAGATTGATACCGCGTAAAAGAATTTCCTGACCATCCCTATCGACTATCACTGTACCGGAGGCTCGCAGTCCTGAAAAGTGTGATTGCGCGAAAATCATCCACAGCAATTTTGAATTGTGACCTGTCCGCCGTAGTGAAACAAAGGCGGAGTTTTTACCTGTCCGCCAAAGTTCGTTTTGTGAACGCAGGCGGAAGTAGAACGAAGGCGGGATCCCGACAACTTCGGGAGCAAGCGGAATGATGGGTGTAATTTAAAAGGACATCTGGATATACAACCTTGAACGTCAGACTTCCGCCTAAAAAAATGAAAGACAGTAAAGTCCGTGGCTATTTTTCTATTTCATAAGCACCATCGGCTTACTTGATCGGTGTCCCCCTGATTCCAACACTGCCAGATAAATTCCGCTGGGAAGTCTTGACGCTAGAAAATTCTCCTCATATACTCTTCCGGCTTCGGCAATTCCATTGAAAAGAACGGCAATTTCCTGTCCCAGGATGTTGAAAACCTTCAATGTTGCATACCCTTTCTCGGCCAGTGTAAAGTCTATCGTTGTGTTGGGATTAAAAGGATTAGGATAATTATTGTAAAGAACGAACCTCTCGGGCAGTTCATTAGTAGCTATTATATTTGAAGTTGCTCCATAAATTTCAATTTCATAGAGAGAGTATCCCCATGGCGAAGCTCGTTGTATCCCCAGCATCCGTACAAAATGTGTCTGTGCTCCGACGGATATTTTATCCGTTCCACCATCACCATTCATAAAATGTACAACATCCATCCATCCCGACATATCATCGGAAATCTGGAGATAATACTCTTTTGCGTACGTCCCCCCCCAATGTAATACAACGTTATCGATATACACCTTCGCACCGAGATCGACGATAATGAATTGCGGATCGCTATATGTGGATGACCATTGTGTATCCATATTACCATCAACGGCATTGGCACCTTCAAGTCCGGTTCGCCTGAAAGATGATACTGTCACCGGTTTATGTAAAGCAAGATTATGCGGCGGCTCAGGATACACTGTAAATTGCGCAGAGAGAATTGTTAGTCTCCACGCATTCATCCACTGCATTATCAGGATCAACGGTTGCTTCAACCTCGTACGTACCGATTTCAGCCAACGTCCATGTATTGACGCTTTGAGGACCATGGCTGCCGCTGATCAGAACCATTCCACATGCAGGTATCGGTCATGCGATTTCGTCTGACCAACTTACGATCTGACCGTTAACATTGAATGTCATCTTGAATGCCTGACCTGCCGGTGTCGGTGCGCTTCCCTGATTTTTCACTGTCGCATAGAAAGCAACTTGTTGCCCGGGTAGTGGATACGGCGGCACCATTCTTATATTCGTGATAAGTAGATCAGGTTTCCGCGGATTGTTTCGCACATCGAAGTGATCCGAGAGAGGTAGATTATCGGACGAGCCTCCGATACGTACTGTATACTGTCCTGTCTCGACCTCATACGTATCGCTTATTTCATTATAATAATATAACTCATCCGCAGTCAGTGTAAGTTCTACCGTTGTGGTCTGCCCGGGATTGATATTCACCCGTTTAAAGCCTTTAAGCTCCTTCACAGCCATCGGTACAGACGTTTCAGGTTTGCTTAAATAAAGCTGAACTACTTCATCCCCACTCCGAGCGCCTGTATTTGTTACATCCACCTCTACTGTCACCGGTTCTCCGGGTGCTACAGATGCCGGGGATATCCTCAGATTGCTGTATGAAAATGTTGTATAGCTGAGTCCGTACCCAAAAGCAAACTGCGGCACATATCCCATCTTGTCGTACCACCGGTATCCGCAGCCGTAGTCATCATTCAGGTCATCATTCCATGCAGGAAGCTGTGCGTCATTTATTGGCATTGTAACCGGCATTTTACCACCAGGATTATAATCGCCAAAGAGTACATCGGCGAGCGCATTGCCCCCTTCCTGTCCGGGATAGAACGCATAAATTAATCCTTCGATCGAATTGATACAGCGATTGAGACTGCAGACTCCGCCGCTGAAAATAGTAACGACAAGATTGGGATTGACGGCTGCGAGTGCATTAATGAGATCCTGTTGCTTGCCTGGCAGGCTTGTCGAGCCGCCAGAACGGTCAGCTCCTTCTCCTTCCTGACTCGGATCAAGTCCGCCGCAGAAAACGACAACATCCGCACTCTGTGCATAACTCACAGCAACAGCAAATCCGGTTGTATCGGCACTATTTATATCGCATCCCTTTGTATAGAGCACCTTCTCTGCCCCGATTTTATTTTCTGTCCCTTGTCGTGGGCTGATACTATAATACGGAGTGACATACGCACTTCCAGTCCCATCGATTTGAGCAACAGCAGCACTTGGTCCGACGAGTGCAACCTTGGTAATAGATTTGTTCAGCGGTAAGATATTATTCTGGTTCTTGAGAAGAACCAGTGACTTCTGTCCGGCTTCGAGACACAACTGTTGATGTGCCGCGCAGTTGACATCGTCAGCATTGCCCGGCGGTTGATAATCAAGCATACCGGCAAAGATTTTCGTTCGCAGCACACGACGGACAGCGTTATCGATCACTGAGTCTGGAACTGCACCGCTGCTCACGAGTCCGGGTAGATCGTTCCCATATTTATCTGAGCCCATACAAATATCGCAGCCGGCTTTGATAGCTAAATCTGAATGAACGATGGAACCCCAGTCGGAAACTACATAGAACGGAAATCCCCATTGTGTGCGCAGAATAGAAGTCAGTAGAGTGGGATTCTCAGCACAATATTGGCCGTTAATAAGATTATAAGCATTCATCACGCACATCGCGCCGCCTTGTTGAACCGCCGTACGGAAGGCAAGCCCTGCCGGTTCGTTGAGTACACGCCGTGCCGCAATGATATTGTTTGTTGTCCGGCCATTCTCACGGTGGTTGGCATTATAATGCTTGACCGTCGCGATGCACGGTGTCGATTGGATACCTTTAACAACTGCCGTCGTGGTTCGTGCGCAGAGGTAAGGATCTTCACCTCCTGTTTCCGGACTTCGTCCGTTCCGCGGATCGCGATCGATATCGAGGCATGGTCCGAGGGCCTGGTGTTTTCCTTTACCACGGAATTCCTTCCCCATAGCCACACCGATTTGCTGGGCGAGGTCGATATCCCACATCGAAGCCATTCCGATACCAACGGGGAAGCTTGTCGCCATTCCGTCACGGACACCATGCGGCCCATCCGCCATGATAAAACCGGGGATTCCAAGGCGGGCGTTATTTGGTGTATTAAATGCACCTTCCTGATGGAGCTGCAGTAACTTTTCCTGCATCGGCATCTGGTCGAGCAGTGTGTCGATTCTTGCTTCAACCGTCTGTGCGGCGGTTTGCATAAAAGCAAGTCCGAGAAAAACTGGAATAATCAATACTCTGATTAAGGTATAATATATATTCATTCTTCTCTCCGCATATACATTTGTTATCTTATAATATTATACAAAATTATGAAGAAAAAAATCTATGTTGAGCCAGACTTACCATAATAATATCCCTCCAGAAACGTTATATAAATCTATATATAGACCGATATCAACCTGCAAATTCCTGGGATCAGACGGTAGAACGACATGGTATATGATATTTTCCTGTCGGATGATGAAGATGGAATTCGCCTATAAAATGACGGGAGTCCATCTTGTATGAGTACGGAGGCAAAGTGAAAAAGTTATGGTTGACATGGATAGGAAAATACACCGTATTAAGGTTTCGGAATAGTGATAGAAAACCCACAGCGGTTTAGCTGTGGGTTTTTTGTCGCGGCCTCTCTTCCGCCTTGATAAGTTGTTCGAAGCGATCTATTCAGAAACCGTGAATACGAGAGTACGATTCACGGGGGTAGTATTCTCTGAAATTTGTTGATTTTTTTTGCGGTCGCTTGATTCAATTCCTGTACTGAGATTTTCTATTGTTGAAGACACTTTACTCGTCGTTACGACATTATCGATTCCAGATTGAACGTTCATTGCAATGCCAGTTCCTGCAGGTGATGTTGTATCGAGAGATGCGGTCACTTTCGGCGCCGATATTTTTACGCTAAAAGTAATTACCTGACAAGCATGGCTTGTGGTCTGTGCATTGATTACATCTATCATAGAGACAAGCACCATAACTCCTATCACAAATCGCCAAAACATGGTCGTTTTCCCCTTAATCTGTCACTGTCAACGTTACTATTCGTGTTTCATTCTCAATTTCACCGGCACTTGCATTTGCAGCAAAAGTATAGTCGATCGTTTGATTCCTGTCGATTCCTCTTGTAACACCGGAAACAGCGGTCACAGGTGCAACTGCATCCGATATATCAACGACGCCGGCGCTGTTCCATTTCGAACTCTTGAGGTTAATCATCAATTTCGTCCCTTTTGGCATAGGATCATTAATAGAAGCGACGATTTTCATGTTATCAAGATTTGTAAGTACATTATATGTCGTGCTATTATCGTTCGATTGGGCGAATTCGGACCCTGCGGCGGGTCTTGAATGAGGAATGAATGCGGATTCCCTGTTACATTGATTGAAGTAATCGGTTTTACCTCAACAATGATCTGCTGCTGTACGCTGGTATTATTGTGCTGAGCGTAGCAAACTCCTGCCACTAAGAAGAATAACCCCAACATCACTATCGCTCGCCGCGTTTCCATTGCTTTATGCCCTCATGAAAAAAGAATCAATGATAGAAAACAGCCTTCATTCTATATACCGCCTCAACACCATACAACGTGACAAAGTTCAAATAGGATGCCATCAGGATTCCGGCAAAGTTTATTGAGGGCAGCCCTGTAAACTATTTATTGATAAAGGGTTACGGGATGTGACGAGATGGTTATGTAAATAGGGAAAAAGTGGAAATGATGTAGTTTCTACAAATTGTATAAGGACAGCGCTTATTTCTTGCTTAGAATCATTTTTTCAATTGCCTCGGCTTCTTCACGGATTTTTAGCGAACCAACATAAACGCGGTATCGTAAACCAATTCCGGGTACACGGACTCTTTTAAGGAATGCAGGTTTTCCTATCAATAACTTCGCCTCTCTGATACCGGCGAGTGCTCTTCTCCTCGATCTCCATGAAGACGCCTGGACGACATAGCCGCCGCGTTTCTTATTATAACTGATAAGCGAAGGAGCCTGTGTCGGTGAAATTTGTTGAGGACGGCTTGGTTTGATTTTCTGTGTTCCTTTCTTCTCCTCGATAACTTTCTCTTCTTGAATGATGCGGATAGCGCGGTGACGTGGAAATATTTTGAATATTGCTTCCTTTCGTTCGCCAGGACGAAGCTCGATCTCGTATGAATCCTTTTCCAAATAATGATTCTCCGGAAGCTGACCTTCGAGAAGTGTGAGTACCCACCGCCCCGGGCGGATATCCGTGAATGTCCATCGGCCCTGATTATCGCTTATGCGGCGGATTATTTCTGTTCCGTTCGAGAGTTGAAGAATAATGTCAGGCTGACCGCGGAGTTCGATAATTTCCGGGGTAAGACTGTCTGCCTTCATTCTTTCACTGAGTCCGTAAAGAATGACAGAACCGGTAACAGAGCAGCTTCGGACTACACCAAGCGCGAATTCCGAAACTCCTCCTCCAGAGAGCAGAATTTCCATTGGCAGCGGTTTCGTTGTAACACGGCCATATCCGATACTCATCCTGTCAACCTGGAGATAATACGTTCCCGGCGGAAGACCTGGAAAACGGAAATTCCCATCATCATCTGTGAGCGCAGTCGCATCACCAATGTTCAGAAGCGCTTTCCCGACCCCCTTATTTTTCTCGACATCGACGACACGGCCGCCGATTTCCCCCAATGATCCACTTCGACCAATCGGGATAAGAATCGGTACCGAGTACCCAGCAATAAAGGCCCGTGTCCGGCCATCGACAGCAGGCGAAACAGTACTCTGGCGACCATGGAATGAAATTATGTGTCCGAATGAAAATGTATGTTCAATGGCGAAATCAATAATTGTATATGTCTGCGTTGATGATGAGATTGCCCTGCTTCCATAAACATTGAGAGTAAAGCGTGTCTTATCGCTTAGCTGACTCAGGAGAAACAAACTAGCTGATTGCTGTTTCTGTTCTTCGTCTGTCTCGACATTGACCTGTTTATCGTATTCGACAGTGAAATTGAGATTGTGACTATCCAGAATGCGAAAACCGGCATTCGCATAATACCGTGAGTACGGTTCGTTTTTCCCCATAAGCCTGTCTTCGACCCAGCCGATATCGGCATTAACCGAGATATTCAGCCATGAAAAATTATATCCGCTGCTGAACTGATACATATGATCAACCTGACTGTATTTTGAAACCGGAAGTAGATCCTCTCGTTTTGTGACCCTGTAACGAACAGAAACGAGATCGGAATAACCCAATCCAGCCTCATAATATCGATCACGTGGAGCAATATACTGTAGAGTATCAAGATTGATATTTCGCCGTTCGTCCCTGAGGTAACCCTCAATATGGAAGAGTTTCCACGGGTAGAAAGTAATGCTGGCAGCAGTCGATCGTATATCCCGGTAATATCCGCTGTAAAGTGGACCCGCATTAATATAACGGAGATCCATATTCACAAATGACGATTGGACATTGAATTGTCCTGCAAATGCATGATCGTTCCCCTGGGGATTTGAGCTTAATCCATATTCCACATCTACGCCTGTACTTTGGAACGGCTGGTACAATGTCCGGAAGGAATAGATTGTGCTTTTCACCGATTCTTTTTTCTGCAGCGTATTGATGCTTATATTCAAATTATTCAGAATCCGAGCTCCGAGAAAGCCTCCGTATTGTTCAAGAGCAGGTGAATAGAATCGGGTTTTGTTATAGAATCCTCCCACCGTGATCGGTGAAATAACAATTCTTCCACCTCCTCCAAATCCATATCTCGAAAATTCCGTCAATTGCGTGAGTGTATAAATTTGATCGCCGGCATAGAGATCAAGCTTTTCGCTCTTATAGCCGGCTCTATATTCATCCCGATAACCAAGGACGGATTGCTCAATCGTCTGTGGAGTGCGAATAAGCAAACTGAGGATATCTTTGCCTCCATCAGAAAGGGGTGCTGAGCTTGTCAATTCAAATTGAGTCCGATATGCCTCATCGCTCCCTGTCGGATGGATAGTAATCAACAGCGGATACCGATATATCGTGCTGCTCACATAATCAATTCTGGGTATGATATCCGAGACTGCCGAAGCGTGTGCAACTATAGTCGTATCAGTAACACTCGATGCATATAATTCAAGAAGGGCACGCGTCTTTACAGAAATTGAATGGCTTGTTGGGGCAATAGCTTTAATGTGACGGGTCTCGTTCGGCTTTAGTCGTATCAACGTACTGTCAACGAAGGCCGAATCGACACCGACTACTTTCGTGTGCAATCGTATCCGGGTCAGCTCATTCCCTTTATTCACCAGGGTGAATTGCGTAATCAAGGTGTCGCCGGCGATAACATATCGCGATGCGTCTGTGAATTGAAGTTCGAGACTCCGTATAGGAAGTATTGTAATTGGAACCGACGCTTCGACTCCGAGATAGATGGCAGTCAATGATTTCAACCGATATCGGAAAGGATATTGACCGGCTGCCGCTTCCAGCGGGATCGAGAAACTCACCAGCAGAATATCTCTCTGCATCGGCGCGAGTTCAACTCTAGTTCTTCGCATTAACGCATGCCAGCCAGCCGGGAGAAATGCTTCACCCTCGAGACGTTGTGATTGCGAAGTATTGTTTAAAATTAAAAAGCTTACAGTAATGACTTTTCCCGGTGTTGTCTCGATCGGTGCCGTGTTCGAAGGTTGAATGATAATACCTTGCGCCCAACATAAAGTCGGCACCGCTACGGAAATCATCACCAACGTCATAATATAAAAAATCCGGCTTCTGTGAACCGGATAAAATATGCTCTGTAATCTTTCCACTTTGTTAGTTTAGAACTTCAATGTATGCTGGGCTCCAAAGATATCAGCTCCACCGCCGTCGACAACAACCATCGCCTTATATGTACCTGACGGGATTTTGCTGAGATCAATCATTTGCCGCACCGATGTACCGGGATACATCCGGTATTTTGTCCCCAAAAATTTCCCGATAGACATTCCTTGTGCATCAAACAATTCGACATACATATCGGGCCGGAATCCGATATCACCGATGTTCTCAATATCAACCTGGAGATAACGCTCACCCGGTTTAGGCGAGACAATTTTCGTTTCAAGAAATTTTATATCTTTTACACCCGTCTGCGCAATATGGGTGGCAATTTGGATCCCATATCTGATCGTCTGCCGGATCCCCATTTGTGTCTTTCGTGGATCTACCGGAGCCGAAGATTCACCCGAGCCTTTCGGGATCGCTTCGACCATTATCATGCTCCAGTATGTTCCGATTAGTTTTTTCGTCTCACTGTTTTGAGGAACCATGAGGGTATAACTGACCGACATTGTTCTCTGCGGTGGTACTGTCACATACGATGGACTGAATGTGATCCATTTTGCATTCGAGCGGGCTTGCAAGCCGGGTTCACCATAATTATTGGTTCCATCATACCGGAAGGTGTAATCGGTCTGATAAATTTTTGCTTCCTGCGGTTCATTACTGTCATTCTTGATAAGTATTGAACCTTCATATTTCGCACCCGGTTGGGCTTCACGGTCATGACTGAGATCGCCGATGATGGAAATTTGTGCGACGCAGATTTGAATTACAAGGATGTAAAGCAATAAAAATACGAAAATGATTCGTTTTCTCATACGACATCCTTCTAAGGTGTTAGTGTATATGTAATCCGGTGACGATCATTCCCAAGCTCGATGCTATTTCCCTTGCTGTATAAAGTCGAGGCAGTGTAATTGATCGTTGCTGTAGCGTTCGTACCACTCCTTGTTATACCTGTGATAAAATCATGAGCGTTTGTATCGGTAAAAGTGACTGTGCCTGCCGCAACGCCTCTAGTGACATTCGACGCATATACTGATAGAGTAAAATGGGGATTCACAAGATTCGTTTGTACTGTGATTCTCCATAAATTATTATTCACATTTTGCCGATAACGAAGACTGCAACCAGAATTTGTTGCATTGACCGGTTGTGTTTGTGATGTTCCTGTTATAATAGTTAACGTTGGCGCCGTTCCGAGAATCGTAAGCGTTTGGGCTTCAAGGGAATAGTGCACAAAAAAAACCAGAACAGCAATACCTATTTTTATATGGAAAAAGTATCTCATAAATGCACCTATTGCGTTACGGTAAAGGTGATATGATGTATATCTGTTCCAACTCCTGTCGACGCGAGAGCCGTTCCTGTATATCGAAGAGTACAGTAACCCATTGATCTTCCGATATTTAGAATGAAATCCTGTACTGTCCTTGAAAGCGTCAATTCAGAGGCTGCAACCGCAGAACCGGGGGATGGATCGACCGACACGACATTTGCCGCATAGATTTTTAATGTGTACAAGGGAGATCCCAGGTCCGTCGCCACGGTTACTTTTCGGTTACTTGAATTCGTTGCCCAGTATAAATAGCTGTTCTCATTGGTCACAGTCATCGCATCTACTCCGGCGACTGCCTGAGCATCAGTGATGGAGAGAGTGACCGAGGCGGGATTGATAGTTATATAGGTAAGAGCATTAACATTTACGGTGACATTATGTCTACGGGAAACTTGAGCTCTCCCCCAGAATCCGAGAAAGATATAGAGAAGAAAAGCGAGAAATATGATCTGATATCGCTTCATGAGGTGTATCCTCCGCTTCCAATATAGAAGGTTTCAGCTCGAAATTCAACACTTGCTAACTATTTGTAATAGTATAGGTCAGGATATACGATTCCGTCCCGACTCCGGCGCCAAGAGTTGTCGAGGCTGTAACACGAAGGGTACACCGGCCGGTTTTTTTCGACACACCAACAACAAGATCGTGAGGCTGATTGTCGACCAGTACTATCTCGGGTGTCGCTGTCCCGGCATTATTTGTTATATTCTGAGCTTCCATTTTTAATAGGAAGCGTGACGATTGGCGATCTGATGTTACGGTCAACTTTTTATTGTCACCATTTGTTGCCCACGATAGAAGACCGTCGGTATTGACAACCGAAATTGTATCTCCTGAATTTGCCTGGGCCTGACTGATCGTCAGCTGTAGCGTCGGGATATTGACACTCACCTTATTGATTTCTTCAACACGCAGAGTGATCGTCTGCTGGGTGTTGGCCTGTTGTGCAAGTGTTGAAGAGCCGAAGAGCAAGGTACTCAGGATTAACCCGATCACCATCCCCACAGCCAATTTCCGTATCCTCTTCATGATTGTTATTCCCCCCTGCAAATACCTTTTAAAAAAAATCCGCGACCGATACCGAATATCTGCCGCGGATTCTTCAGCATCCTCACATTAGTTGGTCAATGTGAGTGTTACAGTCCGTGTAGTTGAGGCTATTGTACCAGCGGATGCGTTCGCTTCTAAAGTATAGGTTATCAATTTTGCTGCATCAGCACCCTTCGCTATTCCTGTCACAAGGTCAACGGGACTACCGGACGTAAGAGTTTGTGAACCCTGACCCGTCCCACCGCTTGCACCGACAAGAGCTACCTTCAATGCCGTGCCCGCAGGCATGTCACCATTAGCAGTGATCTGTCCGGTGATCTTTAAAGCGCTATTTGAATTATGGGTTATACTATATGTGGTTGTTGCATCACTCACCGGGGTCAAAGCATCGGTTCCTGCCGTTCCAGCCGTAATATTGAGAACACCCGGATCCCCCGAAACTGCGAGTTTTGTCACAGCGCTTACCACAAAAGTTACTGTCTGATCATCTGCTTGAGCAAACACGCTTTGTGTGAACATCAGGCTTAAAGCCAGCACCACGAGAACAACTAAAGACTTCTTCATAACAACCTCCCCAGATTTAAAGTTTTGTAATTTCATTTTGCTACTCCCTCTTCACTCTTTAGTTGATAATTACTCAACTCCCGTGCCAATCGAAATTTCCCTTATTTCCATCATTTTTTAATAGTTATGTTTCTAGTACATGATTTATTATGAGAAATATGACTCATTATGATACATGTTGAGAATATCATATATCTTGGCCTTTTCTTAAAGATATATTAACTTATTCTATGAATCAATATTCGTTGTCTCATAATGGTACAATACGTTTATGTTTAGAAAATTTATCACAAAAAAGTGGTCTGAATATAAGCATTTTCCATTCAAATCACCTGGCATAATCGTTGATATATTTATAGATAGAAAAGGAGTGATGTGATGAGAACGGATGAAAATGAGAAAATAGATAAACAGGCTAAAAGAAGACAATTCGACGAGACTCAGAAGCAGATAATACTGAAAGAGCTTGATCATATGAAGGGAAATTTTGTGTCTCGCATGTCGCACGAATTTCGTACGCCTTTGACATCGATCCTTGGATTTGCCGAGCTTATTGTCGACGATCCGGAGATGTCGGCTCAAACATGCAAGAAATTCGCGCGCATCATTCTTAGCGAAGGAGAGCGTCTCTCTGTGTTGATTAATAATCTTCTCGATCTTTCGTTGATTGAAAAAGGGGGATTGCCTACAAGGATGACCGAAGAAAATATTGTTCCTATAATTGAAGATGTTATTGTGACTCTGGTACCGCAGGCACGGCCAAAATTATTGACTATTACATCGGACTTTCAAAGTCGATCCATCCCGGTATCCATCGATAAAAGCCATTTCCGGGAAATTATTCACCAGCTGCTTTCCAATGCAATCAAGTTCACTCCTGCCGGCGGTCATATATGGATCGGAACTGAGATCTGCGACGGGCACATCGAAACATGGATCCGGGATACCGGGATCGGCATCTCTCCGACGGATCTTCCATATATATTTCAGAAATTCTATAGAGCCCAGCGTTCCGGGGAGGAAATGCCCGGAGCAGGATTAGGACTTGCAATTGTCAAACAACTTGTCGAACTTCAAGGTGGAAGCATCAGCGTACGGAGTAAAGAGAGTGTCGGATCGACATTTATCCTTCGCTTCCCGAGAACAGAGACAATCCTGGCTCGCTCTATGGGATCTTTCTGACCCTATCGTTCGTTATTCGATGCGGTGAAGAGGGGTAAGTTGCTATTCTTTTTCCTTCTTGTCCTGAGCGAGTACTTCCAGAGAATCAGGAAGTGCGAGTCGAAGGATTTCTCTATGCGTGCTCTGATTGATGTTTGGTGTAATCTTTCACCTTTAGTGGACGCAATGTGGCAGAAAAACTCATCTACATCGTTGAAGACGAACCATCGATTGCCACAATTTTAGAATTCACAGCGACACGGAAATGGGGCTGCCAGGCCCGAGTATTCCCGAATGGCGAATCATGTCTTCAACACCTCGATCCCGCTCCCGATCTCATACTCCTCGATGTTATGATGCCCGGAATCGGCGGCGTCGAGACACTGAAAGAAATCAAGCGGCGACACCCTGATATGCCCGTGATTATTCTCTCTGCGCAGGGACGTATCGAGGTTGCTCTTGAAACGATTAAGCTCGGCGCGGTAGATTATTTCACCAAACCGGTCGATTTTGCCAAACTTGAGATTTCAGTTCGTAATATCTTCCAGCTTGCCGATCTAACGCTCGAAGTCCAGCAACTCCGAGAAAGTATCGAAAAACGCGTACATTTTGACAATATTATCTCCGGAAGCGGGGAAATGCAGGAGATTTTCACCTTGATAAACAAGGTGAAAGACAGCGACATGTGTGTACTCGTTCTGGGCGAAAGCGGCACGGGAAAAGAATTGATAGCACGCGCAATTCACTATAACGGAAACCGCAAGAGCGGTCCTTTTGTCGTAGTAAATTGTGCATCGATTCCCAGAGATTTACTCGAGAGCGAATTCTTCGGCCATGAGAAGGGCTCGTTCACGGGTGCATTTCAACGGCGCATTGGAAAATTCGAGCAGGCCAATGGAGGCACGGTTTTTCTTGATGAAATTGGTGATCTTGATATCGCGCTCCAGGCCAAAATACTCCGGGTTATTCAATCGAAACAATTTGAGCGCGTTGGCGGGAACGAAACGCTGACAACTGATACACGATTGATATCGGCAACAAATCGGGATCTCGGTGAAATGGTACGGCAAAAACTTTTTCGTGAAGATCTATATTTCCGTCTTGCTATGTTTCCAATTCTTATCCCGCCGTTAAGGCAACGGCGCTCAGATATTTTGCTGCTGGCAGAACATTTTCTAAAGAGATTCATGGAGGATCATCATAAAACTGGCCTCCGCTTTTCACGGAAAGCACTGAAAATTCTCTATGAATATCCATGGCCGGGAAATGTCCGTGAACTCGAACATGCGATCCAGCGCTCCGTTGTCATGGTCGATAGCGATACGATAACAGAACGCGAACTGCCGATGTCGATTCAGACGTTTGCTGCACAACCGACATCGACTCAGGCGGCATCCCTTCTTTTCACAGAAGGAAATGCAATTGTGCCGCTCGAAAAGGTAAAAGAGGCAACCATACGTCATGCGCTGAGAATAACCAACGGCAATATTGTGGAAGCAGCGGTAAAACTGAAAATCGGAAGGGCAACGCTCTACAGGTTGATGAAAAAATATAAGATTGCAGATTAGAGAATTCTAACACCGTGTACGACATGACAAGGCGATTCATTGAGAATCGCCTTGTGTGCTTTTGTTCAAAGACGTTATTTCAGCAAACTCATTTTTCCGATACTAACGTTCGTCCCCGCCGTTAATTTGTAATAATAAATCCCGCTTGGGAATCCATTCCCATTGAAAGTCACAGAATGAGACCCCGGCTCCAACTCGCCATTCACGAGTACTGCAACTTCCTGTCCGAGCGTGTTATACACAACCAATTTGGCCATACTGTGGGATGGAAGTATAAACTCCACGGTTGTGGACGGATTGAATGGATTCGGGTAATTTTGTTCGAGATGGAAAATGATCGGCTGTGAAGTCGTGCTTTGTGCTATACCGGTTGTTCCTGAGAAAACCAGATCATCCAGAAGAAAATATGAACCGACATGCGGTGTCGCGTCTAATCCGGTACCTGGCCCAACTATCTGAATTTGAATAATACAGGTGTCTGGAGTTTCACCGTTGAAGTATGTGAACGGAGTAGAAAATTGTGTCCATGACGATACGTTCGTTGAAAGTGCTGCGGCGGCAAGTGCGACACTAGTTCCCTCTATTCCTCCCTTAAAAAGGGCCACATTAATAGCGAACCGATCACCGCCTGTGGGAAAGAACTGATAGTAACCGGTAAAAGCGGCAGGTCGCTGAGTATAAGCATATCCTCTAGCGTCCGGGCCTATCTGAAGCACCGGTTGGAGCACGGTTGTGAACAAAGAAATTACCTCTCCACGTGCTGAGTGACTCCCAGAATGTGCGGTGTTCGATGCAGTAACAGTAATTAATTCCCCGGCATTACTGGTAGCCCAGCCGTCGGGATTATTACCTGCCCAATTTTCAAATCCCGAGTTTGGAATTTGTGCAAGGGCGATCGAGACACAAAGAAACAGGAGAGCGGAACAGCGAAGTAACAGATTAATCATGATTAGATCTCCCGGAATGTTATGAAAGAAAATAGAGTGAATAACGCGATCTGCGATAATTAATCACCCATCAGGTTGTCTACTAAAATCTTTCTACTTGATAGTTGATATATATCAAATTAAAATATCGATCACATTTATTGTAACAACTGTAACTCTATTATGGTTCAATAGTATTTCTGATAAATTTTTCTTATATTACGTGTCAATTCTTTTTATTATGGAGTTATGTGGAACAGATTTCGGATGATACGGTGAAACGGGGTGAAAACCCGCCCTCCGGTGGGGGAAGTCAACCAGGTCAGAACGATATTGACCTCATGCCGGTCGGTGGGCAGGCCCGCCTAAGTTCGGAGAACGTCGGCGGGCAGGCCGTCATTGAAGGTGTGATGATGCGTGCGAAGGGGACCATCGCTACAGCAATCCGCAGACGCAACGGCGAAATCTACGTAAAAAAAGAGCCGTTCCACTCTATTACTCAACGCTATCCCTTTCTTAAATTACCGGTTTTACGTGGTGGGATCGGTTTAATCGAAATGCTCATTATCGGCATAAGGACTCTAAACCTTTCAGCCGAGATCATGATACAAGACCTTGAGATGGGGGAGAATGGGCATAGCGAGAAAAAAAAATCTTCGTTCTCTCTGGTTATCACTATGATTTTGGCATTAGCTCTTGGAATTGCTGTTTTTTTTGTCGGTCCTTTATATATAACAACACATTTCTTCGATATCGAATCACATGTGGTCGCTTTCAACCTTGTGACAGGTGCAATACGCATCGCATTTCTCATCGGTTATATGGCACTAATCGGAACGTCAAAAGAGCTGCAACGTGTTTTCCAGTACCATGGCGCAGAACATAAATCGGTTTTTACATATGAGGCAAAGGCAGCTCTCACGCCCCCCATGGCGATGGGATACACGCGGTTTCATCCACGATGCGGGACGAGTTTTCTTCTTATCGTAATGGTTACGGCGATCGCTTTTTTCAGCATTCTGGATGGATTTTTAGTCATAATGTTTGGCTTTATCTCTCTTCCGGTACGATTGCTGACGCATCTTCCTTTAATTCCAATTCTGGCAGGAGTGTCATACGAACTAATTAGGTTTTCAGCAAAACATAGTAAAACAACCATCGGCCGGATTGTCATCGCCCCGGGGCTGTGGCTCCAGAGAATCACAACGCGCGAACCCGATGAAATGCAGGTTGAGGTTGCACTTGTAGCTTTGAAGGCTGCAATAGGAATCGAAGAGATGGAGCAAAAGGTAGATGAAGTGGCACAGATAGAAACCGAAGTTTAAAAGGCTAAGAGATTTCTGATTTTTGATTTATGATTTCCGAGTTTATTGTATAATTATGGAGTGTTATTTTTCCACTCTTCCTCCTAACCGCTTAGAATTTGATCTGTATTAGAACCTGAAACCCGAGATTCAGAACTAAAGACTATTTCTTTATGATTGAAAAATTAGAACAAATACAGCAACGTTACGACGAAGTAACCCGTTTACTTTCCGATCCGGCCATCGTCGGCGACCAGAAGATGTTCCGCGAACTAGGGAAAGAACATACCGAACTTACACCGATAGTTAAAGCTCTCGAGCGGTACCGGCGAATACTGAACGATATCAAGGGAAACAAAGAAATTCTGGAAACACCCGGCGATCCAGAGCTCACCGATCTGGCCCAAACCGAACTCAGAGAACTTAAAGTCCGGCAAGAAGCCATTGAAGAAGAACTGAAAGTACTTCTTATTCCTAAGGATCCGAATGACAGCAAGAATACCATCGTTGAAATCCGTGCCGGGACGGGAGGCGATGAAGCGGGCCTTTTCGCCGCAGATCTCTTTCGAATGTACACACGTTTTGCCGAGCGAAAAGGATGGAAGGTTGAATTGATCGATGCAAACGATACCGGACAGGGGGGATTCAAAGAAGTGGTGTTCGGCGTTACGGGCGAAAATGTTTACGGGATGATGAAATTCGAAAGCGGCGTCCATCGTGTCCAACGCGTTCCAGCGACCGAGGCACAGGGACGTGTACACACATCGGCTGCCACCGTAGCGGTGCTACCTGAAATCGAAGATGTAGAAATCGATATTAATCCTGCCGATCTGGAATTCGATACATATCGCTCCGGCGGTAAGGGGGGACAGAATGTGAACAAAGTAGAAACCGCCGTTCGCATTACTCATAGGCCCTCGGGTATTATTGTCGCATGTCAGCAGGAACGCTCACAGCTGAAGAACCGCGAGAAAGCGATGAAGATGCTCCGTGCAAAACTGTACGAGATAAAAATCCGGGAACAGGAATCCGCCGTCTCGGAACAGCGACGCCTCATGGTAAAGAGCGGTGACCGGAGCGATAAGATCCGTACGTATAATTTCCCTCAAAACCGACTCACCGATCACCGCATCGGTCTGACTCTTTATAACCTTGCAGAATTCATGGAAGGGAAAATCGAAGAAATTATTGAGCAGCTTCAGATGGCCGATCGTGCAGAAAAATTAAAAGCAGATAAGTAACATCTCTACTTTCTATTCTTTCCCTGCATTCCTGCGTGAAGCAAAAAACTCTTTCAAGATGGCATTACATCGATCGTCGAGCACTCCGCCAATGAGATGGATACGATGGTTTAACCGCTGATCCTGGGCGATATTATATAGCGTACCGCATGCACCTGCTTTCGGATCATAAGCACCGAAGACGACGGTCGGGATCCGCGCCAGCACCAGAGCTCCGGTACACATTATACACGGTTCGAGAGTGACATATAGCGTACATTGCTCGAGCCACTTCGAGCTAAGATAGCCGGAGGCAGCCGTTACGGCGATCATCTCGGCATGAGCCGTCGAATCATGAAGCGATTCAATCTGGTTATACCCTTTCCCGATAATTGTCCCCTGATATACAACTACAGCTCCGACAGGCACTTCATTGGAGTTAAGTGCTTTATGTGCCTCACGCAAGGCAGCTTCCATCCATCGTTCATGCTCAGTCATAATATCACTTGTAGGATTAATCGATTTGATGCCTTTATGCATCTAATATGCAGAAAAAAAATATATCCTGTCTACGGAATGACACAGATAGTGTCTACTTCGATAGACAGGAAAAAACTATAAAGTGATTTCAGGATAAAAAACAAATAAAAACAGGGTTTTTTTGACAATCAATAAGTCTTGTACATCTGGCACGACTCATGTATAAATAATCCGGGGAACGCAGAAGAGGGGATATGTTACTTGTACGCCCGGAGGGACTTGAACCCCCAACCCTTGGTTCCGAAGACCAATGCTCTATCCAATTGAGCTACGGGCGCATACGATGAGAGAAATATCCTTAGAAATACTACGAAAATCAAGTTTACTTAATTCTTTCATTGGTAATATTAAAAAGGGGGACAAAATGAAAAACATAGCAGTAACGGTGGTTATGGCTTTCGGAGTCCTCTTATTCAGCGGATGTATGGCTGGATACGAGAGCACCTCCGATCATAACCAACGTCAGATGACGACGCAGGATATTGTGACGATGACAAAAGAGGGTGTCAGCGACAGTCTGATCATTACACAGATTCGGGCGACACACTCCAGGTTTAAATTGTCTACTCAGGATATTCTGAACCTTAAGAAGGATAGCGTGGCCGACGGTGTCATCGGGGAAATGATTTCTACATCCGATCATTCAGTGTCCGGCGAATATTATCCGCGGGATTATTATTACTTAAACCTCGGATATTTATATGGGGACTGGTGGTGGGATTCGTGGGGAATGCCGTTCTATTATCCGATGTACCATTTCCCTGTTCTGTACCGATCATATTATTACGACCAGCCATATATCCATTACGGACATTTTTATCAACCACACAATGTCGGAGGAAGAATGCCCCGACATGGTGGTCACCGTAGATAAAGACCTCTCTGACATAAACGGACTGGCGCCTCATGCCTGAGTATTAGGAGTACGGGGCACTCCTCCATAGAGTCTCAACGCATGGGGTGCAGTCCGATTTATTGACATTCATACAACCCTGACGTACATTTATAGTATTATATCTTTGAAAAGCTACGTCGTCGGCACGACAAATTCATTTTCGTCCGAATCTCATCATAAGTTACTATAAGCATGCAAAATTCTCTCCTTGCCAGGTCTCAATCTATTATTGTAAGACTTGCACTTCCTGCAGGTATTATACTTGCAGTTATGGGATTTTTATTCCACTTCCTTTTTGGCCCCTTTTTAGTTCTCTCGGGAGTTTTTTCTATTTTTGATCTTCTCTTTATCATTGGCTGCGGATTTATTTTTTATGGAATGCATACAATATGGTTTAATAGTCAGTTTACAAAATCGGAAGAAAATTATAAAGTATTTCTCGATCAGTCTCTGGACGCGATATTTCTTGTACAAAAAGGAACTTTAACATTCGTCAACAACGCCTTTTTGCAGCTTTTCGGTTATAAGACATACGATGAGGCCATCAATCGGGAGTTCGACGAATATATTACTACTGAAGATCGTGAAATCGTAAAAGAGAACCTTAGAAAGCAATTTGCCGGTGAAGTCGATATACTTCAATATACCTGTACCGCCATTCATAAAAACGGATCCACATTTATTGTTGAATTACGCGGCCATCGGATCTTATATCGCGGACAACACGCTGTACTTTATGTGGCACGTGATGTGACTACAACAACGCGGCTCCTTGAACAATCACAGGAATCCGAAGAATGGTACCGCACTCTTTTTATGGAGTCCAAGGATGCATTATTTATTTCGACTGTCGATGGTCATTTTCTGGAAATCAATCCTGCAGGTTTGAAACTTTTCGGATATACATCGGAAGAAGAAATTCGAAACACTTCGATTCCGGAAAATATTTATTGGGATCCGAAAGACCGCATTCAATTTCAAGAACTTATCGAGCAGCAGGGTTTTGTCAAAGATTACGAAATCACTCTTCGTCGGAAGGATGGTTCAAAGGTAATTGTTCTGGAAACGAGCATGCCAATCCGCGACAGCAAAGGAACTATTACCGGCTACCGGGGATTTGCCCGTGATATCACCGAGCAGAAACAACTTCTCGAACAGCTCCGCAAAACAAATATACGCTATGATAATTTTATCCGGAACAGTCAGGAAGGTATCTGGCGATTGGAGCTTTCCGAACCGGCCGACATTACACTCCCTGCCTGGCAGCTCGCGGAATGGATTCTAGAAAAAGGAAAATTTGTCGAAGCAAACACCGTACTCGCCCGCATGTATGGATTCGACACTCCGGTAGAATTTATGAATCAGAAAGTCTCCGATGTTGTTGCCGACCGCGAAGCGCACATCCGCCGGACACAGACATTAATTGAAAACGGATTTGTTGTCAGCAACATCCCTACAATTGAGAAAGACCGATTTGGTGTCGTCCACCATTTTGAGAACTCTTATACCACCGAAATCGTCGGCGGCAAACTCTTTAGCATATGGGGTGTCCAGCGCGACGTCACACATCAGGAACAGCTCATGAACCGGCTGATCGAGAGTCAGAAAATGGAAAGCATCGGGAATCTGGCCGGTGGAATTGCCCATGATTTCAACAATAT
>CAVZMI010000022.1:0-16226 GCA_963776275.1 Ignavibacteriota bacterium
GCTATTAACTGTAAAAGGCTTCCTTCTGCAATGTCCTTCCCCATCGGAAGGAAACCTTTTGCTACCCATATCATTCATTGCTTCTCATATACTTTTCATTTATTTTTGTCGTTATGAGGTATCCATGATCGCATTAAAACCGAAAAGTTCCGGGAACCATACTATATTAGTAAATGAATTATTAGATATCTTCATGACACAGGGATTTATCATCGAAAGTGCCGCATGTGAGTATCGATTCTCATTACCAACTCCCATCAAAAATACCAAATACGGTGATCAGGAAGATAAAAGCCCGGATATCCTGGCATATGATTCCTCGGAAAAGCGGAGCATCATAGGTATGGTATGTTTGGGCGATGGCGATCTCGGGTCGGATGAAACACTGACTAAATTTAACGTTTTCTTGAATTGTCCGGTACTTCCAAAAGAAAAACCTGCACACCTCTTCATTATTGTACCGGCATCAAAAGTTATTGAAGCAACAGATGTGATTACCCATTATCTTCACCCTGAGTATTGGACGTCGATACAGATTGTCTCGTCGAAACGAATCTCCTGAAAGGATGTTTCCTACTCTATTCTTCTTTGCTTGCTGATTCACGGAATCAGGTGCAATAATGCTGCAAAATTTTATTATAGATTACCTGGGGGAACTCTTGAGTATCGTTCGATGTTAAACCTCAAAGGAAAAAACGTACTTTTTCACAGTTATGATTATCATCGAACATATTACATCCGGTTCAATTGAGACGAACGGCTATGTCGTCGGCGATCCGATAGACCGTAGAGGCATTATCATCGATGCTCCGGAACATGGAGCCAGAGACATGCTCGATCTTGCAGCAAAACACGGCCTGACCATCACGCATATCGTCAACACCCACGGACACTGGGATCATATACCTGATAATACGACGCTAAAAAAGAATACCGCTGCGAAGTTGGTCATTCACAGAGACGACGCTCTCTATCTTCTGAATCCGGCGACGCTTCTCTTCCAGCTCCCGATTACGATAGAACCGATAACACCCGATGAGTACCTATCAGATAATCAAACCATTAAAGTCGGTTCCCTACAATTCGTTGTGCTCCACACGCCTGGGCATACACCGGGAAGCATTTGTCTCTACGAGCCGAATGAAAAAGTGGTATTCACCGGCGACACTCTGTTTGCAGGAAGCGTTGGACGAACCGATCTACCTGGAGGCAATTGGGAAATATTGTTGGAATCGATCAGAGAACGATTGCTGATTCTTCCGGATTCAACTATCGTTTATCCCGGCCACGGCCCCTCGTCCACGATAGGAGATGAACGGGCAGATAATCCCTTCCTCGAATAATACGCTTTCCGTTTCCCCTTTTTCACTGTGGAATTGTTATTTGATCCCCGGGCTTGATCTTTTTCTTCACACCACGATTTGCCTGCTGTAGTGTATTAACGGAGATATTGAATTTTTTCGAGATGCTCCAGAGCGTATCGCCTGGTTTTACCACGTATCGATTAAGTGTTACACCTCTTTTTACCGTGCGCATCTTAAGATTACCGGACACTTTTTTCTTGGTCAATGGTTTTTGTATACCGGCGGTCTGATTTTGCGCAACATGGGAACTCCGGGTGTAGATCGTCAGGGTCTGGCCGATTCGAATTTTCGAGCCGTAGGGAATGTCGTTCCAATTCCGCAGGTCGCTGATCCGTGCGCCGTGATCAGCAGCGATTTTGCCGAGTGTATCGCCTTTCTTCACTCTATACGTAACTTGCTGACCTTTTAATGAACCTTTTACCGGTTTCGCTCTTGATCGACGCGGAAGCTGCTCTTCATCGATATTCGAAGCGTATTCACGGCCGTCGTTCGGTACCGGAATAGTCAACACTTTACCGACCGAAATTCGCGCACCATTTGGAAGACGATTCATTTCCCGGATGATCCCGACTGAGACTCCATAGTGCCTGGCGATTTTTGAGAGCGTTTCTCCACGGTGGATTTTATGAACTGCAAAATTTCTCCTCTGATTTTCCGGGACCGCAGCATATTTCACCGCGAACTGTTCTTTTCTTCCTGATGGAATTCGAAGCGTGTACATTTTTTTACCCGGCGGTGTTGTCCATCGGAGAAGTTCAGGGTTGAGATCCTGCAATGTATCAAGCGTTGTCGCGGCACACTGGGCTAATACTTTCAAATCTATTCCACCGCCCACCTTAACTGTATCCCAGGCCAACGGTGGTTCAATTTCGGCTAAATCGAATCCATATTCTGCCGGATTTAAACCGATAAGAGTGACAGCGATGAATTGCGGGATATAGTTGCGGGTCTGTCTCGGTAAATATTTTCGCATCATCCAGAAATCTTCCGATCCGCTCCGGCGCTCACCTCTGTTTATCCATCCCGCACCCGCGTTGTACGCTCCGAGAACAAGGTACCAGTCGCCAAACAGTCCGTGTAAATCTCGAAGATGTTGTGCTGCAGCATGAGTTGCCTTTTCAAAGTCGCGCCGTTCATCGTACCACCAGCAGCTCTGTAAATCGTATAACTGGCCTGTCCTCTTGATGAACTGCCAAATACCGACGGCATTTTTCCACGACCTCGCAACCGGATTCAAACCGCTCTCTGTCATTGCAAGAAATACCATTTCTTCCGGAACACCATACTCATGGAATATTCTCTTCATCAGTGGGAAATATTTGCCCGACATCCTGAGCCAGTGTTCCATATGATGCCGGCCCCGTCCCTGAAAAAAAGCAATATGCTGCTCGACGGAATAATTCATCACCAGCGGGATCGATGTCGCGGGCAATTTCGAGGGGAACTGAACACGACTGACATCCACTGTATCGATAACCTGATTGAGTTTCTCCCGAAGAGCAAAGACCGAGCTCTCGGGTCCGAGACTGTCAACCGAAGCGATGTACCGCTCATAATCTTCAATAACGCTTCGCAGCAGGTCGTGGAAATCCTGGTTCGCTTCGGTCTCAGGATAATTACTGAGCTCATCAAGAAGCAAAATTGCCTTTTCAAACTCGGCGGCGGTCTTCGCTGAATCTTCGGTACTCTGAGCATGAAGAGCGACAAGATAATGCAGACGGGCACGTTCGAGCTTCTTTGCAATGACATCGTTCGCGTCGCCGTTCAGGCTGTCAGGAAGCTCAGTCCCCGAAAGACTATCAGCCGCAACATCATATGACAGCGCCGTTGAATCCGGTGCATCCACAGTGAGCGAATCGGGAACAACAGGTGACACGGGAGAACTGTTGGATGGAGACTGACGGGGAACGGATTTCTGAGACGAGCAGCCTGCAATTACTATGATAATAACGACAGCGAAGAAACCCCAACGTGATATACCTTTCATTCGCTCCCTTCATGTAATGACATAGTATAATATATCCCACAAAAAAAAGAAAATCAAGCTATTTTTCTTGTGAGCATTAGAACTATAAACATTTTGAGACGATTTTCTTTATTCCTCTGAGGGTTGCCACGACTCGCTTTTTAGAGATTATAATCGTGGTTCGACCCCTCGATAGACTCGGGGCAGGTAAGTTCTCGACAAGCTCGACCCAAGGCTCGGCAACCTGGCTATTGATAATTAAATTAATGCCGTTTCTTTTTACTTTGACACACCGCTAATTCATGTAACTTGGTAAGGTTTTTTTCGATCAATGCATGTTTCTTATCATGGGACCAATTCTGGATCTGTTTTTCACGTAAGAATGCATCAATCACACAACGATATTTTTCATAATATACTAATTTTACAGGTAATCGATCCTTTGTATAATTTGCTCCTTGACCACTTTGGTGTTCCTTCAATCTTTTCTCAATATCCTTTGTACTTCCTGTATAGTATGTTCCATCGCAACATTCAAGAATATAAAGATAAGGCATATTGTTTTGTAGTCAGTTCTTCCAATTTTTTGGCTTCTTGTGGTTGCCTCGACTCGCTTCTTAGTATGCTTTCTATATCCGCTCGGCAACCTGGCTGTTTTTTTCCCCTACAGCCAGTTCCCCGAGCGGACGTGAACGGCTATTTCAACAGCTAGTCGAGGGGAACGATCCTCAAATAAAAATTCTCAATCATAATGGTTTCCGATTCTATAACAGGTTGCCTCGACTCGTTTTTTAGAGTGCTACTTATATTCGCTCGGCAACCTGGCTATTTTTTTCCCCTACAGCCAGTTCCCCGAACGGATGTGAACGGCTATTTCAACAGCTAGTCGAGGGGAACGATCCTCAAATAAAAATTCTCAATCATAATGGTTTCCGATTCTATAACAGGTTGCCTCGACTCGTTTTTTAGAGTGCTACTTATATTCGCTCGGCAACCTGGCTATTTTTTTCCCCTACAGCCAGTTCCCCGAACGGATGTGAACGGCTATTTCAACAGCTAGTCGAGGGGAACGATCCTCAAATAAAAATTCTCAATCATAATGGTTTCCGATTCTATAACAGGTTGCCTCGACTCGTTTTTTAGAGTGCTACTTATATTCGCTCGGCAACCTGGCTATTTTTTTCCCCTACAGCCAGTTCCCCGAACGGATGTGAACGGCTATTTCAACAGCTAGTCGAGGGGAACGATCCTCAAATAAAAATTCTCAATCATAATGGTTTCCGATTCTATAACAGGTTGCCTCGACTCGTTTTTTAGAGTGCTACTTATATTCGCTCGGCAACCTGGCTATTTTTTTCCCCTACAGCCAGTTCCCCGAACGGATGTGAACGGCTATTTCAACAGCTAGTCGAGGGGAACGATCCTCTTTTTCATTGAGATTCAGGGAATGATGCGATCGATAATCCCACCTCCGACAACATCGTCGCCTTCGTACAATACAATCGACTGACCCGGTGTCATGGCACGCTTCGGCTCATCAAAGAGAACCTCAAGCGATCCGTTTTCAGATGTACGAACGACGGCCATGCTACCCGGATCCTTATAACGAATCTTTCCAGAGAGTCTTTTCCGCTCATTGATCTCTTCGTATTTTATAATATTCACATGAGATGCTATAAGCCCGCGATGGAGAAGTTCGCCTTCACCACCGAGTATGATCCGGTTATTCTTTGGGTCGATCGATATTACATAGAGTGGAGCTGCCGATGAAATTCCCAGACCGCGGCGCTGACCGATAGTATAAAAAGGATAACCCTCATGTCTGCCGACAACTTTCCCGTCGACAACCACTTCCCCGCCGTCAACGCGTTCCTTAAGTCCCTTCACCTTCTCGCGCAGAAACCGCGCATAATCGTCATCGGGAATAAAGCATATCTCAAAGCTCTCGTCTTTCGTTGCAGGGAAGAGTTCGAACTTTGCGGCGAGTGTACGGACTTCATGCTTCGTAAGCCCGGCAAGCGGAAAAAGTGTTCTGCTCAATAATTTCTGATCCAGGCCCCAGAGTGCATACGATTGATCCTTCGACTCGTCCTTCCCTTTTGAAAGCACATACCGGTTGAGAGTTTGATCTAATCTTATTCTTGCATAATGGCCGGTGGCTATGAATTCCGCATCGAGTTCATCGGCTTTGCGGATGAGTTCACTCCATTTAACTCCAGGGTTACATATAACGCAGGGATTTGGGGTTCGGCCGGCGAGATATTCATCTACAAAATAATCTATCACAAGGTGTTCAAATTTTTCTGAAACATCAAGGACTTGATGAGGGAAACCAAGCTTCGAGGCAACAGTCCGGGCATCGTTGATATGATCGGGAGAGCAACAGGTTTTCCGATTGTAGATATTTCCGTGTTGGTAGGTCTTTAATGTAATGCCGATGACATCATATCCGGCTTCAATGAGAAGAGCGGCCGCAACCGAAGAATCGACTCCTCCACTCATCGCTA
This sequence comes from Ignavibacteriota bacterium, assembly GCA_963776275.1. Classification (GTDB taxonomy): domain Bacteria; phylum Bacteroidota; class Ignavibacteria; order UBA10030; family CAVZMI01; genus CAVZMI01. Next base: position 5,838 of record CAVZMI010000022.1, read on the forward strand.
CAACAACTTTCTTCCGACCGTTTGATGCCAAAGGCTCCTCGTAACTAGTGGATGAAATTCTATCTTCAATATATGAAATTTTTGAAGGAGATACCAAAATCCTAATAGAAAATATAACCACAGAGAGCACAGAGATAAATAGAAGAGGACACTGCGCCAAAGGCGCATGCGCCTCCGGCGCAAGAGGATCCACAAAGGACGCGGAATTTAAGGTCGTGTAGAATGAATCACCCTACGGATGCCGTCTTTCAATAATACTACATTGAAATTGATTAGTAGTCCTAATTTGCATTGTGTAAGACGCAAATATGTCAGAACTTGCGCTAGATGAATATCGTTGAGAGCTTCAACTGATTTTACTTCAATGATAAGTCGATTCTCAACGAAAAGATCAATACGATAGCCACATTCGAGATATACTTTTTCATATACCAACGGCAATGGGAATTCTTTTTGAACCCAAAGACCTCCTTTTAGCATCTCATAGTACAAGCATTCCTTATAGGCTGATTCCAGAAGTCCAGGCCCAATGCCTGATGAACTTTAATCGCACAGCCAATTACTCTTGTGGCTATTTCATTTTCTATCATCTCTCTGTGTCCTTTTTTTATTCTTTGTGTCCTCCGTGGTTATATTTAACGAAGCACAATCCGCTAGAAAGAAATATCCATTTGAATATGCAGTGAATTATCGAGACCACCGTCAATTGTATCATATCCGCTTCCGAGCGACTTCACCCCGCTCTTTCGCAGTTCAGAATATTTCACACTGAATTTGCACACGTTGCCGACCGTGTAAGACGCAAGCAGATACCATCGAAATCCTTTCCCGAAAAGAGCAGGAGCCGTGAACACTCCGCTTACATCCCCTTCGTACTCATAAAGCGCAGACTGGTACGAATCGGTCTCATAGTACACTATCCTACCTTCGACCTTGAACTTTGGACGAATATTTACACGAACATTTTGATATAGAAGTAATCCACTCTCGATAGATGAATCGTATACTCGAGTTAATTCGATCCGCGTATGAAATACAAATCCCGGCCAGGGTTCAATTTCCACGTCACCGCGGGGCATCTGATGCTTCCGCTCATTAATCTCCTGCCGAGTATCAACCCGGTATCGTATTCTTAACTGAGTTGATTTTGAAAGATCGGCTTCGAGCTCCACGAGGACATCCCGGCCGTTTGTCGTGAGCGAATTCTGGTAGGTGCGCCATGGAAATTCATAAAAATCCCAGTAAGTCGAAAACCTCATATTTGAGAGAATATCCGTTCTAAATCCAATATAAACGCCGCGCTCGTTCTGCATCGTTTCGCCGTGCTCCCCAAAACTCGATCCGAAGAGCGAAACGAATCTTTCGGGATACAACCGATACCCGACAGCGCATTGGAGCGATGGCAAACGGAGCACGATTCCCGTCGTCCCGCCGATGATTCCGCTGCGATCCCTCATCCACTCTCCCGATAGATAAAGCGATTCCCGGTTTGTCTCGAGAGGAAATTCTGCATCATAATCGAACGCGAACGATGTATAATCACTTCCTGAAGGTTTGAAAGGATCGTCCGGCGACAGCGATGGATCAAGACGTGCACTGTACCACAGGCAGCCGATGTTGGCATTCTGCAGAAAAGTCCAGCCAAGGCGGGCTCCGATAATGCTTTCCCGAGCGGCAGCATACTTGGCTTTTTCGGCATCGGCCTATGATACCCGAGATCATAGAGCGATGATATTGCGCCTGAATCGTTTAATGTGGCATCGATGGTTTTTCTGGAGAGAAAGAAATATCCATCAACAGAGCTCGCTTTGAAATTGACTCCCCCACCCCGGAAGAAATGCGTTTCACCTGTCGACCGATATGGAACCACACCGCGCGTTGTGCGCGATAAGGGTAGAATCACGTCGCTCCCCTTTCCGAACGATGAGGAATACCCGAATGCCGCGCCATTACCGCTCTCAACAGTAAAATCGCCTGCGACGGCTGAAGTAATGAACCCTATTTTTTTCAATAAGATATAGCCGCTCATAAAATCGGTGAACGAAGATTCCCCGGCATCCTTCTCTGTGAGAAACGAGGTTTCAATATCATCGTTCACCTTCCATGTCAAGCGATTCATCACAGCAGGGCGCGATCCTTTATACATTCCTGTTGTATATCCACGTGATTTCTGGAAATCATACATACATCGAGACCTCAGCAGCACAGACGGCTGATGTTCCGGTAATCCAAGACCTGTAAACGTATGCAAATACGATAGGAGCCGTGGATCAAGATCTTGGATATCGTCGATTTGCGACATCGTCCGCAGCGTTCCAGCTTCTGTTTTTCTTTTCAGAATCATGTCGGCAGTGAGCGGGTTCATTCCGGGAATAGAGAGAAGCTCTTCTTTTGTAGCGGTGTTAAGATCGACCGGTTGTTCGATTCGATCGTTTAAATCCTCAAGAACTTGCTGACCGGACAGCGACTGCATTTGGTCTTCAATGATATAATCAATATTTGTAGAATCGATAAGCGACTGCGCATAAAGGCTGATAGAAAAAATAAACCAGCACATGAAAATTTTTTTCAACGTGATTCGTTCCTTTCGAGTAGTCCTACGCGGGGTGAATTTGGCGGGATAGGTAAAAAAGAGATCGCGAGAGTCACGTAATGACTGATTCCAAGCGGCTGATGATATTGAATAGCATATTCAACATGAAAATACGAGAATGAGAATCCGAACCCGCCGGCGATTATCGACGGCTCGCTCGATGTACCGACCGAGAATGAAAGCGCATTCAATGGCGTGTATTCGAGCCCATATTTCATTGAAACCGGAAATTGAAAATCTTTAAACAGCTCTGCCGATACAGAAACACGAGGCAGCAGGTCGATCGCAATGCCGATTGTTATAGTCTGCGGCAGCGGTTCGCGCGACGATCCTATGCGCGGGTTGTTAATATTTGTAACGACAAAACCGGCACGGATCGAAGAACCGAAATGTGTTATGACCCCGGCATCGAGTCCGGCAGTTCCGCCGCTTCCATAATTTTGGATGGAAAGATGATAGTACGAGAGTGAAAGGCCGATATCGAAAATCGAGCCGATAGATCGTCCCCACGAAACGCGTCCTGTGAATTCCTGATACAGCTCATAACCGAAGGCCGAAGCCGATGCGCCTAAACCTCCGACTTTTGTATCGAACGCACCGCCTGCACCGGCTTCTTTAAGCTCTGTGATTCCAAATGGGGCCGGATTAAACGAGCCGAGAAGGTATGCGCACCCCGGTTTTGCTAGAGAGGCGGGATTTACGAGCCACTGGCCAAAACCATAAGATGCGACTCCGCTCGTTCCCATACTAAATGCTGAAGCGGGACGGAATGATCGTTCGAATCCGGCATGGAGCGATATTGGGAGGATTAAGAACAGCAAAACCAATCGCAGCGACATAAATAGAAGTATAAAATGAGTGATAAGTGAGGCCTCATTAGTATTACCGCTATCAAATGAGATTTTGTGACAGTCGAACAAAAATTGCATTTTAATTCGCAATTTTGTACAATTACCCATCAAATCAGAATACATTATTAAGCAGCTCTGACTAGGTATAACGCTATATCAGGAAGGCATGTTAACTCCGCTTGTAACCCGGAATCGTTCTATTAATTGTAGAGGAACAATTCTGGGAAAAAATGGAACAGCTTCAAAGTAAGCCGGGATTTTTCGAGACAGTCCGGCGCGAGATGCGCCTGAAAAACTATAGCTCGAAAACGATCAAATCGTATATTAGCTGGCTTCATTCCTTTGTGAGTTATTTTCGACCGCGGCACCCGCGCGATGTGACAGAGGACGATATTCACTCGTACCTGCTTTACTTGATCGAGGAACGTCAATTCCAGGCATCGAGCGTTAACCAGGTTTTTAACGCTCTACGATTACTGTATGTCGATTTATATGGAATGCCTTTTAAGATCGATTCAATACCTCGGCCGATGAAGGAGAAAAGACTACCTGATGTATTGAATCAGGAAGAGGTTCTAAGAATATTCAGAGAAATTGATAATCTAAAACATAAAGTAATGTTGATGATCGCCTATGGAAGCGGATTACGCGTGGGCGAGGTTGTTCGTTTGCGAACCGAAGATCTTGATGTGGTAAGGATGGTTATTCATGTACGAGAAGGAAAGCATAAAAAGGATCGATACACAATTCTTTCAAGAGCGGTACTGAGTGCTCTCCATGCTTATGTACAATTATATAAGATTACTGAGGTCGGATGGCTTTTTCCCGGTGCAAAACCGGGACGACATTTATCAGAACGGAGCATCCAGGAAGTCATTGAACGTGCAGTGAAATCAGCCAGTATCCGCAAGACGGTCTCTATGCATACACTCCGGCATTCATTTGCGACAGCTCTATTGGAACATGGAACGGATATACGGTACATTCAAGAGTTATTAGGACATGGCAGTATTAAAACGACAGAAATTTACCCCGTGAGATATCATTTCGTCTAAATAAAGAATCACATCATGATAGCAATCCAATATTACTTCGTCTATGTTCTACAATCAATGAAAGATGGTTTTTTCTATGTCGGATTTACTCGGGATCTAAATAAAAGAATGACAGAACATGATGAAGGAAAGGTTTTTTCAACAAAGCACAGGCAACCTTTGGTCCTGGTTTACTATGAGGGATCTTTGAGTCAGAAAGATGCAACAAGGAGAGAAAAGTATCTAAAAACCGCATGGGGAAAAAGATACATAAAGAATCGATTAAAAGATAATCTCACGGGGTATACTCATATAAGTACACGCACAATCGGGAAGATAAAAAGTCCACTTGATTCATTGGTAGAGGAGTTACCAAGAGAAGAAAAAGAAAATAAACTTTATCTGCCTAATACAGATTAAAAAAATAATTACGCAATATAGCGTCTATACAGATGTTAGTTGCAAGCGCCGCCAGAAAGTTATTAAAAGAGTGGTTGCGACTTGTTGGCGCGCGGCAATGCTGGAACACTTAACATGAGACCTGATAAATTCGTGGAGGATTTTTATCAAGGGCAATCAATGAAGAGACGAGTTGGTATCTCCGTGGCGACCGTTGCTTACCATGGCGCCGATGACCAAGCTGTTCCAAAGGTGTCAGTCAAGGTCATCTTTAGCCGCAGTTCCGGTCTCGGAGTAAATCAGACAGAAAAAGGCAGAATATGAAGAGAAAGTTACCGTTCCTTTTACTATTCGGTTTTCTAATCGCGGGCTGCTACTCATCGAAGTTCGCAACATATCAATCGCCGTGTGCAACTAGTGAGACTTGGCAGGTCAGAGTTGAGAAATCGGGACTATATCCAGCTATCAAGGTAATAGTCAATGATTCAACCGTAATAACTAAATTGTATTATTAAGGAGATGTGTTTACACACATCAGTTAACTGTTCTTTGAAATGAAGGTCATTGGAAGGACCTTCGAGTTGTCGTATACTTGTGTCTGGATAGGACACAAGGACAACCGGGAGATCTCCAATGACCACAGACGATCTGATCATTAACCAGCGTCGATCGTTATTAATCTACGCTGAACGTCACGGTGTGAGCCAAGCATGCCGTACTTTTGGGATGAGCCGAACGAGCTTCTACAAAATAAAAGCACAGTTCATCAAAACAGGGTCATTAGCTCCAAAGGTACGACGAAAGCCTAAAATGCCCAATGAGATGGCACTGAGCAAGAAAAAACTCTTACTAGAACTCGTCCAAGAACATCCAGCATGGGGACCACGACGATATGCCTATATTTTTCAACAGCAAGGCATTTCCGTTACTCATGTGGCGCTCTGGTACCACCTAAAGCGTTTTGGTCTGAATCGTCGCTATCAACGATTGGTCTATCTTGAACGTGCTCGTATGGACAACCGACCATTGACCGAACAAACGTTACGCGTGATGAAACGTCAGATCAACAAAGTCAATGAAGGACTCTGGCCGGGGCATATTGTCGCTCTAGATACCTTTTACGTGGGTCATCTCAAGCGTGTTGGACGAATCTACCAGATCTCTGGTATTGATCTGTGCTCTCGCTATGGCTGGGCAAAACTCTACACTCGTAAAGATCAATCAGCAACGATCGATTTGGTCGAAAATGTGCTTATCCCGAAGTTCTACGACAACGGTATCAATCTCGAGTATGTACTGACGGATAATGGCACTGAGTTCACCGGCAGTCAATTCCAGCGTATGCTTGCTGCTTATGATATCAAGCACAATCGAATACCCAAAGGCAAGCCGATCCTTAATGGCACCTGTGAACGTTTTCAAAGAACAATCCTGGAAGAGTTCTATCAACCAATGTTCCGTACTCGATTCTTCAATTCTCTTCCAGAGTTACAACAAGCTCTTGATAAATATTTATGGTATTATAATTTTCAACGTGCTCACTTCGGACTAGCTAAAAAAGGGGCTATTCCGATTGATGTATTTAAATCTAAACATAGTGCTTTACGACAACAATTTCAAAAACTGTTAACTTGACTCTTTAGCAGTACAACTAAATCGGTCCCTGTTTTTGATTGGAAAGGGATCAATGCAACTGGAACTTATAGCGGCCACAGCGTCGAACTGATGGTGACCTACAATAGCGGATTCCTTGGGATCGGCTCATACTACAATGCGATTGTAACGATTGACAATAAATTCTTTGTAGGACAATTTATGCTCCCGACAATAAATCTATGCACCGACTGAAAAAATCTCACGAAAATGACCGGCCGAAATATTTGGAACCGCGGTGGAATGAACGATGAGACTATGATATTGCGCATGGGTCGTCATCCCAAGCGTGCGGCAGTCACGAGGAAGCAGTCAATTGTTCGGAAAGTTCAACGTGTCCTTAGCGTCTGCAGTATGCCACGATTGGCAAGAGAACTGGCAAGGCACTGCCACCATGGAGAACGCGCGCCAACTGTCCGGATTGATCCCTTTGGGAAAAGGGCAGTGGAAGCGGCGCCTGCAACTAACATGCGGCAACACGACGCTCGCCGTTTCATATTCAAGGTGCTCGCTCCATGCCGCCGTCATTTCATGTTTCATGGAATGGCGGCACGGCGTGTTGCCGCAGTACGTTAAGCGCAATGCCCGCGGCGAAAGCAGTCGTTGAAATGGCGCGAGTTGAAATCGTGAAGTGTAGTGAAGTGCCGCGGTCACAAGCGCATAACACGCAAAAACACGTCGCTGGGAATGGCGTGAAGAGAAAAGCCGCGCTCAACCCCGCGCCGGAGCTGAAAATAAATTGGTCATTTGCAATCAACCGTCGCGGGGTTGCGTGTTTTTGCGGGACGTTATGTGAAATGCACCTATTCAACAAACAATAAAAGGAGTAAATCATGATGAAACGCATATGGCTATACGTCTGTCCCATTGTCTGTCAGCTCGTGCTGATTAGCTTTTTCGCATTCGGGCAGGAGGCGATGATCGATGTGGTGTACCTCAAGGATGGGAGTATTATCCGCGGGGTCATCATCGAGCAGGTGCCGAACAAATCGATCAAGATCCAGACACGCGACGGCAACGTCTTCGTATATCAAATAGATCAGATCGATAGGATCACTAAAGAACGAAGCGGGGATGTTGTCGTTACTGAGAGATCGAGACCGATTGGAAATGCTGTCCTGATGAATCCATTGGGATTTCTCCAATTTGGCCCCATTGTTGATCTCGATTTCCGGGTCGGTCCAAACACACAGGTGGGCGGGCAGCTTCGCTTCTCCGGCTTGGGCCTTTTGTACCACCTCGTCGCGTCTGGGGGATACACCGAGGCTGATGAAGTCTTGATGTCAAGCATGGCGGTTGGTGCCGGAGTGAAGTACTTCTTTGAAAACCCAGACTCGCCACATCGCCTGTACGTCGGCGGTGTGTTTGAGTACGGGTGGGGCGGTACGAGGGGAAGTATCGGCTACACAGACGAATGGGAAGGATCACATCAGTACTGGGACATCCTGACCAACTTTGGCTACCGGTGGCGCTTCCCCTCAAACATTTTCATTAACGTTGGGATTCTCACCGGTGCTGCCAATACAACGCAGAGCGAGTGGTGGTTCATTCGGACCCCGGGTCAGAAAAAGGAGGGGACTAAGAAGATGGTGTTTGTTATTATGGCCGAAGTTTCATTCGGCTTAGAATTCTGATGGTATGCAAGAAGTCGGTCGACATACCGTTATTTGAGATGGTCGAACAGATGAAGGGTTAGCAGCTAGTGTAAATTACTTTTATCAAGTAAAAGTCGGCGAAAATATTGAGACGAAGAAGATGTTGCTCATTCGATAAATAGGTGCACTTCACATAACACCGAAAACTATGACGTTCACTTTTTTATATAGAAATTATTGAGTTCACTCCACCCCGTTGCTCACGTTTTGGTTGCTTCGCTCTTTTGAGAGTTCGCAACGGGGCGGCATAGTTTTCGGAGACGTTATGCGCAATTGCCCTTTGGCCATAAAACGAAATGATGGAGTATTATGAATGCACTTCGTTTGTTCATATTTATATTTTTCTTACTGCTTCTTCAGAGAGAGACAATTCTCGCTCAATGGCGGCAAACAAATGGACCCGGTGGTAGAGCTGTTTATGCGCTTGCCGTTTCCCCCAAAGGGGCAGGCGGAACGAATCTTTTTGCCGGGACAGGTTGCGGTGTCTTTCTTTCCACCAACAACGGCAGTAGTTGGACTGCTGCGAGTACCGGCTTGACAAACACTACTTCTGTCCATGCTCTTGCCGTTTCCGGCACGAATCTTTTTGCCGGAACCGACGGATATGGCGTTTCTCTTTCCACCAACAACGGCAGTAGTTGGACTGCTGCGAGTACCGGCTTGACGAACACTATTGTCCATGCTCTTGCCGTCTGCGGTACGAATCTCATTGCCGGGACTGATGGCGGTGTTTTTCTTTCCACGAACAACGGCACAAGTTGGACTGCGGTCAATACCGGCTTGACGAACACTACGACTGTCTATGCTTTTGCTGTCTCCGGCACGAATCTCTTTGCCGGGACTGATGGCGGTGTTTTTCTTTCCACGAACAACGGTACAAATTGGACAACGGCGAATGCCGGCTTAATGGGTAGTGTCAATGCTTTTGCCGTCTCTGGCACGAATCTCTTTGCCGGGACTAATTTCGGCGTTTTCCTTTCCACGAACAACGGCGCGAGCTGGACTGCAGTCGGCTTAACAAACTATGCTAATGTCTATGCTCTTGCCGTCTCCGACACGAATCTCTTTGCCGGGACTGATCGCGGCGTATATCTTTCTACCGATAACGGCATAGATTGGAGTGTCGTAAATAACGGCTTGACAAACACTACTCATGTCAATTCGCTTGCCGTCTCTGAGACGAATATCTTTGCTGGTACTGGCGGAGTTAACGGAGTTGGTGGTGTCTTTTTTTCCACGGACAACGGCACAAGTTGGACTGCGGTTAATACCGGGTTGACGAGCACTACGGCTGTCTATGCTCTTGCCGTCTCCGACACGAATCTCTTTGCCGGGACTTCTGCCGGCGGTATTTTTCTTTCCACGAACAACGGCACAAATTGGACTACGGTTAATACCGGCTTGACGAGCACTATTGTCTATGCTTTTGCCGTCTGCGGCACGAATCTCTTTGCCGGGACAGATGGCGGTGTTTTTCTTTCCACGAACAACGGCACAAGTTGGACTGCGGTTAATACCGGCTTGACGTACCATACAGATGTCGATGCTTTTGCTGTTTCCGGCACGAATCTCTTTGCCGGAACTGAGAGCATTCCCTCCGGTGTATTTCTTTCCCCGGACAACGGCGCGAGTTGGAGTGCAACCGGTTTAACGAACACTGCTGTCTATGCTCTTGCAGTAACTCCCTACGGCGCAGGCGGCACAAATCTTTTTGCAGGGACTCCTGGTGGCGATATCTATCTTTCCATCGACAATGGATCAACCTGGAGTGCAGTCAATATCGGCTTGACGAACACTGCTGTCTATGCTCTTGCAGTAACTCCCTACGGCGCAGGCGGCACGAATCTCTTTGCCGGGACTAATGCCGGCGGGGTCTTTCTTTCCACCGACAACGGCACAAGCTGGACCGCAATCAATAATGGTTTGACAAACACTTCTGTTCGTACTTTTGCCGTCTCCGGCAGGAATCTCTTTGCCGGGACTACTGGCGGCGTTTTTCTTTCCACGAATAACGGCACAAGCTGGACTGATGTCAGTTCAGGATTGACCTTCATTGATCTTCGTGCTCTTGCCGTTTCCGACACGTATCTTTTTGCCGGTACTCACGGTGGAGGCGACCTCTTAACGAAATGATTACATCAGTCCGACAAGTCCCAAATGAACCACCAAGACAATATTTTCTTGCACAGAACTACCCGAATCCA
>CAVZMI010000023.1:0-524062 GCA_963776275.1 Ignavibacteriota bacterium
TCGCTGGTTTTTCGGTTCGTCTGCTTGGCATCAGTCTTCTGAGCATCCTTCCGGACAAGAATTTTCCCATTGAACACGCCTTTTGATTTTCCGGCGAGAATCCCCTTGTAGAGCTCATGACTGTTGCAGTGCGGCTTCGCATGGTCAATCGTCGTGTGGTTATCAACGTGTTGTTCGTCGGCCACGACGTAGAGCCCGTTCAACGTGCACTCAGCTCCCTCTCCATCCAGAACGGCGGTAACATTGTTTCTTACCAGAGCACCGCTGTAAGATACATTCGTGATGTTTATCTATCTTTCGTTCGCTGCCCGGCTACCGTTTCGTATTTTTATGCCGACGTTATTATTTTTAAATACCATGTTTCTTTTTGTGCATAAGGATTTTCAATTTTCTGTCTTGAAGAAAGGAAAGCCTACAAAAAAGCGTATGAGCATTGCGGCACTATTGTTAGCAGTATTTTTATTATTGCCATTGCACCTTTTGATTTTATATAATCAGGGGAAAGCTAACCAAGAGAAGTATCTATCTATGAAGAATGGGCTGCGATTATTATCTGCTGGAAAAGATAAATTGTATATAGTATGGGGACCGGACGCAATGAACCTTCAAGATACTTCGCCGTTTTCAGATCTAAAAGAATTTTCCAATTTGAACTTTGTGTTTGCAGGGAGATTACACGATCCCTTCAATAAAAGAATACTTGCAAATTTCGGAGTTGAAAATGTTTACCTCTCCTTCACCAGGGAGATGAATATATTTCTTATTATGTACAATGATCGAATGTACCAGGATATGTTGAGTAAGTTTATAATGGAGCATTTCCAAAAAAGTGTCGATTTTATAGTTGTCGATAAGTATAAGAACATGGGCATATATAAAATGGCTGTAGCCAATTAGGATTCCGAAGCTGTAGCCGCAAACGGTTACTTTATAATAACCAACGAGGAAAAGCCGCGGTGAAAATACCATTTAACAAACCTTATGCAACCGGGAATGAATTAACGTATATTCACGATGCTATAAAACGCGGCCATTTATCAGGAAACGGCGAGTATACGAAGAAATGTCAAACCTGGCTGATCGAGAACATCGGCTGTAAAAAAGCGCTGTTGACTAATTCCTGTACCGCGGCATTGGAGATGACCGCCGTCATTACGGATATACAGCCGGGCGATGAAGTCATCATGCCGTCCTTTACTTTTGTTTCGACCGCCAATGCTTTCGTATTGCGGGGCGGAGTCCCGGTATTTGTCGATATTCGCCCGGATACTCTGAATATTGATGAGACAAAAATCGAAGCAGCCATTACGGAAAGAACAAAAGCCATTGTTCCGGTGCATTATGCAGGAGTAGCCTGTGAGATGAATGCAATCATGGCGATCGCTGAAAAGTATAACCTGTTGGTCATCGAAGACGCTGCTCACGGTATTATGTCGCGATATAAAGGTCGGACACTGGGAAGTATCGGACATTTGGCCGCATTGAGTTTTCATGAAACGAAGAATATTATCTCCGGAGAAGGCGGAGCATTATTGATCAACGATCTCCGTTTTGCAGAAAGAGCGGAGATTATTTGGGAAAAGGGGACGGATCGGAGTAAATTTTTCCGGGGCGAAGTCGATAAATATACCTGGCTCGATATCGGTTCCTCATATCTGCCGAGTGAAATTGTTGCTGCCTTCTTATGGGCTCAAATGGAACAGGCGGAATCATTAGTAGCATCCCGGCTTGATATTTGGAACACCTATCACAAGGCTTTTCAAAAATTTGAGATGGATGGGCTGATCAGGCGCCCGATCATTCCAGTTGATTGTACTCAGAACGGACATATGTATTATTTATTATTGCCGGATCTTAAATGCCGCAATGCATTTATTGCTTTTTTAAAAGAAAACGGGATCCATGCAGTTTTTCATTATATCCCGCTTGATAGATCGCCCGGAGGTATTAAGTTCGGCAGGAAGCACGGGGAAATGAAAATAACATATGAGATAAGCGATAGGTTGGTGAGATTACCGTTCTATCTTGAATTAGACGAAATGTCCATCAATTATATTATAAATATAATCACGAGGGCATTGACGTGCCCTACAATAGTAAATACTTCCCCGCAGAGAGCTTGAGTAACGAAACTAATAATTTCAAAAGAAAATCGTATGAAAATAAAGTACGCGCTTTTACAAGTTATGAAAAAGGAAAAATTGAACTCGTATTTGAGTTTAATCACTAAGAAAAGTACTATCACATTCTCTATTATCACATTATTAGCGTTTTGTATTTTTTTTAATCAAGCGAGTTGCAGGATAATTCGTTCTGACCTGGGTGCTCATATCCAGTTCATGAAACAACATTTTGAACAAGGAAGGAGACTCGATCATCCATTTTTTCACTATGTTACTTACTATATATCACAGCTATTTTCCTTTAATCTGGTGGCTACGGCAATTGTCATCTTGACATTATCTGTTTTAATCAGTGCGATTATAATTTTTTTAATATTAAATGAATCTCTTCGCAATGACTATTCAGAAAATATTATTTTGTTTTTTACTTTTTGTCTGATGATCGTTTCGGCTATTTATTTGCCCTTTTTTAATAAAAATATTTACCTCGGACAAAGTTCACCGAATGTATGGCATAATCCGACCACGGTAGTCGTAAAGCCCTTTGCATTTTTATCGATTCTTCTATTCATCTATTTGTTGAATATAGAGAATACAAAGAAATTGATAATGTTTTCTATTCTCGAAGCGGCTTTGATTGCTATAAGTGTATCCGCCAAGCCGAATTTTTTTATGTCATTTTTCCCTGCTGTATATATTTTTTTATTGTTAAGAGTTAATCTTTTTAAAAAATATTTTTGGAAGTTTACCGTGATCTCGATACCGGCATTGGCCATTCTTGCATGGGAATATTTTATGAGATTCGAAGAGGGAGGAGAAAGCAAGATTATAATTGATTTTTTAGGAGTCTGGAGCCATTATACTCCAAATGTCTTTATATCATTACTATTACTGATAGCCTTTCCAATTTCTGTGCTTATTTTTTATTTTAAAAAGGTCATCAAGAATGATTTTTTAGTCTTAAGTTGGCTGGTATTTCTCATTGCTTTGCTTCAATACTCTATATTTGCCGAAGCATATCCGCACCATTATCACGGGAATTTTGGCTGGGGCAGGCAGATAATACTTCCCATGGTATTTACATTTTCAGTAGTCGAGTTTATGAAATTGATCAAAGAACCACATAGAAATAAATGGGGCAGATATAAAAAATATTTTGTTTCGCTCTGTTTTTCCTTGCATGTAATTTCTGGCCTGTGTTATTTGGCAATGATGTTCATCACCGGGAGTTTTCATTAACGATGAGACAAAAACTTTTTAATTGGTTAAAACTCCTTATTAGCGGGGCATTAATTTATTTTTTATTGAAAGTTCTCGATATCAAGCGCATATGGCTGATCTTACACAATGTAAATATAGGATACAGTGCCCTGGCCTTTCTTTGTTCGGGATTTGTCTTACCGATTCTAGCATTTCGTTGGAAACGGGTATTGAAAGCCTCTGAAATACTTGTTCCCGTTACCCGGCTGATACGGATAAATCTCATCGGGATTTGTTCCAGTAATTTTTTCCCGGGTTTGTTTGGTGGAGATTTAATACGCCCGCTCTATTTGCTCCAAGATTATCGGAATAAAAAAATTCCTTTATATGCTTCCGTTTTTTTTGAACGGATATGCGGATTTATGGGGATACTGCTTCTGGGACTGATAAGCGGTATCTGGTTGGCCTTTATGATAAAAGAGTGGTATTATATTTTGATAACTGTTGTAATCGGCGCAGCTTTTATTTTTGTTTTTTTCTTTTTCAATCGGTTAGGTGCATCTAAAACATCACTACCCGGATTCTTGAAACGGTTTCAGTCTTTCGTGCATCGTTTTTATTCGAGTTTCATACTGTATGCAAATAACAGACGATTATTAGCGGAAACTGTCTGTTGGAGTTTATTGTCCCAAATCATCAGTATATTAATGTATTGGATATTACTGGCCGGAACGGGAAGCATTGTCAATCCTATGATGGTAATAATTGCCGTCTCTCTGGCATGGCTTGTAGCGTTAATTCCAGTTTCTCTGAACGGATTGGGTTTACGCGAGGGGAGTATGGTGTATTTACTGACCCGATTCGGAGTGGCTCCGGATAGAGCTGGAATTGCAGTTTTATTGGGTCTAGTACCGACTTTATTTTTTTCCATTATTGGAGCCATGTTGTTAACTTCCGGGATCAATCTCAAGAAAATAATGAAAGAAGTAAAACATGAGTAATGTTGGTGAATCCAGATCAGGTGCTGCATTGAAATATCGATGATAAAAAAGCGAGGAGGATTAACAATGAAAAGATTGATAATCAATCTTTCTCCTACCGGTATGGTTCCCACTAAGAAAATGACGCCTCACGTTCCTGAGAGTCCGTCGGAAATTATCGAAGATGTGCTGAAATGTACAACTCTCGGAGTGTCTATGGCGCATTTGCATGCACGCGATGCAAATGGAGCCCCTACCTATAAAAAAGAAACTTATAATGAGATTATAACCGGGATTAAGGAAAAAAATAAAGATTTGGTGGTTGTAGTATCGACAAGCGGTAGGAATTTTACTGAATTCTGGCAGCGTTCGGATGTGCTTGACCTTGAAGGAGAAGTAAAACCGGATATGGCCAGTTTGACGTTGAGTTCATTGAATTTCATTAAAACGGCCAGTATGAACAGTCCTGATATGGTCATCAAACTGGCCGAAAAGATGCAGGGAAATGGTATCAAACCCGAGCTGGAAGTTTTTGATTTCGGAATGGTTAATTTTGCGCATTATCTGATTAAGAAAGAAATAATACAGCCGCCATATTACTTTAATATTCTTTTAGGTAATATTGCAACGGCACAGGCTAAATTATTACAACTGGGTTTGATCATATCGGAACTGCCGGAAAATTCTGTCTGGTCGATAGCCGGTATCGGTGAATGCCAATGTAGAATGAATGCAATCAGTATTCTTGAGGGTGGAGGAGTACGCGTCGGGCTTGAAGATAACATCTGGTATGACGAAGAGCGGACTACTCTGGCCACTAATTATGCTCTGGTTGAGCGTCTCGTCAAGATTGCAACGGTAATCGGACGTTCCGATCGCCACTCCACTGGAAGTGCGGGAGTTATTGAAATTACGGCCTCCCGGGTAATTTGCAGCTTGAAGGTTAATATAAACCAAAAATGATTACAACTATTCCTTTGTCTGGAGAGGATCGATGACAACTAAACGTCCGCTCTTTTCGGTAGTAATTCCGGTGTATAATAGTGAACGATCATTAAACGAATTATCGAAAAGAGTGATCGAGATCTTTAAGAAGGAGATCAAAGTTGATTATGAGATCATCTTTGTCGATGACGGATCGAATGATCGATCCTGGGATGTTTTAAAAGGATTAAAACATAATAACACCCGAATAACCATCATTCAACTGTCGCGCAATTTCGGACAGCATAACGCGACTCTCTGTGGATTCAATTTTTGCCGGGGCGATTATATTGTCACACTGGATGACGATTTGCAGCATCCCCCGGAAGAAATCCCCAAGTTATATCGTCGAATGATCGAGACAGGAACAAACGTCGTCATCGGACGACCTGAGAAAAAGAAACATTCGTTGTTTCGAAATTTAGGCAGCTTGATTATTGATCAGGCATATCAGAAGATTTTTGATAAGCCGGCCGGACTATATATCGGAAGTTTCCGGCTTTTAAAGGGCTGGGTAGTCAAAGAAATAATTCTCAACAAGTCCCCCAATCCAATGATTGGTGGATTAATTCTCCAGACCACCGACAAGATCGTCAATGAAACTCTGGTTCATTGCAAACGGGTGTATGGAACTTTCCAATTATAAAATAGGTAAGATTGTAAAATTGATTTTGGATCTTTTTGTGAATTATTCGACACTTCCGCTGAAAATCGTTTCCGGCTGTGGTTTTTTATTTTTCATCGTCAGCTTCGTCGCCGGAATTATTGTCGTCATACGAAAAATATTCGGTTTGATAACTGTACCGGGATGGGCATCCCTCATACTGTTGTTCTTGTTTTTTTCGGGAATGAATATGATCGTCCTTGGTGTTGTGGGGGAATACGTGGCAAGGATAATCAAAGAAGTTATGTGTTCGAAGCAGTACTTAATCAGAGAAAAATTGAACGGGGATTGAAAACGGATGCCCTCCCCCGTTAAAAATGAAAGTAAAAAGGAATCTCCGGATCGATTCAATTTTGAATGCGAAAGAAAAAATCTGAGATTGTCACCTCGGCTCCCTTTTTAAATTGCTCTCAAAGGAGTGTGGAATTTTGAAGAAACTGTTTATCTATGGGGCATCCTTCGGCGATGTAATAAAATTAGTCGATGCAATCAACCGAGTGACTGTATCCTGGACAATATCGGGTTTTTTAGATGATACAAGGGAATTGCTGGGAAAAACGCTTATGGGTTATAAAATCCTGGGAGGTCGGGAGCTACTCCCCGAACTGGCCGGACAGGAAGACAGCTATTTTTTTAATAATGTGAATGGCAGTCGGTTAGGGAATCAACATATCGCCGAACTATTGGATTCATTTCACTGTAATATTCCAAGTCTGGTTAGATCCATCGATTGATGTAAGTTACGTTAAAATCGGTCGAGGATGCATTATCCCGGATGGGTGTGTCATTGGAGCAAATGTGACGATTGGTGATTTTGTGACGGTTCGATATGGAAGTGTTATCAGTCATGATGTAGAAATCGGAGAGAACGTATTGCTGGGCCCGGGTGTTACTGTCGGCGGTCGGGTCAAGATTAAGAAAGGTTGCGTGATTGGAGCAAGAGCGACAATAATGATGGAGACAACGGTGGGGGAATTCGCTACGGTCGGGGCTGGAACCGTTGTCATACGGGATGTTCCTGCGCATACCACTGTGGTGGGGGTACCGGGTAGGGAAATAAAAAGTTAACGTATCGTTTGAGTGTTCCTCGGTAAATAATTCGTAACTTGGAGCATGGAGAAGGAATATTTAAGAATGAAGATATCGGTAGCGTTATGTACATATAACGGTGAATCGTTCCTGAAAGACCAGCTCTCGAGTATAATCAGTCAAAGCCTGCCGCCGGATGAAGTGATCATTGGTGACGATCATTCAACCGATAGAACTGTTGAAATTATCGACTCGTTCAAGACATCAAGTCCATTTCCTGTCACGGTCTATCGGAATCCTGTAAATTTGGGATCGACCAAGAATTTTGAAAAAGCCGTTCAACTTTGTCACGGTGATATTATTACCTTTGCCGATCAGGATGATGTCTGGAAGCCTCAGAAGCTCGAGATCATATCCAAAGTCTTCATAGCTTATCCAAATATCGGTTATGCCTTTTCGAATGCTGAATTAGTTGATGCCGAACTTAAATCCTTAGGGATGAATTTATGGGAATCGCTGGGTTTTACAGATAAAGAACTTCAAGATTACCTCGGAGGCAGGCAGCTTGAGGTTTTATTGAAACAGAATGTGGTGACGGGCGCGACTATGGCTTTCCGTGTATTCCTTAAGGATTTGGTCTTGCCTTTCTCGGGAAATTGGATTCATGATGGATGGATTGCCATGTTGGCTTCGATTGTTGGGATTCAGGGATTGCCCATTCCAGAATCATTGGTATTATACCGGCAGCATAGTAAGCAACAATTGGGAGAATATAGGCAAAGTTATTGGGATATCGTCAATAATTCTCTAAGAATCAGTGCGGATGATTTTGGGAAATTGGCTTCAGCCTGTCAGGAAGTTGAAGAACGGATTATCGCGAGGCACCCCGGATTAAATCCGACCCAGTATGGCCGGATTGAATTACTGGAAAGAAAAATAAATCATTTTCTAAAACGTAAATTGATCCATTCTTCTTCCGGCTTTCTAAGGTTTAAAACGATTCTTAATGAAGTCAAATTCAGAAATTATCAAAGCTTTTCTTGCGGATGGCTGAGTATCGGACGCGACTTATTTTTTAAACATCGATATTGATACGAAAGTGATGAAGATGCCCGGGAATCAAAATATAATTGTTTTAGGAATGCACCGCAGTGGAACTTCATTAATAGCAAGCATATTATACAAAATTGGATTTTTTATGGGGGAGGAACTTTTAGGGAAAAATATTTCCAACCCCCTGGGCCATTTCGAAGATCAAAATTTAATTGACTTGAATGATCAAATCCTTTCGGCGGCTGGCGGGACATGGTACGATCCCCCGGAGAGGGGAGCGATTCTCAATCAGTCCGGCAAATTTCAACAGGAAATAGTTTCATCGGTAGCTGCGATGCCATCCGGATTATGGGGATGGAAAGACCCGCGATTGTGTTTGACCATCGAATTATTTTTACCATACTTAGACACTCCGGTGTTTATCATATGCCGTCGGGAACCATCATCGATTGCAGAGTCGCTTTATCGTCGGAATCGCATCGACTATAAACGAGGTTTGTCGGTTGTCGATATATATCAAAAAAGGATCGACCTTTTTTTGGAAAAATATACCGATCATCGCCGGATGATCATTCACTACGAGGAAATTTGCTCCAATCCGGACCAAGCCGTACGTCAGATCATCGATTTTCTCAAGCTGGAAATACCACCTAAAATATTTCGGGAAGCGGTGAAGTCTGTCGTATCAAGGACCAGAATCCATAGGATGGAAAAAAGAATAGAGAGGAATGATTTACTAAAAACTGCCTTCTTTCAATTTTTTAAAAATCCAAAAGTTTTTTTTATCAAACTTAAAAATTACCTGACCTAAAACAATCTAGTGTCGATGGGGAAGCCTTATTCGAAATGCCCTTTAACATTGATACCACATTTGAATGGCGAAGTTGTATTTATTGATAAAGAAACGGTGCCAGGGAGATCGTGTTCATGAAGATGAGTCGTGTTTCAATCGTTGTGCCCGTATTCGATAGTAATGAGCATCTGAGTCGATGTTTGACAAGTCTCCGTCATCATGCCCGACGTGCCGAGAAAATCATCGTTATCAACGATACAAGCGCAGGTAGTGATATCGAGCAGGTAATTATCCGTCTTATAAAAGGAGAAAATCGATTCCAATATTTCCGAAATGAAAAGAAAATCGGCTTCATTCGTACATGCAACAAAGCCGTTTTCGAATTGGATAAATCATCCAACGACATCCTTCTGTTGAATGCCGACACGGAAGTCACAAAAGGTTTTTTGGAAGAAATGATGTATTGTCTGAACGAATTTGAAAAAAATGCCGTATGTTCTCCCCGGAGCAACAATGCGACTATTATGACAATACCCCCGTTCTATTCAGATCGTCGTAACAATTTTTCAAAAGTGTGCTTTTCATGCTGGAAATCTCTCAGACATTCTTTTCGTCGGTATGAGGTTGTCCCGACTGCGGCAGGTTTTTGTATGTTAATCAAACGTCGGATGATCGACAATTTTGGCCTTTTCGATGAGCACTGTGAGTGTGAGCATAATGCGGATAATGATTTTTGCGCTCGTATTAACAGGTATGGATATTCGTCTATTCGGGCAAACCGCGCTTTTGTATATCACTACGCTGAACAATCATCGGGTAATAAGGAAAAAGATAGCGAAAAACGGGAATCTCAGGCTCTGATTAAAAGGTATCCGGAATGCAAATCTGCCCTAGAGAATTATTGTGAATGGGGGCGAAATGCGATTGATCACTTCAGTGATATTCTCGGTGGATGCTATCCTCGAAAAAGAATTTATTACGACCTTACGCGGCTTCAGCCTGTGTATAATGGAGCGAATGAACAGGCGATCCATATATTACTCGAAGCCTACCCGATTCTTTGCAAGAAGTGCGATGTCACGATAGTCATTAATAAATACACCGATGATTTTCTGGGTCTTTCAAACCATATTCCCGCGGTCTCCTATCCCGATTCATTGTCCGCGGATATGCATTATGATCTCGCTTTTGTTCCGCATCAAATTTATGAATACGAACAATTGTTTTACCTTAATAGAATTGCACTGCGTATTGCTGTAAACATACTCGATGTTATCTTGCTTCGCAGCAATTATTTACATGACGTCTATCTAGAAAACCTATACCGTCATGTCGTCAAATGGACAGACGGCATTTTATCGATAAGCAGGCCCTCAATGAAAGATATCGATAATTATTACGGGAAAGAGATTATTCGGCGTTATAAGCGCAGCGCACATCCGGTTCTCATATCTAAGGCCGACAGGCGGTCGGATGTCTGGACCGATAAATCAGCTTTAATTCCGGAAAATTTTATTCTTATCATAGGGAATAAATATTATCACAAAGCCGTATCGAGAGCGCTGGAAGAAATCGATTCTTCCTATCCCGTGATTGTCATAGGAGATGTTCCAACAAAAGATATTCCGGGAAATGTGCAGGTGTATCGAAGCGGGTATTTATCCGATGAATTTATCGAATCGCTTTATAGCCGTTGTAAGGTATTACTTTTTCCAAGTCAATATGAAGGATTTGGCTTACCGGTATTGAATGCAATAACTTATGGGAAGCCCGTTATACTATTTCGTTCATCGGTCTTTCGAGAAATGTACACGAAATTCGATCACAAGAACGCGTTTCATTTTATAGATCGTTTTTCTGAAATACCTCCGCTCCTTCGTTCCATTTATTCTTCGAAAAATTCAAGTGCCTCTTTTTGTCCGTTATCCCGTACCTGGGCGCATGTCGGAAGGGAAACAGCCGAAGTATTTGAAAAAATTATATCACAAAGAGTCGATCCCGCGAAACTCGAGGAGAGATTCTTTGAATTGAAATCGCTCGAACATTATAGAATTATCGGTGCACCCGCGGAGAATCTGAATGTTCACTCTGTTCCGGAGGCAATTTCACGACTCACAGCAATCGAGCAGTCTCTGAGCTATCGTGTCGGGAAGGTAATAACGTATCCACTACGAATGATCTATGATAAGATTGCTTTCCCTTTATTAATGTATATGGGCCGGAGTTCATCGGATACATTTCGCCGCATTCATTTGTGGTGGACAAAAAAATTTCAGGGGCAGTAGAGAACAATCCTTTTAGGGTAAGTAATGAAGACAGCATTAATAACAGGTATTGCCGGACAGGATGACTCGTATCTCGCAGAGTTATTGCTGTTGAAAGGATATCATGTCATCGGTCAATGGAGACAAACGTCGCGAACCTTTTACAATTGACGGAAACCGGAGCGACCGTTGCGAATCCTGAGAAAGCAAAAAAGAATTTTCAGGTGGCTGCCAAAAACATCGTTTCCGGAGATGCTGGCCATGTTGGTGGAAAATCATCTGACAACACTACGCGGCGGATCGAATTAGAAGGAAAAAGATAAAAAAGAAATTGTGGATAATTGCCTAAATTTGTATACATTCGTATTATTCAAATCGCACTGAGCGGGTCGTTGAGCGAAGTCGAAGGAAAATCGTGCCAGTCGAAGGGTCGACTGTTTTCTTTTTTTCTTACAAACTGGTTATATTTATTAAGAGGAATTCATCCGAAGGAGGTCCTATACAAATGTTTGTCAACGCACGATTCTTAACGAAGAGGATAACAGGCCTCGAGCGGTACGCCATCGGTGTTTCTCTCCGTTTAAAAACTTTGTCGCCCGAATCGGAATTTATCGCACCACACGATATTATGCACAAGGAACATGCGCGTACCTTGGCTGTAAAGACTGTGGGATACTCGACCGGTCATGTATGGGAACAAACCGAACTTCCCGTGTATCTCGCCACCAATAAAACGCCGCTCCTGCTGGGTCTGACCAATACAGGCCCGCTGACATATACAAATCAAGTTGTGGTCATCCATGATCTCGCATTTCTACGTGAACCGGGATGGTTCTCAAAGAAGGCTGCGCTATCGTTTAAATATCTTGTCTCGGGTGTGGTAAAAGTTGCACGGCGTATTATCACGAACAGCGAATTTACAAAAAAAGAAGTGGTTGAACTTCTTGGAGTCGCGCCTGAAAAAATATCTGTCGCATACCCTGCAGTCCCTGAAAATATTCTTCGCCTGGCTGCGGTACCACATGAGAATAAATACGGCGATTATATACTCACGCTCTCCTCTCTGGATCCGCGGAAAAATCTGAAGAGTTTGATCAGAGCATACCGTCAGCTTGAGCTACGGGATGTAAAATTGGTCGTTGCAGGGGGGGAAAATCAGGATGTATTCGGGAAACATGCATTTGATCTGCGGGCTATAACAAAGGAAGATGCAAATATTCAATTTACAGGATATTTGAGTGATGATCAGATCGTGGGTCTCTATCAAAATGCCCGCCTGTTTGTCTATCCATCGCTCTATGAAGGATTCGGCTTTCCGCCGCTCGAAGCGATGGCATGTGGTTGTTCTGTCGTTGCCTCAGAATCGAGTTCACTCCATGAAGCATTGGGATCAGCAGCACTCTATTCCGACACGCGGGATATCAACAATCTGGCCGATACTATATCAAAAGCTTTGAACGAGCCGAGGACGGTACGTGCCGACGCCCGGGCCGAACAGGTAAAAAAATTTTCCTGGGAGAAAACAGCAACAGCAATCCTGGATGCGGTGAAGATGGTCGAGAAGAGTTAATCTCAAAGGGAATAAATCAGTCAGCATGTTCTAAGGAAAAAGGAAAAAGATAAAAGATAAAAGATGAAATGGCTGAGGGAGGGGAAAATATTTCATTCAATAGAAAAGAAAATAACAAGAAGGATTCTTGATGAAATTTAATAATGATTTAATGGAAAGGTTGTTCTCTTTTTCTGTTGAGGTAATAAAATTTCTCCGGCTCCTTCCAGATAGTCCGGAAGCAAGAGTGATAAAACATCAATTGATAAAAGCATCTACTTCAGGAGGAGCGAATTATGAGGAATCTCAAGCCGGAGTTTCAAGACGTGAGTTTAAAATGAAAGTAGCAATATCTTTGAAAGAGATACGAGAGGCAAATTATTGGTTGCGAATTATTTTAAAAACAGAATTGATTAGGGATGATCGGCTTACATACTTAATAAAAGAATCGAATGAATTGAAAGCAATCCTGGGGTCAATCGTTTCAAAAATACGGAACGAAGCCCACTAGCTATTGAGAAGCCCCGTCTTTTATCTTTTTACTTTTGTCTTTACTCTTTCAGAACAGCCACATAATGAGAAAATAAACGATGCGCGTCGGACTATTACAACTGAATTTCATCGTTGGTGATCTTGAAGGAAATGCGGAAAAGATCGCCAGCGCGGTAAAAAATACTCTCGGGGGAAAGGCCGACCTGTACGTTACCTCGGAGCTTTCTCTTCTGGGCTATCCCCCGCGCGATTTGTTGTTACAGAGAAGTTTTATCGAGCGCGGACTGCGGGTTCTGGAAGAACTTGCACGTAACGTGGCCAAGGGACCACCGGTACTGGTGGGGACGGCGATTCCCAATACCAGTCTGGCAGGCCGACCTCTTTTCAACAGCGCCGTCTTGCTGCATAAGGGAAGAGTGGGAGTGAGTTTTGCAAAAGCCCTTCTTCCTACTTATGATGTATTCGATGAGGATAGGTATTTCGAGCCGTCACAATCACCCGGGATCCTCATTATGGAAAGATTACGAATCGGTGTGACGATCTGTGAAGACATCTGGAACGATAAAGATTTCATGTCGCGGCAACTTTATATAAGTGATCCCGTCGAGCAGATCATGAAAGCGAGTAACATCGATTTTTTTGTTAACCTTTCCGCCTCTCCCTTTACGGTCGGAAAACAATCTTTCCGTGAATCGATGTTCTCCAGCATCGCAAAAAAATACAAGGTGCCGATCATTTATGTAAATCAGGTCGGTGGGAATGACGATCTCGTTTTTGATGGTCGAAGCTGCATCTTCGATCGGGAAGGTGTGTTGATTACCCGGGCGAATTCTTTTAAAGAGGATGTCATCATTGCCGATGTCACGAAACGCGGCAGGGTGGAAGAGGATGATTTCACGCCCGAATCAGAAATCTGGCGGGCACTGGTTCTCGGGACCCGTGACTATGTCCATAAATGCGGATTCAAGAGCGTTCTGTTGGGGTTATCGGGAGGGATCGACTCGGCGTTAACAGCGGCTATAGCTGTTGATGCTGTTGGAAAAGAAAATGTCCTCGGTGTTATGATGCCCTCCCCATATTCGAGTGGGGGAAGCATCGATGATGCAACCGAATTTACCCGACGGCTCGGGATTCGCACAATAACACTTCCTATTGTTTTAATCATGGGTGCGTACGCGACAACGTTAAAGGAAGTATTCCGGGATTATCCGGAGGATGTCACGGAAGAAAATATTCAATCGCGAATCCGGGGAAACCTTCTGATGGCTCTTTCAAATAAGTTTGGTTCACTTCTTTTGACGACGGGAAATAAATCGGAACTGGCAGTCGGGTATTGTACGATCTATGGTGACATGTCGGGCGGACTCGCCGTTATTGCCGATGTCCCCAAGACAATGATCTATCGGATAGCCCGGTGGGTGAATCTGACTAAAGGGCATCTGATCCCCGAAGAAATCATTAAGAAGCCACCGTCGGCCGAGCTTCGACCAAACCAAACCGATCAGGATAGTCTGCCGCCTTATGATATTCTTGACGAGATTCTTCAACGCTTTATTGAATTACATCAAGGGTATGGAGAGATTATCAGAGCTGGATTCGATCCGGAGATTGTCAACAAAGTTCTTCATCTCGTTCGTATCGCAGAATTCAAACGAAGGCAGGCTGCCCCGGGACTGAAAGTCACAGATCAAGCGTTTGGTACCGGATGGCGGATTCCTATAGCACGTGCCGATCATGAGAGGATTTTCTGAAGTAGCCCGATAATAGAATAATTTTCTTTGACTAGTTGTCGAGAGTGATAATTCTGAATACACGACAAAAAAATCATCGCCGCCCGTGGCTTGCTGCCTTTGTATCCTATCGAGATATTATTCGTGAATTTGCAGTTGCCGACTTTCGACTCAGGTATCATGATTCGGTGCTGGGGTACGTCTGGTTTTTATTGAGTCCCGCACTGATGTTCAGTATATATTATCTTATTTTCACTAAGGTAATATTTGTCAGAATTCCGGAGTATGCTCTATACTTATTGTTAGGTATCATAGGTTATAATTTTTTTAAAGATTGCACATTCAGCGCAATGTACAGTTTGAATTCAAAAGCATCCATCATTAAGAAAGTCTATTTTCCCCGTTACCTGATTGTGTACTCGTCTACGCTCACGGCTTTTTTCTCGCTTTTTGCAAATTTTTGCATTGTGTTGATCGTATGCTTTATCATCCATGGTGTTTCGCCGCTTGTTTTCCTGATTCCTATTCCTGTCCTCTGTCTAATTCTATTTTCAGCGGGAGTAGGTTTCTTGCTGACGATACTTTATGTACACTTCCGTGATCTCGGTCAAATCTGGGATGTCCTTGTACTTGCAATTTTTTGGATTACGCCTGTCGTCTATAATATTGACGCCCTGCCGGAGTCAACGCAGATCATCGTATTCCTGAATCCACTTGCACGGATTTTCATGCTCTTTCGCCATTACCTTTTATATGATTATTTCGATCTCCGATTTTTGCTGATCACAATCGGAATTTCCCTGTTGACGTATATTATTGGATTTTATATATTTCGAAAATATCAGGACCAGATAGCGGAATATATTTAATCGGAATAAATCATGATCGATCTGGACGATATCACAAAGATATTTAAGATACCGCATGAGCGGAAAAGGACGCTCTATCATCGGTTGGTTTCAATCGTGAAAAGACAATATGATTTTGAACAGCTCCATGCACTCCGCAATATTTCACTGTCTATAGCCGATGGAGAATTCATCGGAATAATTGGGAGAAATGGATCCGGGAAATCGACGCTTCTCAAAATAATTTCACGGATTTATTGCCCGAGCAGCGGAAAAGTCCATGTGAAAGGCGATATATTTCCGATGTTGGAACTGGGCATCGGTTTTCAACCGGAATTCTCGTGCCGCGAGAATGTCTTTCTTCAGGGCGTGGTGCTCGGTTTCACACGAAAAGAAATCGTGAAACGGTTTGACGAAATAATTGCGTATGCAGAGCTGGAACGATTTGTCGACGCCAAATTGGGCACGCTGTCTTCAGGAATGTTGATGAAATTGGGCTTTTCGATTGCCGCACAGTCCGATGCTTCAATTTTTCTTGTCGATGAGGCTTTTGCCGTCGGCGATCGGGCATTCGGTGCTAAATGCGAACAGAAGTTCAGGCAATTCAAATCGGAAGGAAAAACGGTCGTACTTGTCAGTCACGATCTTCAAACAGTTCAGAAATTTTGCCCACGTGTGATTGTTCTCCAAGACGGACAAATTGTCAATGAAGGAGATCCGCAAGCAATGATCGCCTGGTACACCGCAAAATTATGACGGTAAGGAAGAGTCCGTACAGGCTTATGGATTATTTTGATTACAAGAGATTCTTTGAGAACCAGAAGTACCCTATATCTTTGATGAGCCAAACAGGACCAGACATGAATGGCTAATTTTTTTCTTCCACCGCGGCAATGCCCTTTGCCATCCCAGCGTCCTTATCCGCAGGGAGTGTTATGGCAGCTGCGGTCTTTACAGGTTAGGGGTGGCCCAAACAGGCGATTTTGATTTGTGGGTGAGGCTTTGCCTGAAATATGAAATTCATGTGCTACACGAAAAGCTGGTGCGCTTTCGCGTGCTTGCCAGTGAAGCCGATGCGAGCAGCAGCAGGCCGGGATCCCGCATCCGCAGCACAACGGAGTTCTATAACCTTATTAAAAATTATCCGGCGATAGAATCATTTGAAGAGCTGGTTGCCGTATTTCCTGAAGCAACCAAATATTATCGGGCAGACGGCTTTGATCTGAAATTTGTTCTTGCCATGTCGCGCTTGAAAAGAAACCCTTCCCTTTTACCGGGCTTTTAGGTATTGAACTGCTGTTTGAGACGATTGCTGATCCCGTTCGCGCGAAAGCAATTAAAGACATTTATAACTTTGATTATTTCGATTTTATCAATCTTACAGGAAAGCATGATGGCTTTTCTGTCGAACGCTTATTCTCTAATAATCAGTCACTTTCTGTCGAACGAACAACTTTCGATAAATTAAAAAAATATTGGCAGAATCTATAGATGTGAAGCGTTCTATAGAAGAATATTTGCAGCGTCAATCTTGTCATATTTTGTTTAGGAGGGTTGCTTTGCCAATTGCCAAGAAAATATTTTTTCTTATTTTAACAGGACGGATTTTTAAAGCGTGGCAATTGCTTAATTCCTATGTCGCCATTCGCCGTGCCGACTTATTTGATCCAATATATTATCTGGAACAATACAGAGACGTTTCGTCCGCACATATTGATCCGATGCTTCACTATCTTCTAAGCGGAAGTTCTGAGCGGCGTAATCCAAGCGCACTTTTTGATACTGCTTTTTATGTTGAACAACACCCTGAGGCGGGAAAAAAGGGCACAGACCCATTGCTTCACTATATTCGACATGGTCGGGACGCCGGCTTCAATACATCGCCGAAGCTTAATCCGTCCTCATCCGAAAAGACAAATCCTCGATCATTTTCTTCTGTCCCGCATTTATATCCTCCAAGGATAAGCATCATTATTCCCACGTATAACGGCGGTCCGTTGTTTAAAAGCGTGCTCGATGCCATTTCCGATCAGAACTTTAGAGGATTGCGGGAGTTGATCGTTGTTGATTCCGGATCCACCGACGGTACAGATAAACTTGCCGAGCGTTACGGAGCCATTGTCAAACGTATTTCCAGGGAAGAGTTTCACCACAGTCGCACTCGTCAATGGGCTTTATCCTTTGCGCAATTTGACCGTGTCGTGTATATGGTTCAAGACGCAATTCCAGTTAATAAAACATGGTTACAGGCAACCAATAGCGCCTTAGATGAAAAGGTTGCTGCGGCTTATGGGTGCCAAATCCCCCATAAAGATGCAGATCTTTATGCACGTTTCGAAATTGAAAGACATAGTGAATATCTGGGCAATGTTTCCCGTATCCAATGTCTTCCACCTGAGCATCGCGAATTTTCATATAAGGATGAGCTTTACCGTTATCGTTTTGACAATGTATGTTCTATCTATTGGCGTAAAGTACTTGACGATATTCCGTTTCCAGATACTCCATACGCCGAAGACATAGCATGGGCCCGAACTGCCATACGTAATGGGATAAGCATACGGTATGCTCCGGAAATTCAAATCTATCATTCGCATAACCGTTCGCCTGATTATCGATTTAAGCGGGCAATAGTCGATATCGTTATGTGCGCCAAAATTCTAAATAAGCTTGAAAAGGATTTACGGCCTGCCGGAATATCGGAAATCAAGGCATTAGAAGAATCTTGTAAGCAGCTACTTGCCGAGAAAATGTTGAAATTTGATTCTTTCTCACGTCCACGTATCAAGTCTTTTAAAAAGACTTTTTTTGAACAAGTTTTTGCTAAGCGCTTGAAATATATTGGTAAGTCCGGTTCTCAAATTGTCTCCATTGTAGAATCTCATGTTGACTTTTTATTAGATTTAATTGCCCAACGGTACACCGAAGCGACTGATACCGAAATCCGCGGATGTATTCCTCATGTCATTGCAGTTTCGCAGGGGGCAATAATTGGGCAAATCTACGCGAGTTATCTTCTTAACAATGGGGTGCCTATAGAATTGGAAGAATATGTCCACCCTTTAATGACGGGGGTGTAATGAATGATCGCTCCCCGAAAAAGTGGATACACAAAGAATCTGTTTGGGTACGATGTATGGCGAAATTAAAGTCATTATGGACAGTTCTTCTTTTAATGAAAAGACGTGCCGGCAGCATAAAAAATACGATCGATAAGTCATTAAAAGCAGTTGTGAAGAATGGGATCCGAAGGGGCATTCGTTTCTACCGTGCCAGGGCTCCTATTGAAAGATTTGAAAGCAAAACAACTATGGGAACTGTTTTATTTGTCGGACACGATGCCTTGCTGGCAGGAGCGCAATTATTACTTCTTAGTTTAATCAAATGGCTTAGCGAACATACCGGGATAGAAATTAAAATAATACTTCTCCGTGGTGGTGTGCTTCTTGGTAGGTTTAAAAAAATCGCTCCTGTTTTGATATGGAAAGATTTTATTGGCAAATATCCTGACGAAAAAAAAAGGAAAAGGATCTTATATAAATTTGTCGGAAAGCCTGATTTGATTTATGGAAATACCGTGCTTTCATCCGCTATTTATGATGAGTTGAAGTATCTTCATGTTCCTTATGTGACACATGTTCATGAGCTTGAAAAATCGATAAAAATGTATGCTGAAAAAACCACTATAGAAAAAATGCGACTATATACCCATAACTTTATCGCTTGTTCGAATCCGGTCGGATTGAATCTGAAAAACAATCACAATATTGACCCTGGAAAAATCACAACGATTCACGAATTCATAGAAGACAGGGAAATAAATTTTACTCATCCCAAGAAAGATCTTCAAAAAAAACTAGGCTTAATTAAAGACGGGTTGATTGTTCTTGGTTGCGGCTCAATATATTGGAGGAAAGGTGTTGATCTTTTCATTGAAACCGCCTTGATGTTAAAGCGAAAAGGCCTCTCAAACTTCCATTTTTATTGGATAGGAGAACAAGTTTGGGATTCAGATCCTGCCTCTCAAATGATTTGTTCCTGGGATAAACTCGAACTCAAGATGCTTCATAATGGACTAAAAAACCACATTACTTTCCTTGGGGTGAAAGATAATGTCTTTGATTATTTCCTTGCAGGTGATCTGTTTTATTTGCCTTCCAGGGAGGATCCGTTCCCACTGGCCTGTCTTGAAGCGGCTCAATGCAGTATTCCCGTTATTTGTTTTAAAAATGCAGGGGGGATGCCCGATTTTGTCGAAGATGACGCGGGGTTTGCTGTCCCCTACGAAGATGTCAATGAAGCGGCCGAAAAAATAATTTACTTGAATAACAATCGTGGCAGGTTAAGAGAGCTTGGTGCGACAGCAAGGGAAAAAATTCTTTTACGCCATAGTTTGGATATCGCCGCTCCTAAAATTCTCGATTTTTGCCAAAAGGTGGTAAACCTACAGCCGGCTGTTTCGACTATCGTCCCGAATTATAATCGCAAAAAGTACTTCGAAAAAAAATGAAACGGTATTCTAAATAGGTGATTATAAATATATTGCCGATGCTGTATCGGCACTATCTGGATATCTCGAGTTTCGCTCGAAGAAGGTGTCGCTCGCACCGTGAAGTGTTGGTGTTCGAAAAAGGGAGAAAGGCGATATATGGAAAACGATAATATAATAAAAGCTGCGCAATACTGGGATAAGAATGTGCATATACGCGATAAAGCCTCTACACAGATGATTAATTGGTTGAACTCTCCACTTGTCGGAAAATACTGCCTCAATAAACTCAAGGTTGGAGATAAGATTATGAGCGTTTTCCAGTGGTTGCCGTGGGTCAAAGAAAAATACATACCGGAAGTTTTGGATTATGGGCTTTCTTTTGGGTGCGGTGACGGCACGCTTGAGCGGCAAGGATTATCAATGAATATATGTAAAGAGTTTGACGCCTTTGATATATCTAAACGATCCATAAGCATCGCTGTAGAGGAAGCTAAGAAGAAGGGGGTATCTAACAGATTACATTATCTGGCTGCAGATATAAATCATATTAAACTCGAAACCGATAAATACAATATTGTTTTTTTTAACTCTGCTATGCATCATTTTCATAATTTAGAACATGTGATAAAGGAGACTCAAAAAAGCCTGGGAAAAAATGGGTTACTTGTCGCTAACGAGTTTATCGGGCCATCACAGTTTCAATGGACAGAAAAACAACTGCAAATCATGAATAAGCTTTTACAATTATTACCGCTAAGACTTAGATATGACGTTACAACAGGTCGAACAAAATTGCCGATTGACAAGCCGACTGTTGAACATATGAATACGAATGATCCGTCCGAAGCAATACGTTCTGCGGAGATAATCAATTTTCTTGAAAAATCATTTGAGATTATTGAAAGGATTGACTTTGGCGGAACCATCCTACATTATTTATTGCATGGAATTATTGATAATTTTGATGCATCCAGGGAGGATGATATTGCTATACTAAAAATGTTGGGCTATATAGAAGATATTTTGATTAGAGAGAGTGTGTTGTCGAGCGATTTTACGATTATAGTCGCAAGAAATAAAAAGTCGGTGTCTATTTAATGTCCAAGTTTCGAAAAGGATTGCGGCACAGGTGAAAGGTATACGATTATTCAACATTATCAATGATACGACAGTGGAGTGAATATACAGGAGTTGTATATGAATTCAGAATACATAGATTTGAGCGCTGAAAAAGAGAAATTAATGCTGGAGTATCCGGAGGAATCGTTAGAGTTCAATTTGCTTAAGAAGGTCAAAAGCACGATATCTAAAAAAGATGATATGTACTTTGGAAATGCCGATCATTATTTAAAGGTTGGTTTGTCGGCAATTCAGTGTATTAACGATTCCATTAGTAACGTTGAGAATCCCAAGATTATTAATATTCTTGATATGCCTTGTGGTTATGGAAGGGTGCTGAGGTTCTTATGCCAACGATTTCCAAATGCAAATCTCGCTGCTATGGATATAGTTGAAGAAGGGGTCGATTTCTGCACGCATACGTTTGGGGTTCAGGGAATCTATTCTAAAAAGAGACTGGACTTATTAACAGTCGGGAGTAAATTCGATCTAATCTGGTGCAGTTCATTATTAACACATCTAGACGCAATATTTGCAGTTGACCTGCTTAATTTTTTCAACCGGCACCTTTCTGTTGGCGGGCTTCTCATTTTCTCTTCGCACGGTAAGTTTGTCTGGGAAACTATTAAAGATGGCAAAAATACCTATGGTCTGGAAAAAGGAGGGGTCTCGCAATTAATCCGTTCTTATGCAGAATCAGGATATGGCTACGCCAATTATCCAGGACAGGCGGACTACGGTATTTCCGTCACCTCAACAGAATGGCTGCAAGGTCAATTCAATAAAATACATGGCTGGAAAGAGATTTATTGTAAAGAACAAGGATTGGATAACAATCAGGATGTTTTCTGTATTCAGAAATCCTGTTAAATGCTTCTTGATATATAAAATGCTAAAAAGATTCTTTGCTACACTTATTCGTCGGTTCAATCTAATAAAGCGATTGTCCGTTCCTTTTCCGGAAACACGATTTATTTTTCCTCCATGGTTTTGGGTAATCTTGTTTGTATTGGCGATGATAAAGTTATGGTTGGTAAGCGCGCAAACAATGCCTGCTTATCATTCACCGCATGATGATGAGCTTTTCTTAAAACTTGCGCGACACATAGCTTCGGGCGGGTGGCTTGGAGAGTATAATAATGTAACATTAGCAAAAGAACCGTTCTATCCCTTCTGGATAGCCGTAATGTTTTGGTCAGGAGTGCCGCTCTCTCTTTCTCAACATCTTCTCTATGTTTG
Organism: Ignavibacteriota bacterium; assembly: GCA_963776275.1. Lineage (GTDB taxonomy): Bacteria > Bacteroidota > Ignavibacteria > UBA10030 > CAVZMI01 > CAVZMI01. The sequence goes on from CAVZMI010000023.1 coordinate 22,560, forward strand.
TACCTGCGTGGTGTTCATAATCGCAATACGGCCATTACTTCGCAATATGGCGCTGCCTTTTCTTTTTATCTACTTCGCGCTGTTGTTCCATCCAATCAGCTATGATACCGCTGTCATGGCAAGAGTGATTCGTGAAGGAATTTATGTATCGCTTGCGTTATTGGTGTCGTCATTTGCGATAGGCATTTTATTAAGAAAAGATGTATCCTTAAAAGTGCTCATAAAGTGGAATATCGGTCTGGGGCTTTCCTTTGCTGCTTTCTGGTTGACCAGAGAAGAAGGTGTATTGATATTGCCTTCTTTGTTTCTTTTATCGGGAGCTTCGTTTATTTCTATTCTGTTATTTTCTAAGAATAAAATAAGGCGTATTATAATATGCTGTATTCCAATAATTTTTTTTGTTGGCATAATAACTTTAGTGGCAGGAGTAAATAAATTATATTATGGTATTTTTACTACATGTGAAGAGAAACAACAGGATTTTGTCGAGGCGTATGGTTCTTTGTTGCGTGTCCAGCCGAAACAGTTTCAGCAATATCTTCAAGTTCCTCGTGAGACCCGGGAGCGCATTTATGCCGTAAGCCCTGCGTTTATGGAACTGCGTCAATTTTTAGAAGGAGACCTTGGGAAAGCATGGGGAAAATATGGTCCCTATGCCGGGAAAGACATTAGTACTCATTTTAATTGGGCATTGCGAGACGCGGTCGTGCTGGCAGGATATGGCTCGTTTGGAGATGTCGCAGCGAGGTATTACCACCGCCTATCTTCAGAGGTAAACAACGCATGTGATAAAGGTCTACTTGAGTGCTATGGACGACATAATTCTTTAGTGCCTATATGGCGCACAGAATACCTTAAACCTCTACTTTCTACTTCTGTAAGGACGGCGTTTTCAGTTATTCGTCTGGATAATTTTGTAGTTGGGCCATGCACGCCAAGCAATGGTTCAGATGAAATAATTTATTTATTTGAGGATATTACGCAAAGCAGAATCTCACCAAGGCAGAATGATCTTCCGGTGTTGCCTTATCTACAGCGGGTAGATTCATTAAAAATGAGCGCATTGAATTTATTACTTTCGTGCTTTCGTTTTTTTATGTTTATTTTTACTTCATTAGGAATTGTTTCATACATCTGTCATATAGTAATAATTTTTATGAAGCGTAAGGTTAGTTTTTCATTTATCATAATGACAGCATTGTTGCTTTATGTCCTCGCTAGAATCTTTTTGGTTTCACTGCTTGATGTAACCACATGGCCGAATATAGCAAAAGATTTGACCTATCGCGCATCACTCTACCCTTTGCTTACGGCTTTTTCTTCGCTATCAATATTAGCTCTAATTTTAAAAAATGGAGAAAAATCAGACTTGTCCAAAATAGCTTTTATAAAAGAACAGTGTTAATGGTGTCACTTTCTTTTTGAAAAGAAAGTGACAGAAAGAAAACAGGACAAAATCGCAACCCGCTTTAGGTGGCATCCCACCCGCGCTGTTGCGATGGCAGCCGCGAGTCCGTCGATCTCGGCCTTATTATTCAAGGATAATGAGACGAATATCTTTTTATAAGCCTCGATCGAAACGCACGAAATTGCGCCAACACACGGCCTCGCTTCTTCCCGCCGCTCACCAGCGATTTTGTCGTCAAGAATTTATTTACTATTAAAAAAAGGCATTGACTAATCAAGATAGCCGAATTTGACAATTCAAAATCAAAGTGGTTCAAAAATTATATTTAGTGTGGATTTTCAGCGTTTCTTAAATTATTTTGGACAGGTCTGAAGAAAAATATACTTTTACATTACTTACAGAAGAAAAGATGCTATACCGCAAAGTGGTACTGCATGGGAAAATCTCAATACCGGTGACGAGGAAATTATAGGTACTAGGAGTCACAGATGAGTAAAATTGAACTGACAATTCTGATGCCCTCACTCAATGAGTCGGCAACTATTGCCAAGTGTATACGAAAGGCGCGTGGGTTTCTTGATCGGGAAGGAATTCATGGAGAGGTTCTAGTTGCAGACAACGATAGCACCGATGGATCGCAATCAATTGCAGAACAATCGGGTGCTCGAGTCATCCATGTCGAACAAAAAGGGTATGGAAGTGCGCTCCTTGGAGGGATTCAGGCAGCAAGGGGCACCTTCGTAATCATGGGAGATGCGGACGATAGTTATGATTTCGCCAATCTTAAACCCTTTGTCGATCGACTACGAGAAGGGTACGACCTGGTAATGGGGAACCGTTTTAAAGGAGGCATTGCCCCGGATGCTATGCCTTTTCTCCATCGCTATCTCGGCAATCCGGTTCTTACCTGGCTTGGAAAGATATTATTCCACAGTCCATGCGGTGATATTTATTGCGGACTTAGGGGATTTAAGCGGGAGAGTATATTGGACCTCGATTTACGGACAACGGGAATGGAATTTGCAATCGAAATGATTGTAAAAGCACCGCTTCGTGGAATGAAAATAACTGAAGTTCCTACAATGTTATCACCGGACGGGCGGAGCCGACCACCTCATCTTCTAACATGGAGAGACGGGTGGCGGAGTCTCCGCTTTCTCATTTTATACAGCCCCACGTGGTTATTTCTGTATCCCGGATTTGTACTCATGGCGCTGGGTATCATCGGCGGGTCTGTGTTGATTTTTGGCGGACCTCTAAAAATCGGCTCTGTGTATCTGGATATTCATTCGCTGCTCCTTTCGAGTCTTTTGGTTATTCTTGGTTTTCAATCTATTTCATTTGCTTTTATGAGCAAATTATTTGCTATAACAGAAAAACTGTTGCCACAGAGCCGACGATTTACAAAGCTGTTTAGGTTTTTTACATTGGAAAAAGGATTAATAACGGGATTTATTGAGGTATTTTTTGGTTTCGCGGGAATAGCCTATGCGGTGATCTTATGGGGAGAGCGATCTTTTGGTGAGCTCAACGCTTCCCAGATGATGCGTGTGGTGATCCCGGCATTCACTTTTTTGGCTCTTGGCGTTCAAACCATTTTAACAAGTTTTCTCTTAAGTTTCATCGGACTAAAAAGGCGATGAAGATTATTGATCTGCTGCACGAGAAATTTATTTACCAGCGGCGCATAAAAATCCTTGCCCATCATCTTGCGAAACTCATCCCTCCTAATGCTAGTGTATTGGATGTCGGTTGTGGCGATGGCCTGCTTGACCGGACGATAATGACTCTCCGTACCGATATAACAATCTTTGGAATAGACGTTCTCATACGCGGGACTTCACATATCGCCATGCGGAAGTTCGATGGAAAAAACATTCCGTTCGACAGTTCAAGATTTGATGTCGTAATGTTTATCGATGTGCTTCATCATACAAAAAATCCCGAGGATTTACTAAAAGAAGCGATGAGAGTGTCGCGGGGAATACTTGTGTTGAAAGATCATCTCAAGCACGGAATATTTGCAGGAACAATACTGAAATTAATGGATGATATCGGCAATTATCGACATGGTATTAATCTAGTCTATAATTACTTCACAAAAAAAGAATGGGATAAAACATTTGCATCGCTCGGATTATCTGTGACCAATTGGGACACCGTGATCCGTTTGTATCCTTGGCCGTTGAGTTTAGTTTTTGGTCGAATTCTCCATTTCATTGTGAGGTTGAATCTTCCACAGAAATATTATTTACAATAACAGGGATATCAACAGTGCGAAAGCTGGATCGAGCAATACAGCTGTTGCGTATAAAAAAAGCTGTTCAATTCATACCTGACGGAGCATCTGTCCTGGATATCGGTTGCATGGAAGGTGAATTGTTTAAGTATCTTGGTGATCGCATTGGATCGGGTATAGGTGTGGATCCGAGACTTCCTTCCCCTGTTCGTACACCTCGCTATACACTTATCCGCGGACGATGGCCCGAAGATGTACCTCCGACTATGGCGTTCGATGTGGTAACCCTCCTTGCGGTTATCGAGCACTTACCCGAAGATATACTTGCAATCTTCAGTTCACGGTGTGCTCAGATGATGAAACCGGGAGGTCGATTGATCCTCACGGTTCCTTCCCCATTTGTTGATGTTTTGTTGCGTGTCCTTAAGACTTTGAGGCTCATGGATGCTATAGCGTTTGAAGAACATCATGGTTTTGTTCCGGCAAATATTTTTGAATTTATTGGTTCGCCATATTTTCGTCTATATCATCATGAACGTTTTGAATTTGGGTTTAATCATATATTTGTGTTCGCAAGGATCTGAATTCTAAATTGTGAATTCTTAAAAACGAGTTTACCGCAGCGCTTTGAATTCTAATCACTAATCGGTATAAATCATGATCGTTCTTCATGACGGACAAATTGTCAATGAAGGAAATGCCGCAGAGATGATTTCCTGGTATAGTGGAAGGGTCTGAACGCTAAGAATAGGAGATTATTTATACGGTCTACTCTGAAAAAGTCTGCTCCGCTTTACTTTCATATATAGCATCTACGCATCATGAAGTTCGCCGGAATGATGTACTGTTTTAAACCAGTTAAAATATTAGTGCTTTAATATTAATTAAGAAATCATTACATTTATAAAGGAATTTACGATGGTGAATTCTTTATTAAAATCTATTTTAGTAATATAAAAGGATGGGGGGTACTGAAGATACTCCATTGTAAGAGTATAACTGCCCTGAATTTCGATCAACAATGATGGTTTTCAAATAGTAAGGATGAAAAATGTATAGTCTTGCCGCCTTCATTCATATTGTCGTGCTTTTGATGATTACATGGTATTCCCTACGATCATATGATGAATGTTGGCTCCATAAGAGTTTCGCAGTACTGATTCTTGTTTGGTCAAATTTAGTTATTACGGCTTTGTTTCTGAGCCTCTTTTCTGCACTCGGTTCTCTACCCCTTTATTTCTTCGTCTCAATTATTCTTGCGATTGTAACGGCTCTCGTAGTGCCGCACTTTACAAAATCAATGGCTGCCAATTATTCCTGTACGATAATGCAGGGGAAAAGCGCCCGGTCATGGTTGATGACAACGTCATTGATTCTTCTGCTCATTTGCTTTATTTGTACAAGTGTCATTTGCTTGTTATACTATCCAAACAACTGGGATACTGAATCGTATCGCTTTGGACGGGTATTTCTTTATTTAGGGCAGGGAAACTTGAGCCATATCCCCTGTCCGGATTCAAGACTTTCAGTGTATCCATTTAACGGCACACTTGCCTATCTATACTTCGCAGAATACGCACTCGATGGAAGATGGTTTAATCTTCTCAGCCTGATATTTTGGAGTTTCGGTGTTGCCGGTTGTTTTGCGTTCGCACGCGATTTGGGTGCTTCGAAAACAGGTTCATTGATTGCGGCGGCAATTTTTGGGACAACCCCAATCGTTGCGACTGTGGCGGCTTCGACAAATGACGAAATTATCGCAGCCGTACCGCTTCTTATCGGGCTCATATTTCTTTTTCGTTGGTGGAAATCCCGGAATCGATTCGATTCGATCGTCAGCGGACTTGCCCTTGGCTTGAGTGCAGGAACAAAACTACACATTGTTTTCTTCGTACCAATCACAGCTGTAGTGGCAATAATTCTCCTTATTATCCTTATCCAAAAGAAGATGGTTCGTACTGTCATCCGTGAGCGCGGTAAAGGTGCATTGGTCATTATAATAATTGCTATCTTCCTTTTTGTACCGTTTATGATTGTCAACATATCACAGGGAGGTTTTACATTTTTTAGTTCCAAATGGGTCAATCCTCTTTTAAATAAGCCCTTCGATGCAGGTATGGCACTCAAAAACACAACGCTTTTTTCATCTCAATTATTTCTCAGCCCGATTCCCGACCTGATTATTTCACCGGATGACGACTTTAAACGAAAGTGTTATCAAAATTTTAATGACTTTTTCAACAAATTGGTTTTTAATAATGTGAATGACGATAAGAATTATTCATTCGCTCATTATCGCTTCAGGGGTGTCGCAAATCCGGATGGTTTTTACTCGTTTGAACAAACCTTCTGGCTTGGTTTCATTCCTTTCCTTTTTGTATACGGGCTGATCACCCTTTATCGAAACAGGAAATATGTTACTTTTGTGCCTTTCATTCTTATAATACTTTTCTTCTCATGGCACTTTGCCCGTAGTATGCTGACAAAATATATTGAAACGACGGGAGTATATTATGTATATCCATTTACAATCGCGGCAATGGCGATTGCAGCGATCTGGGATCTTCGTGAACATCAGGGAAGAATTGGTCGAAAAATAACTCTGATTGGTTTTTCCATAATTATTCTTAGTAACGGAATATTTCTTTCGAACTTGTTCATATATAATATTCAAAGAAATTTCAGTCGGCTTTATCAATCACATTTCATTCTGCAGCAGAAATATATGTCAAGAGAAGTCGTCAAGGCAATGCAGGAATCACCAAAAATGAATTTTATTTATACCCGGAGGGGATTTCCATACTTCCAGTTTGCGGCTCGAAGTCCGGAAACGCGTTTCACGACAGATACGCAACTTGATCCCACAAAAGTCGATATCCTGAATCTTATGATTTATCCTTTCAGAAGCGAGTACGGTCACATACCTATAAAAGTACCCCATCCTCAGAATAATTTATTGACACTCATGGGCTATCTGGAAAATGTTTACGGAAGAGAAGGAATTTTTGGATTTGGTGGAAATGGCCGTGAGTATAATACCTATGGAACGGACTATAACCTTTTACATTATAAACCAATTTATGATGAAAACGCCTCGATCCCTAAAACACTCGTTTTCTCTCCAAAGTTGGAGGTGCCGCTCGATTCTCCGTACCAATTTCGATTACTGGTTGTGGAGCCTTCCGGTTCATCTTTCTATCTGACAGAATGGATCGAGAAGGAACGTATTAGGATGCAAATTCCTCTTCCTCCGATTCCTAGTGGATCAAAGCTGAAGGTTCAAATGCGGCTTCGGTCTGCGCCTCTGGATATTACTGAAACTCTGTTTCCGCTTGATCGAGGTATTGAGTGGGATATATCGCAAAAAAGTATAACACCAACGGAGTTAGATATCGGTAAAAGGAATAGACTTGAGGGCGAGGTCTTTCGATGTGATTTGATCGAAAATATCGTACAGAAGGGTTTTTCAGTAAATGGAATGCGGGAACCGGAGGGCCCGTATGAAAAATGGCAATTGCCACGTGTCCGTTGGGCGAACAATCCTGTCGTAACGCTTACGGTTTCGGAGGAACTGTCAAGGTCGATAAATACTCTTTCATTGATGTTCAGTATTAGGCCGCAAATTCGGCCGTCGTCTTCATTTTTTGTTCGTCTCAATAATAAAATCATAAAGAAATACGAGCTGAATGATCCGACCACATGGGTTGATGATGTAATCGAGTTGCATCCTATGAAAGGATTGAATAAGATTGAACTCATCAGCCGGAGTAAGTTCAAGGTGGCTGCACCATCTGAAAATCTCCACATATTATTCCGTTCTCTTATGGTAACGGGTAAAAGAAGACACTAGAATTATTATTTCATAACAAAAAAGGATTAATTATATTTGTCTTGTCGTTGAATGATAAATATCAAAATTGATTATAGCATATGAATATTCCGACACTATTTCACATCACGCATTGGAAGGCTGGATCGCAATGGGTTGCAAAAGTACTCAAGGAGCTATTCCCTGATGAAATCATTCCACCGAGAATTGCGGCTGCCCAGGTTCTCCAAATGCCGATACAAGAACACAAAGTCTATTTGTGTGTCTATATTGCGAAAGGACAATGGGACCAAATCCAACTTCCAAAAGAGACACGGCGGTTTCTGATTATTCGCGATCTTCGGGATACACTGGTCTCGGCATATTTCTCAATGCGATATAGCCATCCCATCATGATAAATCAAATGGAAGAATGGCGTAATTTTTTAAGGACAAATAGTTTGCGTGATGGCATGGTGTATTTAATGGAAAATTGGCTTCCGGACAGCGCGAATATACAGCGATCCTGGTTGAAAGCAGGGGAAAAATTTTTCCGTTTTGAAGATATTCTAAAAAACGATATTGTTTGCTTCGAGAAAATACTTATTGACCATTGTCAGTTACCCATTGAAAAAGCAGTGCTTCATGATATAGTTCGACGAAATAGATTCAACACGTTAAGTAAAGGCCGGAATCCGGGTGCAGAAGATCGGTTGTCGCATTATCGAAAAGGACTTCCGGGTGATTGGCAGAACTATTTCAGTGAAGAAACAAAAAAGGAATTTAAGAAACGTTTCAATGATGTTCTCATTCTGACCGGGTATGCGGACAACGATACCTGGTGAAAAGTATTTCGATAAAGATAATGGGAAGATGATCAAACTATTCGTATGTTTCCGTGAGTTATGGAATAGGCGCGAATTATTATTTTCGCTTACAAAGCGGGATATTAAATCGCGATATCAACAGACTTTTTTTGGAATGGGCTGGTCTTTGTTTCAGCCGGTAATGCAGGCTGTAGTCTATACAGTTGCCTTCTCGTTGATACTTAAAGTGCCGATTCGCGAAGGAATACCGTACATGAATTTTGTGTTCTGTAATCTCACACTCTGGGCCTATTTTGCATCAACAACCCTCAGCGCAATGAACAGCATACGTATGAATTCCGCTTTGATAACACGGGTAGCGTTCCCGCGTGAAATAATTCCTTTTTCGACCATTCTGTCAGGACTATTCGATTTCATAATTATGTTTATCGTCCTGGTTATTCTAAACGCTTTTGTCGGCTTTTATCCAAATATCCGATTTCTGTATTTGCCCACGATTATTTTGATTGAAATTCTTTTCATTCTGAATATTTCATTAGTATTAAGTGTGATTTCGATTGTACGTCGTGATATTACCCATGTCGTGAATTATTTTATTATGCTTTATATGTTTATATCGCCGGTCTTTTTTCCGTTCTCGGCACTACCGGCTGAAATACAGCGATATTATTTTCTCAATCCGATGGGGACTCTTCTTGAAGGATTTAAGAATATTATATTTCTTGACAAAGAACCCCGCTGGTTTGCATTGATGATGGTGATCATAATACTGATCGTTCTTTTTTTCCCCTGTTATATTTTTTTCAAAAAAGCTGAACGTTCCTTCACGGATGTACTATGATTGCACTTCGTTTCAATAATGTCACGAAAATTTATGATCTGCAGGCGGGTCGGGACACTTTTCTCACGACTCTCAGGTTTACTCTGGGCAATGTTAAGCGGAATGATTTCTTCCATGCCGTTCGTGATATAAATATTGAAATAAAAAAAGGCGAAGCAGTCGGTATCATCGGACGTAATGGAGCGGGGAAAAGTACACTGCTGAAACTTGCGGTCGGGATTACCTATCCGACATATGGATCGGTTGAAGTGAACGGTTCGATTGCCGCACTCATAGGACTTGGGGCAGGATTCAATCCCGATTTCACCGGTCGGGAAAATATTTTCCTTAATGCTTCGCTATTGGGCGTTCCAAGGAAGAAAGTGGAGGAACGTTTTTCCGAGATTGTCGCCTTTGCAGAATTAGAAGATTTTATCGATGTTCCGGTTAAGCGGTACTCTTCGGGGATGTACGCGCGGCTCGGATTTGCCATCGCGACTCACGTTGATGCCGATATCATTGTCATCGATGAAGTACTGGCTGTAGGAGACATATATTTTCAACAAAAATGCTTTTTATTTTTAGAATCGCTTCTTCAAAAAGGGAAAACTCTTCTATTTGTGAGTCATGATGTAGGCAGTGTGCGTGAACTATGCGATTCTGTAATATTGCTTGAGAAGGGCGTGAACATATTTCATGGAGATCCAAGAGAAGGTGTAAATAGATACTTACTATTACAGCAGAAAAAGGATACTGCAAAGGATTCCGAGAATGAAATTCGCGTGGAACCGAAGACTAGTACTGCATCAAATGTGGATATTACGGTTGATAATAAATCGCAGGAAGGGAAGAGGAAATTCCTGCCGCGCCAATGGTCCGACATCGATGCACTGGATCTTTCTTCCTCTGCTGTTCTTATTGGTGAGAGAGACGTTCATTGGAAGGGCGTCGTGATCTATGATAAGGACGGAAGTCGCTGCAATTCTTTTTCCATGGGGGATGAAGCGTGGTTTTATTATGAGTTTGAGGTTCTGCGTGATATACTTACTCCGTTTGCCGGCGTTGCGATTTATGATAGGAAAGGAATTCTTGTTCACGGAAAGACGACATATCAGCATGGAATACAGCCGCGCCGTACAGTTGGAAAAAACGCGACGATCCGGGTTATTCAATCGATAAAGCTTCCATTGTCACCCGATACGTATACTTTTGAACTATGGCTCAGCATGATGGAGCCGGAGACTCATGAACAGCTTCAACATCTTAAAGCAGAACAAATTCAGGCAGGTGTCACCAAACTGATGCATATAAGCAGAGCAGGTTCGATCATTATTACCCCTAATCCGAACAATATTGCTATCAATAATTTTGGTATAGTCGACTTGCCGGGGAGTGGAGATCTGACAATACTCCCCTGATAAGTTTTTCCTAAAAAGAATCTGATAATATTATCATAGAAGAGTTATATGATTACGAAAGCCGGAAAAAATCTTGCCTATATTTATTCAACTCCCCGCTCTGGCTCGACATTGCTTGCGGCGATGCTCGGCGGTCACGATAACGTCTATGTCCCTCCCGAACCATGGTTTCTACTTTTACTTCATTCTCTTCTCTCTTCTGATGATGCGATTGTTGCACATTATGACGAAAATCTGGCACGCCGCGCATTTCGAGAATTGTCTCCGGAGAATATCATCACAGAAGCCTCGCAAAACTATGCATTGACGGTATATAATAGTCTGTTGGAGAAAAACAAAAAAAAATATTTTGTCGATAAAACTCCCCGATATTACCATGTCCTTGAATGGATCGATACGCTATTCCCTGAAGCCAAAAAAATACTCTTAGTCCGAAATCCACTCGATATCTTTGCATCATATAAAGATGTGTGGGGAATCGAAGTAGAGGAAATGATCGGTGAACAGCCCTCTCCATTTTCATTCGACGCCACGATAGCATATTTCAGATTTCAGGATTTTTATAAGCGATCGCATACAAATATGATCCGGATTTCCTATGAGAATCTTGTGATTGATCCCCATACCGTGATGCACGGGGTATGCAGTTTTTTAGGATTGGCATTTAACGAGAGGATGATATCCTATGGAGAGAATAAAGAACTACTGACATGGTACGCAAATTCCAGCATGGGCGATCGAAAGGTACTTTCCGAAATAGCTCCGCATCGAAAATCATGCGGAAAATGGAAAACAATCCTGACCCCCATGGAAACTCAAAAGATTGTGACGACGCTCGGGACAAGGATATTCGAAGAGAACGGCTATAAGACCGAATTACAGGAAGCTCTGTTATTTGCTTCGCTGCAATATGAAAAGGTCGACCGCGAAGGCAGAAAGGAAGAACTCTTTAAACAATATCAGACCTATGTCGAGACGCGGCTTTCATCATCTACAGCCCTATCCAATGTGGCTCTCACAAGGAAGAATGAAGAGCTCCTGAAATATATAACTACAATAGAGAAGGATAGGCAGGATCGACTCGAGGCAATCCTACGTTATCAGGAACAACTGGATAACTCTCGTAATGCAATTGAGCAAAAAGAAAAACGAATACAACAACTTCTGGAGGAAACGCTCGGGATTCAGGATCAACTGCTAGACTCTCGTGATGCAATTAAACAAAAAGAAAAACGAATACAACAACTTCTGAAGGAATCACTCGAGTTTCAGAATCAACTGGCAGACTCTCGTGATGCGATTGAGCAAAAAGAAATACGAATCCAACAACTTCTGACAGGAACGTACGGGTTTCAAAATCAACTGACAGAACTCCGGGATGTCATAGCACAAATCGAAAAAGACAGACAGGCCAGACTCGATTCGATACTCTATTACCAAAAAGAACTGGCGGAAGTACAGCGACGGAATCAGGAACTTATCGATACGATTTCTTCGATTGAAAACGACAGGCGGGCCAGACTTGAGTCGATACTCTATTACCAAACAGTATTGTCGGATTTACAACATCGGTATGATGTGATCGAAAAAGACCATGCAAATCTTTTGATGTTAGTCGAAACATTGAATGGTCATATTGCTGAACTCGGAACATTGGAAACGTCGTTACGCCGGTTCATTGAGTTGTCGTTACGCAGCATCGGTCTCTATGATTTTATTTTACGCCACCGAAAAAAGCTTAACCAGGTTTTTCTGTTCGTATTGCACGCGGGGGCCGGATTAGCTTCTGTTATCCGCAAATTCCATCGCAAAAGGGAGCTTGGTGTAGTGAAAGCAGACACCGCTCCTTTACAAAAACAGACTCTTAAAGAAACATTAAACTCACCCGAGGTCAATGCTTATGTCAATTCACGGTTAATTCAGGGTGATCTGGAAGACAGTGTAATACACCATTTCCTCGATAATAATTCTTCGTTTTCATCCGTAATCTGTCTCATGCCGGACCCAAATGATCTTCAATTACTGATTTTTCTTAAAGAACTCGGGAAATCTGTATTTGTTCTTCATTCTCCGTCCGAAAATTTAAGTCTCATTAAACCGAATATTTCTTTTACAGCGTGCATCGCCGATGGATGGTTCATGAAGTATGGCCGGCCGGAACTTTCAAAATATGATGTTCTATTCATAGGAAAGAATTGTTCACATTCGTATTTCCAACTATTAAAAAATTATGTTTCACCTCGAACGGCGATGATTCTTCATAATACCAGTTTTTCGGAAGAGTTATTTTTACTTGAGGGTAGGATTAAGGTGACAATCGGCAGCTTTGTTTCTCTATCTCCTTGCTCCAATTCAAAGGGATTATTCAAGGTATCCGAAGAACGCCGGACAATCGACGGTACACAATGGCCGTGGAAGCAGTTCAAGTCTGAAATCCCATCGACCATGCCCTCCGGCAGGCCCTGGCCGAGAATATCGGTCGTTACAGCCACACTCAATCAGGGTGATTTCCTTGAAGAGGCAATTCGCTCGGTGCTGTTACAACGTTATCCGAACCTTGAGTACATCCTCCTCGATGGGGGCTCGACCGATACAACACCCGAGATTCTCAACCGGTATAAAAATGAGTTCGCAGTGTGTCTAAGTCAAAAGGATAAAGGTCAGGCCGATGCGTTAAACAGGGGTTTCCATCATGCAACCGGAGAAATTCTTGCATGGCTGAATAGCGACGACCGATATCTTCCCAACACATTTCTTGATGTTGCGCTGGCATTTGATACGTATGCCTGTGATATGGTTGCAGGGGGATGTGCTCTGGTCAATAATAACGAAGTAATTCCCTGGAGTGTACATCACACTTTATTACCTCTGGGGGAAAAAGTCCGGCTTCCACTCGATAATCTTCTCGATATCGATGGTTCCTGGCAAAAAGGCGATTTTTTTTATCAACCGGAAGTGTTCTGGAGCAGGAATATCTGGGAAAAAGCCGGGAGACGAATTGATAGTACTCTCCATTACAGCATGGATTATGAACTCTGGGTAAGAATGGCGATCGCTGAAGCGTCCATTGTTCATATTCCCGAGACGCTTGCGTATTTTCGAATGCATCAACGGCAAAAAACAAGCGGTAAGGATTTACCGTTTCTTCCGGAGTTACGAAAGTTGAATAAAAGGCTTCTTAAAGAATTGAGAAAAAAATAATGGAGTGGAAGATCGGAGAATACCTTCATTCTGGAAAACGGCTTCGTGTGCTTTTCCTTAATGATGTTGGCTTTCAATATGGAGCGGGAATAGCGCAAATGCGGCAGATTCAATCGTTTCTACTGATGGGGTGTGAAGTGGCAGGGTTGTGCTGGAGTCATGGAGTTGAAGCGCAGATCCCGTTCATACCTCACGATGCATCGGGCACATGGTTGGGATTACGGCAAATGCCTCATCTTCATCGCAGCAGAGGTAGCGATGATGAAATGATTATTAAAGGCCTTCTGGAAGAAATATACGACATTTCTCCCGATCTTATTGTTGTTGGAAATCTTCATGGAGCACGCTGGCCTTTGGAATTACTCTCTGTTTTGCGGGAACAGGGAATCCCCATGGTTGTATATATGCATGATTTGTTCTGGCTGAGTGGACGCTGTGCATACTCGGGGGAATGCCTCAAATTTATTTCCGGGTGTGATGCCACCTGTCCTACAGCACATGAATATCCGGAACTTGAGCCTTCGAAAATCGAGAACGCGTGGAAATTACGCCGTTCACTTTTTTGTGGTCCCGACGGCATCCCGTTAGCAACAAACAGCGACTGGATCACCCGCCTGGCTCACGATGCACTTGCACCGACTACGAAATCGGAAACGATATATCTCGGTCTGGATACCTGTTTCTATCGTCCAATCGATAAAAAACTTGCCCGTCGTTTGCTTCGCCTTTCGCAGGATGAATTTATCATTCTTAGCGGTGCCGTTAATGTGTACGAAAACAGAAAAGGAGTAAAATATTTACAGGAAATAATACATTATTTACATTCTTCTGCGACGTTCATCGTCTTTGGAGAGAATTCGCTAACGATGGATGGAGTCTATTCTTCCGGTCTCCTGCGGGATTACCGGAAGATGATTCTATTATATAATGCCGCAGATGTCTTTATAGGTACAGCCCTGCAAGAGGCTTTCGGCCAGACATTTTGCGAAGCTTCGGCATGCGAGCTCCCTGTCGTCGCATTTAATATCGGAGGTGTATCCGAAGTCATCACTGATGCACAGACAGGAATTCTTGTCCCGCCCGGTGATAATAAAGAAATGATTAAAGCGATTGGGACGCTTCGAAACGATCGTGCATTTCGCGTAGTACTCGGCCGTGCCGGACGGCAACGGATTGAAGAAAAATTTTCGCTGGAAAAACAGAAAGAACGCTGGGTCAATTTTTTATTGAATATCAATTAAAGAAAAAAGATAGAAGATGTTTAAAGTCTCTCCATCGCCGACATTATATTATAACGATCGCTCACTTGATAGTATGCGTCCGAGTTATCAGCGTGATGATGTTTTTATTAATGAAGAACATAGGATGATTTTTGAAGTGACGAAAGACATACCGGGATGGCAAATGGAAGCAGATTCATATAAGTTGTATGAACTCGGTTACTATGCCGGCGATGTGATTCTGGAAATCGGTACATACGGAGGCCGTTCGGCGGTCATCGAGCTGCGTGGGGCATTGAGTAATCCGGATAGGTTGGGACCACCCCAATTCTTCGGTGTTGACGTTGATCGTAAATCTATTCGTCGTACATTCTACATGTTGAACAGGTTCGGTGTATTAGAAAACGCATTTCTCTTTCGTGGTACTCTCTACCAGTTTATTCATAGGTACCAGATATCACCGACAATGGTGTTTATGGATGCAAACCATCGTTATGAAGATATCGTGGAGGATATTCGTCAACTAACGACGATTCTTCCTGCCGGTGTTCCTGTTTTATTCCACGATTTTTTAAATTCGGAAAATGATACAGGTGAGTACGGTGTCCGGCGAGCAGTGACTGAGTGGGAAAATGATGGATACGGAACTTTCATCGGTGCATTCGGTTGTTCGGCATTGTTCGTCAGCGGACAGCGTTGTCGCGGAAACGGGAATTCATTATCCCGGGATGAATTCGATCAATCCCGACATAGACTATTCAGATCGTATAAATTGATGGAAAAAAATGGGGATAAAACAATCATAGTTCCTGAAGAGAAAAGAATCTGGTCTTTCCATGATGATATTTCACTGCTGTCGAGAATAAAGACAAGAATACTTCATATGTTGAGGCCGAGGTAATGGATATCAATTCATGGTTAAAGCAATGGCGGGAGAAGGCGGGGATTATTTATGTCTCACAACCCCACCGATTTGCTCATGACGAAACCAAGTATGACGAACAATATAAGATCGATCCGAAGGATATACAGGCGGGGAAGGGGTTGGTCTCGTTGTTGCGGCGCCGTGATGCTTCATTCAGGGGCCCTGCGTTGGAAATCGGTTGCGGTACCGGCCGTTTATCATTGGGTCTGGTCCAGGAAAATGTGTACCCCGTAACACTTCTGACCGATCCGTCTGTTAAATTCCTCAAAATTGTGCAGGAGAAAATAACACGCTTATCCATAAATCAGAATTCAATACGATATGCGGTTCTGTCCGCCGAAGAAATCGGTGTATTACCAGAAAATACATTTTCGCTAATTGCACTGCGCTCGACATTACATCATGTCCTCGATGTATCGAAATTTATTCATGAAGCCGCCCGAGCATTGTTAACCGGGGGAATATTGACGTTCGAGGAGCCATGCCGCGAAGGATTTATAATAATGGGGATGATGGCGCAATTCATGATTCCGATGTTAGAGGCAAAAGGAATCGGTATTTCCGGTAAGCATCAGTCACAGATAAAGACGTTTATTGATGTAATGAAATTTTATTCCCGTTACGATGTCGATAAAACATCGAGCGAGGATAAACATGTCTTTCGAGTCGATGACGTAATGAAACAGGGTCAATCAGCCGGATTAAAAGTGGAATTTCTGCCGAACCGTGTGTTCGATGAGTTTATTTATCAGCCCGTATCTCCTCACGATAGAAAATTTTTTAATGTTTTTTTTAAAAAATACCTCTCTTACTGTATGTCATTTGATAACGAGCTGATAGGTATTCTTGATAAACACTTCTTTAAACATTTTCCATTTATAGAAGATATATCGGAGGGAGATAACGCTCCATATATGCACGGTGTTTTTATTTGCATAAAATTATAAACAACAACAACGTGAATATTTTTGGTCTCATAATTGATCCATACCCCATGATAATATTCTTGATTCATCTTTTTCTTATTTCCTTTGTTTCATACAAGATCACACAGCGGTTTCTGCCGGATGTGCTCGAGAGGGTACTGGCCGCTTTCATCCTCGTGTGGGCGAATCTTGTCGTTACCGCCCTTCTTCTTTCTTGTTTTATTCTCTTAGGAAACCGTTATTTCTATTTTAGTCTCTCGGTTCTGATGACGCTCGTAGGATATGGAATTGTATATAAGAAGAATCCATATCCATCGATAGAGTGGAAAAGTATCATGCGACAATTCTTCCGGCGTTCGTATTCACTCTGGGATATTTTTCTATTTCTGACATTTATATTCTTTGTATGTGTTAACATCGTGGTTGCATTTTCTTTCAGACCAAATGGTTGGGATTCATTGGCTTATCACCTCCCACGTATTTATTTTTATTTGGGGCAGGGGCATCTGGGCCATTTCACAACCGGTGATTTCCGAATGATTTTCTTTCCATTTAATTATGAATTATTACAACTACTGTGTGTGACATACGGGCAGCCAGACTGGCTGTTGAATTATGCAAATCTCTTTTGCTGGATATTTGCCGGAATTGCACTTTTTGTCATATGTCGTAGAATTGGCCTGAAAACCGGTACAGCACTTCTTTCGAGCTGGATTGGATTGACTGCGACACTGGTACTTGCTTATGCAACAATAACATATAATGATCTTCCAACAGCAGTACCGCTTCTCATCGGTGTGGTATTTGCACTTCGATGGTTTGATGATCAACAGTGGAAGTATGTGGTATTCGCTGGAATCGCGTTTGGACTCTCGGCAGGGAGTAAGCTTACCATATTCTTTTTCTGGCCGATGGGGATCATCATTCCTGGATTCATACTTTATCGCATTATTAAAAAGAAGATCACGCTACAACAGGCCTTTCAAGGAGTACGGCATTGGATTGTCGGTGCTCTCATCGCATTTATTCTCACGGCACCGTTTATGATGATAAACTACTACTATGCGAAGCAATTGATAACACCGGGAAGCGATTTCATGTTAAATAGACCGTTTAATTGGCGAAGCCCGGGGAAAACCCTTTATACCTATGGCCTGCAATTGGTATTGGATCCTTTTCAAAGAGTGGCGATCGATATGCCCGGGAAAAACGTCACGGCAGGAGCGAGAAATTTTTTAGAGCCGCGAGTCCGGAAATATCTTCTTCCGGATTGGGATCTTAATTACACAGCTTCCAATTTATCTATTTTGTATTCAGGTTTGACCGAAGATTTTGTTTGGTTCGGATTTGCTGGTCCTCTTGTTGTGATTTCAGTCCTGTGGACATTGATGTCGCGGTCAGCCCGAAAATCAGCCGTTTTCTGGATAGGCCTTGCGGGTATGATCTGGATGATAACGTATTGCACTCAATTTAAGTGGTATTATGGCATTCAACGCTATTTTATTTGTGCATTCCTTCTAGGCGTTCCGTGTGCTGGTTATTTCATTGAAACCCTGCTTCAGCGGTCTTACGTCATCCAATATATTATCAAGTTTTGTATCGTATCTATCGCTCTGACGTCGGCACTCTTTGGTTATACATACGTAATGAATAAGGCACTACTACTTTTAGTTGATCCGGCATATTACAGCGAGTCACGACAACGCTCACCCCGAATACTCCAGGAGTTATCGCATCAGAAAAATATAAATATTGTATTCGGTCAGGAATACCTCAATTTTAGTCAGGAGCATTTCGGCGAAAAATTATATAATCTTATGAATATAGGCCGAGCGCAAACGTTCCGGTTGGATACGGTGACAAGGAAAGGTTGGTATAACATATATTCATGTCCGTCAGCATCGAAAGAAATTCTATATTCAAACAGACCTTCGACATCGTCGTATGTAACGATTGCTATCCCGGATAAGAAAACACCCGGAGTGGAGTTCCTCGACTCTATATACTTTATTGGGTCATTATATTTTCATTACTATGGGTACGATGATGGGATAAAAGCTGCGGATTCATTGAAGGATAACAATTTAATTATGATCAAAGTGGTATTTGATGGAATTACCGGAGACGGCTTTTCGAAACTTCGATTGAGTCTGAATGGTTGCCGTGATGCTGACAGCCTTACAACCGAAGTATATTATAAAGATATCATCGGGAATGGAACTCTTGGATGCACATTTACGAAAGATTCGATACAGTCGCTGGTCGTCCCCCAATTTTTTACCGGCCTCAACGTCCTTGTGCATGAAAAGCAGACCGGCATCTTGAAGGGAGAGGGAGAAATAAAGGTGAGAGAATTTAATTCCGGACAGACTACAACATCGGGTACTATTACCAAAGAAGATCTTATTAAAGTGGCATTGCCCCATAGAGTATTGCTTGATGGTTTTCGCTTACCGGAAGGTCCATATCCCCAATGGGACTTACCCGCTGTGCGTTGGGCGAATAAATCGAGGGTGCGATTGGCTTTTTATAGTCAGGAGGATGCACCCGGCAAACCAATATTGCTTTCGATGAGTTTCCGACCTCATATACGCCAGATGGCGTTGATGGTTGTAAGCTTTAACGGGAAAAAGCTCAAAGAGTACACTCTCACGAGTGGAAATTCTTGGAGGGATGACGAATTGCAGCTTACTCCAAAGGGCGGGGCAAATACTCTTGAGTTCGAATTTCCATTAATGAAAAACGAAAAACCCTTGCCGGACTCGCTCTTTATGCTCTTTAAAACGCTTTCTGTTAGTGGTTTTTAGTGATTGTGCACCGTGATCAAATTAGAGCCATAGTATATGGGAAAACAATGAAAATTTGGCAATAAAAATGAAACTCTGGGAATTGATCCTATTTGAGCACATTAAAAAATGGTGATAAGCATAATGCCGTTCTATAAGCGAATCCCTTTCACTCGAAAAAAAATTGCTATTGCAAAAATACTTTATCGACTGGTTAAAATCTTTTATCATTCAGATCAACAGATTATTGTGAGGAACGGTCTCAACTATCAGGTTGATCTAAGCAAGGGGATTGATCTTTCGATATTTCTATTTGGAGATTTTCAGAAATGGATTCATAATTCCAAAAATGTCCGCATTCCCCATGACGGTGTTATGTTTGACGTCGGGGCGAACATCGGGACAATGACTCTTCAATTGGCAGGAAGAGTCCCTCACGGTCTCGTGTATGCGTTTGAACCGACCGATTATGCATATGCGAAACTCATTCGGAATATTTCGTTGAATCCTGATATAGCAGGGAGGATTCGTCCATTTCAGATTTTTATATCCGATTATGATCGTGCAGTTCATACTATCAAGGCGTATTCAAGCTGGAAAATTGATGGGTCGGGGATTTCCGTGCATCCCCTCCACGGCGGCTCAATTAAATCGGCTGCTTCAATTCCTTCGGTTACTATTGATCATTTCTGTGAAATTAACAACATCCACAGAATCGATTTTATCAAAATTGACACCGATGGGCATGAATATCAAGTCTTAAAGGGTGCAGAAAAGACGTTAAAAAACTATCATCCATATATCGTTTTCGAAATCGGTTTCTATCTCATGAAAGAATCGGGAGTAAATTTCGAAGAATATTACAATTACTTATCAGCTTTAAACTATTATTTAGTAAATAGTAAAAACGATCAAATTGTTTCAATGGAAAATTACCATCGTCAGATCCCATACAATTCAACGACGGATCTTATCGCTATTCCGACAGTTCGTGGTTCTGGAACATGAGATTAGCGAGACCGGATCATAATAATGATCCGTGATTTTAAGTGAAGGAATATCATTTGTTGTTACGATAACCAGATACCAGCCAATCGAGGCCATGGGATTATCTAAAAGAAAACAATCGATCCGGGAGCTGTCGGATGCGTTGGCACCGATGCGTGATCGATGGATTGCGCGCAACAGGTATTTTTATGAGTCGGATTATCGATACATGCGATTCCTTATACCCGAAGGATCGAATGTTCTCGATCTGGGATGCAGTACAGGACGGCTTTTGTCGGAATTGCGGCCGAAAAGGGGAGTCGGTATCGACATCAGCGACCGGATGATTAAAATTGCACAACGAAATTATCCGGCATACGAATTTTATCAGGGTGACGTTGAAGATAAAACATTCATAGAAACGATCCAGGGGCCGTTTGATTATATCATACTCTCAGATACGATCGGGTCTCTCGATGACTGTGAATCGACTCTTCAGCAGCTGCACACCTTATGCACGCCGGAAACACGAATTGTAATTTCGTATTATTCCGCTCTCTGGGAACCCATTCTCGTATTTGGAGAATTGCTGAAGTTGAGAATGCGCCAGGTGAAACAGAATTGGTTATCGACAGACGATATCATGAATATCCTTTTTCTGGCGGGGTATGAGACTATTAAGAGGGAATGGAGGCAATTGATACCGAGACGCCTTTTAGGATTGGGTTCGCTTATTAACCGGTATATAGCACCTCTCGCAATAATCCGCCGGCTCTGTCTGCGGAATTATATTGTGGCCCGTCCGACAACAGGAGCTATTGATAGATTACACTCGGCCTCGATCATTATCCCATGCCGTAATGAAAAAGGGAACATCGAGACAGCCGTTCAACGCATCCCGCGTTTTTGTGGTAGGTGTGAAATCATTTTTGTTGAAGGACACAGCGATGATGGTACTCTTGACGAGATTCATAGGATTATCGACAAATATACGGAGAAAAAAATTAGAGTTTTCGTGCAGGATGGGAAAGGGAAGGGAGACGCAGTTCGGAAGGGTTGTACCAATGCTACGGAAGATATCCTCATTATCCTTGATGCCGATTTAACAGTACCGCCGGAGGTGCTGCCAAAATTTTACAACGCGATTATCTCCGGGAAAGGAGAGTTCGTCAACGGGACGCGGCTTGTGTATCCAATCGAGAAGGATTCGATGCGATGGTTGAATTTTATTGCCAACAAGATGTTTTCCTGGATGTTTAGCTGGCTTTTAAACCAGCGATTTACCGATACACTGTGTGGTTCAAAAGCATTACCAAGAATTTATTATAATAAGATTGCACAGAATAGAAGTTATTTTGGCGATTTCGATCCATTCGGGGACTTTGACCTCATCTTTGGAGCGGCTAAGCTTAATATGAAAATTGTCGAGATACCTATCAAGTATGCTCAACGAACATATGGTGAGACACAGATATCGCGCTTTCTGCACGGGTGGCTTTTGCTCCGTATGGTACTGTTTGCGCTAAAGAAATTCAAAATGTTCTAATGAATAATACACAATTATACGAGCGTCGGGATATCTGGACCCACAAACCGACTTTGAGAACTATCTACCATGATTTTTTTCAGAGAATTTCCAGGCAATGCCGGAGAGGAAAAATCCTTGAAGTCGGTGGAGGAACCGGCAATCTAAAAGAATTCTTTCGTGAAAATCTATCATGCGATATTGTATCAATTGATATTGTGTCCTTTCCCTCGCTTGACGTCATAGCGGATGCCCATGAGTTGCCTTTTAAATCTGATTCTTTTGCGAATATTGTAGCGATTGATGTTCTTCACCATCTGGAACGGCCGAAGTTTTTTTTTAATGAAGTACAGCGTGTGCTCCAGCCGAAAGGGCGACTAATTTTGATCGAACCGGCTCTCACACCGGTGAGCAAAATAATCTATTCAATATTCCATCATGAACCGATAATAATGAATGCAAATCCTATTGAGGATGGGCCGAGGGAGACCACACGCGATTCTTTTGAAGCAAACAGCGCGATCCCCACACTCATATTTAATAAGTATAGGGCAGTTTTTGAAAAAACGTACCCTGCATTGAATGTTGTTAAAATCTATTATTTCAGCCTCATGGCATATCCACTCTCGGGAGGATTCCAGCACTGGACGCTCCTGCCTCATTGGGCAGTCCATACTCTATTAAAGTTTGAAAACAAAATTTATCCATTCGTTGGTAAATATATTGGGTTTCGGCTCTTCGTTGTTTTAGAAAAAATGTACTGATGACCCTTAGATATTATCGAATTTAGATCGTTTGGAGACTTCAATCTCTTATTCGGAGCGGACGAACCCGGAATGAAATTATTGGAATATAAATCAAGGATTTACATTGTATGGTTGGTACGCTGCGGATTTTATCATCACAATAAAACCTCATAATGTCCTATGGTAATATTTATTATCCACCTTTTACTTGTTTCCTTTTTCTCGTACAAGATCGCTCAGCGATTTGTACCGGAAGTCCTCGAGAGAATACTGGCAGCATACCTCATCGTGTGGACGAATCTCGTCGTTACTGCCCTTTTTCTTTCCTACTTCTCTCTCCTGGGAGACCGACAACTTTATTTTCGCTTTTCGGTACTGGCGACACTTATCGTTTTTGGGATTGTGTATAGAAAGAATCCATACCCATCCCTTGATTTGAGAAATAATGTAGTTAAATTCTTCCGGCGCTCCTTTTCTCTCTGGGAAACTTTTCTCCTTGTAACATTTCTTTTCTTTCTCTGTGCCAATATCGTGATCGTATTTTCTTTCAGTCCCAATAACTACGATTCATTGACTTATCACCTTCCACGCATTCATTTTTATCTTTCACAAGGTCATCTGGGTCATTTCACGACTATTAATACACGTATGACATTCTTTCCTTTTAATTTTCAATTGTTACAATTGATATGCGTAACATACGGGCAGCCCGATTGGTTGATCAACTTTCCGAACCTACTTTCGTGGATTCTTGCAGGGCTCGCACTCTTTGTATTATGCAGAAGGGTCGGATTATCAGTATCGACCGCATTTCTTTCAAGCTGGATTGGATTGACATCGACGCAGGTGCTCGCGCAGGCAACAACGACGACCGTCGATCTCCCTGTCGCGGTTCCCCTGCTTATTGGCGTAATCTTTTCAATTCGATGGCTGAACGAACGAAAATTGAAAAATATCGTATTCGCGGGTCTCGCCTTCGGGTTATCAGCCGGCAGCAAGATAACAATATTTTTTTACTGGCCGGTCGGATTTGCTCTAGCCGGTTTCATCATCTTCCGTATTTTTCAAAAGAAAATTTCTCTCCAGCAAGCTTTTCGGGGAATCAAGCATTGGTTAGTTGCCGGACTCATTGCAGTAAGCCTTTCAACACCATTCTTGATGATAAATTATTATTATTCGAAACAATTGATGACATCGGAATATGACTTCCTTCTCAATAAGCCGTTCAATTGGAAGTGTGCTGTTCAGACAATATATACTTACAGTTTACAATTGGCTGTTGAACCCTTGCAGCGTACGGCGATTGACATACCGGGGATAAACATCAGCGGAGCAGCGAGAAGTTATTTGGAACCGCGAGTCCGGAAATATTTTCTTCCTACGTGGAACCCAAATTACGCGGTATCTGATTTATTTGTCTTCCCCCCGGATTTAAATGAGGATCATGTCTGGTTCGGATTTGCAGGCCCATGTATCATGCTCTCCGTGCTCCTGGTTATCGTGCTCCGTTCGCCCCGTAAAACAGTCATTTTCTGGCTGGGTCTTGCCAGTATAATGTGGCTTTTCACATATTGTAGTCAAAACAAATGGTCACTCTATACTCAACGCTATTTCATAGGGGCATTTCTCCTGGGCATTCCGTGTGCCGGTTATTTCATTGAGAACCTGACAAATCGAATTTCTGTTCTAAGGCATTTCGTTAATATTTGTATTGTATTTCTTGTGACAACTTCGGCGCTCTTTGGCTACATCTATGTTATGACGAACACTACACGGGCTCTCCCGCTTATTTTTGATCCGACACAATCGCGCGGATTCCCGCAACGCCCGCATCAGATGCTCGAGACATTATCACAATACAATAAAATTAATATAGTCTATGCCGGAAAGGAACACGGGAACGAACGTTTATATTGTCTCATGAATACGAGGAGATCGCAGGAATTCCTGATTGGCACGATGACAAGGCCGGATTGGTATAATGTCTATTCGCATTGGTCTCCATCGAAAGAAGCCCTCTATGTAAATATACCGTCCACTTCATCGTATATTACTCTTACTATACCGGATAAAAAAACACCCGGATTGAATTACCTCGGTTCAATTGGCACCGGATTGACCGGCTATGATTATTATGGATATGATGCGACAACCAACGCGGCGGATTCGCTAAAACTAAGCAATTTAATCATGATGACAGCGGTGTTTGATGGATTTGCGGACAACAGGCTGTCAGATCTCCAATTACACCTCAACGGTATTCGAGAAGCCGATAGCCTTTATGTAAAAATCTATTCTGACGATGGAATGGGGAATAGAACAGATCTGGCGACTTTTTCAAAGGATGCAATGCAGCATGTTGCTACCCCCAAAAAATATAAGTATCTACTTGTTGTTGTGTATGAGAAATCGACTAACAATATTGTATCGCAGGGACAATTTCTGGTAAAAAATTATGAAGGAGAAAAAGGCATTGTCTCGAACACGACTCAGACCGTCGATCTTATAGCCGAGCGGAAATCCGTTAAGGTGTCACTCGATGGTTTTAAAAATCCTGAAGGACCATACCCGCAATGGAACTTGCCTCTGGTGCGGTGGGCAAATAAATCAATCGCACAATTTACCTTCAATAATGATATAATATCATCTGCCCGTCCCGTCGTACTCTCGTTGAGTTTCCGGCCGCAGATACGGCCGGCAGCCACCATGGTTGTTCAATTCAATGATAAGATAATGAAGACATATCAACTTACAAATGCCACTGCATGGAATAATGACGAGTTAAAATTATACCCTATAAAAGGTATGAATACAATCGAGTTCTCATTTCCTATGATGAAGGGGGAGAAACCCTTGCCGGATTCTCTCTATATGCTTTTTAAAACACTTTCTTTTAGCGGTCTGTAGTGACATGCCAATAGTGTAAAGAAAAAAACGAATGAATGAAAATAGGATGGCAAATCCGCAACAGAAGCGACAGTACGATAATCGTATTGATTTACTGAAAGGTATAGCAATTTTTGGTGTTGCATGTATCCATTTCGGAGGGAGTTTTGTCGGCGATTCCGTAGTTTTATGGACTGCTCCTTTTTACGTCGGATTATTTCTCAACCAATTTTTTAGCTTCTCCGTGGCGTTGTTTATTTTTCTTTCAGGATGGCTTCTTGAGTATCAATATACCTCGAGGCCTTTCCATGTGTCGACATTTTATCGCCGTCGTCTCATTCGCATTTTGATCCCTTATACTGTTGTTGTGGGCGCATATTTTGTGTTATTACCGGAGTCGGAAATCATCAAAGCCGTTACTCCATCGAACTTTTTAATTAAATTCTTCTATTATGGCGTCCAAGGAACACAATATTTCATATCGCTTATCCTCCAGCTCTATATCGTATATCCGGTACTGCGGTGGATAAAAAACAAAATTTCTTCAACCGGCATACGCTGGCTATCTTACGTACCAATGTTAGTCTTAATCGCTATTCATGGAACGCTTGGTTTTATGACATATTCAAACAAACTCGATTACTATACATGGTGCAGACCCTTTTCTCTCTTTTGGATGGTATTTTTTTATGGGGGAATGGTGGCATATTCATCTCGTCAGTCAATGAAACAGCCGGTCAGCATGTATTTATTTTTGGGTGCGGTGTTTTCTTTTTTGATCGGAATGTTCATCCTTATCATGAGTCGTCTCTTGAATCCGGCGATTGTGGGGATGGATTTTGGGAAATCAATGATCGATTATGCCTATTCGCGGCCGGAGATTATGTTCTACAACATCATATGGATCATTATCATAGCGTTTGTTCTGCGACTCCAGTGGTCTTTTCGTGCCGCCTTACTCGAGCAATGGGGAAAAAATTCTTACACAATCTATCTCTGGCATATTTTGTTCATTTATTACATTGCATGGAATCAGCCGGTGGTCCTTGAGACATGCAGAAATTTCCCCGAAGTGATCGTTTTTGTGTGTATATTTGCATGCATGGTGATCTCGGCGGCAAGCCGCTGTATCGATTACGCTCAGGCATTTCTTCTGATTCAGTGGAAATCTTTGCGGGCAAGGCTGGTGCCCTCCAAAGTAGAAGGATCGTAGAAGCAACTTATGACAGGTACTCCGGTAGACAGCGGTGATATCGTCTATGACGTTCTTGGGCGATCCATACTATGTTGAAGATCTTCAGATGATGGCGAAAGCGGTCCGTTATAGGCAATGGCTCTATGATCTTCTTCATCCTTTCCTGGGGACGCAAATTCTGGAAGTAGGAGGAGGAATTGGAAATTACACATTGATGTTTGTCGGGAATGCAGAATCAGTGGTGAGCATCGAACCGAATGCATATTGTTTTGACAGGCTGTCCGAAGCCACGAAAGATGATCCAAAAATACAAATCTTGAAGACAGACCTGGAACACCTGCATTTTTCACTGTTAGATTCGAAAGAGTTCGATACGGTAGTCTCGATTAATGTTTTGGAGCATATCGCGGATGATATGAAGGCTGTCGAAAAGATGAAGTCGTACCTTCTTCCCGGCGGGAGACTTGTCCTGATCGTTCCGGCTGTCCCTGCGGCTTTTGGTGGTATCGACCGGAAGGTAGGCCACTACCGACGCTACTCCCGTAAGATGATCCGGGAATTATTTCGGAAGGCAGGGATGGAGAGCGAAATTATACGATATTTCAATTTCGCTGGCCTTCTTGGGTGGTTCTGGAACGCAAAAATCTGGCCGAGGAATACACAGAGCGAACGGCAAATTATGATTTTTGACACCTATCTCGTCCCTCTGATCTCGCGCCTTGAATATGTCGTGTCAGCCCCCGTCGGGCAATCGCTTCTAGCTGTGGCGCGAAAATGATATGCGTGGAAAATAGTAATTAGGGAAATTTCACCGGATAGTTTCCTCGAAACGGAGCGGAACTCTATGGATATAGCCATTCTTATTCCATGCTACCAGGAAGAACTCACAATCGGAAAAGTCGTCGCGGATTTCCGTCGCGAACTGCCGAAAGCGAAGATTTACGTCTACGATAATAATTCCACGGATGCGACATATGCGAAAGCACGGAAAGCCGGCGCCATCGTATGCCGTGAGAAGAAACAGGGGAAGGGGTATGTGGTTGCCTCGATGTTCGAGAATATCGATGCAGACATCTATGTTCTGGTCGACGGCGACGACACCTACGATGCTCAATCTGTTCATCAGCTGATTGCGCCGTTGAAAAACGAAGAGGCAGACATGGTGGTCGCAAATCGGCTGGGAAATCATCGGGGTAGTGGTTTCAGAAAGTTCCATGTGTTCGGAAACCGGCTGGTCTGTTTTTTTATCAATATGATATTCCGCTCATCTATAAAGGATCTTTTTTCGGGATACCGTGCGATGACGAAAGAATTGGTGAAAACGATCCCGGTGATAGCATTCGGTTTCGATATTGAAACGGAGTTGACGCTGCAAACACTCTATCGCAGATTCGTCATCAAAGAAATTGACGCACCATACGGTGAACGCCCGTCCGGCAGCGAATCAAAATTAAGAACGGTGCATGATGGCATCCGGGTTCTCGTGAGGGCGTTCTTCATTTTCACATCATACAAGCCGTTGACGTTTTTCGGTAGTATCGGTATCATACTCTGTATTCTGGGATTACTGGCTGGATATCAGCCGGTGATGGAATACATCAGGTATCACTATGTCTTCAGTGTTCCCCGTGCCGTTCTTGCCACTGCGTTCATGATCTTATCATCAGGCGCCGTTGCGTTGGGACTTTTGCTTCACAGCGTCAATTTTCGGCTTTTGGAAATCGAAAAAGCGCTGATAAAACGCACGCTGAATTCAAGCAAAAGCCGGTCAAAGCGATCCGGAAATTAAAAATGAATTTCGGAACGATAATCGTTCTCATTACGTCATCTTTATGAGTCGTTACTCCATTACCGTCGTTATGCTATTTGATATACAAAACACAAGAATACTCTTCGCTTCGAATAAGTTCGGTAAAAAGCGATGAAAAGTAAAAAGAGAGATATTCCCTCTATCGGGCCATCGGACACATTTTACTTTTTTTAAAACAAAATTAAAATTACAAATGATCAGCATCGTCACCCCGTCATCCAATAGCGGGAAATATATTCAACAAGCGATCCGAAGCGTTCTTGAACAGGAAGGAATTAAGTTAGACTATATTATTGTCGATGATGGTTCCACAGATGAGACTCTCGATATTATACGCTCGTTCGAAAATAGACTGCGCTACATCTCGGAACCAGATCGGGGACAGTCGGAAGCCATCAACAGGGGCATCAGGATGTCGCACGGGGATATTATCGGATGGCTTAATGCAGACGATTACTATCACCCGGGAACGCTTCGATTTATTGATGATTATTTTGCGAAGAATCCGGAAGTGATGCTTTTGTATGGCGACGGTACGTTGGTGAAAGAAGATGGAACGGTTATAAAACCATTTCCGACAGAGGAGTACTCCCTTGAGAGATTGGCGTATCGGTGCATTATATGTCAGCCGGCGGCGTTTTGGCGGCGGTCGCTATGGGAAAAAGTCGGACCATTGGATATCTCGCTTCATTATGCGATGGATCTCGATTTCTGGATCCGTGCAGGTAAAGCTCTTAAACGGCATCCGGAGTGGCGGTTCGTTTATATTCCAAAAGTCTTTGCATATTCTCGAATGCATCGGCACACAAAAACAATGGCCCAGCATCGGGAAGTTTTGCACGAAGTTGTCGGGGTAATGAAAAAACATTTCGGCTATGTGTCTTTTCCCTGGGTATATGGAATCGAAGAGGTCCGCGATCCGCGTTACGACGGGATCATCAAGAAAAGTCCGGTTTCCTTCTCATTGATTGCAAAGAGCCTAATAAAATGGATATGGCAGAACAGGATGCGGCCCGATCACATTATTCACTTTATCGGTATGGTCCTATTTTCGCCCCGAAAGAGCTGGCAGACAATGATGGAGAGAACAAGAGATGAAGAGGAGGGGTCGAGAGCGAAGTAGAAGCTCTTTATTGAAGTGGCTATATCTAAGGAAAAAGTAAAAATTAAAAATGAAAAAGTAAATCCTTCGACCCTTCGACTTGCCTCGACTGGTGGTTCGACCGTTTGATAAGGTCTCGACAAGCTCGACCCAAGGCTCACGGCAAGCAAGCATGTCCCGAGTATATCGAGGGGCTCACCACAAGCTCGGCACGAGCCGCTCAGGGCAGGCATGCTCAGGACAAGAATTAAAAAGTTTATCCCACGTAGCGATACTAAGTGATAAGAAGCGATTTGACTTTTAATAGGGAAAACCTTATTTTTACTCAATGTACTGAGTAAAAATACTCAACATAGTGAGTAAATTAATGCCATGACATATAAAAGGCCGCAATTTCATCGACTTCGTTCGAGATTGGAAGAGCGCAGAAAATTCATCCAGGTGCTCTCCGGACCACGGCAGTGTGGTAAAACGACGCTCGCACGGCAGGTCGCGGACTCTCTGAAAATACCGACGCATTTTGTCTCCGCCGATTCACCCGTCCCGTATAATTCATCATGGGTCGAGCAGCAATGGGAAACTGCTCGGTTCCTTGCGACGAAAGACAGTCGAAACGGTACGGTGCTAATACTCGATGAAATCCAAAAAGTAGCCGGCTGGTCGGAAGTTGTGAAGAAGTTATGGGATGAAGATACCGCAAATAAACGCAATGTGAAAGTGCTCATTCTCGGTTCCGCGCCGCTCCTCGTGCATCATGGACTCACAGAGAGCCTTTCCGGACGCTTCGAATTGATACAACTCTCCCATTGGAGTTATGCCGAGATGCGCGATGCTTTCGGTTGGAGCCTTGAACAATTTATTTTTTTTGGAGGATATCCCGGTTCTGCCGATCTCGTCGATGAACCGGAGCGATGGTCTCACTATATCCAGGATTCGCTCATTGAAACAACCAT
Organism: Ignavibacteriota bacterium; assembly: GCA_963776275.1. Taxonomy (GTDB): domain Bacteria; phylum Bacteroidota; class Ignavibacteria; order UBA10030; family CAVZMI01; genus CAVZMI01. The sequence goes on from CAVZMI010000023.1 coordinate 53,342, forward strand.
ATCACGCGATGTTCTCCTTATGACACGGATCGACAAACAGGCACTCCTCCGCCAATTATTCAGGGTCGGTACGGCATATTCCGGCCAGATTGTATCATACCAGAAGTTGCTCGGACAGTTGCACGATGCAGGAAATACGACAACGCTTGCACATTACTTGCATATTCTGTCCGATGCCGGACTGTTAACCGGCCTTCAGAAATATTCCGGCTCCCAGATACGCCAACGATCTTCAAGCCCGAAATTCTTGGCCCTTAACAATGCGCTCATTACTGCTCAATCGCAATATAGTTTTCAGGAGGCACAGCAAAAGAGAGATGTTTGGGGCAGACTTGTTGAATCCGCTGTCGGCGCTCATTTGTACAACAGCAGTATAGGGACAAATGTCAAAGTGATGTACTGGCGCGAGGGTTCACGCGAAGTCGATTTCATAGTCCAGAATGGAATGAATATTACAGCCATTGAAGTAAAAAGCGGAAGAGTAAACGATACCATCCCCGGAATGGAATCTTTTACCAGACAATACAAACCCAAAAGAAAATTGCTCATCGGTGATAGAGGAATTTCGGTGAAGGATATTTTACTTACATCCGCCGTCGAATGGTGAAAAAAAAGAAAATATTTAGGGTCGGGGTCTAGGTCGGGAATTTTTTTAGAGATGGTTGTACGTAAGCAGCCATACAGATATTATATAAATCTTTTGTCTTCGCTCTGTCAATACAGTCGTTCTTTTTGGAAATAATCAACGATGTGCGTCGGATTCCTGCAACCGAATTTCATCACAGAAGACATCATGATTTTATTGAAAGAAGCTTTACGGGTAATAATTAAAGAAGGAATCGGCAGTTTTCACAGGAAGTCGGTCCGCTACGGGAATTTGAAATTCCATGGAATACTCTTTAAGCTTAAAATGCTTGCGAGAAAACGAAAAGCCGTGATATTCCCGTATGACGCAATGATGATGCCCGAAGTTAACAAGGGAAAAAATGTAGCTTTTACTATCGGAACAAAAAGTCATCTGCATCGTTCATTGACACTCCGGGACTCGTTCCTGAAGCATAATCCCGATTGGAAATTTATAATCTTTATATCAGACATGCTGCAGAGCAACGATGAAATGATATATTGCAAAAACCTGATCGAGAAAGGTGTTGACATAATTTTTGTTCACGCACTTAAAAACAGGATACGTATCGACACACTGGAAGAGATGTTTTTTAAATATACCGTATTTGAGATGAGTACGTCCTTAAAACCATTCCTGCTGGAATATTTTTTGCAGCAGGGTTGCGAAAAGGTAATATATTTCGATTCCGATATCTACTGCCTCAATTCCATCGAGCAGGTTACGGCTCTTTTAGACAATTACGATATTATCCTGACACCTCATATACTGAAGCCGTATGACGATGACAAGAATCCGGACGAGATACAAATTCTCCTTTCGGGTTCATTTAATCTCGGGTTCATAGCCGTAAGGAATTCCGGCGAGACACTGCAATTCTGCCGTTGGTGGCAGCAACGTCTTTTTGAGCGTTGTTTTATGGATGTGCATAATGGAATCCATGCCGATCAAAAATGGATCGATCTGATTCCCTCATTTTTCAATAATTATTATATCTTAAAAAATCCGGGATATAATGTCGCTTATTGGAACCTTCATGAGAGAAAAATCCGGCAGGAAAGAGGAACCTGGTACGTCAATGATGAAAAATTGGTTTTATTTCATTTTAGCGGATTAGATATCAACGATCTGTTTGCGATTTCGATACATCAAAATCGGTATACGCTTTATGATGTGCCGTCGTTGTATCCGCTGTTTGAGGAATACAGGGAGGAGATTTTCAAACACGGTTATGATATTGATAGGAATTGGAAATACTATTTCGACTATTTACCGACGACGACGATACGAATTCCGGATTCTGTCCGGCGCTTATTCTATAAAGATGTATTACGGGAAACGAAAAATCCGTATACCCCGGATGCTGAAATTCTAAATAAAACGATCAATTCACTGACACGTGAGGTCGAAAGCGGGAGCGGGATTAATCGGATCGCCTATTCTCTCTGGAACGCGAGGAGTGATCTCCGCCAGACCTATCCGAATCTCAGCGATAGAAATGAGCAACAACGTTTCAGAGATTGGTATCTCGGCTCGGCGAATCGCGAAAATCAAATCGATAAAATATTTATTCAGGAGGACCCGGATGTAAAAGAAATTGCACCACCTGATAATGTAACGCCGGGGATCAACATCATAGGATATTTCCCCTACGATTTTGGGAATGCCATAACAACGCGAATATTCGTCAAGAAGGTGTATGAAACCGGGATACCATTCACACTATTTCCATTGCAGACGGGTGAACATGCGTTGATAAATCCGGAAGAACAGGCTGAATTTAAGATGTATTATGCACAACAACCGCTCTTCAAAAAAAATATTTTTTTTGTGAATGCGGATATCATAGGGTCTATCAGGAGAAATTATCCGGCGTTATTCAAGGGAAGGCAGAACTCGGCCGTGTGGTGGTGGGAGTTTGAGAATGTCTTTCCATTTTCCGATTCCTTTCAGTATATCGACGAGGTGATCGTTTTTTCAGATTTTGTGCATTCTGTGATCGCCAAATACGCGCCTCCGCATGTGAGCGTGAATAAGATGCGATATCCTTTTATTCAGGACTGGAAGATAGTGACATCACCGCATAGTGTGCGAGAGGCGTTGGGGTTTTCCGACGATAATTTTATTTTTATTTTTAATTTTGATTTCTTGAGTTCGTATGAGCGCAAAAACCCGGAAGCAGTCGTACGTGCGTTCGCTCAGGCATGCCGGGAACGGAAGGAAGCTCGCCTGATAATCAAAACGTCGCACGGGTATGCGTTTCCGGAAAGATATGCACAATTAAAAAAATGCATAGCCAATTCCACAATATCTAATCAGATTGTTCTGATTGAAGATATATTCCCCCGGAACGAGTTTATGAATTTGATGAACGCGGTTGACTGTTATGTTTCACTGCATCGCTCCGAGGGTTTCGGACTCGGCATGTTCGAGGCGATGGTGATGGGGAAGCCTGTGATCGCGACGGCCTATGGCGGGAATTGCGAATTTATGCACGACACTCATTCGCTGCTTGTAGATTATGAATTGACCACATCGAAGGATACACTTATTAATGTTTATCAAAAGGGATGGGTGTGGGCCGAGCCGAAGATTTCACCTGCCGTTGAGTATATGCACGAGCTGTGCGTTAATCCCTCACGGGCACGGGAGATTGGAAAACGCGGGAAGGCGTTTGTGGATACGTTCCGCAACAGCGCAGCATTTTCAGCCGATTTCTATGATTATTTAGGACGATGAACCGGTGCAATTTCAATGAAGGATTTTTAAAATTGAAAAATTATCCGAATATCGAATTGATATGGGCAAATCAGCATGAATTGTTGATTTTTTAAGCAGACGATATTGGGTGTCATATAATCGAGAGATTGTTATTTCTATTAATTCACATTCGAGATCATATTATCATCTTTCAGAATATCTATGAAATCCGAACTCCTCTCTAAAATCGAAAACAAACAGGCTGTTGTTGGCGTTGTCGGACTTGGCTACGTCGGATTGCCGCTCCTGCTCTGCTTCGTCGAAAAAGGCTTCCATACCATCGGCCTCGATATCGATTGCCGAAAAACCGAAGCGCTGATGAAGGGCGATTCATATATCAAACACATTCCCGCATGGAGAATTCACAATGCGGTGAAGTCAGGTTTATTTCAAGCGACGACAGATTTTTCTGCGGCATCATCGTGTGACGCGATTCTCATTGCCGTACCGACGCCGTTGAACAAAAACCGCGAACCGGATATGACGTATATAACCTCGACATGCGAATCGCTTGTTCCATATATCCATCGGAATCAGGTAATCGTCCTCGAATCCACAACATATCCCGGAACCACGGTCGAGGTTATGATCCCCATCCTTGAAAAAAGCGGATTGAAAGTCGATAAGGATTTCTATGTATCATTTTCTCCAGAGCGGGAAGACCCTAACCGATCAGATTACTCCACGGAGACGATTCCGAAAGTGGTCGGTTCGACATCGGCTGATGGCCTGGAGATGACCGACTTATTATATCGACAGATCGTTGTTCGAACGGTCATCGTCTCTTCAACGCAAATTGCGGAAGCCACTAAGCTTATGGAAAATATTTTCAGATCGGTGAATATTGCCCTCGTGAATGAGCTGAAAATGATATTCATGAAAATGGGAATAGATATATGGGAGGTAATTGAAGCAGCTAAGACGAAGCCCTTCGGTTTCATGCCCTTCTATCCCGGCCCCGGTTGGGGCGGACACTGTATTCCGATCGATCCGTTTTATTTAACCTGGAAAGCTCGAGAATGTGGTGTCCCGACAAAGTTTATCGAACTTGCCGGTGAGATAAACACGGCGATGCCGGATTTCGTTGTAAGAAGAGTTATGGAAGTTCTAAATCTTTATGGGAAAACCCTAAAAAATTCGCATATTCTCATTCTTGGACTCGCATATAAACCGAATGTCGACGATGCTCGTGAATCTCCATCGTTTCACCTGATGTCGAAACTGGAGGAATTGGGGTGCAGAGTAAGTTACAACGATCCGTATATTCCTGTGATCGGACCGACACGCGCATTTCCACACTATGAAGGAAAGACGTTGAGAGAAATCAGCAATGATTTTGATCTTATTCTTATATCGACGGCACACGATTTTTATGAAACTATCGATTTTGATAAAATGTTAATCCCCGTTGTCGATACAAGAAATATCGTGAAGAGCAAAGGTAAAAATATTTTCCGGGCATAAAAATAGATGTAGAGGCGTTGGGGTTTTCCGACGATAATTTTATTCTTAATTTTGATTTCTTGAGTTTGTATGAGAGCAAGAACCCGGAAGCAGTTACACATGCGTTCGCTCAGGCATGCCGAGAACGGAAGGAAACTCGACTGATAATTAAGACGTTGCAAGGGTATACCTTTATGGATATGTTCCGCGGCAGCGCGGCATTTTCAAATGATTTCTACAACTATGTAAGACGATGAGCCGGTGCAATCTCGATGAAGAATTTTCAAATAAGAGATACGGGATATAATCCGGTGCAGGCAATATTATGACGAAATAATAATCAAGGATGGGTTTGATTTATGAAGAAAGGAAGAGTTTCAATAGCTTTAACGACATATAATGGATCGACATATCTCCCGCAGTTGTTGGATTCAATTTTTAGCCAGACATATGACGACCTTGAGGTCGTCGCCAGCGATGATTGCTCGACGGACGATACGGTAGCAATTCTGAAAGAATATCAGAGGAAATGCAATCTTTCATATTCAATCAACCCGAGTCGGTATGGATTTCTTAGAAACTTTGACCGGGCAATATCGTCATGTAATGGGGAATACATCGCACTTGCCGACCAGGATGATATCTGGCATCCCCGGAAACTCGAGATCTTGGTAACCCGGATCGGGAATTCATCGTTGATATGCTCGGATTGTTCCATAATTGATAAAGACGGGAATCCTATTGCCCCATCATTTCAAAAAGCACTTCAGATCCCTATCCCCTCAAGCGAGTTTCAATATTATGGTTTAGCATTTCTTAATTTCGTCATGGGATGTACCACACTGTTCCGGAAGGAATTAAAAGAACATGCTCTTCCCATCCCGGACGAAGCCCTTTCACACGATTGGTGGCTTGGAATGTGCGCATGCCGATTACGAGGTGTGTTATATCTTCCGGAGCCCCTTGTCTCTTACCGCCAGCATGATACAAACACTGGAGGCGGAAGAAAATTGTGGAGCCTGCAGGGAATCGTGAAATATATATTTTCACAGGGACGGCGAGAAATTTTTCATCGCGAGCAGCAAAGAATTAAGTATTACATCGATCATCACATCTATGACGACATAGATCAGGAGAACTATCTCCAGGATCTATTGAGCCATTATCGTTCTATCGTGAATACGCCGGTTCATATTAAGGCTTTCCGAATACTCTTTAAATACAGGAAAATACTTTTGTCGAATATCACTCCCCTTGCACGGTGGAAATATCTTCTTGGAAGACTTGTATAGTTGCAGGATCCTGTGGCAGTATTTGTTGAGGGCGTTTTTCGGGTGTCACTAAATTGCAGTGTGTTTTCTATATAGCGGATTTTTATAGTGCACGTTTTACAACATTTCTAGGTTTCACTAAATTTTAAAATCAGGGCGATCTTATTAAACAAGAAATAGCTTTTTCTTTAGTCCCGTAGAATAATTTACCCACACATCAAAAAAAATGTGATTGGAAATTATAATGAAAAATTTTGCTATAACAGGCGTAGCCGGATATATTGCCCCGCGTCATCTTCAGGCTATACGGGACACAGGAAACCGGCTCGTTGCTGCTCTTGATCCGCATGATTCGGTCGGGATTCTTGATCGATATTTTCCGGATGTCGATTTTTTTACGGATTTTGAACGATTCGACCGCCATCTGGATAAACTGCGGCGCGGCCCGGAAAAAGAGCGGATTCACTATCTCAGCATTTGTTCTCCAAACTATCTACATGATGCCCAAATTCGCCTCGCATTGAGAACTGGAGCGGATGCTGTGTGTGAAAAACCTATCGTTCTCAATCCCTGGAACCTTGATGCCCTCCGGGAGTTGGAAAGGGAAACAGGTCGGTCCGTGAAGACGATCCTTCAGCTGCGAATCCATCCATCATTGCTTGAGTTGAAATCGCGGTTTGAAAAGGAATCGCGGGATCGAAAACATGAAGTAATACTCACCTATATTACATCACGCGGTCCTTGGTATCTGTATTCATGGAAGAATTCGGTAGAACGGTCGGGTGGACTGGCGACAAACATTGGAATTCATATTTTCGATCTTCTCCTCTGGTTCTTTGGGAGCGTGCAGCGAATTGAAATACATTATTCAGACTCCCGATGTGTCGGCGGTTTTTTCGAATTACAGAAAGCGAACGTGCGGTGGTTCCTTTCTATTAAAAAGGAAGATCTTCCGGAGGGAGAACTCAAACAAGGTAAATCCATATTCCGGTTCATCAAAATCGATGGGAAGGAAATCGAGTTCAGCGAAGGATTCGCCGATCTGCATACCAGGGTATATGAGGAAATTCTTGCTGGAAGAGGATCAGGGATCGAGGATGCAAGACCGTCCGTAGAATTGGCATATCAGGTGCGGAATGCGCGTATTACGCCACCGGCGGATATAGTGCATCCGATGGTCGAGAGAATAGGTCGAGGTCAATCCTTCGACTCGTCCCGATATAGAACATCGGGACTCGCTCAGGACAAGGGTCGAGATCGCGTGTAAAAAAGTTCTGAATGTAAGACAGAAAATCGTCTTGAATATGTGAAAATAGCAGGCTATTTTGATGAAAGCAATCATGAAAATGTCGACAACATCACCTCTTCTGGTTCTCATTCCGGCTTACAATGAAGAGGATCGTATCGGGGGCGTTATTGCGGGAATTAAAAAATTCGTCCCGTCAGCAGATATAATTGTCGTTGATGATGGATCGAACGATAGGACTGCGATTGTTGGTCGGCATGCAGGTGCGATGGTTATCAGTCATCCGTTTAATCTGGGTGTCGGCAGTGCGCTGCAAACGGGATATAAATATGCCGAGCAGAAGGGATTCCAAACACTTGTCCAACTCGACGGGGACGGGCAGCACGATCCTGCTCATATCCGGTTTCTTCTTTCGACTCTCGAATCGACACAGGCAGATCTGGTGATCGGCTCACGGTTTCTTTCCGATAATTTCCGCACCATGTCGATTCCACGGAGAATCGGAGTATGGTTATTTGCCTGGCTGTTATCGGTTCTTATCAGGGAACGCATTACCGATCCCACGTCGGGTTTTCGTGCGATGACGCAGCGCGTTCTAAAATTTTGCACGCAGGATATCTATGGATTCGATTATCCCGATGCAAATTTTCTTCTCACGCTCCATCGTTCCGGATTCAAGCTCGCCGAGGTTCCGATTGAAGTGAAGCCGCGCATAGGCGGGACATCGCAACATCGTGGATTAAAACCGGTCTATTATTTTGTGAAGATGTTTCTATCGATTTTTGTTATCCTGCTTCGGAAAAAATCGATCAAGGAAAATCAAATAAAAAATAATTAGTCCGCCGCTATAAGTTCTACGGTCTACCGACCTCTACGAGCCGCAGGCCGTAGGGATCGTAGATCGTAGACCCTACGGGCCGTAGGCCCACGGGGCGGCATGGATTGGCAAAGGAGGCATTTATGTCCACTCGTTTGCAGGTATGGGTGATAATCATTAGTATCATTATCCTTGTAGGGATTGTCGATCTGGTACGAAGACGAAAATTACGAGAAGAATACTCATTTCTCTGGTTGGTATTGGGATTTGGTTTGCTGGTGTTGGCAATCTTCCCAAAAATTCTGAGCACTATTTCGCGTGCTGTCGGAATATCAATGCCGGTGAATACTTTGTTTTTCATCGGTTTATTGTTCATTTTTCTAATCTGTCTGTACTTCTCTTTACGGATTTCGAGTTTGACAAATCAGGTAAAAAATCTGACACAAGAGGTCGCCCTCCTGGAAGCCCGGCTTCAAAATAAGGTTGAACAATGAAGCATACAATGAAAAGTACCGGTTCAGAGAAGGACAATAAAGTTGTCGATTCTGTAGGACCAATACTCTCCATCGCATTAATATGTTTGGCTGGATTTCTTATCTATTCGAATACACTTTCAAGTACTTTTCACTTTGATGATAGAACGTCGATTGTCGAGAACAGGGTTATTCGTGAAATCGATAATTTCCGATTGCTCTGGAAAAAAACACCGACCAGAGTCTTTTCATACTGGACCTTCGCTTTAAATTATCATTGGAACGACCTGGATGTTCTCGGATATCATCTCGTCAATATAGCCATTCACATTCTTTCGGGAATATCTCTCTGGTGGCTGATTCAACTTCTTTTCAAGACGCCGGTGCTTAGAGAGACACCCGCCAGCCGTTACAAGAAAATACTTTCTCTTGCAGGAGCACTCATTTTTATAGTGCATCCGATACAAACACAGGCGATTACCTACATCGTGCAGCGTATCGCATCGCTGGCGGCGTTGCTGTACCTTGTTACTATGTGTTGCTTTATCAGAGCCCGTCTGGAAAAACATAGCAGGAACAAGCGAATTATGTTCTTTCTGTTTTCATTTTTCTCGGCTATACTGGCGATATTTTCGAAAGAGACAGCATACACACTGCCATGCGCTATTGTATTGTATGAGCTGTTTTTTATGAGGGAGAAATCAGGAATCTGGAAACTCATCATTCTACTTTTCGGCGGTGCGACGATTGTAGTACCGCTACTTCTTTATTTTATGGGAAAATTCCCGCCAGTAGATGCCCCGGACATTTCGCGAATAGAATATCTCTGGACACAATTCGCCGTGATTCCCATGTATATGAGACTACTGGTGCTTCCTGTTCATCAAAACCTCGATTATGACGTGGCCGTGATAAAATCTCTTACAAATCCCTGGGCGTTATCCGGACTTGCACTGATAATTGCCGTTCTGGCAGCCGGCGTCCTTCTTTATCGACGGCACCGTTTGCTCTCATTCGGTATTTTCTGGTTTTTTCTGACATTGGTGGTTGAATCGAGTATTATCCCTATCCGCGACGTGATCTTTGAACACCGGCTCTATCTTCCAATGGCTGGATTTTGTTTTATTGCTATCGCACTTGTTGAGGGTGCAAACAGGTACGTTTCCCATTATGTTCTCCGTTATACTGTGGGATTCATCATACTTATTTTCGCTGTTACGGCATATGCCCGCAATGAAGTCTGGAAAGATGAGATTACTTTATGGAATGATTGTGTGATGAAATCACCGAACAAGTCGCGGGTATACCTGAATCGCGGATTGGCGTATCATAAACAGCAGATGTTTAATGAAGCACTGCGCGATTATGAGAGCGCTCTACGACTGAAGCCAGATAACTGGGCGGCATTGAGTAATACAGCGGCGATTCTCGACACAAGGGGCGATTATGACAATGCAATTGCATTATACACGCGGGCGATTGAAGTCGGTAAAGGAGCGGGAATAGAAGTATATTTCAGCCGGTCTACGTCATATGCAAAAAAAGGTCTCTATGCGGAGGCACTTCGTGATCTCGATTTATTCATCAGATGGAGGACCGATATGGCTGAGGCGTACTATAACCGCGGCTGCCTCAGGCGCACACTGAAAAATTCCGACGGGGCAATGACAGATTTCATAAAGGCTATTGCACTCGATTCTTCCCAGGGAGATTATTTCTTTGACAGGGGAGTTCTCTATCAGGAGGCCGGACAGCTCGACAATGCAATCTCGGATTACGATAAAGCTATTCAAAGGAAATCACACGGTTTCGACTGTTACATCAACAAGGGATACATTCTGATGCAACAGCATGCATATAAAGAAGCAATCCAACAATATACTCTGGCTTTGGAGTATGATCCGAATTCGGTTCATGTTTTGAATGACCGGGGATTGACGTTCTATGACGACGGGGACTATAGCCGGGCATTGGAAGATTTTAATAAAGCTATTCGGCTTGATTCTCTCAATCCACGATTGTATAAGAACCGGTCTATTATTTATAAAGCTCTTGGACAAAAGGGTGAAGCTGACGAAGATCTTCGGAAGGCAGGTCTACTGCTAATAAACAAGCCAAAGTAAGGGAGAGACGTGAAGGTGGCTGTAGAGAAGGAAAAAGTAAAAATTAAAAAGTAAAAAGTTAACCCCGAGTTGTACTGCTAAAGAGTCAAGTTAACAGTTTTTGAAATTGTTGTCGTAAAGCACTATGTTTAGATTTAAATACATCAATCGGAATAGCCCCTTTTTTAGCTAGTCCGAAGTGAGCACGTTGAAAATTATAATACCATAAATATTTATCAAGAGCTTGTTGTAACTCTGGAAGAGAATTGAAGAATCGAGTACGGAACATTGGTTGATAGAACTCTTCCAGGATTGTTCTTTGAAAACGTTCACAGGTGCCATTAAGGATCGGCTTGCCTTTGGGTATTCGATTGTGCTTGATATCATAAGCAGCAAGCATACGCTGGAATTGACTGCCGGTGAACTCAGTGCCATTATCCGTCAGTACATACTCGAGATTGATACCGTTGTCGTAGAACTTCGGGATAAGCACATTTTCGACCAAATCGATCGTTGCTGATTGATCTTTACGAGTGTAGAGTTTTGCCCAGCCATAGCGAGAGCACAGATCAATACCAGAGATCTGGTAGATTCGTCCAACACGCTTGAGATGACCCACGTAAAAGGTATCTAGAGCGACAATATGCCCCGGCCAGAGTCCTTCATTGACTTTGTTGATCTGACGTTTCATCACGCGTAACGTTTGTTCGGTCAATGGTCGGTTGTCCATACGAGCACGTTCAAGATAGACCAATCGTTGATAGCGACGATTCAGACCAAAACGCTTTAGGTGGTACCAGAGCGCCACATGAGTAACGGAAATGCCTTGCTGTTGAAAAATATAGGCATATCGTCGTGGTCCCCATGCTGGATGTTCTTGGACGAGTTCTAGTAAGAGTTTTTTCTTGCTCAGTGCCATCTCATTGGGCATTTTAGGCTTTCGTCGTACCTTTGGAGCTAATGACCCTGTTTTGATGAACTGTGCTTTTATTTTGTAGAAGCTCGTTCGGCTCATCCCAAAAGTACGGCATGCTTGGCTCACACCGTGACGTTCAGCGTAGATTAATAACGATCGACGCTGGTTAATGATCAGATCGTCTGTGGTCATTGGAGATCTCCCGGTTGTCCTTGTGTCCTATCCAGACACAAGTATACGACAACTCGAACTCCTTCCAATGACCTTCATTTCAAAGAACAGTTAACTGATGTGTGTAAACACATCTCCTTAATAATACACCCGAGTACACTGAAGACGTATCGAGTGGTAAAAAGTAAAAAATCTTGTTTATTGTCAAGAAGTCTATTATGCCTCGGGAGGAGCGACTCCCTTGTAACATGCTCTTTTTTATTCGGCCCGTTCCGAGGGAGCTGTGCTCCCGAGGGTAGTTGGATCGAGGCCAAGAAGAAGTTGTGAATTACGAGTTGCGAATTGTGAATGGTCGAAGGTTGTTTCAACAGCCAGGTGGCCGAGCGTCCGCCCCGCTTTTAGCGGGCCGGAACGTCGAGGCCACCTGTGTAAAGTCGAAAAACACTATAGTTCAATATCTTTGGTATATGGATTGTTTCCCTTCCCGTCCTGTGGGCAGGACAGGACTCGGGAAACTGGCAATTGTAAATTGTGAATTGTGAAGAACTCAATTAAAAACAAACGATCGGAGAATGATATAACAGCGACCGACGCCGTGGGGCCGGCATTTTCCATTGTGCTGTTGTGTCTGGCAGGAATACTCGTCTATTCTAATACGTTTACAAACTCTTTTCATCTTGATGATGCAACGATCATCGTTGAGAATAACACCATCCGTGAACTTGATAATTTCGATGCACTCTGGCATAAAACGCCGACCAGAGTTTTTTCATGCTGGACTTTTGCATTAAATTATCATTTTGGCGGTCTAAACGTTTTCGGTTATCATCTCGTCAATATCGTCATCCATATTCTTTCGGGAATAGCTCTCTGGTGGTTGATTCAACTTCTTTTCAAAACACGAGTGCTGAGAAGAACTTCTGCCTACCGGTATAAAACAATACTCTCACTAGGCGGGGCACTCCTTTTCATTGTGCATCCGGTGCAGACACAGGCAGTCACTTATATCGTGCAGCGCATCGCATCTCTGGCAACGTTATTATATCTTGTTTCACTGGCGTGCTATGTCAGAGCGCGATTGGAGCAGCAGAAAAAAAATATTAGAATCGCGTTCTTCCTTTCATCAATCTTCTCGGCATTTCTGGCAGTGTTTTCGAAAGAGACATCATACACGCTGCCCCTGGCCGTTGTATTGTTTGAAATCTTCTTTATGGACGAGGAATCCCGTATCCGAAAATTAATAATATATTTTGGTGTCGGTACAACAATAGCCGTCCCACTGCTTTTTTATTTCTTGGGGAAAATAGAGGTAACACAAACCCACGATATAACGCAGCCAATACCTGCTTACTCAATTCACAGTGATCCCTGTCTATATGAGATTATTGGTCCTTCCCATTAATCAGAACCTTGATTATGATGTCGCAGCGGTGAAATCTTTTTCAAATCTTTGGGCGTGGTCAGGACTTACCCTTATCCTCGCTGTTCTAGCGGTCGGTTTTTTTCTCTATCGACGATATCGTTTACTCTCATTCGGTATCTTCTGGTTCTTCTTGACCCTGACGATCGAATCGAGCATTTATCCGATCACTGATGTAATGTTCGAACACCGGCTCTATCTGCCAATGGCCGGATTCTGCTTCATATTTATTGCGCTCTTTGAGGAAGCAAGCAAAATTTTCTCTCGTCACGTGATTAAATTTGCCGCGGGGATAATCATTCTTGTTTTTGCCGTATCAGCCTATGCCAGAAATGAGGTTTGGAAGGAGGAGATATCGTTGTGGAATGATTGTGTTGAAAAGTCACCGGCCAAAATACGCCCACACATGAACAGGGGAACGGCATATCAGAAGAAGGGAATGCTCGATAAGGCCATGCAGGATTATGAGACCGTTCTCAGATTGGCACCCGACAACTGGACGGCTTTGAGTAATATAGGATCGATATACGAGATGAAGGGTGATTATGATAAAGCTATCGATATGTACACAAGATCCATCGTTGTCAATAAGGGGAAAACAGCAGAGACGTTCTACAGCCGCGCCAATAACTATATAAAGAAGGGATTCTATGTGGAAGCAATTCATGATCTCGATGTATACCTCAGAAAAAAACGCGACAATGCCGGGGGGTTCTATAGCCGCGGCGGTCTTAAACGGCTGCTGCATGATTCAGAGGGAGCGATAGCCGATTTCACCCGGGCAATTGCGCTCGATTCTTCACAGGGCATCTACTTCTTTGAAAGGGGCGCTCTGTACGATCAGGCCGGCCGGTTTGATGAAGCGATGTCGGATTATGAAAAGGCTATTCAAAGAAGTTCCCATAGCTTCGATTGCCACATTAACAGAGGATTCATTCTGGCTCGACGCGGCAAGCTTAAAGAAGCGATCGAAGAATATACTCTCGCCTTACAGGATAAACCAAATTCAGTTCACGTTCTGTGTGACCGGGGACTAACAAGATATAAGAATCGAGAATATCAAGAAGCACTCGACGATCTGAATAAAGCTATACAGTATGATTCGCTTTCTCCGCTGCTCTACAAGAATCGATCAATAGTCTACAAGGCAATGGGGGAAAAGAGAAAGGCCGAGGAAGATGTTAGGAAGGCGGATCTCTTACTTATAAGCAGGTCAAAGCCGAAGGGAAGAGCGGGACAATAGAATCGGCTATTGATAAGGAAAAAGTAAATCCTTCGACCCTTCGACTACGCTCAGGGCAGGCATGCTCAGGACAAGAATTAAAAAGGAAAAAAGTTAACATAAACAGACCGACATAAAGACAACATAATACATTCAAACTTTCTCTTTTAGACTTTTTCTTAATTTCAAGCCAATTGACTCATTAAAGGGAACACACACCATCTCACACTTTTTCCTTTCACCTTTTACCTTTTTCCTTGTTTTAAGCTTTTTGACCCCCATCACGGCCATTCGCCTGCTTTTTTACTTCCCGCACTTCTATCACCTGATTCCCGCACTTCACGGAAGAGCTTAGTATGAATTGAGCATAAAAACCCAATAAAATCGTTTAAAAACAACAATTTCTTGTTAATAATTACTGGCATAGTCTTTGGGTATATTTAGAGATAACTCAGGATATGCAGTACTCCGTTATGAGTTGAGGAGGTCGACAGGGGAGGGCTTCCTCGGGAAGAAGTTAAGAGGTTTGAGGTTGAAAGTTGAAGGTTTAAGGTTGAAAGTTGAAGGTTGAGGGGTGGATAAGGGGGCTTGCCCCGAGTCCGCCGGAGGCGGATCGAAGGACTAAGCAGCATTAAAATTGCGTTAATAATGTAATTCACTTAAAAAATCTCTTGACATAGATGTTGAGAATCTCTATATTAACACACATACTTTACGCTGGGAAGCTTACGATAGGGATTTACCAGGAAGCCGAAGCGGTGTGTCATATCTTATTTGCTAATCGATTTTTTCCTTTTGTAATTCGCAATAATATTATTTCATTCAATCAATTCACAACTTAATAATCACAGAGATAACTAAGGAGGTGATTTCTGCGCAACAAGGAATTTTGTTTTTTCTGAAGCCTTGATCACTTCAGAAGCCCAGGTTAGGGTACTATTTTCTGATCTCCTAAACAATACTCTATTTTTGGAGGAAACAAATGAACTCAAAAAAACTTTTGAAAATTGGCGTACTGCTGGTAGCAATGCTGATGCTCGTTGCGGGCACATCATTTGCTTCAACCAAGTATTACGTCAACGTTCAAACCGGGTTGGACACCAAAGATGGTCTCACACCGGGTAATGCAAAGCATTCTATTATGAATGCTATTGCAGCAGCAGCTCCCGGTGATACCATCAGCGTCGACCAGGCAAACGGGAATCAATATCTCGAGGATGTCTATGTCGACAAGGTGCTCTATTTCACCTCTACAACTGGATCTCCGTCAGTGACAAACTGGCGAGTCAAAATTGTAGCAGCCGTCGGGTCGGGGATTACAGGCAATAGGTGTACTTTCCTCGGTCCGTATACGCTTACGGGCGGCCTGGAAATTGAAAATGGCGAAATCTACGGCGGTGGCAATCTCACGGTTGGAACGCAACTTGTACGGTATGGCGTAAATACAAGTACGCCAACACCAAATTATAGCACAGTAGTCCACGGTCAGATTTTGTTTACCCCATATGTGGATTTTTATGATTCCACGAATGGTTACAACATGACGACTGGGGAAGAGATGCCGCCGACAGCAGTTAGTGCCATGCACAATTTTACAACGACTGGTTCAGGTACTGTGACGTTGAATCAGAGTAAATGGATGAATGGTACATTGACTACAGGCGGAGTGTTAGCCTTAGGTTCAAGTATACTCACAATCAACGCTCAAAGTCTACTACATTCGGTGGGCGGCAATATAACCGGCGCAGCGTCGGGTGGTACGCTGACGTTCACAATGAACGGCCCCACGACAATCCAAGGCAATACATATACGCTACCGAATATCATTACTTCGGGTGGTTCGTACTTACTGACAATCGACGGTGCGACTGGCGGGATAGGAAATGTTACGTCCGGTGGAACAACGAGCATTACTATTCTAAACTTTGTCGGTGCAGCATCGACCAATGTTCTTGGTGACGTCACGAATAACAGCGCCCCAGGGACTATTACACTGACCCTTGCTCAATATATCAAATCGTTGACGAATACAGGTAGCGGTCACATTCAAGTGGATGCTGCTGCGGCGATAGATGTTTCCGGAATCGTTTTACAGTCCGGATCAAACGCCGCAAACAGCTATATTTCATTTACTAATACTGCTGCTACGGTATATGTTCACGGCAGTGTTACAAATTCAAATGCCGGATATATCCTTTTCAACAACACTTCGGATGCAGCCACAACGATTCGCACCGGCGCTGTTTTGCAAAGTGGAACCGGTAGAATCCTATTCAACGGCGGCACAACTGCCAGCAGCGTATCGAATAACCCAGCTAGCTCATTAACATTAGCAACTGGGACCAAAGCTGTAGGTGATAATTACGCCGTTATTCGTTTTACAAGTGGTACTGGAATTGTAACGATTAATGGAAACGTTTCGAATATAGTTACATTTTCAGGATCGGCTACATATACTGCTACAGGCACAACAAACTGGACACATACGGGTGAGATCACGTTTGCAGCGACAGCTGCAGCGCTGACCATTACTGGTTACATTGATGTTTTCGCAACGGGTAATTATAATGCAGTTAGTGGAGGTGGATCTGCACTCAATGCGACAGTGAGCACCAACGGTTCTGTCATTATTGCCTCTGTAGGCGGTAATGTAGCTATTAATGGCGGGATTAGAGACCGTACAAACTGGCCGACTATTTCCAATGTCACATCTGTCGGTAATGGTATGGTCGACATATCGGCACGTACGACTGGTCATCTCGGTGAATCAGGTACACGCATTGGCGCGATTTCGAACACATCGTCAACGACAGGTGACTTGGTGCACGGCAATATTCTTCTTGGCGGTACACCAGACGGAGTTCCTTTCTACGGGTCCTCGATGATCTCGACCGGAGGACACGGCGGTCAGATACTTCTTGGTAACCAAACAGTTGATATGTCCCAGGGCGTTCTCAATCAACGCACGGAAAGTGCCTATCATATCCAATTTGGAAGTGCGCCGACACCGGGTATTGCTGTGTCGATCAGCGGCAATGTTCAGAATACAGGTAAATCGACAATTTATTTCAAGGTATTCCAGGGAAATGGCGGTGAGAATTTCCTGGCCGGGGGACTTATTTCAAGCGGTGCAAGCGGTAATATTCTTGTAGATGGTCCTTGCACAGATGCGAATGGACAATTCCGGCTTGGCAGTATCACACTTTCGAATGGTACTATTACTCTTGGAGACAGCGTAAGTGGACCCATAATGAATGTAATTGTCAGCACGCTCTACGGTACTGGCAATGTGAGTTTCACAGGAGGCACATTCAAAATGGGTACAACGGTTGCTCCTTGCGGTCGCCTTCTTGTACTCGATGGATACGCTCACAAATTCAGCTCTCCGACTACAAGAACAGATTTCACTAGCGATAAAAACTGTCAGCTCCTTGTCCAGCGTGTTTCATCTTTCGTTGCGGCACAGACACTGACAGGCGACCTGACAGAAACTGTATGGCCGGGTACGTTATATATTAATAACCTTACCGGAGTTCCCGATAGCGACGCCGTGAAATTCGACGGCGGTAATTTCCGCATTCTGGATTCCGTGAACTTCATGGCCGGCAAAGTCAGCATTAACAATATGCACATATTCATCGGCGGTCAGATACCCGGACCTACCGGTGTTGGAAACTTTATAAACGTTTCAAGTTACCACACAATAGCAGATGGATTTATTACCATGAATGGTAATAATGAAAGTGCTCCGGGACAGACAGTCGCTGGAGCCGGTTCATTCGGTAATTTTGAAGTTGATGTTGATTCTATCGTGACAGTAGAACCTAGTACTGGTCCATTCACGGCGATCTTCGGTCTTACAAAAGGTCGTGTATATGGTGGAACGGACGTTAGGTTCGATACACTCAAATTTACCGGTACCTGGCCGACTATTCGCCGTAATGCCGGTACATTCGATAGCGCACCAACGTTCGTCACGATGGTCAATGTGATTTACATCGGCGTCGATAAAACGTCATCGAATGAGTTACCGGTTGCAACCGATAAGTTGTGGAACCTTACGGTTTCAACAACGAACGGTTTGCAAGCAGGAGCTGCCGGTAAAGGCACGGTACAGGTTACCGTAAATACAACCGTCAACGGTAAAATCAATGTGTATCCGGGTCAGGCCCTTGAGCTTTATGATGCCGATCTAACTATGAAGGGTGACTCGATCATACTTAACGGTGATATTGCAAGTTACGAGATGGAAGACGAGCTCTGGCTTATACGTCCGACCGGAACGATCATTAAAGGTGCGGGTGTTTTGCCGAATACGCACGTTGATACGGGTTCGGTT
This sequence comes from Ignavibacteriota bacterium, assembly GCA_963776275.1. GTDB lineage: Bacteria > Bacteroidota > Ignavibacteria > UBA10030 > CAVZMI01 > CAVZMI01. Next base: position 72,147 of record CAVZMI010000023.1, read on the forward strand.
GGAAACGTGATCGACGGAGCTCAGGGTATAGCCATGTATCTTCTTGGTCCAAATGGCTGGCGCGGCGGCGGCGATGACACTATTCCGGGTTATTCCGGGTTGCTCGTCGTTGGTAATTATGACAACACGCCTCCAGCAGGGATCACGTTGAAGTTTGGAGCCCCGAATTCCTCGTCAAAAGCACATATTGGCTGCTTTGATTACGTTGGATATTTTCCAGGCTTGATAGTCAAAAAGGCTGGAACTGTAACACTCGCAGCAGATGCGATTGTCAGAGGAATTAACCAATATGGAACAATCAATGTCGACGGATATACTTTAACCGATCGCAGCGCAGTCAGTTATTTTGGTAATAGATCTGTTACCACAGGTTCGAGTATGGGTGTACTACGATTCGAACCGGATGACATGTTCGCGGCAATATCGGTTAAGACGCCGCCTGTTGATGCTAAACGAAGCGCGGCGCTTGAGGCATTTGCAGCGAAATACATTCCGAAAAATTTGCCTGCAACAAAGATGACATTACCGGATGGTGAGATGAAATCTCTGAAATCTCCGCAACCAAGTCTAACTGTATCATGGCAGTGGCTTGAATTGTATGGCGTCAGTGATACCATTGTTACGATCAATACAAACGTCACACTGGCATCATCAGCTAATTTGCCCACCGTCAGAGGTATTTTGGAACAGTATAATGATTTCAAAATAACGGGAAATGTACGGCTCGATAGTCTGACGCGCTGGGATATGGAGGATACATTGACATTAACTGGTCAGACGATCAGGGTAGCCAAAGGATGCAAATTCTGGACGAGTGGGTCAGCGCTTCATCTGAATCCGTCCACACCTCCGTTAATCTACACAACTAATAACAATCCGGAGGAGATTACCAATCTGATCGTTAGCAATAATGTGAAGATTACCGGCGGAACTTTCGAAGTATACAACTTACTTCATGATGGAGGCGTACTGGATTATAGCGATCCCGACATCAGAATTGATGGTATATTTACGCGAAGGGGTAATTCCAGCTATAATTGTGGTAATAACTGGTTTATCTTCGCAGGTACTACGTTCGATCAAGACACGACTGATATGACCCTGGTAAATCTTTCATTTGAAAGCACAGGGGCATCCGCTCTAATAAATAGGGGTATCGTGAACGTATCGAACAAGTTGAGACTTGCTGCGACTGACGCTTATGCGGTGGATATCAATAATACTCCGCCAACGGCAGGAGCAACCAGACTAGCGGTTGCCAATCAAGATACGGTAATTTATATTGGCGGTCGTTTTGACGTTAAACCCACTTATGGAGGCACGATAACACTTATCACACAGTTGACCACAAGTAAGGTCATTCATGAAACTGTATGGGCCTCCAACAGTGCATCGCTGGTCGACACTCTCATAATTGATAACGTAGGTAGCGGTGTTAAATCGTACATGCCAACCTCGCCAAGGAGTTATCGTCAGATCAATAATTCTCTCGAGCTCAGAGTTGGTATACTATCATTGGATGGTGATACATTGAATCTGCCCGACACCTTAACGATTCGCCGTCGTCAGACCGGATCGCTCGATCTAGACGGTGGGACGATTCCATGGCATTGGACCAATGTAGTGTACGAGCCGACAGCTGCTTCTCCAGATGGTAATATTAGCACAGGTCCTGAACTTCTATCACCTGTGAATAACCTTACAATCACGAAATACGGTACTCCAGCTCCGGGCAATGCACTAACTACCCTGACTAGAGATCTCGTGGTTAATGGTACGCTTCGTGTGGCGAACAACTTCAGTATGGGTACCCATACTCTCGAGCTAGACGGTCACATGGTAGTAACAGCCCCGCAGTTGACGTTTAATGGTACGTTGATATTCGGTGGTTCGCTTCCAGTTCAGACAGTACAGTTGAATGGAACGCTCAGCCCCACTAACGTGATCATGCAAAAAACGGCTCAGGGCCTTGTCAATGTCTCGGGCGGTAATATGGATGTGGCACTCATGCTTACCTTCTACAATGGCATATTAAATATAACTCCACCGTCGGTTGTCATTATTCATAAGCCGGGAGGTGGTGGTCAAGGATTTGACCATTCGGGAGTTGTATATGGAACGTGTTTGAGTCACGTTCGTGGCAAGGTACGGCAACAGGTTCCTGCCGGAGCGGGAAACATTTCAGACGGTCGGTTTGAGTTCCCTGTTGGAGGGTTAACGAGGACCAGTTATCGTCTGATAGCGTTCACATTCACACAGAATTATCCGGTGATCAACACAACGAACATCGAGGTGATGAACGTTGATACGATACCGGAAGGTGTGAAGAACATGCCGATCAATGGTGGTTATGGCATAAAGATCAGGAACTATCCGAATTACTTCTGGTTAGTCAATGCGACGCCGTCGAGCTTCACGCAGACACAGCAATTTGACGTTGAGCTCCACGGAACAGACCTGATCTATCCTGATATATTGAAGGATGATCTGCGTATCATCCGTCGTCAGGATGGTAATGCATTAATCAACGGGTGGTTCATGCAGGGTGATTCAACCGTTTATACAGAAAACTACGTATATCGTCCAGATCCTGACCATTATCCGACAGATAGCGTTGTGGCGGTCCGCAGTTCGTCCACCTCTGGTGGAATAGTATATGCGGGTACGCGCTTCGCGGTTGGAATACCGGCACGAAATCCGGAGTTCCTGTCAGTGATGCGGGATACGACTATCGCGCAGGTTGATAGTGTTGCCTGGACGTACTCGGCGAAGTCAAATAATATCGGTGGGAGTATTACATCTTACTCGCTCGTCAATCCACCGACGGGTGCGGCGATTAATAGTTCAACAGGCAAGATGGTATACAAACCGGGTTATACGACAACTCCGGGTATCTACCAAATAATCGTATCGGCCAATGATAGTTCAATGTCGAAACTCGATACCGCGAATGTAACGGTAACGAAGTCGAACCGTGCGCCATCGTTCACGGCCACGGGGGCAGCGATATGGACGATAGATTCAGTGGTCGAGAGAGTTCCACAAGCCTTAACATACATTGCATTGGACGCCGATCCGGGTGATGTCGTAACATACTCGATAGACACGACGTTTGGTGCACATATTAACGCAACAACGGGTGCGATGACCTGGACGCCGACTTTTGCACAGGCCGGACATAGCTATATTCTGAAGGTGAAAGCTACCGATGGTACAGCAACAGACTCCACATCGCATAGTGTATTTGTGAAGCACAGCAGAAGGAAGGGAGATACGAACGGATCAGGGAGTATTTCAACGACGGATGCAACGGCAATATTACAGTCTATTGTTGGAATAGATCCAGGAATGACCACTCTATTGGATCCAGCTGCAGCGTGGGCTGCGGATGTATCTCTGAACAGTTCGGTATCGGCGCTTGATGCTTCCTATATTCTGCAATATCTAGTAGGCAAACGTGGTTTACCGAACCTACCGAAACCGATCGTGGCAAGCGGTACACTGAGCTGGGGTAATCTGGTATCCGGCGAAGTAGCAGGAACGATAACGCTGCCATTAAAGGTTAGGAATGCTTCGAATATTTATTCAGTAGAATTCAAGGCAAACATTGGTTCATTGAAGGTTGATGATCTGAAGGCGAATTTGCCGAAGGATTGGCTAATCATCTATAAGGCGACCGAAGGGAAGTTAGCGGTTGCAGCAGCTGGTGTAACGCCGATCTCGGATGGTAACATTGCTACAATATGCTTCAAGGTCGATAAGGATCAGAAGCCGGAGAAGGTGGATGTTGATGTTCTTATGAACGAGAGCACCAATCAGACGCTTTCAGTCCAGGTAGCACCGTTGCCAACGGAGTTTGCCTTAGAGAACAACTATCCGAACCCGTTCAACCCGACGACAACGATCAAGTATCAGTTGCCGGAAGATGTCCGTGTTAGCGTGACAATCTACAATATTCAAGGTCAGGTTGTCCGGACACTGGTGAACGAAGATCAGAAAGCTGGATATTACACGATTCAGTGGGATGGTCGGAGTGAAGCTGGAACAACGGTTGCGACGGGAATCTACATCTACCGAATCAACGCTGGTTCGTTTGTAACAGCGAAGAAGATGGTGATGATGAAATAACGCTTTCGCAATTTATCCGGGAGGGGTGGAGTGTCCCGATGAAAACGGGATGCTCCGCCTTTGACCGGGAGTTGTGAAGAGACATTTAAATGAATTAACAAATTTTACTCACAAAGAAAAGGGGGCAAGATGCGCAAAGTTACATTTCCTTTCCTGAAGACCCTAGTAATAGTCTTTGGGGTGCTTTTGCTTGCCACCAATGTTGCCTTGGCACAGGTACCGGTAAGCCTGCCGAATATAGCATCGAGAGTAGGAATAACCAGACCCATCGACGTGACAGTAGGAACAATATCCAGAGCGATGGCTGTGATATCGTATCAGTTCGATCTATTATACGATTCTACAACTATCCTTGTCACTAACTACACCTTGGAGGGAACGATATCAGCGGGAGTAAAAGCGCCCGTGGTAGTGATATCGACTCCAGGGATCGTAAGGGTAGCGGTAGCCAGTGATTCGGCGATTTTTGGGTCTGGAACGCTGATTAGATTCTATGCGCTGATGAAAACACTGAACGACACGTCATATTTAAACCTGTCAGGGTTTAAATTCAACGAAGGTAGTCCGGCAAGTACGGTAACGAACGGCCGGGTAATTATTCCGTTGTTTAGTGTGAGCCTGCCTGCGGTAGATAGTGTTAAAGTCAAACAAGACTCGATATTCAACATACCGATTACTACGGATTTTATCACAGGTAGAGGGATACTGTCATATCAATTTGCCGTATCGTACGATACCAATTTTATTGTGATCACAGGAGTGGACAAGGCAGGAACAATCTCTGCAAATATGAGTATTCTTGTGAACGCAACTGTAGCCGGACGGATATCGGTTGCAGCGGCATCGGACAGTATACTTTCTGGAGGAGATGGAGCGACATTAATCTATCTTCAGGCAAGGATTAAACCAAATGCACATGGGACATCGGCGTTGACATTTGTGGATGGTTTCTTCCAGTACAATGAAGGGACCCCGCCAGTTGGTGCAGTTGATGGTAGTATCTATGTTAAAGATATTACCGCAATCAGGCAGACAGACCCAGTACCGACAAAATACGTGCTCGATCAAAACTATCCGAATCCGTTTAACCCGACGACAATGATAACTTTCGGGTTGCCGAAGGAATCGAACGTGACGCTCGAGGTGTACAACATACTCGGGATGAAAGTACGCACGTTGATAGCCGGAGAGCGGATGAATGCAGCGAAGTACTCGATAGATTGGGATGGTAAGGACAACTCCGGGATGTCAGTCCCGAGTGGAGTGTATCTCTACCGTCTTCATACGGATAAGTTCGACGCGGCAAGGAAGATGGTATTGGTGAAATAGCATTGGTCAAGTAGAAATAAGTTCAGAGCAGCCCTGTCCCGATACAATCGGGATGGGGCTGTGCTGTTTAAGAGAGAGAGATCGAGATCGAGGTCAATCCTTCGATTCGTCCCGATATAGAACATCGGGACTCGCTCAGGGCAAGGATTGAGGTCGAGGAGAGAAAGAAATTTATGTATAAATCTTTCAAAGAGATGCCTGTCTGGCAGGAAGCGATGTCAATTGCAGTGGATATATTCCATATGACGGAGAGTCTTCCGAAGAAAGAGGATTATGGATTGACCTCACAGTTACGCCGATCGGCATTAAGTATCTCGGCCAATATATCCGAAGCCTTTGGCCGAAAACATAATAAGGATAAAATCAATTTTTATTCTTTCGCGAGAGGTTCTTTAATTGAGACTCAGAGCCATTTGGAGTATGCAAAGAGAGTGGGATATATCGAAGAGGAAGTACATCAACGCATCGATGAGCACTTGGATGTCCTACATAAAGATCTGAATAAAATTATGTTGACTCTTAGGTCTCAATCGCGTTCTAAACCTTAATCTTGACCTTAATCTTAACCTCTCTCTTGCCCTTTCAAAGCGCATTTACTGCTGCTTTTTAAACTTCCCGCATTTCAACCGTCGGATTCACGCATCTTGTGTCTCAAGAGAGTATCCATCGAAATCGAAAAAGAGCAAATCACATTGATATTAATAGTCTAAATCTCAATAAGTGATCCTTTTCCTTCCTGGCATTAGGTTTGATTATATTATCGACAAGAGCGATGATAATTTTTATATTGATTCTCATACCGCAAAGGAAGGGGCAAGATGCGCAAAAGTTACATTTCTTTTCCTGAAGGCTCTGGTAATCGTCTTTGGGGTGCTTCTGCATGCCACCAATGTTGTCTTTACAGGTACCGGTAAAACTACTGAATATAGTAGCAAGAGCAGGGACAACCAGAACCATAGACGTGACAGAGTGTTATATCAATATCATTGTGTCGTACGATACCAATTATATTATGATCATAGGAGTGAGCACTACAGGGACGAGTTCTTTACCGATAAAACTATCTTGACATAGAGGTTGAGAATCTCTATATTAGCGTACATACTTTATGCTGGGAAGCTTACGATAGGGATTAAACAGGAAGCCGAAGCGGTGTATTATATCTTATTTGCTAATCGATTCTTTCCTTTTGTAATTCGCAATAATATTATTTCATTCAGTCAATTTACTACCTTCTGATCTCCTAAACAATACTCTATTTTTGGAGGAAACAAATGAACTCAAAAAAACTTTTGAAAATTGGCGTACTGCTGGTAGCGATGCTGATGCTCGTTGCGGGCACATCATTTGCGAACACGTATTACGTCAACGTTCAAACCGGGTTGGACACCAAAGATGGTCTCACACCGGGTAATGCAAAGCATTCTATTTCGAATGCTATTGCAGCAGCAGCTCCAGGTGATACCATCAGCGTCGACTGGGCAAACGGGAATCAATATCTCGAAGAGGTCTATGTCGACAAGGTGCTCTATTTCACTTCTACAAATGGAACTCCATCCGTGACAAACTGGCGAGTTAAAATTGTCGCAGCCTCCGGGTCGGGAATTACAGGCAATAGATGTACTTTCCTTGGCCCGTATTTTTTTACGGGCAGCCTGGAAATTGAAAATGGTGAAATCTACGGCGGTGGCAATCTCCTGGTTGAAACACAACTTATACGTTACGGCGTAAATACAAGTACGCCAACACCAAATTATAGCACTGTAGTCCACGGTCAGATTTTGTTTCTCCCCTATGTGGATTTTATTGATTCTACGAATGGTTACAACATGACGACCGGGTATGAGCTTCCGCAGACAGCAGTTAATGCCATGCGGAATTTCTATACCAGAGGCAGCGGTACAGTGACGTTGAATGAAAGTAAGATAATGAATGCTCAATTGATCACTGAAGGTGTATTAGCCTTAGGTGGGAATACTCTTACAATTAACGGCAATTATGCTCATACCATAGGTGGCAATGTAACGGGCGGTTCAGCGGGTGGCAAAATGATATTTGCCATGAGTGGTGGTGGTGCAACCGTTATTGGTAATTATGTAATGCCGAACATTGTAGCTTCAGGTTCAGGTTCCAACACATTAACACTCAACACAAATGCCGGTGGCATTTATAGCATTTTGGCTACAGGTGGTGCAAGTGTCAATGTCCCGAGCTATGTCGGCACCGGTTCCGGATCTGGTGATGTTATTAATAAAATCGGAGCTGTTACTGATAGCAGCAAGGATGGGAATATTACTCTGAACGCTGCTCGATATATTACCTCGTTGTCAAATACGAACACGGGGTATATTCTATTAGCAACTGCTGCGGCGATAGATGTTTCCGGAAACGTTTCCAACAGCGGCAATGGAGGTTACATTTCATTTGGCAATGTTGGTTGTACGGTTAATGTCCATGGCGCTGTTACAAATTCAAATGCAGGATACATCTCTTTCGCAGCTACTAATGATGCAGTCACAACGAATCAGGTTGGTGACGTTACGCAGAGTTCAAGCGGTTTTATAGAGTTTGATGGCGGCGCAACAGCTAAAAGTTTAACGAATAACATTTCTAGCTTAGCTTTAGGTGCTAATACCAGAGTTGGAGCTAATTATGTTGGTGTTATTCGTTTTACAAGGGCTACTGCAACTATAACAATTAATGGAAACGTCTCGAATATAGTCACTTATACAGGAACGGCTACATATAATAATGCTGGAAATACAACGAACTGGACACATACCGGCGAGATCTCATTTGCAGCAACAGGCGCAGCGTTGACCATCACTGGTTACATTGATGTTTTCGCAACTGGTAATTATGGGGCAGTTAATGGGGGTACAGGTTCGACCAACGCAATTGTGAGCAACAACGGTTCTGTCATTATTGCCTCTGTAGGCGGTAATGTAGCAATCAATGGCGGTATTAGAGACCGTACAAACTGGCCGGATGTCAGCAGTCACGTCACATCTCTCGGTAATGGTATGGTCGACATGTCGACACGTACGACTGGTCATCTCGGTGAATCAGGTACACGCATTGGCGCGATTTCGAACACATCAACAACAGGGACAACTGACCTGGTGCACGGTAATATTCTTCTTGGCGGGACACCAGACGGAGTTCCTTTCTACGGGTCCTCGATGATCTCGACCGGATCACACGGCGGTCAGATACTTCTTGGTAACCAAACCGTCGATATGTCGCAGAGCGTCGTCAATCAACGCACGATTACTGCCAATCATATCCAATTTGGTAGTGCAGCGACACCGGGTATTGCTGTGTCGATCAGCGGCAATATTCAGAATACTGATAAATCAACAATTACATTCCCGTCATTCCAGGGAAATGGCGGTGAGAATTTCCTGGCCGGGGGACTTATTTCAAGCGGTGCAAGCGGTAATATTCTTGTAGCTGGTCCTTGCACAGACGCGAATGGACAATTCCGTCTTGGTAGTATCACGCTTTCGAATGGTACTATTACTCTTGGAGACAGCGCAAGTGGACCCACGATGAATGTAATTGTCAGCACGCTCTACGGTACTGGCAATGTGAGTTTCACAGGAGGCACATTCAAAATGGGTACAACGGTTGCTCCTTGCGGTCGCCTTCTTGTACTCGATGGATACGCTCACAAATTCAGCTCTGCGACTACAAGAACAGATTTCACTAGCGAAAGAAACTGTCAGCTCCTTGTCCAGCGTGTTTCATCTTTCGTTGCGGCACAGACACTGACAGGCGACCTGACAGAAACTGTATGGCCGGGTACGTTATATATTAATAACCTTACTGGAGTTCCCGATAGCGACGCCGTGAAATTCGACGGCGGTAATTTCCGCATTCTGGATTCCGTGAACTTCATGAACGGCAAAGTCAGCATTAACAATATGCACATATTCATCGGCGGTCAGATACCCGGACCTACCGGTGTTGGTAACTTTATAAACACTTCAAGTTACCACACGATAGCAGATGGATTTATTACCATGAATGGTAATAATGAAGTTGCACCGGGACAGACAGTCGCTGGAGTCGGTTCATTCGGTAATTTTGAAGTTGATGTTGATTCTATCGTGACAGTAGAACCTAGTACTGGTCCATTCACGGCGATCTTCGGTCTTACAAAAGGTCGCGTATATGGTGGAACGGATGTTGTATTCGATACACTCAAATTTACCGGTACCTGGCCGACTATTCGCCGTAATGCCGGTACATTCGATAGTGCACCATCGTTCATCACGATGGTTAACGTGATTTACATCGGCGTCGATAAGACATCATCACTGGAGTTGCCGACTGCAGAGAATAAGTTGAATAACCTTACAGTCGCAACAACGAACGGTCTACAAACGGGTGGTGCCGGTAAAGGCACTGTACAGGTTACCGTTCCGACGTACGTCAACGGTAAAATCATTGTGAATCCGGGTCAGGCTCTCTGCCTCTTTGGGGCCAGTCTGTATATGAGGGGTGACTCGATCATACTGAACGGTGATATTACAAGTCATATGTTATTCGACATGCTTATATTAGACCGTCCGACCGGAACGATCATTAAAGGCGCTGGTGTTTTGCCGGCCGTGCAAGTCGATACGGGTTCGGTTGGAAACATGATCGACGGAGCAAAAGGTATTACACAGTTTCTCCTCGGTGCTGACGGCTGGCGTGGTGGTGCTGCTGATAATCTTCCCGGTAGTACGGGTGCACTCTTCATTGGTTATGTGGGAGGCACCGACACGGCACAGATCACTGTGAAGTTCGGCCCTCCGGATTCCACGACAAAAGCGCACATCGGATACTTTAACGGCACATACGGCTTGATAGTCTTACCACACGGGAATTTAACGCTTGCGGCTGATATGATTGTTAAAGGAATTTACCAATACGGGACGATCGATGTTAAAACCTATACATTAACCGATCGATTCAGGTTTAGCTATTTTTCTGCGACCTCCGTTACAACAGGCACGGGTGTTTTGCGATTCGAACCGGAAGGTTTGGTCGGACCACCACCATCCGTGAAGGCACCATCTCAGGAAAAAATCGCAGCACATAAAGAGTATGCAAAATTTATTACGGCAGATATAGCAACTCGTGAGATACCTCAATCTGCTGTGAAATCCATGCAATCATGGATATCTAAAAAATCTCCAAAATCTCCATCAACAAGTGGTAAAGCGTTGTTCTACGAATCAATACTGGTCGGTGATGGTGGACCAGTTACAATCAACACAAACGTGCAGGTTGCATCAGTTCCGGATGGGACTCCCGGCTTGTTAGTCCAGGAGGGTATATTTGATCATATCACAAAGGTTGCATCAGTTCCGGGAGCAATTCCCGACCCTGCTATTCCTCTGGAAGGTGCCGGTAATTTTACTATCACGAAGAACCTGCAGCTTGATAGTATAACGACCTGGCTTATTAGCTATGATTTCGTATTAACGGTAACCGGCTCCTCGGTGCGGATGGCGCCAACGACAGCATTTTTAACCGGAGGAGATTTACTAATAGATTCAAAGAAACCTGTTCCGACTACTGCCGACGCTCTGCTTGACGATGGAATGCTCAGACTCAATCCGACAGTACCTCCGTTAACATTCGCATGCTACGGGGACCCGGAAATCAGGAATCTATGGGTCAGCAACGACGTGATACTTGCAGGTGAAGGTCTCTATATAAATAATTTTCTTCATGATGGAGGCGTACTGGATTATAGTGCAGACGATTTCTCCGTTTTGGATACATATATCAGGCGTGACAACGCTTCCTACAAGACCGTCAATACCTGGTTTATCTTCAAAGGTATCACGTTCGATCAAGACACGACTGATATGACCCTGGTCAATCTTTCATTTGAAAGCACAGGGCCAGACTCTCTAATAAATAGGGGTATCGTGAACGTATCGAACAAACTGAGACTCGCCTCGAACATAAATTATCCGGTGGATATCAATAATACTCCGCCAGTGGGAGGAGCAACCAGACTAGCGGTTGCCGCTCTTGATACGGTAATCTATATAGGCGGTCGTTTTGACGTTAAACCCACTTATGGAGGCACGATAACACTTATCACACAGTTGACCACAAGTAAGGTCATTCATGAAACTGTATGGGCCTCCAACAGTGCATCGCTGGTCGACACTCTCATAATTGATAACGTAGGTAGCGGTGTTGTATCGTACATGCCGGGTACTCGTCAGATCAATAATTCTCTCGAACTCAGAGTCGGTGTATTATCATTGAATGGTGATACATTGAAACTGCTCGACACCTTAACGATTCGCCGTCGTCAGACCGGATCGCTCGATCTAGACGGTGGGACGATTCCATGGCATTGGACCAATGTGGTGTACGAGCCGACAGCTGCTTCTCCAGATGGTAATATTAGCACAGGTCCTGAACTTCTATCACCTGTGAATAACCTTACAATCACGAAATACGGTACTCCGGCTCCGGGTAATGCACTAATTACCCTGACTAGAGATCTCGTGGTTAACGGTACGCTACGTGTGGCGAACAACTTCAGTATGGGTACCCATACTCTCGAGCTAGACGGTCACATGGTAGTAACAGCCCCGCAGTTGACGTTTAATGGTACGTTGATATTCGGTGGTTCGCTTCCAGTTCAGACAGTACAGTTGAATGGAACGCTCAGCCCCACTAACGTGATCATGCAAAAAACGGCTCAGGGCCTTGTCAATGTCTCGGGCGGTAATATGGATGTGGCACTCATGCTTACCTTCTACAATGGCATATTAAATATAACTCCACCGTCGGTTGTCATTATTCATAAGCCGGGAGGTGGTGGTCAAGGATTTGACCATTCGGGAGTTGTATATGGAACGTGTTTGAGTCACGTTCGTGGCAAGGTACGGCAACAGGTTCCTGCCGGAGCGGGAAACATTTCAGACGGTCGGTTTGAGTTCCCTGTTGGAGGGTTAACGAGGACCAGTTATCGTCTGATAGCGTTCACATTCACACAGAATTATCCGGTGATCAACACAACGAACATCGAGGTGATGAACGTTGATACGATACCGGAAGGTGTGAAGAACATGCCGATCAATGGTGGTTATGGCATAAAGATCAGGAACTATCCGAATTACTTCTGGTTAGTCAATGCGACGCCGTCGAGCTTCACGCAGACACAGCAATTTGACGTTGAGCTCCACGGAACAGACCTGGTCTATCCTGATATATTGAAGGATGATCTGCGTATCATTCGTCGTCAGGATGGTAATGCATTAATCAACGGGTGGTTCATGCAGGGTGATTCAACCGTTTATACAGAAAACTACGTATATCGTCCAGATCCTGACCATTATCCGACAGATAGCGTTGTGGCGGTCCGCAGTTCGTCCACCTCTGGTGGAATAGTATATGCGGGTACGCGCTTCGCGGTTGGAATACCGGCACGAAATCCGGAGTTCCTGTCAGTGATGCGGGATACGACTATCGCGCAGATTGATAGTGTTGCCTGGACGTACTCGGCGAAGTCAAATAATATCGGTGGGAGTATTACATCTTACACGCTCGTCAATCCACCGACGGGTGCGGCGATTAATAGTTCAACAGGCAAGATGGTTTACAAGCCGGGTTATTCGACGGTTCCGGGTATCTACCAAATAGTAGTATCGGCCAATGATAGTTCAATGTCGAAACTCGATACCGCAAATGTAGCGGTAACGAAGTCGAACCGTGCGCCATCGTTCACGGCCACGGGGGCAGCGATATGGACGATAGATTCAGTGGTCGAGAGAGTTCCACAAGCCTTAACATACATTGCATTGGACGCCGATCCGGGTGATGTCGTAGCATACTCGATAGACACGACGTTTGGTGCACATATTAACGCAACAACGGGTGCGATGACCTGGACGCCGACTTTTGCACAGGCCGGACATAGCTATATTCTGAAGGTGAAAGCTACCGATGGTACAGCAACAGACTCCACATCGCATAGTGTATTTGTGAAGCACAGCAGAAGGAAGGGAGATACGAACGGATCAGGGAGTATTTCAACGACGGATGCAACGGCAATATTACAGTCTATTGTTGGAATAGATCCAGGAATGACCACTCTATTGGATCCGGCTGCAGCGTGGGCTGCGGATGTATCTCTGAACAGTTCGGTATCGGCGCTTGATGCTTCCTATATTCTGCAATATCTAGTAGGCAAACGTGGTTTACCGAACCTACCGAAACCGATCGTGGCAAGCGGTACACTGAGCTGGGGTAATCTGGTATCCGGCGAAGTAGCAGGAACGATAACGCTGCCATTAAAGGTTAGGAATGCTTCGAATATTTATTCAGTAGAATTCAAGGCAAACATTGGTTCATTGAAGGTTGATGATCTGAAGGCGAATTTGCCGAAGGATTGGCTAATCATCTATAAGGCGACCGAAGGGAAGTTAGCGGTTGCAGCAGCTGGTGTAACGCCGATCTCGGATGGTAACATTGCTACAATATGCTTCAAGGTCGATAAGGATCAGAAGCCGGAGAAGGTGGATGTTGATGTTCTTATGAACGAGAGCACCAATCAGACGCTTTCAGTCCAGGTAGCACCGTTGCCAACGGAGTTTGCCTTAGAGAACAACTATCCGAACCCGTTCAACCCGACGACAACGATCAAGTATCAGTTGCCGGAAGATGTCCGTGTTAGCGTGACAATCTACAATATTCAAGGTCAGGTTGTCCGGACACTGGTGAACGAAGATCAGAAAGCTGGATATTACACGATTCAGTGGGATGGTCGGAGTGAAGCTGGAACAACGGTTGCGACGGGAATCTACATCTACCGAATCAACGCTGGTTCGTTTGTAACAGCGAAGAAGATGGTGATGATGAAATAACGCTTTCGCAATTTATCCGGGAGGGGTGGAGTGTCCCGATGAAAACGGGATGCTCCGCCTTTGACCGGGAGTTGTGAAGAGACATTTAAATGAATTAACAAATTTTACTCACAAAGAAAAGGGGGCAAGATGCGCAAAGTTACATTTCCTTTCCTGAAGACCCTAGTAATAGTCTTTGGGGTGCTTTTGCTTGCCACCAATGTTGCCTTGGCACAGGTACCGGTAAGCCTGCCGAATATAGCATCGAGAGTAGGAATAACCAGACCCATCGACGTGACAGTAGGAACAATATCCAGAGCGATGGCTGTGATATCGTATCAGTTCGATCTATTATACGATTCTACAACTATCCTTGTCACTAACTACACCTTGGAGGGAACGATATCAGCGGGAGTAAAAGCGCCCGTGGTAGTGATATCGACTCCAGGGATCGTAAGGGTAGCGGTAGCCAGTGATTCGGCGATTTTTGGGTCTGGAACGCTGATTAGATTCTATGCGCTGATGAAAACACTGAACGACACGTCATATTTAAACCTGTCAGGGTTTAAATTCAACGAAGGTAGTCCGGCAAGTACGGTAACGAACGGCCGGGTAATTATTCCGTTGTTTAGTGTGAGCCTGCCTGCGGTAGATAGTGTTAAAGTCAAACAAGACTCGATATTCAACATACCGATTACTACGGATTTTATCACAGGTAGAGGGATACTGTCATATCAATTTGCCGTATCGTACGATACCAATTTTATTGTGATCACAGGAGTGGACAAGGCAGGAACAATCTCTGCAAATATGAGTATTCTTGTGAACGCAACTGTAGCCGGACGGATATCGGTTGCAGCGGCATCGGACAGTATACTTTCTGGAGGAGATGGAGCGACATTAATCTATCTTCAGGCAAGGATTAAACCAAATGCACATGGGACATCGGCGTTGACATTTGTGGATGGTTTCTTCCAGTACAATGAAGGGACCCCGCCAGTTGGTGCAGTTGATGGTAGTATCTATGTTAAAGATATTACCGCAATCAGGCAGACAGACCCAGTACCGACAAAATACGTGCTCGATCAAAACTATCCGAATCCGTTTAACCCGACGACAATGATAACATTCGGGTTGCCGAAGGAATCGAACGTGACGCTCGAGGTATACAACATACTCGGGATGAAAGTACGCACGTTGATAGCCGGAGAGCGGATGAATGCAGCGAAGTACTCGATAGATTGGGATGGTAAGGACAACTCCGGGATGTCAGTCCCGAGTGGAGTGTATCTCTACCGTCTTCATACGGATAAGTTCGACGCGGCAAGGAAGATGGTATTGGTGAAATAGCATTGGTCAAGTAGAAATAAGTTCAGAGCAGCCCTGTCCCGATATAATCGGGATGGGGCTGTGCTGTTTATGTGGGGTACGGCAATTTTAGAAATCCATTAAGGTTTAGATTGAGGTTAAGGTTTAGGGAATATAAAATCTGTGTATTAGTCTCTTAGAGAAATGCCTGTGTGGTAGGGAGCGATATCAACCGCGGAGGAAATATTCCGAATTACTGAGAGATTTCTAAGCATTCTTTCGGCGGGGATGAGAAAAAAACCTTAGTCTCAATATAAGACTTGATCTAATTCTCGATTTTGACCTCTCATCTCCCATTTATTTGCAAAAAAGGCTCATTTTCCTTAAACTTTTACAGTGATAAGGCCATCCAATAAACAGCCAGAATCGTGTGAATGACGACCCAGACTGATCAGCAGCTTCTTGATGAATTCTTACGGGGGGATGAACGCAGCTTTAATGAGCTCGTACGTCGATACCAGGGAAAGGTTTACTGGGTTGCCCGACGAATGGTGATCGATCATGACGAAGCTGATGATATTGTACAGGAAGTATTCATTAAATTATATCAGTCGGTCAAAGAGTTTCGTGGTGAGTCGTCGCTCTATACATGGTTATATCGTGTGACTGTGAATGCGTCGCTGAATGCTCTTCGCCGAAAGAAGGTACGCGAGTATCTTTCATTCGGTGAAGCGAGGGTACAGTTTGAATCGGACACACCGCGCCCGGATGAATTGTACGAAAGGACTGAGCAGAGCGCTGAACTCGAAAAGGCAATTGCCTCGTTGCCCGAGAAACAGCGTGCGGTGTTTGTACTTCGTTATTATGAAGAGAAATCATACGAAGAAATATCAAAATTATTGAAGACCTCTGTTGGTGGATTGAAGGCAAATTATTTTCATGCAGTCAAGAAAATAGGTAAAGCGATCAGGGCGAAGGATTTTAAGAAAACACACGTAGAAGGAAAAAGCTTGCCCTGAGCGAGCGGAGCGAGTCGAAGGGCTTGCCCTGGGCGACACCGAGTGAGTCCCGCGGAGCGGGACGAATCGAAGGGGAGTCGAGGGTGCGTCGAGAGGGAAAAAGGAAAAGGAATAAATAGGCCGGTACCACCGAGATATGGAGCCGTCGAATGAATAAAATCTGCAAGATAATTCTTCTTCAGCTTCCTGATTTTGTTCAAGGGAAGACAAGCAAGGATGACTCCCGCATCATTCAGGAGCACATTCAAGAGTGCACAGACTGCCGAAAAGAGGCGGAAGATCTTAGGGAGGTTTTTACATCCATTCTTCCGGAAGGCGCTTTTTCGGCGCCGTCAGAGGCATATTGGAGCACAATTGTTCCACGTATTCATGAGCAGTTGGAGAGGCGAGGGCGTCGATTTAAGTTTATGCCATGGTGGATTTATCGGATTGTTCTCCCGCTGGCAACAGTATCTCTGGTTATTGTACTGCTTTTTCGTAATAGCATATTCTCGCCGGCTACTTCACAGGAAGATATTCGCAAGGCGATACAACAGATGACAGATGAAGAACGGACGGTCGTCTTTCATGAAACTATAGCGACAACAGAGGAAGGCATTGATGAATATCCGGTAGCCGATTCGCTGTTTGTATTATTTAGAAGTGATATAAGAGATGCTGCAAAATCAGGGATATTCGAGTATACCTTGACCCCGTTTGAACATCAATTTGCGCCTGAGGCGCTGCTCGAATCGCTTTCACCGGAAGAAGTCGAGCAGATACTCGAAAAATTACAAACACAACAGAATATTACATCATAAGAGGTCCCCAATGAAACAAATGTACAGTGTGATTATTTTTTTGTGTTTTACCTCGGCAGTTGGTTTTTCCGTAGGATATGCACAATATGGTGAAGATCATCCGTCCGGTCCTAGAGGGCGGGAGAGGGTTGAACAGCTTCGGAAAATGAAGCTTATCGAGACACTCGGTCTCGACGAGGATAAGTCTGTCCGGTTTATATCCCGCTTTTCCAAACATCAGGAGCAGATGCGTTCGCTTTTTAACGAGCGGAGTACAACTGTCGATAATCTCGAACAGGCAATAAAGGATTCTCGTGAGAGCGAGTATTCCAGACTCATCGAAATAGTATTCGCGGTCGATCGAAAAATCATTGACGAGAGAGTAAAATTCATTAAGAGCCTGGATGATCTTCTTACAAAAGAGCAGCAGGCAAAATTTCTAGTTTTTGATCGCAATTTTAATCGCGACCTCCGCGATATGATTTTCGATGCCAGGCGTGGACCACCACAAGGACGGGAACATTAAAGCATCTCACAAGTTGAAGTCCTGTGAACAGAATCACGTTATATTCCAATAATCAGAGAGCCAATACCGTAAGGCCTGAAATCTTGGTAATATTAAGTAAAGGCATTCATTGCAATTCCGTATCGCAGACCACGGTCGCTTGCGATGATGTTGGCACCATGGACACAGTGCATGAATTCCTTCAGGATAAGTACTCCGGCAAGGATGATATCAGCTCTCCCGGGTACTATTTGCGGGATGGCTTCTATTTGTTCGACGGTGAGCGGTAGTAACTGTTCATATATTGATTCGATTATCTCCAGAGATAATTTGTATCCGCTGACTTTTTCGCGGTCGTAAGCAGGCAATTGTTGATGAAGTGCTGCAAGGGTAGTGACTGTCCCCGCTACACCAACGAGAATGGTATCATCGAGCGATCCAAATTGGGCGCTTGAAAGAGTGGCCCGGATATAAGAGGCCGCCTCATCAAGTTGTGAATAGGTTGGAGGAGAAGATAGTAAAAATCGTTCTGTAAGGCGGACTGAACCGATATCGAGACTAATATGGTTCAGGATTTTTTGATTTGTCCCCAGAACAATCTCTGTGCTTCCGCCGCCAATGTCAATCACCCCGAATGTGTCGTGCGTTGATGGATACTCTAAAACAGCACCCTGGAAGGTAAGGCGCGCTTCCTCTTCTCCCGAAAGGACTCGGATAGCAAGGTCAATTTCTTTCTTCATAAAAGCGAGAAATTCATCCCGATTTACCGCATCCCGCAATGCACTTGTTCCGCAGGCAATCATCGTATCGACTGCATATCCTTTGGCAATGCATTGATATTCACGCAGATACTCTTTTATCCTTTCGAAGGCTGCCGGAAGAATTCTTCGATGTTCATCGACTCCTTTGCCGAGACGGGCAATGACAAGCTCATCTTTCAGGACAGTGAATCGATACCGATCGGAGTCCCGTTCGAACGTCGGCGATTAGCATAAGGATTGTATTCGTTCCGATATCGATCGATGCAATTCTCATAACGGTCTCTTCAATGCAGTAATTCCGATCCATTCTGCTTCACAGAGAATTTCCTCGACAGTACATCCGGACGACGCAAGAATGTTGCATATTCTTTTTTCATCCGAATCCGTTATGCCCGAAATCAGAAGGTGTCCACCAGAGGCGGTATGCTCCAGTAATTCTTCAATCATCTCGACAACGATTTTATAATTGATATTGGCAAGGACGAGATTAAAGTCGTTTTCCTGGACACTTCCGATCGAACCGGAACGAATGATGACGCGGGAAGTGACGTTGTTCAGAGCCACATTTTCCAGTGCGTTATCATATGACCATTCGTCATTATCAACGCCGATAGCCAATGAGGCGCCGAGTCGTACTGAAGCAATTGCGAGAACACCGGTGCCTGTTCCGATATCCAGTACTCGATCACCAGGATGGATGACGTTTTCGAGCATTCTGAGCATCAATCGGGTTGTTTCATGATAGCCGGTGCCGAACGACATTTTTGGGTTGATTGTCAATACGATGAGCCCCGTCTGCGGGATCACGGGCGACCAGCTTGGCCGGATAATGATGTGGTCGGTTGCTTGAATCGGTTCGATGGTTTTTTCCCATTCTTCATTCCAATTCTGGTCTTCGACGGAGGTAATCTGCACACCAGATATAACTTTTCCTTCAGCCCTAAGTTTTTCCTGATAGAGTGAAAATCGTTTTGAGACTTCGTCGTTCCAGAGTTGTTCCGGGATATAGGCCGTGATATCATTCTCTCCTTCCATAAATCCATTCGCACCAGATTCCCATAAAAATGGGATCAACAATTCCTGAACATCAGTCGGGCATGTAATAGTGACCGCAATCCACGTTCTTGCCATCGGTTAGTATTCCTTTCCTGCGGCCGGCACCGGTGCTTCACGATGTTGAATGATATAGAGAACGAGTTTCTGGTTCATGGCGAGCCATTGGATCTGATCTTGGTAATTCTCCTGCATTTTCCTGTCGGCTTTATTATAACGCGCATTGATCATATAGATGAATAACAGAAAAAGGATTACCATGATCAGTGATGGGGTAACGCGATCGAACTGTTGTGTTACTGCAAAGGTACCGAGCGTGACAAATCCTGCTATAGCGAAAAAAAGCGATATACGCCGGATTGTTGTAAGAACATGAAAGACCATTCCGAAAAAGAAAATTCTTTGATGAAATGTAGCCGGCATGTAAGAGTTGAGAATAAAAAAGTACAATCGTTGGGCTTCCCGCTCATCGATTGGGGGTGAAACGTTCAGGGTCCGGGAAAGTTCAAGAATATGCTGACTCGGCTGGTTCTCGCGAAAGGCTTTCCGGCGTTTTGAACCTTCAGTGGCATACAGGAGCAATCCGGCGATGGAGCCGCTGACAAGAATCAATAGGGTTGATGCACTCGATCCGGTGAAAAAGAAATCGATATTAAAAGCCACGACCCCATAAAGCCATGCGAGAGTGACACAATAAAAACCGGGCAGGAGAATTCGAAGACCTTCATAAGCTCCGAAACTCGAGAATGAATGATTATGTGTCATCGATCGACCTTTCTCTGTTAAAACTCCGATGATTTTGAATAGAGAATATGGACAAGAACTTTTCCGACAGCTTCGAGACTTTCCGGACTGCATCTGTCCGGAGTATCCTGATGAGTATGCCAGTATTTTCGTTCGGGTTGTGGTGCCGAGCCACCGACGAGGTCAAGGTCGATTATATCCACGGTCTGAATTCCCGTATTGTTCAGCGGGATATGATCGTCCTCGATTGTACCGCCGATGAAATCCATGAATTGGGACACACCAAGCTCATGTGCGGTTTCCCAGATGAGTCGCACAACTTCCGGTGCGAACTGAACTGAATATCCCTCTTTTGGTAGAAGAAGATTCTTATCGCCAACAAGATCAAGCAGGATAGCAAATCGGGGATTAAATGAAGGCGGTTTCACACTTGTAAAATATCGTGAACCGAGGAAGTAATTCTGAAGATCACCGGAGTGGCCGAAATCCTCGCCATCGAAGAGAACAATATCTACGCCGATTGACAGCGGGTTGTATTTGAACAAACGGGCAAGTTCCAGAAGTACTGCTACTCCACTCGCACCGTCATTTGCTCCTAATATGGGAAGAGACCGTTTCGCATTGTTATAGTCCATGTCAGCCTCCGGACGGGTATCCCAATGCGCACATAACATCACCCGCTTGGTTGCCTGGAGATTGAATGAAGCAATGACGTTGGTCATTGTATAGTGTTCACCTCGGTATCCGACATGGGAGAACGGTTGTAGATCGACCTTATCGGCAAATTGTTGGAGTTCTTGTGCGAGGTAATTCTTGCATCGTTCATGAGTTGCTGAACCGGGATTACGAGGTCCAAATGCAGTCTGCGCCTTTAAATACCGGAAAGCATTTTTTCCGTCAAATCGGGGGATAGTGTTAACGCGTGTGGTCTGTGGTGTTACTTTCGATTGTTGGTCAGGGCTGGTTTTCTGGCCACACGCTGATATAACGAATCCGATCAAAAAAACAAGAGAAAGCCGATCCATAAATGTTCTAGAAAGGATGTTTCTTCGAAGACAGTCCTTGTATTTCATATCTTATATATACCGAAAAATCGGCCGAAATTCAATGGGTTTAGGTGTTTTGAAGGTTCTCGTGATCTATGAAACAAATTAAAACGCTTAGTTGTATATTTAAAGGGGGGATTAAAAGGGGGGTGAGAAACTTTTAGTGGAGTCGTGAGTCTAATTACTAGAGAAAGCATTTTTTGTCCCGGTTCAGGCGGGGATATCGAAGAAAGACTTATCATGCGTACTTCTGAAGACGATCTCGTCAGGGACTTTCAACGGGGCGAGGAACTCTGCGTACGCGGCGCTATATAATCGATACAAGAGGCATATCTATTGTTTCTGCCTGAAAATGGTGGGAGATGAAGATGAAGTCAAGGATATCGTGCAGGAGGTATTCCTGAAAATGTACGAACACCGGTGGCAGCTCGCCAATCCGTCGCGATTCCGTGCATGGCTTTTTATGATAGCTCGAAACCAATGCCTCACACATTATCGTGATGAGAAGAGAACAACACCCTTTGATGAAAGATGGTCAATGTTGGAGAGTCTGGAAACAGAATCGCTCATACAGGAAATTGAACGTAACGAGGAAGTGTCCCTGGTTCGCGCGTTCATCAATCAATTGAAACCAGAGTATCGTGAGGTTATCGTGCTTCGTGAATATCAGGGTTTATCTTACGAGGAAATTGCTGATGTCATCGGTGCAACCATTGCTGCCGTCAAGGCGAAACTCTTCAAAGCGCGGAAAGAATTATTCGAGAAAATGAAACCAGTTTTTATAGAGAGGAGATAATCATATGAACAGCAAATTTTCTCGTCGTGATTGTAAACAGTACCGTGAGATGGTGAGCCTGTTCATTGATACAGAATTGGAACAGGGGCACGAGCATGCACTGTTTAAGCACCTCGGAGGGTGTGAAGAGTGCCAATCGTATCTTGATGTGCTGATGAAATTCAAGGTCGTCAGGCAGCGGGATCAGGCCGAATATCCTACGGAACTTGACAGCTCGATTTTTGAGGAGTTGAAAATTCGAAAGAATGTCTATGCTTTCGGAAAAATTGAGCCACAACCTGTCCGTCTACCACTCTGGAAACGAAGAATTGCGCTGTCAATGCCTCTCGTTGCGGCATTCATGTTTGTTGTTCTTCTCGGACTGGGTTCTATTATCTTCAATATTGAAGGGCCATTGGGACCACTCAAACAAGGCATCGTCAGTATATTCCAGGGACATCCACGAATTGAAGTACGGGATCAATTTATTTACCCGATGCCGATGCAAACGGTTGTTGCGGGGAAAGAACAACTTCAGAGGACGCAGAATCTGTAGAAAAAAGTGAGATCAATCCTTCGACTCGTCCCGATATCCCCACTGTGAAACGTGGGGCGTAAATCTCACTGGGCACCCATATAAGACGTAAGGGCGTAAAGAACACGGGAACGTGAGACGGAAAAAAACGGAACACGAGAACATCGGGACTCGCTCAGGACAAGGGTCAGGATTAAGAAAGATGTTAAAAAATGCTTTGACCCAACAAAAGATGCGGCTCCGCTTTTTTCTTTTTTACTTCAATAAAACCCTTGCTATCTCAAGCTTGATATTGGCTTGTTTTTCGATACATAACCTATCTTGCAATGAGTGAAAGGCTGCAACTTTTTCCTCCTAACTCCGTTAATATAGCAGGATATATCAACGGAGGCACCATGAAACGTTCAACAGCTATTGGAATTAAGCTTGCTGTTTTTATCGGGATTGTCCTGCTTTTTGTGTGGGCATTGATTGCCTACGCCGCGATTCATCGGAAAGGTGGCGGACACCCCTCGACGAAGGAAACATTCTGGGGAGATCGTAAACGCGTCGAAAAGATATTTGTCTTAAAATCCGGTGGATCGTTTGAACTCTCGACAGATATCGGCGAAGTAATGGTTGAAGGCTGGGAGAAAGAGGAAGTCTCATTTCAGGCGGAGATCACCGGAGAGCCCCGCTTTGTTCAAGATTTTACATTGTCGTTTGATACTACCAATCAACGTATCGTTGTACGCGGGAAATACGAACACAATATATGGTTCTTTAATGACTGGGATAATGCCGATGTCCATTTCAATATCAAAGTACCCCAACAATGTTCGATCGATGTGAAGACATCGGGAGGAAATGTGACTGTCGCATCGTTGCAGGGTGAGGTTCGGGGATCAACATCAGGCGGTTCGATGACCGTTCATGATGTGAAAGGTATTACGGTTCTTCACACGTCGGGGGGATCCGTGAATGCGAAGAATGTCGAGGGTTCATGCGAAGCAAAAACATCGGGCGGTGGTATTAATATCGAAAATGTTAAAGGAAGTACGATTGCAAATACCTCGGGAGGTAATCTTGATCTTGAAGAAATCGAGGGGAAGATTGATGCTTACACGTCGGGTGGAAATATCTACGCAAGGATACGCGGTTCCAACGAAGGGATACTCATGCGAACATCCGGCGGCTCGATTACACTTGAAGTGCCTCTGACGATTTCTGCCGATGTCGATGCATCGACATCGGGTGGAAGTGTCCAGTGTGATTTGCCTATCAGTGTTCGCGGGAAGATGGATGAAGATGAAGTGACGGGAAAGATCAATGGTGGGGGGAACATCGTTCGCCTGAGAACTTCCGGAGGCAATATCCACATCCGGGGCATGCAATCCCCAGAAAAACATTGAAATACCCGTGATGGGGTATTTTTATCGGCGGAATGAGCAGAGTGCAACGGTGAGGGAATCCTGCATATTTCGGTAAGGCTTTGCAGATCCGGTGTAGTTTTCCATCATGAACGAAAAGGCAAGCGTTTCTCCATTGGCGGCGATAGCGTACCCTGAAAGAGAGCTTACCGCAGTAAGTGTTCCGGTTTTTGCATATACCTTCCCTTCGGCAGATGTATCGTTCATCCTGAAGTGAAGGTTCCCGGATTCCCCGGCAATAGGAAGGGTTTGCCGGAACATCTCGCCAAGCTGCCTTTCTTTTGATGCATTACCTCCAGGAGGCGAATTATCGTCTCGGGACTCACCAGATTATAAAATGAAAGGCCCGAACCGTCAACGATACTAAGGCGCGTCGAATCGATTCCAATTGAAATCAGCCAGTTATTGAGTTCTGCCAGTCCGCCGGCAGTGGAACCGCGCTCTTTTCTCTTTTCCGCGGCGATGGTTTTCACAAGATTTTCTGCCGCAAGATTATCGCTGCTCCTGTTCATTGCTATCAGAACCGTATCAAGCCTACGTGAATATTCTGCAAGTAAGAGTCTACGGGACGGGATAGTATCTATCCGTATGTTTCCACCGAACACGATACCGGCATGCCGGAGCTCTTCTTTGAAGAGTGTCAACGTATACATCTCGGGTTGCCAAACGTTGATTTTTTTTCGTACGATGGAAGCCGTATTGGGGATTGAACCGCGGACGATGATCGTGTTTAATTCCGGTCGTACCTGTCGGGTGATTTCGAGGGTGAATTGACTGCTGTCCGAGCCCGTGATTCCTTCATTCCGGATCGTGACATATGATGTTTGCGGTGTCACAGTAATCCATGCCAGTTTCCCCGGCGTCGAATTTGGAGTAACCGATATGATAATACAATTCTTGTTTATACTTAGCGGTGAAATATGCATTGCGTCACTTGATGGATCATCATCCCACATCCACCCGGACCCCCATTCCCTGTCATCAAAATAAGTTACATCGCCTATAAGATCACCTCTAATCTTGCGTATTCCTTTTGCCTGTATTTGCTGAACCATTTCCCGAAGGTCGTTTGAAGTAAGGTCGGGATCACCCGATCCTTTTATATAAAGGTTTCCTTTGATGACTGTCGAATCGTGAAGTGAGTCAGTGAATATCTGTGTCGCAAAAACAAAATCTTTTCCAATAGTGTTAAGCGCCAATGCCGTCGTAAAAAGTTTTGTGTTCGACGCGGGATGAAAGAGTTTTTTACTGTTCAGATCATACAGGACATCACCGCGTGTGAGGGAAACGATTTTTATTCCAACCTGCGCAGGGATAAAAATGCTGTCGCTCAGCAATCGGTCAATCGTATTCTGGAATTGACGTTCAGGTGTTGGAGGTGGAGTTGGAATTGGAACTGGAATTGGAAGCGGACGGACAGTACTGCATGATAAAAAAATACCGGTACAGATAATAAAGTAAAGAATTCTGGTCAAGCTCATTATTGATCAACCAGTCGATTTGTTCCGGGTATAGTTGGCCAGAATAATACCGATTCTATCCTGAATCGATTTGCACCGGCGTCTGCCTCGACCGAAATCGTTTGAGATCATTGAAAACACAAGAATTTCTCCATCGGCTGAGGTGACGTATCCGGCCATTGATGTAACGCCGCTCAGTGTTCCGGTTTTTGCATGAAGATTATTTTCTGCGTCGGTACCAAGCATCCGTCGTCGGAGGGTACCATCAACTCCTGCAGTCGCCAGAGATTGATAGAAATAGTCAAAAATATTCTTTCGCTGGTACATGGTTCGAAGGACGGCGATAAGGATGTCAGAGCTGATCTGGTCACTGTGGGAAATACCGGAACCGTCGTGGATCTCGTAATCGGTCTGAGAAATACCCAGTTCCCCGAGAAACTGTCGTATTACACTCAGACCTGCTGCTGCGCTTCCTGGAGTACCGCGAACCTCAGCGCCAAGGACTTTCAACATCATTTCGGCGGCGAAATTGTTGCTGCGTTTATTCATTATCGTTATGATATCGGTAATCGGTGTTTCGTTGGCCAGGAGTTCTTTTACATGCTTCGGGGTCTTTCCAAGACGGACTGTTCCTTCGACCCTGATACCTTCTTCTTCGAGTGCTGCTTTGAGGATCATGCCGGCATACCATGCAGGACGCTTGACCGGGACGGTGTACGTTCGCCAACCGGTTCCTGCTCTCATTTTGCCGGTAATATAAAGTGTCGGATTTTCGTCGTTCCATTCGATTCGGATCGAAGGACGGACACGATATATGGTGTGAACCGAAACCGCATTGTTTTCAATTCGGAGTGAAGATAAATATGGTGTTGTACTGACTTGAATTTTCTGTCCCGCCTTTAACGGAGCCGAGACCATGACAGCGATTGAATTCTCTTCGATAGATAGCCCGCTCATGAGAGGTGTTTTAATGGATGTATATTCGTCAGACCAGTCCTTTCTATCATATAGCCCATCGAGGAATGATTCATCTGCAATGATATCACCGGAGATCGATTCAATCCCGGTAGTCCGGAGATACTTCACCATTTGTTTTAAATGATCAGCCGTCAGGTAGGGATCGCCTCCCCCCGGAGATACAAATTCCCCATAACTCTGCCGAGCAAGACCGTCGAATCTTCGATTGCGATTGACGTACGGAATTTATAGTTTGGTCCAAGTTTCGCGAGCGCTGTTGCCGAGGTGATAAGTTTCATTGTGGAAGCGGGGGTCATCGGTATGCCGCTGTTACGGCTGTATAAGACGTTACCGTCTTCAGCAGCGATGATTTTGACGGATGTCCCCACAAGTCTTGATGAAGTCCGAAAGAGTCTGTCGAGTGAGGGCTCGAGTGCAGCTGATGACGAACGGCCTGAACTCCCCGGTTTTGTAAAACAAAGCGATGTTGTAAGACTCATGACAAAGATCAGGTAGAGAAGAGATCTTGTCATTGTCATAGTCACCTCTATGAATTGCTTGAAAGATACAATTTTATTATATTTTACATGAAAATAAATCAGATGCAACTATTATTTTCTTTGAATGAATAAAGTTCTTTTCAGTTTAGTATTCCCGTGCAACCTGCTCTTTGCTCAAGTCGAACTCAGCATCTCTTTCGATCAATTTTCTCAAGAGGTTGGTAATATTTTTTCGCCTGATCAGATAGCCTTTGTCCGCGAGCGTCTTCCTCCCCAGCACGATATCTATGGTTTTGCGATCGGTGATTTTTCGGGAGATTACCTACCCGATCTTGCCATATCCGTCCGTACGAAAGAACTCAAAGGTAAGAAAATGAAAGTATACTATTTTGTCAGTGATGAGGAACAATTGCTTGAAGTCCGCCGGAATATCCTCGAATTTTACGATGTTCCGATTGAAATTGGATTTACGATCGAAAATGGGATTTGCTACACAACCCAAAAAAAAGGGAGAAACTATTGGACGATCCGCGGGTATACATACCGCGAAGGGAATTTCTTTTTGGTAGATTCGTATGAAAGTACAAGAAAATATATCCGTGGAAGCGGTGGCTCGGAAGTCGGTTACGAAACGACCACAAATTATCGGGCGCTTAGCACAAGCGAACATTATTACAGCCTTGGGAGCGGACAATCGTATCTGGATGCACAGTATTATACTTTCCCGGCATATCCCATCGAACGAAACATTCATCCGTTTCTATACTACGTAGTTCGCGATACCGCAATGAAACATATCATTTCGGGAAAAGAATACTGGAGAGGACGGTTCGATGCCGGGTTTGAATCAGCGGCGTTCTACGATGATGCATTTTTATATGTTTTTGCATGGGTAATCGATGATACGGTGGAAACACAATCACAACAATGGGAGGAGTGTGATCATGTTCAGCTCTGGTTTGATCTGAATGAAACGGGAAAGCTCGCCAACAGTAAGACTGCGACTCCGAATTTCCGCGTTATTCCTGATGATGATGTTCTTATGGTCGCGATTGCACCGGTGAATGGCGAGGAGGATCAGCAAAGAGTAAAAGTGATTTTCCGGAATGATACTATTTCACAGAATGTATCTGAGTATTCGTCTCAGACAGTACGACTGGATGCAATAAATGAAATTAGGGTTCTGGCAGACCGGACCATTGACGGGTATGCGCTTCGGATCAGGATTCCCTTCGGACTGTTTGGAGGAATTGAACGCTTACATAAGCCGATTGGTTATTCCCTTGTGCTCCACGATGTTGATGGTCATGACAGCACCGCCCATGTCACCGAACTAGCGACGTCGTTATTCAGGGAATGGAATCCGTCGACATTCGGCGTACTCAGATTGATGTTTGATAATAATTATTATGGCGAGGTTATTGATCTCAATATGGCTGAAATGATAAGGAAACTCAGCAATGTAGGAATTGATGTCATGTAGTCACATTGTTTTTCAATACACGAATGGTTATATTGAAAAGAATTTTTATTCGCGATAGGACCTATGTTCCAATTTCTTGCAAGATTATTCGGCAGTAAGGGCGAGCGGGATATCGGCGTGTTACTGCCTGTGGTTGATCAGATCAATGCAGAATTTGAAAAGCTTGCATCGTGTTCTGATGATGAATTGCGGGCAAAGACCCAGGAATTCCGGCAGCGGATACAGAACGAGACCGCCGAATACGAGAAACATACGGCTGAGTTACAGGAACGGCTCAAGCAAGATATTCCTCATAAAGAACGGGAGGAAATACTAGAAGAGATTCAAGAGACCGAGAAGGAACTCTATGAGATGACGCAGGATATTCTCAATGAAATCCTTCCCCAGGCGTTTGCTGTCGTCAAAGAAACCTGCCGCCGCCTTGTCGGCCAATCATGGGATGTCGCCGGTACAAAAATGATGTGGGACATGGTTCCATTTGATGTTCAACTGATCGGTGGTATTGTACTCCACCAGGGAAAAATCGCTG
This sequence comes from Ignavibacteriota bacterium, assembly GCA_963776275.1. Lineage (GTDB taxonomy): Bacteria > Bacteroidota > Ignavibacteria > UBA10030 > CAVZMI01 > CAVZMI01. The sequence goes on from CAVZMI010000023.1 coordinate 101,334, forward strand.
AAATGGCGACTGGTGAAGGAAAAACACTCGTAGCAACCCTTCCTACATATCTTAATGCACTTCCCGGCAAGGGGATTCATATCGTTACTGTGAATGACTATCTTGCCCTCCGTGATTCCGAATGGATGGGAAAGATCTTTGAATTCCACGGGTTGACTGTCGGCTGTATTCAATCCCAGATGGATCCGCACCAGCGCCGACATCATTATAATTGCGATATTACCTACGGGACAAACAATGAATTTGGATTCGATTACCTCCGTGATAATATGGTAATAGATCCGGAAGAATTAGTACAACGCGGTCATAATTATACCATCGTTGATGAAGTGGATTCGGTCCTTGTTGATGAGGCACGAACGCCGCTGATAATCAGCGGTCCGGTGACCCAGGAAGATCATAAATACAATGAAATGAACCCACGTGTCGAACGTTTGGTTAATGCACAACGGAATTTCATCTCGAAAATTGTTAATGAAGCTGAACAGTTACTGGAACAGGGGAAGGAAAAAGAAGCGGGTGTTCAGTTATTGCGCGCCCATCGCGGTCTCCCCAAACACAATCGTTTGCTTAAAGTATTTGCCGAGCCGTCGAATAAGAAGCTTATGCAGGATACTGAAGGCGAATATTTGCGCGAACAGGAACGCCGTATGCATGAGATTGACGATGAACTTTATTTCAGCATCGACGAGCGAAACCACATGATCAGTCTCACCGAAAAGGGGCGCGAATTTCTCGCAACGAGCGAAGACAAGGAATTTTTCGTGCTTCCAGACCTCGGTACGGAGGTCAGTGTCATCGAACATGATGATTCGCTCACTCCTGAACAAAAACTCGAGAAAAAAGACGGGTTCAACCAGCTTTATGCTGAGCGAAGCGACCGTATACATACAGTCACACAGCTTCTGCGGGCATACGCGTTATATGAGAAGGATGATGAGTATGTCGTGACCGATGATGGAAAGGTGATGATAGTCGATGAGTTTACCGGCCGGCTTCTGCAGGGAAGACGATATTCCGACGGACTTCACCAGGCAATCGAGGCGAAAGAAGGGGTGAAAGTCGAACGGGATATGCAAACCCTTGCCACGATTACGCTTCAAAATTATTTCCGCTTATATAAAAAGCTTGCCGGTATGACAGGGACTGCAGTTACCGAAGCCGCTGAATTTTTCGATATCTATAAACTTGATGTTGTTATCGTGCCGACAAATAAACCGGTGGTACGGCAGGATGAGAATGATTTTGTCTATAAAACAAAGCGGGAAAAATATAATGCAGTGATCGATGAAATAGAAAACCTGCGGAAAAAAGGGCAGCCGTTACTGGTCGGTACGACAAGCGTCGATGTTTCCGAGACTCTCAGCAGGATGTTGAAACGAAAAGGAATTCCGCATAATGTATTGAATGCAAAACAGCATCAACGTGAAGCAGAAATTATTGCTCATGCAGGTCTGCAGGGCTCGGTGACGATCGCAACCAATATGGCGGGTCGCGGTACAGATATTAAACTCGGACCCGGTGTCAAAGAGGTTGGCGGACTGCACATTATTGGCACAGAACGGCATGAAGCACGGCGGATTGATCGGCAGCTTCGAGGACGCTCAGGCCGTCAGGGAGATCCTGGATCTTCACGTTTCTATCTATCACTCGAAGACGATTTGATGCGTCTGTTTGGAAGCGAACGGATAGCGAAGATTATGGAACGCCTCGGTTTGAAAGAAGGTGAGGTCATACAACACGGCATGATCACACGTTCGATCGAGAGGGCGCAAAAAAAGGTTGAAGAGAATAATTTCGGGATCCGAAAAAGACTGCTTGAATATGACAACGTCATGAATCAACAGCGTGAAGTGGTGTATGCCCGGCGCCGGCATGCATTGATGGGCGAACGGCTGAAAGACGAAATTCTCGATATGACATCAGACTGGATTCTCGCATCGGTGAACAAGTATTACAAGGAAGGCGAGATTGAGGAATTGTGCAATGAAGTACGAGCGATGTTGCTGATTGATATAAAATTTACACCCGAGGAATTCCAGAAGCTCGGACCCGATGGCATAAGCTCGAAGATTTTTACTGCGTCGGAAGATTTCTATAAGAGAAAAGAGGAACGCATCGGAACTGAAATGATGGCGAATCTGGAGCGGATGGTGACACTTCAGGTTATCGACGAGCGATGGAAAGAGCACCTGCGTGAGATGGACGATTTGAAGGAGGGCATCAATCTCCGCGCTTACGGCCAGAAAGATCCGGTTCTTGAGTACAAAGGCGAAGCCTTCAATATGTTTGCACAAATGATCGAAATGATTAACACCGAGGTGTTGGGAATGGTCTATAAACTTTTCCCGGCCACTCCGGAACAAGTACAGGTTCGACGCCCCTCACGTGCTCCGCGTCAAATGATGATGACGCACGAAGAAAGTCTGGGCTTGGGTTTCCAGGGGAATCGGGCGCCGGCACCGAGTGGGAACGTGGAAGGACGACCGAGAGCCGGGAAGCAACAACCGGTCCGTGTCGACGAGAAAATCGGGCGAAATGATCCGTGCCCGTGTGGAAGCGGGAAAAAATATAAAAACTGCCATGGGAGGTAAGCGACAGTAATGAAAAAAATCGAGGCTATTATCCGGCCATTCAAAATTGACGATGTCCGTGAAGCATTGAGTGAGATTGGTGTTAAAGGAATGACGCTGACAGAAGTCAAGGGGTATGGACGTCAGAAGGGACATACAGAACTCTATCGCGGCTCGGAGTATCAGATTGATTTCCTGCCAAAAATTAAAATAGAGATTGTCACAAGTGACAATCAGGTCGATAAAATTGTAGATACACTTATCAAAGCAGCAAAGACAGGACAAGTTGGCGACGGGAAAATTTTCGTTTCATCGATCGAGGATGCTATCCGGGTACGCACCGAGGAGTCGGGAGATGAGGCGATCTGAGCCGTTTTGTGAAAATGTTTTGCGAAGTACCACTTTTTCCCTCCTGTGTGTTTGCTGGAATCGTCGAGCAGGAATTCATCATTGAAACTCATTCTTCTTTTCGATACATTAAAAGCGTCAGGGTATCCGACGCTTTTTTTATTGTGCCAATGAACGGACTGAATCAGAATATATTGTTCCACACGGGATATGTGGCCATCGTCGGTGAGCCGAATGTCGGTAAATCGACGCTCATGAATGCCCTTGTCGGTCAAAAACTCTCAATTGTCTCCAAGAAACCTCAGACAACCCGGCGGCGCATTCTTGGTATCGTTTCCGACGAGACATCTCAGATTGTGTTTCTCGATACACCCGGCATTATAAAACCGAAATATCTTCTTCATGAAGCCATGATGGCATATGCCGATTCGGCGTTGAAGGATGCGAATATCATCGTTGTTCTCGTCGATGTCACGCAACCAAGGATGGAGTCGAAAAGTACGCACGATGAAATGTGGAAAAAAATCGAACATTTACAGACGCCGATCTTCCTTCTGTTGAATAAAATTGACAGGATTGAGAAGAATAATCTACTTCCCCTGATCGAATATTACATCAAAGGATTTATTTTCAAAGAGATACTTCCGATAAGTGCGCTGAATGGAGAAGGCCTCGATGAACTTAAGGAGACACTGAAGAAATATTTGCCTGAGCACCCGCCTTTCTATCCGCCCGATATCGTCAGTGAACAACCGGAACGATTCTTTGTAAGCGAGATCATTCGGGAAAAGATATTTAACCAATTCAGCAAAGAGATTCCCTATTCAACCGAAGTGGAGGTTATAGAATTTACCGAACATCCGGCAACGAAAGATTTTATTCGCGCCGAGATTATCGTGGAGCGTTCATCTCAGAAGGGAATACTGATCGGCAAAAAAGGGGCGGCGTTAAAGCATATTGGGGAAACAGCACGACGCGACATCGAAATATTTCTTGAAAGGCCGGTGTTTCTGGAGCTGTATGTTCGTGTCCGCGAAAAATGGAGAACTCAAGCGGTCTGGTTAAAACGCCTGGGATATCCGGCGCATTAATAACGACATCAACCACTTTGATGGATCGGCATTTATGACTGAAATCATTCCATTTCAAGGTATCACATACAATCCAGCGGGGATTCCCCTTTCGAAAGTCATTGCACCGCCGGCCGATACGATCACACCGGAGAAGCTGACCACGTTGTTGGAACAGCATCCGCAAAATATCACCTGGATGATATATCCTCAGGCTGACTCTTCTGCTGTGGAATCTGTCCGGATTTTCCAGGAATGGAGTTCAGAAGGGGTGCTCCTGACGGAAAAGAATCCTGTTATCTATGTTGTCGAACAGATTTTCCGTACCTCAGAGGGAAAACAGCAACGGAGACGGGGATTTATAGCACTCTGGAAATTCGATGATCAAACCGCTACGATCAATCAATCACTCACTCGAAGTCTGGATTGGATCGGTGATACCGGAATATGGCCAACACCGCTGGTTGTTATATATGACGATTCGACGCGAAGAATCGATCGGTATATCAGTTACGCAGTCCGATCCGTCCCGGTTGTTGATGTAACGGCCGATGATGTCCGGACAACCATGTGGAAATTGAATGAAGGGGGAGCCATTGCCGGGATTATTCGGGAAATTAGAGAAAAACATGTTGGTGTAACCGGGGATGGAACAGATATCTCAACGGCTTGTGCACTTAGGTCGGCGCATCCACATCATGCTGGACCTGAGCCATATAATTATGTTTCCACGCTGTTTGTCAACGCCGGCGAACCGGGTCTTGTCAGCGTTCCAATGCATCGCATCTGTACATTTCATCGCGAATTCTCAACTGAAGATATTAAAAGTCGATTGGGACAGATCTTTACACTGACCGAACTTGAAGATAGAAATGAATTGATTATAGGGATGGCCCAATATGGTTCACATGCTGTCGGGATAGGATTTTCTGGCGAACATCGATATTCACTTGCGGTGCTGAAAGAGCCCGTTGATTATGAAAATCCAGATGGAGCAATACCGATAAGATATGCTCTGAAGCTTTTTGATGATGTGATTCGGACCATCAATGGTAACGGTTCGGATACTCTGAAAGTCAGATATACCAGCGATACAGTAAAAGTCTGGAATGCACTAGAATCCAGCGAAGCACAGGTTGTCTGTTTCGCGAATCCAACACCGGTGGAAACCATAGTTGCTGCGCTGTCGTCGAGACTTCCGATTCCGGAGGGAATAATAGATTTTTACCCCCATCTTCCTCTGGGATTGGTACTCCAAACATTTCATGAATGAAACTTGGATAGAAAAGATGATGTTACAATTTCTAGACGGTCCTTATAATACAAACTGATATTTTTTATGATCAATATGAGAATAAAAACCCTTATTACTCTCATGTTTACCGTCTCGTTGATCTACGGTCAGGAGATGAAATTCTTACCGAATCTTAAAAGTATACAACCATGGATGGCGCATGAAGGATTATCGGGTATCGATACGGGAATTGTTCACCAAGAACTCAATATCAATCTTGTCGATGGATTAAATTCCGACACCGCGTTGTATTCTGTTTATCAACGAATTACATGTAGATATGATTCACCCACCCCGCGTCCGGTGACTTTTGACGCTGAGTCTACACTTATAATCGATTCGGTGAGTATCAAGGGGAGCCCAAAATCTGTAGCACGTGATGCACATCAGCTGACGGTTCAACTTTCAACGCAGGATTTCACATCTGACAGTTGTATCATTGATCTCTGGTATCGTTATGTGGGGAGTGGGCTAAAAGGATTCTTTTATTATAAGAAAAACCCTCCACAGACTCTTGAACCCCTTGCCTATACTTTCACAGAACCGGATGATTCGCCTTACTGGTTCGTTACAAAAAATGATAATCGTATAAAACCGACACTGGCCATGAATATTACTGTTCCTGAGGATTATAAGGTAGGTTCCAACGGAATTCTCACTGATACGATCTCGAACCCGAATGGCTCGGTAACGTTTCAATGGCGCGAAAATCATCCGATCGCAATGTACCTCACGGCATTTGCTGCCTCAAAGTATAATACATTCTCGGATTACTACCATAGGGTGGGTAACCCACACGACAGCGTTGAGATCAAATATTATGTATGGTACGATGATTATGACATGCCCATTACGAGCACGATCACATACAGTGCCAAACGATGCTTTGTGAATGTTGTAGATATGATGGAGTACTATTCCAGAATATTTGGTGAATATCCCTTCGAAAAATACGGAATGGTCGCTGTTAATCCTTTTAAGGCCGGAGGAATGGAGCATCAAACGCTCACAACAATTCATCGGAATTGGATCAGGGTGCAGCAGGGGCATGAATATGGTTTTAGTGAGGGTGGAATTGCTCACGAGATGGTTCATCAATGGTTCGGCGATTTAATTACATGTGGGACATGGGCAGATATCTGGCTGAATGAAAGTTTTGCCACATACGGCGAAAAACTGTGGCAGGAGCATTTTTATGGAAAGCAGAAGTTCAACGATTTAATGCGCACCACGATGAATTTTAATGGAAGTGGGTGGCAGAATCCGATTTATGTCAATCCGCCGCCTCCAAATTTATTTAATGATGTTGTATATAATAAAGGATCCTGGGTACTTCACATGCTCCGTTATGTCATGGGCGATTCAAGCTTCTTTACCCTTCTTAAAACGTATGCAACCGATCAGAGTTTTTATTTTAAAACTGCGCTGACGTCACAATTTGCCGACCTTGCTTCACAAATTGCCGGACAAGATCTGTCACAATTTTTTGACCAGTGGATATATCACACAGGCTGGCCTGTGTATGAATATTCATCGCTTCAATCACCATCATCGGATGGGTATACCATCTGGTTGCTTCTGTCGCAAGTACAAAACGATCCGATAAAATCGGGGAATATTCCACGTGATGGGACTGTCTTTGTGATGCCGGTACAACTTCGATGTTATATGAATGGGAAAGACACACTTATCACAGTGATGAATACCCGACAGCATGAGGCTTTTTCATTCATTTTACCGCAACATGTCGACAGCATTGTTGTCGACCCTGATAACCGAATCCTGAAGCAGTTCTACGATCCACAGACCATACCGTATCCCGGCTTAAATATTTCAACACTACCGACGGAATTCAAATTGTATCAAAATTATCCTAATCCGTTCAATCCATATACTATTATTCGTTATGATATCCCACAAAGGACCCATGTAATATTGAGTGTGACGGACATACTAGGTCAGGAGGTCCGGCGGCTTATCGACAACGTCAAAGAAGCAGGGAAGCAGAGCGTTGTCTGGGATGGACGAAATAAAGACAGCCTATTACTTTCCAGCGGGGTATATTTCGCGACGCTTCGTGCTGGCAATTTTCAGTCGACACAAAAAATGCTTATTCTACGGTGATATTGATCGATGAATATTCCTGAGGAGAATATTGACATTCATATCCGCATTACAAAGGGGGATTTTTCACTCAAAGAAAAACTCGAAATGCTTCCCACCGACCCCGGCGTGTATCTTCATAAAAACAGCGAAGGAAAGGTGTTATATGTAGGTAAAGCCAAGAATCTGCGGAATCGTGTCAGACAATATTTCCAGAAATCGCGTCCACAAATTCCCCGTATTGAGCGGCTCATATCACAGATCTCTGACATCGAACTTCTTATCGCCGATTCCGAAGTCGAAGCATTAATCCTGGAAGCAAACCTCATAAAAAAATATTCACCGCGCTATAATGTCTCATTGAAAGATGACCGGAGCTATCCCTATATCGTCATCACGAATGAACCGTTTCCCCGGGTCTTCGTGACCAGACGAATTATCAAGGATGGATCGAAATATTTCGGACCGTACACCGATGTGACGAGCGTACGATCGGCTCTTAAAACAATACATGAGATTTTCAAGATTCGGAGCTGCAATTACTACATTGATGAAGAAGTCGTAGCGCGGAAGAAAATCCGTGTGTGCCTTGATTACCATATTAAAAAATGCGACGGTCCCTGTGAAGGTCTAATCAGCCGTCAGAAGTATTGTGAGATGATCGGTGGTGTTGAACAATTATTGAAAGGTAAGATTAACGATCTTGTAGCGACACTCGAATTCGAAATGCAACAACATTCTGAACGGCTTGAATTCGAAGCTGCCGGAGAGTTGCGCGACAAGATCAATGCGCTCAGGGTTTATACCGAAAAGCAAAGTGTTGTCGATCTTGAACGCAGCGAACGCGATGTTGTGGCATATGCGATCGAAAAGGACGATGCATGCGGGGTAATCTTTAAAATCAGGGATGGAAAGGTCATCGGGCGTCAGCATTTTTATATGAGCAATGTTGAGGGAAGGGATGCGGAGGAAATTCTGGAAAGTCTAATTGAAAGGTATTACCTCGAGGCGGAAGATATTCCGGTGGAGATTCTTCTTGCGGATCCTATCAAGGATACTGACACGCTTTCAAAATGGCTTTCGGAAAAGTCACACCAGAAGGTTTCGATAGGAATTCCGTCGAGTGACGACCAAAAAAAGCTTATTAAATTCTGTCAGACGAATGCACGGTATCTCCTGGAAGAACTTAAAGTGCAGAAATTGAAGTACGAGGAATTAATTCCTAAGAGTGTCGCCGCTCTTCAGTATGATCTCCGACTTCCCAAAGCCCCGCGGCGGATTGAATGCTTCGATATTTCAAATATTCAGGGGAGCGATACAGTCGCATCAATGGTGGTTTTCATGGACGGAAAGTCAAGGAAGTCGGGTTATAGGAAATTCAAGATAAAGACTGTCGAAGGCCCTAACGATTTTGCCAGTATGCAGGAAGTTATTGAACGCCGGTATCAGCGGCTCCTTGAGGAACAGGGGAATTTTCCGGATCTCATCGTTGTTGACGGAGGAAAAGGGCAGCTCTCAGGTGCTGTAGAAGTGCTTCATCGGCTGGGCGTTACGGGGCAGCCGATCATCGGACTGGCGAAACGGCTTGAGGAAATCTTTCTTCCTGGTGAGAGCGAGCCGCTTCAACTGCCGAAAACTTCGTCCGCGTTGCGACTCCTCCAGCGGCTGCGCGATGAAGCGCACAGGTTTGCAATCACTTATCACAGACAGCTCAGATCGCGCCGTACTCTCCAGACCGAACTGGACCTGATCAAGGGGATAGGTAAAAAACGGGCAAAGGAGCTTCTCGAGACTTTTGGCTCAGTCCAAGGGGTAAAGTTTGCCACGCATGAACAGCATGTCGAAGTTGTCGGTGAAAAAGTGGCACAGAAGATCGCAGAATATTTTTATGTTGATGAAGAAATATCGGAATCACAATAATCAGGTAAAGGTCTGCAATGAATTTTTCAGAACTCCAGCCTTCACCGGATGTGCGGATTGAGCTTGGTGTCTCTCTTTTGAAAGCACACCGATATGAAGAGGCTGTGAAAGTGTTAAGAGGTGTAATTGACGAAGTTCCGGAGAGTCCCGGTGCACATTATAATCTCGGAGTGGCGTACGGATTATTAAACCGGCACGAAGAAGCTGTTCGAGAACATCGAGAAGCCCTTCGAATCAATCCGGGTTTCGTGTGGGCACACAATGATCTTGCAGTATCGTACGGACGACTGGGAAAGTACGAAGAAGCCTATAGAGAGCTCATCGAGGTTATCCGGCTCAAACCTGACGAAGCCGATTCGCATTATGCCATGGGATGGACACTGTTTAATCTTGGTCGTTTTGAAGAATCTCTCGGTTCATTCCAGAAAGCACTCGTGCTCAATCCATCCCTTGCCGAAGCATATCAAGGACTCGGGTTATCGTACGCTTCGCTTGACCGGTATGCTGAGGCCGTCCAGGCTCACACAAAGGCAATAGAAATCAAACCCGATTACACCGAAGCATATTTCGGACGGGGAGCTGCATATGCAATCTCGGGTAACTCGGCGGCAGCAATGATCGAAGTGGAAACATTAAAAAAGCTTGATTCTGCAATGGCTGAGATTTTGATGAAACTCATCGGATCGTAACTCTTTCTTTAAAAAATATTTTCACTTAATCTTCGATTTTTGCACGCATTGAATCCCATGTTGCATAAGCAACGAGAAGAATGAACATCCCGAGCCCAAGAATTTGGGCATAATCCGTTTCGACCCATGTTGCCAGATACCAATCGGGCAAATTGAATTTCTGAATGCCAAACCTCTGGAAGGCGCTCAATACTCCAAAAATTGACCCCCCGGCGATGAAGCCTGATGCTATGAGTGTTCCGCGTGATAAGCGTGCATTGTTGAGCTTTTCGTTTTTCGACCACGTGCTGACAAAATGGGCGATCAATCCTCCGACAACGAGAGGGAGATTAAGTTCGATCGGTATATACATGCCGAGGGCGAATGCAAGTGGTGAAATATTCACCATTGTCAAAATCAATGCAATGATGGCGCCGATGAAGTAGAGCATCCAGGGGACCTGAGCATGCGACATGAGCGGCTGTATGACGGCTGCCATGGCATTTGCCTGTGGAGCTGCAAGTTGTCCGGTTTTAAACCCATACGTGTCGTTCAGTATGAGAATTACCCCACCGACTGTTACCGCCGAGAGTAACACACCGAGGAACTTCCACATTTCTTGTTTTTTGGGGGTCGATCCGATCCAGTATCCGATCTTCAAATCGGTAATAAATCCGCCGGCAACAGAGAGCGCTGTGCAGACCACGCCGCCGATAATGAGGGCACTGACCATTCCGGATGAACCGGTAAGGCCGAACTGAACGAGAACGACCGACGAGATGATTAATGTCATTAATGTCATTCCGGAAACAGGATTCGTACCGACAATAGCCGTGGCGTTTGCGGCAACGGTTGTGAAAAGGAATGATATGATAAAGACGAGGAGAAGACCGATCAGTGCCTGGGTCAGGTTAAAGACGACGCCGGCGTAGAAGAAGATAAAAATCAGTAACGCCGTCAGAAGGAGTAAGAGTACGACAAATAACATCCGGATGTCGGTTTGCCATCGGACATTTGTTTCGGAGGCCATCGCCCTTCCCCGAACGATTTCGCGATAGGCAAGGGAAAATGCTCCAACAATAATTTTTGACGATTTCAAAATTCCGACGATACCGGCCATTGCAATACCGCCGATTCCGATGTGACGAACATAGGTGCGGAATATTTCTTCGGCGGACATTGAAGAGATGAGTTTTGTTGTTGAAGCACCGAGTGTCACAGTGAGCGATTGTCCGATTTCGTAAAAAAGCGGAACCAGCACCAGCCACGACAGCAGCGAACCTGCAGCAAGGATAGCCGAGTACCGGAGTCCGATGATGTACCCCAGCCCGAGTACCATTGCGGAGATGTTGAATCGCACGACAATTTTTGTTTTATCGGCAATCATCGCACCCCAGGCAAACATACGTGTTGTGATCACTTCTGCCCATGCACCGAAGGAGCTGAAGAGGAAATCAAAAAAACCGCCGATGAGTCCGCTCACAACGAGAACAAGTGCCTGGGCGCCTCCTTTTTCTCCTGCTACCAGAATCTCGGTGGTTGCCGTGGCTTCGGGAAAGGGCAATTTACCGTGCATATCTTTCACAAAATATTTTCGGAACGGGATGAGGAACAGAATCCCTAAAAAACCTCCAAGTGCAGAAGCGCAAAAGAGCTGGAAAAACGAGGTCGGGAGATCAAGGATATATAAGGCAGGGATTGTGAAAATCGCTCCGGCAACCACAACACCCGAACAGGCGCCAATCGACTGGATGATAACATTTTTACCGAGAGAATTTTTTATGGTAAATAATGCCGACAAGCCGACCGCGAGGATAGCGATCGGGATGGCTGCTTCAAAGACCTGACCGATTTTCAATCCTGAATATGCAGCCGCAGCCGAGAAAAGAACAGCCATGGCCAATCCCCAGAAGACAGACCATGGAGTAACCTCTGGATATATTTCAACTGGATCGATGATAGGACGATATTCTTCTTCCGCTTTTAATTCCTTGTATGCATTCGCTGGAAGTCCAAGCTTCGAGTCAGGTGGTTCCATCTGAATACTCCTACATGATGATCGTTTCTATGGTGTATGTGATTACGGTAAGTTTCACTCAATACTTTTTTCGACCCAGATTTGGACAAGATGTATGATAGTCTCGAGTGATTTTTCCATACCGTACACCGAGAGCCATTCGGTGTGACCGTGATAATTTTGTCCGCCGGTAAAGATATTCGGAGTCGGTAGGCCTTTCTCGGTCAAACGCGAGCCGTCGGTGCCGCCCCTGATCGGGACCCATTTCGGTTCGATGCCCGTCCGTTTCACCGCTTCCCAGACGCAATCGAGAATACGCAGATCTTTTGTAAGGCCGTCGCGCATGTTGCGGTAGGACTCGGTGATTTGGAGTTCGAACCGTGCTTTTGGATGGAGAGGTTGCACTTCGGAAATGATCTTTTTAAGAATCTCTGCCTGCTTTTTCAATCCTTCGGTTTCAAAATCACGAAGAAGGAATTTCAGCGTTGATTTTGCTTCTTCGCCCTCAAGGACATGGGGGTGAATATATGGTTCATAACCCTCGGTGGTCTCCGGGGCCATGTCTTTCGGAGTACGGACGATGACATCGGCAATTGCGCGAATGGAATTCACCATAATGTTCTTTGCAGTCCCCGGATGAATGTTTCTTCCGTGTATAGTGATGGTCGCGCTGTCTGCACTGAATGTCTCCTTATTCAGTTCACCGGTTGTATCACCGTCGAGGGTATAAGCGACATCGGCTCCGAATTTCTTTATATCGAAATATTTCGTGCCCGCGCCTACTTCTTCATCGGGAGTAAATGCGATCTTAACATCGCCGTGTAGGATCTCCGGATTGCTCAGGAGCACCTCTGCGGCTGTCATAATGATGGCAACGCCCGCTTTATCGTCGGCTCCGAGAAGCGTTGTACCATCGGATGTAATGATTGTTTTGCCGATATTATTTTTCAGCTCAGGATTTTCAGACTCTTTGATCACGACCGACGTATCGCCCGGGAGGATGATATCGCCGCCCCGGTAGGTGATGATCTGGGGTTTGACATTTGATCCGCTTGCTGATGGTGATGTATCAACATGAGCAATCAATCCGATTTTCGGAACTTTCCCGATAGCTGCATGTGTCGACGGTATATTTGATGGAATAGTGGCGATGACATAACCATAGTTGTCAATACGTGTATCCTTGACGCCGATGGCCTGGAGCTCTTTCAACAGCAGAGAAAGCAGGTCGAGTTGTTTAGCCGTACTCGGATATTCGACCGAATCGTCTTTGGATTGTGTATCGATCTTCACATAGCGCAGGAATCGTTCAAGGGCCGTCTCATTCATATTTATTCCTCAGAATTTAAGGCGTGGATTTCTTTAGTGAATGAAGATAGCAAGAAACGCGGAAAAAAACATTATAAAAACCGATTACACACCCCATCCCATACAAAGTGATATACACGACTGCCCGAAATGCGCCGAGTAAACCGGCTTTTTTAAGAAGAAAGAAGTGTTCATCCGTTATACCGATTCATGAACCTTGGTTAAGCAAGGATTTCGGTAGCTTGTTTCATATGTGAAAATTTTGTTTATTTCATATAAGTATCCCTAGATCACCTCAATAGACATATACCTCGATGCTCTTTATCAAAGGATTGACTAACCTGTGATTGATAGGATGAGCAACGTATGGGGCAGGATATGAAAAGCTCGCTGCGATCTTCTTCGAAGAACCAATCAAAGAACATATCTGAAAATATTTTCCGTGAAGCATGGGACCATTCTCTCGACGGAATGCGGATTATCGATGTATCGGGGATCATCCTGCAGGTCAACGAGGCTTATTGCCGGCTTGTTGGGAAGAATCGGAAAGAACTGGAAGGGAAATCATTTTCTGTTGTATATGCTGAACGGCATCAGGCGGCAATGATAGAAAGACAGCGGAACCTTTTTTCGAATCATCTCAATGAGTCATTATTTGAACGTGAATACGAATTATGGAATGGGAAAAAAGTCTGGTACCAGGTAAACAATTCATTTCTTTATCGAAAGGGTGAACCGGATCGGCTCTTGAGTATCTTTCGGGATATCACTGCGAAGAAAATAGCCGAAAAAGAACTTCAAGAAAGTGAAGAGCAATATCGCAAGCTGATTGAACTCATGCCATTTGCAATTGCAATTCATGCGGAAGGGAAAATAGTGTACCTCAATCCGGCCGGGGTCTTAATGTGTGGGACATCGCTTGATAAAATTATTGGAAAGCCTGTGATGGATTTTGTCCATCCGGACTATCGTGCAATTGTCGCGAAAAGGATAAAAGCAGGAATCGAAAAAGGGGAAATGGCAATGACGATGGAAGAGAAGTTCCTGCGTCCGGATGGTTCCGCATTTGATGTTGAAGCGACCGCAATACCATTCATATACAATGGGAAACCGGCGATGCAGGTTTTTTTTCAGGATGTTACCCGTCGCAAAGAGACCGAAAGAATCATGCGACTTTCACAATTCTCGATAGAACGGGCGCGCGATGCCGTTTTCTGGCTCAACCACGACAGACGGATCGTTTATGCGAATGAAGCTGCGAGTCGATCTCTTGGTTATTCCCGCGAGGAGCTATTGTCGATGTCAATGTCCGATATTGACGTTGCTATGACACCCGACACATGGACGAATTTTATTCAGAATCTGAGATTACATGGATCGAAGACATTTGAATCACAACATCGGACGAAAAGCGGGCAAGTCTTCCCGGTAGAAATCATCAGTAATTATATCAATTTTGAAGGAGAAGAAGGTAGTTTTACTTTTGTTCGCGATATCACGGAGCGAAAGAAAGCCGAAGAAGCGTTGCGGGAGAGCGAGAGGAATTATCGGGAAATATTCAACGCCGTAAATGAAGCAATCTTCATTCTCGATGGAAAAACGACGAAAATTATCGACGTGAATGAAAGAGTGCTCGAGATGTTTGGCTATTCCCGTGAAGATGTCATGAATAGTACAATCGCCGACCTGAGTGTCGGGGAAACACCCTATCGTATGGAGAATGCCGCTGAATGGATCTGCAAAACCAAGAGTGAAGGGCCTCAGGTATTCGAATGGAAAACAGTAAAAAAGGGTGGGGAAAAATTCTGGGTCGAGATGGCATTGCGACATTCGACAATTGGCGATCAGGAGCGCGTAATAGCAGTTGTCCGGAATATCACCGATAGAAAAAAAGCAGAGGAGGCGTTGCGTGAAAGCGAATTCCGTCTGAAACGAGCTCAGGCAATAGCTCATGTGGGAAACTGGGAGCTTGACCTTGCAACACAGAACATATGGGCTTCCAAGGAAGCATTTCAGATTTATGGAATTGAACAACTGAATTCCGAGATTCCCTTTGATGTCTTCCAACGACGTACACTACTGGATGATCAGCCGCGGATGGAGGATGCACTCCAGCGGCTTCTGCTCGAAAATCGGCGGTATGACGAAGAGTTTCAAATCCGGCGGGATGATGACGGGCAGATTCGATACGTCCACTCTCGTGCAGAGGTCGTTCGCGATTCGAGCGGTAATCCTCTTAAAGTTGCCGGAGTCATCCAGGATATTACAGAACAAAAGGAAGCCGTAGAGTTATTGCGTGACCGTGAACAGGATCTTCAGGAAAGCGAACAGCGGTATCGAGCACTCGTCGAAACATCGCCCGATGCAATTCTCCTCACAGATTTGCGGGGTCGTATCCTTGCAGGAAATCATCGTGTTGCTAAAATGCATGGATTTAAAAATTTTGAAGAAATTCTTCAGGGTAGTCTGAGTATATTTGATCTTCTCGATCCTGATGAACTACCGCGGGCAAGAGAATTTCTAGCCAAGCTTCTCGAGGAGGGATCTATCCGCGAAGTGGAATTCGAGGCCCGAAGAAAAGATCATACAACATTCCCGATGGATTTGAGTGCCTCGGTCATTCCTGATGAGGATGGAGAACCCAAAGCTTTGGTCACTATTACGCGAGATATCACAGAGCGCAGACGCGCTGAAGACGCCCTTCGTCAAGCTCAAAAAATGGAGAGCATCGGACTTCTTGCCGGCGGAATCGCTCATGATTTTAACAATCTTCTGCATGCATTAATGGGGCATGCGACAATAGCGATGATGAAACTTACTCCGGATAACCCATCCCGTACGCATATTCAGAAAGCAATGCATGCCGGAGAACGTGCGACAGAGTTGACAAAACAACTACTGGCGTATTCAGGACGTGGAAAATTTAAAATTGCTCCGGTAAATTTGAGCACGCTAATTGAAGAAAACCTTCATCTGTTCGAAGTGGCGCTTCCAAAAAATGTCGTTCTTCGGATGAAACTCGATAAAAAACTCCCCTTTATAGAAGCAGATGCCGCGCAAATCCAGCAGGTGATTATGAATCTCATCATTAACGGGGCGGAAGCTATCGGGAATACTAACGGGGAAGTGGCTGTACATTCGGGCATAGTCGATATTCAATCGACAGATACATACTGGTGGAAGTATACCGGAGAACCGCTGCAGCCGGGCGCATATACGTGCCTGGAAATCCATGATACCGGCTGTGGAATGGAAGAGGAAATCATAGATCGGATATTCGAACCATTCTACACAACGAAATTTACCGGACGGGGACTCGGACTGGCCGCCGTGTTGGGAATTATTAAAGGGCATAAGGGCGGATTGTGTGTCAAGAGTCAACCCGGGAAAGGAACCACTTTTCGTCTTGCGTTCCCGGTCACGACCGAGGTCATTGAACAAACAACGACTGCGGTTGACATCATTACAACCGTCAAATCAGATAAAGCAATTCTTGTTATTGATGATGAAGAGATAATCCTTGACCTCGTTGTAGATATACTGACATATGCCGGGTTGAAGGTTATTACGGCCAATAATGGCGAGGAAGGAATAATGATCTATAAAAATCGCTGCAATGAAATAGCGATGGTTCTTCTTGACCTTTCTATGCCTGTTATGGGTGGAGAAGAGACACTGCGGCAGCTTGTTGCAATTAATCCGAATGTTCGGGTAATTCTTTCCTCCGGCTATACGGAGGAAGAAGTGGCATTAAGATTCCAGGGGGTCCGAGCAGCGGATTTCATACAAAAACCGTATCAGCCGAATTTGCTCCTTCGAAAAATTCACGATGTGATCGGTGAAAGCGGTGATTCAAGTCGATAATAAGATTTTTCTGTGTATTAATTAAGTTGATAATTAAACATAAAATTTGTAAATTCAACATTCAATTTTGATTATGTCACAATATGCAATTTTTCTATGGAATCGGCTGGTTCTGGCAATAGTGATGAAACATCAAATCCCCCAAATACTCAATCAGACCTCTCAGACAAACAATCGAAATCTGAACGCCTAAGACACATTATTGTCGGCGCTCCCCGTAATATCAACGACCCAAATGTATTTCATCGTATTTCTCTTATTGCATTCCTTGCGTGGATTGGACTCGGAGCCGACGGTCTTTCCTCTTCATCTTATGGACCCGACGAAGCATTTCGTGCTATCGGAGGCCATCCTTATTTAGCAGTAGGGCTGGCTCTTGCTACGTTCTTAACGGTATTCATCATTTCATACGCGTATTCAAGGATCATCGAGCATTTTCCATCCGGGGGTGGCGGCTACGTCGTGGCTAGTAAATTACTCGGTTCGAAGTTTGGAGTCGTGTCGGGTTCAGCACTCTTGGTGGATTATGTTTTGACAATTGCTGTTTCTGTCTCAAGCGGTCTCGATCAGTTATTCAGCGTTCTGCCGTATGAATATTCTCATTACAAAATGATGGCCGTTGCATTGGTTATATGTATTCTCATGGTGTTAAATCTCCGCGGTGTGAAGGAGTCCGTCACGATCCTCATGCCTATCTTTTTGGTATTTCTGGTGACACATATTATACTTATTGCTGGTGGTGTCGGATCGCATCTCTTCGAAGCCAACAGAATCGTCAATGATGTACGACATGGATTTATGACCGATTACACAGCAATCGGTCTGGTCGGGATATTTGCAATTTTTATTCGTGGATATTCGATGGGTGCTGGAACCTACACCGGTATTGAAGCGGTGTCAAACGGAATACAGATTATGCGTGAACCAAAGGTCGAAACAGGAAAGCGGACAATGCTCTATATTGCGGTTTCGCTGGCAACCACAGCAGGCGGTATTTTTCTCTGTTATCTATTCTTTAATGTAACGCCCGAAACCGGAAAAACAATGAATGCGGTTCTCCTCGAGCGGTTTGCAGGGAGCTGGAATCTTGGTACGATTCCTGTCGGATATATCTTCGTCATTATCACATTGGGTTCAGAAGCTGCCCTGCTCTTCGTTGCAGCACAAACCGGATTCATAGATGGACCTCGTATTATGGCGAACATGTCCATCGATTCCTGGCTCCCACACCGGTTTGGCTCGCTCTCTGATCGATTGACAATGCAAAATGGCGTTATTCTGATGTCCGGAGCGGCTGTTTTAACGCTTTTTCTCACGGGCGGACACACCAGTACCCTTATCCTCATGTACTCGATCAACGTTTTTCTAACGTTCTCACTCTCCGAGACGGGAATGGTCCGATATTGGATTCAAAACCGGAATAAATACGACGATTGGTGGAAGCACATTACTATTCATTTGATCGGCCTTGTTCTCTGCTTGTCGATTCTGATTGTTAATCTCTTCGAGAAATTCGCTGAAGGAGGCTGGGTCACGCTCGTCGTTACGGCCGTTTTAATCAGCGTCTGTTTTATCATCAAACATCATTACGGTAAGGTTCGCTCTCATCTCGGTCGACTCGATGAGATACTTCAGGACCTGCCGGGGCTGGAGGAAGGCACACACAAGCCGCTCAATCCAAAAAATCCTACAGCAGTCCTTCTTGTCGGCAGCTACGGAGGATTGGGTATACACTCGTTTCTCTCAATTCATCGACTCTTTCCAAATCATTTTAAGAATTTTATTTTTATGTCCGTTAGCGTTGTAGATGCGGGAACGCTCAAGGGAGCCGATGAATTAGAGAGAGGGCGTGAAGAGACCGAGCATTCGTTGAAGCGTTATGTCGCTCTCGCCCAAAAGTTCGGATACGCTGCAGATTATCGGTTGGATGTGGGTATCGAAGTCCTCGAAGTTGCCGAAAAACTCTGTATCGAAATTGTACGGGAATATCCACGTGCAATATTCTATACCGGCAAACTCGTATTTCAGAGAGAACGCTGGTATCAGAGGCTTCTCCATAATGAAACAGCAAATCAACTTCAACGGCGACTTCAATTTGCAGGTATCAATACAATGGTATTGCCGGTGAAGGTTTTCGATCCTACCATCTCTCCATAAATACGGGATTAGTTTATAAAGCCGGGGATGTAGTCCCAATCCAACATAACTTACCGAATGAGGTTAGTGGGAAATATTTTCCCTTTCGTTTTTTAAACAGGTACTTTTAGGACGACAATAGAGAAATAAAGAATTTGCCTTAAAAATTATAAATTTGTATATTTTATCGAGTTCATTCGGGCGCTTAGTCCCAATCCGACATACTTTACCGAAGGTAAAGTATAGGTCGGATTGAGGCCCCGACTTTTTTTAGTCGGGGCTCAATCATTGCCCGAAATGTCGAAAAAGCATTTATTTGGGCGCTTAGCTCAGTCCCGTCCCGACATACTTTACTGAAGGTAAAGTATGTCGGGACGAGGATCCCGCCCACCGAAGGTGGGGCGGGACTGGTTGGCAATCGATACAATTAATACAGTTCAGCAATTTGGAATGCTTTTTGGGCGCTTAGCTCAGCTGGTTCAGAGCGTACGCCTCACACGCGTAAGGTCGCCGGTTCGATCCCAGCAGCGCCCACTTGTAAATGGTGAATTGTGAGTTGTGAATAGTGAATGGTTTTGGCTATTTCGATAGCCAGGTGGCCGAGCCTGTGGTGCCCTAAAGGACGACTTCGTCGAGCGAACCCTGAACGTAGTGAAGGGTGAGTCGAACCACTTGTGGTGAGCTTGTCGAACCATTCTTAACAGCCACCCTTCGATCCGCCTCCGGCGGACTCAGGGCAAGCCCTTCGATGAACTCAGGGCTAGTATCGAGGCCACTTGTAAATGGTGAATTGTGAGTTGTGAATAGTGAATGGTTTTGGCTATTTCGATAGCCAGGTGGCCGAGTTAAATTGCCATACAAACAGCCATATCGAGGCCACTTGTAAATGGTGAATTGTGAGTTGTGAGTGGTGAATGGTTTTGGCTATTTCGATAGCCAGGTGGCCGAGCCTGTGGTGCCCTAAAGGACGACTTCGTCGAGCGAACCCTGAACGTAGTGAAGGGTGAGTCGAACCACTTGTGGTGAGCTTGTCGAACCATTCTTAACAGCCACCCTTCGATCCGCCTCCGGCGGACTCAGGGCCAGCCCTTCGATCCGCCTCCGGCGGACTCAGGGCCAGCCCTTCGATCCGCCTCCGGCGGACTCAGGGCCAGCCCTTCGATCCGCCTCCGGCGGACTCAGGGCTAGTATCGAGGCCACTTGTAAATGGTGAATTGTGAGTTGTGAATGGTGAATGATAAATTTGCTATTCACTTTTCTATGTACGTCTTCAGACTAAATCAGACCATTTAGGCAAGATATTAATAAACACCTATCAATAGTTCCGCCATGCGACAGCTCTCGTTCGGGCT
Source organism: Ignavibacteriota bacterium (assembly GCA_963776275.1). Lineage (GTDB taxonomy): Bacteria > Bacteroidota > Ignavibacteria > UBA10030 > CAVZMI01 > CAVZMI01. The sequence continues at coordinate 121,987 of CAVZMI010000023.1, forward strand.
GCCGTTTGATTATTAATAAATTATTTCTTACCATTCAGTTGTACCTACAAGAAATATCCGACCAAAATGCTGCAATAAAATTATAGATCGACACGCAATTTCAATCAATAGCCTCTGAAGGATTTAGTACACATTATTTGTGAAATCCAAGGGCGTTGTATACGGATAAAAAACAAGAGCACCGTATGGTATGAGGATCAGTATAATTATATTTGGGCGGCCCAAACCTCATGATGTATTTCGCCCGCCCATGGAAGAAGATTGAATAATCTACGAGTCTTACATTAGGAGGATACCATGCCAGTAGTATTGCGGTTTCTCGGGGCAGTATTGGGCGCAATAGTGACGCTGTTTTTTGTTGGGCTGATGACGCCGTTGCTTGTATTGGCGACTCCTTTTTTAAATGCCATCCTTTTCCCGTTTATCTCAGGGTCGTTGGTTTTGATCTTTTTCAGCTACATCTTCACGTATGCCCTCAGGATTTCAGGTGAGGCTGATCAACCTTGGAGTCAGTCTGCGCAGATCTATGAAATTGTTTATCTGATAGTATGCACTTGCATCATTCTCCTTACAGTGAGATATATTATCATGGGTCTTCTGTTGAGTGGTTTATCCACCCTGTTCATCGTCACAATTTTTATATTAATCGGTGCATTAGCATCAATCTTATTCATCGCTCTATATGCGATACCGGTCCTTCTGGGATATATCTTCGCGGCAATTTTTGCACCCGTTCATGGGGGAATTGAGGATTCGAGGGAATGTTTCTGGCGCGGCGCGTTAATAGGGGGGAATACGGTAATGAATGTTGTGCTTAGTCTTATTTTCTATGGCTGGCTATTCTCGCCCTACTTAAATAATCCAGTCTCGTTTATAGCAGGAATACCTGCTGTTGTTATAGTGGCCGCAGGAATATTTATCATAATACTCGCGAACTGTCTGACATTGATCCCATCGACGCAGTTTTACCTTCCGGCATCGATCAGAGGTAATGTGCAGGACTTTGTCAAGGCGTATGCCGGATATGTGTCCTGGTTAATGCCGATGTCATGGGGATACTGTATATTGGGTTGTATACTCTTCTATTTCAGTTGGATCGGTCACCTGATAGCAATAATAGTATTAAACAATAGTAACGCAAATTGGTTAATTACTGCTGTACAATATTGGGGAATATCTCGTTTGCTAATAGATCCCCAAACCGGCACGATGGTCACGGAGAACGGCGGTTGCAGTAATTTTTCATCCCCTGGTTCACCATCTTACCCTTACAGTTGCGGTTGTTTCGCCTTTATTCCAGACAATTTCTCGAGTCGGTGCTATATAGACAATGCGATACCCCGGCAGCACGAATCCGGTCATGCCCTGAACCTGGCTGCCTTTGGTTCGGTCTATAACATGATTAACGCAATCAATGAAGAAGGATTGGATATATTGGGGATTCACGGTTTAGGGCAAAACATTCATGCATACGGCGACCGCACGGCACAAAGTAATGTAGATGACGACTTAATCCTAAATGCTTGGGACCCACAAAATAAACACCACCCGGAGGTAGAGATATGGCGATAACAGATGATCTTAAGCAAGACAAGAGTACAGGCGCACGTAAAGGCGGCCTGTCCACACTACTAGTGATCGCAGCTGCGATCTTTTTCGGACTGATCATCGTGGCGGCTGTGCTCATGCTGCTGCGGCAGGGCAACCCGACCCTATTAAATCAGCAGACGATATTTGCACTCCCTGCACTTCCGTCGTTCAACGGTGGAACATTGTTACTCGTGCTCTTGACGATGATCCTTCTCGTTTTCGTGGGCATCTTTACTTTGCTTCTAATGCTGGTAATTTGTGTTTGCGGCTGCGGCTGCGGGAAGAGACTCCTGGAAATCCTCAAGAAGTTAGGGCTACTTCTACCTGACTTGCCTAAGGGTCTGCGAGCGGCCGCGCTTGGGTTCGATGTTGCCGCCCAGGCTGCTCACATTTCCGCGGAATGTCTTGCCGCTATTGGAAACAATCTGAGCACGGTCGTAATAAAAACTAACGAATTCCATTTTCCTATTATCCAAATGAACACCATGAAATTATGGGATGCTTTACGTGATCTTAATATCCCGGGGTTTCCCCCTATTCCACCCCCGCATTGGCATGATCCTGATGTAATTACCTTTAAGCAAGACATAGATACATATCCCTTTTCTAGCTCGGGATCGTTGTCCACGCCATTGGGTGACATCGCGACCAGAGTTAATATGGCGCGTATTCAGTCCGAGAATTTGGAAACCAAACTAGTCTTAGCAAGAGACGGTTTGAACGCAGTAGCGCATGTCTTCGATGGCCAGTAGAATAACCATTATTTCTTGCATGGTAGAGAATAAAGGTACGGGCGCGCCGTACCGGTAATAGCGCGCTAATGAGATAAAGAAAAAGCCCTGCATTGCTTGTTGGATGTTGGGCTTTTTTGTAACCAGGCTAGCATTCACTCTAACAATTATATGAACGCCTCCGCCACCCATTACGGCAGCGCTAGTTTTGGCTGCCATTGATTATTACTCAATTTTTCCGTACCATTTCCTGTACCCTTCAAAAGCTCCCGACTTCTTTTTGTGCCGGATAAGCTAATCATTGAATATTATCTAATCGAGGTATCTTTTATGAAAAAGCCGCTCTTTTCGATTCTCGTTGTGATCATGAATGTCATGTTAATTTCATCACTCGTTTTTGCCGACGGCGAGACGCGTAAAGCTACTCAGAAGGAAAAAGATTTTTACAGGATGGTGATGGAGACTCTCATCAAAGCATTGCCTGCCGCCGGACCCGAAGGATGGCGTGAAGAGAAGAACCAGTTTGCGGAACTCGAATTGGTCACACCAGACTGCGAGAAATATCCGTTCCAGGTTAATTATGGTGCATCGTGAACCGATGACACCCGGAAGCAGGCAGCCGATGAAGAAATACAAAAAGACCTGGTATCCAAAATGATGAACAATACTTCAAATCCCGAATACATAAAGTTGACTGAACAGACCAATATATTGGCTAAAGAGTTAGGTGATGCTGCTGGAAAGAACGATCAACCTACGGTCGAGCGGCTTCAGAAAGAACTGGAGACGAACGCGAAAAATATACATGCCATCACGGACGCGAATGATAAGGAATCTGACGGCATTATGGAAAAGGCGAGTGCGCACGATGTAAGCATACAGGTCAGTATCCAGGTGAATGAATTTTCACACCCGCTGTATGAAACTGTGGTCAAGGAGGCACCCGTGGCAGGGGGTCTGACATATCGCTCGCAGGGAGTATGGATAAAGGACAATGGATGGCGTGAAGGTACAACGTACGTATTTCTTGGAAAAGGATGGCAGATGAAAACCGATGGTGGAACTTCTATCGAGACTAAAGAACGAAAAGGAATTCCTTCAACAGCAGTGCAAACAATTTTTGTTTGAGTCCAGGCAGATCCGGCGCGGGCAAAGCAGGTTCTCGAAAAGATAGATTGGAATGCGTTGAAGAAGCTGATTCAGAATTAATGGAATTATCTTTAATATAATAAGGAATATGATCATGAAAAAATTAATGCTTCTTGTCGCACTGTTATTAATATGTTCAATCCCATTGCTTGCCCAGGATGCCGAAGGATGTAAAGATCATCCTTTTTTTAGCAGGATGCCGAATTTCTATATTGAATCTTGCAATCAAAATTTTGATAAACTCGAATATTATGTTTCCGATGGAGTTACAGATACCAAAGAAGGAGATTTAACCAAAATTTCCTATAATTTTCCGGATGATGCCCCAACTAAAGCTCCCAGTCCATTACAAATTATTAGAAATTATGAAAATGCAATTATTAAATTGGGGGGAAAAAAATATATGTTAATGATCATGATTTAACTTATTCATTAAAAAAGAATTCAAAAGAATATATTATCTGTGTAGCAATGAATGGGAATATACAGCATAACCTTAGTGTATTGGAAATTGCACTAATGAAACAAGAAATTACTGCCAATGAAATGCTTGATGCACTGAATAAAGACGGTTATATAGCGCTGAATATTCTTTTCGAAACAGGCAAATCTACTATTCAAAATGAATCACTTCCAGTAGTAGACCAAATATTCGAATTGATGAAAAGTGATTTAACACTTAAAATCAGTATCGAAGGCCATACCGATAATGTGGGCGATGCTGTAAGCAATAAAAAACTCTCTAATGATCGGGCAAAATCTGTTATGGACGCTCTTATTGCCAAAGGAGTTGACAAGACAAGAATGTCGTTTGTTGGCTGGGGACAAGAAAAACCTGTTGCCGATAACAGAAGCGAAGAAGGCAGAGCCAAAAACAGGCGCGTAGAAATAGTTAAAAAATAAATCCACAACCGGCATTTTAAAAAATCAACCGGAAGGCAAGGATTTCAGAAGGTATAAAAGTCGCATCAATAATCCCGCGGTTCATCCCGTTGTGAGGCGTTAGCTTCGCAACTAAGGGCAGTATTCAGATCCTGAGTCCCTCTTCATCACAAAAGAAATGGAGTTGAATTATGAAATTGAGAGTTCTTTATCTCTTCATTATTTTTTCTATAATTTCAATTGTGGGTTGGAATTGGAAGAAAGATTCACCAACAAACGAAGGGAATTCGACACAAGGCAATTTAGTGCCTGTGGCAGGCGGTACATTTACTGCCGGCTCAACTCCCGTCGCAATCAGCAGTTTTAAGATAGATAAGTATGAAGTGACTTATGAGCTTTGGACAGAGGTGAGAAACTGGGGTTTGGCTCACGGATATACAGATCTTCCTGCCGGACAAAATGGAGGCAGCTATCCTTCTGGCAACCCCGCTATCAGATCGAACAACCCTGTTACACAGGTGAATTGGTATGATGTTGTAAAGTGGTGTAATGCCCGTTCGGAAAAAGACGGCTTCACACCAGTATATTACATAGACAATAAACAAAGGACAATATATCGCACCGGAGGAATAGAACTTAATATAGATGCAGTAAAGTGGACAGCCAGCGGTTATCGGTTACCGACGGAATGCGAGTGGGAGTATGCGGCACGCGGAGGGAACCAAACACATGGCTACATGTATAGCGGCAGTAATGATTTAGACGAAGTTGCGTGTCATTTTGACAACTCTGATACTAGCACTCATCCTGTCGGTCAAAAAAAAGCAGACGAACTTGGTATATATGATATGAGCGGAAATGTCAATGAATGGTGTTGGGACTGGTTCGGTAAAGCATACCCATCGGGAGGCATTACCGATCCGAAGGGTACAAAAGAATTCCCCATTCGGGTGATGCGTGGGGGTTCATTCGACCTCTACTCGCTCTTCTATCAGGTAGACTTCCGCGACTCCCACTACGCGTGGGCTCGCGGCTTCAACATCGGGTTTCGTTGTGTCAAAAACTAAATCTGCACATCTGTTTTTTTACCCTTGTATATCTTCGGATCGATTTACACCATTCAGGTTTCAATTTAACAGAGAATTATCAAGGATCTCACTCTGCGGCAGCTCCTGTTAGGGCTGCCGTTTGATTATTAGTATCTGATTGCTTACTTTCAATTGTTCACCCAAAGATACATCCGACAACCGGTGTTAGATTGAGTTATAAATATTCAAGCGATATATTAATCAAAACTAATTTGAGCGCGTGTCGCTAACGATGGCTGAGTTGCCAACGACGGTTGGGCAATTCGGGCTAAGTGAAATCCAATCGGCCCCAGGACTCTTAAAGGAGTTTTAACAATGAAGAATTTGTATACTACTATAATCGTGTTGCTCTTATGCGTCCTTCTCTTATCTTGCAAGAAAGACGAGAGCAATCCCACCCAAAACCCTGCAACGGGTACTGTTCAAGGTACAATAACTTATACTGGTGCCGGTGCACCAAGCGCATCTAAACTTTTGGTTGTAGGAATCTATCCCTTCAGCAACACCAACATGCAAGGTCGCCAGATGGTTCAACAATTCAATTTAGTAGTTCGTCAACATCACCATTTTCGTACTCTTTTGCCGTGCCACCAGGAGACTACCATCTTAGTACCGCGTTTGATGCGAATGGTGATGGTAGTTTTAATTCAGGCAATACAGATCCATATTTGATTTACACGCCTACCAACTCAACAGGAACCGGAACATTTGGTACAGCTGCTGCTAAACTCACTATTATTGCAGGTCAGACTTTTACTGCAAATGTTTCATTCGGAGATACGTACAAGAAATGAAATTTAGGAACGAATGTCCACAGCGGTCATTTAGTAATTGACCTGCCCCCAAAGTGATCAAAAGTATATTATGGATCATAGGGGGCAGCAATTGGTAGTCCGATCCCACAAATGTGGGATCGAGATTTTACCCCGAGTTAATCGAGGGGCTCGTACCGACTTCCCTCGACCCGCCTTCGGCGGGCTCGGGACAGGTCGTCGGGACGGACTTATTTATCCGCCGTCCTAAAGTCGAAGATCCTGAGCCTGTCGAAGGGGACTGCTATGCTGAGGTTAACCGCTCTATCCGCTGGAGTGTTATTTACGTAGACGGAGCGCCCATTCGTTATGTTGCAATTGCCTGTCATGATTCGAAAAACGAGGAGAAAAATCATGAAAGCTCTTTTCATAACACTTCTGCTCGCTGTTGTGGTGGGCGTGTGCGATGCACAGTGGTTTCAGCAAAACAGCGGGACAACAGCAGATTTGTTTTCCGTTGCTTTCAGCGACTCTAACCATGGGGTGGTTGTTGGTGATTCAGGGTTAATCCTTCAAACCACTAATGGCGGATTAAACTGGATGCGGCGGCAGAGCCGGAGGTCTTTGGCGCTAACCTCTGTCTACTTTCTTAATCCGAGCAATGGTTGGGTTGTGGGCTATGCTGGCGATTCCGTTTTATATACATCGGATGGTGGAATCAATTGGGTACCAAGAGGTTTGGCTAGTGGTAACTACTTGAGGTCGGTCTATTTTGTAAATCAGAATATCGGATGTGCTGGGGGCATGCAGTATGTGTTGTGGGGGAACAGGCCGTGTGTCAGCTATACTACTGACGGAGGATTTCACTGGACTAGGGCGGCATGGGATTCTACGGACTTGGGCGGTGGATTCGTTTCATCTATTCACTTCTCAGACGAATCTCACGGCTGGCTTGTAAGAAATGAAGATGATCTGTTATATGACTCTTCAAACTTCCTTCCCCAAGTTGCTAGGACTACTGACGGGGGTCGCTCTTGGATGTGTGTTCAACTGGGGAATGTGCACATAACTTCAATGGAGATTGTGGGGCTTAACAACATCTGGCTTGTGGGATCCACTAGCGACAGTGCGAGATATATTCTGCATTCGACAAACGCGGGTAACTCTTGGAATGCCTTAATAGGAAGGATGCGAAGTTCTCTTCAATCTGTGTGCTTCGTTGATACAGTCAACGGCTGGGCGATTGGTCGGAATTATGATACCAGTGTAATTCATCAATCTGACACTAGTGTGATTCTAAGGACGACAAACGGCGGAATTGATTGGAAGGAGCAATATCGAATGCCTGTTAGTCTATCGGACGCAGGGTTCCGTTCTATTTCATTTGTCGATGTGAACAACGGTTGGGTAGTTGGAAGCAATGGCGTAATCCTTCATACGACTAATGGCGGTCTCACGTTTGTTGAATCATCAACGACAGGTGAGGTGCCAGAGACATACGCACTCAAGCAAAACTACCCGAACCCTTTTAATCCAGCGACAAATATTTCTTTTAGTCTTCCATCAAAATTTTTTGTTACGTTGAAGGTATTTGATATTATGGGAAGAGAAGTAGCGACCATTGTTGCCGAAGATTTATTGGCAGGAAGTTACTTGCGGCAATGGAATGCAGCAAATATGTCGAGTGGAATTTATTTCTATCGTTTACACGCTGGTTCATTTACGGAAACTAAAAAACTAGTTTTACTCAGATAAAACAATTGCAACATAACCATTTTAAAAAGGAAAGAGTCCCCGCTAAGCGGGATTTCACAAAAAGCGTTCAACAAGTAAATAGTAATATCCCGATGTATTCGCAGCAAGGATGTTGACAACCGAACGCGACCGGCAGCCCTCATTACAGTGACCAGCGGAAGGATAATTAAATGGAGAAGAGTAAGTCGCTATTAATTTTATACTTTTTAATTATTAGTCTTTTGTTTGCCGCCTGTGGAAGAAGAACCATAAAAACCTCCTGCGGCGATTTCAAGATCGGCAATCCTTTTTTCCAACCAGTGCAAACCGAAGCCGGAATGCATAACATGCTGTTATTGCCGATAAGCCGTAAGGATGGCGATACGTTATCTGTGGATGATATACGATGCATAAAACAGTCACCTCCTTATTTCGGCAGTACATGGGATTCCGGCGGCGGATATGATCTCCGTTATCCCTGGTACGCGCGATCGAGGAATGGTGAAATGGTATTGGTGTTCGGCGGGGCTCATGTGGGTGACCCGGTGCTCTATTGGGGGGAAAATGATCCGATAAAAATGAAAATCGACGAAAGTAGATGAAAATTCCGAAAAGGAATCTTTCTATTGAAAGACTCAAAGCCGCTCTTTCTGAATATATGCGAACATTCTGTCTGATCAGGCCAAACGGAAAAAACTTATATAGAGAAATCTATCGAATCGATTAGCGCAAACCAACGAACGCATAACAAACGGCAAACCGGCCCGCCAGAAGATAAAGCACGGCGGGCAGGCACTTCCGCCAAAAGATTCCGCCAGCAAACGGCGGACGCACAAAACGCGACAGCATGGCGTACCCGCTCAGCCGAGTAGAAAAGCGTTCTTTGTGGGAGCGAGGCGAGCAAATGCACACTGGATAGGCGAGGGAAAAAACTATAATTGGTTCAATAAAAGTGACCAGCCCTCATAGTGATCCAAAGTATACTATGGATCAAAGGAGGCAGCAATGGGCATAAAACGATTATGCGAAGTGACGTTTACTTCTATCGCTTGAAGGCAGGCTCATTTGTCCAGACTAAGAAGTTGTTGATTTTAAAATAGTATTGTATCGAAATATAATAACACGGCAGCTCTCGTTAGGGCTGCCGTTTGATTATTAGCAGCTGATTGCTTACTTTCAATTGTTCCTCCAAAGATACATCCGACAACCAGCGTTGTATTGAGTTATAGATATTCGAGCGGTATATTAATCAAAACTAATCAGTGCTATAGCTTGGCTCCAGTCTATTAGGTGGCACCCGACAGTCTACTTTCAGAGGTTATTACACACTGCCCGTTTCAAAGTCCCGTTTTTGTGGGCACGTGTATCACAAACTACCTGCGATTGCAGGTAAGACAAAGGAGAAATTAAAATGGGCATCTTTAGAAATCTTTCGACACACATTTACATGAAGCACATCAGTATGTGTTCTTGCGTTATTATCTCTCTGTTCATATTGAATGGCTGTAATTCTGAAGAGAAGGATTGGAATCAGACGCAGACTATCAATAAAATCGATAGTTATACTGACTTTATTAAGAAATACCCCGAAAGCCAATATGTGGATTCCGCAAAAGTGTTAATCAATGAGATAGGAAAAAAGAATAGACTAGAAAAAGTGTTAGCAACTCGAGACATCGATGCATTAAAAGCATTTGTATCTGATAGTGCAAACGAAGATATATTGAAGCGCTTTAAGATCAAGGCTGGTGATTCAATAACACTTGCTTCACAGCCGGAGAAAGCAAAAAAGGGCTACCAACTCTCATTAAAGCCCTCAAAAGAACATGGAAATTTTGATTATTTAATATCGATTCCGCCCAATACCAATGTGGATGTTGATTTCAAGGAAGATGTTCATGTCAAAATCGTAAAGGGAGATCTTGTGGTGTCTATCAAAAACGGTTATACTGCAGGCTATGTTACCACAAACAAAGAAGCAACCTTATTAATAAAAGTGAAAGATAATAGAAAAATCATTCTTAGTGCAGAATATGTCAATGTTGACTCTAATATGTTTGTGTATCTGACTGAATCAGAATTTATCATTACACGTACAGAAAGTGCGTCGATAAGAAGGGAATTGTTGAAGAACTCCTTTTCCTTATCAAAAGGAGAAATTTATTATGTGAAATTCGACTGATTTGTTAGGTCTAAAATGTGAGTAGGTGTAGTTGTGCTTGTATGTCTTCACACAAATTAAAATCATTCAAGCTAAAAATTACTTGAGAATTTTCAAGAGTCACACTATGCGACAGCTCTACTTCAGGGCTGCCGTTTGATCATTATCCTTGTATCGGTTCAGTCCGCCAGCGAACGGCGGGCAGGCGAATCGACCTATAGTTTTTTCAGATATGACCAGGGCCAATTCTCATAAAAATCGACCAATCCTGCTGAGACAGGATTCATGAGAATATAATCGACGATACGTGATAAATCGTTATCATCTCTCACTACGTGATCGTAGCTTTCGTTTTGCCAAAAAGCACCATTCCGAATTAGAATGCGGTTTGCCTCACGCGCGGTATAACGTTTCAATGATTGCATTATTCGAAATAACGGTGGGCTGTTGTAGGTCGGAATGTCATTCCGACCTACATCGTTTACGGCCGATTCTTCAACTTGATTTGTAGTATTTATTTCAAATACCATATGCACATGATTTGGCATGATACAATATGAGAGCAAACCGTATTCTTTCTGATCACGATGATGGATGGATTTTTTCACAATGCTAGCAATTTGCGGATCTATCAACCATAGCGGACCTGTTTCGTTTTTATCGAGCAATCTATCGAATCGAGCAAAATAATCATCATTAAATTCCATCCACTCATCCGTTCGGGTTTTACGATTATCGATTTCTTCGATACGTTTTTTCACCCGTTCACGATCATAGCGCAACTGTTCAATCGCTTCCGCAGGTAAAGACCCTGCTAATCTAAACGTCACAAAATATGTTGCCTCTGACGGTTGATAGTGCGGGAGGTGGCGGCGATAGTAGAACTTGTCTACCGAGTTAGATTGTAGTGAGTTTATTGTAGTCTTCATAATAATATGTTGGTATATATATTTACCGTGGGAATAGAGGATTCTGTGACAGTGGATTGTGGATAAGCGAGTCAGGTTGTCGCTTTTATGGTCGATTCGGCGAATCGACCTACATTGTTTACACATTGTAGGTCGGGATGCTATCCCGACCATAAACGGATATGGTCGAATCGGCCCGCCACTACACTCCGGCGCGGGCACATCCGGCTCGGATTCCCATGGATAAGACCTCTAATCGCTTTATCCGTCTCTCTTTTAATGGCAGTTCTAGGTTAGGGCTGCCGTTTGATTATATGGAGTGGATTTCGTACCATTCAATTGTACCCACAAGATACATCCGAAAACCAGCGTTGTAGTGAGTCATAAATAATCAAGCTTATCGGTGACACAGCTTAGTGGCCATCCGTTAGGCGCCCGCAAGGATAATTTTGTTATGAAGAAGTCCGTATTACTATATATCCTAGTGACACTCATATTTTTGGCTCAGTCCTGTAAAGACAAGTCTGTCGAACCAGAAATACCATCTGACATCGCTGTATTCGTCCAAAGCCAGAATCTTCCAAAGGTGCAACCAATTAAGATTTTCCTTGAAATTCAGCAGGAGAATCTAATAGCCTTTAAGGTTAGCTATGGAGAAGCTCAAGATTGTCAATCGGGTTGTTTCTACAGCATCGCTTATGGCCTCAAGGTGCGGACGAAGATTGGCTGGCTCCGAATCAACGACTATGACCAGAACGACCTTAGCCATGTCATCAACTACGACTTTGACAGCACTGAAACGATCCTTTTTTCAAATCCATTTTGGGATCAATTGAACGCAGCTGATTATTGGGTGTACCGATATGCTTTTCTCCCCTTGCTTGTTAGTGACAAGGACGTCCCTACGAATGTTCTCCAGCGAATAGCTGAAGGATTATACACGTATATTGATTCTTACTTAGCTTCTTTGTTGCTACTTAATTCAAAGGTTCAGGAAAGTAAGCCATTCTCACACTTCTTGCGGAATTACCCGTATTTCAGGGTGATGCTTATCAGGAAGTACGAGGAAAGGCTCGCGAACTGCTGAATTCACTTGGAAATGGTTGAGGGCAGCCCAACCATTTTAAAAGGAAAGAGTCCCCGCTAAGCGGGATTTCACAAAAAGCGTTCAACAAGTAAATAGTAATCTCCCGATGAATCCGCAACAAGGATATTGACAACCGAACACAACCGGCAGCACGCGATGACGGACGGCGAGATTTGGTTCCATCACTTTAATCCATACATCTAGCTTCAGGGTTGCTTCTACTTCGATCTAAAGCCGGGCGGCATCACGAAAGCAGGTTCAAATAGTATTTTCTGTAATATTTTTTGTTGGGAAAATATCGCGGATATATGGGCGAAGGATCATGGAAGTAAGACAGGTGTATGATAATAAAAAAAAGCAATTATCATTGGTACATCATTCGGGGGCAGGTCAATCAATAATTTTATAGCGACACTTGATCGGAGACACCTCAATTGAGAACCAAAAGTGGGAATATGAATCGAACAGAGATAGATAATTCCAGAAATCGGATGATTATTATTGTCCTCCTGTCGATGTTCGTCGCATTGACACACATTCAGCAATCTCCTGGCCAGACGACGCCATATGCCTGGAAGAGCGTTATCGTCGGTTGCGGAGGATTTGTGCCCGGGATAGTGTACCATCCTGTTGTGAAGGACCTGATGTATGCCCGCACCGATATCGGTGGCGCTTATCGATGGGATAAATCGATCAGCAAGTGGATACCATTGAACGATGAATTGACGATCAACAATCTGGATGCCGAATACATGGGTGTACTTTCCATTGCCGTCGATCGAAATGACACGAATCGCGTTTATATGGAATGCGGGGAATGGACAGAAGCGTGGGCACAGCCAGGGGCTCTTTTTTCCTCGACAGACAAGGGTAATTCATGGACGATTCATCGATTGTCGGTTAAAATCGGCGGGGATGAGGATGGACGAGGCGCAGGAGAAAGACTTCAAGTGGATCCGAATTTAAACTCCATTCTTTTCATGGGGACAACAGCCGACGGATTATGGAAATCTACAAACTATGCGTCTACCTGGACAAGAATTTCTTCCTTCACTCCGACAAATGTGAATTTTGTTTTATTTGATTCGACGGGCGGCTCTTATGGCGACACTACGCAACGTATTTTTGTGGCCGCTGCCAATACAACCGGTAAAAGTCTGTATCGAAGCGATGACGGAGGTGCTTCATGGAGAGTTGTGGAAGGGCAACCGGGTGGGGTGATGGCGATAAGGGCGGCTCTCGCCGATAGCATACTCTATATAACGTTTTCAGATTACCCGGGTCCGAACGGTGCAACCGCAGGTTCCGTATGGAAATATAGCATCCCGGTGGGAAATTGGACGGATATCAGTCCGTCATCAGGTTATTACGGATTCAGCGGCGTTTCTGTTTGCTCCCAAAATCCGGATATTGTCATAGTGAGTACACTCGATCGTTGGTCACCGATGGATGAAATATATCTTTCCACAAATGGCGGTGGTACCTGGTCTTCCCGCCTTTCAAATGCCACCATTGATTGTAGCTATGCGAATTACAATAAAAATCTGAATCGCGAATGGCTTGCCTGCCTGGAAATAGATCCCTTTGATTCAAGCGGGGCGATGTTCGGAACCGGATACGGAATTTGGGTGTGTAACGATATCTATGCTTCCACTCCGACATGGTTTTTCAGGGATGAGAATGTGGAAGAAACCCAGACGTTTCAAATCGTCACTCCTCCGTATACAAATCTTTTATCGGCCATGGGAGACGTTGACGGATTCAGGCATGATAGTCTTGATGTATCTCCGCCGGATAAATACAGTCCGGCAAAATGGTCGACAACGTCCATTGCGTTCGCTGAAAATGCACCTGAAAAAGTTGTCAAGACTTACAACTCTCCATCCTGGGTTTCAGTCGATCATGGTGCCTACTCACTCGATGGAACGATCACGTGGCACGATTTCGATACATGGCCGGCCGGAACATCCGATGGCGGCGTGTGGTCTATCGCACTTTCGGCAGACGGGAGCACTATAGTATGGAGTCCGATCGGATCGGTGATGTCATATTCTACAGACGATGGATCAACATGGACGGCCTGTGGCGGCGGTGTCCCACTCATCTCTCCGGTTGCGGATAGGGTCAATACGGAAAAATTTTATGCTTATGATGGAATAAACGGACAACTATGGATTTCTTCGGATGGTGGAAAAACTTTTCAAAGAGGTGTTGGAAATTTGCCGGATGTTCCAAGCTGGCTCCCGCAGGACGGAAATATTTCCGCGGTACCGGGTCATGAGGGAGATCTTTGGATTTGCTGCGGCCAGGGCGGACTTTACCGAACTACCAACTCGGGCGTAACAGCGACGAAAATTAATGCCGTAACTGCGGCTTATCGTGCAGGATTCGGCAAGGCATTGAATGCGGGTGGTTACCCTTCCATCTATATGTTTGGAACCGTCAAAAGTGCATTGGGTTTTTTCCGTTCGGATGACATTGGCGCATCATGGACAAGAATCAATGACGACAAGCATCAGTACGGAAAGATTAATCAGATTATGGGCGATCCATGGGTTTATGGCAGGTGTTATGTGACACCGGTCGGACGAGGGATATTATATGGAGAACCGGTTGATAGCACATCTACATCCGTTGAGAGTAAGGGGGTGATTAGCAATATTCCCGCTGAATATGGATTGTTCCAGAATTATCCTAACCCCTTCAATCCGTCGACAACTATTTCTTTTAGCCTTCCAACACGGTCTTTTGTCTCGCTGAAAGTATTTGATTTGATAGGAAGAGAGGTCGCAACAATTGTCTCGGAAGAATTGTCGGCGGGGAATTACTCGCGGCAATGGAATGCGACAAATATGCCGAGCGGGATTTACTTTTATCGTTTACAGGCAGGTATATTTACAGAAACGAAGAAACTTGTTTTGCTGAGGTAACGGGCCTGCACGCCGAAGGGCTGCGTTTCGGCCCGCAGGCGGGCAACTGCAACTAACACTTTAACTAAGATCAAAATATCCGCCAGAGATCAGTGGGCATTGGTTCCATCATTTTAATCCATACATCAAGTCTCTAGAGTTGCTTCTACTTCGATCTATAGCCGGGGCGGCATCGAACATTAAAAATGGTTGCCTTTCGGGGAGGCGTTTATATTATTAACGTAATCGTTGACGATTTTGTGACAAGCCGGTGAAAGGTAAAATGTACGGTAAGGCGTTATTGTTTGCTTTTTGTCCCGTGTTTACTTAAAATCGTGGAAATCATCAGCTGTGCATAACTGTAAAAAGACTCCGGCTTCTACTCTATCTATAATAGATATGATTTTTGTATACGGTAATCAGATATTTGCAGAAACTTCTTTCATAAAAATTCTTTTCTTCATTTTATCCTAACAGGAAGGCTCTGAGATGAAAAACTTACGAGACTCAAAACTTTTCATCCCCGCTGTGGTTGTGGCCGCATTGATTATCGGAGGATTATTATTTTATGGCTTATATAAGGTATATATAAGCTATCGGATGCAACACCAGCCCAATATGCGGATCGTTCTCGAGGTTAATATCCCCATGTTTCTTGAAAGCCAGGCAAAGAATAGCGATGAAC
Organism: Ignavibacteriota bacterium; assembly: GCA_963776275.1. Taxonomy (GTDB): domain Bacteria; phylum Bacteroidota; class Ignavibacteria; order UBA10030; family CAVZMI01; genus CAVZMI01. The sequence continues at coordinate 137,663 of CAVZMI010000023.1, forward strand.
CTTTTTCATCTCTATTCAAAGAAATAAAACAGGAAGCGGAGAGTAATCAAGATTCCGATATAGTGCAGATATTAAAAAGGAAGTTCCAGGAGAAACAAATCCGCATGAGCCGGTATTATGGCTCTATAAGCGACAGCGACGATGATATCACCAGAGAGCTACGTATTCAATCAGATGCCGTGGTTGATCGCGATGTAGATATCATCCGCAAGCGGTTGGATCAGTACGGTGTCTATGAGCCATCCGTTCAGAAAATGGGTCTCAACAGAATCATTGTCAAACTTCCCGTGGCATCGGTGGATGAACATTCCCAGTCGACGATTCGAAGTCTGTTTAATACCGCGTGTCTCGAATTCAAGCTTCTTAAAGACCCTGAAATATCCTATAAGATAATGACGACACTCGATAGATTCCTTGCCGGAAAAGGAATTAACGACTCGCTGGAAGTCGCCGTTTCCGACAGAATCGCCATGTCTCAGGGCGATACGGCACTGCTTGCAAAATACCATCCTTTCCTCATCATCGCCAGGCCCGATTCTCACGGTTCAGGAACCGCGTACGTTGCCGAGGACGACAGGGCAAAAATCAATAGAATTCTGAGCCGGGAAGATGTGAAGCTCCTTGTCCCGGATGATGTTCAGTTCCTCTGGAGCAATAAACCAGCGTTCAACCGTCAGGATGGCCGCCGTTATTACGAACTATTTACAGTAAAGGCAACTCCGGAGCTTACAGGCGGCGTCATCGTGAATGCTCGCGCTGTCATGGGTGATTCCAGACAACCTGAAGTTACTATGGAAATGAACAGTGAGGGTGCCCGTGAATGGGCCCGCATCACAGGCGCCAATATCAATAAATGTATGGCAATTATCCTTGATAGCGCAGTATATTCAGCACCGCGCATTTTATCAAAAATAACTGGAGGACGTTCACAGATCACCGGAATGCAAAGCATCGAAGAGGCAAAAATCCTTGAAATTGTTCTGAAAGAGGGGGCGATTCCTGCACGTCTGGAAATTATCAAGCAGGAAATCGTTGAACCTGGAAAATAATGGCATTCCTCCAACGACTCTAAACAGTGTCCTAAGGGTCACCGAAGGGTGGCGAAAACATGACAACAGGGTGAAGAAATAGTTACAACACGGCATCCCCTTTGCCTATCGAGGATTCGCGCAGGTAGTTCGTCAACCTCCCTATTTGTTATTTCCAATTATTTGTATAATATTCATGTATTGATGGAAATAATTGTATCAGGTCGTTACTATTTAAAACCAAAATACAATGGAGGTAATATGAAAAAAATACTATCCTATGCATTTTCTGCATGCATGCTGATTCTTACGCCATGCTCCTTTCTTTACTCACAAATAAACCCCAATGGCGGATTTGAAACCGGATCACCAGGCGAGCATTCAGGTTCAGATGTTGCAGGATGGACAATGCTCACCGGCGGCACTGCATCGGCTGTGTTTGAGATTGTAAATGATGCAGGACTTGCTCATTCCGGCAACCAGGCGTTGAGAGTTACAGTGAATGCGATTGGAAGCAATGCTTGGGAACCACAAGTCTTTAATACTGATTTTCCTGTTACATCGAACACGAAATATGAAGTCTCTGCCTGGGTAGCATCGGAAGTTGAGGGTGTCGAGATTATTGTCACTGCAGGCAGTTTGAGTCCAAATTATCACGAATGGGGCAGAAAAAGTACCGGTCCCTTAGGTCTTCTTAGCTGGACGCATATTACATTTCAATTTACGACAAGAAATCCGGAATCGGAACCAAGAGGAGGTATTCCGATTCACTTTGGTGTAGCAGCTAATAATCAATTTCTTCCGTTTGTGGTTTATTTGGATGATATAGAAGTCACAAATCTTTCGACCGGAGTTGATGATCAAATATCATCTTTGCCGAAGACATATTCATTGTCACAAAACTATCCGAATCCATTTAATCCAAGTACCACAATACAATTCTCACTCCCAAAGGCATCATATGTAACGCTAAATATTTATAACTCTATTGGACAAGAAGTCGCTCAACTTGTGTCGAAGCAAATGAATCCCGGTACTTATTCAACAGAATGGAATGCATCAGGTTTTGCAAGCGGTGTATACTATTATCGACTAGAGGCTGGCAGTTACGTTGAGACAAAGAAACTTGTCTTACTACGCTGAAAGAACGGTACATTTTCAGATCAAATCGAACTGATCTGCCCCAAGGGATCCAAAGTATCATGGATTAAAGTCGGCAATGGGTAAAAAACGACACAGTCAGGTGGCCAATGCTTGATAATGAAAAAAAACTAACTTATCATTGGTACATAAAACGGGAGCAGATCACCAGAGATTAGCTGGCATACGAAACAACATTTTACCACCTGACTCAAAGCCCCTGTGAATTACTACCATAGAGACAATACTCAATTTTTCATAACAATTAATCCTTCTCAACCATGGCACACAACAGGTTTTTCGGACTGAAGAACAATTTGATTTATAAATCTTTTCTGATTCTTTCATTGATTCTTAATTCATCCTCTTTGTCTGCTCAGTCTCCGACAAATTTCTCAGGAAAATGGGCATTTGATAAGTCTAGAAGTAATCCTGGACAAGGAGGATTATTTCTGGATGGCGATAGAATCCTTGAAATTACTCAGAATTCTACCTCGATAATATTTGCAGAAACCCTGATTCGCGAGGGTGACGAAGATATTAAAAATGTTGACACATTCAACTTTGATGGGAAAGAGAAAATTGTGAAGGGAGATTTTGGAACGACAAAAAATACTTTAAAATGGTCAGAAGACAAAAAGATACTTACGGTAACAACTATAATGACGACCGTCTCTAAAGGAATTTCAGAGGATTACCTTGTCGCTGATTCTTACAAACTATCTAACGATGGACGTACTTTGACAATTGAATCGTATTCTAAAAATCGGGCGACCGGAGAAAGAACAATCACAATGGTATACAATAAAAAATAAAATAACCTGGATCTCGAGCAAAATAAAATACACCAGCTAATACAGATAATATAGTAAACACACTTGCCACAGTTTTTTACATCCAGCATTGATTCCATCATTTTAATCCATACATGTACGCTTCAGAGTTGCTTCTACTTCGATCTAAAGCCCGGGCGGCATCACGAATTCAGGAGGGGCTGGCATTTTCTATAATATTTTTATTGGATAAATATATCGCCCTAGAGGCGGCATCCTTATGAATAATTACCATTCCACAAACATCGTAAAAAGATAAACGATTACGATTGGTGAAAAGACATTCGTCCGTAATTTGCCAAAGCCGTTTACTCACGCAGTTATCGGGCATAAAGCGGGTAAGGAGATTGAGTGCGTGAAGTGGTGCGCTTCAGCTGAGTTAGCACAGGAACAAGCTGAGATTCATACACAGGCAGGATATGTGGACATGCAGATTCTACAGTTTGAGATATCGAAATATGTCAAGGAGTATGTGCCTGGGAAATCCTAATCGATCAGTTATGTCTATTGAGGCATTTGCTAAAAATATTTGGTCTGTAACAACCTCATATATCCCAATCGGTATCCACCAATCATTGATGATGGCTAGCCATAATAAACCCAAAAAACCTGTAAGGAATCCTGTGGTTTATGTTCTCCCGAAGAAAGGGCCAGGATATCCAAAGGAAGAACAGATGCCCAGAGTTCAAGAGGAACTAGAACTCACGGTAGGAAAAAAATTTGTCGGTGCGCTCAAACATTTTAAAGGTATTGAATTGCACGATCTGCATCATGGTCCTGAACCAGCAGATTTGATTTGTCAAACGGCGGAAGGGGATCAAATTGCGATACAAGTAGTTGAGGTGGTTGATCTACAACTGCGTCAAGTTGATGACATGCGAGCATCCTACCGAAATGCTTTAGTAAAAACCTTAGATAAAAATCTGCTACTATACAATGGATGCCGGGTCACATTGTGCGACAGTGGAGAGCCACCTTATCTTCCAAAGGTCAGCACACCACAAGGACAGGTCTGTCTAATGAGGATTGCTCATTCAATATTGGAGATGGCGAAAGGTGTTGATACGCTCGATATCGGTGGATATAAAGGAATACGGGTAAAAATATTTAATCCTAAACGCTCAATAAGTATTGGAGTGGAACGTGTTATTCCAGCTGCCGACCCAGTGCGATTAGAGTTTACATGGACTGGTGGCGGTCCAGCATATTACTCTGATAAATCACGTGGATTGCTTACTAGAGCGGTGCAAACAAAATTAGCAAAGCATTATGTGAAGCCTAATATCGGAAAGTTTATTCTGTTGCTCTATTCGATAGACTTCTCCTTAGAGATGGATGAGTTAGATCTTCGTGATGCAAGGCAATTACTCAATTCAGCCAAACACCCATTTGATGACGTTTGGTTCATCTATTTATATCCTCAAGAGGAGTTAGGAGCGCTCACACTTATTTGGCCACTCAAGGATAAAGAGATTATGATAGTCTGAATGAAAGAAATTTATCATGAAAAAGAACATTCACGTTGTTCCAGACGATGGAAAATAGTCAGTGAAAAAGGAAGGTAAATCAACTCCGATATCTACTCACCGAACCCAGGAATTGGCACGCCATAATGCAGTGCCACTAGCAAAGCAGAACGAATCAGAAGTGGTCATCCATGGAAAAGACGGAAAGATTCGCGACAAGGATAGCTATGGGAATGATCCGAATCCGCCGAAGGATAAAAAACACTGAGGACTAGCGATTATTATTGAAAGGAGACAGTATGGCAGACTGTGAGATCGACCTGAACAGATTAGATGAACTTATAGCAAGTCGGGGGCTCATTGGTCTCAAGGCTTTGCTGAACCAGGCTCGAAACGCTATCAGTTCTGGTGGAAGAGTTATTGTACAACGCACCTATATAAATGTGCCACCAGATGTCGAAAAGGTGATTACACACTTAGATGATCTCGAAACTTGGAGAAAAATAATTACTCCTATTCCTCTAAAAGTTTTCCTGTGTCCTCTTTGTAATAAATCTCTTACCATAATGGATGAGGAAGAGTCTAAAGCTTACAGATTAAAATGTTATGATCCCCCCGGATGTGGGTCCATTTATATATTGGCTATGGGGATTCCTCTCAGACTGATGAAACTCGATGTCGACGGTGGGCCAGAAATACCATATCCAGCAAATGAGCAATGAGTATATACCACATTGATTTAAGCTGAGCAATCCCGATTAACCAATGATGAAGATATAGTTATCCGCCTCCCGTTCGGCAGCTCTAGTTATTAGTTATTATGGTTGCCGTTTGATTATTAGTAGCTGTTTGCTTACTTTCAATTGTTCCTACGAAATACATCCGACAACCAGCGTTGTAGTGAGTCATAGATAGAGATTCAGATATTCGAGCAAGATATTAATCACAACTAATCATTGCCGCAGTCCGATCCCGCTTATGCGGGATCGAGATCTCGTCCCGACTTCCCTCGACCCGCCTTCGGCGGGCTCGGGACAGGTCGTCGGGACGGACTTATTTATCCGCCGGAGTGTTATTTACGTAGGCGGAGCGGCCATCCGTTAGGCGGCCAACCTAAAACGAGGATTCAAACAATGGATATACCTTACTTCAATGGTCTTTCATGGAAGGATCTCTCGCGTGATGAGCGATTCTATTGTTTTTGTCTTTATCAAAATGCACAAGACAGTCCCAGGCAATTTGCGGAATTGGTAGCAGAGAAGGCTGGTTTGAACATCGAATCGACAGATGATTGGGACATCGCTGTTGAAGTGTGTTTTTATCGAGACTATTTGTGGCACAAAGGGAAACCTGTTCATGGTTCGGGTTTCTCTCCCAAACGCACCTTCGACCTTTGCTTGTTCAGTCCAAACACTATCATCATCATTGAAGCAAAGGTTGATCAGCCATTTGACGCCGAGCAAAATAAAGTTTTTGCAGAAGACGCAAAGAAAATTCGCAAATTGCTCAAGAATGAAACGATCAAGATTTATTTGGTTGCTTTAGCATCCTCAAAATATTTCAGGGCTGATACGAATAACGGTAACGGAAATTCGCTACTTCCATTTGACGGGCACATTTCGTGGTCTGACATGTACCAAAAATATGGAAATGCAATCTTGAGTCAAGCCGAGAATTTGTATGGATCGGATGTGCGCAAACTCACTTGATGGATTGCCGCACGTTAACACTATCCAGAAGGTGCCATAATGGATATTTATGAAGAGCAGGAATGCCAAGATAGTATATTCAAAATAAATTCATTATTGAATTGTAGCATTTTCGATGTTGTTAATTCTGGCAATATATTACAATCCGCTGCTTTCATTGAGTTAATAATATGTCTTCGTGACCTTCTGCATAAGACGGAAAAGTACGCGAAGCGCATCTCGTTTACCGACGACATCATAATGAATGAATATGTTCATGATATAACCGATGCTGTCACTGCTACTCGGGATGCTTGTTGCCATCTCGATTCTTTCAAGCGGGTATTTGATGACCAGGGAAATAGAGGATCTTTTAACGTTATCTATGGCAAAGGCTATTTCGCTAAGTTTGGTGATGTGGAAATGAAGTCCGAGTATGAGGACGATACTGCTGTCTATTACGGTAAGAATCGTCTTTATATCAAACGTCACATTGTTCGGGCCTTTAGAGAAGCTACAACTCTTCTCATGCCGATTCTTACAGGAAAGGATATTAATAATGGCACACCTGCTGACTGCTCAATCTGACAAGTGTAAACTGCAGGTCCTCATAAATCTGGTTCCATCACTTTAATCCATACATCGAGGCTCCAGAGTTGCTTCTACTTCGATCTAAAGCCGGGCGGCATCGGACATTTTTTGTTGGGAAAAAAGCGGATTTATGGGCAAAAGGTTAGGGCTGCCGTTTGATTCTTAGCAGCTGATTGCTTACTTTCAATTGTTCACCCAAAGATACATCCGACAACCGGCGTTGTATTGAGTCATAGATAGAGATTCAGCTTTTTTGATCCAGATATTTGGGCGACGTGGTAATCAAACTGATCAAGGCGACATCTTAGCCGAAATCCCTCTTACTGCACATTAGAGCAAGATATTATATTTTCAAAAAGTGCAAAAGGGTAGTTAGTAGAAATTGCATAAATGATATATACGCTAAATATAATTTCTCTTTTTTAGTGGTCATAATAAAGTTGTCTATTGGGGAGAAGAACTATTGTGAATATTTGAAGGAGGAACTGTATTATGGAAACAATAACTGGGAAACTATTAACATATACTAAATGGATTGTAATCACTCTAATTGTACTAGCAATTATCATCACTGCATGGAACTTCTTTTTAATAAAGGCAACATACGATTATATCTTTCAATATCTTGCTTCCAGTATTGGATTAAATATTTGGTTAATTAGGATAATATCAATTGCATTTAGTCTGTTGGTTCTTATTTATGGAATAAAATGGTTATGGAGAGTATTATCACCGTCACCGTTAATTAAGTCGAAAGAAAGAAATAATGCTCTTCTAGGCTTGAGTGCTTTATTAATATTATTTTGCTTAATGATGTGGTTTTTTACAAAGAATGACATTTATAATAAAATTGGGGAAGCCCAAAAATGTTATGCGGCAACACCCGATGGTTATGAATATGTTGATTGCAGTTATAAAGTTCACCCGATCTATGGAACAGAGGTAAAACATGTGACCCCTGAAATTGCGATTATTATTGAAGACAAAAGAATATCTGAAGTGACGAGAATCGTGCCTAATAGAAATTTTAGATTTTTCTCTCCAGATGGCCGATCACTAATTTATTACTATAAGCGTCCTAACGAGAAACTTGAGTTTTTCTTTCAACCTGGTAGGCATCCTCAATTTAATGAAGAGTTACTGCCCATTACTCCAGAGATTGTGAAACAACTGTTTGAATACTACGAAAATGGAAAAGACTCAATGATTATCGGGAATGATATTAAGGATAATATTTTGAAAGCTCAAAAAGAATTTGAAACGAAATATAATGAAAATAGTATTAAACAAGGGACACAAGTCGATATTTATGAATCTTACATTAACCCATCAATAACAAACTCTGGTACGAGTACAGATGTGTCTGTAACTATTGTTGATGAGAATGGTAATAATATTGCTTCTGTTTCGAGTGCTATTGCTAATGTTTACAATCAGACTGGGAAAAAAGGGAATACAGGCTTGTTGAGAAGCTCATTTATTCATAAAGCAGGATTCCAAGAATTGTATGAAGGCAACTCTGATATAATTACAAAATTAAAATTAAGTAGCCACACTGATTATTTGGCAATTGGCAAAATTAAATACTCGATGCGACAGGGAACATTGGTTGAAGGGACAATAATTTGTACCGTTTCCCTTGCCATGAACATAATATCAGTTAATAGCAAAACACTAACTAAGAGCTTTTCATTTTCAGTTAATGGTAATGGGGCAACAGAATTCCAAGCGAAAGAAGAAGCGGATAAAATACTGGTGAACGTGTATTACAACGAATATTCATCATTATAAGGTTGAAGAAAATGAAAATAACTATTCACTTATTTATTCTTTTATTTGTTGTTTCTATATCATTATCGCAAAGCGCATTTGATAAATCGATCAACGAGGCAAGTGCTGATCTTGCTGAAAAGTTAATACGAAAGAATAAAATGAAAATAGCGGTCGTTTGTGTCACCGAGATAAATAAAGAAGAAACAGTTGTTGGGAAATATATAGCCGATGAAATATCAGTAAACATCGTTAACGGTACCGGGGATTTTGAGGTTTTTGATAGAGAAAGTTTATCTGGAATCACACAAGTAAAAAAATTAGTTGCAGAAGGCTACATCAACGTTTATAAGGCAAAAGAATTAGGGAAATTATTATCAGTCGAAGCAATTATTATTGGTAATTATACAGTAAAAAATAATACAATAAAGCTCACTTTATCAGCTTACAATTCATATTCTGGATTAGTAATTGCTTCGACCCACAAAGATTTACCTATAGACTCAGATGCCGGAGCATTACTAGGTATTAACGTGGAAACAAATGGCAAAAGAAATAATTCTAATCGTGGATTCAATAATCGTCCAATAAATTCAAATGAAGATTATAATAATCCAAGAACTGTCAGTCCCGACTGTAAAAAAAATAATACAGGAGATTACTGTTTTACAAATACTATGACGAAGACACCATTTACGGTAATAGTGTACTATCGCGAAAATTCAAACGCAGGTCGTACAATGACAGTTCAAGCGGGTCAAACTCAATGTTTCAATAATTTCCCTGCTGGTCCGCATAATTATACTATTACCTATAAAGCACAAGTCCCTATCATGAAGTTTCCCCCTGGTGCACCTACGATGGAACAAGATGTAATTTACTTACAAGGTCAAATAAATGTTGAGCAATGCAAATCTAAAACATTTGTTATAAAATGAAGTTCGCAATCTCGCCTATCCATAAAGATAAAGCTAGTATATAATTAAAAAGAGCATAAAAGAAATAAATCAAGCAGAGATTGCGATCATGTTGAAAAGTTGAGATGTAACGCGAGATTGAATGTACAGTGAATATATTTGTCCCGGATAGTACAAGCCAAGAAATTATCGTCGCCGCAGCTTAGCGCCCATCCGTTATACGGCATTTGTAAAGAAATAGCATTTAAATATGTCTAAGAAAAATAAAAACCGAAAAAATAAGGGAGGTCGTAGGAACTATTCAACACTCCAACAGCATACAAAAGCTGGCAAGAAACTCCTGCCTCCTTTTCTTCAAATTCCCAAATTACAACTCGGTTCTTGGCGAGATGATAGACTTCCAGAAATGATGTGGGCTGCTTTGATTGTTGGTAATCTAGATAGGGAACAGGCACTGGATACTTTCAGAGCAGTAGCAAATTATATCTCAAGTTTAAAGCAACCAGCAATTTTGGATGATATAACCCATACTACGCTTTCAAATGTTCCTACAGATATTCTTAAGGGCTTTATAAATGTATTAATCTGGCGACCAGATCAAGCGCGGATTTTAAGAAGTCTATTATTACTTGAAAATCTTCCTGCTTACACAACGTGGAAAGAACTTCTTCCAGACGATGGTTCACCAATCGATTTTATTCCATTAATGAATGCAGTTGCTAAAACTCTTGATCATCAATCACAAGAAGCCACTGATTGTAGGTGGATGCGAGTTATTGCTATGATGGCAAGTGGTCTCTTTCAGCTTCCATCTGAAGAAATGGCTAAGGAATTTGCCTATTATCCTAATGAAGGTGATATGAGAAAGGTTCGTCCATCTATTCGTGCAACGGAAGGAGCATTATCGAGTATGGATGAGACTAAACGCGAATGGGCAACTAAGTTTTGGATGGAATGTTGGCAAAAGTCAAATTGTTTCCCTCTAAGAATTGCCAGTGACGACAATCCTTCACTAAGTGGAACAACAGAGGATAAGGTAAAAATCGTTTATCAAGAATTAATCAAGCATTTTATGGCAACAAATATTACTACTGCAATTGATATAAAACACGATGTAGTATTTGGTATAGCTTTTTATTCATTATCTATTTTAAAAGAACTGTTACGCATAGGATCAACTCGTTCCATTCTTGCTCGTTCTGGTTTGCGTACACTTTTAGAATTATATGTAACCCTTAAGTATCTTGTCAATAAGAATGATCTTGAGTTGTGGAAATCCTTTCGTGTCTTTGGTGCAGGTCAGGCAAAACTTACTTTTCTAAAACTAGACGAAGATCCCAGTAAGCCGAGTTCAATTAACCTTGATACACTTAATGCGCTTGCGAATGAAGATGTTTGGCAGGAATTTTTGCCAATAAATCTTGGCCATTGGGAAAATTCAAATCTTCGAAAAATTAGCATTGAAGCTGGAGTTAAAGATGATTATGACAGGTATTATTCTTGGACATCATCATATTCACATGGCCATTGGGGTCCAATAAGAGAAACTGTGTTTGATATTTGTGGAAATCCACTTCACCGTCTTCATCGTATTCCTTTAATTTCGGCAAAACCTTTGCCTGATGTTATTTCCGATGCGTGTTATTTTTCAGATAAAATTCTCGATATTTTAAATTTAGTCTATCCTAATTTTCAACATAAGGTGAGCATAACAAATGCCGTATAACCAGCGGCTCAAGCTTACCGGATGAGCGTGAGTACTTTACGCATGGCTTGTGGTGGGTTTCAGTTTTCATTATAACGTTCTTTATACATCATGACTTTTGTGTAATTAATTATGTTATCAGAATGAATCTGGTTTCGTTTAGTACAATTTGAAAGTTATCAGTGCCGCAGCTTAGCCGTCATCCTTTAGGCGAACCCGGAGGATATTGTACCATATGGATGAGTCATATTTCAACAAACAAGTAACACTAATTCGAACCATCGTCGGCGCTGTTCTGGCCCTTGCCTCGTTACTTTTCTTATGGAAAGGCATTTCTGGTATAGGTGAGATCGGATTGGATTTCCAATTCTTCAGTGGTAAATTCTCTACGACATCTGCTGGTTTTGCTTTATTATTTGCTGGAGTGATTCTTCTCTTACCACGTCGGCTTCCACAGGATGGTCGAACTAATGAACGACGTAGTCTTGGTCAAATGGCTATCGGAATATTGTTCTATATTTTTATAGGTTTACTTCCAGTCATTGGCTGGATAGGCATTATAATTTATCTACACTATAATAGTCCTGATGATATAAAGAATATCTCTGTGTTGGGAGCGTACGCTATAATGAGCGAGGTCCCACTTTTTTTCTGGGTAGTTCAGCAAGTGTCTAAACTTCTTCAAAGCGGGACAAAGAAATAATAATTCTCAAAATTCAGTCGAACTGGAAACTAATAGTTGCAGTCTAACTAACAGGTGTTCAAGGGAGGCAAAGTCATGGCAGGATATATCTGGCAATGCTCGCACTGTAAGCTAAAAGCTTCGTTCCCTGAGATGCAAGCACAAAGAGGCATAGTTACGTTTATCTGGCGTACGCTACTGCCCTCGAATTGGGACCACAATCTTCTTGTGCGTGACTGTCTCAAGTGTAAGAGACGAGAGATGAGAATCACATTTGAATTTCCACGACAGCAGGATCCAGAATTGTTACAAATCAAGCAGATTGTTGGCATCTCTCCCAATGGAGGTGACTATTTGCCAATGATGTGGGAGTCATTTCCAGTTGGTCATATTGATCAAAGCTGGTTTAGTTTCAACTACGTCAGACTTGTTGACGGAAAAATGAATTCCTGGGGACTTAACAAAGCCGCAGTATTTGATAGAGATGAATTTCGTAAGATAGTACAGATTTATGAACAAAGCACTGGCCGCACATTCCAGTGATTTCTATGGTACACTAATTAGTTGCTCATGCTGACGAATGTGGACTGCTGGGTCGCTCATACTACATTAGCAAAAGTCAAATATATCATTATTTCATATAAGGAGAAAAGATGAGAGCATTTATTAGTTATAGTACAAAAGATCTTGATCTGGTCAACCAGATAGCTAATAGAATCAACGGCCTCATCCAAGGTGTGAAATATTGGGACAAATCTAAGGAACCTGGAGAGCATGCTTGGAATAAAATTCACAGTTGGATTGATGAAGCGGATATTGTTTTTGTGTTGATTACAGGAAACACGGTTGAACGAGGAATATCCGTTGGAATGGAAGTCGGCCGAGCAAAAAAGGCGGATAAGTTAATTATCCCCATCGTTTCGAAAGATATTCTAAATACAGAGTTAGGTTTCTTATCTGAGATCGCCTACCAGCCCATCGATCTCAAGAATCCCATAGTGGCATTGGATGAAATCGAAAAAGCGCTCAGAATGAGAGTTGTTGCGAATCAAATGTTAGAGGAACAGAAAAAAAATATTCAGAATATATTCGTAATTATAGCGATCTTATGTATCATTATCGCAATACTATCAAAAGAGTAATATTGCAAACCTTAACAAATCGTGAAACATTCTTAAGGAGAAAAAATGGGCTACTGGATATATGGTTTCTTTCTTGACCAGCCCCAAAAGTGATCCAAAGTATGTTATGGATCAAAGGAGGTAGCGATGGGCAGTTAAGCGGCCATCCGTTAGGTGTTCAGATGGAATGTTATATTGAAGAAACACGCATCAAGGTTGTTATGAAGAAACGATATAAACACTAGTTAGACGGCAGCTGCCTGCAATACGAGGCTCACTTATGATTCTTTATAAGTTTACATCTGCTCAACGTGGTATAGATATTCTTAGTAGTAATTCTATTCGTTTTTCTCAACTTGAGGTGCTTAATGATCCTTTCGAATCCTTCCCACCAGTTGAAGGTTTCATTACAAGAGAATTCGCATTTAAGATATTCGATTTCGCTTTGAGTAATGAAGATATGTTGAATAGCCTCATCGAGAAATCCCTTAAACGGATGTATAACGACCTCTCTTATGCACAGAAAGCTCTCTTGGATTTCTACAATTATAAGATAATTGCTAAAAAGATTGTTGACGCTGAAATAGCAAAGAGGAATACCACAATGGTAGACCTTCTTCGAACATTTCTTGAAACGAACTATGAGGCTTTTCTTTCAACAGTGAAACAACAGATTAATGTCTTATTAACAAAAAACATCTGTGTGCTAAGTCTTAGTACTGCAAAATCAAACCATCAAATGTGGTCACATTACGCAGATTCCCACAAAGGCATTGCTATCGGTTTTAATTCGAACGATCCTTTTTTCTCTAAAGCCTTAGAAGTCCAATATCGAACCGAAAGACCAAAGATAAATCTCTTCCCAATTCCCGAAGAGGAACAAGAAAAACTAAAGCTTACAAAAGCCATTATGGCTACAAAGAATATAACTTGGCATTACGAAGAGGAATATAGACTTCTCAATGCAGCTGATTTGCTACAAAAAGATTCCGCGAATGATCCGGATGGATTTCCGATCTTTGTGGCATCTTTTCCCGTCCAGTCTGTGCAGCATGTCATTTTCGGATGCAACACACCAGAAAATTATAGGAAAAAAGTGATCGAAATTGTCGTAGCCAAATACCCCGCCGCCAGATTAAGCGATGCTATCTTGGATACCCAGACTTTTCAAATCAATTTTAAGCCGTTAAATATGACTGCGGATTAACCAGTCGTTCCCCGCTTATAAGCATATCAGGGCAAACGTTGTATTAAACTCAGCTCTTCTTGACAATCTCACCGCCTCTTCGTACAATACACGCATGAATTCTTCTCATTAATCAGCAAGGAATCCGACATTGTCTGCCCCCGACACGATACTCCGCCTCATTGACCGGTTCGACCGGAATAAAGATGAATATAAAAATCCGGGCTATAACGAAACTCAGCTCCGCCGCGAGTTCCTCGATCCATTCTTCGGAGCACTCGGATGGGATGTGGAAAATAAACAGGGATACGCCGAAGCGTACAAAGAGGTTGTCCACGAAGACGCCATCAAAGTCGGCAGTGCCACAAAAGCACCTGATTATTCTTTCCGAATAGGCGGCATGCGAAAATTTTTTGTCGAAGCCAAAAAACCTTACACAAATCTCAAAGAGGATGTAAGTCCGGCCTTCCAGCTACGCCGTTATGCCTGGTCTGCAAAACTACCGTTGAGTATTTTGACTGACTTTGAAGAATTCGTCGTTTATGACTGCCGTATTAAGCCAGTTCATACCGATAAATCTTCGACCGCGAGGACATTGTATCTTCCGTACACCGATTATGAAAGACAGTGGGATGAGATATACAATATTTTCTCGCATGAAGCGGTTCTCAAAGGTTCGTTCGATAAATATGCCGAGACGAACAGGCTTAAAAAGGGAACTGCCGAAGTCGATGATGCCTTCCTGAAAGAGATAGAATCGTGGCGCGATACGCTTGCACGTACAATTGCACTGCGCAATACAAAACTCACACAGCGTGAATTGAACTTTGCAGTCCAGCGCACAATAGACCGTATTATATTTCTCAGAATCTGTGAAGATCGCGGAGTTGAAACGTACGGCACACTCATGGCTCTTCAAAACGGCGAGCGGGTTTATAAAAAGCTGTGCGAGATTTTCTATCGTGCCGACGAGAAGTATAACTCCGGACTTTTCCATTTCCAGCAAGAGAAAGGACGCCCCGAAACCCCGGATGAGCTGACACTTACGCTCGATATCGACGATAAACCGCTAAAAGAAATTATAAAAGGACTTTATTACCCCGATAGTCCGTACGAGTTCTCTGTTCTACCGGCCGATATACTCGGACAAGTGTACGAACAATTCTTGGGCAAAGTAATTCGCCTTACTGAGGGGCATCGTGCTGTTGTTGAAGATAAACCAGAAGTGAAAAAAGCCGGTGGTGTATATTACACACCGACGTACATCGTAGAGTATATTGTGAAGAATACGGTGGGGAAACTGCTCGAAGGTAAAACTCCAAATCAAGTTACTAAACTGCATATACTCGATCCCGCATGCGGTTCAGGTTCATTCCTCATTGGGGCATATCAGCATTTACTCGACTGGCACCGTGATTGGTACGTGAAAGATGGAATTGACAAATGGACACAGGGACGCAAGGCCACGCTTTATCAAGGACAGGGGGGCGACTGGCGGCTTACAACTTCGGAGCGGAAACGTATTCTTCTGAACAATATTTATGGCGTTGATATTGATACTCAGGCAGTTGAAGTGACAAAGCTTTCGCTTCTGCTTAAAGTTTTAGAAGGAGAAAATGAACAGACGCTGTCATCCCAGCTAAAATTATTCCACGAACGAGCGCTTCCCGATCTTGGTGACAATATCAAATGCGGTAATTCGCTTATCGGTCCGGATTTTTATGATGGACAACAACTATCTCTCTTAGATGGAGTAGAGCGGCTGCGGATTAACGCATTCGACTGGAATAAAGAATTTGCCGAGATAATGAAGGGTGGTGGGTTTGATACGGTAATTGGGAATCCGCCATATATACGTATGTTAATAGTAGATAAATCCGAATTAGTTTACATGAGTAATAAATATTCATCAGCTACCGGCCATTTTGATATTTATGTATTGTTCATAGAGAAAACCAGAATTCTTGTGAAGCATAATGGTCGGGTCGGCATGATAGTTCCATCAAAATTTTTACAAGCAAATTATGGTCGTGGTCTGAAAGATATCTTATTAAGAGATAAACATTTGGAATCATTTGTTGACTTTAAGGATTATCAAATTTTTAAAAATGCTTCCACTTATACTTGTGTGCCAATTTTTGATTATTCAAACGCATATGATAATATTACAATTATTACTCCGAAAGATAATAGGTCGGTAGCATTAATCAATGATACAAAAAATATCAACGATAACTATTTTCTATATGATTCAGCTCTTGAATCGATTACTTTTAATTTAGGTACATTTCAGAAACAGGAATTAAGAGACATCGAAAATAGATTATCTCACTTGGGAATTACTACACTAGAAGATTGTTGTGAAAAAATCTTTCAAGGTTTAGCGACAACAGCTGATCCGGTATTTACATTCGATTTAGTAAAAGAGAAAAAATCAACATATATAGGTTTTTCAAAATCTATAGGTGCTAATTTTGAGGTAGAAAAAAATATCTGCAAGAAATTAGCAAAAGGGTCAGATATTAAGCGATACCGATTGATCAGCCCGTCAAAATATTTCATCTTCCCATACATCATTGCAAATGATAAAGCAAATGTAATTCAATATGATGAAATGAAGAATAATTATCCTCTAGCGTTATCTTATCTTAAAATGAATAAAGATCTGTTGGATAAAAGAGAACATGGGAAAATGATCGTAAGAAAAGATTGGTACGCCTATTCGCAAGAACATAATCTCAATTATTTTGAAAGAGAAAAAATAATAACGCAAGTATTGGCAAAAAGAGCCTCTTTTACAATTGATAAAGAAAAGGATATATATTTTGTGGGTGGAGGTAATGCAGGAGGGTATGCTATTGTTCCTAAACGACTAGAGATGATTAAGTACTACCTCGCTTTACTGAATTCTAGATTGTTTGATTATCTTTTGCAGAGCAGAAGTAGTCGCTTTAGGGGTGGTTACTATTCATATGCACGTAGGTTCATAGGTGTCCTTCCAATACTGGAAACACAATCACAGATTCAAGATTCTTTCACCTCACTCGTAGATAAAATAATGGGTCTAAATAGGGAATTCGGGTATTCTAAAAATCCACATGACAATACATTTGTCATAAAAGAAATTGATGCGATTGAGAAACAGATTGACACTCTGGTGTACGAGCTTTACGGATTGACTGAGAAAGAGATAAAGATTGTGGAGGGGGAAGGGCAAAAGATAATTAAAAATTAACCCTTCGACTCCCCGCCTACGGCGGGTCGCTCGACGGAGTCGTACTTTAGTGCAGGGCAAGAATTAAAAAGGAAAAAGAGGAAAGCGGATAAATAAAAGAGCTCGGCGGTAATCGTGCCCCGGCAGTCCCGACGAGAGGAGGGACTCCAGTACTTTAGTGTTTGGGGTGCGTAGAATAAATTTAAATGCGTTTTATTTAACGCAGGCTGAAGCCTGCGGCTACCGTCTCGCCAATAATAAAAAGCATCGGCGGTAGGCGCACCCCTTGGGGTGCGTGGAATTGGTATATACTCTTTGAAGGAATGCTTCTAAACGAGGCAAACAAAAAAGGATGCAATTTAGATGCCTATATCTTTATGCCCGATCATTGCCATATCTTGCTTTCGGGGAAAGATGTCCAATCCGATTGTCTGCGAACAATCATTGCTTTCAAACAGCGAACGGGATATTGGTTATCGAGAAACAAGCCGGCTATCAGATGGCAGAAAGATTTTTATGACCATATCTTGAGAGAGGAAGAGGATCTTCAGAAACACATATTATATATTTTAAATAATCCGATGAGAAACGATCTTGTTCAAGATTGGAAACAATATCCGTTCAAAGGATCGACAGTATATAATTTTGAGGGATTTGAATAGAATATAGCTTATTCGACGCGGACATGAAGTCCGCGGCTACCGTCTCGCAATAATAAAAAGCATCAGCGATAAGCGCACCCCCGGATTTCTGCCTCCGGGCGGAAATACAGTACTTTAAAGTACACGACAGACTGATTTTACATCTTTCGAGACTGAAAAGGAGGGAGTAAGTTATGCTCCGCGGTTATTGGATAGTTCTGTCTGGACTCTGTCTGTACGCCATTGCAAATATAATCTGGAAAGTCGTCGGACGCTCTCGCAAGCGACGTATCGAGCGATTGATGCTAGCGCAGGGTGCGGTTAAACATGAGGATGGTTCAATAACATTTTCAAAAGGTGGATTCCAATTCTGCCGGAACCTTGTACCCACCGGTGAATACGTCGGAGCTGGAGAGGTTCCGATTTTTTGCGCGATTAACAAGGTCGAACTCGGTGGAATTCGTCCGGTCCTGGATACTGTGCGAATTTCTCGTCGCAAGTCAATCCTTTCCAGCAATCCGGAGAAACTCAGATTTGAGACGAGTGTCGGTTCAAAACGGTTCGTAGGCGAGTTGCACCCGACATCGGGCTATGTGGTCTATGTGTGCGATCGGAGGGATACCGAGAATGCCGGCAGACTGGTGAATGCTTTTCGGTCGGTGTTAGATGGCGGCTTAGAGAAATCATGGACGGTTGGCCGATCGTATGGATTGATATATCGCCCTCTGATACCGGATGCAGTATGCGGTTCTTCTCGCTGGACTCGCTGGCAGCCCTTAACAAGCGAAGTATGATCTCCAGGTTTAACCAGAGCACTTTATCGGCATGCCAAATTCTTCTGGCTGAGTTCGATGGAAAAAAGTTTATCCCGAGCGAGCGAACGGAGTGAGCGAGTAGAGGGGTAAAAAGTATATCGTTCCGCGAAGCAGTTAAAAAGACAAGAGATAAAGATTGTGGAGGGGAAATAAAATGAAGGGGCGTGGTAATCAAATTCAGATGAGTATGTTTAAAACGATGTAGGTCGAGCAGTCTGCTCGACCTACAGGTTTCTTAAGCTATCAAGCATGTATTTATCGGAGATGCAGTGCGATCGCATCGACCGCCAAATCGACGAAGCGGTGTATGAGCTATACGGTCATAGTGCTTTGGGCTATCGTCCTCCGGCATCAGAATATTTTTACCGTATTCAGCTTGCCAATGCCTTATGAAATCACTAACTTTGTATTGGTATATAATTCGGGGGCAGGTCAATACGGAGGACTCCAGATCGATCAAGCAAAGCGGTATAAAGATCGGACAAAAACGTACCGAAGAAGGAGGCAAACGACGATGAGCATACTCGGCACACAAACCGAAAAAAATCTTTTAACGGCCTTCGCAGGCGAATCGCAGGCACGCAATCGCTACACATTTTTTGCGTCGCAGGCGAAGAAGGATGGATTCGAGCAGATTGCAGCGATCTTTCTTGAGACTGCCGACAACGAAAAAGAACACGCCAAACGATTCTTCAAGTTTCTCGAAGGCGGCAAGGTTGAAATTACGGCAACGTTTCCGGCCGGCATAATCGGAACCACGCAAGAAAATCTGAAAGCCGCCGCCGATGGTGAACAGGAAGAACACACGGAAATCTACCCGCAGTTCGCCGAGATAGCGAAACAGGAGGGTTTCTCTGAGATCGCGCAGGTATTCCGTACCATCGCGACGGTCGAGAAGCACCACGAGTCGCGTTACCGGAAATTATTGAAGAGTCTCGTTGACGGTAGCATATTCAAGAAGGAAAAAGTTGTACGCTGGAAGTGCAGGAATTGCGGTTACATACACGAAGGCAAAACCCCGCCGAAAAAATGTCCAGCCTGCGAGCATCCGGAAGCCTTTTTCGAGATGATCGTCGAAGAGGAGTAACCGAAACGAACTCGGCCTTTATCAGGATGCGCTGCGTTTAAAAAATAATTGCCTCTCGAAGACTACAGACATAGAGAGACCCAAAAAATGTCGAATGAATAGTAACATGAACCACGAATGATATTGAGTAGATGATGCCAGATTCAAGTCTCGAGTGCTTATTGTCGATAATATGATTATAAAAGGGAGACATTCATATGCAGCCATCCAGTTGGGATAAACGATATAGTGTGGCTATCAGTGCCGTTGACATTCAACATCAAAGTCTCGTTCATATACTCGATGGACTCACGATGTTAGTCATTCAGAAAAAGGAAATCGGTCTAATTAACCCATTACTTGATAATCTTTTCACGGGAGTAAAAGAACATTTTGAATGTGAAGAGAATCTTATGAAGAGTCATCATTATCCGTCGTTTACGATTCATAAAGCCATGCATGATGCTTTTTTAAAGCAATTATCAAAGGATTACTCGAGTTGGAAAGAAGGGAAAGAATCTCTTTCAATCGAAGGAGTATCTCTTCTTAAACGGTGGTTCATAGATCATATTCTCGGAGTGGACAGACTTTTAACCCCATTCTTCAACCAGAAGGGGCTCTCCTGATAAACATTTTTCTATTTTTCTCCCCTAAGCTATTGATTTGTTCCAGCCTAAAAAAGTTCTTGATTCTTCACCCGAGAAATCATATATTTTATTAATAAATTCTGCAATTTAATAAAATCCGGACAGGTAGCTCAGTTGGTAGAGCAAAGGACTGAAAATCCTTGTGTCGGGGGTTCGATTCCCTCCCTGTCCACACCAGTGGGATTTCTTGAGCTGAGGAATCCCATTTTTTGTCCCTTTCTTTGTGGAAAATTTTAGAGAAGATCAAATAATTGTAGAATGATACTCTCTAACACACCCCGCCCTCCCTTCGGGAGGGCAT
This sequence comes from Ignavibacteriota bacterium, assembly GCA_963776275.1. Classification (GTDB taxonomy): domain Bacteria; phylum Bacteroidota; class Ignavibacteria; order UBA10030; family CAVZMI01; genus CAVZMI01. The sequence continues at coordinate 158,474 of CAVZMI010000023.1, forward strand.
CCCTCGGCTCGCCCCGCCTTCAGCGGGACTCGCTCGGGATAAAGCCCCTCTCAGAGAGAGGGGACTGTAACGATCCGAGATAATTTGCCCAAGAGAGAGCTATGAAAGAAAAGGCCATAGTCCTCGTAAGCGGCGGTATGGATAGCTGCGTCACGGCAGCAATTGCTTCACAGCTATACTCCATGGCATTTCTCCATATCAATTACGGTCAACGTACAGAACACCGGGAATTCAAAGCCTTTTCCGACATTGCCGATTTTTATTCCATCCATCAGCGGTTGGTCGTCGATCTTGGACATCTCCGTATCATTGGAGGATCAAGTTTGACCGACCCTAACATCCCGGTCGAACGGGCCGATCTTCAACGTGATGGCGTTCCTTCATCCTATGTCCCGTTTCGAAATGCAAACATGCTCTCTGTTGCAACGAGTTGGGGTGAAGTCCTGGGTGCTTCAAGAATTTTTATCGGAGCCGTTGAAGAAGATTCGTCAGGGTATCCCGATTGCCGGAAGGAATTTTATGATGCATTCAACGCCGTAATCCGGGCAGGGACAAAACCGGGCAAGCAAATTATTGTCGAGACGCCGATCATCAATCTCTCAAAAGCCGATATCGTACGAAAGGGTGCAGAGTTGAAAGCTCCGTTTCATTTAACATGGTCGTGTTACCAGGCGGAGGACAGCGCATGCGGTGTGTGCGACAGCTGCGCCCTCCGGCTTCGGGGATTCCGGCAGGCAGGGATCGAAGATCCGCTGCCGTACACTGTTCGTCCCGTTTATTAATAAACACATAAGGTTATGGAATTACGATCGCGCATCCAATGGATATTATTCAATCCGACGAATCATAACTTTCGTTCCGGATGGCGTATTTGCATTTTTATTATTGTTATGTCGTGTCTTACAGCCGGTGCATTTTTCACTGCGAATTACTTTTTCCCGGATTCGACGATTGTAATATCGGTTTTCTTGGATGCGGCTCTGATCTGCTCATCGATATTCATGGTCACAGTCATAGACAAACGTCCGTTCTATTCTTTTGGAATTGCTGTGCGTCGGCGATTTTTTATTGAATGGGGACAGGGACTGTTGATCGCAGGTGTCATGATGACGTTCATTGTTTTTTCATTTTTACTTACCGGTACAATTGTCATCACAGGCGAAGGTTTTTCATCGGCGGAGATTGCATCACATCTTCTTAAGGGATTCTTTCTTTTTGCCCTTGCCGGATTCTGGGAAGAACTTATGTTTCGCGGATATATTTTTCAAACTCTCGTCGAAGGAACAAATCGCCTTATTGCAATTTTGGTGTTTTCGGTCTTTTTCGGACTTGCCCATCTCGGCAATCCCCATATTTCGGTGTTTTCAACATTTAATATCATCCTGGCCGGTATTTTTCTTTCTTTGGCATATTTTCGGACAGGGACACTCTGGTTCTGCACGGCGTTGCATTTAGGGTGGAATTTCTTCCAGGGAAGCGTCTATTCACTACCGGTGAGCGGTATGGTAACATCTGATATTACTGTATCCTATGTGACTCTGACGGGCCCTGAGTGGTTAACTGGGGGTGTTTTCGGCCTGAAGGTGGTATCGCGGCGACTGTCGTTCTGGTTCTGGCATCAATTGTGATCTGGAGAGTCCCGTGGATTAAAAATGAAAATCCCCCGGCGGTTATTGACACATCAATTCAATCTGCCGATGGAAAGATAAACGAATGAATCTTCAAAAAATACTTATCGGATTATGCATTGGTCTATGCTGTTATGTGAATGTATCGCCTGCTCAATGGGATACAGATTCAATATTCGATATTCACACACAGCAGGGCATTAACGCCGTATATAACCTTGATTTCCCCAATGCAACGAGGGAATTTGAGGCCTTGGTCGCGCTTAAGCCAAAACATCCGGCAGGCCATTTTTTCCTGGCCATGGTAGAGTGGGAAAAAATTTTAATCGATATTGACGATGAATCGCGCGACGATACTTTCTTTGACATGCTCGACAAAGTGATCGATCTCTGCGATGATCGTCTTGATGAAAATCCAAACGACATCACCGCACTCTTTTTTAAAGGAGGAGCTATCGGATTCCGCGGCAGACTTCGTGCCCATCGGAGTCATTGGCTGCGGGCGGCGAATGACGGTCGACGCGCACTTCCCATCGTGCAAAAGATCCAGGAGCTGGACCGAAATAATTATGACGTTTTGCTCGGCACAGGAATCTATGATTATTTCGCCGAAGTTGTTCCTAACGAATATCCGTTTCTGAAGCCATTAATGATTTTTTTCCCGACGGGGAATAAGGAAAAGGGAATACGGGAACTTCGCCTTGCATCTGAAAAGGCAAAATATGCCGCGGCAGAAGCATCATATTTTTTAATGGAGGTGTACATTAACTATGAACATCAACCCTCGAACGCCTTGATGCCGGCATTGAAGCTTACAGCCCGATTTCCAAACAACCCGCAATTTGCCCGATATTTAGGGCGGTGTTATGTTCAAACCGGAATCTGGCCCGAGGTGTTCCGTGTTTTTTCAGATATACGGAGAAAGGGACTCGAACGGATGACCGGATATACAATGAATGTCGTCCGGGAAGCAGAATATTATATTGGAATGTATTATTTTACCTCTAAGGTATATGAAATGGCTCTCCCGCATTTCTTTGCCTGTGATTCGCTTTCTCGGACGCTTGACCGAAAGAACGGGCCTTCGGGTTTCATGACGATGACGAATCTTAGACTTGGACAAATTTACGATCTTCAGGGCAAGCGCGATTATGCACTTCAAGAGTACCGAAAGGTGATCATATTAAATGATTATGAAAATGCACATGCCCTTGCCGAACAATACACAAAAACACCTTTCAAATACTGATGACCGACATTACCATCATATTATTTTTCGGATTTATTGCAGCGTTTGCCGAGATCATAGGTGCAGCGATCGTGCTTCTCCGGCAGCGATGGCCCCGGAAATTTCAGGAATATCTCCTTGCCCTTGGAGCCGGATTCATCCTCGCGCTCGTCTTCAGTGAGTTAATTCCAAGGAGTTTCGATGCAATCGGGGCGATCGCAGCAGTCTTTATTATTCTCGGATATGCCGTAATCCATTTGTTCGAGCACACCATAGTCGGCCATCTCCACTTTGGTGAAGAAACGCATCATGATGTCATGGTCTCGAAGATCGCCAGTCTCTCTGCATATGCCGGACTTTTCGTCCATGCGTTTTTTGATGGATTATCAATTTCTGTCGGAATGCATTTCAATTTTTTAGTGGGGCTGTTGATCTTTATTGCTGTCCTGCTGCATAAGATTCCTGAAGGAATGACTATTGCTTCGATCATGCTCTCGGCAGACCATACAAAGAAATTTCGATTATGGGCATCGTATAGTCTTGGTGCTGCTACAATGCTGGGAGCATGTATGATTTTCATCTTAACGAATGTCGACGTGAGAATCACAGGTATCGCGTTTGCGTTTTCGGCGGGAGCTGGAGCATATGTCGGTGCAACCGATCTTGTTCCCGAGATCAACAAATCTGAGAACCGCCTTGCTCCGATTATTGTCCTGATAGGGATGCTTCTCTTTTATGGAACGCTGCGCGGACTCGAAATTGTCTCGGGTATACACACACATTAATACGAAATGATCGTTTTAAAAAATGACCATTTCATATCCTGTGATCATGAAAAAATCAGAATGAGGTTGAGATCGAAATCCTGTGAGTAGCACCTACGGCGCCAAACGAGTTATACGCGTAGTCCACCATGTATCCCTTCACAAGAATTCCACCTCCGAGAGAAAAGCCGGCCATACCTGCCGATGTTCCGAGTTTTAAATCCAGCCGGCGTTGGTTGTTATAGCCGACGCGGAGTTTTACAACAGAACTGAGCGAGAATTCCCCTCCCAGTGAAAAACATTTAAAACGATCGATAAAAGAATTTTCGGCATAATTCAATTGATGAAAATTGATATTAAGCAGGAGGGGCAGGTGTTCAAGCTTTTTCGATATTCCGATGGAAATATCGAATGGAAGACTCTCATTTGTACTGATGTATGATTTTGTCTGCCGGCCGATATTGGTGGCACTTACACCGAGTGTGAACAGCTTATCAGGGATATTGTACAAGAATCCAATATCGAATCCGACCGCCGTGGAAGTGTATTCAGCAATGGATGAGTAAATAAATTTTGCGTTAATTCCGTACGTCAGATTTTCGTACATGAGATTGGAGTAATTGAGTGTGATCGCGAGATCGTTCGCCGTGAACGTCCCGAGTCTATTTCCCAGTTCATCAGTCTGTGCGAACGAGCCATAGTTCACGTATTGAATTCCTCCGCCCACCCAGCCAAAGTCCTCAATATTTTGTCCGTAGCTGGCAGTACCGGCATTGATATCAACGAGATTCTTAAAAAAGCCGAACGAAATCTGTCGGGCTTCAAGTGTACCAATGATAGCCGGATTAACGAAGATGCCGTTTGGGTCGTTGACAATGCTTACGAAACTGCCGCCAAGGCCGGCTGCGCGTGCGCTTGCGTCGGTTCTTAAAAAAGCATACGTGGAATTATCCGCAGCCTGACAGGGAAGCGAAAGAGGAATTATTCCCATGAAAGAAAATAGAAAAACCACCAAAGAATTAAGACGCATATTTATCCTTTTATATAAAGTATAATGTATCGAAATTGGCCGTAAACTTCAACATTTTTCTTCGTTGCAATTCTGAAAAAAAATCATTAAATTTTAATGCTTAATATTATAAATAGGGAGATTCAATGAAAGCTTCAATTCATCCTGAGTATAAGAAATCGGTCGTTACCTGTATCTGTGGAAATGTATTCGAGACACGGTCGACAGTCGGTAATATCAAGGTTGAAATTTGTTCAAAGTGCCATCCGTTTTTTACGGGGCGTCAGAAATTGGTAGACTCGGCCGGACGTGTCGAGCGCTTCAACAGGAAATACGGAAAGAAAACAACGGAAACGGCATCGCAGGCTTCGTAGACAATGGCCGGCCGCCGTCCAGCATGTTGCACAACAAAAACGGAATGAGATGCTCCATTCCGTTTTTTTGTTTTTCAATTGTCGATCCTGAATTATCCTGCAAAGCTGCATATGTATGCTCGTTTTTTTGAATATGATGAATCCGCGGGCAAGTCGCACTTGTTACGATGGAGTGTAGCGAAATACCCGCAGTTTTCCTTCGCGGTGAATTCATACCAAATGGACTCCCTCGATGACTTCATAGAAATTATGAACGGTAAAGTGCAAAAGTTACCGGCCCTTTATCCAAAAAAATCCCTTCCCGGAAGGAGGGTGAACTCGATTCAGAAGGAATTTGTTAAATGTACAGCGGCGCAGTCTTACAAAATATTATCCATATTATCATAGACCGGGTAAGCAAATGACAGCAGAGACAGCCGAACGCTCGCTCTATGACAGCGTTCGAGGAATTGCGGTAAAAATACTCAATAGGGTTGAACGTACGGACTCGTATCTCGATAAACTCCTCGATAATGAACTCCGCTCTGACGACCTGAACGATCTGGATAAAGGGCTTCTTAACGAGCTTGTGCACGGAGTTCTTCGATGGCAATTAAAACTCGATTGGGTTATTACAGGATTCTTTCATGGAAATTACCCGAAGTCGAATGTGAATGTCCGGAATGCTCTTCGAGTAGCCCTGTATCAAATTCTTTTTCTCGAACGCATTCCGTCGTCCGCTGCCGTAAATGAAGCTGTCGAGATGGTTAAAAGAATTCGCGGACAGAAATCGGCCGATCTTGTCAATGCAGTATTGAGAAACATCGATCGCAATATCGCCGCTATCCGTTATCCGGTGGCCGATGAAAATCCAATTCATTACCTGTCTGTCGTCTATTCGCACCCACAATGGATTGTGCGTCGATGGATAGAGCGATACGGTATCGAGGGGACAGAGAAGATTCTTGCGGCAAATAATGAAAGACCCCCGATTACTGTGCGGGTGAATCAAATCCGCTCTACAACTGAAGAGATCACGACCCTTTTTGATACCGCTCATATCCACTATGTAAGGTCTCTCTATATTCCCACTTTTCTTCGGGTCTCAGGGTTAGGGAATGTCGGCAACAATTCGGCGTTTCAGGAGGGAAAATTTACCGTTCAGGATGAGAGTGCGGGACTCGTATGCCAGCTCGTCTCACCTCAACCCGGTGAGAGAATCATCGATTTCTGTGCGGCACCCGGCGGTAAATCGACCTATCTTGCAGAGTTGATGCAAAACAAGGGAGAGGTTATCGCAATTGACAAGTACGATATGAAACTGCGGATGATCCGGAGTGCGGCTGAACGTTTGGGAATAACGATCATTTCAACAATGGAAGCCGATGCAACGATCTACGACGGTAGTGTCGCCGATAAGGTTCTCCTGGATGCGCCCTGTTCCGGTCTCGGTGTGCTGACGAAGAAGCCCGATATCAAGTGGAAACGGGAACCGGAAGATATTGCAACACTTGTTGAATTGCAGAAAAGACTTTTACACAATGCAGCACATTTGGTAAGACCGGGAGGTGTGCTTGTCTATAGCACCTGTACTACCGAACCTGAAGAGAATATCGAGTTGATTCGTCGATTTCGTGATACCCATCCGGAGTTTATCGTCGACGATGCACGAAAGTATGTTCACGTGGATGTCGTTAATGCGGAAGGTTGTATTGAAACCCTGACAAGTGTTCACGGCATTGATGGATCGTTCGCGGTACGACTTATTAGGAATCACTGATTGTTCGAGGAGAAATATAATACCATGAAAGCGATTATTAAGGAACGTCCTGAACAGGGGAAAGAATGGGAAACGGGACTCCGATTTGTCGAAAAGCCCATACCGACGCTTCAAAAAGATACTGATGTCAAGCTTCAGATAGTTGCAAGTGCCATCTGCGGGACTGATCTTGGTATTTACAATTCGAAGGAATCACTGCGGGACCTAATGTCCGTTGCGATGAAGCCCGACGTGATTATCGGTCATGAATTTTGCAGTACACTCAGTGAGGCAGGGGCTGCGGCCCGCGTTCACCTTGCGGCGCTTCTCATTACAGAGGCAAGAGGGGATAGGGTAATTCAAAGATTCATCAAGGGTCGTTCGGCGAAGGGACTGGCAAAAGACACTCATTTTCTGGAGTTTCTATCAGAACATTTTTATTCGACGGCTGAAATGCACGTCACATGCGGGAAATGCTATCAATGCCGGACGGGGCAGAGACATATCTGCTCCAACACCATTATACGTGGAATCCAAGATGACGGTGCATTCACCCGGTATATAGTTCTACCAGCGGAGAATATCAGAATATTCAAGAAGGGTGATATTCCCCCTGATGTCATTGCATTTATGGATGCTATAGGGAATGCGACGCATACCGTGCAATCGGCAAACGTTAGAGGAAAAACAATTGCAATCACCGGACTCGGTGTTCAAGGGCTGATGGCAACGGCAATTGCCAAATCAGCCGGAGCAAAAAAAATATTTGTCACTGACGCGTCCCACGGTGAGTTTACCTACGAGAAACTGGCGAACGGACGGTTTCGACTTGCACGTTTATACGGGGCGGACGATTGTTTTGATGTTCATATCGATAATGATAAAGATCGGTTCTATAAAACGGTAAAAAAGGAGACCAATGGTGTCGGTGTCGATGCCGTGCTTGAAATGTCCGGCAACTACAAGGCGTATGAAGATGCATTTAGAGTGCTCAGGATGGGAGGTTGTATATCACTTCTCGGTCTCCCGGGTGGGATGATGGTAGTTGATTTTTCAAAAGATGTTATCTTTAAAGGAGTTACAATTCACGGAGTGATCGGCCGCCGCATCTGGGAGACATGGGATATGATGACTCATATTCTGAGGAAAGGATTGGCAAAGACCTTCATCGAGACAGGATTCATCACGCATGATTTACTACTCGAGAAATATGAAGAAGGCTTCCAAGCCATTATGAATGGCGACGCACTTAAAGTGATATTGCGTCCGTAGAAAATCCAACGGAAGGAATGACATGTATGCAACAATTGTATGAATTGCTCGTTGCTGAGCTTGATCAGCTCAGGCACTTAAAAACATACAAGTATGAAACGGAACTCGAAGGCCCGCAGGATGGTGTCGTGCGGGTTAAAGGACGCAGTGTCGTCATGCTTGCATCAAATAACTATATCGGAATGGCAAATCATCCCGCCATCAAGAAGTCCGCAATTGATGGCATTAAGAAATATGGATATGGAATGGCGTCGGTACGTTTTATATGCGGTACGCAGACAATTCATCGTACCCTGGAAAAAAAGATCGCAAAGTTTGTTGGAACTGAAGATGCGATTCTCTTTTCTTCGTGCTGGTCGGCAAACGAGGCATTTTTTGCTGCATTAAGTAATGAAAAATTTGGGACAGAAAGCTATAAGGATGTCATCTATAGTGATCGTTTGAATCACGCCAGTATCATTGATGGACAACGCCTGACCCGATCAGATACCTGCGATCGCAAGATATATCAACATGCCGATCTCAACGATCTTGCACGCCAACTTGAGGATGATAAAGGAAAGGATTATCGCTTCCGCATGATTGCAACAGATGGTGTTTTTAGCATGGAAGGAGATCTTGCGCCGCTCGATAAGCTGGTAGAAATTGCACGGCAATATCAGGCTATTCTTTTCGTTGATGATTCGCATGCGGTTGGGGTTGTCGGGAAGACCGGTCGTGGCACACCCGAACATTTTAATGTACTGGGTAAGGTGGATATCATTACAGGTACACTGGGGAAAGCCATCGGTGGTGCTTCAGGAGGATATATTGCCGGAAGAAAAGAGCTTGTTGATTATATGCGACAGAAAGCTCGAACGTATATCTTTTCAAATTCACTCCCGCCGTCAATCGTCACGGCGTGCATAGCCAGTTTCGATTTGCTCTCTAGGGATAAATCGATAGTCCGGCGGTTGCATGAAAACACTGCGTATTTCCGGCAGGAGATCAAGAGACTAGGATTCACAATTCTTGAAGGGACACACCCAATTGTGCCGATTATGCTCGGTGAAGCGGCACTTGCTCAGGATATGTCGGCTGCTTTATTGAAAGAGGGTGTTTATGTCAAGGGATTATGGTATCCCGTTGTTCCGAAAGGTGAAGCACGACTTCGGGCTCAAATATCTGCAGCATTGAAAAAAAACGACATCGATCGGGCACTTGCGGCATTCAAAAAAGTGGGAATGAAATTCGGAGTGATCCGAAAAAATTGATACTTACCCTGTTTTTCAATATCTTATTCTACGGATGTAGTACATAAAAAGGAAGCGAATGAAGCCGTTGACCAAGGAAAATATACTCGAGGCATTAAGACAGGTTCATGATCCTGATCTCAATCGTGATATTGTGACACTTAATTTTGTGAAAGATATTACTATTAATGGAAACAATATAGCGGTAACCGTCGAACTTACAACTCCAGCTTGTCCCGTCCGGGATGAGTTGAAAAGTTCCTGTGTTCGTGTTATTAAGGAAAATATTGAGGGAGTCGGAAATATCGCTGTTACAATGACGTCGAATGTCGTAAGTCGTGACAATGTTCAGCCGGGGATAATTCTCCCCGGCGTGAAACATACGGTTGCGATTGCATCGGGAAAAGGGGGAGTTGGCAAATCGACAATAGCTGTGAATCTGGCCGTTGCCCTCGCACGTGACGGGGCAAAAGTGGGACTGGTAGATGCCGATGTCTATGGTCCGAGCATTCCTGTTATGATGGGGATTGATGATAGACCGAGACTGCGAAATAACAAGATAATTCCACTAGAAAACCACGGCGTCAAAGTCATGTCGATTGGATTCCTCATCGATCCGTTGCAGGCAATAATATGGCGGGGACCCATGGCGAGTAGTGCAGTAAAACAGTTCCTCACCGATGTCGACTGGGGAGAACTCGATTATCTACTTTTTGATCTTCCGCCCGGGACCGGAGATGTCCAACTAACGCTTGTTCAAACAATTCCCTTAACAGGTGCCGTTATCGTAACAACTCCGCAGGATATATCGCTTTCCGATGCCAGAAAAGGACTTATGATGTTCCGGAAAGTCAATGTTCCGATTCTTGGTATTATTGAGAATATGAGTTATTTTATCTGTTCACATTGCGGGCATCGTGAAGAGATTTTCAGCTATGGTGGTGGGAAAAGGACTGCCAGAGAACTTGAGACTGTCTTTTTGGGGGAAATACCAATTCATACCGATATCCGGATTGGTAGTGACGTTGGGAGACCGATCGTGATTGCCGAAACCGATACGGAACTTTCCGAAATCATCCAAAAGATTGCCCGGGCGATGGCTGCACAGCTTAGTATTCATACTATCAACGCTCCGCCTGTTCCGACAAAGTCAGGACGGATGTCCGGTGCATCCCGCTAATAGCGGTACGGAGAAACCCAATGAACACCATTAATGAAACAAGCGAAACACTACAGGAACGAGTGAAAAAAGTTCTTGAGTCCGTCCGTCCATATCTTCAAGCCGATGGCGGTGATGTCGATCTTGTCAAGATTACCGATGACGGAATTGTCTCGGTTCATCTTATTGGAGCGTGCGGATCATGTCCAATGGCGATGATGACGCTTCGTGCAGGGATTGAACGTGCGCTTATGCGTGAAATACCCGAAGTAAAACGAGTCGAAGCTGTATAATCAAAAAGAGATGTAAAAACGAAAGGCGGTTCATATGCAATGAACCGCCTTTTTTCTTTCCTGTCAAAGACTGATGTGGAGAATAGTTCTAATGTCCGTATGTATTACCGCATGATTTGTTTTTATTATTATTTCCACAACTACCACCATTACCAGAACGGCCGGTATTATTTCCGCAACCGCCGTCATTACCATAATGATCGGTATTATTTCCGCAACCGCCGTCATTACCATAATGATCGGTATTATTTCCGCAACCGCCGCCATTACCATAATGATCGGTATTATTTCCGCAACCGCCGCCATTACCATAATGATCGGTATTATTTCCACAACCGCCGCAATTGCCAGAATGCCCGGTATTGTTTCCATAAGCGTTGCCGCCATTACCATAACAGCCATTATTGTTTCCGCAATAGCCGTCCCAATTGCCCCAACCATAGCCGTTCCAACCGTCCCAACAATATCCATTGCCACAGCCCCAATGACAACTATCGTTCGTGACATCATTCTCGGGTACAGATTCTGCCACGGTAATTGATAAAGGTGTGACATTCATGACATTTCCAATGAGAATAACATCATAAGTTCCTATAGCTGGAAGAGTGATATTTGCCGTCCATTGACCTGTCGCTGCATCATCGAGGACAGCCTGGTCTGACGTTGCATCGCCAATAATAATAACGGCATCGACACCACTGGTCACCGGGTTCCCTCCCGAATCGACGACGATAAACTTTACCGGGACTTGCATTCCAGGAGTGAAAGGTTTATCGAGCGAAATAGGTGGTCGCCATCCACCAAAGATAAGCGCTGATCCACCCATAATAAAATTAACTCGAGGAAGATTGACGGTATTCGAATTGAGATTTGAATTGGAACTTAAGATCGGATTATCAATATTATCCTGACAACCAGTTAAAAAACCCCCCATGCATAAAATCAACAACATAAACAACGAAATTCCTTTTATCATTTCACCATCTCCATTGTTGGGTTATTAATAATTTAAAAACCCCCCATTCGAAATAAATTATCGTAAAAAAATTGATAAGTAACAAGAGGTATATCAAGAAATTCAATCGGCTTTGCATTAATTTTATATCTCGTAAATAATCACGATATAAAAAAATATTAAAAAAGTAGCACCGTAGGAAGGCCAGGGTATTTTTTTAAGGATATTCCCTGTAATTGGTAAGAAAATATAAATCTTCACTGGATGGTGTTACATTGTCATTTCTGAAAGCTTTCCATCTTTAAGCTGTACAACGCGGGCTCTAAGTTTCTTTATAAGTTCATGATTATGAGTAGCCATGAGTACTGCTGTACCGTGATTGTTAATTTCCTCCAGTGTTTGCATGATCTCTGCCGCTGATTCGGGATCGAGATTTCCGGTGGGTTCATCTGCTAGGAGGATGAACGGCTCGTTAACCAGCGCGCGTGCAATTGCGACTCGCTGTTTCTCACCCCCGGAAATTTCATGCGGGAAAGAATTTCGTTTATGACTCAAGCCGACATCCGCAAGAACTCTCAGAACCCGCTTTTTAATCGTGCTCTTTCTGGAACCTGTCACGTGAAGCGCAAAGGCAACATTCTCAAAAACCGACCGGTCTTCAAATAACTTGAAATCTTGAAAGACCACGCCAATCTTTCTCCGGAGATAAGGAATTTGTCGGCGTCTTATTGTGGAGGAGGAATAATCGCCCACTTCAACTTCGCCGGTCTGAGGGAACAGATCCATGTAGATCAGCCGAAGCAGTGTGCTTTTTCCGACTCCTGTTACACCGATAAGAAATACAAATTCTCCCTGAAGTATTGTCAGATCCACGCCGTCAAGAACTTTTCGTGAATCGAAGGAATACTCAACATTTTTTATGGTGATCATATGTATGCCTTTGATTTATCGATTGTTGATCGATTTCGTGAGGAATGAAGCCTTCGGCGGCATGCTATGTGCCCCGCCATTACAATAGCTTCAACCATGCTGTTGGGATTTGCAATGTTTTTCCCTGCGATTTCAAATGCTGTCCCATGATCAGGTGATGTTCGAATAATTTGTAGACCGGCCGAGAAATTTACTCCACGACCGCGCGCAGTCATTTTTAACGGGATTAATCCCTGATCATGATACATCGCTATAACTGCGTCGTATCGATGTGGAAACCACTGACTGAAAAATCCATCGGCTGGAAATCGGACCGCTAACCTTCAGGTTCTGGAGTCGTAGAAATTCCACAGCAGGCTTTACAATGGTTAAATCTTCGTTTCCGATTAATCCTTCTTCACTCGCATGCGGATTTAAAGCAAGAAGCGCAATGGATGGTGTTCGAATGCTAAAGTCATGCCGGAGTGTGAAATCGACGATAACAGTCGTCTCAAATATCTTCTCGATGGACAACGTTGAGGAAACGTCGCGGAGCGGCAGATGGATTGTGACGAGACCGACCCGCATTGTCCTCGAAATAAGCATCATAACGACTTTTTGATTGCCGGAGAGTGCAGAAAGCATCTCTGTTTGTCCCGGATACCCGAATCCCGCCGCGTTTAATGTTTCTTTCGATATGGGGGCAGTTACCATTGCATCAACGACATGAGTACGGCAGAGATTTGCCGCATATTCAATGGCCCGGCCAGCACACAATCCTGCAGTGGAAGACAATCGACCAATCGAAATATCTCCCGCTGTCGCCGTCGGTATATCGAGAACCGGAATCGCCCGTCGATATTTCTTTGGAACCTCTGTAACTTTCTCGAGTGAGACGGGATATCGGAATTTCTTCCTGAAGAATTGAAAAATATCAAATGGCCCGATAAGGATAAAATGGTGATGCTGAAGAAGAGATCGGCGGGAGAGAGCTTTGAGCGTTATCTCAGGCCGACACCATTGAAATCACCGATTGTAATGGCAATTCGGGGTATCATATCTGTTCTACCCTCATCAAGGTATAACCCCCGTTCCGACTCTCATCTATGAAAATAAAACGTTTGTGTAGTTCAGGATATGTCCATATTTCAATGGGTGCTCCATTGGTAGGGAATAACCTCTCGGGAGAAGAGGGAATTCCGAAGAGAATCGATATTTTTCCCCGATCGGTTTTAGCTCCATCGGGAGATTTAATCGAAGCATACGCCGACTGTGCATAATCGATTCGCGAGTAATATTCTTCGAGCGCTTCATTGTATGCCGTACAGGGAGTCGGATCTTTTAATTTCCAGTATTTTTCGAAGGTACGTATCTGTTCGTTGCGATCTAGCGCCTTAAGTGAATCAAATTCATTTTTACTGAGCTCATATATCAACATATCGATTGCATAATCAATCCTCATTAATGAACGGGGCATCGACGGCCATCGTATGGTCATGAGTTTGCCGATTGTAATTTTTTTCTCTCCGTGAAGAATTTTCACTTCAATCATATATTGACCATAATCAATCTGATCACCGTTAACATTGATGATTGCCGAACGGTTTCCATCCTGCGAGGGGATCAATGGAAATGCTGTCAATGAGTCATTAGAAAGTGAACCGATTTGTGATCGATGAAGAATCAGAAAAGGAATGCTGTCATGAAACGAAAGATTTTTCTCGGCTGGATGATGCTCGTACTTGAAGAATTTAATCGTAATATTACGGAGTGTATCGTAATCCGAGTGGGTTTCGAAATATAGCCTGAAATTTTCGCCTAAAAAAGCGTCCCCACCCCGTAAAAGTGGGTGGAGAACCTTTTCATCGGTCGAATCGGGAGAGAGTATGATAATGTCCGATGTCGTGTACGGTTTTCGAAAATCCTTCAATATTTTTCTGAATGTATGATTGAATTTTCTTGTCGATTCCAGATCACTTACCTCCACGATACAATCATACGTTCCCGGATCAAGATCGAAACATACTGTGTGGGTGATCGACTGCTGATGGATGTCGTTCTCGGCAAGAGGAGATAAACGGTTTAATTCCTTATGGACAATGTGCCTGGTTATTGAATTTTTAATTGTATCAAGGATTTCGATGCTTATTTCACCTTTAGCCGAATATGCAGCATTCTGACCGGGATTTTTCATAAATATGAAAAACGTCTGTGGAATATCGAATATGATAAGAAGTCGGCTCTTAAGACTGTCGAGTGAGGCGAGATTAATAAGGTCGACATGGATGGGAGGCATCCCTGGTTTTTCCTGAAAATCCGGGGCATTCCGTGGAAATCTCTCTTGCTGACTCAGTGCAGAGCACGCTGTCAGAAAAATCAATGTGAGAAAGGAGCAGATGCTCATGCGGACGGTCTTCATATGGCATAAGATAGATGATCAGTACCAATATATAATGTACATGCTTGCATATCGAAATGCAACCGCTGAACTAGGGATGTCTTCATTCCGATTGATGTAGCGCCAATGATGCAGGTGAAAAGTACTATTGGAGTCGTTTCCAGTGCCGAAGCATTTCAGTCAATAATCGGACACCGACACCCGTACCTCCTTTGGGGATATAGTCGAGTGGTTCCTCGAGCATTGCAGTACCAGCAATATCGAGATGGACCCATGGGTAATCACCGGCAAATTTTTTCAAGAAACATCCGGCAGTAATCGCACCGGCCCATCGTCCCCCGGTGTTTTTCACATCGGCGATTTCGCTCTTAATGTGTTTCTCATATTCTTCGAAAAGAGGGAGCCGCCACACTCGCTCATAAGTCTTTTCACCCGCTATGGTCAACCTGGTCATAAGCTCCTCATTCGTTCCCATCATCCCTGTTGCATGGTGTCCGAGTGCGACGACGCAGGCTCCTGTCAATGTGGCGAGATCGATGATTGCATCGGGTTTGAAGCTCGAAGCGTATGCCAGGGCATCGGCAAGAATAAGGCGTCCTTCCGCGTCTGTGTTATCGACTTCGGTCGTAGTGCCGTTATAATGACGAATGATGTCTCCCGGTTTAAGGGCGCGGCTACCGGGCATATTTTCGGTCGCAGGAATGAGACCTATGAGATGAATATTAAGTCTGAGTCGGGCGCACGCTTCAAATACCCCAATGACAGCAGCGGCACCGGACATATCCATTTTCATCTCTGCCATTCCTGACGACGGTTTGAGGGAAATGCCCCCTGAATCGAAAGTAATACCCTTTCCGACAAGGATAATCGTATCGGTCTTTTTCTGTCCATATTCAAGAATGATAAATCGAGGCGGTTTTGAGCTTCCCTGACTCACTGCAAGTAATCCACCCATCCCCAGCTGTTTGATTTTCTGTGAGTTAAATACTGACACTCTGAATCCATACCTGCGGGCAAGACGCCGGGTGATTCGGGCGAGCGTTTCAGGATAAATCTCGTTTGCAGGAGCATTTTCCAGATCACGCGCCAGAGAAGTTGCATCGTAGAAGAACCGACGCATATGCAACACTGCGGATCCCCTCGGCATGTCGCCGGCCATTGCCGTCAAACACAGTAAGCGAGGTGATCTTTTTTATCTTTTTCTCTTTATTTGTGATATATTTGTCGAATATATAAAGAGATAGTGATGCTCCTTCCGCAATAGCCTGAACCATATCGGCATATGAGCATTGTAGAATATTCTTGACAGCGGTATAATCAAACACCTCAATTGCGAGCGATTGAATTTTATAGCTTCGTGCCCGTTTTGCTGCTCCAGCTGTGGCTCGGCGTATTTTCTCGAGGGTCAGTTTTTTTTGATCACCGAGTCCTACAATTATCAACCGCCGGCAATGGAGTCCGACTTTTGGATATATAACGACGAGTTCTCCTTCCTTACCTCGAAAATCTTTCGTCTTGATGTATGGTGCAAGCTGATTTCCTGCTATCTGATCGAGTTCTGCAGTTCGTGCTCGGAATTGTCCGGCATTCTCGCAGACAAACACTGCGGCAGCGTCGGTTCTTTTATGCGGCGTAGTGATGCATGTTGAAATTGAAGTCTCATTTTTTCCCTCACAGTTTGCTCAATGTATAAATGAACTCACACGTGCAAGCACCCGTTGGATAACGACATCGAGAGGAACGCCGTTTATCCGTGCGCCGGCTGCATTTATATGGCCGTTGCCGCCAAATTCTTGTGCGAGTTTGTTGATAGGGATATCTCCTTTTGATCGAAAACTAATTTTCACTTCGTCAGGTTGCTCTATGAATAGCAGTCCGACGCGAATACCGCCAATTCCGAGTATATAGTTTGTAAATCCGTCGGTATCTACATCAGATGTTTGCGTTTCCTTGAACATTTTCCGGGTAATGACGCCATATGAGACTGTCCCATCATGTGTTGTGGCGAGTCCTGAAAGCATTTGCCCGAGTAAACGCATCCGGTTGATCGGTCCACATTCGTACACATGACTGTAAATTTCAGTCGGATCAGCCCCATGTTGAATCAAATCGGCAGTGATCTGGTGGATCTCCGGATCAGTTTTTGGAAATCTGAATGATCCAGTATCGGTCATGATTGCGGTATATAAAGCTGTTGAAACCTCGGCAGTGAGAACATTCGGATCTATTTGCTGAATCAGCCGATAGATGATCTCACCCGTGGCGGTTGCTTCAAAATCGATGATCGAAAATGGCCCGACATTTACAGGTTCGGGATGATGGTCGATGATAATTTTTAGCGCCGGACTTTCAAAGACAGCCTGTCCCATCGAGCGTAATCGAATGGGGGCATTGGTATCGACGAGGAAAATCACTTCGGCGTTTAATATCAGCGGCCGGTGTCGTGAAGCATCATACAATTCGATAAAACCATGCGGATCCAGAAAAAGAAAATTGGGGGGAGTAGTGTCGTAATTGATAATTCGGACATCCTTATTGCGGGTACGGAGCAATGCTGCGAGGGCAAGTTGACTTCCAAGTCCGTCGCCATCGGGATTCACATGGGTTGTCAGAACAAACCGGTGATGCGATTCAATGAGAGATCGAAAGTGATCCACGAGAAACTCCCTATAAAAACCGGAGATACCAAAAAGCCCCGTAGGCAAATGTCGGGGCTGTGTATGGAAAAATCTGTCAGACCATCGGACTTATTTGATTGTCCATGTTTCCCCCGATTCGAATAACGTCTTCAAATCGGCAGTTCCTTGTTTTGCCTTTGCTTGTTCAATTTGTTGAAGCATTACATCCTCGTACACCGGTCGTTCCTTCACGTGAAAAATACCCATAGGTCTGGGCAGGTCTGGGTAGTCTTCCAGAGTCGCCATGATGAATGCAAGCGCATGATCTTTCTCATCGAAAACAACAACGTCATTAACCGTATACTTTCCGTCATCGATGGTAATCGCTTCGGGAATTAATCCGTTCAGTCTGATACCGCGATTTCGCCTTTTCCCGAATAGAAGAGGTTTGCCATGCTCAAGATATACGACATGGTCGTCTTTGGTTTCTTTTTCGGTCAGGAGTTCGAATGCACCGTCGTTGAAGACATTACAATTCTGATAGATTTCAATGAACGCCGTTCCTCTATGTCCGGCTGCACGTCTGAGCACATATTGAAGATGTTTCGGGTCCCGGTCTATTGTCCGGGCGACAAATGTTCCGCTTGATCCCAGTGCCACCAGAATAGGATGGAATGGAAAATCGATCGATCCATACGGCGTAGATTTTGTGATTTTTCCAGATTCGGATGTCGGTGAGTACTGTCCCTTCGTCAATCCGTAAATTTGGTTGTTGAACAGAAGGACTTTGATATTTAGATTCCGTCGTATCAAATGAATCATATGATTTCCCCCGATACTCAGTCCATCACCATCACCCGTGACGACCCAGACTGACAGATCGGGATTTGCCATTTTCACTCCCGAGGCGATCGCTGTTGCACGACCGTGGATTCCGTGAAATCCGTAGGTCTCCATGTAATAGGGGAAGCGGCTCGAACAGCCGATTCCGGACACAAAGACGGTCTTCTCGCGTGGGATTCCAAGTTCAGGCATGATCCGCTGGACCTGTGCGAGGATTGAATAGTCACCGCATCCCGGACACCAGCGTGGATCCTGATCGGATGCGAAGTCTTTTGGAGTGTTCTTTTTCAGCGCGGCGCTGATCGTGTTGTCCGTTGGAGTTGTCATCGTTGTCCAGTTATCCTCTTAATATTTCATTAATCTTCTGCTCAACATCGGCCGCACGAAGTGGTAATCCTTTGATAAGATTTAAACCGACAGCCGGGACAAGGTATTGCGATCGAAGAATCTTGATTAGCTGTCCGTTGTTAATCTCGGGGACTAAAACCTGTTTGAAATTATGGAGAATTTCACCGAGATTTTTCGGGAATGGATTAATGTATCGAACCTGGACATGAGAGACCGATTTCCCCCGCTGTCGCATGTTTGTAACGGCCTCTCTGATTGCTCCGTACGTTCCACCCCATCCGACAATAAGGAGGTCGCCTTCGGTGTCGCCTTCTATTGTTTGAAGGGGGATATCGTTGACAATACGATCGATTTTTTCCTGGCGGAGTTTTACCATTAAGTGATGATTCTCCGGATCATAGCTGATGTTGCCATTAATATTTGCTTTTTCAAGTCCGCCTATCCGGTGTTCGAGTCCCGGAGTTCCCGGAATTGCCCAGGGGCGGGCGAGAGTTTTTTCATCACGAATGTACGGTTGGAAGGTGTCCTTGTCGGTGCAAAATTTTACCCTGAGGTCAGGGAGTGATTCCGGTTCAGGAATTCTCCACGGTTCGGAACCATTTCCCAGATAGCCGTCTGTCAGACAGATGACCGGCGTCATATATTTCAGTGCGATGCGTGCCGATTCGAAAGCAGCATAGAAGCAGTCAGCCGGACTTGTAGCTGCGATTACAGGGACAGGAGCTTCTCCATTGCGGCCGTACATCGCCTGGAGTAGGTCACCTTGTTCAGTTTTCGTTGGCAATCCGGTACTTGGCCCGCCGCGCTGGACATCGACGACGACAAGAGGAAGTTCAGTCATGACTGCCAATCCGATGGCTTCGGTTTTAAGTGAGAGTCCGGGACCGCTTGTTGTCGATGCACCCAGCGCGCCTGCAAACGATGCGCCTATGGCGCTGGTTATACCGGCGATTTCATCCTCGGCCTGGAATGTCTTCACTCCGGCGTTATTATATTTTGAAAGCTCGTGGAGGATCTCACTTGCAGGAGTGATAGGATAGCTGCCGAGGAACAAGTCTAATCCGGCTCGTTGGGCGGCTGCGACCAGACCGAGTGCAGTGGCTTCATTTCCTGTTAAGTTGCGGTATTTCCCTGGTTTCAGTTTAGCAGATTTGACTTCATATCGTTCAGTAAATAATTCTGTTGTTTCGCCATAATTCCAGCCGGCTTTTAAAACCCGAAGATTTGACTCTGCGATATCCGGTTTGTTGGCAAATTTCGTTTTTATCCACTTGATAGACGGTTCCATTGGCCGATCATACAACCAGAACATCACTCCGAGTGCGAAAAAATTCTTTGTACGATCGATCACCTTTGGTGAGAGTCTCATCCCCGACAACGCCGCTTCGGTCAATTTATTGATATCGATTTTATAGGTTTGATATTTTTTTAGTGACCCGTCATCGAGAGGATTCGATGTATAGCCGGCGAGTTTTAGATTTTTATCGTTGAATGACCCCGTGTTTGCAATGATAATTCCGTCTTCGCGTAGTATCCGCAGATTTACTTTCAGTGCAGCCGGGTTCATCACAACCAGTACATCGCACATATCGCCTGGAGTCATAATCTCGACGCTGCCGAAATGAATTTGAAATCCACTGACGCCTGAAGGTGTACCGGCGGGTGCACGGATTTCTGCAGGATAATCCGGAAGGGTACTTAAATCGTTCCCGAGAGCGGCTGATGCATTCGTAAAATGGGTCCCGGTGAGCTGCATTCCGTCACCGGAATCACCGGCGAAGCGTATCGTGACATTGTCAAGCGTCTTAATACTTTTTGCCATCGTATTCAATCACCTCACCTCGAACCGTGAGAATTCTTACTCGTGCAAACATTGCCGGAGAGAATAAAGTTGCATGTAGCAACCGGTCTCAGAATGAAAGACGCTTTTCTCACCGGAAAGGCTTTTCGGTGTCGAGATTATTCGGCAACAACCCACACTTTGAGTGTCGATGTTACTTTTGGGTGCAGTTTTACTGGAACTTCGTATACTCCAAGAGCTTTGATTGGTTCATCAAGCTCGATACTTCGCTTATCAATTGTTATTCCCTGGGCTTCGAGCTGTTCTGCAATCATCTGTGATGTTACAGATCCGTACAGTTTATCTTCTTCGCCCACTTTCATTTTCAGAGTCACCGAAGTGGTCGACAGGGTTGCACCGAGATTGTTGGCCGATTTTTTCTCTTTTCCATGTCGGCGTTCGTTTTGACGTTTTTCTTCTTCGAGAGCGCGAAGAGAACCCTCCGTTGCCTGGTAGGCAATATTCCGTGGAAGAAGATAGTTGCGTGCATAGCCGTCCTTTACTTCGACGACGTCCCCTATATGACCGAGTGCTTCATAATCTTGTCGCAAAATAACTTTCATAAGAGCTCCATTAAAAAAATCATCAACACGTCATCATCTCTCATGGAGTACAAATAGAGAGTCATGATGAGTTGTTTATAATTCACGCCGTATCGCGGAGAAAGCATTTCTGTCTTCCATTAACGGCGAGGGTGTTCTCTCTTTGCTTTGAGGTACTCGAGAGAGACTAACGGATTGTATCAGAAACGAATGGAAGCAGCGCAAGATGTCGTGCCCGCTTGATTGCCTGCACAAGCTGACGCTGATGCTTCGCACATGTACCGGTGATCCTTTTCGGAATAATTTTTCCTTGTTCGGTTACAAAACGATGAAGTCTTTTCTCATCTTTGTAATCGATATAGATTTCTTTATTCTCGCAGAACCGGCAATTTCGTTTTTTCCGTACCTGATTATTCTCCTTCAACATTATTCTCCTTTGCGCTGTGTTGTGCGATCGGCGGAATCCCTATGCTCATTGATTCCGTAACAGGTGTGGTTCACCGTCTTTAATGAATCGATCGAAAGAGTCATCCTCGAATGAGTTAGATTCTTCTTCGTGTGGAACCTTTGCCTGTTCGATTTCTGCTTCATTATAAGTTCGGGTCCGTTTGTTGAGGAATTGAATGCGTCGTGCTTTGACTTCCACAACAGAGCGATTGGACCCGTCCTCCGCTTTCCAGGTTCGGCTTTGCAGCTCGCCATCGATGAGAACAGCGTTCCCTTTCTTCAGACGGTCCCGGCAGCTTTCAGCCAGTTTATTCCATGCTACCACACCGACATAGCAGACATCTTCCTGCCATTGATTGTTCGCATCGCGGTATTTCCGATTTGATGCGATTGAAAAATTGATCACAGGAGTCCCGTTTGTCGTTTGGCGGCAGATGGGATCTTTCGTCAGATTTCCTGCGATGATCACAGAATTCAATTCTGGTATTTTTAAATCTGCCATCAGTTCATCTCCATGTAGGCAATAATACTATAACTCATTTGAGTGTACTTTATAATGCACATCACATGAATTTTCTGATAATACTACTTGTGTTTATTCTGTTATCGCGACCACCAGTGGATCTACGACGGCTTCACCCGCCAGATCTGGTAATACCGGGGCTGCCGCTGGTTCTTCCTCAGCCCGTGCAACCGAGCGCCGTGCCTTCAGAGCTTTCGTATCCAATTGTACTGTTAAATAGCGTATGATATTTTCATCGAGCTGGTAGTGACGCTCAAGTTTGGCAACAGCATCACCCTTTGCAGAAAATATGAGAACGATATAGAAGCCGTTGTTTTTCTTCTGGATAGGATAGGCGAGCCGCTTGCGACCCCATTTCTCGACCGCTGTAACCGTGCTCCCATTCTTGACGAGTAATTCTTGAACGCGGGCAATGACAGCTTCGGTCTGAGCATCATCAAGCGTTGCGTTAATGATGAACGTTGTCTCGTAGTTACGTGTCAATGTGTCCATGTATTCACCTCCTTTGGACGTTTCTTGTACCGCTCCAACTATCATTTTAAAAATTAACTGTGTTGGATTGTGTACTGTGCCCCCTTTTTTTGAATGGTACGAAAAGTAGGAAGGGCACTTGTTCGAAATTAACCCCAGGATAGTAGCCTTTTCGTCCAGGCTAACCCCGGAGTAGGATTTTATATTATACCTCCGGCCGTGTGTTCCACCGATTCATTGCAGCGTCAATGCCTTCTTCGATCCAGTATTGAAGTGCATCCGCTGCCTGAAGAATCATCGCTCGAACACCTTCTCGTTCTTCGGGTATGAAAGGTGATAGAACGAAATCAACCGAGTTCAACCGTGTAGCATCCTGTGCCGTGCTTTGTATTCCGCATCTCAAGCGAGGTATTTCCTCACTCTGCAGGTGATAAATAATCGATCCCATGCCGTTGTGTCCGCCGTCGCTTCCCTGTGGTCGGAACCGAAGTGTTCCTATCGGCAGATGGACATCATCATAAACAATAATCAGATTAATAAGTTCAATTTTAAACCGTTCAACAACATCTCGAACAGCACAGCCGCTATTGTTCATCATTGTTGTCGGTTTGACCAGAACAATATCTTCGTTGTTGATATTCCCCGACGCGATCCAGTAATCGCCCTTTCCCGGCCTGAATGAAATTTTCCTCTGCTCGGCTATGGTATCGACAACGGCAAATCCGATATTATGCCGGGTCTCAGCGTATGCCGATCCAGGATTACCGAGTCCAATAATGATATGCACGGGAGTCGGCAGATTCTTCGAAAGAGATTATTTTTTTTCTTCTTTCTTCGGGACTTCTGCTTTCTTTGGTTCTTCAGTCCCCTCAGCACCTTCTTCAGGTTTCTTTCCCTTGCCGATTACTTCGGGTTCAGCCGGTATCTCGGCTTCTACTACTGGAGCTACTTCGACAACCGCCGCCGGTGGAATGACAGCGACGATAGCGTTTTCTTCACCATCTAGAATTTTTACATTCTGGAGTTCGAACGTCGCTCACATGGAGCGAGTTATTGATTTCTAACGCCGAGACGTTGAGTGTGATATTCTCTGGAATGTATCGGGGCAGGCAGGATACCCGTAATGTATGCATTATATGCTGCATTATTCCACCATTTTTTACTCCTGCCGGTATTCCTTGAAGGACAATCGGCACCTCAATCGTCAGCTCTTGGTCTGCTTTGATTCCCTGTAGATCAAAGTGAACCGGAAGATCGGTTAGAGGGTCATATTGGACATCACGGAGAATACAATTGAGTGTTTCACCGGAATTCAATTTCAGGTTGATAATATGAGCTTCCTTGGTTCCAACCAGCGGTCGTAATGCCTTTTCCGTAGTCACGATCGCGATATTCTCTTCCCCTCGAGCATAATACACGCCCGGGATTTTTCCGGCACGCCGCAATGCACGAGACTGCTTTCCACGTGAATTTCGAACCTCTGCTTCTAGAACTATTTCAGCCATTGGTAATCCTCATTATTCTAAATCGCCTTATCTTTATCAGTATCAAAAAGAGAACTGATCGATTGATTCAGATTCGTTCGTTTAATTGCTTCTCCGAAAACACCTGCAACTGATATGACTTCAATCTTGCTCGATGATCTCCGTAACGGCACCGTATCTGTCACCAACAGTTTTGTCACACCGCAGCTCTCAATCTTTTCGTATGACTGCCCTGAAAGGATTGGGTGCGTACAGGCCCCATAGATTTTTTTTGCACCGGCTTCTTCAAGAACCTTTACAGCGTTTGTAAACGTGCCTGCCGTGTCGATTAAATCATCGATGATCAGAATATTTTTGTCTTTGACATCACCGATGATATTCATTACTTCGGCGACATTTGCCTTGGGCCGTCGTTTGTCTATAAGGACAAGATCTGCCTCGAGCCGCTTGGCATATGCGCGTGCAATCTTGATGCCGCCAACATCCGGTGAAACGACCGCAAGATTTTCCATCTTCATATCTTGGATATATTTTATAAGCACCCTTGAAGCATATAAGTGGTCGAACGGTATATCAAAAAAGCCCTGAATTTGCGGTGTATGCAGATCCATCGCAATTACGCGATCGGCACCCGCTGTGGTGATCAGGTTGGCTACCAATTTTGCTGAAATTGATACCCGTGGCTGGTCTTTTCTATCCTGCCGTGCATACCCGAAATACGGAATCACAGCTGTGACTCGTCGTGCTGACGACCGTTTCGCTGCATCAAGAAGGATCAACAACTCCATAAGATTTTCAGCCGGTGGATTTGTCGATTGAATGATGTATACATCCGACCCGCGGATGTTATCATTATATTTCACCCAAATTTCACCGTCGCTGAAAGTCTGGAACGAGTTGTTTCCAAGCGGTTGATCTATCGCCTGACCAACGCGTTCAGCGAATTGCGGGTTGCTCCGCCCGGAAAAAATATACATATTGTCCATGGCTCTCGGCTTTCTGCTGGGGTGCCTGGATTCGAACCAGGGCATGGCGGCTCCAAAGGCCGCTGCCTTACCGCTTGGCTACACCCCAGTCGGATAATCATTATTAAGCTATAAAATATACTCAAATATTAGAAAAGTGTCAATAAATTTCTCTCCATTTCTTGATTCTCCTGAAGGATTTTTGTATCTTCGTCACTAATAAATTAAACGAAGGAGCATTAATGAGAGAATTGTCTCAAAATACGGCGTCGAAATCGTTTAAAATTACAAATACCAGCACGGTCGCCCAGGGATTTTGGATTATTGGTTTTACGATTCTAACGGCGGCAGGTGCCCGTATTGAAATTCTCCATCAACCGGTACCATTTACCCTACAGACATTTATGGTTGTCCTTGCCGGAGGATTCCTCGGCATGCGAAATGGTTTCATAAGTCAGGTGATATATCTGGCAATGGGGTGCGCAGGATTTCCGGTTTTCGCGGGTGGACATGCAGGACTGGCCATTCTTTTGGGTCCCACCGGTGGGTATTTACTGGCATTTCCTCTTGCAAGCTCTATTATCGGATGGATGGTACATTTGCGAAAAGGATTTTGGTGGAATTTTTTCTCGTGCAGCATTGGTCTTGCGGCGATCTTTACGCTCGGCGCAATGCAGCTCAACATTGTCTATTTTCATAATATTTCAGATTCGATTAAAGCAGGCTTCCTGATCTTTTCATTGTGGGATGTGTTAAAACTTTTTGCTGCTGCATCGATAATCACGGTGTATAGCCGCCATTTTGTAAAGCCGTAGGGAGATACAGAAGGGTTCACCGATAACTGCCGCCTTTTACATTAGTTTTTTAAATAAAGCTTCTCTTATTTCCGTCCTTCCACTGGATCAATATGGACGAATACCTTATTCACCTCACGCAGCGATTCGATCTCGTTCTGGACTTCTTTTCCGATATCGTGAGAACGCTGGGTAGCTAGTGTGCGGTCCACCTCGATATGGATTTCGATGTGGAAGCGATTGCCGACATGGTGAGATCGGAGTGCATTCACACCGAGCACACCTTCGATCTTTGTGGCCCGCCGGATAATCTCCAACATTAACTCTTCAGTTGCACCCTTGCCCATAAGATAATTAATGTTTTCTTTAGCGATCAGGTAGCCGCCGCGGGCGATCATTAACGACACTGCGATTCCTCCAATTCCATCACACCATGTGTATCCAAAATATGAAAGGGTAATACCGACGATCGCCATCGAGGCGCACAGAACATCGTTTTTTGCATCAATCGAGCTTGCCATGAGAGCCGGACTTTCATATTTCAGACCCACTTTCTGAAGGTGCTTTCCCATTGCAAATTTAATGATGATGGTAACCGCGAGCACGGCAAATGGAAGAATTTGGATCGAGTGAATTGTCGGTGTGAAGACTCTCTCAATAGATTCTTTTAACATGTTAAAACAGACCACGGCTGCAAAGATTGCATAGAGCAGACTTGTGATCGGTTCGGCGGCGCGATGGCCGAATGGATGATCTTCGTCCGGTGCGCGAAGAGCGATCCGTACACTATAGATGATTCCTCCGGAGGCGATAATATCGAGAAGCGAGTTAAACGCCTCAGAGATCACTGAAATGCTTGAAATGGTGAACCCGGCATAGAGTTTTATGCAAAATAGAAAAATATTTGCTGCGAGAGTGATGAACGCAGCCCGTGTCCGGGTCGAATGTACGTGATCGATACCTTCTTGGGGTTGATCCTGTGAGTCCTTATCATTCATATTCTCTCCGTGGATGATCATGAATGATTATCAAGATTTAAGAATGAATTCCATTTTTGAAAAAGAAGCGCTGTTGCCCGGATGTCACCGAGGCAATATTCGGCGATTTCTTTATATCTACCTCCTGTGAATAAAGTTCCCATGTCGAGTCCTGTTATACCATGGCTCTTTGGACTTTCAATACCGAACTGCTTACAATAAAAATCGAGATTGAATTTTTTTGTCGCTCCATAGTATGAAAGTTGGTCGAGCAAATCGCAGTGGATCCGGGTATCATATCGATAGGGAATAAGGTTTCTTGTAGGCTTCACACCGCGGATTGCCGACCGAAGCATTATGAATGGACAATCGAATGCCCGGCCGTTGAATGTAATGAATTGATCGTATTTAGTCACAACATCCCAGAAATGAGAAAGCAAATCGTTTTCCGTACTGCTGATATAATCGATCTGGCCGTCGTCGCTGACATAATGTCCTTCGGTATCGGCTTGATATAGAATTTTACCGTGGTTGGTATCCGGGTTGAGAAGGCCGATGGCAATAATCTGTGCTGTCAGAGGGTAAAGGTTGAGTTTCTGGAGTGTTTCAGTGCGCTGCTCATCATCCTGTGCAAATCGGAGAAGGTACTCCTGCTGTACCTCGTCGAATTGTTCGAGCGGAAAAGCAAGCGTTTCAATATCAAAAACGAGTCTGTTCATCGGTGCAGTGGTATACGCTCGGTTTTTGTTATTGTGTAATGAGTGAAGCCCCAGTATGCCTGTTTCGCAGTCACCTTAATGATTGTAGCGATTGGTATTGCCAGAAGCATTCCAATTATACCCCCGAATTCATTTCCAATCAGAACGATGATCAGTACCGAGAGGGGATGCATGTTGACTGCCGTTGCGAAGGCCCATGGTTGGATTGCTGTATTATCGACGAGCTGAATGACAAGGGTCAGGATAATAATATTGACAACTAGTGCGCTATTTCCTCCCTGGAGCACGGCTATAATAACGGCAGGAACAATGCCGGCAACAGGACCGACGTAGGGAATCAGATTTGTAATCCCGGCGACAACCCCGAGAACGAATGCGTACTCCATCCCTATGATGAAATATCCAATGATCATCAAGATACCGACGACGAACGAGTCGAGCAGCCATCCCCGGATATACCCGGCAAGTTCGTGTCCGAGTCGGTCGACAAGGTTCAGAGTGATTTCGAAGTAGCGATTAGGGACCCGTTCGATCAGCGCTTTCAACGACTTTCGCCCGTCGCGGACGATAAAAAAAGCAATGAACGGCACAATTGCCATAAGCATCAGGAGTGAAAATATTTTAGAAATATTGCTCAGCACTCCGTTCATGAGATCGCTTGCCGCCTCGTTTACACCCCGGGCGACATCAACTGCTTTTAAAAAGGGGACTCGGTGTTCTATTTCTTGACCGATAGCGAGCAGTTGCTGTTCCATATTCACATGTTTCATCATATCGGCAAGTAATTTAATCTGACTTATAAATAGTGGTACAGCGATCCATAATGCGATACCCAGAAGCGCACCAATCCCCAAGAAGGCGAAAATAGTTGCGGCAGTCCTTCTCAAACCATGCTGTTCCAGATAGTCAACGAACGGAGTAAGAATGAACGAGAGTAGAAATGCCAACAATACGATCATTGAAATTTCGGCAAAAAAGCCCCCGAGCCATATAATACAGGCAACCGCTGTCAACAGAAGCGCAATTTTCTTAACGATATGGGCCGGTGGATGTGTCATTGGTTTTGCTGATGAGCAAGCCGGTAATGTTCGAGCCCCCAGTGTGTTTCTTTCATGATGACTTTTATGACTGTCGCAACCGGAATAGCAAGAACCATCCCGATAACACCGATGAGCTGACTGCCGATAAAGATATACAGAATCACAGTAACCGGATGTGTCTTGACACTTCGTGAATAGAGAAATGGGATTATGATCATATCGTCAAATAAACGAATTCCAATGAACATAAGAGCTAATGGAAACACCATAGTCAATCCACCAAACTGGTTCATGGAGACGACTATTGCGCTGATAGCGCTTATTAGCGGACCGATATACGGTATGAGATTAAGGATCGTGGAAACAAGTCCGAGTACCGGTGCGCTCTGGATACCGAACAACAACAGGCCAATGGTTACAAGAGACCCGACTATGACCGCCTCGATGATTACTCCACGGATATATTGTTTTAGCTGGGTGCGAATTTTGTAGAGGACATTCAGTCCCATCTCAAAATATCGGTTCGGTATGAGTTCCACAAATCCCTTTTGCATCCGGGGACCATCCTTAAGCAGGAAAAATGTGATGAAGGGAATGATGGTTGCAAACGTTATAATCGAGGCGACGCTTGAAAGAATATCCATGGCCTGCGAGATAAGAGAAGTAAGTTCCGACTGGATGCGGGAGCTGATATCTCCCGGACGGATCATAGGGATTACTTTTCGGATTTCTTCCTCGAACCCGCGTATTCGTGCTGCGAATGGAAACTGCTGGACGGTGTTTCCGAGTACTGAGAGGTCACTGATGAGCACCGGTAGTAAAAGGGCGATAATCCATGCAATTGATCCAAAACCCACAATGAAAATTCCCAGTATGCTAATAGTGCGTGAAACCATGTGCCGTTCGAACCATTCGACAATCGGCCAGAGGAAAAATGTGATTACTCCGGCGATCAGCACAAGAATCCCGATACTCAAAAATTGCGCTGCAATAAATAGTGCAAGGGTAACAACAATAAGAACAATCGTTACCTTACCAATATTCGATGATAGAAATGTGTGAAACATAGATTCTCATTCCTTGTGTAATACCTCGTCCACGACATGACCGATGATATCCCATTCGAATCCCCGTTGAGCGAGAAATTGTGCAAGCCTCTGTTTTTGTTTTTTTAGATCGAGTTTTTCAAATTGTGATCGTGAAACCCTGAGTTTTTTTCTTGCGGCAGCCAGGGCAATCGTTTCTTCTTTCTGAGTTTCAAGCGTGGCCGTCAGTACATTGTCGATAATTTCCTTGTGGATACCCTTGAGACGCAATCGTTGTAAAAGTGCGCGTCGCCCGATCGGGCGCTTCTGCAAACAATCTGTAACATAGGCTACGGCGAATTGGGTATCGTTGAGATAGCCGGACGAACGGAAATCGTCAATAAGTCTAAGGATTGTATCAGCCGAGAACCCTTTCTTCTGAAGTTTTTGATTCAGTTCTTTTTCACTATGCATTCGCCGCGAGAGATAATCGAGCGCCTTCCGCTTTGCCTGAAAGAGCTCTTCAGCTGCTTGGATTTTTGCTATGAGACTTTCATCAACCTGATCCCCGCGTCGTAATCCGAACTGAATGAGAACATCGGTGCTCATGCCGAGGAGAAATTTCCCATCGACAATGAGATTTTTCCGTGCTGGATCCTTCTTCTGCGTTTCTATCGCAGTAATTCGCATTAAAAGATTCGCTTTACGAAAACAAACGTGCAAGTCCGAAGGCTGTTATCGCTGCCAATCCGCCGATAAAAACAGTCTGGAATGCGCTTCGAAACGGAGCCACTCCGGTAAAACGGCCTTTAACGTATCCGAAGATAATGAGTGCAAGAAACGTTACTATAACCGACATCCAGAGAGCTGTCCGAATGCTCGAGAAAAGCATGTAAGGGCCAAGAGGTATGAATCCCCCTGTAATATACGCTCCGGCAATTGTCAGGGCGCTTGTTAACGCCCTCTGGGGATTTGGTTTTTCAAGCCCGAGTTCAAAACGCATCATAAAATCAACCCATTCCTCGGGCCTTCGGCTGAGTGCTGAAACGACTATTTTACTTTCCTCTTCCTTTATTCCGTATTCCTCGAACACCCTCGTAATTTCAGCTTTTTCTTCTTCCGGGATTTCCTTTACTTCCTGTTGTTCACGAAGTCTTTCTGAGTCATAATGCTCAGCCTCACTTTTGGCAGCGAGGTATCCGCCCAGTCCCATCGCGATCGAACCGGCTGCAATCTCTGCAAGTCCCGCGGTTACAATGATTCCCGAGGCAACCACAGCACCTGTTAATCCGGCCGCAAGAGCAAAAGGAACGGTTAGACCATCTGACATTCCTATCACAATATCACGGACTGTCTCCGATCCGGTAAAGTGAGTTTCTGTATGCGGCATTTGAGAAGTGATCCTATGGTTTTTGTGCCGGTTTCTTAGTAGTTTGTGGTGGTTCGACTTTTTCAGGTTTTGGTGGTGTCGTCGGCGGTGATGCGATCTGCCGCTGAGGCAGACCAAGCTTTGTACGTACGCTAGTCTCGACTTCCGCCATCATCTTTGGTGATTCCTGCAGATATTTCTTTACTGCATCCCGTCCCTGCCCGATACGTTCGGGGCCATACGAGAACCAGGCACCGCTTTTCTGGATTACGTTCAACTCGACTGCGGTATCGATCAGGTCGCCGAGTTTTGAAATGCCTTCGTTATAAAGAATATCAAATTGTGCTTCTCGGAACGGTGGTGCGACTTTATTCTTCACAATTTTCACTTTTGTTCTGTTGCCGATGACGTTTGTGCCGTCTTTCAATGCTTCGATCCGTCTGACATCCATACGAACCGATGCATAAAACTTGAGGGCATTCCCGCCCGTTGTCGTTTCCGGATTGCCGAACATCACGCCGATTTTCATGCGAAGCTGGTTAGTGAAGATGACGGAAGTGTTAGATTTGGCAATTGCAGAAGTCAGTTTCCGTAGTGCCTGTGACATAAGCCGTGCCTGTATACCCATTTGTGGATCGCCCATCTCCCCCTCGATCTCGGCGCGCGGAGTAAGTGCTGCAACAGAATCGATGACGATAACATCCAATGCGCCGCTCCGAACGAGTGTTTCCACGATTTCCAGTGCCTGCTCTCCAAATTCGGGTTGGGATAGAAGGAGGTCGTTCACGTTTACACCGAGACGTTTTGCATATCCCATATCCATTGCATTTTCAGCATCAATGAACGCAGCAAGCCCTCCCGCCTTTTGAGCTTCGGTAATAATATGGAGACACAGGGTCGTTTTCCCCGATGATTCAGGACCATAGATTTCGATTACCCTTCCCCGAGGGACGCCCCCGATGCCCAGAGCGGCGTCAAGTGAAATCGAGCCGGTGGAAATTGATTCAATCTTGGCAACCGGACCTTCTCCAAGACGCATGACCGAACCTTTGCCATGCTCTTTTTCAATCTGGTCGATTGCGTTTTGTAATGCTTGTAGGCGCTGTGTTTTAGTCCTCTCGTCAGCCATGCGAACTCCTTATTTCTGTAGTGCAATGGTTTGTATTCTTGTGTAAATGGAGCCGGTAGAACGAAGCTCGCTCTTCATGAAGTGAACCTCGTCGATGATTACTGGATGTGGTTCAAATGTAACGCTTTGGAACATTTTAATCAAGCTCGGAATATTTTGCCTTCCCTTTACTCTTGCTAGAGTGATATGGGGGTGAAATGACCTATTTTCGCGTTCAAAGCCATATCGTACTACAATATCGTCTATATTTTTTTTTATCCGGACAAGTGTCCCATCATCATTATGTGAACCGGCCCAGATTATACGCGGGTTTCGTGTATCGGGGAAACAACCGAGTCCCTCGTATATTAAAGAGAACGATGGGAGGTTACAGACGACATTTGAACATTCGGTCATCAGTTGAGGGAGTTGACGCTCGTCGACATTTCCTAGAAAACGAAGTGTAATATGGAGCTTTTCGGGCGGTTCCCATTTGACCTCGGCACGCGAGGTATTCAATTCAGCCTGAATTTCGCTCAACACTTGCCTGACGTTGTCGGGAGTTGGGATCGCTATGAATGTGCGGATTGATGCCATTTGTCTTAGTTATTTTAACTCCGTGGGCGATGAATATATAATTTCTTTTTCTAAAATATAATACCACAGCATTATTCAGGGCAATGAGTGGTACGGTGCTCTCTTTTTAAAATCGAAATTAATAATAAGAGCACCGACACAGAGGACTCAGAGGGTCCATAAAGGTCACAGAGTATGGGGCTTACTATTCTATTCATTATAGATGTTGTAGTCTATTGTTCCAGAGCAATCGAAAGGATTTTTCTCCTCACCAGCTCCATCGCCGCCTGAGAAGCCCGCTCTTTTGTCCGCATCCGGTTATTACCGAAATTAAATTGAAGCGCGAATGAACTTTCCGTATCTGCATAACCGATCCATACAAGACCGACCGGTTTTTCAGGCGTGCCGCCCGACGGTCCGGCTATACCCGTCGTGGAAATACCGATTGTCGTCTTGGCGGTTTTTCGGATTCCCTCAGCCATGGCAAGAGCTACTTCACGGCTTACCGCGCCATGCCGGGCAATGAGCTCAGACGGAACACCGAGCAGTTCAATCTTCGAAGCATTGCCGTATGTGACGACCCCCCGTTCGAAGTATTCCGAACTTCCCGGAACATTCGTCAGACGATCTGCTATCATCCCGCCGGTACACGATTCGGCCACAGCAATCGTCATTTTCCGTTCCTTCAGGATGTGGCCGACTATTTCCTCGAGATCTTCTTCGCCTGTCGCATAAATATATTTATCGACTTTCGCGCGGATCTGCTGTTCTACTTCCTGAATTTTCTTCTCAGCGGCAGCAACCGACGGCTCGTTAACGGTTATGCGCAGGCGTGTGCCGTGCGGCGATGGCAGAAACGCAAGGGTTGCTCCGCCAAGGAATTCCTCGACATTTCCAAGCCGTGACGCAAGCACCGATTCGGCAATACCTGTTGTCTTTAAAGTACGATGCAGTATCGCGCGTCCGGATGCATGTGTCTGGAAATACGGTACAACGGATTCTTCCATGATACTTTTCATTTCAAACGGTACGCCGGGCATTGCTATGAAATATTTTCCATCGCGATCAAACAAAATACCCGGTGCGGAACCCATACTGTTCGGAAATACAGTACATCCCCCTGGGACCAATGCTTGTTCCTCGGACGCTTTTAATAGGGGTATATTTCGTTTACCCAGGATTGCCTTGATATTCTCGAGGATGCTCTGATCCATGATCAGATCGGTTTGAAAGAATTTGCAGATGACTTTCTTTGTAATATCGTCGTGAGTCGGTCCCAATCCTCCCGTCACGCATACAACATCATATATTCGGTACGCGTTTTCAAATGCCTTCAGCATCATCTCTTCATCGTCGCCGACGGTGGTCATCCGGGCGACGGCAATCCCGACGCTGTTCAATTTTTCGGCGATGAAGGCCTGGTTGGTATTGATAACCTGACCGATCAGAAGTTCGTCACCTATTGTAATGATTTCTGCAAGCATGAAATAATATACGATTGGGATGAATGATAAACAAAGGTAATTTTTTCCTTAAAATAACGGTTAAAAATGACCCATAGAGATTTTTTGACCTGCCCGCCTTTCTCGTGTTTCTTACGTCTCATGTTCCGTGCTTTTTACGTCCCACGCTCTTTGTGGGGCTCAGTTGAGTAGTGGGATTGGCGGAACGATGAATTTAAGGATGGCAAGCGCCGTAAGCGCGACATGTTAATAGAAAAGCTATCGAAAAACGAAACGAGCCCCATGGGATATACAAATCATAAAGGCGGCATATGTAACCTGTTTTCGTTCTATGTAATATAAGGGCTGCGAGATAATAAACAGGCGCCGTCCTGTCCGCCGGAACGTAGTGTAGGCGGAAGGCGCGACATGTTTATAGAAAAACCGCCAATGAAACGGTACGAGCCCCCATGGGGGCGGCATGTTGAGATTTATTAAAGAAATAATTCGCCTGATATATTTTTTTAACTCCAATCAATATTTTCATTATTCATGTCATGGCAAACACATTTTCGAAAATCTATTTTCATGTTATATTTTCTGTCCAGAATCGCTTGAATCTCATGTCCCCGGGGGTCCGTGAAGAAATACAAAAATATATATCCGGGATAGTCACAAATAAAAACCAGAAATTAATATCAATATGTTGCATGCCTGATCATACCCATATTCTACTTGGATTAAAACCGGATATTTCTGTCTCGACAATTGTAAGAGATATTAAGGCGAATTCTTCCCGCTTTATTAATGAATGTAGATTGGTGAAAGATCGATTTAATTGGCAGGAGGGATTCGGTGTATTTTCGTGCGGCGAAGGAGATCTTGATTGGATTATTCATTACATCATGAATCAAGAATTCCATCATAAGAAGAAGAATTTTAAAGAAGAATATATTGCGATACTACAGGAATACAATGTTGCGTATAATGAAGAATATCTTTTTAAATGGATCGCGATAGATTGATTTATCCTTTTTCCACATATCACCCCGACGGGGTTCATTCCTTTTTTTGTTATGCTTTTCTATAAACATATCACCCCTACGGGGTTTTTGAAATGTTGAATTTCGAGTTTTGTATTGTGAATACATGAGCGTTGTATGCACGTCATCGGTGAATAATAGTCGGATTGTTAATGAGCGTCGTGGCGCTGAACGTTTCTAGAAAAGCTATTTTGTGAAAGAGCGCCGTAGGCGCGATATGTTTGTAGAAAAACCGCCAACGAAACGGTACGAGCCCCATGGGGGCGGCATGTTGAGATTCATCTGTTCGTCTCGAAGCTGTTAAGTCGATTAGTGGATAAACCGCAGCCACAATTGAAGCGCAATATTCACATACATCCCTGCAAACACATCATCAAGCATTATTGCCCATCCGCCCGATTTACGTTGGCACCACCGTGCAGGCCAGGGCTTAATGATGTCGGAGATACGGAACAGGATAAATGCAGCCGCTGTGATCGTAAGCGATTTCGGAAGAAAAAGCAGCGATACCCACATCCCGACTATTTCATCTATCACGACAATTCCCGGATCATGACTGCTTTGCTTTTCAACCAGATGGGCTCCGTATATGCCGATTGCAAAAGTAGCAACGATCGCAGACAGCATTACGGTGGTCACTTCAAATCCGGGGATTGCATAAAATATAAGTGCTACTAAAGTGCCGATGGTGCCGGGAATTAGGGGCGAATATCCCGCACCGAATCCGGTGCTGATAAATCGTAAGAGAAAGGGAACACTCTTAACATTCCGATCAATCTGATTCGGTGATTCGGGAACGGCTGACATAGAGATTCAGAATAGTCTTCCGGTTATCGATGATGTAGGTGATGCCCGTCCAGAGAGTTATGATCGTGATGATCAGCATTAAAATATACACAAGCGTCGGATTGAGAAGCATGTCGAACAATGGCTGGTGATCTGACCAGAATCCGGGAGTTGTTTTTGCCAGATACAAAATCAGGATATAATAGATCAGTGTCATCTGGGCGAATGTTTTTACTTTTGCAAAATAAGTCGTTACAACCGTCTGATCTTTATACTCGGCAAGCGAACGGAGTAACGTAATGAGGATATCCCTTATTACAATAATCCAGACCATCCAGTATTGTGCAAGGCCGAGTATGGCAAAAGCGAAAAACGCCGCTGATGTCAGTACTTTATCGGCGAGTGGATCGAAGAATTTTCCCCATCGTGAAATATATCCCCATTTTCGTGCTACCCATCCGTCGTACCAATCTGTCAGTGATGCGATAGTAAAAGCCACAAAAGCCCATTGTCGCAGTCGGTGATCCTGCGAGAAGAGCAGACTGACAAAGACGGGAGTAAGCAGTATCCGGAGCAGTGTCAGTTGATTTGGAAGGGAAATTGATATCATGAGCTTAATTTAATAGAATTCCCTTCTTTTGCAAGGCGGGGGGGGGAGGCGGATTTGGCAGTTTTTAATACTTTTTTATGTGGTCTCGATATGGCATAATAAACAGCGGTTTTACTCGACCACCTGGCTATTGATACTGAGTAACAAATTCAATAGCCAGGTCACCGAGTTATCAAGCCATATCGACATCCATATCGAGGTGACCTTTCATAGATCATCGGTATAACATCGTGGTCTCGATACGTCCTGTTCCGCTACCGCGGAACAGGACTACTCGACCACCTGGCTGTCGAAACAGCCCCTAAACATTTATCATTCACAATTGAGACCAGCCGATTCCTTGAGCGGAACGCAGAAATAAAAAACCCCGATCCGCAGAGCGGAACGGGGTCTTAAATATACATAAAGACTCTTTATGCAGCTTTCATAACCTTACCCGATTTAATGCAATTTGCACAAACGGTAATCCGCATGGTTTTCGAGCCGACTTTTGCGCGGACGCTCTGGAGATTCGGCTCCCACCGCCGCCGTGTCCGGTTATGGGCATGACTGATATTGTTGCCGCTTGTCGGCTTTTTACCGCAAATTGCACATACTTTTGCCATTTCGAATTCCTGACCTTTCTGTTATTAGATGAAAAATCTTCATTTAAGATAGCGAATTTAAAGAAGAGAGGCAAGGAGAATGTAAATGTAAATATATCTTTTCAACACAACCTCTAACCTTCAACCGCCCAACCTTTAACCTTCAACCTCCCAACCTTCAACCTTTTTTTCACCAGTTCTTCAACTTCGGCCAGAGTTCATGAAGCCCAACTTTAGGTTTACGGCAGATTGCCACATAAAATTGCTGTTCCCAGGGATTAACATTTTTCAGCGTAGTCTGAGATGCAACTATAACGTCGTCGAACATCGTCTTCAACCTCTCAATGGGCGCATCGGCCACAATAACCGTTGTGATCGGCTTTTGCGGAAATCCCCACAGGTAATATGTCATGTGTCCTGAAACTGCTTTTGGTAGTCCGTACTCGCCGCCAAAATAATTAATCGCTCCAGTGGGGCCGTACCAGCTCCCAAAGATTAAAGTGCTGTCACATTCTATGGGTGAAAGCGTATGATAGACTTTCGCGACGGCTTCTACGCGTTCTTTCCATCCAAATTGTCCGTGGAGATCGCCTGTTATCTCATAGACATTTTCAAACGAACCGAACGATAATACTTTACAATATCGATCCATGGCATCGATGGAAGTAATTGGGAGTAAGATAGGGGCAAAAAGTATCAATGCTAGAATCATCGTACCGGCGATGACAGGTTTAAGGCGGGGCCAATTCTTGCGAATGATAAATTGTTCAAGTGCAGCGCCGCCACCGGCTAATACGGCAGGATATGCAGGAGCAAGGTAATAGATTTTACTCTTGATAAGCATCAGGAGAACAAAAAGAGAAATATAGACCCATCCGAAAATGCGGTATGGCTTTCCGGCTTTTGAGAAAAAGAAAACGAGTCCTCCGATCCATATCGGAGCTGTAACCGGATTGAGATAGAGAATTTGTCCGAGAATGAATTGAAAGATGGAGATTCTGCTCATAGTATGCCGGTTGAGATTACGGAGGAATTCCACTGTGGGCCAGTCGTTGGCAATCTGCAATAGAATATTCGGGAGAAAAATACATAGGGCGATCGCCCCGGCAAGATACGGCCAGCGTGTTCGAAGGTGGTTTCTTAATGGAGTCAGAAGTATTCCGATCCCCAAGCCAAAAATTAAAAGCAGCGTCGAATGCTTAATCATCAGTCCGATACCGATCAATACTCCTATCCAGATCCACAACCGGAGATTATTTTCCTGTATGATCCGGACGACGAAATATGCACATGAAACCCAGATAATGGGTTCGAAGACCGGAATGCAGAGCATGATACTCGAGCGGATAAAATTCGGCGCTATCAACATTGAGAAACAGGCTGCAAAGACTGCGAACTTGCGGCCGCCCAGTCGTTGGACGAGAAGTCCTGTAATGAATATCGCCGCGGTTCCGGCGAGGACTGCAAATATGCGTAAACCGAACAACGATTGTCCGAAAAGGAAATCTGCCAGACGGGCAATCCAGGGGACTATCGGTGATTGGTCGACATAACCGAAGGATAAATGATGCCCGCAGTCGAGAAAATACAATTCATCGTGGTGGTAGCCGTACCGTGCAAGGAAGGGGAGGTGCATCAATATTTTCAATCAGCATCGCATGCTGAGATAGCTTTCAGAGGCCGGACTTATGAGCGTGACATAGGCGTGGGGGACGATACATCCACCGGAAATGAATACCGAACGGTTTCCTCCAGAAGGGGGTACGTCGTCCCTGAATTCCATATCTCCCTGCCAACCAGATGTGTCGGCCGGCGACTCGAAAGAATAAAAATAGATCTGCTCTTCATTGTTTTGTTCCGAAGCAGCCTCATTATTTTTTTTACACCCCGTGAGAGGAACAGCGATGATTAGAAAGAGCCATGGAGTTGTCATGAATGATTTCAATCTCCATCTCCTTGATATAATATTTTTCCCATTGCAGGAGCCCTAGTCGATTATTTCCAGTCCTGCATCCTGCAACGCGTGAATTGCCTGATCGAGCGCTTCCTTTTTCACCAGAATAAAATCGGTTTCATAGGTCGACACCGTGAAAAGGGACACTCCGGCATTGGCTAGAATCCCTGTTATTCTCGAGATGACACCCACAAGTGAAAAATCCAGAGGACCGATTATTTTTAAAATTCGCCAACCCCTTTCCTGCTTTATCTCGGCGGGGACATATTTCTCCTGACATACGATCGAGAGTTCATCCGGAGTATATGTCATACTGGCGAAACCGTGCGAGGCATGCACCCACGGAGGGATTGGAGAATCATGATCGAGTTTACAGATTGCATATGTATTCTTCATTACCGTCAATTGCATTATCCAACTCCTCTCTATAGGCTGTGAAGATTTGTCATTTGTGTTATAGTCGTGGAAAAGTTTGCTCCATGGATTTTCAATGAAATAATGCAGGAATAAATACTCGAATGCAATTGTAAGAGTCAGCCATGTGCGATATGCACGTGGAGATGATTTGTTGAACCTGGTGAGAATATAATTGAATTGCAGTTAACATGCAAAAGATAAGAAAAAAGTAAAAAGGAAAAAGTGAAAAGTTTACCCCGTCTGGACCCTGAGCATGCCGAAGAGTATCGAGGGGTACCACTTCATGAAGCCTGCCGGCTTATCTTTAAGAGCCGGAGACCGTAAGCTTACGTGCTTTTTAGTGTCATACGTTCTCCGATGGGACTAGTGGGGTTGGCGGAAAAACGGATGAACCTCAGGCTCAAAGGGCGAAAAGTTGGAAAATTTGCTTTTCAAAGCTCTTTAATACTTTTTCCTTTTTAATTTTTACTTTTTACTTAATCGATAGCCATCGAGATCTGATGTGACTCTTTTATCTTGAATTCTCATTAGGATTTAACACAATATATCCGTATCTTATACAAGTCGCAAACAGCGGCGCCCGCATCCGTGCGTTACCAGCATCGGAAGCGGATATTTGAGACTCGCTCTCTGATGTCAATAAGCTAAGGTACTGCACGGAGTTTTGTACGCTCAGTTGTACACTTCCCGTACTTTCTCATCTTCGGCAAATTACCATCCTGCGTAGCGTGTTTTTTACAGTTCTAATAAAGGATTTATTATGCCATTTTCAAAACTTGATCTTTCCGATCAACTCGTGCAGGGTATTCTTGCAACAGGCTATACTGCACCCACCGCAATTCAATCGCAGGCTATTCCGCTGGCCGTTACCGGCCGGGATATTATCGGCGTTGCTAAGACGGGTACCGGAAAGACCGCCGCATTCATTTTGCCGATGCTCAACCATCTGACAAAACAGGGTACGCATCACACAACCCATCATGCGCGCGCGCTTGTCCTTACACCGACACGCGAGCTTGCTCTGCAGGCTGAAGAATTTATTACCACGTACGGCCGGTTCACGAACATTCAGAGCCTCACAATCATCGGTGGAGCCAGTATGGACAACCAGGTGAAACGGCTCCGGCACGGCGTC
This sequence comes from Ignavibacteriota bacterium, assembly GCA_963776275.1. Lineage (GTDB taxonomy): Bacteria > Bacteroidota > Ignavibacteria > UBA10030 > CAVZMI01 > CAVZMI01. The sequence continues at coordinate 199,093 of CAVZMI010000023.1, forward strand.
GACATTATCATCGCAACCCCGGGACGTTTAAACGATCATCTCAATCGGCATACGGCAGACCTCTCGAAGATCGAAATTCTTGTACTCGACGAGGCCGATCGCATGTTCGATATGGGATTCATAAATGACGTTCGAGAAAATCATCGCCCGTATGCCGGTGAAGCGGCAAACGCTGTTGTTCTCTGCGACTATGTCGAAAGAAGTGAAAGCGTTGACTGCGTCCATTCAAAAGAATCCATCGTTGATCGAAATCGGCGAGCAGCGACGGCCTGTAGAAACCGTTGCGCAAGCGTTTTATACCGTACCCCAGGAGATGAAAATAGAGTTGCTCCTTCACTTGCTCGGTTCGGAGGACTATCGATAGCGCGCTCGTTTTTTCGCGGACAAAGCACGGAGCCGACAAGATCACGCGCACGGCTTGAGAGAAACGGCGTCCAATCCGTCGCCATCCATTCCAACCGCACACAGGCGCAGCGTCAACGTGCTCTGGCGGGATTCAAGCAGGGACACTATAAAGTTCTTGTTGCCACAGACATTGCCGCACGCGGAATCGACGTTGAGGGAATTTCGCACGTAATTAATTATGACACGCCGACCTTTGCCGAGGATTATATCCACCGTATAGGCCGCACCGGACGTGCAACCGCTAACGGAGACGCAATCACGTTTGTGTCGGCAGCAGAGCAAAAGTTTGTGAAAAGTATTGAGAAGTACGTCGGTAGGCGGTATGATGTTAAACGCTACGAGGGATTCGATTACACGAAAAAAGAATCTCTCGTCGCAGAGACTAAAACCATGCAGCATGACACTCCACACCACAGGCATGCGAATCCGTCCGGTTCAAAGCATCAGGGACACGATGGGAGCGAACGGAACAGAAAACCACGCCGGTATACGGCTCATCCCTTGAAGAAGAAAAAATCATACAGTCCAAAAGAATCATTTGGAAAGAAGGAATCGTTTGAGAGAAAGGAATCGATAGAATCCCGTGAACGCAGCTGGCGGAAATTATTCCGGCGCGAGAAATAAAAAGTTCTTAGGGAATTGCTAAAGGCGCGGACTCCCGGGTCATATTAAAAAGGTGAAGCTCTGCTCCATATCTTTTTAAAAAGCGATCGGGAACCGAGCTCCTTTGAATCGATGTTTTATGGACTCGTCCAACAGGAGTATTGACAGTTAAGATACATTTGTAAAGGATTTGTCGATTGCGAACCAATCAATTTTGCGAGATAGTGCGGCAGCGAAAAGATCAGCGAGTATATTCCCCGATCTGACAGACAGTTTTTGGAAGAGAAGATGAGAAGGCGTTGAGGTTCACCTGTAAATTGGCCGCCTCGGTTAGATTAACCGCATAGAACGTAACAATCTCATCGCCGCAAACAAAATTTTTTGAAATTTTCCATTCACCCACATGAATCCACTGAGAAGGTAGGATGCTTACTCCATGGCGGCTGAACCAACTATCATAGAGTATTGCAATCCTGATATTCTTTGATCTCGTAACACTTTCTATTTGTTCTCTATTGTAAAAACCGTTCCTTTTTTTCAGATCTATATCGGCATTCCCGATTCCCCACAAATCGAGACAACGAATGTCCGCCAGATAGTTGATAGCCCCAATATCATTTGCGGCAACAGCAGCGTCCTGATAATAGCTGCCGTAGGAAAATTCCCATCTGGTATTGTTGTTCAAAAATGTTTTTTGTCGCCCGAGGTATCCGGCGTCGTTGATCCTATTCCTCTCCTGGCGAGCGGGAAAAGAGCGAGAAGGCCCAGAAGTAATGATAGCTGAGAATTTCATGGCGTAATAATCCCTTGATATTTATTTTCTTTACCTCGCATGTAAATGAATTCGAAGAATGGAATACTAACGACAAAAACACCAAGGGCAACAAGATATGACTCATATCGGTAAAACCAGCCGGTTTTAGCAAATTGCATATGGAAAACGCATGTGGCGAAAAATATTATCATCATTATCCGGTTCTCTTCCCAGAATCCCTTTTTGAACCGGAGTACGAAGAGAATAATCGACATAATCATCAGAGAAAGAATGTGAGGCGCTCCAAGGAGTTGATGAATTGAGATCCCGAGAAATTCTTTCATACCGGCGAGAGAAGTAAAATCCGGAATATGACCTTTTAAAAGAACCGAATTCGGCAGCCAGAACCACCCATGAGAGATCGAGATAATTCCATAAATCCCGATCGGTATGATCGCAATTGCCCCCAACAAAAGAGAATACAACCATCGGTTACGGAAGAGGTAAAGAACGCACACAACGAAAACGACGAACAATCCCTCATATCGGGTAAGAACAACAATCGGCGCCAGTATCAAGGGCGACACAAAACCTGTTACCGAGCTACCGTGGTGAATATTCGAAGAAAGTGTTTTTGCAGAAACGTATACAAAAAGAATAGTAAGAAGCGCATGGAGAATGTGTTCCTGTCCTGTAAAAAGAAGAGCAGGGAAGGGGGTGAAGAGAATAATTCCCATTAGGACAAGGAATACATACGATTGCGGAAGAGCGTACTTTCTTAATAGTAGAAAGACTGAAAAAAGTGCCGCGACGGCGATCGCGACAGTCAGTATAAACGGACCGATTTCATTGACTCCAAATGCTAGGTACATTCCCGAGAGGAGCAGTGTCCATAGCAACGAAGAGGACGAAGAACTGAACTCATGCCTTGTTACTCCCCATACTCCATGCTGGGCGAAGTTCTTGGCCATGGCCATGTGTATGTAGGGATCGTCGAGCGCGTAGATGAGATGGCCCTGATTTTGGTTCATGGATATCCATGAAAGGATCAGGACTGTTATGAATAGTACTGCTGTTGCGATGATGAACGACCAGGATTTATAAAAGGTGCTTTTCATCGATTCTCTATTTATAAACACCGCAACAGAAGATGATGCCGTCTACTTTCTTGAAATAAGTTGTTTTATCTTCCACTTTTTCGGTTTTTGGATTTTTGTACTTATAATCAACCCATCCTGTTCCGGATGCTTTTGCTTTTTGGACGATCTCTTTTCTAAAATACTTCCCGGCATCGTCAGGAACATCGATAAGATTTTTTCCTATCAACGATTTATTCACCGGATGCGCAAGCATCACGCCTTCTTTGCTGTACGCAAAGACATACAGTTCATCTTTTTTAAATCTGCCAGCGGTGATTGCTTCGAGGGTTTTTCCCCTGCCGTTGGCTTTATAGAATTGAATAGCCTTTCGTACCATCGCCTTCGCCTCATCTCTTTTTGAGGCTGCAGACATTGTATTTTCTATGCCGAAAATAGCGATGAGTGCGAGTATGGATACGACAAAAATTCTTTTCATAATGGTTCTCCTTTGATGATATAAAAATGTTCTCACATGGCCAAGCTAAATATTACTGTACTTTATAACCTGCCGGGATCTTGAATTTTTCTGCGGGGCCTTTGCATTTTCCTCCACCTTGACCGCTTTCGCGATAACGTTTATACCCGAAGTGGTGAGATCGGTCATTAAGCAAATACCTTTCCATCCTGCAAACACGGTCTTACCCGAGGTGGAGGTGACTTCGAATGATTCGCATAGCTTACCGGCGATGGTGACATTTGACAGTTGTTTTGCTTTTCCGCTGGCTTTCTCCTTCTGAGAAACTTCGTTCCAGTCGAACCGCAGTTCCGTCCCACGATATGCATCGCCCTGTTTGTATGCTACTTTATCCTTGTGGTTCAGGGTGTACAGTGTTTTTCCATCGCTGAAGAACGATTCGGAAAGAGTATTGTCTTTATATGTTTCTTTACATTCCTTCATTCCATAATCATCAAAATACACGATAAACCTTTCGGTAAATTTGATCTTTCCCATAACAGTGGAGTTTTCGAATGTGACGATTCCCGATTTGATATCGTATTTTTTTGTTTGTCCGGCTAGATCAGGCGGCACCAGAAAAACCGCCACGATGAGGAGAATAAGAATTGAAAGAGTTTTCATTTTCATCTCCAGGAATGAGTGTTATGTGGTGAGTATTAGAAAAACTAATAAATATAACGATAAATGGCAACTGAGATAATCATCATGAGAATTCCACAGTCCGGATTATGGGTTTTTAAATGTGAGGTATATCGTTAATATTTAAAAAAGCCCCGACGGATTTCGACGAGGCTTTGTAAAAAGGCTGCATTCTTACGGCGTTATTACCAGGGAACCAGTGGAGAGCGATAGAAATTCACTCCCATTGCCCTTAACCGGGGGCCATGAGCTCCCAGACGGTATTTATATTCGTCGAAGCTTCTTCCCTCAGATAAAGACCAGCCGATCTCGGCGTAACCCGGAAGCCGCGGGAAAGTCATAAATTCTATGTCACTCATAGTCTTGATTGTTTCCGTCCAGAGCGGAGCTTCTACTCCCAGAATATTTTCTTCTGTGACTCCGTTCAACTCTGTCGCCGGATCCCAGGAATAGCCATTGTCCACCTCAATATATCCTGCCCAATTCTGTCCTGGAAAAGTGAAGAAATTATATCTCATATCCATGTATGTCCTAGATGCCGGTGACATGATGACCTTCGCACCTCGCTCGACTGCATCTTGAGCCAGCGTGCTATTCCAGTGCTGTGCAATAGAAGTACGGAAAATATTTCCCCGGGGAATTTCCTCCCACCCGACCATTTGTTTGCCGTAAGAGTGTACAATAGATTGTATACTATCAATGAACAGTGTATACTTGGCCAATGGAATACCGTACGCCTCATCGCCTCCAACATGGAAGTAAAGACCGGGAGTTATTGCTGAAATTTCCCGGATTACGTCATCAAGGAATTTGTAGGTTGTTTCTTTATCTAAATCAAGAGTACCGAGGAAGTACCAAGTATTGGATAAGATAAAATAGCCGCGCCCATGTGTCCCGGCATATCAATTTCTGGGACAACTGTGATATAGCGACTCTGAGCATACCCAACGATTTCCATATAATCTGCCTGGGTATAGAATCCTCCGGGATCGTCTCCGTACGCACTGAGGCCGCCTACGGTTGCTAGGTTCGGCCACGTATTGATCGTAATTCGCCATCCCTGGTCGTCACTAAGGTGCAGGTGAAGTCGGTTTATCTTGTAATAAGCAATCAGATCGATTATACGTTTCACATTTTCGACGGTGAAGAAATGTCTTGCAACATCGAGCATCATACCACGCCATTCAAAACGTGGACGATCCGTGATCGTGCAGGTTTCAATTTCCCACCGACCGGATTGTCTTGTCGAATTCTCGATGGATGGAGGAAGCAATTGTCTGATTGTTTGTATTCCCCGGAATAGACCTGCTGGCCGAGGTGCGACAAGTGTCACCAAATTATTTTCGGCCGTTAGATAATAGCCCTCTTCACCCAACGCAGGATCTCCCCCGACAGTCGTGATGTATATATTTCCGTTTTCTAGTGGACCGGATGTCTGAACGACATTCAATTTATATCCTGTTGATGGGCGCAGTTTTTCGGAAAGGTATTCGCCAATCGCTGTTATCTCGATTGATCCTGGATTGATGCATATGGAGGCGTTTTCGGATAAGACAAAAGTGCCGGTATGTTTCTGAACAAACTCGGGCCGTGGAATTATACTCTCTAACGCCGGGAGCGATTGGTTCGATGTTGGTTCCGTCGGTCCTGATTTATGGCATGCTGCCAGGATACATGCACATGCCAGCAGCGTAGTGAGTTTTAATACCTGCTCGTAAAGTTTCGCTGTGTGTAAAATAATAATTATATTTTTCGATCACCTCACCAATATCAATTTTCTTGTTTGGTAGAAATTGCCGGCTTCAAGGCGATAGAAATAGACTCCACTTGATAGCGATCCGGCATACCATCGACGTATGTGCAATCCGGCCGGCAGGGTCTCCGATACCGGTGTCGAAATTTCTCGACCCATCACATCGAAAACCTTCAACGTAACGAAATCGGGACTTGGCATTTGAAATTTGATCGTTGTCGCCGAGTTAAAGGGGTTGGGATAATTCTGATATACAAAGAATGTCGACGGCTGCCGGTAATTTACGCCATCGGTGTCGAGAGAACCCCCGGTGAGTTCTATATCTATCCAGGACAACCGGTCGCCGATCCAATTTTTTAGAAATGAAACCTCTTCAGCATATGTTTTAAAATAATAATAGTTCGGCCAGATCTTAATACCCAGAATCGGCCACTTGATAAAATTTCTTTGCTGTGCTTCATCAATATATGCGGCGACCGAATCGATAATCCCGTTGATCTTTTGCAGTGTCAATTGATTCTGTCGTAATTCAATCCACCTGCTTTTTACTTTATCCATAAATGTCGGGTCGTCAAATAATTGTTTCCACCAGAAAGGAACCAGGTAATTATCGTAGTTCAGAAAGTTTGAATTGGTCGTCAAATAGACCATCTGCCACCCGCCGGTTAACCAGGCATCATAATAATCGCAGTTACCCAGTGAATTAGTGAAATCCCAAATCGGACCGATGCCGAGTTTTCCTCCTTTGCTATCTTTGTCTTTGAACATGTATGCACTTAACCTGTAGGCATCGACATTTCTGGCCAGTTCGTTGATGATCAAATAATCGACAGCAGAGCTAATATCCAGATATTTAGGGTATCCATTAACGGTATCGGTGTAATCGGCGCTTTTCATAACCGTTTCAAAGGATGATATGAAATTTTGGATATATGCTTCCTGTTCGGAAACGATCTTTTCAGGTTTTGGATAATAATATTGGTACAGGATCTTTTTTGACGGTGCAGCATAAGGAGGATTCGGTGAAAACCAACCTCTATCAGTGAAACTAAATTTGTCAATTCGAATTATATATCCTCCGGTGAGAGTGTCGCCGGAAATCTCTGTGGTGTCAATTTTAGAAATATCAACCCGGTTTTTCCCGCGTTTAATGGTTTCGAATAGCATATAAACGCCCCAGTATCTTCCATTGAGAACAAGCTCAAAGTAGCGTGCGCGGGTTGCATATCTGCCCATACTTCGCGCAAGCGTATACGATAAGAAATCCCGCATCAATGACTTGTCGTTATACGCGGCATAGATGACCCAATCAGATTCAGCCGGAAGGTCAAGTAGTGAAACATTAATTCCGTCTCCGGATATGTCCCGCGTTTCGAGTCCGAATTGCCTTTTGGGAAATTGCTGCGAGCTCGAGCCCCGGGCTTCAATTCCGATTTTGCCGTTATAATTGTACACCGTATCGGTGATGGCATTCCGTTGTCCCTCACCGTTATAAATAATTTTCATATCAGCGGTAATCTTCGGTTCATCGGGGATTGTTTGTCCGTGTGTATCAATCACAATGATCGGCAGATTCGACGAGGTAAAAACGACGGTATCGGCGGCCAGATTATCTGAATCCTGAATTGAATAATTTTCCTGCGCGTGAAGGATAATGGAAAATATCGTGATGCAAGAAAAGCTGATACAAAATATTTTAAAGTAAAAATTGATCACGCGAGATTTCAGTAATACTCCTTTTAATACAATAATACACCGAGTATTAGTATTTAACGCAGATCGGTCATGTGTGCGTACAGAACTACTTTTTGAATAGACAAGTGTCGCATTATGTCTACTTAATTACTCCCGGCGGATCGGGTTGAGGACTGAGCTCGTTCAAGCCCGTTTTGAGTATGATCTTCACCGGCTGATAGATGATTGTAATCGGGAGCCATGTCACCTCGTCGTCAATCTTGATATAGTCGGTAGGCGGGAGTTTAGAAGCCGCCTCTTTTGTCAGTTTTCCGGAAATTGTAAGCTTGCCCTGGGTTCCCTTAACGACTGGTTTAATTGGCGGATCAGGATCGATAATACTGATAGAACCGACGACGCCTAATTTGGGGTTGAAATTCTTGACTTCGACAATCTGCCTGTTTGGGAGCTTGAACTTGAAATGTCCTGCAGCAATCTTCTGGACTGTCGTCCCTTTCGGCAGAGTAATCGATTTCTGTTGAGCGAATGCTGTCGAGGAAAATACGAGGAATACGGCAATCAGAAAAAGTGACGTCAGTGACATCACAATAGTCTCTTTATTCATGCGATAGGTTTTCATGATTACCTCCTTTGTAGTAGCACAGTAGCCACTTTATTATGTATGAAACAGACCACAATAGTTATTTTACCACCGGCTGATAGAAAAGTGTAATCGGAAGCCACGTTACGTCATCGTCGATCTGGATGTATTCAATGGGCTTAAGTTTTGACGCCGCCTCTTTGGTCAGTTTCCCGGAGGAAACAAATTTTCCCAGATTTCCGGATACAATGGGGATCCACCCGATCTTGCTGTGCGGATCCGGATTAAAAACTCCGATAGAACCGATCATGCCTGTTTTGGGATTGAAGTTTTTCACTTCCACGATCTGCCGGTTCGGGAGTCTGAATTTGAAATGCCCGGGACCGATTTTTTGCACCGTCGTCCCTTTCGGCAGTGTGATCGATTTCTGTTGAGCGAATGCCGTCGAGGAAAATACAAGGAATACGGCAATCAGAAAAAGTGACGTCAGTGACATCACAATAGCTTCCTTACTTCTTCTATAAGCTTTCATGATTACCTCCTTTGTGTCCGAAATGTGGAGTAAATTTAGTGTACGCTTTTTTTATCTAGAAAAAACGCGACGGATAGAAACAATGGCGTCTGCCAGTGGTATTCGTCCGCAATTGCACTTTGACAATTTTGGACACCGCTGCATGCATACAACCAGCGTGTATTTCACATCGGGTTTCAGACGGCCAATAGCAATCCAGGGCCCCCCGGTGGGGCATGCTGTATAATTATGCATAATAACTGAATCGCCCTGATAGACTGTTCCGCATGCACGGCAGCTGGGAGTTATAGTATCTCCATTGAAATAGCTTACCGTGAGATAATAAGTCGTGTCTATCTGCACCATGAAATCACGCTTGACGCAATCTCCGGCTTTCGAAGGACAAGGTATCGAATCTGAACATGATGTATCGCGCACCGATACTATTATTGGCACAGGCCAAAGCGGGTCCTCGATTTCCCCCGGCAATAATGGTCTGAAGCGCTCGAACCTGTCACCACATGACCATACCATCAATAGCATTGTGGCGGCGAGGATAGTTATTATGATTTTCTTCATAAATTCCTCCGAGTGGTTTGCCAAATATTTATTCTCTATGTATAAAAATTATTTCTGAAGCAACGTCGGCCTGCTATTAATCTATACGGCTGGACCTGACGAAGCTGCGTGTTCTTTTTGTGCCCTTTTTTTATAGATATAGCCAAGCGTTGCTCCAAATCCCGTGAATCCGACTAATTGATAGAGCAGCCAGAAAGTCTGATCCGGGATATTGATAGATCCATAAATTAAAGGGTGGGAGAGATTCCACAACGATATAATGAACCAAAAAGCAAATCCATAGGTAAGTCCATGTAGTATGCCGTTCAATTTTTTCTGCAGGGGGAGCATTTCATATGTGAATGTAAAGAGGAGTCCGAAAGACCATCCTATCGCTAATTTTGTCCAGACAAAATAAAAAGCATTCATTTGTTCCTCGGTGAACTTCCCCGGAGGAGCAAATTGGGGTCCGTAAATAATTCTGGAGAAAATTGCACCTCCGATAAAAAGAAAAACTCCCATCGCGAGTCCTGATATTGTACCTGCGGTTATGATTCTTTTAATTTTTATCATTATTATTTTTCCTGTCGGTTCTGATTGCCTCAAGTTGTGTCCTGGCGCTTGCGTCGGTGGCGAACAACTTCTGCAATTTCTCGCATGCATAGTCTGTGCAGTAAGCACAGCTGTCAAGCTTTCTCTGTCTTGCACAGCTCCTGATTTCGCACTTGCTGGAGGCTGAAAATAATCTTCCTGTTTCGGAACGGCATCCATCGCAGTCGGTGATATCCTCCTGTCGGACATCCATACCGTAGTGCTCGCGGCAGAGCCGTGCGATATCGACCCTCATTTCTTGCTGTTTTTGTTTATCCTGCTCTCTGGTTGCCCAGTAGATAGGACAGCCCTCGCAATTCAAGCCGCAGTATGCAAACGCAATACTATTCACCTTCACCCGTCGGTTCGTTTTGACAAAAGATCTCGAACGTTGGCGGAGTCACTTCAGGCGCAAAGTTTGTATAAATGGGCTTCTCGTTGCGCAGCAGATCGATGAAATTCATGAACTGACTGAAGGACTGGTAACCGAAGCCAATTTTAGTGGCAACATCAAAGCTGTTGGGCGGCAGTGTCGCCGAAGGATCCATGAAAATCAGGTTGAGTACACAATCGCTGCAGGACAGAATTATTCGCCCACCTGCTTTTCCTTCGTTCGGGCACAGATACGCATCGTATTTTTGTACTGTTCTGGTGAATGGCATTTGTTCCTCCTATGGACATCACATGCGTTTTATTGAATAAGGTAATGTCGTACTTTTGGGTTATCTGCTCGAATCCTCCTTGTCCACGTATCGATTTATCGCAACTTCGGCAAGAACTGTAAATTTATCTTACGAGCACCATCTTGTTTGTTTTAACAAAATTTCCCGCTTTGATCCTATAAAGATAAACACCGCTGCTCAAGTTACCGCTGTCTCCGCTCGAGGCGGGGAACTTTACTTCATAAGTGCCGGCATTTTGTTCCTGATCAACCAATGTAGCTATTTCCCGTCCGAGTATATCGAACACTTTAAGTTCTACGCTGACACGCGACGGAAGTCGATAGCTGATCATCGTTTCAGGATTGAAGGGATTAGGATAATTCTGGTCGAGCTGAAAAAACCCGGGTAGCCGGTTTGGTGTATCGCCGATACCGTTCACCAGATCGTCTCTTCCCGGCGATCCATTGATACTTAAAGATGCCCGCCAGTAGTTGGCTGAATCGGGGTTGCCATAACCGTTTATATTTTTTACTACAAGTGAATACCCGTCCCCATCTGCCGAATCCGGCCAGGGTGCTTTATCGTTGTAGCGAACGGTAAAAAGTGTATCGCCTGGAAGGTCGACCAATGTCAAACGCTCTCCAACATTGTCCAGCTGTTGGTTATACTCACCGGTCGGTGCAAATCCGTATCGTTTCTGAAACATCCCGGCATTTGATGCCAGTACAACGAAGCTCCCCGGCAATACGGGCGATTCATTCGGAAACGTATAATCAATGCCCTGGACGAAATGCGCGCCTGCAAGTGATAGAGACGATGATCCTACATTTTTCAATTCGATAAACTCAAACTCGGTACCACTGATATCTCCATCAGGCAGCGGATCATAATGAATTTCTGTAATTTTCATTCCACTCAAATCTTCTCCGGTGTTGAGTAAAATTTCATGTAAAGCGCTCCAGGTATTGTCGTTTTTCACCCGGGCCTTCAGTGCAGTGTTTGAATTGATTGTCAATTCAATTTCGTCTCCGGCATCGGCAGCCGAGGGACTCGAAGCTCCTCCTATGGCACGCGGGTCCGTGCCGTCAAGTGTATAGAAAACCGAGCCCACCTGAGATGTGTTGGTATTAACAAGACGGACTTTGTCGCCTTTCTGAATTGTCAATATGTCATTCTTGATTTCTTGAGAACCGGACATGATCTTCGGCGGATCGATTGATGGATAGAGCTTATCGGCCTTAAGCTGATCAAGGACTATCCCGGTACGGGCAGGGAAAAACGAGTCCATTATCCACGATATTGATGGTGACCAATCATCATCTTTTGTACGCGGAGGATGCACTTTTGTATCCCCCCAGCGGGCAGATTCTGCGATTACAGCCGTATCGATCTCATCCCTCCGGTTAGCCAGTCGCTGCTCAGAGGCCTCCGCCGTCAATGCGCCGTGATTGAAAAAATGACGGTATATATGATTGGAAAACAACACTTTATATTCATTGTTCGAGGAGAGTCGTTCATGGAGCCATTGAGGGTTGAAGTACTGTACTATATTTCCGCAGCCATACGGTCCTGTGCGGTTCAGGCCATAATCTCCATTCTCGCTGTATTGCGGTTGCATCAAAGTATGTTCCGCGTCGTGTACGAAAAATAAAAATCCGCTGCGACCTATCCTGTTATAGATGCCGTAAAAATTATTTGGTTGTGAATTACCCGTAAAGGCACTTATCGGCGCGTCGAAATTTCCCGTGTAATAAATGATAAGAAGGTAGTCTATCAAATTATCCAGGTTGGCAAGCACAGGATAATCTAGGTTCATCGAACCGTCTGGATTCTTTCCCTGTATTTTAAAGTAATTTTCGTTCGACTGGAATCCTGCCTTCGAATACGACCAGAGCTGATTATAGGCATCAAGGGTTCCGTCTGTTGCTTCAATATTTCTGTTATTGACCTGATCCACTTTGACAACATCGTAATCGTCCTTGTTCCCTCCAAAATAGGATTCCGCGAAAGAAGCTTCGGGCCTTTCCTGAGTCTGGTACAGGCCCCAGTACATACCGTCAAGATAGAGATGATACTCGCGGCTTCGCGTGTACGGCTGCCCCATGTCGCGCTGGCAATCGCGGGAAAACAGATCCCTGATAAATATACAGACGTGGCCTGAGTACGATTGGTAGCTCCATGAATAATTTTGTGCCGATCTGAGATCCACGCAATCGAATTCTGAAACACCCTCATCTCCGAACAGCGGATATTTTAACTTGGCTTCACCGTAATCTTTCCGGAAAAAGAAACGGAATGCGTGTTTGAGCTGCCCGGATTCACCTGTGGGAATACGGCTGTAGCCTCCGCGGAGCCGAAGACCTGCATTAATCTGAAATCCCTTCTCTTTTTTATGAGGATCGATTAATTCGATTGCTGCCGGTCTTTCCCATTCCATGCCGCGTCCCAGCGGATTTACATAAATTCCTATTGTCGGATCGAAGAGATTCTTCAAATCCGTATTAATGCATATACTCGGAATCTCAAGGAGGGCATCATCAATAAGGTCTTTATATCGCACATTGTTCACTACGTCCGGATCCATTTCATAGTCCAGAATTTTAGCGTTAACGATACCCTGCGGCCAATTGCCACCCGGATATTTTTGATTCTTCACCTGATCGGTAAAAATATAGGTTTGAGATCCGGCGTCGGTCACCGGTATATCGTTTACTTTCGCATAGGCGCGTACCACTACTGCCGGTGTCGCCGCACGGCCCTGTGTACTGGCCGGATCGATTCGTATAGTTGCCGGTGAAGGTGTATTGATAGCTGCCGGATTATTTCTTGGGTCGGATCCGTCGAGTGTATAACAGATTATAGATCCTTGATCATCCCATGAGATCGTGAGATCAAAGGGTGATGTATAAAATCCGTGGTCTACCGAATAATCGGGTAATTCGGTGAGTCCTGAATCTGAAACAAGCTCGGAACCGGAGCCGTATATGTGCGAAGAACCAACCCCTGCTCCGGTTTTTTCGGAGATTGGCGGTTGTGCAGGGAGGGTTGAGATCGAGAGTAGTGAAATGATGATCGATGAAATTAACGAACGGAACATGCAGTGTTTCTCCTTGGGGAATTATTTTTCGAGAAAGAAAGGTACGCCACTCTTACCTAAAAAGCCACAATATTTTACTCGATGAAATCGAATGTAAAATTCTCAGAGTCGGTCACCAATAGGGCATTTTCTTTCCGATTAATGTGCGACTGATACGTATCCGGGTTATGACAATGAAGAGGATTTACGGGGCTTACCCCATAAATATTTAATGAAAAACGGTGCTTTTTTGGTTAATATTTCGTATTCTTAAATGATAAATAATAATATTGAGAATCCGTAAGCGATTATTTTCATGTTGAGAAAAAGGTCAAAACTTGTATTATACGCCAGCCCCATCTTTGTGGGAATAATATTACTACAGATTTTTTTCGATGTAAGAGTTCCTCACAGCCTTGATACCTATTTTGAAGTAAATCCTCTACAAAAATGGGTATTGGCGAAGGGGACTGAAGGACAAATTTTTTCAAGTATCGTCGACTATAAATTGGCAATTTCAAATACCTTTACCGTTGTGCAGTTTGAACGTGGGGAGTCGATGAATTTTACATTGGCTCAATCAATTCAATCCAAATCCTTCATCAATAAAGGAGATACCATCGGCATCATCAATTCAACCAGTCTGCAAGAACGGCTGACGCAATTAGGGGGGAGTCTTCTTGTAGCAAAAGCAGATTTGGCTGCTAAAAGCACAGGAGAGAAACAGGCACTGATAGATGAAGCTAAAAATAAATTAGCATACACAGAAGCTGAAATTCAACAAAAAACATTAACTTATGAAAGAATGGAGGAACTGCATAACAGAGGATATATTTCTCAGGGTGAATACGAAATATATCTCTGGGATTTAAAGCAATTAAAAATTCTCCGTGAGGTAAACAAAGCTCAGCTTGAAGCTCTGACGACCGGGAGTAAAAGTGAAGAACTGCAGATATTACGATCGACCATTGATTCGTACATCAAGGAGATACGGCTTCTGAAGAGCAGACTGGACGATTTTGTGCTCACCGCACCGATCGCCGGAGAAGTCGCCAAATATGTTTCGCGGGATACACTGCTCAAAGTAAATAACACATCGCAAATAATTCTGACCGCACCTGTTCGGTATTCAGATTCACGGGACCTGACAGAAGGTCAGACTGTGAAATTATCTCTCAGGGGTTTTCCCGATGAAATTACGGGTCAACTGGTGTCCATCTCAAGAGAAATAACAATTTTGAATGGTGTCCAGATTCTTTATTCCAGAATATTGCTTGATTCTCCCGATAAGAGTCTGGTACCCGGATTACTTGTCGGGGGAGAAATCATACTTCCAAAAATTACCGTAAAAGAATATATGTTTTCGTTGTTGAGGAATTGAGAAAGTAATGAAAAATAGGCTGGAATATAAATATCTTGTTTCGACAATGTACCTGGAAAACCTCCGTACCAGCCTGTTAGGCTATCTCGACTACGATGACTATGCTTCAATACGTCCGAATAAAGAATACACCGTGCGTAGTATATACCTCGATAGTTTTGATTACAAATGTTATTATGAAAAACTGGACGGTACGCACACAAGAAAAAAATTAAGAATACGTGGGTACAACCAGAAAGAAGATAATTCGCGGGTCTTTTTTGAAATAAAACGCAAGAACGATAATTTTGTTTCCAAAGACAGGGTACGCGTGCCCATTCAGGATATACGGAAAACGTTAAGCAGTTCTAATTCGGTACCGCAGCTGGATGTCGAAGAAAAAAAATATCTAAATAATTTTTTCTTTTATTATCAATTACGACATCTTGAACCAAAAGTTCTGGTTGTCTATGAACGGGAACCGTTCCAGTGCAAATTTGGATCTCATTTAAGAATAACAATCGATAAAAATCTGAGAAGCAAAGTAGTGTACGATTATGATATGCTGTTTGATGAAGAAGGATTTACAGGAGGTAATAGGAAGGAATTCATATTGGAGATCAAGTTTTATCAGGTGTTACCTCAATGGATTGATAAGGTGATAGGGAAATACAATTTAACCCGCATCGCTGTTTCGAAATATACTTCATGCATCGATATGCAGCATCGTTTTTCAATCTCACTAAATAAATCAATTCGAAATGACTTTGATTACAGGATACAATAATGTTACAAAACTTACAGGGAATTGATCTTTTTTCTCCGACAATCGTCCAAATTATTATCAGTCTCGGTGTCAGTCTGCTCTGTAGTCTCGTAGTATCTCTTGTGTACCGTTTTACGTACCGTGGGCCAGGATATTCGAATAGTTTCGTTCTTTCCATTATATATCTTTCTCTTATTGTTTGTCTTGTCATTATGGTAATAGGAAATAATCTTGCTAGAGCCTTCGGGCTGGTCGGTGCACTATCTATCATACGTTTCCGGACCGCCGTGAAAGATACAATCGATATCGTTTATATTTTTTTCGGACTTGCCGTTGGTATGGCGGCGGGGGTCGGATATCATAGGGTCGCATTTGTCGGCACCGCGGTGATAGCCTTGGTATTAATAGTTTTTTCTAAAATGAATATTAATATATTCAAAGGCGAACAATTTTTACTCCAAATTCAGTACGCCGACGATGATATGACGCCTGTGAAAGAAATTATGCACAATTATTGCTCGAAATACGAATTAATCAATGTAAAAAGCTCGGCAGGTGATGCTCCGCGGGAATTCTCGTATTACATAAACCTGAAGAGAAAAAAGGATTTTCTGGATTTTGTAAAGGAAATAAGAGGTGTAAAAGCAGTTCTAAATTTAAATCTCTTTAGAGACGAAGAACATATTTAGAATGTATTATCCCACATTGCCGCTGTCTTGTATTGTCCTACGCAGTTATTATTCCATATATTCTTTTCAAACTATCGACTGTATAATCCGGCCTTATGTTTCCTGAGTCGCCGTTAATTCTATTTATCCAAATTGTTTTTATTCCTATATCTTGTGCTCCTTTGATATCTGAATTTAAATTGTTTCCGACCATGATAGAATTCCTTTTTTCGGCTTTTAGGCCGTCCAAAACAGCTTGGAATAATCTTGCGTCCGGCTTGCCATAACCGTATTCTCCTGATATTGCTATACAATCAAAATAGTTTTCTATATTACCGCCATGTATTTTTTTCCACTGTAAATCAGGTGCTCCATTTGTAATTAATCCTAGCTTATAATGTTGTTTTAATATATCTAAAGTTTCTTTTGCGTCAGGATAAAGCTCATGTTTAGTATTTCGTATTCTCTTGAAATCATTGCTTAATTTAAAGGCAATATCCGGATTGTTAATATTTAATTTAATTAGCGTTTTATTCCATGTTTCGAATCTATAATATTCTGCAAGGTCCTGTAACTTTTTAAAGTGGTCATCGTTCCCGGTGAAATCAGCCCATAATGCCTCCCACGAACTAATCCCGATTTTTAAACAATAATCAATGGTAGGCAACTTATACCAAAGCTCTTTGGCTTGTTCTCTAATACACTTGAGAAATTCTCCGGTATCTATGTCATAATCTATCTGGCTGACTGTTTCAATGAAGGATTCTTCAGCCGATTTCAATTCAACAATTAATGTATCATCCAAATCGAATAAAATAGAATTTATCATGTTAATTTGCGTATTTTGTTATGCCGCTAAATATGTGTGCAAAGTGTGCAGCGGTCCTGTGAATTCAGAATATGTTTTATCTATGACACGGCTGCTGCATTTTATTATCAGATGTGTCTTCAAGAAATTCTTTAGCGAATTGAGGATGCAATTGAATATCGAACTATTCTCTCGTTAATATTACTTCTAGTACTAATTCGTGCCCTCCTTTAATGGCAGTATTTTGCATTTTTAAAACGACTCTATCCGGACTCTCTTTTGCAAAAGTTTGCACCAGCAAAGTGTCGTGCCAGTTCATGGCCAGGGTTTCATCGTCAACAAAATTGCAGGTTGCCGTCAAAAAGGCACCGGAATTCTCGAACCACCAATATCTGTACACCTTAGCCCTGTCATCCCACGCAAAAATGCCGTGCGCCTCACCACCTGATTTTGTCGAATAATCAAAGAAGACGTATTTGTCATCTAGCCCTCTTTTGAACGATCCGGTACCAGAGTCCGACCCGGCTTCACTGAATGTGCTCTTTGGTATTCGATACTCCAAATTCCAATTTCCCAGGAGGAATTCGAATTTTTTCATAGCTTCTGTGTGCATATCGAACCTCGTTATAATAACGTTTTGGAATAATCCTTGCTAAGCAGAGACCCTGTCGCACGATCAAGACCCACTCGATCGGCCGAAGGGAATCGGGAGAGTGTCATTGCTTTTATTGTTAAACGCAGCGCAGCTAAATAGTGGTGAATATCCGAACCTATGTTTTTAAGAGTAGAAGAGTAATACCCGCCCGCATTGATGGCCATAAGTTGACAAGTTTCATAATCGGGTTGTCATCCGACCAGTAGGAACAGTATTCTTTAAACCATATCTTGAATCCGGCATCTGTTGCGTAGTTTTCCAATTCTCTCATAGTATATTCACGAAAATGGCCGGGGTTCGACCGGTCTACTCGGATCAATTCAAAAGGATTATAACCACAAAGGAGACGAATTCGCTTTGAAAATGATGCTGCATTAGGAGTCTGTATTAAAATGCCGGCTCCTGGTTCTTTTTTCAATAATTTATAAAATAAAGTTAAAATTACCTTGGGTGAAGTGTAAAGATGTTCGATAGTTTCTGAAAATGTGATCAAATCGAAGTCTTTATAAATAAATTTATGTTCTGCCGATTCGCATTCATTGAGATCCAATTGTATATGCTGAATAGTTAGCTCCGGAGGGACTAATCGTTCATTCTTGAATCCTAACGTTGAGATTTCTGGCTCAGGTTTTAAAAGATGTTTCAAGCAATATGTGAGGAAATGGGGTCCAACATCCAATATTTTTCTTGATTGATGTTGGTCGATAAATCGTTGAACCAGTCCTGTTGTATAGGCTAATCTTCGAGAATGGTAACGCAAGTAATAGATCTCTTCTTCAGCTAACTTTTTATTTTTGAACAGATCGAGAATATCTTCCACTGTAATTGTTTTCTGCATAATGTCATCTCTTTTTGTGGTGCTTTTGTATTCACCCGCAAATGGGCGAATTACTAAAACCGTTGGCACGACGCACGACGTTCATAATAGCAAAGCAGCCCAGACACAGTGGTAGGAGAGAACGTTGTTGTTAACCGCAGGTCTGTGTACTACAACACTTTTTTACTTGTTGGCATTTTCCTCAGTCGGTTTCCAGGGTCTCAATCTCGGAATCCATCTTGGGACATTCCGTTTGTATTCAAGATATTCTTCACCAAATCTTCTTATTAACCCGGGCTCTTCTGAGAACATAAAGTAAATACTATTGATGATAAAAAAAATAATAAACCAGATGAATATTGTGGTTGAGTGAAATATCGACGATTCTCCGAGTAGGGTAGTTAATACACCGGTGATCATTGGATTTCGAACATAAGAATAAAAACCGGTGACAACGAGTTTCTTTGTTGGGTTCCAGGGTGCCAGCGTCCCTTTGCCAACGCGTACAAACATCGATATTGTGATGGCAAGAATAACCATTCCGCCGGCAACTAATATCAGTCCTATGACAGACAGAATATCGGTCATGATAGTAAAATTACTCTCAATTGCAAGCGGCACGACTACGAGAACAATAAAAGGTAGTACAAATGAAAGTAGCTGCTTCGAAATAGTATTCATTTTAATCAATTTTTCGTGGCGTGGCGGGGTAAGCAACGCGATGTTATTCCGGTTTATACATTGCCACCATTTTCTCTAGATAACGTTTAACTATCTATACAGGCGGGCATTTTCATATACTATATTATCAAGTTGTACCTTTTTCCAATATTGGTAACTCCTTTCACTTCTGCACTTTCAGCCCGTTTGGATCTATAGCATAATGGGCTTAAATTCAATTTAGGACCTTTTTAAATCTGATATTCCTAACTCTTTCATTTGTTATCCTAAATCCATTTATTTCCATGTTGCTCGATGTGTCAAATTCTACCGAAGAAAAATACCATCTGTTTCCTTTATATAAATTATTTTTGATATATTTCAACGTGATTTCACCATTAATATTGTGTAGTGCTACCAGAGTGTTTCCAGATTGATATATCGTATAATAAGTATCCAATTCTTCACTATAGTATTTTCCTTCATAGGTTTTAAAATATTCAGATTTTTCCGGAATATTTTCAACTTTTTTACTTACATGCTCTTCACCCTTGTTATTGGATTTCATTTTTATCACTCGACTGGATGTATCTCTTAAAAAAGAAATTATGACATCTGCTTCTTTGATAAAAAAAACAGAATCTGATAAAGCATATAGCTCTGCTTTATCAAAACCAGACGTTTGAATAAATAAACCATTCCATTCCCTGATAATATTTGTAGTAATCCCTGAATCATCCAGATATCTGCCTTCTATATCCAATAAAATTTTGTTACTCACTTTAACAGGTTTGTAAGGATTCCTGTAATCAGAATATGCAGGATCAGTTTTAGTAAAATGATCATTTAAAAATATATCGGCAATTTGTCTTGCCCGCCTGTGTACTCCTCCATATATAAAATTGCTGAGAACAATGGCCCCAAATTTATATTTAGGGAAATGCACTATCTGGGCAGTATAACCATATCCGCCGCCACCATGCCAGTAATATTTCAATCCCTTGTAATTCCCTTGCACACGTCCAAAAGTATAAAACTCTGAACTGTCCTTGTTCATGGACATTTTGATTTTTTCTAGCCTGGAAATTAGTCGTGAGTTGCCCACCTTCGGATAATCAAAATTGATTAACCATTTACACATATCCTCTACAGTTGAAAAAACATTGCCTGCTCCAACATACCAGGTTTTAAATAATTGTTCTTTTTTATAGTTTCTGTCGTTATCAAGTGTATATGACCATGCAAAGTCATTTATAAAATTATCCGGATCATGATAAAAATAAGTATCATTCATTCCCAGCGGCTTGAAAATATTCTCTGTCATCCATTCGATAAATGGTTTGTTTGTAATCCTTTCGATAATCTCCGCAAGCAGTAAATAACCTGTATTACAGTAAAGATATTCACTACCAGGCTTAAAATTAAGTTCCTTTTGTCGATATATTAAATTCATAATATCTTCTTTAGAAAGAGAACCGGTATTCTTTTTCCCCGATATTTCAAGAATATCCGTAATATCGCGTAATCCGCTCGAATGATTGAGTAAATTTTGAATGGTTATTTTGCCTCCGAAATCATGAAGCTCCGGTAAATATTTTCGAATATCATCATTAATTGATATTTTGCCTTTTTGTTCTAATAATGCTATTGCAAAGGCAGTAAATTGTTTTCCAATAGAACAAACATTTAATCTTGTTGATGGTTTGATCGGTGTTTTGTTGTCAAAATCTGAAATCCCCGATCCATTTTTATAAATGATTTTTCCATCCTGTACTATCGCAACAGCTGCTCCAGGTCTGTAATCATTATCGAATTCCGCAAATAATTGATCAACCAGTTCTTCTTTTGAGTTATTTGTGATGATGTTTTTCTCTAATACGATGCTATATTTACCGGTTGCTGCCATTGGATTAAATGGTTGTACCAGAATTCTGTAAATACCTGCCTGCTTAGTCGTAAATGAAATGAATTCAGGACCACTTTTTATATCGTCAATTTCTTGAATTATATTGTTTTGTGGATCAGTTACCTTAACAAGTACATCAATACCCATTTGAAATAAACTGGCAAATATAAATCTGTCTTTTTCAAGTTTGGCAAAAAATGTATCTATTTGACCGCCAGATAATTCTTTAATGATACTTTTATTCGGAAGTAAAATTTCATTTCGAGACTCATCATCATTATTATGATGACAGTTAACCATTAATAAGAATATAAAACAGAGAAAAAATAATATTCTTTTCATTTAGTTTATTCTTTATTGTAAAATTTTACCAAATAACGATTGCACAAACCACGCCTTTGAGCGAGCCGCTATCAAAAGAGTCATTCAATGCGGCGAGCGAAGTGGAACGAGCACTATAATCCATTTCAAAAGAGCGAGTGTCGTGGTTTGTGCTATTATGCGTTCGTGGCCGTCCGTGTCTAATTAGTTGTAGATTCATGGATTAGAGCTCAACTTGGCCGTGATGTTCGCCTCAAGAAACATCTTCGCATAGGTGTCATTGTAAAAAGTGATCCGTACGTTGTACGAACCGATGGGACGAATCTTTACAGGCACACCGACTCGGGCATGGCTGCTGTTTTTGGACGGCCACACGATATGTCGATAGTACTGGGAGACGATTATCGGCAATAAGAATGTCGTTGCGAGCATCCAGAATCCGATAAATAACAGTGTGCTGAATTCAGCGGTCTTTGCCGAGTTTCGAAATACCATAATTATTAGTACCAACACAAGAATAACAGCAGCCATCGCAATAGCTGCCTGAAGAAATCCCGTCTTGCTGTCATGTGCTCTACAAGTCGAACATAGTGGAGCTTTAGTCGTCACCGAGGTGCCCGGACCTAACAGTTTTCATGATTGTTTAGTCCTTTCGGTTGTGTCTGGCTGCGGATTACGGCAGTCGCGATGAATCAGGCCGTATATCAGTGCTTTGGTTTATTGTGTCTGTGGCGAAGCCCGGAGCCGCCGAACAGGCGGCGGAGCGTCTACGCTCTGTTGTGCGAAGTTCCGAGTCCTGCCCGAGATAGACTTTTAATTACTGGGGCTATTACAGATAAATTCATTACAATCATTCTGCTAAAGGAATTTCATTAATAATTGTTTTAAGAATATTTGCTTTGCTTTTCATATCGCTCTGTTTGATCTTGTCAGTTTTAATTATTTTTGTCGCTTTTTCTATTGAGTTCGCTAATGCCGTTAAATCATGAAAAATTGCTGCTTTACAGAAAAAGCTTCTCGATCTTCCATCATCAAATTTACCTATCATTGTTTCAAGTAATTTGATGCGTTTTTTCTGTTGCTCTATAAATTTTTTGATTCCATGTTCTTTTATAAAATACAAATTCGGCAAAACTTTTTTACATGATGGGTACGAAGAAGACTCCTTTACTTGCTTATATTCTTCAGCACTTTTAAATTTTGCACAAGGGAAATCTGAACATTCTGAACAAACTTCAAGATTTTTTTTCTTGACGCAACAGGTTATGAAGGAACATGATGGACGTTTATTGAAGAAATTAGGGCCACCACATCCAGGACATCTTGAAGTCCCTACAGTATAGTATCTAGGGCATAGACCACAATCAAGGCCACATACACCAATTGTTGGGTATTTTTTCAAAATAGAGCTTGATTTTCCCATGATTATACCTCCTTTAATCCGTTCGGAATTTCGCCCAACGTCTAGGCAAACCGCCGTCCTACCCCGATACTATAATAATCAATTCATCTGTGTCGGGGTAGGGTGGAGCGAGCACTTTACATTTCGCCAACCTTTGTTTTCTCATCGCCTATCCAGTGTGCGCCTGCTCGCCTCGCTCTGCCGAGTATCTCGAGGCGGAGCGGGTCCGCCATGCTTTATCTTTTGGCGGAAGCGTTTACCCGCCATGTTTCATCTTCTGGCGGGCCGGTTTGCCGTTTGTTAGGCGCAGGCAAAGTTCAATATCGATCGCGTTTTGCGGCACAATCGGATGGTGCCTAGTGGTTTGTCGAAACCTCAGCTGCCGATGGTAAGCGCGGTTGCTGGTTTCCACCTCCATGCATACCAGACGATTAGCGAAGTACACACAATCTCGATAGTTGCAAAGAATATGTAATAGAGAGCTGGCCTCGTTCCTCCAACAAACGCCGACAACATAACAGCCGCAGTGTGTAATACACCTATGACAATGTTTGTCCAGCGATTTGCTCTGTACTCCAATACGCGGGAGAGGAGAACCATGGCAATCGCAGTCTCTATGAGTATTGCGGATCCCAACAAGAATCCTTGAGTGATATGAAGAGACCCTACATACCCTGTCATTATTTCCTTTAGTGTCGTAGGATCAATTAATGAATGGATATCCGCATAAGCATAATTGAACAGTGCAAATATCCATAGTGTTGAGAGTCTTACCTTCATTTCATTCATTTCGTTGGCCTTTCGTGTTGATGAATCTGCAGAGTGGTTTGTCATGTGAATACCTTCAAGGGATTCGGTATAGGGCCACCAGACTATTGCTTATATGGTCTCCACATGACCTAGCCGCAATAGATGTGCCGCAAAACGCCTTAAGGAATGAATCTTTGCTTGCGCATAACGTCCGCAACAAAAATGCCGTCCCGTTTGCCGCTATGATCGACCAATTCCGTTTGCGGCAAACGGGATGGTTCATTTTACATTTTTGTTGCTGATATTTTCTAAAAGGTGCCCCTAAGAGTCAAGAGAAATGAGTATTATATAAGCGCAAACAAACACAACACTCATTCACTTGAGCCAAAGGCTCATCAGCCTACGGCTGAGACTCAAAGGAGGCCATATGTATTACACCGGAGTTGATCTTCATCGCCGTCTCATCGTTCTGTGCACAGTTGATGAGAGTGGAACAATAGTAGCGCGAGCTCGTATGCGAACAGAACCTGAAAAGATTATTGGCTATTTCTCTCAATGGGCCGCTCCGCAAAAGGCTGTTGTTGAATGTACAGGGAGTTGGTATTGGTTCTGTGATCTACTCCGCACAAACGGAATTAAAATTCTACTGGCTCACGCAAAATACCTCAAAGCTATATCATATGCAAAAGTGAAAACCGATGCAGTCGATGCGCAAACGTTGGCACAGTTATTACGCATGGGGTATATTCCCGAAGCTCACCAGCTTTCACCCGAATATCGTTCTATGCGTGATCTTCTCAGACAACGAATGGTGATGGAACATAAACGGACGAACATGATACAACGCATCGCAAGCATCCTGGCTCAGTTCAACATCACCAGCTATCCCGTTGCCCCGTATCAATCTGGATTTGCTGATTTTCTTAACGAATGCCCCATACCGGCAGAATATCGAATGACACTATTGATGTACCACCAGCAATGTCTCCAGGCAACCGAACACAGAAAACAGTTAGAAAAATACTTTAAAACGAAACTACGCCCCACACCGGTTGTTCAGCTCCTGATGTCCATCCCCGGCATCGGAGATATCACCGGTTCAATCATTGCAATGGAAACAGGGGATATCAATCGCTTTGCTGATGCCAAGCATTATTGCTCGTACTGTCGACTCGTACCCGGAGCAAAAGACTCAGGTGGTAAACATAGCCATCGTTCGGGCTCAAAAGATGGCAACCAGTATCTCAAGTATGCCTTCACCGAAGCTGCCATCTCCGCCTGAGGCGGATGCGCCTCTGGCGCAAAAGCGATGATGTATTATCCCGAGATCAAGCACTTCGCGACTCAACTGGAACGACGATCTACAAAAAGAATCGCACGAACGGTTGTTGCCAAAGAACTGGCGAAGATCACATATCACGTTCTACATCGAAAACAAGAATTTATAACATTTAAGGGCATAGAGATCGACAAATTACGTGACTGGCCTTCCCGACCCTGTCGGGAGAAGCCCGTGCGCATAACAGGAGAAGAGGTATATTCTCCTCACGCTTGATTGGGATCCGGGAGTGTCGCCGATGAAATATCCGGGATGTGTTGTTGATCCGTGTTGAAGCCAAAGCCCGTTAAACCTGTCCTGAGCTTGCCGAAGGAGTGTTTGGGACGCCGGTCCTTGATCGTGTCTGATCCCTTACCCAGGGATATTTGCTCGGCGCTATGTCAATACTCAGACCTCTGTTGTCAATGAACAATATCAATCGTTGTTCTCACAACGATATAGGAATACTTTTTTCTCTTGTGAAGTTCCGACGTACTTTGTCGGAACGACATCCCGCCGTTCTCGTCTATCCTGAGCGAGTCCCGCCTTATGCGGGACGAGTCGAAGGATGGCGGGGACTTTGCTTGCCCCGCGTTCTTTGCGGGGCCTTTTATAAAGTAATATGCGGCGTGCCCTGACCAGTATTCTCAAATGAGCGAGTGCAGACCCAGCCCACGGGCGGTGCAGACATGAGGTCGAAGAAAGCTGGTCGCTCGAGTAATCAAAGATCACGGTTCCAGTTCAAAGCGCTCGATGCAGACGCTGTCTCCTTTCATGAGATTCTTCGGATTTGTCACCTTGATCTTTGGGTTGAAGGCCTTGGCTATCGCATCTGAGGGAGCACACTCAATGGCGTATCCAATGTCCGCAGCGTTCATCTCTCGATACAGCTTGGCGATGAGGCATTCGGTGTACTTTGCCTCGTAAGCCCGGTCGGACTTCTCAACCACTTCGTATGTGACGGCCTTGTCATAAGGTGGCGTAGCCAAATAGCCCTGGATGAGATCACCAAGCGCTTTCGGATCTCTCGAAGTGTAGCTTTTGGCCATAGAGGAGATAGCTTCGGCCATGTTGTCATCCGAAGCCTTTTTTAGGAGTTCAAGGAATTTCTTGCTGCCGAGTTTCTTTTGGAGATTCTGGAACAGCGGAACACAGTATCCATAGGTAAAGCGAAACACCTCCTCGGTGGTCATGCCCGAGTTATCCGAGTATTTCGGTTTTTGGAGCGATGCTTGCTGACCGGCAAGAGCCAATGTAGCGCCAAACATACTGTGACAACCGAGGCAGAGGAGCGCGCCAGCCGGGAAGTCTCTTGACAAGAACTTTCTCCGGCTCGATTGGAGAGACTGATTCTTGGTTGACATGATAACCTCCAAAGTTGTGATGAAGTTGATGATGTCTCCGAGGTGTCACCTCACCGCCCGTGCGATAGGTGACGAGCTTTTTCAAAATCTATGATGGTGGGGCATGCCGCATAATGTCCGCAGTAGCAACGCAGTGTCGCCGCGAACTCTGAACAATTCATTTCTCTGTGAGCGGCGGCATTGAGTGATCCCGACGACCTGTACGCCATTTCTTTAGCGGGAGTCGGGAGAGCGTCGTTGCTGCCGTTATTAGCCGCCGGCTTTCGTCCCTCCACCGTTGGCTGACAATTACTTTTTAAAACTCGTTTTCAGCGCTCCGGTCGGACAGCTCTCAACGCAACGCTGACAGAGGATGCAATCGCCTTTGCCAATGCGTGTGCCCATTCTCACACGCTCAGCCACGGGAATGTCCATCGGACAGACTTCCGTGCACGCCTCGCATTCGTTGCACGCCTCGGCCTGGGCGGAGACATGGAGAAGCGCCGGGCGGCTCGTCCAACGCAGAATGAATCCGGTGGGACAAAGGTATTTGCAGAACGCGCGTTGGTCGTGCAGAGCCAGTGCCAGCGCAATAGCTGCCGCATAGTAAACGGCAACGCCGGCAGCGACGGGCCAGATGCTGTTGCCGCGCATGTGTCCGTGGGCTCCGCCGGGCTGGGAGTCTAACACCAGCGCGAACAGAACTGCGGCCGCAAAACTGACGGCCACACCGACAAGCGGCGTCCAAACCCAAACACCCTTGCGCCGGCCCGAGCCCTTGCCGACGGGAAGACGCTCGAGCACCATCGCACGCCAACACCCCCATCCACACAGAATTCGGCCAAAGATGAGCGGCCCGATGACGGTGGTCACCATCGTGTGACCGATAGCCGGGCCTACTGTTCCCAGGATCAGGAGCTCGAAGAAGCCATCTATGTCGAGGTTGACGGCATCGACCAATGAGAACATGAGAATTCCCAATCCACCGGTGGCCAGGACGAGCCACCGCCACCACTGTTTGCGGTCAGCGCGGGCAAAGGCGTAGCCGGCGAGAAATGGACCTTGGGAGAGCCCCGAACCGAAGAGAGCAAATTGCGAAACCCAATGTGTTTCCCCGGAACAGTACTACTGCAGCCAACGGCCAAAAGACGAGAAGGGAGATAGCGCTGACGACGAGCAACGCACGACTGACTCTACGGGGGGTCGTGCACTCCCCGGTCACGGGATCCTCCGAGGATACGCATACATTCGGATTCTTCTTCACCTGTAGAAATTTTATAAACATATAAATATACTTTATTACAATTGTTAAAACAACGATGTCCAAAATAATAATCGAACCAATCAAAAAAGATCACACCAATGATGCCAGATAATAACTCTCCTACAAAAACAAAAGCAATCAAAAACGATTTATGAATTTCAACGATCCAACTGAGTACTGTGTGCCCACCTTGGATTGCTGTTTTCATTATTAAAAAGATTACGAATAAGAATTCGATAAATAGTACTATTAAAAACGATTCTTTCAGTTTTGCACATATCTTAATATGGTTGCGCCCTAACTATTGTTTATATGGTTTCCGCGTAAGACCACTGTATGTTCCATCGCAGCATTACACGCCACAGTCAGAATTTCCAAAAGCGCTAAGCCCAAACAAGTTATCGCCGCTCAGCTCACTGACAAGAGTGTTATGCGGTTTCGGCATAACATGGCACGCCTTTCGTTCCTTCGTGCCGCAAAACGCCTTAAGAAAATGAATCTTTGCTTGCACATAACGTCCGGCATGCCCACGCAGTACCGCCACGCCATTTTGCAAATGAACAATTTCATATTTGCAGCGTGGCGGTATTGAGGGAGCACAATTTATTTTGCTTAATGAGTTTTTATTATCGTCTGACTAGTTGTGCGACCGTCGTGGGCACGCCTGTTATGCGACGCGCAGCCGAACCACCAATTCGATCTCTTCGTGTAGATAGAAAAGTTGTAATTTTCTGTTGTCGTCACTGAGCCAGAGTATCGACCGTGACTGAAACAACTTTGCTCTTTTGGAACAGCTTAGTTTCTCGTATGGAACGACGAATTCTCTCGTCAAACCAAGTATTTTTCTCAGATATCTGAACTAGCTTGCCTTTCACGAACTGATAGCCGCATTCTGTACCACAACACGCACCAGATTGTTCCATTGTAGTCAACGTCCGTGTGGAACTATCGGGTGTTAGTTCACTAAGTTTACTTAGCTCGTCATGGTAGAAGAATTTTTTTGTTTTCGGACTGAAAAGCCAAACATACGACCAACTCCCACCACTTCCATAATCGTATTCCAGCATCAGATCTAGATATCCATCGAAATTGAGATCCTTGGCTATGAATGCCCCTTCCCCAAAAGGATGGTATGTTTTGAAGTTTTTGAGGATTTGAAAAATTCCCGGTTTGTCTGACCGCTTGATTTCGATTCGTGATACCGAATGCACTGCCCCCGTCTCACTTGTATCTTCGTTAACGATGAAATGCAATGTATATGGGGGTAGTGTAGAATGTATGGTAATGGTGTATTTGTAGTCGATTTCGTTGGGTTGACCACTTGTCAACCTATAGAAGCCTACCAACAGGAACGCAATTCCAAGGATCATGAGTAATTTCAGTTTAGGAGTATTCATTTCAATGAAAACCTTGAAGTATAGTTATACTATACATTGAAACCACCAAACCTTTGGTGAGGCTGCGTGGCGCATAACGTCCGGCACAAAAATGACGTTGGGGCGCGAACTAATAATGACTAATTATTCTGTGAGCGACCCAATGTTTATTCGGATTTCAAACTGCCAACATTTTTGTGCCTGTTAAGTGCACGTGACCGCGGCA
Source organism: Ignavibacteriota bacterium (assembly GCA_963776275.1). Lineage (GTDB taxonomy): Bacteria > Bacteroidota > Ignavibacteria > UBA10030 > CAVZMI01 > CAVZMI01. Next base: position 228,156 of record CAVZMI010000023.1, read on the forward strand.
CTTCACTATACTTCAGGACTTCAACTCGCGCCACTTCAAAGACTGCTAACGCCGCGGGCATTGCACTTAACGTGTGCGGGCACTACGCAGTCCCGCTTGCCACTAAGAACAATTCAATTTTCTGTGGCAAGCGGGATTGAGTGTTCTTCACGTCGTAGTGCCCGCTGTTATGTGCAGTTGCCCGTTCATCGTAATAAAATAAGTTTCTTTGTCTCAACAAAACCACCAGCTTCGAGTCTATAATAATACACACCGCTTACAATACCTAATGGATTCCATTCTGTTGTATAAGTACCGGCACTCAAATCTTGCGACAAAAGCTGTACGACTTCCTGTCCTAATGTGTTGTAGATTCTTAATGAGACATGTACTTCTTTGGGGAGTGAGAATCGTATCGTTGTGGTCGGGTTAAAGGGATTTGGATAATTTTGCCAAAGGTCGAATGCAGTCGGAATATCTCCTTCAGGTTTAATACCTTCCACCCCAACATTTCCGTCAACATCCGTCTTAATTAGATATATCTGTAGACTGTCCCCGAAAGACCAGGTTTCACCAGTTATTATATAGCCACCGTCAGTAGTCTGCTGAACGGAGTGACCATAACCCGACTCATAGGTTTTTGTCCACAATGTATCCCCAGAAGAATTGGTTTTAAATAGGTAAACATCATAATCGAGGGCATCGTAGGAACTCTGTCCCGTGATGATGTATCCACCGTCTGTTGTCTGCTGTATGGAGTTACCATAAGAGTAACGTCTACCCTCATAGGTCCCCCCATATGTCCTTGTCCAAACGGTGTCCCCATTGTCATTAGTCTTGATTAGATAGACTGCAGTTCCAGAGAATAAGTCCATATCCCCAACAACGATGTAGCCGCCATCAGTAGTTTGCTGAACGGACCGACCCCTTGAATGTGATGAGCCCGCCCCCTCGTAGGTCACTTGTCCAAAGTGTATCCCCGATTGTATTAGTTTTTATAAGGTAAATATAATCTTTGTAGGTAGCAAAATTTCTGATATATCCCTCAACGATGTAGCCCCCATCCATGGTCTGCTTGATTTCGTTTCCCTCATCAGTATAATAAGTGAGCGTTCCCCCGTAGGTCCTGGTTCACAGTGTGTCCCCGGAGGAATTGGTTTTTATCAGGTAAACTTTGTAAGAACCCTTAGCCCCTGCAACGATGTATCCGCCGTCTGTAGTTTGCTGGACGGAACTACCAAATTCGTCGCCCGACCCCCCATAGGTTTTTGTCCACAGTGTGTCTCCGGAGAAATTGGTTTTAATTAGGTAAACCTGTATGCCACTACCGAAAGAGCCGGTACTTCCCGCAACAATGTAACCACCATCCGTAGTTTGCTGAACGGAGTGCCCCCCATCATCACCCGCTCCTCCGTAGGTATTTGTCCAAAGTATATCCCCATTGGCGTTGGTCTTTACGAGGCAGACATCGTAATTTCCTGCACCGAAGGAATTGGTCCTGCCCGCTACGATGTAGCCCCCATCAGTAGTCTGCTGGACGGATTGACCGTATTCTCTTCTAGTCCCCCCGTAAGTCCTTTCCCACCGCTGTTGAGAAACCGCAGGTTCGGCTAAGGTGAGGATCAGCAGGAAGAACAGGAGGGTAGAAAAGGTGAGCAAGTGAAGTTTGAAACGTAACTTCATGGAAACCTCCTTATAATGATACTATTTGATAATGTTTCATAATCCAAGTATAGCATTTCATAGTACACCTCCACTAATTTTGCACTCCTTTTCTTCCTATCGTCTGTAGGCAGATCTTGAAAGGGCAATTGCACATAACGTCTGGGCCAACTACGCACCCCGACCGACCAACATTTTGTCAATTGACGGGCGGGGGGAACGAACTCTATTTGTCGCGCCGAACTAGGCACCAACGTTGCCTTACCAAATGAAGTGAGTGTCGTAGTTGGCGCTGTTATGCGCTGGCGGCCGCCCCGCACCTGCGAATTATGACCTGCCTTGCTTTTTGACGCCTGTATGATCCCTTGCCACGGTGGGTATCGCACAGTCCCGCCCAAAACCTTTCGTATGACATGGGATGTTCATGCTTGGACCGCCAGTGCGCGTCAATTCCATCCCACCCGTGCCCTTGAAAAACGTGATTGCACTCTGGACAAATCCGAGGGCCGGTCTTCGGTACCATTTTTTCGCAACATCTGCACATGTTATACTAACCTCCGTCTGTTTTGTCTGGTAATTATTCGGGGCGGCCGCTTGTGCATAACGTCCGGCACAAAAATGACGTTGGGGCGCGAACTAATAATGACTAATTATTCTGTGAGCGACCCAATGTTTATTCGGATTTCAAACTGCCAACATTTTTGTGCCTGTTAAGTGCACGTGACCGCGGCACTTCACTATACTTCAGGACTTCAACTCGCGCCACTTCAAAGACTGCTAACGCCGCGGGCATTGCACTTAACGTGTCGGCAAACACCGCCGTGCCGTTTGGCGTATATTAATGATTCAATTTTCCTCACGCCAAACGGCATGGAACGACCACCATAATCCTTCCCAATAAAGGGAGTGCCGGTGTTTGCCGTGTTAGGCGAAGTTGTTTTGCATTTGCGGAAAACGCTTAATGTTTCACAAGGGACTTACGAATGCGGTTATTGATCCCTTGCAGTGTATCTGTTTCAATTTGATGTTCCCAATAGCGAAGAACTTTCCATTTACACTTTCTCAGGATTCGAGTTTGTCGGACATCTCGCCTTCTGTTGTCGAGAATTTTTTCCTTCCACCAGAGCGTATGTGAGTTAGGAACCTTAAAATGAATGGGACAGCCGTGCCAAAAGCATCCATCAAGGAAGAGGCACACTTTATCCTTTGGAAACACAATATCCGCTTTTATCTTCAGCAGGGGCTCGGGTCTTACATTTGTACGAAATCTTAATCCAGCTTTTTTAAGGAAGATACGTAACCTTTGTTCCTGTTTGGTCTCGTGTCCTGTATTGCTTTGCATTACACGATGTACAAGGGGAGATGATGCACTAGGCGCACGAGATCGAATTGACTGTCTTGGCCGAGAGGCCTTTCTTCTATTGGTTGGTTTGGCTGTCCGTACTGACACTGTCAAATTATTTTTGAGTCTGATGATCGTTTGTATTCTGCTTTTTCCTCACCGACACTGATGTGAAAGGCATTTTCCGTCATACTAAAGCTAATTGGAGGTAATTCGTCGGGTGTCGCCTCAAGAGCCTGCTGCATCGGGGCTTTGACATATTTTTCCAAAAAGACGGTCATCACCTCACCAGCGGCTTTTTCGAGGTGCCGCCAAGCTTCATCTCCGACAAATGTAGTGCCACCAGCATCCTTGAATGCAGCAACCAATTCAGTGAGTTTCGGGTTTGGTGTTGGATCAAGAACGATGAGAACGGGTTTGTATCCACTTTGTTTGCAGTCTGTTGGAAAATCAACTTCTTCCTGCCAGCGACCTTGTCCCGATGCAGCGATGGTAACTCGAATCTTGATCTCGTATGCTAACTTATCTCGGATGCAATCAACTTGACGCCCTTTCGAGCCATCATCGTGTCGTTTGATTGGACTTGCCTTAGCGCTAAAGGAAGCACCTCCGATTGCATTGGCGATTATTGGTTCGAAAAGGTAGCCAGTTTCTTGTCCAGCTCTATTGTCGATATCGAACAGCCACTTTCTCCATAGGAGGAACCCAGCTAGAGCTTGAGGGCTCATTTGCCCATACTGCAGGAGCGTCCGTGGACCTACTTGATCCATGGTTGGAACAGCTTGGTATTCAAGTATCCGAGCGTATTTCAGCCTGCTTTTTTGCAGGGTTGCCAAACAAGAGAAGTATGTATCAGCGTCCGGGATCAGTTTGAAAAGGCGTTCAATAAGCATGTAAAAGTCTAACTTAGTGAGTTCAAGCTTACGGGGATCGGCCTCGTCGAAGAATTCTGGAAAGCTTATTTTAACCTCAGGAAACTTCTTAAGGATTTTCAAATCACGAACGATCGTTGCGACGAGGAAGGCACAAGCTTCATCTGAAAGGCCTGTGCCTAATTCACCGCCGCCAGCCGCCCTTGCCTTTTCAACGAGCGACTTCTGAGATTGTGTTATTGCCATAAAGCTATTTGCTCCAGTCCGATTTCTATGCGAGTAGTGGGAAACCTACGTCTAATGCGGTATGTAATATCTTCAAGTACAGGACTCTTTCCGCTTGAGACTGTAGGAACAAAAGACAGTAATGCTCCATTCTTAAAAGACTGAATGTTTGAAACTTTTTCAAGATCAAGTTGTAGATTGAGAGCAATTACTTCAGCAAGACGTGGTGGAACAGCATTCCCAATTTGTAGGATACATTCAGTGGTATTTCCAATAAAGATGAAGTCATCAGGGAAACTTTGAATGCGAGCACACTCGCGAAGTGTTAAGGTTCGATCATCAATAGGATGGATGAATTCTGATGTGGCACCACTCGTAATTGCCTTCGACGGTTGATCGTCTCTCAACCGTCTCAGTCCTGCGGGAGCTCCACCTCTTCGTTCTGTTGGGGTTCCGTCCATTACTCTTCTAAACGCTCTGCGTCGATAACTCTCATGCCATAACTCAGTAGGTAGGTCTTTCATCGTCTGACCTGGTTTCAGAAGGCGGACACGTTCAATGTCCTGCTCGGATAGTGGACGATAATAATGGCCATCTGGAAAACCGGGTGGCAACAGAGTAGGACGTGGTAAACCCCTAAGTGCATCGGCTAGCGTCGGACACGGAGGGAGATGCTTGAAGGCCTTTGATGCCCCAGGAGCTCCGTAAGCCGAATAAGTCGGTTCTGGGAACCGAGGAGACCATCCCAAGCCGCCAATTGCTATTACTCGCTTGCGATGCTGAGGAACTCCGAAGTTTGCAGCGTTTATTTTTCGAAGATGGATCTGATAGCCTACGTCAACCAATGGTTCAAGTAGATCGAACACTCTATTCCCATTATCTGCAGTTAGAAAACCCTCGACGTTCTCGAAGACAAATGCTTTTGGTTTGTGTTGGACAACTAGTTCTGAAAAAACTCTGACAAGTGTGTTTCTATGGTCATCTGAACGACGCATTCCCGCTGAGGAGAATCCCTGACAAGGTGGCCCTCCTATAATCACATCCGTGGATGGAATAATAGTTGATTCGGTTATATTATCTGTCAGGATATGGTCTTCAAAGTTCCTTCTGTATGTCCTCGTTGCTGATTCATTGGAATCTATAGCAACAACGCAAGTAAATCCCGCCTTTTGAAAACCAAGCGAGAGCCCACCAGCACCGCAGAACAAGTCTGCGTAGGTCATATTGTTATTATGTCCTTGGTCTATTTCCAACATATTGGTACTTCTTTACCCGTATTCGTTGCATGAAACATAATAAAAACTTATCAAAAGTCATAATGCAAAACAATTTCGCCTAACGTCTCGCCCAACAACGCAGCGCTTTTGCGAACTATAAATGGACCAATTCATTTGTGAAGCAAAAGCGTTGAGCGACAACAACTATACTCTATCAAAGATGGAGCGTCGTTGTTGGGCGTGTTATGCGAAGCGCCCAAAGTCGCCTATTGGATACCACACGAAGCTAACGGTGTTACAAATAACGGGTGCCCCAACACAAGAATGCCGATCAAGAGTACAACATCAATAATTTTATTACGTCCAGTTGATTTGCTGGATATACACATTTTACAAATTAATTTAGCTCCTTAGAGGTGTTAAAAATTTATTTTGTTATTATAACCCTTATTATTTTGGACAAATTATATTTGCATCTCTGCTTTGTTTATGTCATTCTTAAAAACTAAACTTTATGGACCTACATAACCACAACTGGAACAAATCTGTACCCCAGTAAGTCCAGCTTTTGGACCGTAGCCAGATGCACCGCAGCGCGGGCATTTTGGCCTAGAGGCAGTTACAATAGCCCAACAAGCTGGGCACACGGCCAAAAATGGTTTTCCATCTAATGTGGTATACGGTTCTGTCAATGCTGGGTGACCGATTTCGCCTTCAACTTGTCCACGATTAGAAGCGGGTACGAATGTGAATCGGCCAGTAGGTTTTCGACCACAAAAATTGCACGTATCATATTGAGGTTTAGAATTATTGTTCTTCGGATAATCTATCATATCTTCATGTTTCTTCTCTGATGCAAAGGTACCACGACCGCATCTAGGACATTTAATTAATCCATTTGGTACCTTCTCTCCACAGATGGCACATATTTTTTCCATATGATTTATCGCCTTCTTAGTTTTTTTAGTATATACTTTGTATATATAAATATTGATTATATGGTTTCCATATAATACGCCTTCGCCATTGCCCTTCGGCATAACACGTCTCTGCTGTTTGCTCGTCAGGTTCCTTGTTTTTCCGGTTCTTGTATTAATAATAGTATAAATGGGTAACGATTCTATTGATATAGTCAGTCCTTTCTATCTTTGGGCGTTTCGCATAACGTACTGCGGCAACACGCCGTGCCGCCATTCCATGAAACATGAAATGACGGCGGCATGGAGCGAGCACCTTGAATATGAAACGGCGAGCGTCGTGTTGCCGCATGTTAGTTGCAGGCGCCGCTTCCACTGCCCTTTTCCCAAAGGGATCAATCCGGACAGTTGGCGCGCGTTCTCCATGGTGGCAGTGCCTTGCCAGTTCTCTTGCCAATCGTGGCATACTGCAGACGCTAAGGACACGTTGAACTTTCCGAACAATTGACTGCTTCCTCGTGACTGCCGCACGCTTGGGATGACGACCCATGCGCAATATCATAGTCTCATCGTTCATTCCACCGCGGTTCCAAATATTTCGGCCGGTCATTTTCGTGAGATTTTTTCAGTCGGTGCATAGATTTATTGTCGGGAGCATAAATTGTCCTACAAAGAATTTATTGTCAATCGTTACAATCGCATTGTAGTATGAGCCGATCCCAAGGAATCCGCTATTGTAGGTCACCATCAGTTCGACGCTGTGGCCGCTATAAGTTCCAGTTGCATTGATCCCTTTCCAATCAAAAACAGGGACCGATTTAGTTATTACGGTTGAATCATTGACTATTACCTTGATAGCTGGATATAGTCCCGATTTCTCAACTCTGACCTGCCAAGTCTCACTAGTTGCACACGGCGATTGATATGTTGCGAACTTCGATGAGTAGCAGCCCGCGATTAGAAAACCGAATAGTAAAAAGAACGGTAACTTTCTCTTCATATTCTGCCTTTTTCTGTCTGATTTACTCCGAGACCGGAACTGCGGCTAAAGATGACCTTGACTGACACCTTTGGAACAGCTTGGTCATCGGCGCCATGGTAAGCAACGGTCGCCACGGAGATACCAACTCGTCTCTTCATTGATTGCCCTTGATAAAAATCCTCCACGAATTTATCAGGTCTCATGTTAAGTGTTCCAGCATTGCCGCGCGCCAACAAGTCGCAACCACTCTTTTAATAACTTTCTGGCGGCGCTTGCAACTAACATTTGCAACAACGCTATATAGCGTTGTTCTCTTTTTTATCTGTGTCAGGAAGATAAATCTTTCTATCTTTTTCTTCCTTCGGTAGCTCTTCTATCATTGAGTCGAGCGGACTTTTAATCTTCCCGATCGTACGAGTACTTATATGCGTGTAAATTTCTGTCGTTTTAATACTGCCATGCCCTAATAACTCTTGAATGTACCGTATATCCGTTCCATGTTCCAATAGAGCTGTCGCAAATGAATGCCGGAGTGTATGCATAGAAACCGTCTTGCGGATACTGGCTGATTTCACTGCACGTTCAATGACTTCCTGGATGCTCCGTTCTGATAAATGTCGTCCCGGTTTTGCACCGGGAAAAAGCCATCCGACTTCAGTAATCCTATATAATTGTACATAAGCATGGAGAGCACTCAGTACCGCTCTTGAAAGAATTGTGTATCGATCCTTTTTATGCTTTCCTTCTCGTACATGAATAACCATCCTTACCACATCAAGATCTTCGGTTCGCAAACGAACAACCTCGCCCACGCGTAATCCGCTTCCATAGGCGATCATCAACATTACTTTATGTTTTAGATTATCAATTTCTCTGAATATTCTTAGAACCTCTCCCTGATTCAGTACATCAGGGAGTCTTTTCTCCTTCATCGGCCGAGGTATTGAATCGATCTTAAAAGGCATTCCATATAAATCGACATACAGTAATCGTAGAGCGTTAAAAACCTGGTTAATGCTCGATGCCTGGAATTGACGCTCCTCGATCAAGTAAAGCAGGTACGAGTGAATATCGTCCTCTGTCACATCGCGCGGGTGCCGCGGTCGAAAATAACTCACAAAGGAATGAAGCCAGCTAATATACGATTTGATCGTCTTCGAACTATAGTTTTTCAGGCGCATCTCGCGCCGAACTGTCTCGAAAAACCCCGGCTTACTTTGTAACTTCTCCATCTTCTTTTCTCCAGAATTGTTCCTCTACATTAAATAGAACGATTCTGGGTTACAGGTGGAGTTATCGTGCCATCTCTTCTCTAAATTAAAAAGTGGATGCGTCTATGAGTTTGTTCCAGTATAAGAGCCAAATATCACACCCTATCAGACAGGTTCGAAGGCGGCCCAATAAAAAATGTCGGGAGTATCTATGTCAAACGGAGTATAATAAACTGCGAATTAAAAAGCAATTATGTTGGAAATGCCTGAGTATTCTTGAAAACATAGAATCTACCGGCTGCCGATCGTTCACTCCAATATCTTTTGAAAAATATGCACGTCTAAAAGTTTCCCAAATTGATAACTGACCTCTTTCAACGTACCGACATGAAAATAGCCGAAACTTTCACAGAGATGAAAGCTTTCGCTGCTCTCACCTGCCACGGGGGCGATAAGCGAATGATATCGCAAGCGATGTTAATCAGGTATCGTCTTATCCGCGACGTTCAGACTACCTGTTCAGCCGTGTAATATTCTAATACCATCAAGGCAAATCTGCTGGAAACGCTTGCTCGTCATCCTCCCATTTCAATTCCAACCTCGATTGCTTCAATTATTTGTTCTCTTGTCGCTCCTCCTTTTAAGGCTTCATGTATATGCCATTCCATGCAGGGTTCACAGTTTTTAAAAATTGAAATTCCCAAACCTATAAGTTCCTTATATTTTTTCTCCAGATTATTATCTTTATATGTAGTTAGATCCAACTTATTGAATATCCTGTACACTTCGGAGGATTTCATCAAATTGGCATGTCCGACCTTTCGATCTTCAATGATCTTTTCGATTTTTTCTTTGTCTGCTTTATCCATTTATGTTTTCTCCTGTAATATAAAATCTATCGTCCACTCTCCGTTCACTCCAATATCTTCTGAAAAATATGCACGTCTAAAAGTTTTCCGAATTTTCGACCGACCTCTTTCATTGTGCCGACATGAACGAAACCGAAACTCTCGTTAATATGCAGACTTACATCGCTTTTACCCACAACTCGTGCGATGATTGTATGATAACTCAAACGCCGGGCTTCGTCGATGATCGCCTGTTTAAGCTTTCGTCCGATTCCCTGTCCGCGGTATTCCGATTTTACGTAGAACGATGTTTCTCCGGTGTCATCATACCCGCGGCGCTCAGACCATCTACTCAACGATGCCCAGCCGATTACCTTGCCGCCCATTACCGCAACAATAATCGGATGCCTCTCATCATGCAACTGAAACCACTCCCGCCGTTCGTCCGTACTCTTCGGTTCGGTATCGAAGGTTGCTGTCGTTGTGAGTATTGCCTCGTTGTAGATTTCAGTGATCGCGTCGAGGTCCGTTAATTCGGCTCTTCTGATCGTGATGGAATTGTTCATAGTCTATTAAGAAAAAAATAAACACAGAGTTCTCAAAGTACTAATTAGAAAGCTAATGGAGAGGACACAGAGTTGAAATGGCTGTCTCATTTAGGCCGCACCTACGGTGCTACTGCTTTTGATTGTTGTTGATAGTACTACAAATAGGCCACCCCTACGGGGTGTCCTGAAATGGGAATTTGTTTTTTTAGGACTGTTTTTGTACTTAGATCTTAATAGTTGCTTACTCTTGCTTTACGGCATCAGGCTTCACATTTGCATCAAGCTCGATTGCTTTTTTTACATTTTTGAATTCGGGACCGATGAGACGGATTTTCGCCGATTTCTCTCCCGTGACTTTGAGGAACACATCGGATGCCGCAGGGTATATCCCGCCGTTGATCGTGATATTTCGGCTCTGGATGACGTTGATAACGGCTCCCGATTGTGGAACGATCCTGCAGTTGTTCAGTTGTACACTGTCCGCATCGGCGATGTATGCGCCTCGTTTCGATGATATGGATACGTTATCGAGAACCATGTTCTTAATCGACATTTCGGGAAGTCCGTTGATGACAATCGCCCGGTCGGCTCCGTTGCAGACGATGTTCCTGACATGGAAATCCCTGAACTGCGGCGTCATGTCGTTCACAGGCTCCGCCTTCCGGATGGTCAGGTTCTTGGTGGCTTCCGCTTCGGGCGCACCGCCGGTGTAATACATATCAAAGAGAATGGCGTCGGTCTTATCCCGCGCATTTGAATTCCGTCGATGAATACCTTCTCGACCAACCCGCCTCTTCCACGAGCCGATTTGAAACGAAGTCCTACATCCGTTCCGATGAAGAGACAATTACGGACCGAGACGTTACATACGCCGCCATAGCTCTCACTGCCGATGACAAATCCCCCGTGCGCTTTATAGACTATGCAGTCGGCAATTACGATATTCTGACATGACGGCCCCGGTGTCTGGCTCTCGGCAATGGTTGACGGCTTGAGGCAGATTCCATCGTCGCCCACGTTCACGGTGCAATTGTAGATCACAACGTTGCGGCACGATCTTGAATCGATACCGTCGGTGTTTTGTCCGTACTCCGGTGCGAGCACCTTCACATTACGGATGATGACATTTTCACAATGGCTGGGATATATGTTGAACTTTGGCGAGTTCTCGAAGGTCGGACCGTCAAGTAATATGTCGTTGCACTGTTCGATATGCACGAGGTGCGGACGCAAATATTCCCGCGTTTTTCTAAAATCCGCTTCTGAGGGTTCCTTGTTCGACTTCGTACTTTCACTCAGATAGCGTTCTCCTTCCATTGCTTCCTTCGATGGCCACCACTGTTTACCATCGGGTGTCACAATGCCTCCGGATGCAACGAGGGTTTTCCATTGAGTATCCGTCATATCGATTTTTTTTACATAGCGCCACACTTCACCGGAGCCGTCAAAAACGCCGTCGCCGGTGACGGCAATATTTTTTGCTTTGTATGCGTAGATGGGCGGTGTGATTATATAGCGCCTGGATTTGCCGTCGAAACCCGCAATGAACGGAAAATCTTCGATGTTCCTGCTGAACTGAACGAGCGCTCCCTTCTCGACATGCAAGTTGATATTGCTTTCAATTTTGATCGGCCCGGTTATCCATGTCCCGGACGGGACGACAACTGTTCCACCGCCTGCTTTGGCACACGCTGCAATGGCGTCGTTAAATGCTCTGGTGTTTAATGTGCAGCCGTCGGCGATAGCTCCGTAATCGACGATGCTAACGACGTGTTCGGGAAACTGCGGTTCCCTAATTTCCTGCATCGGGAAGGGGAGGTTGATTAGATAGTCCTTGAGTTGCTTCTGACCTCCTGCAACTGCACTGAGTGTAAGCACGAACAGGAAAGCGATTGAAGTATATTTGTATGACATAAGGTTTTCTATTTCAATAATTGTACATACGTTATCAGTCGTTAAATCCTGATAAAAGGTTTTTTTATCTGGTTGCTATATTTTTAGACAGACTCCCTATACATCTAAATAGAGTTGCATACCTAATACTTGCGTATCCATCGTTTTGGGTAACGAGACATACAACCGTATAATTGATGACGCAAATCTTTCATTCCCGGATATACATCTGATATTGATAAGTAACGGTCTGTTCTTCATCCGGTTTCAAGTCGATTCCCCAAGTGAGTATGTGCTTCGGGTTTACCTGTTTGAGTCCTTTGGCTGTTTTAATATCTTTCGATTTCGGCATACTCTCGAGGACTTCGCCGGATAACTCTTTGGTGATCTCGACATCGATCGCCTTATCGAGCTTATTCCTGATTTTTAATTCGCCGCGCACCTTCACAAGATCGTAATGATACCCATGGAATACGGCGGCCTCTCGCTTGCGCTCGACTTCGATCTCAGCCTGTTCTGCCAGCAGATTCAGCGCCTTATTGATCCGGATTGTCGTTTCTGCTTTGGGCGCCGTATAGTAGCATACATCCTGTCCGGTAAATTCGTTGTTTGTCATGAACTCCGTTGCCGCAGTAGTCAACGGCATGCTGAGAGTATTGACTAAACGACAGGAATGCCATACCTCCTCGGCTGCCTTACGATCCTGCGTTTCGCTCTCGGGACGGTAACGATCGTCGTTGTCGATAAAATCCTTGATCTTCCATGTATAGATATGTTTGTACGGCATCTCTGCTGTGAACAGCGGTATCCAGGCGGTTTCATTCTTCATTAGGGTGAAATTTTTCACCGGATAGAAAAAGAGATCCTCTGCGACCAATCCTTCCGCCGCTGTGGAATATCCGGGTACCAAAGCGGACGCATCTTCCTCATATCTTTCGGCCTGATTAACGACCATGGCCTGCTGCATCATATACTGATTTCCTGAACGCCGGCCGCCGGATCCCGACAACGCACTGAGAAAATCTGCAAGGTTCTGACTTTTTGCAATGGGATTGAGAACATCTCCAAACTTGATATTCGGAAAACCGGTAGCAAGCTGCAACTTCACATTCTTAAAATCGGTCATTTCGTTCATGATTACCGCGTGGGCGCTAAATTTTGCAGTTTTCGGTCCGACAGATCGATGAGATAACTCGGGGACCATGTAACGCCGCGCGCAAGATAACTGACGGAGATTTTTTCACCACCGGCAGGTTTCTCAAGCTTCATCCGTATGCTTGGACGTTTCTGTGTAATGTATGTTGTATTAACAGGTTCACCATCTACAAACTCGGCACGATGAATTGAATTGTCCTCCATTGCAATAATTCCTTGCGCGGTTTTTGCTATGAGTATTTTGCTCGAAGGGATCTCCGATATATTCCTGCCGTAGGGATCTTGTGACCGACGCGTACCCATAAAGTAGGGATTTTGAATTTCCGGGGGTTCTTTCGGTGTTGTCTCTGCCAGTACCGTGCATTCAACATCGCGGCCAGAGGTATACAATATCACTTTGCGCCCCGTATTCAATCGCAGGAGTTCTCCGATGGATTGTACGGGGACTTTCTTTTCCTGATCTTCCATCGATGTGATAAGGCTTTGCAGTTTTACATCCTTTGGATATCCCACCCAGAAAGTGCCAAAAGCCGGTACCGGAAGTTGTCCGATCCTTACAGATTGGGCGTCCTCCGGCAATGTTGCGTTTGATATTATAAATCCGAGTCCGTTTTTGAAAAGTGTGAGTTTCTCGATTTCCAATTTTGCATTCTGTGGCGTATCATCTCCTGCTCGCACAGTTTGGATTTGGCAGAACAGACCGAACGCCATCCCGAATACTACGACGAATTTGATTACTCCGGAGGAATGTCTCATCTTTGTGTCTCCTATTTGGGGGAAGCGGCAAGTTTCTTTTTCCCCAGCATGAACGGAAAATATTTATTGATAATCAAGTTTGATAAAAAACCGGATAACACGAAAAACATAGGTAGTTGAAATGAATAGATGAAACTCTCGGCAGTTGCATTCTTAAGAGTAAAATGTCCCAGAATTACAAAATAGATGCCACTTGTTTTGGTATAATCGACCCAGTATTTCCTCTCTTTCATTATTATCCTCTCCACAGAACCACAGACTCTATATCTACTTATGCCGGAGAGACCCGGATGGTAAGTATCAATCTGGTGACCGATACAATGTAATTTCTCAGGTATGTTTTATTATCTTCCTAACAAATTCGACCAACTCTTGAGTTCCTTTCTCCACATTTATATCCGGCGGGATATTCGTACCGATCCATTTTACGTTGAAGATTGATTTTTCCCGCGGTTTTAGAGTTTCATATTTCCCCTGTATTTCAATTTCAATATAATCCGCTGCCGGACTGATATAAAAGAGTACTTCTGCTTCTCCCGGGGCTTGCATTTCCGGTTTGATATCACGGAATCTCTTGATGAATAATTTGCCGTCGATTGCGTATGCCACCCAGCCTTCGGAACCGTCGGTGATGCTGAGCTTTTCGCTGGCCGGTCTTTCTTTTTCGTCTTTATACCAGGTAATACCGTTCATAATATCCGCACGGGCAAGCTCGAATTGCTTTTTCCCCATCGGCCGCTCTCCGATAGGGAAGAATAACAGTCCGCCTTTATGCACTCTAGAAATTTCCCACGGAGCGGTTTTCTTTATCTCATTGCTCTTGTTGACGATTGTGTACGTTAAGTTCATTTCCGCCAGAGACCGATTCTTGCCGGCGGAGAATTCTTTTACAAATTGGAAACCGGTAATAGGATCTTTCTCGCTGGTAATTTTTATCGATTTCTTTTTTTCCCAAACCGAATAAGGGTCGCTGTCCAGTACCGGCGGCGGCGGCCAGTTCCATAATGACTGAGGACTCGGCCAGAATGTTGAACCGTAATTATCCGGGTGGATCTCTTTGCCGGTAAGGAATTCATAGTCATCCAATTTGTATGAGATTATCCTTCCTCCGGCTGCAGGGTCGATCGCCAAGCTCGTCATCCCGGAGGTAATCGAATAATAACCGCTGTCCATTGCCGTCCTTATCTAATGTTTGATTGATGTGATTGAATTACTTTCCATTTATCGTTGAGTTTTTCATAAACGAACGACCAGAAAAATTTTACCATAAAAGGATTGCCCGAACTGACATTTACTTTCGTATCTCCGGAGGCAGTCAATAGTGCAATATTTTTCGAAAGAACGGTTATTTTTTTACTTTTAATCGTAATGTGCTGATTGTTAACGCCCCGAGACCGCGTTTTGAAGTTATTCATTAATGAGTCAAATCGTTCAAAATATAATCCGTTGACAATGAAACCTGCATTGTATCTATCGTCGACGCCTTCAGTCAGTTTCTCCGTATCGAGGTTCTCGGCAGCCTTCACCTCAATAATAAAGACAGAATCGATCTCTTTTTCAATTTCAGCTTTCTGTTGATCTGATATGGTCTGGGCATTGGAAAAAAACATAAATCCCAACGTAAAAAGACATATTAATGAAATTGTGACTATTTTTTTCATGATAGTATGATGATTGTGGGAATGAGGATATAAAAGCCGGCGCGGAGCGCCGACTTTGTTTGGAAGACTCGTGATGACGTTAATTCTTGACTTTTATATCAATGAGTTTCTTTACAATCTCGAGATCACTTGTAACGCGAACTTCGATATTGAACGATCTGCCTTCGGCATATGGCCGTGCGTCCCGGATTTTATTCATGATATTCGGAGGCAAAGAACTTTTTTCGGCTACTTCGACGGCGTTTTTGTCAAACACAAATAAAACCAGGAAATACCCCTTGCTGGGGTACAGGTAAAACATTGTATGCCCGTCGTATTTCATGCTCATTATCCAGCCGGATTTTTCCCCGTACGATTTCCATTCCTCGGTGATAGGGGAGAAGGATGCGCCGACATATTCACGTAATTCATCCCAGAATCGCCTTGATTTCCCGAGTGCTTCTGTAACGTCGAAATCGTTTGGCTGTCTCAGTTTGCTGTCGAAGATACTTACTGCCATTTATTTATTCCATGGAATGGGTTTCGTGAGAAGGGGGAATTTCTTATCGTTTACAATAATACGTAATAATTACTCAAAATGCAATAGTAGTTGTCTGCTAATGCTCTAAAATTGACTTTGTAATGGGTAGAATATTTTATTATTTGATTTTTAGAGATTACTGTAAGTATGACTTCCCGACTATACAAGAATTAGTAAATCGAGACCTCTGAATAACATATCCGGTCGGAGAAAAATGAATGCCAAATGGATGGCCACGACCTTCAGGTCGTGGATTTTTAAATTAAAAAAATCTTTACGGGCTTTAGCCCTACATCAATTTTATGTAGGGTTAAAACCCCTCATTTTTCTCCTCTTATTTCCCACGAGCTAACCCCACTGGAAAGCGTGGGGCGTAAAAGCCCGAGCTCGTGGCAATTCAGAAAATACAGATTGTTTTTAGACCACTGGCTCTATTGTGTCCATAGAAAATATGTAAACAGAGTTTTTCAGAACGTCCCAAATCATAAATCTCAAATCATAACTTACATGTATCCTTATTTTTAAAACGGCCTTTCATGTTTCCGAAGGCATATCTGAAATAATTCCCATCCTGATGTAAATCGGATGGAGAATTTTCCGGATCTCGGGCAGGTCGCGCGCAAACAGTAGAGCGCCTGACAAACATAAGACTCCATCAAAAAACAACGTCCACTGCACACCGATGGTCGTGGCCAGGCTGCCGGCCAGGAAACTTCCGAACGGAGCTATTCCCATAAAAGCCATGACATAAAAACTCATCACGCGCCCGCGTTTATCGTCATCCGAAATTGTCTGGAGAATCGTATTGCTCGATGCCATCTGAACCATCATCCCTAATCCGGTGAGATACATGCAGACCTCGGCAAGCCAGAAAACATTTATTGCAGAGAGGGCAATAAGTCCGGCTCCGAAAGTGCCTGCTGCATATGCTATTCGTTTTCCCAATCCCGCAACACTTTTCCGGGATGCCAGATACACTGCACCGGTGAGCGCACCCAGTCCTAATGCCGCCATCAGGAAACCGAATGTGTGCGGTCCGCCGTGTAGGATATCCTTCACAAATACGGGCATAAGTACCGGCTGGACTCCCATAAGGCTTATCAGCGCGAGCAATAACAATATCGATCGGATGGGCCGGAATCCCAAAACATAGAGAAAACCCTCATGCAATTTTTTGATGACATGGTGCTCCTCATGTGTATGTGCGCGTTCCACCACATTCATTTTCAGGAGCGCTATGATTACCGCAATGAAACTGAGGCCGTTGAGCAGAAAACAGATGCCTTCTCCGAAAGCTGCGACGATGATTCCGGCAATCGAAGGTCCGATCAGTCGCGCTGAATTGACCAGCGAAGAATTCAGGGCGATCGCATTTGCCAGATCTTCCCTGTTTCCTATCATTTCGATCATGAACGATTGCCTGACCGGCATATCAATGGAGTTGACAATCCCGAGGAGAATTCCGAGAACTACGATATGCCACACTGCAATCGTATTTGTCAACGTCAGGAGCGCAAGAATGAGAGCCTGTATCATGGCGATGGATTGCTCGAAAACCAGAAGCCGGCGGCGGTTCCATCGGTCGGCAAAAACCCCCGCGAAGGGGGAAATTATAAACACTGGCAGCTGCGCCGAGAATGCGACAACTCCCAGCAAAAACGCAGACCCTGTGATGCTGTAGACGAGCCATGTCATCGCGATCTGCTGCATCCAGGTGCCGATGAGCGAGATTCCCTGTCCGATAAAAAAGAGTCGGAAGTTTCTGTGCCGAAGCGAACGGAAGAGAAGATCCGTCCGTAGCTTGATAGTGTCGTAAGAAATCATATCAGTTGCAATCAAGTCTTTGGTTTTGTACCTTAATCTACGAATCTCGATTTCTGATAGCAAGGGAAATAAAGCGTATTTCGGAATATTTGGAGAATGAATGATGGCACTCCTAGAATCTCTTGATATCCCTCTCGGCACATTGATGCCGGCGTTTGAGTTGAAGGATCCTTCCGGTGCTGTGTACTCAGGTGAGACACTGTGCGGAGCAAAAGGACTCCTTATCGTGTTCACCTGCAACCATTGTCCGTATGCGAAAGCTGTCTGGCCGCGCGTTATACGCATCAGCCAGTATGCAAAGCCGCTCGGTATTAATACGATAGCAATTAATCCGAATGTTCACCCCGACTATCCGGAAGATGCCCCTGGCGAAATGAAGAAGAAGATTAAGGAATGGGGAATTCCATTTCCGTACCTTATCGATGAATCGCAGGATGTCGCCCGGGCCTTCAAAGCGCAATGTACACCCGATCCATATCAGTTTGATGCCTCGAAAAGGCTGGTGTATCACGGCCGTGTCGACGATAACTGGCAAGATGAATCGAAGGTGAAGGTACAGGATTTGAAAAATGCCGTCACAGCGCTTGCTGAGGGAAAACCCATCGCAGCAGAACAATTCCCGGCTATGGGGTGCTCCATAAAATGGAGAGATGTAAAGAGTTTCTAATTAAAAATGAAATAGCCAGGTTGTCGGGTGTTCCGCGAAGCGGACGCCCTTCGACCCGCCTTCCGCCATAAAAACTTGCGGACAGGCCGGCGGGCTCAGAGCAAGTATCGAGAAAACATCATTGTTCTAACGAGAATAATATCATTGAAGATAAATATATTTTTCTTCATACTTCTTTTCACTCCGGTTGTTCTTCCAGCCCAAAACGCATCGATCTTATCTGATGTTATGATCACAATGAGCGACAGTATTCAACTGGATGCGACGATTACTCTGCCTGTGGGTTTTCCTCCTGTTGGTAATTCACCCGGTGTTGTGCTGGTTCATGGTTATGGTGGGAATAAAGGAGATATGTCGCCTTTATCATCAATTCTCTCTTACAATGGATATGCATCAATAGCGTACAGTGTGCGCGGACAGGGAGGTTCGGGTGGCGAATCGACAACGATGGGCGAAAGGGAAAAACAGGACCTCCAGGAAGTAATACAATACTTTCGCAGCACGGCGGGGATTGATAGCAACCGGATAGCCGTTGCAGGCGGCTCGCAGGGTGGGATTCATTCGTGGATGGCTGCTGTGTACAATATGCCCGGCGTGAAGGTCGTTGCGCCGTCGCTCGCGACTCCGCACTTTGCACTCGATCTTATTCCTGAAAATTGTGTTAAGCAGGGTCTCTATCGTGAGATGACACTCGGTTCTGTTCGTTATTCGACCGACCGTGATCGCGTAAAAAATTTTATCATTCAGGATCTTTATGACAGCGTAAAAGCATATGTCGATCAGCGTAATCTTGAGCGATGCATCGATAGCGTCCGGATTCCGGTGATACAGGGACTCGGCTGGACCGATATTCTCTTTCCGGTCAATTCGGGAATCAGGGCGGCCGCAAATCTCTCACAGCGTCGTGTGCCGATCTGGTCATACTACGGGACGAACGGACACGGTTATGATGCAGATATCGATATTGTTGAAGCATTATTCTGGATATATGAAAATCTCTACTGGCTCAATCGCTGGCTGAAGGATGATACGCTTTCCGGAGATACTTTGCCGCGCGTATTCTATGCGGACGACAGGCCCGAATGGCCGCATCATATTACAGATAAATGGCCGCCTGATCCGGAGGGTATTCTTCGCCTCTATATAAATAGCGGCATGCTCAGTCCCGCCCCGCCGACAACAGAGAGTTCCGCATCTTTTTCATTAGTGTATGATTCCACATTTTCCTCCGATTCGGGTTGGATAGTCGGATACAGTGGACAGAGATTTCTCAATGCATTTCAAAGCACACCTGCGCGATTTCTATCGGGACCCACGGTTGATACTATGGAGGTCACCGGTACTCCGGCAGTCAGTTTTCACGTGAGAAGCAACTCGACCCAATTTCAATCGCATATTCGTCTCTTCGATGTCGTTCAATCGGATACGGGAAATATATGGCAATTGATGACGAGGGGAACTTATGGAGTACGGGGATATAATCCGTCAGAGGTAATGGAAATAGGTTATGAATGTAATGCGCTGTCACATATTATTCCAGCAGGACACAGGATCGGTATCGAGATAACATCGCTCGATATGGGCACGGCGGATATTGCATATACGATTCCATATTTCCGATCAACGTCGAGCACGGTTATCTCGTCGAATTTACAACCTTCGTACATCAATCTGCCGCTTGTCGGGAGCGGGGCAGTGTCCTCGATACCACAATACAAAGAACCCTGCACTTTTTATTTATACCAGAATTATCCGAATCCATTCAATTCGGCTACAAATATTTCGTTCACATTTCCCGCGCCATCGGAAGTAACACTCGAAGTATTTGATATTTTAGGTCGGCGAGTTGGGATTATTTATCATGGTCAGCTCAATGCCGGAAGCCATTCGATTCGATTTGATGGCAATGATTTACCGAGCGGCATCTATTTTTATAGGATGATAAGGGGCAAGGTAGTCGAAACCCGGAAGATGGTTCTTTTGAGGTGAGAAAGCGATGATTTTCTTTCGCCCCCTACGGCCTACGGCTCGTAGGGGTCGTTGACCTCCGGGGCTTTAGTTTAATATGGAAGCCTTTTCAATCTATTATCGAATCCCGAATTTCGGATTCAACATCCCAATACCATAACCCATGTTTATTGGAGCTAAGACCCGTAGGGTCGATAGATTATAACCCACATCCATTCTCCGTATACTCTGTTGCCACGGATGTGGGGTTGGCCACCTCAATACATAGGAGAGCCCCCGCAGGGGGCGTAAGACCACAGATCTGTAACCTGTATTCGTTCTAATTATTAGAACTAAGACCCGTAGGGTCGATAGATCATAACCCACATCCATTCTCCGTATACTCTGTTGCCATGGATGTGGGGTTGGCCACCTCAATACATAGCAGAGCCCCCGCAGGGGGCGTAAGACCACAGATCTGTAACCCGTATTCGTTCTAATTATTGGAGCTAAGACCCGTAGGGTCGATAGATTATAACCCACATCCATTCTCCGTATACTCTGTTGCCATGGATGTGGGGTTGGCCACCTCAATACATAGCAGAGCCCCTGCAGGGGGCGTAAGACCACAGATCTGTAACCTGTATTCGTTCTAATTATTAGAACTAAGACCCGTAGGGTCGATAGATCATAACCCACATCCATTCTCCGTATACTCTGTTGCCATGGATGTGGGGTTGGCCACCTCAATACATAGCAGAGCCCCTGCAGGGGGGCGTAAGACTACAGATCTGGAGGATTGTAAGATTATGAGTCATACCTACATTCAATTATATTTACATTGTGTATTTGGAACAAAAAACCGTTTACCCTACCTGAAAGATAATCTAAGGCCTCAGAATATTCGCTTACATGGGAGGGATAGTACGCGAACTCGGTGGAATACCTATCAGGATTAATGGGTCAAGAGATCATGTCCATATGCTTATCACTCTTCCTGCGCGGATGTCGGTCTCTGAAATAATGCGTATTGTGAAAACAAATTCTTCGCGCTGGGCACATGAATTATCATCAGAGAATAGTGACTTTGAATGGCAAACGGGATATGGAGCTTTCAGTATTAGTAAATCAAATCTTAATGCAGTCGCAGAATATATTGTTCGACAGGAGGAACATCATCGAAGAAAAGATTTTATAACTGAGTATATAGAATTACTATCAATGCATGGGATTGAATTTGATGAGAGGTACCTCTGGGATTGATATGATTTTCTTTCGCCCCTCCGGGGCTTTGGGCTAAAGATGCTTTATCAAGACCATGACTCACGTCATGGTCAAAGGTCTGACGCCACTCCGTGGCTTGATTGGTTTTCTTTCGCCCCCTACGGCCTACGGCTCGTAGAGGTCGTTGACCTCCGGGGCTTTAGTTTAATATGGAAGCCTTTTCAATCTATTATCGAATCCCGAATTTCGGATTCAACATCCCAATACCATAACCCATGTTTATTGGAGCTAAGACCCGTAGGGTCGATAGATTATAACCCACATCCATTCTCCGTATACTCTGTTGCCACGGATGTGGGGTTGGCCACCTCAATACATAGGAGAGCCCCCGCAGGGGGCGTAAGACCACAGATCTGTAACCTGTATTCGTTCTAATTATTAGAACTAAGACCCGTAGGGTCGATAGATCATAACCCACATCCATTCTCCGTATACTCTGTTGCCATGGATGTGGGGTTGGCCACCTCAATACATAGCAGAGCCCCCGCAGGGGGCGTAAGACCACAGATCTGTAACCCGTATTCGTTCTAATTATTGGAGCTAAGACCCGTAGGGTCGATAGATTATAACCCACATCCATTCTCCGTATACTCTGTTGCCATGGATGTGGGGGTTGCCATCTAAATATATAGCAGAGCCCCTGTAGGGGGCGTAAGACCAACTCGTCTCAGAAAAACCACCGGAAAGGCCATGGCCTCGGGATTGCCAGCAGCATGAGAGCGGCTCCGAGTAATGCCATGTTCTTCATGAAGTTGATCATCTCGCCCATCTTCATCTGCGGATCCTGAATCTTCCAGAAATTGTGCATCATGAATGAAACCGGAATAAGGAAAAGAGCGAGTGAAAGAACTCCCAGACGGACGTATGCTCCAAGAAGAATCGTTATCCCGCCGACCAGCAGCAATAAACCCGAGAGAGAAACCGCGGCTCCCGGAAGAGGAACCCCTTTCATTTTGGAGTATTCGGACATCATCTTCAACCGCCTGAAATGATTAATGCCGCTAAAAATGAAGTACCCGCCGAAGATAATTCTCCCGATGACAAATAAAATTTCCATCAGTGCACTCCTTTCATTGGATAATGATTATGTATAGCAATTCTACAAAATTGACAAGTAAAATGCAATATGGTGGATTTTCTCAAAAAACCTTATACTATGTATATAGAGCGCCCTCTAAAACCAGGAATAATATACTATGCATCGACTAAAACAAATCATCGGTACAAGAAATAGAGTAGTAATTAAAATCGGCACAAATCTTCTTGCTGACAAGGTAAAAGGAGTCAATCCGGAAAAAATCGATGAGATTGCCTCAAGTGTTGCTTTCCTCAAATCGCTTGGTAAGGAAGTAGCGATCGTGAGCTCGGGAGCAATCGGTGCCGGCATTGCCGCCTTAAAACTTCAAACGCGGCCAAGATCAATTCCGGAGAAACAGGCAACCGCAGCGGTCGGTCAGCCTTTGCTAATGGAAGCGTACGAAACCGCCTTCAGAAAACAGGGGATCGATATCGCTCAGATTCTGTTGACGAAGGATGACTTCATAAACCGCGGGCGATATGTCAACGCAAAAAATACGTTCTCGGTCATTTTTGAAAAAGGCGTTGTGCCGGTGATTAATGAAAATGATTCTGTCGCTGTCGAAGAAATAAAGCTTGGTGACAACGACAATCTCTCGGCACTGGTGGCAAACCTCATCGAAGCGGATGTACTTGTGATTCTGACAGATATCGACGGATTGTTTACCGATGATCCCTCAAGAAACATGAAAGCCGAATTGATTCCAGTCGTCGAAAAAATTACCGCTCAGGTTGAAAAACTTGCCAAGAAAAGCGGAAGCGATTTGAGTACCGGCGGCATGATTACAAAAATTCAGGCAGCCAAGCGATGCGTATCGGCAGGGATTGCCATGATCATTGCAAACGGCACAAATCCAGGGGCGATCGAAGAAATATTTTCCGGGAATTTTAGGGGAACACTGTTCTTGCCCAGAGAAACCAATCTAAATGTCCGTAAAAAATGGATCGGATTTATTTCGCACTCGAAAGGCTTCGTTATAGTGGATGATGGGGCGAAAGAAGCGCTGTTAAAAAAATATAAAAGCCTGCTTCCATCCGGAATTCTCGAGGTGCAGGGAGATTTCAGCGCAAATGATACCATCGCTGTGAAGGACGTCGAAAGAAACGAAATTGCGAAAGGTGTATCAGAATATTCTTCAGACGATCTCAAAAAAATCAAGGGAAAAAAGACGAGCGATATTGAAGAAATATTGCACTGTAAACAGTGCGACGAAGTCATTCATAAAGATAATCTTGTCATTACCGGAGAATAACCATGATCGCTGATGTCGTCATACGAAAGGCACGATCGGTCAAAGAGGCGAGTAGAGTATTGTACACTCTCTCGACGCAAAACAAAAACGAATTGCTTGGGAAAATTATTATGTCTCTTCAGCGGGAAACACCCGCAATTCTCAAGGCAAACACGAAAGACTTAAATAACGCCGGGAAGATTAAACTGCCGAAGGTGTTGATCGATAGACTGACGCTGGACGAGAAAAGAATCGGCCTGATGATCGGTGGAGTCGAAGACGTCATTGTGCTTCCGGATCCGGTCGGGCAGACCTTTGAGAAGAGTCAACGGCCGAACGGACTTATCGTCGAGAAAATGCGTGTGCCCCTCGGTGCCGTCGGTATAATCTATGAAGCACGTCCGAATGTGACGATCGATGCATCGGTGCTCTGCCTGAAATCAGGTAATGCCGTGCTGCTCCGGGGTGGCTCGGAGGCCATTCATACAAATAAGAAACTCGTTGAAATCATTAAATTCGCTTTGAAGGAAACGAAGCTTCCTGCGGGATGCGTGGAATTTATCGACACTACGGACAGGAGAGCAGTGAAGGTTATGCTTAAACAGGATGACTCACTCGACGTCATTATTCCACGGGGAAGTCAACAGCTCATTCGATATATTCAGGAAAACTCGTCTGTACCGGTGATTGCACACGGTGAAGGGAATTGTCACGTCTATGTCGATGGTTCCGCCGATCTCGCACAGGCCTCGGAAATTGTATTTAACGCCAAAGTACAGCGGCCTTCTGTTTGTAATGCGGCAGAGAAATTACTGGTGCATGAGAATATAGCGGCGGAATTTCTTCCGGTCATCGTGCAGAGGTTGCGCGGTGCGGGAGTGGAGGTTAAGGGTGATAAAAAAACCCGATTGATTATTAAGGATGTCATACCTGCCGGCGAAACCGACTGGTATAAAGAATATCTCGATCTTATTATCGCGGTCAAAGTAGTAAAAAATCTGGATGACGCAATCAATCATATCAATCGATATGGTTCTCATCATTCCGATGCGATTGTTACCGGTGAAGAAGGGCACGGTGAGAGGTTTCTCCGCGAAGTCGATTCGGCGGCGGTCTACGTCAATGCCTCAACCCGGTTTACCGATGGATTCGAGTTCGGACTCGGTGCAGAAATCGGCATCAGCACGCAGAAGCTCCATGCACGCGGTCCGATGGGGCTCACCGAACTCACCAGCACGAAATTTATCGTGCACGGCTGGGGGCAGGTGAGAAGATAAAAGTAGAAGTTAAAATGTATAAAGGAAATCCTTATAGAGTTGAGATGAAGAATTCTTGACTCTCGCATAAAAAATCTTAGATTATTATTATGTATTTCAAACCTGATCAGAGTTAACGATCAGGTTTGTATTTTAAAAAGGCCGGTTCCGGAATAAGGCGGTTCCAGTATTGATCGAGGAGGAGTAATGGGTAGGGTAGCGGGTTTTCTTGAATATGAACGAATCAATCCCACGCAACGCCCGGTGGAAGAAAGGATTCACGATTATCGTGAATTTTTGCATCTTCCTCCCGAGGAAGAAATGAAACGCCAGGGAGCGCGCTGCATTGACTGCAGTGTTCCCTATTGTCATTCTATCGGTTGTCCGCTCGGTAACATCATCCCGGATTGGAACGATCTTGTATATCAGGGAAAATGGAAGAAAGCATATGAACGTCTTGAACTAACAGACAATTTTTCGGAAATCACCGGCAGAATTTGTCCTGCTCCCTGTGAAGCTGCCTGCACACTGGCTGCCAACGACAATGCGGTATCGATAAAAAACATCGAGCTCTCCATCATTGAAAGGGCTTTCAATGAAGGCTGGATTGTTCCGCATCCACCTACGTTCGAAACCGGAAAACGTGTCGCCGTGATCGGTTCCGGACCAGCAGGACTCGCCGCTGCACAGCAGCTGCGACGGGCCGGACATTCCGTCGTTCTTTATGAGAAATCCGACAGGATCGGTGGGATCCTTCGCTATGGCATCCCTGACTTTAAACTGGAAAAGACGGTTCTTGATAGACGGCTGGAGCAGATGAAACAGGAAGGAGTGCTCTTCGAAACAAATGTGAATGTCGGCAAAGACGTCTCTGCTGATGAATTGAAAAAAGACTTCGATGCTATCATCCTCACGCTCGGTGCGGGACAGCCGCGTGATTTGAAAGTACCCGGCAGGGAATTGCAGGGGATTCACCTCGCGATGGATTATCTGACACAATCAAACTGCTTCGTCGCAGGGATGAAGAAAAAAGACGAAATCATCTGGGCTGAACAAAAAAATGTCCTTGTCATCGGCGGAGGTGATACCGGTTCCGACTGCGTCGGTACCGCTACCCGGCAGGGTGCGAAGAAAGTCTATCAATTCGAAATTCTTCCAAAACCGGATGAATGGAGCGAATCGTATAATCCCGACTGGCCCGATTGGCCAAAATTCCTGAAAAGCTCATCGTCTCACGAAGAAGGCTGTGAACGTGAGTGGTCCCATCGGAACCAGAAAGTTCACCGGCAAGGACGGGAAAGTTACATGCGGCTATTTCAATCGTGTGGAATGGAAAGAAAAGCCAGGGAAACAATTCGAGATGACCGATGTACCGGGCACGGAATTCACACAGGATGTCGATCTGGTTTTACTCGCCATGGGATTTTTGCACGTTGAGCATAATGATATTATTAAAAATTTGGGAATCGAATTAGATCAGCGGGGTAACATCAGAACCGACGGGAATTATGCCACATCGGTGCAGGGAGTTTTTGCTGCAGGGGACGCGATGACCGGGGCTTCGCTGGTCGTTCGGGCAATCTGGCATGGAAGAGAGGCTGCAAAGTCCTGTAATAATTATTTGATGCGGCAAAAGAAGTGAACTTTTTTTCCCGGGGAACTGTTTTTCATTTCTGGAATCAATGAGTTCATTTATACTCAAGAGAATCTGAGTTTGATGCATACTGTTCTTTAATAATCTTGACAGTGATAGAATGAAAATCGGTATTGTCGGTTCCGGAGTCGTTGGAGCCACCGCTGCATATGCCATGGTGATGCGCGGTGTAGGTCGTGAAATCGTGCTTGTGGATAAAAACACTCAACGGGCGCGCTCTGAAGCGGACGACATATCGCACGCAATTCCGTTTGCCTACCCGCTCCATGTTTATCCGGGTGAGTATTCCGATCTATCTGATGCACGGGTTGTGATAATTGCCGCGGGCGTCAGTCAGAAACCGGACGAAACGCGTCTGCAATTGCTCGGACGAAATGCAGCGGTATTCCGGGAAGTAATTCCGAATGTTCTTGAAAATGCGCGGGATGCGGTACTTGTCGTAGCAACAAATCCTGTCGATGTGATGACCCATCTTGCCGCGGATTTTGCCGCACCACTTGGCGTTCCATCAAGCCGCATCCTCGGATCGGGTACCACGCTCGATACTGCCCGTTTCCGGACGCTCCTCGGACGTCATCTCGGAGTCGATCCGCTTCATGTCCATGCCTATGTCCTCGGTGAACATGGAGATTCGGAGGTGCTTACATGGTCTCTTGCGACGGTCGGTGGAATGCCGCTTGAAGATTTTTGCCGAAAGCGAAACGTATTCTGTGATCATGAAGTCCGGAAAAGGATCGACGAGCAGGTACGCCGTGCAGCTTATCATATCATCCAAGGAAAAGGATCTACCTATTACGGTGTCGGCAGTGCTCTCGCACGGATTGTCGATATTATCCTCCATAACCAGCGCTCTATCCTTACGGTGTGCACGAGGGTGCCGGAAATCGTCGGTGTCGCGGATGTCACACTCTCCCTTCCGCATCTTATCGGAGGCGACGGTGTCCTGGCAGCATTCCCGCCGCCCCTTAGCGACGAAGAACTTGACCTTCTTCAGAAGAGTGCCAGAGTAATAAAGACAGCTGTCGAAAGTCTGTATTCCCAAAAAGTTTGAAATTGGTTGTCCACGATGGAATAACCGCAGCGATTGAGAGGAAATAAGATCTTACTGTTTATTTTTCAATCTTCTCTAATTCCTTTTGTTTATCTCCGCTTAAATCTAGCTGAAAAAAATCGCTTTGCACCGGAAGGTCGAGGTTATATTTGTATGTGTAGTCCAGCGAGATTATTCCGCCGGTCATCTGGCACCCCAATAAATGCCCGCCCGATTTCTTATCTGCCGATATAAAATGCAGGTGATAACCCGTAGAGCTGATCCCTTTCATATATTCGGGAAGCCAGTAGCCGATGATCGTCCCTTTCAGATTTTCCAGTTCGAAAATCGATTGGTTTTTGACCACATCCGCGAGACGTGAGTACGGTTTCGTCTGTTTGGGAACACTCCGGGTTTTTACATAACTGAAACCGCCGTCAATTCTTATCGCATAGAAAATATTCTTTGTGGGAAGAAGACTATCGATGCGAGATAGTAATTCTTTTAAATCCACCGGATATTCGAGCCTGATCTGCATGTCCGGTTCAAAGAAGGTGATCATAGCGAATGGAGTATGTGTACTATTTACGGGTCGATATACTTTTCCGTCCGCTTTAATCTGATAAAAATATCCGTCGATTAAAACCATCTCCCCATCGAGTGTCCTGAAATGTGCCGATGCCGAAATTTCCGAATTTGCCTAGAATTTGCAATGTGGCGTTTCCTTCAAAAACCCCTTCCTGTAATGCGTTGATTGTTGACGTTTGATAAATCGCATCTTTTTCCCTCTCTTGAGCGATGGATGAAGTAGTAAGAAGAAGGATAAAAACCGTCGAAAATAAGCACACCAGGGTATTTTTTATCACTATGAGCTCCTCGTAGTTCTATAACTTAATAAAAAATCTGTGATTAACAAAGCTGGCGACTATTTAAATAACCGCGGTTTTAAAAAAATCTTTTTGGAAATATATTTTTTTTATGTATGTTATAAAAGGAACATTCATATAAAAGGGGTCACAATGATCAAGAAAGCCAGAATTAAGGACGGTCCTGAAATTCAAAAACTCATAAATGGACATGCAAAAGAAGGTAAGATGCTCCAGCGGTCGATTCTTGAGATCTATGAGCGGATACGGGATTACTTTGTATATAGAAAAAATGGACGGGTTGTCGGAGCCGCCGCATTAGCGATATGCTGGGAAGATCTGGCCGAAATTCGGTCGGTCGCAGTGAAGAATTCGGAATCCGGCAAAGGTATCGGCAAAAAACTCATCGAAGCATGCGAAGATGAAGCAAGACGGCTGGGAATAAAAAAGGTTTTTGTATTAACATATATACCGGAGTATTTTAGGAGGTTTGGGTACAAGACCGTAAATCGTTCCAAGCTGCCGCATAAAATCTGGAAAGACTGCATCAACTGTCCGAAATTCCCCGACTGCGGCGAAATACCGATGGTGAAGGAATTAAAATAGGTGTAGGTGTCTTCCTCTCCCCACTTTACGTAAAGACCGCCATGCATGCGGTATTCATCGCTCGTCCCACCGGCGATATCATCCGGAAGGTTTCTATTTTTTTATAAATGATTTCGTTCTTCGATGTTTGAACGATTCGATCCGTTTTTCATCGGGAGTCTTCTGGATCACGCTCACAGTGCCGTCCGCCTCAATAACGGCGATCTTCACTTCTTCGATGCTTGCAATCCCGTGTTCACGGACTGCGCGCTCAAGCTCTTCTCTGGATATTTTTTCCGCATCGAGGTTTTTTTGTATGATTTTTCCGTTATGGATAAGTAGAAGTGGATTGGGCTCAAAAAATTTTTCGGCAGGACGATAACGATACAATACCCATGTTAAAAGATAACTCATAATAAGTAATGTAATAGCGGCGATGATGCCGCCGATAAGAGAGGTGTCCGGAACCGACCATCGCGTTTTGAACTGCGTTGCTGATAAGTAGAATCAACACCAGGTCGATCAGCGAGAGCTGGGCAACGTGCCTCTTCCCAAGAATCCGGAGTCCGACCAGGATGACAATATAGATAACAGCAGTACGTCCGACGGTCTCAAGAATTGTCTCGATCATTGCATCAACTCCTTACCCCGGTTCTGCATGAATAGTGATTCGCCGGAGCTGTTTGAATTTTTTATAGAGATGGGCTTCCATTTCTGTTAGTACTTCATGGACATCCTCGACGGTTTTCGACTTTCCGACCGTACATACCAGGTTCACACGATATCGGGTTCCCTCCTGAAGCAGCGTCAGGTCTGTGCATGCGAGGAAGTTTTTATTTTCCAGGATTGTCCGCCTGATCTCATCGCGCAATTTTTGCTCGATTTTTGTGACATCACTCAGAACGATCTCTGAAGGGGAATATTCCTCCATATGAATGGTCACTTTTTCAATCGCGGGGATCTCGGCACGAATTTCCTCTTCAAGTTCCGAAGCGATGGTGTGTGCTTCAACGAATGCTTTTCCTTTTTGATATTCTATGGTAAAATTAACGAGGTATTTTCCGTTCGTGTAGTGGACTTCAAGGTTCCCGGCGGCTCGTAATCCTTTATTGGCAACGATCATCTGGATCCGGTCAACGATTGTTTCATCATCGCTCCGCAGCGGATCGGCATGAACTATAACATCGATCGACGTATCAATCGAATGGACTGCTCGTTCGATATGTTCCATAATCTTGTGCGCCTGTTCGAAAGGAATTGTGCGGCGGATGCCGACGGTGACGTCAATAAATACTCTCGCACCTGAAGGGCGTACACGAAGACTGATCAGCTTCTCGACTCCATTGACTGCTTTTATAGCAGCTTCGACTTTTTCGGATAGTCCGGCCGGAACACGATCCATTAAGGCGTCAACGGTGCGCCGGCCAAGACGATAACTGACGAATAATACGATGAGAGCGACAATAATAGCAGCTATCGCATCGACAGTCGGGTAGCCGAGGGAAACGAATATTAATCCTCCGATCACTGTCAGTGACGACCAGACGTTGCTCGAGAAGTGCAATGCATCGGCTTCGAGGGCCTGACTATGATGTTTTTTCGCAACGCGGCTTAATGCACGCGAACGGCTGATGTCGATGATAATAGCAGTACCCATTATAAAGAAGCCCCAGAACGTTGCTTCAACATGAGTTGAACGAATAAATAACCGTTCGACGGCCTCCCAGAGGATCCATCCGCAGGTGATGATAAGCAATATCGTCTCGCCCAAGGCCGAGATGTTTTCCATCTTTCCATGACCGTAATTGTGTTCTTCATCCGGAGGTTTATCGGCGACGATGACGGCGAAAAAAGTCATCAACGCTGCAATGAGGTCAAGCGCCGAGTGAGCCGCTTCCGAGAGTATTCCAAGACTGTTGGTCTGTATTCCAATCAGAAGCTTAAATCCGGTCAGAAATATTGCCGCACCTACGGAACTGAGCGCAATTGCCCTTTTTTCTTGACTGGCCGAAAGAGATTTCATAGAATATCTGTGTGAATACGAAAAACGATTACCGTAATGTAATGAGGATTAGATTAGTATTCAATTCCGTGCAACCGCGTAAGAATTTTTGTACATTAAAAAAACCTATAGTAGATAACCATATGAAGGAAATCAAACGAACATATCCCATTGACAGTGTCTTACCGGGGTTATTGAAGGTGTTTCAACGAACGAACAATGTCGTTCTTTCTGCGCCGCCGGGTGCCGGGAAAACCACCCGGGTTCCCGTTGCACTTCTTGCCTCTGAATGGATGGAAGAAAAAAAGCTTGTGATGCTTGAACCGCGTCGTCTCGCTGCGCGCCGTGCGGCAGAATTTATGGCGGCTCAGCTTGGCGAATCGGTCGGCCAGACCGTGGGGTATCGAATTCGTGGTGAGACGGTCATCAGCACGAACACGCGTATCGAAGTGGTGACGGAAGGAATCCTCACCAGAATGCTTCAACATGACTCTGCACTGCCGAACGTTGCGCTGGTAATCTTCGACGAATTTCACGAGCGCAGCATTCACGCTGATCTCGGACTTGCACTTACAATAGATGTGCAGGAACACTTGCGTAATGATTTGCATATTCTTGTTATGTCTGCCACACTCGATGGTATAACGGTTGCACGTCTGCTCGGTAGTACACAAATAATTGAAAGCAAAGGAGAGAGTTTTCCGGTTGTTACGCAGTACGCGCGTTTCACTTCGGACAAACCGATTGAAGTCCGTGTCGCTGAGACTGTTGTACGGGCACTTGATAAACAGGAAGGCGATGTGCTGGTATTTCTTCCAGGACGTCGCGAGATTCGCCGGATGGAAAATCTTCTTTGGGAAAAACGGTTGGCGGAAGAAGTGCTTGTTCATTCTCTCTATGGAGATGCATCGTATCAACAACAAGCAGCGGCATTGTCTCCGGCTTGCTCCGGGAAACGCAAGGTAATTCTCTCTACCAGCATTGCGGAAACCAGTCTGACAATTGACGGTGTACGCACGGTCATCGATTCCGGATTAGCACGCACTGCCCGTTTTGATGTACGGCGAGGGATGTCGGGCCTGGTGACGATACCCGTTTCAAAAGCTGTTGCCGATCAACGACGCGGACGTGCCGGACGCCAGCAACCGGGTGTGTGCTATCGTCTTTGGACTGAAGCGGAACACGAAATGCTTCCCGATTATCCTCAGCCGGAAATTAAAACTGCCGATCTTGCGCCGTTTGCACTGGATCTCGCGCAATGGGGAGCGCCAACCGGTGAAGGATTACGGTTCCTCGATCCGCCGCCTGCTGCGCATCTTTCACAGGCACAGATGCTTCTTGCGGATATCGGTGGAGTGGATTCTCTGGGCAAAATCACTACCCATGGACGTGCCATGGCAGAGTTACCTCTCCATCCGCGACTATCGCATATGGTTTTACGTGGTAGAGAATTGGATCTCGGTAAAATTGCCTGTGACATCGCTGCACTCCTCGAAGAGCGCGACCTCTTTGCGGGAAAAGAAGATACCGACGTTGACCTTGCATCCCGTTTGCATATGCTGTATGAGACACAAACTGTGGACGAAGGAATTCGTGAACGCATACTATCTCAGTCAAAGAGATTAAGGCGGCTTGCCGGTATTCATAGTGAATCGAAGGGGAGAGAAGAACACGCACAGGGAATTCTTCTTGCTCTTGTCTACCCTGAGAGGATTGCCCGGCGGCGTGAAAATAAAGGCCTCTGTTTTCAAATGGCAAACGGAATGACAGCCGTACTGCCTCGTGGAAGTCTTCTCGCGCGGGAAGAGTTTCTTGCTGTTGGTGAAGTTGACGGGCTTGGCGCTGAAGTTCGGATTTATCTCGCCGCACCGGTTGCCAAAGAAGACCTGCGGCAGGTTTTTAAAGATACTATAATCGAGGAAGATGATATCCACTGGAGTCCTGATGACGAAGCGGTGATCGCGCGGCATGTTCTACGTCATGGCGCGGTTGTTATATCAGCACAGCACATCAGGCCGCAAGGAGAGAAAGTGATCTCGGAAATGGTCGACGGAGTAAGAGAGATGGGCTTAGATTGTCTTCCATGGAGTAAGGATTCGCGCTCAATTCAAGAAAGAAGCGAGTGGCTTCGGAATTATATTGCGCGCAACGATTGGCCTGATCTCAGCAATGCCACCCTTTTAGAAACGATCGGAGCATGGCTCGCACCGTTTCTCAATAACGTTTGGCGTCGCGATCAACTTCATAAGATATCTATGGTTGAAATTCTTCGCTCCCGGTTCACGCATAAACAATGGCAGGAACTCGAACGATCCGCACCCTCACATCTCAAACTGCCGAGCGGTTCCCGCGTTGCAATCGATTATGCCTCCGGTGAACAGCCCGTTCTCGCCGTGAAGCTGCAGGAATTATTCGGACAGACAGAGACGCCGCGCATTGTCAATGGTCAGGTTGGAATTGTTTTACATTTGCTCTCCCCGGCATCCCGTCCGCTTGCCGTTACACAAGATCTCCGACGTTTCTGGCAGACGGTGTATCCGGAGATTCGCGTACAAATGCGCTCCCGCTATCCCAAGCACTTCTGGCCTGACGATCCAATGACTGCAAGACCGACGAACAAACCGGTGAAGCGGAAAAAATAATAATCGATCCATCCGAAGATATGTTCGTTGCACATTATCGTTGACGGGAAGCGATCGAACCGATAGGTTTTCGAATACCGTATGGTTCTCTTAGCGCTATAAGCTTTTGCACCTGTTCATCATTCAAGGTGGTTACTTTTCCAAGGTTCCGTGCTATAAATATGATATGGGCATAATGCTCAAGTATCTCCATTTTGTAATATGCACTGAAAACGTCGGAACCAACAGTTAAAGCTCCATGGTTAGCAAGGAGGAAGGCATCGTATTCCTGTAAGAGGGGGAGAAGTGGTTTATAGAACTCTTCCGTTCCCGTCGTGCCGTACGGAACCAAAGGAATTGTCCCGAGTGTGATAATGACTTCCGGAAGAACGTACTGATCGAGCGGAATGCCGGCTACTGCAAAACCCGTTGCGTACGGTGGATGGGCATGACAGATACTGTTAACGTCTGGTCTTTCTTTATAAACGTGAAGATGCATAAAGATTTCCGATGATGGTTTCTTCTTGCCATTGACAACCTTGCCGTTCATATCGACGGTAATCAGGTCGCTTGGCTTCATAAAACCCTTGCTAACGCCTGTCGGCGTAATAAGAATGTGTTTCCGGTCAGCCGTGCACTGATATTTCCATCGTTCGATGCAACATATCCGCGCATGTACGT
This sequence comes from Ignavibacteriota bacterium, assembly GCA_963776275.1. Taxonomy (GTDB): domain Bacteria; phylum Bacteroidota; class Ignavibacteria; order UBA10030; family CAVZMI01; genus CAVZMI01. The sequence goes on from CAVZMI010000023.1 coordinate 262,670, forward strand.
TCTCCTGCCCACCTCAAGAATATCTTTTTTTAAAGACATCGGATTTTGTTTCATTGATTATTTTCTTTCTCTCCATTTTCAAAAAAGTTTGCTTGGAGTATTGTAACGGCCTGCGTAATATCCGATTCGTTAATGACTGTGTACTATTTTCTTTATGATACGCACCCGGAATTCAAAATGCAATTCCCTTACCATTCCGCTCAACCTTAACTTTAACCTTTACCTTTACCTTAACCTTTACCTCTCTCCCTATTTTATCTTTTTCAACGCCTGTTCAAAATCGGCAACAATATCATCGATGTGCTCGATCCCGACTGAAACACGGATCATATCGGGGGTCACGCCTGCTTCAAGCTGGTCCTTTTCGCTCAGCTGCTGATGAGTCGTTGACGCCGGATGAATGACGAGAGTCTTCGCATCGCCAACATTTGCAAGATGACTTGCAAGCTTGAGGTTTATGATCAACTGCCTGCCTGCTTCGAGTCCGCCCTTCACGCCGAAGACAACGATGCCGCCGAAATGTCCCGGGCGGAAATATTTTATAGCGGTTTGATGACTCGGATGATCTTCCAATCCGGGGTACCATACCCAGTCGATCTGTGGATTTTTTTTCAACCATCGGGCAAAAGCGAGAGCATTCGAACAGTGACGTTCGACGCGGAGCGATAGAGTTTCAAGACCCTGGAGTAAAAGAAATGAATTGAACGGACTCAACGCCGGTCCGAAGTCGCGGAGCTGTTCGACACGGGCACGAATAATGAACGCTATGTTGCCAAATTTACTCTGACTGCCGAACGTCTCCCAGAATTTCAGGTCGTGATATCCCGGACTCGGCTCGGTGAAAACCGGGAAATTACCGTTGCCCCAGTTGAATTTTCCGGAATCGATGATTGCGCCGCCGATGGAAGTTCCGTGCCCGCCAATCCATTTCGTCGCCGAGTGGACAACGATATCGGCACCATACTTGATTGGCTGACAGATATACCCGCCGGCAGCGAATGTATTATCGACAACAAGCGGTATGCCGTGCTTATGCGCAAGTTGAGCTATGGCTTCGATATCCGGAACCTTGAGACTCGGATTGCCGATCGTTTCGATATAGAGCGCCTTTGTTTTTTTGTCAATCAGTTTTTCGAAGGTTTCTGGTGATTCGCCTTCTGCAAATTTCACATCGATCCCGAGGCGGGGCAGGGTGACCTTGAAGAGATTATATGTTCCGCCATAGAGAAGACTCGTCGAGACAATGTTCTCACCCACCTTAGCAATCGTCGAGACCGTGATAAATTCGGCGGCCTGACCCGATGATACAGCGAGAGCACCGATCCCGCCTTCAAGGGCTGCAATGCGTTCCTCAAAGACGGCATTCGTCGGATTCATGATGCGCGTATAGATATTGCCGAATTCTTTCAATGCGAAAAGTGATGCGGCATGGTCGGGATCGTTGAATACATACGACGTCGTTTGATAAATAGGTACGGCGCGCGCATTTGTAGCGCTGTCCGGGTGCTGTCCGGCATGAAGCTGGAGTGTTTCGAATCGTAGTTGTTGTCCGTTGCTGCTCATATCATCCCTCAATTTATAATTTGTATGATTTGTTTGATTTAATTCTTGTTGTTGAGCAATTCCTGCCGGAAAGTCATCTCGATATTTGTCCGGTAAACCGGTATACAAGTCTTATAAAAAAACCTCTTCCGGAAGAAACGGGAAGAGGTTTTTTAGGATATTCCTCTTCTCTCATCTTCCCTCGGCTTTGATAGTTTAAATCAAAGTCTTAGCAGGAGTTAGCACCTGGACGTCTCGGGCTTTTATCGGATGAGTGCCCCTCGATCCCTCCGTCCCGACTTTCAATCAGAACGGGGTCGGATTCGGGACAATCCCTCGTGGAGCTCGGGATCGGTTGCTAAGGTGTCATCGGGCCTGTTCCCTCGACCTTTCTTGATAAGAGAATTGCTGTCTTACGTTACTGTGCTTCTATCACAAAAATAAAAAAGCCCTTCGAGTATTCTCATGAAGGGCCTTGTAATATATAAAATTCCTAAACGGTCAAAACCCTCCGTATGAACAACCCATGTCCATGGTCATATCCATTGCGATATTTTGCCGGAGTATTTTCATTATATTAAATATACAATATCGACATACATTTGTCAAGAAAAATTTTAAAATTCTATTGTAACTCCACCAACGGGGAAGAATGAATACTGATACACATTTTCCGTTGTGCCGTCGCTTCGATAGCCGATCGCCAGTACATTCCCCCGGTTATAGAGATTCTGAATAAGTATGAATACTTCGATATTCCATCCGCTCAAATGATATCGACTGATCCACTGGAAGTCGAGCCGGTGATAATCGGGATATCGTGCCGAATTGATTTGATCGCCGTCGATCCAGGCTCCCCTGAACCATAACGCGCCTCCGATGCGATACTGCCTGTCCGTCACGAATACTTTCGGTGTGTACGGACGCCCGGTTTGGTAATGGAATCTGAAGCTGATTTCCATATCGTCGGAAAGAGGGAGAATCATTGTTGGATATTTAATGAAGAACGGCATATCGTCCAGTGCCGTACGGGTTCCCTTGATGATCTTCCCCATGATGAGCGTGAAGAGATGCGGGTAGTCGTATGTGAACGGATACCAATCGACCTGCTGTGGGATTCGCGGATCTTGTTCCATTGTTTTCGAATAAGTATAACTGAGCGTGCCGTAATAATCATTGACCTGCTTCTGCTGGATAAATAGTTCGATCCCGTATGATTTCCGTTTCCCTATGTTGAGGATTTTATCCGACCGAAACGTGTTATCGGCGTCGTAATAAATAAATGACTCTTCAACAGGGAGTCTATCATAATTTTTGTAATACCCTTCGAGACTCAGTCTTAAGCCTTCATCGAGAATATGCTCGAATCCAATTATATAATGTCGTGAATGACTGTTGTCAAGGTTTCGATTATATCCCAGGTTGCGATTGTCTGAATAGAGTGGAAGTGATTGTGTCTGATAGTAATCGCCGTATGCCAGGTTGATTCGCGTCGTCATCGGTATTAACTCGTACGATAGACTGACCCGTGGACTGAAATTTCCCTTTTCAGAGTAACTAAAATAGTCGTATCGACCGCCAAGAGTCAGCGTGAATGATGAGTAAATATGAATTTTATCGCTCACATATGCGTACCATTTAGAGTGATCGCCGAATCCATAATTGGTTTCCACGGACCCGGCAGGGAAAGTTATCGGTCCGGATTCGAATTTACCGTCATGGTTAAGATCGTATCTCATGGTATCAGGAATCCAGTTCACAAGATCATTGAACTTAAATGTGGTCAGATATTGCGCCCCAGCTGAAATTTCATGGGCGGGATGTGGTTGATAGAAAATTTCATACTTCACACCTGTTGCCACTTCAATGGCGTTCATTCTGAACGTTTCGCGTGAATTTAATATCCGATACTGTGCCACTTCGCCGGATGGGTCAAAGGTTCGGATTACATAATCGTCATTTGTGTTCACGAGATACTGATTCCCAATGCCGGAAACTGTCAGGACGGAATATCCCTTTGTTCCCCAGAGCCTCTTAAGCGAGAGGCCGAGTGCATACTGCTTGCTGGCAAAATCGAATGATTCGATGGCTGATGAGTCGGTTTTTCCCGCTTTGGTTACGTCTGATTCTGTCGGTTTCCCTTTCTCTCCGATTTTATCGTCGCCATAAATACCGCTGAAGATAAGCTGCTGCGAACTGGAGAGATCGTAAACGGCTTTTGCCTGAGCGTCCCAGTACCGCGGGATAGCCGTCAACCCGATCGATGAGATTCCAACAACGTCGTCAAGCGCTTCGAGAAAACTCTTTCGCGCCGACAGGATCCAGGAGCCTTTACCACCATTGATCCCGCCTTCCATCACGGTACCGAAACCGGCCATATTGAATCCCGTATTCGAGGCGAACGATCTGTTCCGGTCGCCTTCACGCATTGTGACATTCATGACCGACGACATTTTATCGCCGTAGTTTGCCGGAAATCCGCCGCTTGAAAACTGGATGTCCTGTATAAGATCGACGTTGACCATGTTGATCGGTCCGCCGGAATTGAACTGGTTCGGATAGTGGTTGGTGGAAGGAATCTCGATGTAATCCATGATCGTGAGATTCTCGTTCGGCGATCCGCCGCGGACAATCAGCTCGTTCTGCTGGTCGTTCGAGTTTGCTATACCGGGCAGGTTAGCCACGATGCGCTGCATATCCTGAATTGATCCGGGAGATCGTTTTACTTCAGCGCCGTCGAGGCCGATCGTGCTTATGGGACTGATCGCACCGGCTCTTCCGAAATAGTCAGCCTGGACGTTCACACCGGCAAGTGTGAGTGCGTCCTCTTCGAGTTTTATGCTTACTTTGGCACTTCGACCTGTCGAAACGACCACATTCGTAATAACAGCTGGTTTATAGCCGATCAGTGATATTTTAAGGCTGTATTCTCCGACTTCAATGTTCTTGATGTTGAAATGGCCGCTTGTGTCCGTTGCAGCTCCGAAAGATGGTTTTTCAATGACAATAACGTTTACGCCTGAAAGCGGTTCTAGCGTATTACCATCGTGTACCTGACCCGAGATTTCACCCCTTCTTTCCTGAGCGAATATTGATGAAAAAAGACATAGTAAGAGAATAAAAAGTTGTAAGTATCGCATAGTCTTTGAGAATGTGAATGAGAAGAACTACGGTTAATTGATGGAAATCATTAAACTTAATATACGAATAACTTTCGGGAGAAAAAACAATTCACGAATACAATACGTAGAATTAAAATTTAAGTTACATTGAAAATGGATGAAAATAAAAGACTAGATTGCTTCCCCTCGATGCAGCTAAGTTCCTTTTAATTCTGTCTCGTAAAGAAGGATGATGGGTAGGTTTCCAGGAAAAGAAAAAGAGTTATAACCAGACAGGGAAAAGTCTCCGGGGTGATGGTCTCTATTTTTTAAAATGCATTATACATAGCCATTCTCCGTGGCGAAGCTAAGAAGATTTTGACGTAATAAATGAGTTTCAACTGGTTGAGCCTTTTTTGGGGGATGTATATCTTGATCTAAGGACTCCGATTTTATGATCACGCTTTGAAATACTGCCAGAAAAACGAGCTCTCCATAACTCGAGTTTATCATCGATAGTTTATGCGCCCTAATAAGACTCATTAATTTTTTCATTATATCACGCGATTTGTCTGACAAGTAACAAATACCCCTTGCCTTCTGAATCGTTCCTTTGTATATTTTAGAATAATTGCGGGAGTAATTTCCCGCCAGTCCCACGGGGAAACGTGGGACGTAAATCTCACTGGAGATCGTGAGACGGAAAAAACCGAAACACGAGAACGGCGGGACAGGTAGTTCCCGCGCCGACGTTGATTGGTTCAACGCGAGCTTCCCAAGTCCCGCTCCGACCACACTTGCGAAGCAAGTGTGTAGTCGGAGCGAGGATCCTCGATTCGGCCACCACTCGTCCAACTTCGTTGAACTCGTGGGCCGAATCGGAACTTGAAAAACGGGTTGACTTGATACTGGGTGAAAATCAGGTATATTAATAGGGTTAATGCGGGAGTAATTCAGTCGTGCCCCAACATAGTTGGGGCACGGAATGTCAGTCCCGTTCCGGTCGGACTTGCGAAGCAAGTCCGTAGCCGGAACGAGGATCCCGTCCTGACTTCGTCAGGGCGGGACTTCCCGCTACCTGATAATGGTATGCGGGGTTAGTTGATTGGTTCAACGCGAGCTTCCCAAGCTTGAAAAACGGGTTCGATTCCCGTACCCCGCTCTTGTCAATGATGAATTACGCCTACGGCCCGTAGGGTATATTGACTTGTTCGCCAGATCCCGACCCCAACAAAGTCGGGGGGAGTAGGCGGAAGCGAAGCGTAGGCGGAATAGTGAATGTGCGGCGGAAGCCAGATAAGAAAAGCTCACAGGAATCCTGTGAGCTTTTCTGTTCTTTACCACCATGATGAGCTAAAAATTATTTCAACAGCGACATCTTCTTTGTTTGGGTGAAATTCCCGGCCTGTATTCTGTATAAATAGATTCCGCTCGGCATATTTGTTGCCTCAAAAATTATTTCATGGTGGCCTGCGGTTTCTTCTCCATTCACCAACGTTATTATTTCTCTACCGATGATGTTGAATACTTTTACGGTAACTAGACTTTTTTGCGGGAGATCGTATCGTATTCTCGTAGATGGATTAAATGGATTCGGGTAATTTTGTTCCACGGTAAATCGATCGGGTCGATCGGCATTATCTTTGATGCCCGTTGCAGAATTTATTACATGTATGATGCCCGACATTCCTACGCCTCCGGGAGCGCCGTGTATGACACAGTAGTATCGAAAATCCCCGACGGATGTGAATACTCTGTCATACGTCCATGTCGAGGATTAAGCTGGTCCATTTGTAAAACTCCCGTCATCTGCCATAACATTATGGAATCCGCTCTGATTTTCCCATCGTACTGTATCTCCCACATTGATCGTCAGATTGGCAGGAGTAAACGTCATACCTGAGGCGACGACGATGTGGAGTGTCTGTGTAAGAACTGTGGCTGGAGCCACGACGGACAAAATTATTACTGCAATCATTGAAAGCGTAAGTCGCATCGTATACCTCCTTATAAAAATTATTAATTGTAGTGGAATCCTATATGTGTGTAACAATCAAAACCGATAAACCGTTTCTTTTGAGAAATACTGATGAGGGATAATGGTCGAATACCAGGCTGTTTTGGGTAACTGTTAATACGGGATATCGGAGATCGCTCCCCTTTACATGTTCGGCTTGGGCCCCATCGTAAAGACGATTGTCCCCCCATTCTTCACTTCATCATACGAAAGGTATGCATTCTCCCGCAGTTTTCTATTCAATCGGACTGATTGAATAAAGATCCCTGTCGGAGTCGGGACCAATCTGGATCATCCCGAATGGTGCAACAGCGGCTGGATAGATATCCCCTCACCCTGCGTTCCCACAAAAGGACGGATATAATCAACCGGTGAATGTTTATCGTTAAAATTCTTTTCTGTATTTTCATCAGCTTAATTAAACCCAAAGGGAGGTGTCGTTGTCAAAACCAGAAGAGACTTTGGAAAGATATCTCATCGCCAATTGTCCATCAGAAATCTCCTTCTTTTACGAAACAGGTAAGACTTTTTCATGAGTGACATTGGTAGAAGTATTATCAGATTATAGCGTCATTGAAGGTGGTGGAAGATAGTGAAATTTCATGTGGCGTTAAAGATGTGATGTGGCCAGCCTTTCATTGTGGCAATTTGATGAATTCCGTGGGAGTTCCTTCCGCGGACTTGCTTTTCGGAATAATTTCATTTATCTTTTCTCGCACTCATAGAAAGAGGATGGAGCTATACATTTGCGATAGGGGGTGGTTTCCCTCCCATGGAACTTGCATTCTGTCAGCTCGAGATAATTTGGGAAAATAGGCGGGCAAATTTGGAATACAGTGCTCGATCGAAACAATACCCGAAGAACATACAAATCTCAATTTTCCCCGAGATGAGGTTAACCGGTTTTTCGATGGAGAGTTCAACCGTTGCCGAGACGTTGTAGAATGAAAGTGTCTCTGCAATAAAAACCTTTGCCCGGAACCATCCTGTTCGAAATGGGCTTCAATCTGTGGAGTGTTATTAAAGTGGGGCACTTCTTTACGGGTTTATTTGTTATAATTTTTAGTTCCCGGAAGTGTTTACATGAATGGCTGACAAAGTCCTCTTCTATGATTCAGTAACCAATATGCGAAAAACATTAAACCATCAATACAGATAGGAAGTCTAATTTCTATGCAGTACAACCGTTATTATAGTAATCCGCGGGGAAGACGCGAAGGAAACACTGCACCAAAGCATGTACGGCGGTACACCGCAACAGTGGGTGAAACTTCATTTGTCCGCAATTCGCCTAACGTATACACTCACGTTGTCGTCGGACGAAAGGGAATAACACCGCTTGAAGTGCTTAAATGGTGTAACTCTGGAACTCAGGCCAACTCCGAAGCAGATATCCGCATCAAAGCCGGTTATGCCAACGTCCAGGTCGTCGAAGTCGTCGCTTCGGCGTATAAGAAAGAGTTCTTCCCGGATAAAAAGTAAGTTTTTGCTTTTTAACTTCGATGGAACATCCTGACGAGAAGGGCATCAGGAATGTTCTGGGAAGGAACAGCATATCCAAAGTAATCTCGCCGGCCGAGTGAGACTTCCAGGAGGTGTAACTTTCTCGTTTCTCTTCCGTAGAATTCATTATTAAACCTCCGATTATCCATTTATTATTAAAGAGTACGGGAATTGAAAACATTCTATCTGATCTGTGTATTTTCCCTTTTTGTGAATATTATAAGCGCACAAACTTCGCTGCAGGACGGCATCAAGCTTCTCGAGAAAAAGGAGTATGATCAGGCACGAAGTGTTTTTGAGACCATTCTGAAAAGTGACAATAACAATGCCGAAGCACATATACTTCTCGGCCGGTTGCTCATGGGATACTATAGGAATTTCGATGATGCCGAAGAACATCTTGAAAAGGCAGTTGAGCTGGACGGTGGAAATGCCGAGTATCACTGGTATCTTGGAAATGTCTATGGTGCACAAGCGCAGGTGGCAGGTTTTTTTTCAAAGATATCGTATGCAAAAAAGTTGAAAACCGAATTTATCAAGGCGGTAGAGTTAAATCCTGACGATATCCGTTTCAGGGAATCACTAATGGTATACTACCTGAGGGCGCCAGGAATTATTGGTGGGAGTGTTGAGAAAGCGAAGGAACAGGCGAAGGAAATGATGCGAATAAATGCCTGCTCCGGACATTTTGCCTATGCGCAGATTGCAATCTATGAGAAGAATTCCGGATGGGCTGAACAGGAATTAAAGCAGGCAATACAGGCCGAACCTAATAATTGGAGACCATATCACCGCCTCGGTTATCTCTACGTTGAACAAAAACGGTACGATGAGGCAATTGCACAATTCCAACGGTATGTGACTCTCGCTCCGGACGATGCCAACAGCTATGATAGTCTGGGAGAAGGATATTTCTATAAGGGGGATTTCAGCGCTGCCATCCCACAGTTTCAGAAAGCTCTTTCTGTAAATCCGAAATTCGGATCTTCACTCTATAACCTCGGCCGGTCCTTTGAGAAAAATAATAACAAAAATGAAGCACTGAAGAACTACAGGAAATATCTTGAGGTCGAGCCTGAAGGTCAATATGCCGATGAAGTAGAGAAAAAAGTTAAAGAACTCTCGGAATGATTATACGAACGATCGGATAGATACACTATTTTATCTCCTGATACTCTGCAGGGATATGAAGGTTCTTGATAATTTGCATAACTTCACGGACAAATGCACATTCGCATTTGGTGGGACAGCTGTGAAGGTTGGACTCGTGGAGGCAATACCCGGGACAGTCAGAATCTCCGGTTTTGCGGTTCGTGAATATGGGACCGTGATACAGATCGAAAAATTTGCCGGCTTTAACGGCAAGTGTCGTTCTGCAGGAATGATTGAAGAGAAATAATCCCACTCGCAGGTGATTGAAATTCACCTGATACCCGATAAGCGTGAGCGACGGATCAGCGAGAAATTTACTACGCGTTTCCCATGTTGTTTTACATAATGGACAGGTCTTAAACAATGTGCTATGCCCCGTGAAGTAACTTCTTCTTTATTCTCACAACGGAATATTTAGCAGGGAAGTTCCTGCCCCCGAGCTCATATCTGCCCATCTCCGTTTATTATATATTGTGAAATATCGCCGAAATATTGTAAATCTGAAACTCGAACTGGGCTATGGCAACTCAATTTCCTTTGGATCGTCCGGATATTCGGTGATTTTCCATTCTTCCTGATCGGTGTTAAAGCCCGTTTGGGCCAGATTGACTTTTAAATATTTTCCGGATCCTTCGGCCGCCACCGTTCCGTCTTTAAGCAAGATTTTTCCTTCACCTTCGAATAATCGTCCACGGTCATTGGTAATCTGTCCGACGACTCGTATTGGTTGATCGATAGGGATGTTTTTCTTGAAGCGAACTGTAATCTCGGCAGTAAATCCCCAGTAGTCTTTATGTTCTCTTATCATGATGGCGCGTCCGATCGTCTCGTCGAGAAGTGCGGAGGCGATACCTCCATGCAGTATATTCGGATAGCCCTGATGTTCCGGCAATGCTTTGAAGATGCCTACGAGCTGGCCGTTTTCAAGCTCGTAAAACCCGCCATGGAGACCCACGGGATTTTTCAAACCGCAGACAATACACATTTTCGAGTTGTGGTGTTTTGCTATTACTCTGTACTTCATCGGTTGATTCTCTCCTTTTTACTCAGTGCAGTTTTACTCAGTGCAGTAATATTTTCTTATGATATCAGTCAACAATAAATAACCTCGCTCCAATTTCCGTCGATGACCGGTGTGGATAGATATCGTCGGAGACCTGATAGCTTGTACCGGGAGCGAGTACGAACTCTCTTCCGTCGGCAAGCTCGGTTACTAATTCACCTTCCAGCACTAGAAGCACATGACCGCGGGTGCACCAGTGGTCTGCGATGTACCCCGGCGTGTACTCAACCATACGCACACGGATATTCCCCATCTCGAAGGTTCGCCAACGTGCCTCGCCCCGTAATCCCATGTGTGTTGTGGGTGTGATTGTATTCCAGTCGATTGTGCAAAATGGAACATCCTGGATTTGCATAGTGCACCTCTTCGTACCATTAAAGCTTAACGGAAATAGTTGCTGTAAAGTAAAATAACGATAAAAAACGTATTCTATTGATACTGTTCAATCATGTAATTGGATGTGTAACCGTATGCACGTACCCCGTCTCTGTTTTTACAATACTCCCAGGGCAGCAAGTCCATCCCTCATAAAAAGAAGGGCAAAAAACAACAAAAATAATCCAAGAATCCTGATGCTATATATGTAGAAAGTACTCTTAAGAAAAGCTTTCGATTTATCAGCGACGATAGCCACTATCACTTTTGAGCCAACTAAACAGATATAGAATCCAACGACGAAACAAATTGCAGATAAAACATTATTATTATAGGCATTCAAGACAGTCGGAGCGCCAACCGCGAACCAGAATATATAAGGATGTGGACTCAGGATGTTTGTCATCACCCCTTTCCGAAGAGAATGCGGCTGAATCGCTTGAACATTCTGTGTCGGTGGCTTAGCCGTGAAGTTTTCATATGCCAAATATCCGAGAAACAACGCGCCAAAGATTGAAATGATCCCTGCAACCAGATGAATGCCGGATATTGTGGTAAAAAGAAAAATTGTTATAAACACGATCGGTATATCTGTAATCAGGGGTGCAAACGCTATTGTGATTCCCGCTTTTCTATTATGATGGAGAGTCTCTGAAATTAACAGGGTCAGCAGAGGTCCGGGAGACAGACCGGCGGTCAATCCGAACACAATTCCAGAAATCATAAAGTGGATCAAGTATGCTTTATGCCTCCTACTCTTTCTGCAAAAAATATCCTTAATCAACGAAATTGCAGTTTCAAATGCAATACAGTCGTATCGAACGGATTATTCAATGAGGGAACAGAATTGGAATCATGATCGCTTGCTGGAAGCTCTGAAGTTCTGTCCACCGAGTAATCTCGTACTCACGCTCCCTGATGTATAGGCGATGTCGACATTGAGACGGAAGTGCTGCACGTTCATCCTGATATGACATCACCTCTTATATATTTCGATACGCCTTAGGCGTACTCAGGACAAGTATCGATATGACTTTTGGGGATTGAGTTTAAAATGTAATAATTATTTTCTTTTTGGATAGTCCCAGTCGCAGGTACAGTCTCATCCATGAAAATATTTTAATTCGATATTTGTAAAAATAGATTGACAGCCGCAGAATATTTATGTATATTTATTTCGATAAATGTCGAAACATAATGGATAAAAATTTATGGATTTCAAAGAGCGGATTAGTATTTTAAAAGCCCTTTCCGACGGTACCCGGTTAATGCTGGTGAATGCATTACTTGAAAAGCCGCATTGTGTGGAGGATCTAGCCCAACGGCTGCGACGGGCGCCATCGACCATTTCTTTCCACCTGCGGAAACTGGAAGAAGCCGGACTAGTATCCAAAACAAAAACGCAATACTATTTGATGTATGAGTTGCGATTGGATCTTCTCCAGATGAATCTCAGGGATTTTATTGCCATTCCGGTAGATGGAGAGAGTCCGGAACAAAAGCGCATGCAGCGATACCGGGAAAAAGTTGCGCGCACTTTTATCCGGAATCAGGCGCTGATCAAAATTCCAAAACAATGGAAAAAACGGAGGATTATCCTCGAAGAATTCCTGAAAAAGTTTGAATCCGATAAGGAATATCGGGAAAATGAAGTCAATGAGAGAATCATGACCCTGTATCCGGACTACTGCACAATCCGACGGATGTTAATTGATGAGGGATACATGAGCCGGCAGGGACAAATATACAGAGTTGAAAAAAAGGAAGAGGTAAAGGAAAAGATGAAGGAGAAAATAATGTCAAAACGCGCAGATATAAAAAGGGAATACAAACAAATCCCGCGGCAAGCCGGGATTTATCAAATCAAGAATACTGTCAATGGAAAGGTGTTTCTTGGCAGCAGCACAAACCTCCACGGTCCGTTAAATAGAGATAAATTTATGCTTTCGACCGGAATGCATAAAAATGAACAGCTCCAGAAAGATTGGAAGGAATTCGGTCCCGACGCATTTTCATTCGATATTCTCGAGATTGTTCAACAAAAAGACGATCCAAATTTTTCACTTGAAGATGAGTTGACACTTCTAGAACAAATCTGGATTGAAAAGCTTCAACCTTTTGGAGAGCATGGGTATAATAAGATAGCAAAAATCCGTGAGGCATATATGTAATGATGACTTGCAAATTGTGATATCGTTTCGTAATTTGATGATGGAACATGGCAGTTTGTATGGGGCGGTTAGTCCCATCCCGACATACTTTACCGAAGATAAAGTATAGGTCGGGAGGCGGATCCCGCTCCGCTCTTGGGAGCGGGACTCAGTAAAACGCTAAGATTCTTTCCTCGGGCGGTTAGCTCAGCTGGTTCAGAGCGCCTGCCTTACAAGCAGGAGGTCACTGGTTCGATCCCAGTACTGCCCACGACGAAAAAGAACTATCAGATGGCTTTTGGTAAGGAAAAATTAGAAATTAAAAAGTAAAAAGGGGAGCAGGCGGCAGAACTTTAGTTCTGCAGTACTAACCTTCCGAAGGAAGGCTATGTATTCGAACCCCGCCCGCTTCGCCGAGCGTCCGCCTCGCTCCGCGAGGCGGAGCGGGTCGAGCCTCGGCGAGACGGGAAGCGAGGCGAGCACCGCCCACATGTCAATAGTGAATTACGAATTGTGACCTGTCCGCTGGAACGAAGTGAAGGCGGAATGGTGAATATTTGAAAGGCAGGATAATGTAAGTTATCCAGTACTTTAGTGCAGGAGGTCACTGGCCTGAGGGCTTCTGCTCTAGAGTGCTTTTATATAATGCAACGGCACCACAGTAATTCGAAGTAAGGTACCGAAACAGCCCACAACAACTCTCTGGTCACCGGATGGATAGAACCCTAACCCTCATAATTTTCAATCTTTTTGTCATTGGGATGCTGGCACTTGATTTACGGGTCTTCCATCGTAAAGCTCATGCTGTGACGATGCGAGAGGCACTTGTCTGGAGTATTTTCTGGGTAGCCATTTCGCTTCTCTTCTGTTTTATGCTCTTCATCTGGGATAAACACACAACTGCATTGGAATTTCTTACCGGTTATTTAATAGAAAAGGCTCTTTCAGTCGATAATCTTTTTGTCTTCATCGTTATTTTCTCGTTTTTCAAGGTACTGCCTCATCTCCAACACCGGGTCCTTTTTTTCGGAATTCTCGGTGCTCTTTTCATGCGAGCTGCTTTTATCATTGCAGGTGCCATACTCATCTCGATGTTCCATTGGGTAATGTATATTTTTGGTTTAATCCTGCTCTTCACCGGATGGAAGATGCTTTTCGGGGCAGACGTGGAGGTCGATCCCGGCAAGAATATTATCATCAAGTTCTTTCGAAAGTTTTTTCCTGTTACTGCAGACTATGAAGGTCAAAGATTTATCGTCCGCCGTGATAAAAGTTACTTCATAACCCCCTTGTTTCTGGTGCTCATCACGATCGAAACAAGCGATATCGTTTTTGCCGTTGATTCTATTCCCGCCATTTTTGCTATTACACAGGATCCGTTTATTGTCTATACATCGAATATCTTTGCAATACTCGGTTTACGGGCGCTATATTTTCTTCTGGCCGGGTTTATTAAGAAATTTGAGTATCTCAAAATCGGCCTTTCTTTAGTTTTACTCTATGTAGCAATCAAGATGCTTCTTGTGGATGTGGTAAGGATTCCCATTGCTGTTTCTCTCGCAGGAGTGTTATTGATATTGACTGTCTCTGTTGTGGCATCAATCAGGAAAAAAGGCAGGAATAAATTCTCTTCATGATCCATTGATATTGAGCCATTGATTTTTTCGATTGAAGGAACTGAATCCCTGAATCGGAAATTCCGACTGAATCTGGCCTGAAAAAACAACTTCTCAACTCGGCAATCATATATCATAAAATAGAAAGATCTCGATATTCTCGTCTTTCTTTTTTGGAGTGCTTATGACGGATTCTCTTCCGCGACGTTTTATCTTTGTCGATCTTCTGCGCGGACTCGCCGTCTTCGTCATGATCGAAGTGCATGTGGTCAATGCGATCCTTCTACCTTCTCTCCGGACAGGCGATTTTTTTAGCGTGTTGAATTTTATTAACGGACTTGTTGCCCCATCGTTTATTTTCATAGCGGGCTTCGCATTTGCTATTTCAGCACGAAGGAAATGGAACGACTACACAAGACCCAGCCGGCCTCTTTTCATTCAGATACGCCGGCTCGGTATTATTATTCTCATCGGATATTTGCTCCACCTGCCGGTATTTTCATTCCAAAAATTGTTGTTTGAATCCACTCCGCAGATGTGGGAAAAATTTTTCCAATCGGATGTACTTCATTGCATAGGAGTGTCATTGATATTCCTGCAGATTCTGGTCTTTCTTATCAAACGTGAAAAATGGGTCTACACGACGGCTGGCATAGTTGGTCTGATTTTTATTTTTGGAGCCCCATTGGCATGGATGAAAGATTATTCCGGAATTATTTCACAACCGCTTGCTGCGTATATCAATAATTTTAATTATTCGCTCTTCCCACTTTTTCCATGGTTCGGGTATCTTATGGCAGGAGCTGTCATATCGTATTTCTTTGTACGGATGAACGAATCGGGTCAGTCGGTGCGATTCATGAGATATGCGTCGACTATTTCTGGAATAATGATAGCTGGTGGGGTCATTTTCGAAATTCTGCCATTTTCCATTTATCCCGTGGCCGATTTCTGGCGGACAAGTCCGCAGTTCTTTTTCATCAGGCTCGGTATCGTGATTCTCCTTCTGGTCGGGCTTTGGTGTGGAGAGCAAAAACTTCATTATGGCGGTTCATTCCTGACGCGATTCGGTCAGGAATCGCTGATCGTCTATGTGTCGCATCTGACGATTATCTTCGGTTCCATCTTCGGGGATCGGAGTATCGCGACGATCATAGGAAAAACACAGGGATATGAAACATCGTTTTTGGTGACGGCTGTACTGATTGTGGCGATGATCGGACTTGCCTATCTCTGGCACTGGTTAAAACGCGATCACAAAACAAAAGTCCACATCATCCAATGGGGAGGAGTAATACTCTTTTTCGGATTGTTTTTATGGAGGTAGTAAAAAAGCCTTAAAAATCAAGGCCTATAAGTACGCCCGTAGGGATTCGAACCCCAAACCTTCTGATCCGTAGTCAGATGCTCTATCCAATTGAGCTACGGGCGCAAACCTAATATGACGAAAATACAAAAAAAAAATCCATGATGCAAATATCATATTCCCGGTTGCAAAAGCTCATATTCATGTTTATATTATATTTTCTTATTAGAGAACTGGAAGCCATATCGCATGTCCGCTGAGAAGTCACAACAAAATGAAAATCCAAAAACGATCATCGTTGTCGAAGACGATCCGATGCAGCAATTGATTCTGAGTAAGACTCTCGGTACTCATGGATATGAAGTAACAATAACAGATGATGGCCGGTCTGGACTGGAAAAAGCCCGCGTGGTAAAACCTAATGTTCTTATCACAGACTGGATGATGCCTGAAATGGATGGTGGAGAACTCTGCCGTCGAATTAAAGAAGATCCCGAACTTCGTTTTACTTATGTTATAATTCTCACTGCAAAAGAAGGAAGTGATGCAAAAATCCAGGGATTGGACAGTGGTGCCGATGACTATCTGGTAAAACCGTTTCAATTTGAAGAACTGCTTGCACGTGTGCGGGTCGGTTTCCGTATTCGCGCGTTACAACAAGAATTAGCATTCTTACAACATCAGCTTGCTATTGTCGAGCTTGCTCGGACTATGGGACATGAGATCAACAACCCGTTGGCAATTTTGAAGGGCTATATAGAACTTGCCGAGATTTACCTGAAGAAGCATCCGGATGAAACGCTGCAACGACAGCTTTCACTGATACGATCTGCGGCAGAAAAAATACAGTTGGTCGTCGGACGATTGCAACAACTGAGAAATCCGACGCAGACAGAATATATTCGTGGAATGAATATGGTAGATTTGTGGGATATTGGAAAGAAAGATACACCGTTGTAGCCTTAACGGGAATCGAACCCGTATTTGAGCCTTGAGAGGGCTCCGTCCTGACCGTTAGACGATAAGGCCTTGTAAATAGTGAATTGCGAATAGTGAGTTGTGAGTGTTTATTAAAGACTGTTCTTTAGCTAGTGAAGGGATGGCTGTGGAGCTTTTCTTTTTTCGGGTTTCAGCTCTCAAGCCGGACAACGAAAAATGAGTTGCTGGATATGAATGAAAAAGTAAAGGCTTATCGAAAAGAATCAGCCATCGAAACACTCACAATTCACAACTCAATATTCACAATTTACAAGCTGCCCCGCTAGGGCTCGAACCTAGACTTTCCTGATCCAGAGTCAGGCGTGTTGCCAATTACACCACGGGGCAAAATTGTTTTAAATGTTAGTGAAAACTGACCTGAAAATCAAGCCTTTTTCCCTTTCTCTGCTTTACGGGCGAGGGAAATCATTTCCTTGACTTTCCTTTCAGATTTTATTATTTTTGCACACTAAATTCGTTAAGATGTCGGATTTCCCCCTCTTCTCTACCCAAAGGAGTCTCCGGTGCCAAAACAGGAAAAGAAGGAACTGTATTTCGACGGGAGAAGTAAGCGGCTGTATCGCATTGAGAAATCCGATAGTGCACTTTTAGAGTTTAAGGACGAAACAGAGTTACGTAATAAACAGAAAGTAAGGATTAAGGACCGAGGGTCGTTCAATAACGAGATTTCCGCATATCTTTTTGAATATCTTGAGGGATTTCATATACCGACGTATTTTGTGAAAAAGATCTCTCCGACGGAATCCGTTGTTAAATCTCTTGATCTATTTCCTCTTGAGGTAGTGATTCGCAATGTGGCGGGTTCGGCATTTGCAAAGCGTTACGGAGTGAAAGAAGGAACCGACTTACCATATCCGGTTATTGAGCATTATTATGTGAACGAAGAGCTTCACAGTCCGTTTGTGAACGAGTATCATGTGTACGTCCTATTGATCGCTTCACCCGAAGAGTTACGTATTATGAATCGTATGGCATCGAAGACCAACGCGGTACTCCGGTCGCTGTGCGATCGCCGGCGATTGAAGCTTGTCGATTGTACACTTCGTTTCGGCCGGCATAAAGGGCAGATTCTGTTGGGAGATGAAATCACTCCGGAAACATGTCAGTTCTGGGATGTTACGGGTCGCCGCATCGATAAAGAGCGGTTCCGCGTCGACGGCTCCGAATCACGCGAGGTTTATGAAGAAATTCGCAATCGCATTGTCAAGGGTATCAGTACTTGATGATGAATGAGGGTGTGATGGGAATGACGAGGTATGGCACCGATACGCTGCTGACAATCGGTATTGCGTGCCTTGTGATTATTCTTGCGGCTCTGTTTCTTATCAATCATACCACAGTTAAAGCTATTATCATTATTTTATCTGTGGTGTTTTTAGGCTTTTCGTTGAATTTTTTTAGAGATCCGCACCGTAATCCCCCACATAACGACAACGCAATTCTCTCTCCAGCCGACGGTACCGTCGTGCTGATTAAGGATGTCGATGAACGGGAATTTCTAAACGCGCCTGCAGTTCAGGTGAGTATTTTTATGTCTCCGCTTGATGTTCATGTAAATCGCTTCCCAATCAGCGGAACAGTGGTTTTTTTTCGTTATATTACTGGTGACTATGTTGTGGCAATGGATGATAAATCGTCCGAACGGAATGAACGAACGCATATCGGAATTGAAAACGAACGATTCAGGGTGTTGATAAAACAAATCGCAGGATTTATTGCGCGAAGGATAGTATGCGATCTTCATGTCGGTGATCGTGCCGTTGCGGGTGAGCGATTCGGCATGATTAAATTCGGTTCCCGAGTCGATGTGATTATGCCCGTTGGAACGGCGGTGAATGTCTCGCTGAATCAGCATGTCACCGCAGGTGAGACGGTTATCGGGATGATGAGGTAAAAGCATAGAATGTTTCAGGTTTAAGGTTTTAAAGTTTCATGTTAAAATGCAGGGACCTGAAACCTGAAACCTGAAACCTGAAACCTGAAACTTTAAACTTGAAACTCGTTGGTACGGCGGTATCTTTTACGGGGATCTTTTATGAGGATTACACGGGCGGTTGTACCGAGCTTGTTCACTGTGTTGAACATGTTCTGCGGTTTCAATGCAATCGTGAGTACTACCAACGGCGATTACGTCGTAGCAATCTGGTTTGTCGTCCTTGCAGGAGTGTTCGATTCTGTCGATGGAGTGATGGCACGACTCACCAAATCGACGAGTCAGTTCGGCGTTGAGATCGATTCTCTGTCCGATATTGTATCCTTTGGTGTCGCGCCGTCGTTTATTGTGTATCACGTGTACCTGAAGGAACTCAACGGGCTCGGCATATTAATCAGTTCATTACTGATGATTTTCGGAGGGATTCGTCTGGCCCGGTTTAATGTCCAACTCGTCGGTTTTAATAAATCATTTTTCACCGGATTACCGATTCCTGCATCGGCAGTCACCGTCTGTTCATTTATCCTGCAGACGTACGATAACACGTTCGGATTGAATACCTTGGGCCGTGCGGTGCTTCCGTATCTTGTAATTGCGATATCACTGCTCATGGTCAGTCGTGTGAAGTACGATACGTTCCCCAAGTTTTCGAAGAAGGGAATAAAGAAGGAGCCGATAAAATTTTTCCTCTTTGTGGTTGGAGCTATCATCGTCATGGTTACGAAAGGGCAGGCGTTATTCGGTGTTTCATTGCTCTTCGTTATGTTAGGAGTGGTTCGATACGCGATCGGCTTTGGGAAACACCTACTCCACCCGTCATCGAAAGCCGCTGAAGAGGAAGAGACTGAAATAGGCAGCGTAGATTTTTAATGATTGTATGGTGTAAAAGAAAAGGACCGTGCGTGTTTATAGCAAAAATTACCGTCACTCTTCGGAAATCAATTCTTGATCCTCAAGGGAAAGCAGTCCTGCACGGTGCCCATTCCTTGGGGTATACGGCTATCAATGATATACGGATAGGAAAGTTTATCGAAATGAAAATCAATGCCCCGACGGAAGCTGAAGCGCGTAGGGTCACAGAAGAAATATGCCAGAAACTACTGGCAAATCCAGTAATGGAAGATTATCTATATACAATGGAACAAAGCATATGAATTCAGAGATTAAATTCGGAGTCGTTGTTTTCCCGGGATCAAATTGTGACCATGACGCATATCATGTCGCGAAACATATCATGGGTCAGGATGCACGGTTTATCTGGCACAAGGAAAGATCGGTCGGCGATGTCGACGTAGTTGTTCTTCCCGGAGGATTCTCCTATGGCGATTATCTGCGATGTGGTGCAATTGCACGTTTCTCGCCGGTAATGAAAGATGTGGTCCGCTTTGCACACGAAGGCGGGACAGTCATCGGTATCTGCAACGGATTTCAGGTACTGTGCGAGGCAGGATTACTGCCCGGCGTGTTGCTGCGGAATCAATCGTTAAAATTCGAATGCCGCGTTGTCCGACTGAGAGTCGAAAACGCGCTGACACGATTTACACAAAAATATACGCGTGGGAATGTGATCTCGATTCCGATCGCTCACGGCGACGGGAATTATTTTGCCGAACCTGACGTGATTCAGCAATTACTCGATCATCAGAGGATTGTATTCCGCTATTGTGATGCGAATGGTGAAATTACGCCGGAATCGAATCCGAATGGATCGATATTGAATATCGCCGGAATTATCAATGAACGTGGAAATGTCCTGGGTATGATGCCGCATCCGGAACGCGCATCGGAAGTGCTGCTGGGAATGAACGACGGACGGAAAATTTTCGAGTCTATTATAGAGAGTGTTATGAATCAATGTTCAACAATCGCCGAAAGGGTGGGATGAGGAATGAATCTGGGAGCACCGGAAATAATATTAATCATTCTTGTCATTGTCATTTTCTTTGGTGCCAAGAAAATCCCGGAACTTGCCCAGGGCCTGGGAAAAGGAATCAGAGAATTCCGTAAAGCTGCCCGCGAGATCGAAGAAGATGTCCAGCAAGAGCCGAAAAAACTCGACGAGAAACCATCGGAGGAGAAGAAGTAATCTTGCAGAAATATTTCGGGCAAGAGCGGGTACACATGGGGAGATGGAATCATGTTTGAAAACCTTGGTTTTGGAGAAATCCTTTTAATTGCAGTTGTCATGCTGATTTTCTTTGGTCCGAAAAAACTACCGGAGATCGGGAAGAGCTTCGGCAAAGGATTATCGGAATTTAAGCGGGTAATGCGCGATGTGCAGGATAGCATTACATCAGAAATCGACAAAGAAAAAAAATAGAGTGATCAGCAGCAATCCGACAGACCATCACTTACACCGAAGAAACGGATTATTTCCTTCTCTGACTATTTCAGGAGTGTTGAAGAGTGTCGATTCCTAAAGACTACGGAACACTACGCCGCATTCTTTTTGAACGCCGCATGAGTTGCCGTGGGGTGACCGAACACTATCTTGCAGCAATTGACAAGAAAAAACATCTCAACGCATTTCTCTCGGTTGATTCTGAGAATGTACTTCACCAGGCTGACGATGTCGATGCAAAGCTCGCTAATGGTACGGCCGGGCAGCTTGCGGGGATGGTAGTTGCTATAAAAGATAATATCTGCATCCGGGGCGGTTCTGCCTCATGTGCCTCAAAGATTCTTGAAAGTTTTCGATCATTGTATGATGCGACGGTAATTCAAAAACTTCGCAACGCCGACGCGATTCTGATAGGGAAAACCAATCTTGATGAATTTGCTATGGGTTCTTCAACCGAAAATTCCGCTTTTGGTCCCGTAAAAAACCCCGTGGATGAATCAAGAGTACCCGGCGGCTCCAGCGGCGGTTCATGTGTTGCGGTGGCCGCTGAAATGGCAATGACCGCTCTCGGCTCCGATACGGGCGGGTCAATTCGTCAACCGGCGGCATTCTGCGGTATTGTCGGACTCAAACCAACCTATGGTCGGGTGTCGCGGTACGGACTTGTCGCACTCTCATCATCGTTTGATCAGATCGGACGCTTCGCTCACAACGTCCGCGACGCCGCAAGCGTCCTGAGTGTGATCGCAGGACATGATCCCAATGACTCTACTTCGGCGAATATCCCCGTCCCGGATTATAACGATTTTCTCACACGGGAGATCAAGGGACTCCGCATTGGAATTGCACGTGAAGCATTCGGCGAAGGACTCCAGCAAGACACCAGAAAAGCGATCGAGCGAGTTCTCGATCTTCTCCGTTCCCTGGGTGCGATTGTCGAAGAAATTTCGCTGCCCCATTCGGAATATACAACGGCGACATATTACATTCTGATGACGGCCGAAGCATCATCGAATCTCGCTCGCTACGACGGGGCACGATATGGATACCGGGCTTCACATCCGCATGATCTGGCTGAAATGTACACAAAATCAAGGAGTGAAGGATTCGGTCCAGAAGTGAAACGGCGAATCATGCTCGGGATCTATGTCCTTTCAGCCGGATACTATGATGCATATTACCGAAAGGCTCAGAAAGTCCGCCGACTCATCCAGGAAGACTTCTTCACGGCTTTTAATAAGGTTGATTGTATTATTTCACCGGTATCGCCCACAACGGCATTTAAATGCGGTGAGAAAACCGCAGATCCGCTCCAGATGTATCTTTCGGATATCTATACCGTCTCGGCAAATCTTGCCGGCATACCGGCTATCAGCATTCCCTGTGGGAAAGACCGTGATGGTTTGCCGATCGGTCTCCAGATCTCCGGGAAGCAATTTGACGAGACGACAATTCTTCGCTGTGCCGATACAATTGAATCACTCACATAATGACTGAACAATGAATATTCCGGTCAGACTTGTAATAATTTTGTCGATCCTGATGGAGAGTACAATCGCCCAGCAAAAAGTGTTGACCGGAATTGATATACTCGAAAAAAATCATTATGCGCCGCTGGTCGGCAAACGGGTCGGATTGATCACAAACCAGACCGGCATTGATGTCAATGGAAAGAGTACAATTGAACTTCTGGCGCATGCTCCCGGAGTGAAACTCAGAGCACTGTTTGCTGCCGAGCATGGAATTACCGGTAATGAAGACCGCGAAGGTATCGCTGATACCATTGAATCAAAAACCGGTGTGAAAGTCTATTCTCTCTACGGTACGACACGCCGCCCGGCAGCAAAGATGCTGGCAAATATCGACATTCTTGTTTATGACATTCAGGATGTCGGAGCAAGGTATTACACCTACATCACGACGCTCGGATATGCCCTGGAAGAAGCGGCAAAATACAAAAAGAAATTTGTCGTGCTCGATCGGCCGGTGATGATTCGGGGCGATATTGTCGAAGGAGATGTTCTGCCGGATTCGGTCAGAAGTTTTATCGGCTATTATCCGATTTGTGTGCGGTATGGCATGACTCCCGGAGAGATAGCAACTATGTATCGGTCGATAGGGAAACTCGATGTCGATCTCGAGGTCATTAAGTGTGAAGGATGGAATCGGTCGATGTGGTTTGACGAGACAGGTTTGCTGTGGCGAAATCCGTCGCCCAATATTCGGAATTGCAGCGCAGCCATTCTGTATTCGGGGCTCGGTGCTCTTGAAGCCACAAACCTCTCGGTCGGCCGCGGTACCGACACGCCGTTCGAGGTGTATGGAGCTCCATTCCTCGATGCAAAGAAATTGGCGGACATGATGAATGCAATATATGTCGCAGGAGTACGCTTCCATCCTGTAGATTTTACACCAACATCGAGTACATTCAAAGGTGAACTCTGTCATGGTGTCCGCATAGAGATTATAGACCGGAACGCCATACGCACGTCGATACTCATGATTAAACTTGCTAATGAGATTCGGAAACAATCACATCTATGGGATTATCATAAGGATGGCTTCAGGACGATGGTGGGTACGAACGACATGATTTCGATGTTTGATGCGGATGAATGCACATGTCACATTACCTCGACATTTAGTTCGAAGGCGGCGCAATTCGAGCACTACCGGTTGCCGTATTTGCTTTATAAATAGTCGAGAGATTTTTGATATATGTCTTGAATCACAAAAGGACTTTATTAAGATAGTGTATGAGTATTCTCGTAGATAGAACCACACGACTTGTGGTTCAGGGTATTACAGGTGCAGAAGGAACATTTCATACACAGCAAATGATTGCCTACGGTACGAATGTTGTCGCTGGTGTCACCCCCGGCAAAGGGGGGATGATTTACAGAGGAGATGAAGCGAATATTTTTTCGAAGGAGATACCGGTATTTAATACAGTAAGAGACGCTGTTGAAAAAATGAGGGCAAATTCCTCTGTGATCTTTGTTCCACAGGCTTTCGCTGCGGATGCGATCATGGAGGCGGCCGACGCAGGAATCCGTCTTGTTGTATGTATTACTGAAGGAATTCCGGTCAGCGATATGGTTCGCGTGAAAGAATATCTTCAAATGAAAACGACACGATTGATCGGGCCAAATTGTCCCGGTGTGATTACACCCGGCGCCGCAAAGATTGGCATCATGCCAGGATTTATCCATACAAAGGGGTCGGTTGGAGTTATTTCTCGGAGCGGAACGCTGACCTACGAGGCCGTCTGGCAGCTCACACAATTAGGGTATGGACAATCAACCTGTATTGGTATTGGCGGTGATCCGATTATCGGCACGAAATTTATAGATGCATTGAAATTGTTTAAGGATGATCTGCAGACTGAGGCAGTGGTCATGATCGGCGAAATCGGCGGGACTGCAGAAGAAGAAGCCGCGGCATACATTCGGAAAGAATTTCCAAAACCTGTCATCGGTTTCGTTGCCGGCCGGACAGCTCCGCCGGGACGAAGAATGGGACATGCGGGCGCTATCATCTCCGGTGGAAAGGGAACCGCGGCCGAAAAAATAGCAGTAATGAAGAGAGCAGGAATCCACGTGGTCGAGAGTCCAGCCCGAATAGGTGCAACACTGGCCGAAGTCCTTGAAAAAAGTAAAAAGAAAAATGCGGAACAAAAAAAGAAAATTAAGAAAGGAACGATAACAAAAACAATCCGTAAAGTTAAAAAGAACAGAAGAACAAAGAAAATCAAACGTTAACATTTAGGAGAAATCAATTGATAGAACGTACGCTTGCAATTTTAAAACCTGATTGTGTTTCAAAGAAACTTTTAGGCGAGGTGATCGCGCGCATAGAGAGAGCAGGATTTACTCTTGTTGCAATGAAAACGGTACGATTGACAAAAGAAACGGCGGAAGGATTTTATGCCGTCCATCGCAGCCAGCCATTTTTTGGGCCTCTTCTCGAATACATGAGTTCCGGAAAGTGCATCCCGATCGTGCTTGAAAAGGAGAATGCCGTCGCCGACTTCCGCACACTGATCGGTGCGACCGATCCGAAGGAGGCGGCGCCCGGGACGATCCGCAAGAAATTTGCCGAGAGCACGGTTAAAAATATAGTCCATGGTTCCGATTCGGTAGAAAACGGCCGAATTGAAATAACGTATTTCTTTTCACAACGAGAATTGGTTTCACTTACGAAGTGATTCATAAAGAAATTAGGTTCTTGATTCTCTTGCCGAATTTCGTTATTTTAATCAGGGTTTGTCATTTTAACGGTAAACGAAACATTGAGAAAGAAGGAGCATTTCATGAAAAAATCAATCATACTCGTTGCGGTGCTTGCACTGGTGTGCGGTCTGATGTCCGTCGGTTTTCAGTGTTCGTCCGCTGAACATACGAGTGCAAAGCTGTACATGCAACGGAATGACTGGAATAACGCAGAAAAAAGTCTTTTAATTGAGTTACAGAGAAATCCCGAGAACGAGGAAGCATGGTTTTTTCTCGGCCAGGTTCGGAGTGAACTGAGAAAATACGACGGGATGAACGAAGCATTTAATAAAGCTTTATCCCTCTCGAAAGAACATGAAAAAGATATTACAACCATCCGGATGCAAAAGTGGATTGCCTCGATCAACGAGGGCGTCGAGCATTTTAATAAGGGAAAAGATGACCCTCAACAATACGTAAAGGCAGAAGAGTTATTTAAAACTGCTATCGCGGTCATCCCCGACAGCGTGCAACCATATAAAAATATTGCATACTGTTATCTGAATACGAGCGAACCGGATAGTGCAATACCTTACCTTGAAAAAGCAATCGCGATCAGCAACGATGTCCAGTGCCCGCTAATTCTCGGCAAAATCTATTTTCAAAAAGCCTTGCAGGCCTACGAGAAGTTCGAGAGTCCGGCGAATATGCGTGAAGTGAAGATCGGCATGTCGAAGGAGGAAATACGCGGTATATGGGATAATCCGGCATCGACCAATACATCAAAGCCAAAGAATAAGAAAGTCGTTGTCGACCAATATACATATACCAATCCGCCGATGACGATGACCTTCGAGAACAATCAGCTTGTGTCGTGGGAAGAAGGCGGCCTGAAGTACAGTCTTGGAAGTAAACAATACTATATCGATTCGACAGGTTTCCGTAAAGCACAACCTATTTTTGACCAAGTAATTAAAACGGTCAAAGAAGGACTGAAACGTGATCCGACCAATAACGAGCTTAGAACACTTCTCTCCGATGCTCTGGTTGGAGCAGGGAGAGACGAAGAGGCCGAAAAAACTTATAAAGATGGAATTGAGAAAGAACCGCAAAACAAATATTACCACTACAATTACGGAGTTCTGTTACTCAAGAAAGATATGTTCCAGGAAGCAATCGACCAGTTCAAAACAGCGATCGAGATAGATCCGAAATATGAAGGCGCCCTATATAATCTTGCCACTGCACATATCAACTGGGGCGTGAAACTCCGAAAGGAAGCCGGAGATGATCAGACAAAACTTGCTCGTTCGAGAGAGCTTTTTTTAAAGGCCGTGCCGCTGATTCAGAGGGTCATCGATCTGAAACCGGATAATGCCGACATGTTCGAAGTTCTCGGCCGCCTTCAGACAAACCTTGGAATGTCAAAAGAAGCAGAAGCATCATATATGAAGGCCGATGAGATTCGGAAAAAGAAATAATTACTAGCCGCATTACTTGAAAGCCTGCTTTCGTTTTCATGGACATGAGATGAGGCAGGCTTTCCATTTCTACGAAAGGATTCTGTATGCCAGAGGAACAGCAATCTCAGCAGATCAATATTGAGCTTGGTGAAAAGGAAGCTGAAGGGATTTATTCAAATCTTGCCATCATCACGCATTCACCGGCCGAATTTGTCATCGATTTTACGCGAGTCCTTCCTGGTGTTCCGAAAGCGAAGGTACTTGCACGTATAATTATGACACCACAACATGCAAAGCTATTTCTCGGTGCACTCAAGGAGAATATCGAGAAATATGAATTAAAATTCGGTGAGGTGAAAATTCATGGTGAAGGTCCGGCCAGTCCCGGTGGTTTTGGTTTTCAACCCATCGTGAAAAAAGATCCAAGCATCCACTGAAGAAGAGTAGGTAAAGGTTGAGTCTAAGGTAAAGAAAAAAGGGAATTGACATAATGGGACAAAAACCGTCACCTCAGTACGGCAGCTTTGTGCTTGTACTGCATTCTCATCTCCCCTATGTTGTCACACACGGGCGATGGCCGCATGGAGCAGACTGGTTGAATGAAGCCGCAGCTGAGACGTACGTTCCGCTCCTCAACGTCCTTCACGAACTTCAAAATGAGAATGCCCATCCACGTCTGACAATCGGTATTACACCTGTTCTTTCAGAACAGCTTGCCGACGAAACGTTCGTCGAGGAATTTGATCATTATCTAAAATCAAAGATCAAAGCTGCAAAACAGGATAAGGACGAATTCATACGCACCGGTCAGTCTCATCTCGCCTCTCTTGCCGTCTACTGGGAAGAGTGGTTCAAAGGTATTCATGCCGCATTTCTCGATCGCTATCACGCGAACATCCCGGCAGCATTTCGAAAACTTCAGGATAAGGGTGTGGTCGATATCATTACATGCGGCGCGACACATGGATACTTTCCGCTTCTCGGACTCGATACGAGCATTCAGGCGCAGGTAAAGGTTGCAGTCGAGACACATGTACGGCACTATGGACGCCGGCCGCGCGGCATCTGGCTGCCGGAGTGTGCGTATAGGCCTTCGTACCGGTGGAAGCCGCCGGTCGATTCGGAACCGACAATTGCAGAATATGAACGCAAAGGAGTGGAAGAGTTTCTTTCTGAAAACGGCATTGAGTACTTCATGGTTGATTCGGCGCTTCTCAAAGGAGGGAAACCTATCGGCGTCTATCTCGACCGGTTCAAGGCGCTCCGGAAAGCATGGGATCAATTCGACGAACATGCGCAAAGGTTTAAAGAGGATTTCACAAAAACCCCCTATGAATTATATCTGGTGGGTTCCGGAGGCAAACCAGAGAAACAGCCTGTTGCGATTTTTACGCGCGATCCGAAAACAGCACTTCAGGTATGGAGCGGCGAGCATGGATATCCCGGCGATGGATGGTATCTCGATTTTCATAAAAAACGTTTCCCGGGCGGCCATCGGTACTGGCGCGTAACGCAGGTAAAAGCAGATATGGCCGATAAACTTGAATATGAACCGGAGAAAGTGAACGAGCGGCTCGATGAAAATGCATCCCACTTCGTCGATCTCATCGCCGCGACATTGAAAGAACATTATCAAGAAACAGGAGAATCCGGGCTTATCACTGCACCGTATGATGCCGAGCTTTTCGGACACTGGTGGTTCGAGGGTCCGCAGTTTATTAAAAAGTATTCCAGAAGTTGAACGAGCGCACGGATGTGAATGCCGCTACGGCAAGCGAAAAGCTCGATGAGCTCCGGCCGGCACGTGTCGTCCATCTCCCGGAGGGTTCGTGGGGCGAGGGAGGACATCACTACATCTGGCTCAATAAAGATACAGAGTGGACATGGAAACACATTTATCCTGCAGAAATTCGAATGCAGGAGCTAGCACAAAAATATGGAAATACTTCAAATCGAAAATTAAGGAAAATTATCGAGCAGGCTGCCCGTGAGCTGCTTCTGCTAGAGTCGTCGGATTGGCAATTCCTTATCACCACGGTGGCGGCGAAGGACTATGCCGAACTGCGGTTTGCCAACCATAACAGTGACTTTCAACGTCTTGCACAAATGGCAGAAGATTATGTGACGCACGGCAAACTTCCAGAAGAGGATTGGACATATCTTCAGGAGAGTCAGGAACGCGATTCGCTCTTTCGATCAATCGATCTTCGATGGTGGAGTGAATTGGAATTTCCATAATCAAGGTCCCGGGAAATATCTTGTGAGATTAAATTTCCTTTATTTGTGCTGCATCGGAATCGTCCTTATATCGGGATGCTTCGAATCGTTCAATCCTGTCGCCCCATCGTGGGATGTCACATTAAACCTGCCGCTTGTGAATCATACCTATACTATACAGGATATTATACAAAACAACCCGACGCTTTTTAAAACCGATCAAAATGGGATACTCCTCTATACGACATCTGCCGTTATCAAGCCGACAACGGTCGGAGATTCTCTTACAATCTCCGATGATAGTATTGCCTTCCAATCGGTAATCGGAAAGTTTTCGTTAAAAGATGCCTCCACAACGTCGGATACTATTACGCTTGGCCAGATAGCTACTGAGCTTGCGTCGGCCAACGGAAGTTCCGCTTTAATCCCGCAGACTCCATTTGATAAATCATCGATACCGATGGATACAATTCGCCAATTCCGGGAAATAACGATTGACCGTGGGACGTTGATCGTAAAAGTCAAAAATAATCTACCGACGGCGATTGATCATCTTACACTCACTTTTTTCGATCAATTCGAGAAAGAATCCGGGGAGATTTTGACGGCTTCGTTTCCGAATCCAATTCCGTCGAAAGGTTCAGATAGCCTGTCGTGTCCTTTGCCGGCAAGAAGGATAGGCAATCTCATTTCATTCAATGTGAGCGGAATATTACTATCGAGCGACAGTGCCGTTCAGATCGACACAAGCTCGGGTTTCCTGGTCGGTCTTCATTTCAAGGATTTGAAAGTAACGCAAGCCGAGGCACGTATTCCTGAAGTTACATTCATCACGCAGAATACATTCCCGCTTACTGATTCATCATCGATCAGCTCGGCCGAGATTAAATCGGGACATATGTCACTCAAAGCGGCCATGCCCTATCATGCATCGGGCAACATAAACATAAAGATTCCAAATCTTACATTACCGGATGGCAGTCCTTTTCATCCTACAATTCCTGTGACGAAGAAGCAATCGAAAATTGATACGACGTTTCTTCTGAATGGATATTTTTTCTCGGCGCCGCAGCGACAAATAAATTACACTATTGATACCCGCATCGACGATTCGGGAGCTGATTATGTAATCCTCAATGCGACGGATTCTGTCAGCGGTACAGTTACCTTCTCGAAAATTATCCTGAAATCGCTTACAGGTATTGTCAAACCAATTACGATTACGGTAAAGCATACGGTTTCACTTGACACTAAATCGATTAATAAGCTCATATCCGGTACAGTGCGATTTAACGACGCATCTCTTATCGCGCGATTGGGGACTCCGCCGCAGGGATTTGACTATGATGTCGATGGTTTCATCATCGGCTGGAATCGTAAAACAGGCCGAAAAGATTCATTGCCCATCCCTCCGGACCAACGATACATCCATGCCGGTACCGATTCCATAGTTTTTAGAAAAACTGATGTAACGAATTTCTTGAATAGTTTCACTCCGAATCTTCCGGACAGTATCGCGCTGAATGCAGTCGCGCTGGTTAATCCGACAGGAACACAGGAGAAAACTATCTACGATACAGACAGTATTTCCGGTACCGTAAGTTTTGAGCTGCCCTTTAATCTCAGTATTGCCGGTGGAGTGTATCAGGATACGGTTTCGTCCAACGATACAAACGACTACCGGAAATCGGATATCTCGGATGGCAATGGTCGAAATATTAACAGTGCCAGGGTGGATATTGAACTCGAGAACTCGCTGCCGGTTGCCCTCGGAATCGATACACTAAAATTTCTCGATAAGGCACACAGGAGGCTGTTTGTTATTCCAAAACAGGGACAACCGCAAATTCTTGTTCAGAGTGGTGTGGTGATCGGAGGTGTCGTGACGCAGACGACTAAAAGTATATCATACATCGAATTGACGCACTCCGATGCCACCCAGCTCGATTCGGCCGACTACGTCGTGATGTCCCTCCATCTTGAAACGCCGACAACAGAGGCGGTACGCTTTCGATCGACCGACTGGGTAAAAGTGAAAATAACATCAGCGATGAGTTATCGTGCGAACCAGTAATTTCATAAAAATCACACTCGTAAGCGCGGGTATGATTGCGGTGATTACGCAGTCTCCCGCACAGTCGGTTGAATTTGCAAACGCGCGCTCGATGGGAATGGCGCGCGCTTCGATGGTTTCGGCCCGTGGAATTGATGCGATCGGATTAAATCCGGCAAATCTTGGGTTGGCCGATCGATCGCCCTTCAGTGTGAGCATTTTTCCGCTTGGAGTTCATATCGGAACGAACTTCATCACGTATGAGAGGTACAAAGCATATTTTACCGGCACGCAAACCGACAGCGGAAAAGTTGGGAGGTATTTATCCGAGTCCGACAAGGAAGACATCTTGAATTATTTCCCGGAAGGAATGGGAAAAATGGCGTCCGGGGGTGCAATCACGCTATTTGCAATGACTTATATCGATGAAAATTTGGGAGGATTTGCATTTACGGTGAACGAGCGCTTCGGCGCGTCGGCGTCGATTCCCCGCGATTATCTCAGATTATTATTGTATGGAAATCCGCTCGGATCGACATATGATTTTTCTGGGACGGAAGCAAATGGAGAGTGGTTGAGGGAATATGCGATCTGTTATGGTCGGCAGCTACCGTCGTTCTGGCAGCACACATCGGTCTCGGTCGGTGTTTCACTGAAACTCCTCCATGGTTTTGCTTTCGGCAGCGTCGATGAATTCTCGGCTACGGTGACGACGGATCCCAGCAGTGCTCTGACGGGTACGGCCAGGTATCGCGGCCGCCGCGCGACAATCGATGCAATCAACGATACAACGCATTCAGGTTTTGTCCTTTTCCCTGCACCGGCAGGTACCGGCTTCGGTTTCGACCTGGGTGCAACGGCACATATTGGCCAGGCATTCTGGTTTAGCGTGAGTGTGACCGATGTCGGCAGTATGACATGGACACGAAACACCAGGGAATATCGGGGCGATACAAGTGTGACGATTACCGATCTGACGACACAGGCGAAGCGCGACAGTATTACAGACACGTTCAAATCAAAAGAATATCCAGTCACATCATTTAATACATCGCTTCCGAGCGTTCTCAGGTGCGGCGTCGCGGTCGATGTTCAGCAGCTTCCGTTTATGAAGGCGATGCCGGGTCAGATGGTTGTGGAGCTCGATTATATTCAGGGTTTGAATTCATTGGTTGGAAATACAACTTCTCCACGTTTCGCGCTCGGCGTCGATTATCATCTGCTCCGCTGGCTGCCGGTACGAACCGGACTCGCCTTCGGCGGCAGCGAGCGCGTCCACTGGGGACTGGGCAGCGGAGTGAATCTCGATAGTTTCGATTTTGAGATAGGAACAGAGGATATCATTGCAATTCTTGCTCCGTCTGTGATGTCGACGGCTTCGCTTGCCATAGGGATGCGTCTGCGATTCTAAGGCGTTCATGTAAAAACATTCAATATCACCACAAACTTGCTTCTCTTTCATTTGAGCCTGTGGTCTAAAACAATCTGTATTTTCTGAATTGCCACGAGCTTTAGCTCGTGGGAAATAAGAGGAGAAAAATGAGGGGTTTTAACCCCACATTAATTGATGTAGGGCTAAAGCCCGTAAAGATTTTTTGGATTTAAAAATCCACGCACTAAAGTACTTGGCCATTCATTCGGCATTCATTTTTCTCCAACCGGATATGTTATTCAGAGGTCTCTAATTATTTGATAATTTAAGAAAAGCATTAAAACCCTTGACAAAACCGTAGGAATTTTCTATGTTGAATGAAAAATAGCGTCTCTTATCAACTTATAATGAATAATATCAGGAAACCGTATAAGACGCAGAAAGATGACCTCGAAGGATGCAACACCTTAAAATTTCGAGTTTTATAAAATATTGCAGAATCGGTATTATGAGGAAGCAGGGAGAAATACTGGTTATATATGGAAACAGTATAAATAATAGTTAGAACACAAACTTTTATGAAAACACTAGACAAAAAAACACTGACATTAAAAGAAAAAGTGGAGAATTGGATAGCCCAAGAAGGTTATCCTCTTGAATTTCAAACTGCCCACGTTTTTCGTAATTCTGGCTTTTGGGTTCTCCAGGGTCATTACGTTAAAGACGAGAAAAATAATCAAGTGCGTGAAATTGATGTTTTGGCAATCTCTGACAAGGATTTAAATGGAATTTTGCTTAGGATTGAACATATTATAGAATGCAAATGGATATTAAAGAAAGAAAATTAGAATTTGTTGATCATTACAGGCGTGCTGCCAATGGACCTTAGGTCTTCAAAATTACATTCGGTAGGCTGGCAACCTGTTTACATGGAGCTCATATGGTCATTGGAACATTTGCTTCGCCAGATAGCCAGTGATGTAAAGATGGAAGTTGGTGAACGATGGACATTGGGACATTTCAGACATCAAATTGGCGAACAGAAGCTTATGCCGCCAGTTCTTTTCAAGTCCTTAGATGTCCTCATTTCACATCGTAACATGCTGGCTCACGCACGCATATCTTACGAATCTGATGCAAGCGACTATCTACCAGATTTGGATGCAATCAGAAATCTAATTCTTTGGTATCTCTCGGACTTCGTGTCTGGTCCTCGAATTCCAAGAAGTGAGGCCGTAAATCTGCTAGATGATGGCTTAACGGTTATTGGAAAAAGAGGAAGAACTATTTTCATCTCATATGCGAGAGAGGATGAGAAAAAGGCAGCGGAGGTATATGATGCACTCATTGGCAGAGGGCACATGCCATGGATGGATAAGAAAGAGCTAGTTGCAGGACAGGATTGGAAACTTAAAATACGCAAAGCTATTGAGAAGTCACAGTATTTTGTTGCATTGATGTCCGAACAGTCGGTAACCAAGAAAGGATTTGTCCAAAAAGAACTACGCTTTGCTTTGGATGTTCTCGGTGAGATTCCTCCTGGCCAAATATACTTTATACCTGTGCGCCTTGAAGAGTGTGAGGTACCAGATGCCATAAGAAGTTTGCACTGGATCGACCTTCGGAGAAAAGAAGACTTAGAGCATCTATTTCGAGCAGTCGAGTATGAATAGATAAAACAACGCCATAACAAGCGGTTGAAGAAGGATTGGTAAATCCGCTTCGCTCCTTTACCAACCTCTTAACCGCAGCGTTAGGCCGCTTAACAAAAATATGCTTCCAAAAATATCATTACATCAATATTTAGATTCTGTTGTACAGAATTATAATAAGTTCAAGGAATCATTCCCAAAGGCATTTCATACTGCAGAGGAGCTTAATGATTTGTTTTGGCAATTATATGAAACAGATATTGCATCACAACCCGAAATATTATGGCAACAAATGTCGCACGAAATGATGTTCGGCTGTCTTATAAGTTGGTTAAATTCATTTGTGAATGCTGTGTCAGGTCTTGATGAACTCGCTCAAACATCTGCTAGACGTGCAATCGAATTTGTTTGTTATATTAATAAAATTCGTAATTCTGACGAGAGGGCAGATTTATGGATGAGACAACGCAAAAGTGATGATTCTCGGAAACAATTTATACGCGAATTTAGCGTACCTAGATGTTATTTTTCTAAAGAATATTCACATTTAGAAAAACTTTTACTTATGTATGACCATTATTCAGACTTTGGAACTCATGCAAACTTATCTATGCTTGCAATGAAAAAAAAGGAAGAAGGGCCAGCATTTACTGATATAGTATTTGACGAGTTTAGATATATTCCAATGAATGTAAATACAAAAATCTATTTGGGGTATTTGCTTGTAGAATCAATACTGCATAGTACAAAAGAATTTACAAGAGATAATGAAACTCTCTCTAGAAAACTCGAAGCAATTAATTCATTAGTTAGACTTGCTGATGCAGAAATAATATCATTTGAAGTGAAGTCTGGAATTGAACCAGAAATTATTAATACCTTATTAACTAACCCAACATTGCTAAAATCAAAATTTGAAAAGCTAAAACAGTCATATTCATCTCGCGATAAAAAATAATAGTATTCATTTAAGCGGCCTAACCAGCGGCTCAAGCTGACCGGATGAGCGTACTACTTTACGCATGGCTGATGGTGGGTTATTGTTTTTATTAGTATGTTCTTTGTATCTCATGACTTTAGTATTTATTAATATTGTTTTCGGCATGAACTTGTTTCGGATAGTACATGTTGCGGGTTTGCAGTGCCGCAGCTTACTTGTCCGCCGGTTGTCGTGTTTTTCACAGTCCCACGATTTTAAGTGGGATTGGCGGAGCGCCCGTCTGTTAGGTGCAATTGCTCTTAAAGACTGTGAATAAGGAGAAACACTAATGAAGAATATCTTTCGTTGTCTGCTCTTTTGCATCCTTGCAGTCCCCGTCGTTGCTCAGGCGGTTGATGGCGAACTGGGCGTTTCCGTCTTTACAACAGCGGAGATCACAGGGGCTGTGTCAGGGAGCCCGATTACATACAGGATTCAGTATTACTATAGAGGACTCCTCCCGGGCCCGAATGTCATCCTCACCGATGTTGGATCTCCTTTGGTAGTGTTTCAGTCGGCGAGTGTGATGCCGACACGGCAGAACGGGGACACCCTCATCTGGGACCTCGGCACGCTGGACGTGGCGTTCAACGGTGAAATTGAGGTCATAGATCGGGTGAAGGACGGTCTCACAACAGGGACGAAGATCGAGAATACAGCGCTTATCTACGGAGGAGTCATCGAAGAGGACTCCACAAATAATGTATGCACCTCCGTTGCGGAGATCGAATCGCCATTTCCGGACATGTTGGATCTAATCACCGGGATTATTGAGACACCGGGACGCAGCCCGACTTCGATGGCGGAAGAGGGAATGCCCGTAACACTTATTGTCCAGTACTTCAACGACTCCTACTATGATGCGTCGGGCGTTTCTATCACCGATACGCTGTCGCCGAACCTGCAATTCATCTCCGCGGATCCTCCGCCGATATCCGTTTCTGGTCAGGTAGTCACGTGGGACGTAGGAGACGTCCCTTCACTGCAATTAGGTCAGGTGAAGTTCCTGGTGCGTCCCGTAAGAAGCGGAGAAGCACGTATCATTGCTGGCGTGTACAGCATCTCCGGTGACCGCGACAGTTCCAACAATGTCGTCGACTATACATTCGACGTTGTTCCCGTCCTTGAGCCACTCGTCACGAGCCCGGCAGTTACTCCCGGCGAAAGCCGCGACACGTTGGTAACGACAGGGAATCCCGTGTTCGAAGGGTTTGCCAGGGCAGGGGCGACGGTGTCGTTATACGAAATAGATAGCGCCGGCTGCAGCGACCCGCTCCTGCAATGCAACCCGGTGCTTCTCGGTCAGGGAGTTGCGGATGCAACTCGGCGCTGGAAAATCACTCCTGTGGGAATTACCAACCCCGGCGCGCATCACCTCTGTCTGCAGGCTGCCTATCAGGGAAGCGTCTCCGTTCCTCTCAATGGGTTCTGGGTCCCATTCATCGTGTATATCGATTCGACGCTTGATTCCGGGGGCTATGACATGAGCAGCTACACAATTACCGTGGGACACTTCACCTACCATCCTGGCGGATTCGGCGGAAATGTCAGACTTCTTCCCAATCAACCGATCACGATTAGTCTTCGTGTGAATGTGCCTCCGTTGATAGCGGCGGATACTGCAATATGGAGGTACTACCCACTCCACCTTACGATTTGGAGGTCGGGAGATGTTATAGAAGATACGTTATACCCGTCGATAGAACCGGTGGGTCTGCCGCGTGCCGCGCCGAGAGGTGGTTCAGGAAGAGATGCCCTCCTTGTAGTCTTTGACTTTCATTGGCATCTGCCATTCCTCAACAATGGTGACGAAGATACAATCGATCCGCCCCCTCCTCCAAAGCCTGGTTGCCCCGGGTGTACGCCCATTCCCCGGCCTCGTCCGAGACCCACACCGATTGACCCTGCAGGATTTGTCTATGATCTTGATCTTGCGCGAACGGAGTACAAATGGCCCGCTGTTCCCCCTGCTGGAACTCTGATTACCACCGCAACCGTGACAGCGTATGAACGCACGGGGGATTCGACGTTCGTGCATTGGCCTGCAGAAGACTGGATGCAGGTCAATCCCCAGATAACCGATGCCAGTACGGAAGACAGCGTTAAGGTCGAGGGGTACTTCTCGTTCCTTGTCCCGTCAGGACAATACCGCATCAGTTCACAGGCGCCGGGATACTTCGATGGCTCCAGTGGGATACTCACCGTGATCAACAATCCGATCTACTACAATATCGGCATGCGGCAGGTACCAAAAGGCTCCACCGGGATCCGTAGTGATAGACTGCAGAGCAATCAGGTACGTAACTATGAGCTTTTCCAGAACTACCCCAACCCCTTTAATCCGAGTACAACAATCCGCTACGAGTTGCCGAAGGCAATTCATGTCACTCTCACGGTGTACGATATACTCGGTAGAAAAGTCGCAACACTTGTGAACGGTGTCGAAGAACCTGGATACAAGTCGGTGCACTGGGATGCAAGTGAAATGGCCAGCGGAGTCTACTTCTACCGTTTGCAGGCTGGTAATTTAGTTAAGACAAAAAAACTTATTTTACTTAAATAGTATCAGATGATACCTACTGTAGGCTGTAAATAAATTAGTATAACAGACCTCAAGAGTCAAGAGGTAGAAGGTCGATGTACTGCTTGACGACTGAGGGAGTAAGACGAATGATGCGAGATATGACATCAGCGTCATCAAATTTAGTAGAAAGTAATTTCACTGATTCAAAATCACGGATATAGCGTTCGACAGCTTCTTTTGAGTGATTAGTTTTCTGACAGATGGTCGGAACGAGGTATCCTTTGAGGTAAAGAGCGATAATTTGTTTTTTATGTGTTTGTCCACTGCCAATGAGTTGAATGTTCCCGCGGGTTGGCAGAGGCCGATTGTAAAGGTTTTGATATTCACGGACATACTCGCCAGCAGTAAGGTCGGTCATGGTCAGAAGTACGGCAAGATCAAGTTGAGAAAGCAAGGCACCCTGATCGAAGGCTTGTGTGGTCCACCGTTCGATTTTTTTAAGGCGCAACTCACGGTGATGGATCGGAGTGCATAGATCTTCGATGTCAGAATCTGTGATAATATCGAGAATGATTGGTTGCAGTTTGGTCTGGGCCATGGATTTACCCTTTTTCGGATATTCATCGATAGGGACGGCATGCCAGGCCATTTGACCTTGTTTGAGGAAAGAGTTATCGGTATAGCGGTAGTAGTGCTCAATGAGGGCGAGCAAGTCATCGATAATAGCGGAGGCTGTGATGGTCCCTTTATCATAGCCGTAGTGATTAAGAAATCGATCTAGGAGAATATGTTTGAGGGATTTGCCTTTGATGCGTTTGTATTTACGCTCAGCAATAACACTGGCAGAGAAGTAGCGGGTATCGCGGGGTAAGAACTGCAAGTTCTTGGCAATCATAGCGTTAAGCTCCTTTTTTTTCGGTTGTTGGAGCAGCCGTTTCAGTTGAGAGCTTGACGCATGGTGTTTGAGGAGTTGCAGGTATTCACCAATCAGACGGTGTGAGAATCCGGTAGAGATCCGGATTTGATCGACAGAGAAGTCTTTTTTTCTCAGGAGAATAACCCGGGCAAAATCTTGGATGTAACGTTTGATGGCAGACTCTGAGTGTTTAGTACGGCGTTCGATATCGGAAAACTGATGACCGGAGAGATAGAGGGCAAGAATCTGTGCTTTGTGCGTTTGTCCGCGCCCCATCTCATGGCGCCAGCCCCGGGAAGGAAGGATGATCCCTTTCTTTTTCATCTGGCTCATATCGCGTTTGATGGTGACGACGCTGCAGGTGAGAATGAAAGCGATATCTTCGTAGGACAGGGCACCGCCTTGATCGATAGCTTCATTTGTGATACGGACGATCTTATGGTGGCGGAGACCTCGAAGACCTGATTTTTTGTAGACGGGGAGATCTTCCTCAGGCTTATGCAGAGTAAGCTTGACGGAGACCTTTTTACAAAGCGCTAGTGGTTTACCGGCGGGTTCGTTCTCATCGACTGCCAGGTAATGAAGTTGACCGGCATGAAGTTCTACTTCTGCATGATTGAGAAAATACTCGCTGATCTGTGTGAAATACGCTTCAGCGAGGATCGGGGTGAGATTAAAGTCGCGAGCGATACTTGCAACGATCGACTGCTTAACTGATTTAGACTGTAATCGATTGCTGAGTTGTTGGTCGTGCATGTGATACCTCCGGCGTATGAATGATGAATGTAACCTTTTTTTGCCTTGGTATCACCTGATACAAACTATAAATAACTTCAGCATCCACCGTATGTCGGGTGAGTGCGGCACACGAATCTGAAAACGAAACCGCCGATAGAAATATCGACGGTTTTTTTATTAGCAATCATTAGCAAAAGTTTCCCACCCTCTGAACAACTACAAGGTGATGGTCACCACGGACTGTCATAAGACGCGGAACTTCACACCACAACCTGCATAGATGTTTATGATACGCCAGCTTACATCCGATTGTACTTTTGTTAGTCCGTATGCAAATGTCACCTGAGGAGTAAGATCGATATCCCTTGCTATAGGAATCTCATACCCTGCTCCCACTTTTAATGCAAACCGCGCCTGCATATCTTTTAATGAGCCTTTTTGTTTACCATAATCCTGACCCTGGATCGTTGTCGAAACCTCGTATGAACCCTCGACATTGATACCAAACGATGGTCCAGCAATAAAATACAATCCACTGCGCTGTAGTTTTAATCTGAATAAAGCGTCGATAGTAAAATATCCTACACTTGATGAGTAATCTTGTGAGTAGTTACCATAATAAGGATCAGTCCCGCTTTTTGAATAGGAACCGCTCATATTATCGTAAAAAATTAGGCGAGTTAAAATTCCAATTGTTGGCGAAAATGACATATCTGCTTCTCCGCCTATCATAAATCCTAAACCTGTACCTGTCTCCTGTATATCAGATCCGGAATGAATGTTGAAATTAAATCCCGTCACAGGTCCTATAGCCATGTGGAATTGGGCTAAGCTTGGTGTTGCCGCCATGCACAAGCCAATAAGCAGAGCTAGAACAAATAGTGTAATTTTTTTCATAATAGGGTTCCTCTCGGTTATTGAATGGGTACTATGTTCGTTAAGTATGACATCGTTGATGATGCTTTGGTGGTAGGATCTTCAACTCTTTAATAAAATTATCGGCAGTATATAGGATATACTTTAGATAGCCTTACCCGTCTAAGAGCAATATTACAAAACGAAATTGGAAGAAACAAGAGAATATTAAACTATTAAGAGAGAAAAATTGTATAAAAAAAGCCGAATATTGTAAGAATATCCGGCTAATAAAAAACTTCAAGAGATGATTCTCCTACTTCATCAGGACCATCTTCCTCGTAACGGCCATTTCCGGTGCCCCTTTCTGTGCGATTACCAAACGATAAAAATAGATACCGCTTGATACATTATTGCCATTCCGATCCATTCCATTCGACCGTATAATTCCCGGGAACAAGATCGCCGTCGGCAAGTGACGTTACAAATTCACCCAGAACGTTGAAGACATCAAGATTTACCTTTGCAGCACGCGGGAGTGAGAACCTGATATTCGTCGATTGATTGAACGGATTGGGGTAGTTCTGGTTCAATTCGAACGATCCCGGTACTTCCTGATCGGCCATCTTAATTCCTGTCAAAGTAGTCAGAGATGCCCGGAGGATTGCAACGGCATACTTCGCGTTATGAATACCCATGCTGCCATCATTCTTTACAAAGTAGTAGTTCCAGATTGCGGGATAGTTGTTCGGATTGCTTTTTATGTTCATCGAATCTTTCTTGAAATCAGCCAGCAATGTCACCGGTTCACCATCGGCACCCTTTGGCAAGATCGCTTTTAGCTGATCTAGTAGACCCTGAATCTCAGCCTGAACGCTCTCTATTTTTCCGTTGCCATCGTAATCATATCCTGCCCGTATATCTTCGAACGACTGGATATTTCCATGGCATTGACGGCATGCCGTGATCTTATCGACTCCGGCACTATCCATCGACATTTCGTGGTCAGAATTCGTTGCCCTGTAAGCCATGTGACATGTGACGCAGCCATTCTCCAATCCTTGATGTGTTCCCAAACCTGTGAGGTCGAGTCCAAATTCATATGCATTTGCACCTAGGTACATGTCGGCCTGTGTTCCATAATGAGGATAGAAACGATCGCGCCATGTTTGTTGCTGACTTGCGATTCGGGTCATTGCATTTTCACGGCCGCGGTGACAGTTCATGCAGAGTCGACCCGTTCCCCCAATACCGGCCGGCGGCACATAACCGTTTGCAAGAGAATCAAGAGAGACAGTCCGTAACTGTACCGGATTCGCCCCACTATGCGGATCATGACATACCTGGCAGGAGATCGATTCCGTTACAACGACTCTGGAATAATCGGGAGATTTTTTGTTCGCAGCATACGCGATAAAAGACGACGGATTATGACAAGGATAACAGCTTGAGCGTGATGCCTCCTCGCTACTCAACGGCATCGTCGCATGTGTGGAGGCCTTCCAGTATTGTCCGATATTGTGATGCGGCGGCGCATCATGGCATTGCATACAGACACTCGCGTCCATGGATGCTTCTATATACTTTTTGTTGCCGGTCCTCTTATGATCATTAGCCGTCCGTGGCAACTTTCGCATCCGATTTTAGCGACCGGTAGTAATTGTGGATAATTTGTGTTGAGGTTACTCCAGACAGTCGTATCACCATTATGAATGAGAAACTCACCACCCCCCGCACTTCTCAAGCCTTTATACCATGTGGTATCCCAGCCGGATATTTTTGCCAGATATCCAAAGTTTCCATTATCCGCATCTTTATTATACCCGGTCGTGTGACAACTGATGCAAAATGGTGCATAGACTCCATCACCAAAGGCATTGACTTCGATTTGACCCGTCAGAGCCCTATGGAACATCGTTGCATGAGCGGTTTGAG
Source organism: Ignavibacteriota bacterium (assembly GCA_963776275.1). GTDB lineage: Bacteria > Bacteroidota > Ignavibacteria > UBA10030 > CAVZMI01 > CAVZMI01. Next base: position 304,683 of record CAVZMI010000023.1, read on the forward strand.
GATACGCCTGTAACTTTCCATCCGGATAGATGTAGTTATGGCAGATACATGTATACTCATCGACGAATCCGGAATATATACTCGCATATAATGTATCTGAAGCCGAAATCGAGCCATTAACGGTGACGGTTACAATGTATCTACCAACGACATCCGCTGTAAAACCGGTGTTCATCTGGTTTGTATTATCAAGGGTAACGGCAGATCCGACCGGTCCGGATATCATCCATGCAAACGATGTTGCCGCTGTTGCTCCAGAACCAGTCGTATCGACCGACAAATATGCTTTTTCGCCCTTCCCTATAGCATGCAACCCTCTCGATGTCGGAGCCGATGAGGTCAACCCAAGGCTCGCCTTATTGCCGGGTGTGACACCGATCCTCTTAACCTTTACCGTCTGGGCCATGACACTTCCCATCAAACAACCCAAGAGGAAGAAAGTACAAACCGGTACCCCTCTTCTCATATTAATTCCTACTGTCGCTTTGAATTTACTAATCCCACGGCCGCCCACACTCAAATCTCCTCACAAGTGACGGTATAGCTGGCCACCCTCAATTAAATAAATCCCATGCCAAGGAAATCCATTGAAATACCGGTAAAAAAGAACTGATCCTCCTAATTTTTCTTAAAAGTAATAACTTTTTCCCGTAATTAGGATGCTATTGAAATCGCGGGTTGTCTCCGAAATGATATCCCTTCAAGAATTCGGTTGTATGAAGGCGCTTTTTCCCCTCTTGCTGCAACTCAAGCACTTCAAGCACACCTTTGCCTGTAAAAACTTTTATGAATTCATTTTCAACAACAATCCGGCCCGGGATTCCTGTCTCCTCCTCTGAATAAATTCTGGTGCGATAAATCTTCAACGACTTTCCGGTATGGTGAGTAAATGCCCCTGGAATCGGAGAGAGTCCACGGATGAAATTATGGACCTGCTGCACCGGTTTTGTCCAATCGATCGCGCATTGTTCACGAAATATTTTCGGAGCCGGAGTAGCATCTTTTTCGTTCTGAGGCTGCGGATTTATCTTTCTCTGTTCTATGAGACGGATCGTCGAAAGAACTGCCTCGGCCCCCAGAATCATCAAGCGATCATAGAGTTCACCGGCCGTTTCATTTTCCCCCACATTGATTCTGGCCTGAAGAATAACATTCCCCGTGTCAATTTTTTCCTGAAGGAAGAATGTCGTGACGCCGGTTTCCCGCTCACCGTTGATCAGCGCCCACTGTATCGGAGCGGCGCCGCGATACTTTGGTAAAAGCGACGCATGCAGGTTAAAGGCACCGAGTTTAGGAATAGTGAAAATCTCGGGAGGGAGAATCCGGAATCCGACAACGACGATACAGTCGGGAGCAAGTTGGTAAACAGTCTTCACAAACGACGGTTCCCTCAGGGCATCGGGCTGGAGGACCGGGAGCGAATGTTCTACGGCAAATTTCTTCACGGGAGTAAATGAGATTTCGCGTCCACGACCGCGCGGTTTGTCGGTTGCGGTAACGACAGCCTTGATCGTATATCCATGATCGAAAAGGATTGTAAGACTGGGAACTGCAAACTCCGGAGTTCCCATAAAAATGATGTCCATTCCTGTTTATCTATATAGTTATAATTTAACGCCCGCCGCAACCGGGTACGACGTCTCGGTTTCCCCCTTTTTGATCTTTACGAACTTCCCTTTCATCTGTCGTCGCCTGGTTGGGTTCAAGTGGTCTGTAAAAAGAATACCGTCCAGGTGATCTATCTCATGAAGGATTACACGTGCAAGCAGCCCGTGCGCATCTATTTCATGTTCATGAAAATTAATATCCCGGAAGCCAAGACGAATCGATGCGGCACGTGTCACCTCTTCCCGGATATCGGGGACACTCAGACACCCCTCTTCCATAACCCATTCACCGTCTTCTTTAATGACTTCCGGGTTGATCAGTACCAAAGGCTTTGTCCCTTTTCCTTCGTCGGTATCTGAAATATCGATGGTGATTATTCTCTGCAGCACGCCTACTTGATTTGCAGCAAGTCCGATGCCGTTGGCATTGCGCATTGTATCAAACATATCATATACCAGTGTAATTATCGAGTTATCAACGCTCTTTGCAGGTTTCGCTTTCTGACGAAGCACATCTGCACCGAAAACATATATAGATAGAATCGACACCGGTATTTATCCTCCTTGTGCGTGAACCGTATTCTCTTCAACGGAAGGGAAAATGACCTCAGCGTGGACTTCCTTCCATAACGCGAGCTGACTCGCATAAAACAACATTCGCAGCCAGATTCTTGCACCAATGTATATCTGATGTAACACAAAAACAAGAAAAATCATTCCGTACGATGAGACAGGTTGGAAAATATCTTCAAGAAAATAGTATATTCCAAAAATCCCAACTCCAAATATAAAAAGAAGCACAAACAGACCGATCGTCGTTCCTGCATTCGAAACTGTAAATTTCACGGCACCCCACCACTCTTTCATGACTTTCCTTTCTTCGCGAACCACGATGCTTATTTTTGCGTAATCAAAAATAATATTCAGGAAAAAGAATATCAATGCGAGAAGAATATATCGAACAACAATGACCGAGATGCGAAGTATTTCCGATTCGGAAGCACCGAGCAGATTTTCCGTTGCAGCTGTCCCCCAACGATTGACGAAAAAAAGTCCCAGATAAAAAAGCATTGAAAGAAGAAGAATTTTGAAGAAACGAAAGAAATACCTGACTCCGCCGTAAAAAAAGTCTATGAAGAGCGTTTTTCTCTCACTGGAATGTAATACTGAAAGTAATCCGCCCAGGAGAAAGGTTTGAATCAGAATGTAGATTGATCCGACGATAATCAGCGTGTTGGTAAACATTTCCAGCGTCGTCTGGTATTTAAAGAAGAATTCCTGATACCAGCGATATTCGAATCCCTGGAGCAATGAATCGCCGACAAGACTTCCACTGAGATCCGTATTTAGGAGACGGAATAAAGTCATCGAGAGGATCATTGCAAAGGCAATGTTTATTATCCAAAGAAGACCGATGAAGTGAAGATTGTTGTTCACTTTTTTCAGCCCCGACCGTATTGCCTCAAGAATTGCCATAATAGGTAATCAGCATAGACAGCTGAGAAATTGAAGGAGATGCTGCATCCAGAAAAGCCACTTGGATGTCCAGTTCAGCACCGCCCGATGGTCTGTATCGGCTTTTTTACTATTATTTGCAATACTGATATCAAGAACAAGTTTGTTCTCGGGATCAACCTGTGCCAGAGATGCGGCTGATGTTGTGATATAGATTTTCTTCACCCATTGATCATTTCCATCCCATGTATCATTGATACATTCGCCATTTTCACACGTGAGCCGGATATCGATCGGTACACACGCTTCACCATATCTTCGTATTATCACCTCATTATAATATTTTCCATCCTTCTTGCTACTCTTAAGGCTCTCAACCCCGTAATCTAGAACAAATGTCTCATCAACAAACTGACGGAAGAACCATCCCATATCTCGTCCGCTGACTTCATTTACTAAGACATAAAAATTCTGCGGCGTAGGATGTCGGAAACGATAGCGCTGGAAATACGTCCGCATGATCGCATTCATTGTATTTTCACCGAGAAATTTCTCAAGCGTCCAGAGCATCAATGCTGGTTTATCATAGGCATTGATGATATAAGTTTCACGGTCGTACTGTTTGAATCCCCATTTTGCGATTGGATCGTTACGCATATTTCGTAAAAACATGATTCGTCCATAATAGAGATAGTCGACGCGCACCTTATCTATCACTGCAATGAGCGGGAACCCATCAAGCGTCAGTAGCTGGACACCGTACAGAGGAATACCTCCGGCAATCCGGAAGGAACCTAAATTGTACCCATAAACCTTCTGCATAATCCGCATTTCCGAATAGGAGGTGAATCCCTCATCAAGCCACGGATCTTCAAATTCATTGCTGGCAACCATTCCGTACCAGTACTGATGACCAAATTCATGGATCGTTACATCCTCTGGGTCCAGTAACGCTGCCGGCGAGATCCGGCGTGCCCGGCCTGTGATGAGAGTCGGGTATTCCATAGCTCCAGCATTGCTTGTACGTGGAGGATCGATTATGGTAATTGTCTTGTAGGGATATTCACCATACCATTCACCAAAATATTTCAGTGCATTGGTGACGGCGGTGAGATAGCGGTCACGAAGACCGAGATGTTCGGGTTGAAGGAGCAGAATAATTTCCGTCGATGGAAGAGTTGGATGAGCGAATGTTTTGTGGAATTCAAGAAAACGCGGTGAAGCAGTCCATGCAAAATCATGAATATCTGCCTGATGATAGGCGACAGTGATCGTTCCATCGGAATTTTCTTTCAACGATTCCCTTACTCCTGTCGCACCGACGATATAATCACGAGGTACGGTTAAAGTCACCCCATATTCACCAAAATCGGCAAAGAACTCCGTATTTTGATGAAATTGGTGGGCATTCCACTCGTACCCATGACCGCGGGTCTGCTGGTACACCGCCATTTTCGGAAACCATTGCGCTACGAAATAGAATTCGCATCCCTCTGCAGCGTTACTCCGACCGAGAGCGAGCGGAAGTCTGGTTGAAAACGTCACACGTAATTGAATCGACTCGGACGGTTTTAGAGATCGGGGAAGCGGAACGCAAAGTACAGTCTTATCATCGGCGTTATCATCGTCCGGATGGACAAACGATGAATTCTGAAGAAGATCGATCCCATCGATTGTTTTGAGAGTATGAATATCAATCCCACCCGCATTTTCAGGAGTTATATTCGTGCCATCTTCCACGGCAAACGTGCTCTTCTTGTCGCGATATGCATTCAGATACAAATGGAGATAAATATTGTTCACCTCATCAGGCGAATCGTTCAGCCATGTGATAATTTCGTCTCCCTCCACGGATCTTTTTGTAACATCGAGCCTTGCAGTAATGGTATAATTTGAGATATGTTTACTCAGTTGGGCGTAGAGAAGGACCGGCCCCGTATAAAGAAGAAACAGCTCAACAAATAATGCGATTACGAAACGCGTTGATTTCATGATCGATACTACAATAAAGAATTGTATTCAAGGAAGGTATATTGAAATATAGATAGAATTCGTAATGAAATCAAGGATGCTTCAGTCATCATTATTGTTTTGTATCATGTGCTCTCTTTGCAGCTTTTCGATGAGCAGCAGTGATCGGTTTCGAATCTGCAGACGACCTGATTCCAATCTGAAATTGCGTTATCAGACGCTGCAGCTGATTGGTCAACTGGCTTAAATCTTCTGCTGCACGTGCAATCTGTTGTGTTCCCGAAGCCGACTCATGTGTCACGCTGCTGATCCCATCGATGTTCTTTGATATTTGTTCGGCTGCATCTGATTGCTGTTCACTGGCCGTCGCGATTTGTGTTGCCATATCTGTCAATTCCGAGACCACCGAGACAATTTCTTTTAATGATGATCCTGCCCGTTCAGCCAGTTCTATCCCCTTGTCGACCTCCTGGGTTCCTTCCTCCATCGACTTCACCGCTCCAATTGTGTCTGCCTGGATTTTCTTGATCATCTGTGCTATCTCTTTTGTTGCCTTCGTGGTTCGCTCCGCCAGCTTTCGCACCTCATCAGCCACGACTGCGAATCCTCGTCCCTGTTCTCCAGCACGCGCCGCTTCAATCGCAGCATTCAAAGCCAGCAGATTCGTCTGATCGGCAATATCATCGATCACCTGGATAATTTCGCCGATCTGGTTGCTCGATTTGCCAAGCGCCTGGACTGTCCCTGCCGATTTCTTCACTACATCAGCGATCCGATTCATCCCGTAAACGGTTTCATGGACGACATTTCCCCCCTCTTCCGCCACCTGCCGGGCTTTTCTAGCCGTTTCCAGTGCCTGTTTGGCGTTCTTTGAATTCTCGAGGATGGTCGATGCCATTTCTTCTATCGCGCTGGCTACTTCGGTCGTCTGCGAGTTCTGTTCCTGCGCACCCGCCGCCATTTCTTCTGTACTCGATGAAATCTCGGCGCTTGCGTTGGCGGTTGCCGTAATCACTTCCGAAACATCCCTTAATGCGGCGCTGAGCGATTCCGCTAATGTATTGACGCTATTTTTAACAAGCTGATGATCCCCCTTATATTCTCCCTTCATCCCTACGGTCAAATCACCTGTCGCCATAGCCGACAGGGCATCCGAACTTTCCTGAATCGGAGTAACAACAGCATCTAGTGTCTTATTCATTCCGTCGATGATATCCCGGAATCCGCCGATGAACTTATTCGGGTTACCACGGATACCTAACTTACCTTCACGAGCGGCAAGCGTCAGACCATTCGTTTCGTCAAGTAGAGATCTGAGAATCTCAACCACTTTATTTCTGCTTTTTGCAAGAATATCGACATCCGAACGTTGTCTTACATCAACATTAAAGTTACCAAGAGCAATTTGTTCAGCTTCATGCGCCTGATCTTTCATATTTTTAGCTAGACTGTTGAATGAAGAGCTCAGTTTTCCTATTTCATCCGAAGTGGCTACCTCGATCACAACATTTACGTCGCCCGAGGCAAGAGCCTCGGCACCGGCGACGAGTGCGGTTATAGGTTTACTGATAGCAGAAGCAATGATAAATCCGCCCACACCGGCGATAGAAAGGCCGACAATAACAAGAACGATGAGTATCACCATCATTGATTGGGATATTGTCTCTCCTTTGGAATTGATTTTCTCTGCATCATGATCTGTGAATCGTATCAAATCTGTCAGCTCTTGCTGGCATTCGGTCAATTCGCTATCGACTTCTCCATTGTTTAAGGCTTTTGGTATATTGTTCTGATTCCCTTGCGCAATATTTATGGTACGTGATGCGGCAAGTTTCAACCGATCCCATGAGGTGTTGAATTTTTCAAGAAGAGGTTTTATTTCATCCGACGATGCGGAGCTGCCATATTGAACTATTATCTGATCGATCTTTTGTATCTTTTTTTGAATCTCGCGGGCAAATGGTTGTCGTTCTGATGCCGACGTCTTAAGGAAGAGGTTCGCAAAATCACCACGAACTGACACAATCGAGGCATGAGCATCTGCAAGTCGGACGAGTGGGATATAATCGTTGGCGTATAGATCGTCCTGTGCCTGTTTCTCTGCTCTCATTCCGATATACCCGACGACACCTATGACAGCGGCTATAAAGACGAGAGTTCCGAATGTCCAGAGAAGCTTAGCCTGAATATTGAGATTTATAAACCACTTCATGACCATCCTCCTGAAACGGTGTATATTCCTTTTGGTGAAAAGAAGAACTCAATCCACCAAACTATAATAGATTATCGGCTAAAACCTCATGAATCTTGAATAAAATCACTGGGATGTAACCTCCAAGAAAATAACGGGTTACAATGAAGCGTTCTGTTAATTTGTCTACAGATCGAGAACCAGGGGATATAATACGAATTGGTCAGATTTTCTATTCAATTACTCTGCGGGCACCGATATATCGCTGTTGATAATATGGAGTAGAAAGCGAGGAGATTGTGACACCTTCATTGACACTTGTATGAGCGAAGAGTCCATCGCCGATGTAAATACCCACATGTGACGGAGTGCGTCCCGCTGTACTGAAGAAGACAAGATCTCCCCGGGAGAGATTTTTTTTTCGAATTTTTTTCCCTGTCCGATATTGCTCTTCCGTCGAGCGAGGAAGGGTAAGCATAAAGGCCTTTTCGAACACCGATCGTGTGAAAGCCGAGCAATCGATTCCGTCGGCAGACTCTCCACCATGTTTATACGGCACGCCGAGGTATTCACTGATAGTGCGCATCAGCAATGTCGAGTCGAGCGAGGGTGAAACAGTATCCGACGCGGCCGCATTGGTATCGTACAGTTCTTCTTCACCATCGTTCCAGGCAGAGCACGAAGATGAAAAACGGGGCGATGAAGAAGCGCACCCTGTGATATTAATAATGATTATTGTGAGAATAAGAAATCGGAGAAGTGCCATCACCGCTATATGCAGTTTTATCCGAGGTATGCGCGTAATGCTTTACTGCGCGATGCATGACGCAAACGGCGAATTGCTTTTTCCTTGATCTGTCGTACACGTTCTCGTGTGAGATTAAACTTCTCGCCGATTTCTTCGAGCGTCAACGAGTGTTCCCGGCCGAGTCCGAAATATAAGCGAATAACTTCTGCTTCCCGTTCGCTTAATGTAGAGAGTGCACGCTCAACCTCGCGGCTTAATGACTCCTTCATCAGGTCGCTGTCGGGCATTGGAGTCCGCTCATCCTGGATGACATCGAGCAACCGATTATCTTCACCCTGAGCAAACGGAGCATCCATCGAGAGATGCCTGCCGGAAATTTTCAGAGTGTCGGCTACTTCGTAGAGCGACATATCGAGTTCTTCAGCAAGCTCACTTGCGCTCGGTTCGCGTTCGAATTCCTGTTCGAGGGTGCTGAAGGCCTTTCCGATTTTATTCAATGCACCCACACGATTCAACGGGAGCCGGACGATGCGTGATTGTTCCGCCAGTGCCTGAAGAATCGACTGACGAATCCACCATACCGCATAGGAGATAAATTTGAAACCGCGCGTCTCATCGAAACGCTTTGCTGCTTTTATCAGTCCCAGGTTACCTTCATTAATAAGGTCTCCGAGGGAGAGGCCCTGATTCTGATATTGTTTTGCTACACTCACGACAAATCGGAGATTTGCTTTAGTCAGCTTTTCCAGTGCTTTTTGATCTTGCTTCTTAATTCGTCGTGCGAGCTCAATCTCTTCTTCTGCGGTCAACAGTTCAACCTTCCCGATCTCCTGAAGGTATTTATCGAGAGATTGACTTTCGCGGTTTGTATATTGCTTGCTGACTTTGACCATTGTAATTCCTTTTGAATTCTCGCATCACACTCTTTAACAATTCCTCGCAGTCAAGCGTTTCCTTGATACGAAGAAGTCGGGTGTCAAAGTATTCAAGAGTCTATGAAAATCCAAAGAGCACATATATGTATAGACGGCTGGAAATCCCATTCGGCAGTGTACATCCACCAATACATTGAAAATTGCAGTGCATGATACCGGGATATTCCTCACGATATCTTGGCGGCCGGCGACTTCCGGAAATGTGGTAACGATATTTTCCGCGAATCCATTGAGATAGAGTGGATACATTTTTTCGCTTATCGGTCCGGCCGATCCCCAATGACTTACTGCACTCTCTTTTTCCTGCAAGTGCTCGGAAAGCTTTTCATAGCATACATTTAACGACGGCGGTTGTTTCATGCCTACATGCAATGAAATGGCCCCCGGTCCTGAATGTTCAAGATGCGGGACCGACGGCCTGTGCAAGGTTTCCGAAAGTATAACTCCTCTGGTCGTTATATAGTACAGCGTCGGTGAGTTCGCCAATCCCGACGCCATCAAGGATAATGCAGATGACAGTTCGTGGGTACACTGGGAATTGGGAATTGTCATTTCCTCATGATGGAGGACAACCGCTCATGCAATTTATGCGTATAACTCCTTCTCATTACACTTGCATACTTGCACCCGGCGCTGGGTATATTTCATCGAACCACTTGGAGCTTTCTCTGAAGCGATGACCAATGTTGGCACTTTCAGCTGACCGCACTTATCACATTTGGCACCATGTTGTGCAAGTTTCGCTGCTTTATCAGCAAACGTTTGTTGTTTTGCCATTATTCTTACTCCATATTAAAACACTCGTACGATATTTCCGCCCGTCTCGATGCATTTTTGCAGTACCTGTGTTGCATTCTGGATGAGCTCATCGCGATCCATATGTTCGCCAAGTCCGCAAATTCCGATACTGATAGTGATTGAAATTTTCTTTTCGTCGACGGTCAGCACTGTGGCAGCAATTGCTTTCCGTATTTTCTCGGCCCAAAGGTACGCTTCATTTGGCGTTATTTGAACCAGCAGGAGACCGAACCGGTTGAAATCAAGCCGACCGACAACATCATACAGGCGCACACTCCGGCGGAGCACTTTTGCCACACTGTATAGAATAAAATCGAAACCATCTTTTCCATACCGGCTGATCAGCTCATTCATCGAATCTAGCGCAACAACCATCAAACAAAGCTCCGTGCCGAAATCGACGGCACGCGCAAGTTCCTGGTCAAGTATTTGCACAAATTGCTTTCGTGTGAGCGACCGGGTCGATTCATCAACTACAACATACTCTTTGACAATATCATTCAGATACAGGATCTCCAAAGCAGCTGCCGTGTTTTCGGCAAGCCGTGCCAGGATATCAATGTCTTTCTGTCCAAAATTCTTTTTTGTACGGCTCTCGATGCTCACGGCCCCATAACATTTGTTCATCGAGTTGATCGGAACACAAAGGAACGATCCTTCGTTTCGAATTTTTTCACCTGTGACAAAGCGAACCACACTTTCTGTTCCAAGATCTTCAATCTTCTGTAGCTGGGAATATCGGATTACACTGCCTACGATACTCGTCGCAAAATCAATCACCTGATTTGTAATAGCATATCCTTCAGGCGTACGATTCACCACTTTCCGGATCATCCAGCTGTGTTGCTGTTCATCGTAGAGCGTGATCGATAAAAAATCGAAGTTTATTAGCTTTTGAATTTCATCTGCAATCACATCCACAATCGAACGGACGCTCAGATCGAGCTTCCATCGCTCCTGCATCCGACGAACCGACGCGAGCACCTCGGAATCGAGCAGAAGATCATATTTCGCCGTATAACTTTTTATTAATGCTGAGATTAGTTTTGTACACTGCCCTATCAGGGAAATAGTCTCAACACCGTAAGCATCTTCCGCTTTACTGTCAACCGCGAGTACACCGACAACGGTTTGTTCACCGCTGACTGTCTCATAGAACACCGGAGCGCCGATAAACGCCTTGACAAAATCAACCCCCTCGTAATAGCGGAGGAGTTCCTTCTCCGAAACCGGATTCACCCGACTTATGATTTCCGGTTTACCGGTTTGTGCGATCTGGCTTACCAGGTCGTGTCCCATCGGATAGCGACGTTCTTTCATGAATACATCGCTGTCGGTGATTTTCGTCTCGCACACCATTGTCTGTTTCTCACGATTCGCCCAGAAGAACGCCACCGTGTGAGCGAAAAGAACTTCCTTGATAACGGCGAGGACTTTCACGAGCAGAAAATCAAACTCTGCTCTCGGTTCAGTTTCCGGTTGAGAGAGCTCTGAATTCAAATCGAAAAAATCTGCCACCTGAAACTCCACGGTCGGTTGCTCTTGCGGTTTCGGTGATGCGACGGATGTCAGTGATGTTGACGGCTTATCGGAGACAGTATCCACCCCTTCATACAACACATACTTCTCCCCTCCCTGTAGATCATCAAATACTAATACTTTTCTTTTTATAGAATCCACTCGTCGTTTATATACAGTGAGTTCCTTTATACGAGCTTGTCTTCCCCATACCAGCTTACTATATTGGAAGTTATGTCAAGTTAACTCATTTTCCACACAAAGTCAAGCTAAATTTTGCTTTGAATTTCACTCGGTTACGCTTCTTTCCGTTGACATTCCACCCTTTTTTTTGTACCATGACATTAGGTATTGTACGGCCGGCATCTGGAAAAGTTGTGTTCCACAGCCGGCTTCTGGCATACCGAAACCACGACTTCTCCAACGTCAGATTCTCACAGAGCGTGATCATACAAAAATGCAGGGATATTGAAATAAATCGTCGATGAGGAACATCAAATAGTATCTACCTGTTATTTATAGATGATGCTATACACTTCGCCGTCTGAAGAATAGCCATCGGAAGAGAACAAAACGTATTTTTAGGGAGTCATCATGAATCTTTCACATAAGATTCTCTCAGAGCATCTTGTTCAGGGCGAGCTTATTGCGGGGAATGAGATTTCAATTCGGATCGATCAGACACTGACACAGGATGCGACCGGAACGATGGCATATCTTCAATTTGAAGCAATGGGAATACCGCGCGTCCGCACAAAACTCTCTGTAAGCTATGTCGACCATAATATGCTTCAGCAGGACTTTATGAATGCGGATGACCATCAATATCTTCAATCCGTCGCTGCAAAATATGGAATATTTTTCTCCCGGCCCGGAAATGGAATTTGTCATCAGGTGCATCGTGAACGGTTCGGCGTTCCCGGAGAAACGCTCATCGGTTCCGACTCCCACACACCGACAAGCGGCGGTCTTGGAATGATTGCCATCGGCGCCGGCGGACTCGATGTCGCACTCGCAATGGCCGGCGAACCCTGTGTTATTACAATGCCGAAAATCCTTGGCGTTAAACTCACGGGAGCGCTTCAGGATTGGGTTTCGGGGAAAGACGTCATTCTCGAAATGCTCCGTCGTCTAACAACCAAAGGAGGTATCAATAGCATTATCGAATATCACGGACCCGGCGTCGCCTCACTTTCCATGGGCGACCGGTTCACCATAACCAACATGGGAGCCGAACTCGGCGCAACAACATCGATCTTCCCGAGCGACGGCATCACCCGCGCATATCTCAAAGCACAGGGACGGGAAAAGGCCTGGACCGAACAACATACCGATGCGGGATCATCCTACGATTGCATCACTATTCGACTCCACGCCGAAAAAGATGCACGTGCGATTGCAGCATTACAGGAAGGCGGATCAATAAACCTTAAGATCTCGAAACCGGACACGTCTAATTTTGTGAATGTTGAATTTGATGGAATCGAAATCGATCTCGATAAGCTGGAACCGCTCATTGCACAACCTCACTCTCCCGATAATGTCGTTCGCGTGCGGGAACTTGAAGCACGCAGCATTAAGGCCGACCAGGCCTGCATTGGTTCCTGTACAAATTCTTCGTATTACGATTTACGCATTGCGGCACACATGCTGAAAGGGCAATCGGTTCATCCGAATACTTCATTCACGCTCACACCCGGTTCGAAACAGGTATTTGAAATGATCGCACGATACGGGCAATTGCCCGATATCATTGCGAGCGGCGCTCGCATTCTCGAGTCTGCCTGTGGTCCGTGCATCGGCATGGGACAGGCACCACCATCAGGCGGTGTGTCGGTTCGCTCGTTCAACAGAAATTTCGAAGGGCGGAGCGGAACAATAGATGCAAAAGTCTATCTCTCTTCACCCGAGACCGCAACGGCAACGGCGCTTACAGGAATAATATCCGATCCGCGCACGGTTGCAAAAAAGTTCGGCATCGCTTTCCCGCAAAGAACCGAACCGGAAAAGTATATCACAAACGATTCAATGATCATACCTCCCTCCACAACGCCCGAAAAAATCGCGGTCGTTCGTGAGACCCAACATCAAACCGATTCCGCAATTTGACGGCATGCCCGAGACACTGGCTGGCCGCGTACTGCTGAAGACAGGCGACAATATCTCGACCGACCATATTTCACCGGCCGGAGCAAAAGTACTCCCGCTTCGTTCAAATATCCCGGCTATTTCTGAATTTACTTTCACCCGGATTGACAAGGAATTCACGAACCGTGCAAAAGAATGGGGCGGCGGTTTTGTGATCGGCGGGGATAATTACGGACAGGGTTCTTCACGCGAACATGCCGCATTATCACCCCGGTTCCTCGGCGTGAAAGCGGTCATTGTAAAGCAGTTTAATAGAATTCACCGCTCGAATCTCATAAATTTCGGCATCCTTCCCCTGACGTTTGTCAATCCCGGAGACTATGAGAAGATCGATTTCGGCGATGAACTAGAGATACCCGACGTACGGCAGCAAATGGAAATATCCACCGCACAGAACGGCACACTGACACTGGTCAATAAAACGAAAAATATCCCGATTGTGGCGGCGTTTGATCTGACAGCCAGGCAGAAACTCATTCTGCGAATGGGTGGACTTCTCAATGTCGTACGTAATGCAAAGGAAAAATAGAATTCCGGCTCGTGTTTGCCAATACAATGAAGTGCAAATTTATTTTTCAATGCAAGAAGTGTTAAAAACTCTGGCTTACGGAGAAAATGTATGCCATCATATGAGAAATTAGTGCCTCCGTCAAAAGGGGATCATATTGCATTCATAAATGGAACTCTATCTGTTCCTGAACATCCAATAATTCCCTTCATAGAGGGAGATGGAACCGGACCCGATATCTGGCGCGCTTCCCGGAAAGTATTCGACGCGGCTGTGCAGAAAGCATATGGAGGAAAACGTTCGATCGAATGGTTTGAACTTTTTGCCGGCGAGAAAGCCAACACAGTCTACGGCCCGAACACATGGCTCCATGACGATACACTTGAGGCAATCAAAGAATATCGAATCGCGATTAAAGGTCCGCTAACGACACCGGTCGGCGGTGGAATTCGCTCGATTAATGTCGCTCTGCGTCAAATGCTCGATCTCTACACCTGTCTGCGTCCCATACGGTATTTTCAGGGAGTCCCTTCGCCGGTCAAGCATCCGGAATTAATCAATATGGTAATCTTTCGTGAGAACACCGAAGACATCTATGCCGGTATTGAATGGAAGGCGGGCACGCCCGAAGTGAAAAAGGTGATCGAGTGGCTCCAGAATGAAATGGGTGTGAAAAAAATCCGGTTCCCGAAAACTTCGAGCCTGGGCATCAAGCCGGTGTCGGAAGAAGGAACGAAGCGACTGGTACGGGCTGCAATACGCTATGCGATCGGGAACAAACGAAAATCGGTTACACTCGTCCATAAAGGCAACATCATGAAATTCACCGAAGGCGGATTCCGCGACTGGGGCTATCAGCTCGCGAAGGAAGAATTTTCCAAACAGGTGATCGCCTGGGAAGATTGCGGAGGGAATGTCCCCCCCGGAAAAATCCTCATCAAAGATGCGATCGCCGATTCGTTCCTACAGCAAATTTTGACACGGCCTGCTGAGTACGATGTGATCTCGACGCTGAATCTCAACGGCGATTACATCAGCGATGCTCTTGCAGCGCAGGTCGGCGGTATCGGAATGGCTCCGGGTGCGAACATTAATTATGAAACGGGCCATGCGGTTTTTGAAGCGACACATGGAACTGCACCGAAGTATACAGGTCTTGATAAAGTGAATCCGGGTTCGTTGATTTTGAGCGGCGAGTTGATGCTCCGTCATTTGGGATGGACACGAAGCCGCCGATCTCGTCATCAAAGGACTTGAAAAATCAATTGCTGCAAAAACCGTTACGTACGATCTCGCACGGTTGATGGAGGGAGCGAAAGAAATCAAGTGTTCGGAATTCGGCGATGCGATCGCGGCAAATATGTGACAGATCCGAGGGAGATGCGCTCGCGAGGCCAGGTAAGACGGTAGCGCTTTATTCCACATCATCAGTCAGGGGCAGAGGCTGGGATTTAGAAAGCGAGTATTCGCTCCTGATTAGATTCCGATATTCCGCCTACGTCCTGCTTTCCCTCGACCCCTCGATACCCTTCGACAAGCTCAGGGTTCACTCGGGGCAAGCAAGCTCGAGGATTCCGCAGGACTTCGGCGGACAGGCGGTCGGAATGACAAAGATATAATTTGGTCAAGCTGCATTGTTTGACTTGAAATAATGCCCCTGTTTTTGTATACTAAAGTCCCGTCTTTCCTTCCGGAAAACGGGGCTTTTTATTACTATATTGATGTATGACTGACGAGAATATAAAACCGGTACTTGAAATCGACGACGATACTACCACTCATACCGATGAGCCGACACGCGCCATTCTTTTCAACGACGAGATCCATACCTTTGATGAAGTGATTGCGCAGATCAAAAAAGCAACGGGATGTGGTCAGGCAAAGGCTGAAACCCTGACGTGGGAGGTTCATTCCAAAGGAAAAGCGTGCGTGTGGGAAGGAACGATGGAGCGCTGCATCCAGGTCGTCATTGTCCTGGAGGAAATCCAGCTCCATACACAAATTGAAATGTGAGTGAGAAAAAACCATTATGACCTCTCGGGAAATTCGGGCAAGCTTTTTGAAATACTTTGAGTCGAAGCAGCACCGCATCGTGCCCAGCGCCCCCGTCATACCCCACGGCGATCCTACACTCCTCTTTACCAATGCCGGGATGAACCAGTTCAAGGAGGTATTTCTAGGAACCGGAAAACGCGACTATACCCGCGCCGCAGATACACAAAAATGCATCCGCGTCAGTGGAAAACATAACGATCTCGAAGAGGTCGGACGCGATACATACCACCACACGTTTTTCGAAATGCTCGGCAACTGGTCGTTCGGCGATTACTATAAAAAAGAAGCAATCCAATGGGCTTGGGAGCTTCTAACAGACGTATGGAAACTTCCAAAAAAGCGGCTCTGGGCAACCGTCTACCGGACCGACGACGAATCGTTCGATCTCTGGAAATCGGCCACCGATATCGATCTGAGCCACATTCTCCGGTTCGGCGAGAAAGATAATTTTTGGGAAATGGGTGAAACCGGACCGATGCGGTCCTTGCTCCGAGATTCATATCGATCTCACACCGGGCGCCGATGCTCCGGCATCGCTCGTCAATGCCGGCTCTCCTCTTTTAATCGAAATCTGGAACCTGGTCTTTATCCAGAATAATCGTAATGATCGCGGTGAGCTGGAAGAACTACCTGCAAAACATGTCGATACCGGTATGGGATTCGAACGTGTCTGTGGCATCATGGAGGCTATCAAATATAATTTTCAGCGCCCGCCGTCGAACTACGACTCGGATGTCTTCACACCTCTTTTAACCATGATCTCGAAAATATCCGGACTCCCGTATGGTAAAGAGAGAGAACACGACATAGCAATGCGCGTCATCTCCGATCATATCCGTGCCCTGACGTTTGCAATCGCCGACGGCGCGATACCGTCGAACGAAGGACGCGGATATGTACTGCGGAGAATTCTCCGCCGCGCGGCACGGTTCGGACGTACACTCGGATTGCGTGAACCTTTTCTCTATCAACTTGTCGGTACCTTGGTCGATACGATGTCGGATATCTTTCCAGAAATAAAAGAACATCAAAAACACATCGAACGCGTGATCAAGAGTGAAGAAGAAGGATTCAACCAGACACTTGACCGGGGACTGGCAATTTTCGAAAACGCTGTGCAGGCAATTAGAAATTCTAGGGTCTTCCCGGGTGAAATAGCGTTCAAGCTCTATGACACATATGGTTTTCCGCTCGACCTCACACAACTACTAGGCGGCGAACGCGGATTAAGTGTTGACACGGAGACATTCACTAAATTGATGGAAAGACAAAAAGAGCAAGCTCGGGAAGTGAATAAGAGAAAAATTGGTGAAGAACTTCTCGAAGATTATGGTATCAAACCAAGATCAAAAGATTCTACAAGAGCCGAAGAAATCGAAATGCTAACCGATTATGGATACGACTTAAAGGAATTAGATAATTATAGCACGCGGTTTCTCGGTTATGATTATGATCACTTAGAATCTGAGGCCACTCTGCAACGAGTTATACCTGGAAGAACTCGACTCATACTTATTCTTAACCAAAGTCCATTTTATGCTGAAGCAGGCGGGCAAGTTGGCGATCAAGGGAAAATCGAGCTAGGTGAGACAACTTTTAAAGTCATCGATACTCAGAAGAACATAAATGCGTATCTTCATATCGTTGAGAAATCAGATACCTGGGATCCAAAGCAACACCTCGTAATCGCTAAAGTCGATAAACCGCGCCGGCTCTCTATTATGCGCAATCATAGTGCTACGCATCTGTTGCATGCGGCACTGCGAAAAATCCTCGGCACGCATGTCCACCAATCCGGCTCTCTGGTCGATCCCGATCATCTTCGGTTCGACTTCGCACATTTCAGTAAAGTCACTGAGGCCGAGCTTAATGCAATTGAAAACCTCGTGAACGAAAAAATCGTCGAGAGCATTCCGCTACAGCATTACCGCGATATCCCGTTTGAGCGGGCGAAGCAAATGGGCGCATTGATGTTTTTCGGCGATAAATACGGCGACCGGGTCAATGTATGTCAATTCGGCGATTTCAGCATGGAATTTTGTGGCGGGACGCATGTGCTGAATACGAAAGAGATCGGCTTTTTCAAGTTCCGGTTTGAAGGAAGTATTGCAAGCGGCATACGCCGTGTGGAAGCGCTCACGCACGATCATGCCCTCGAATTCCTTGCTCTCCAGAACAAGTCGTACTTCGAGCGAATAGAATACGGATATACAATTCTAACCGATATTGAATCGCTTGTACAGAACCTCGGCGCGGCGGGAATCAAAGTAACAACTGATCCGGGGGTAATCGAAAATCAATTGAAGCTGTATGAGAATATTCCCGGACTTCCCTCTTCGATAATTCCTGCCGATATGAAACGGGCATTTGAAGAACAAAGGATAAGGTTCCGGAAACTCGAAGATACAATTCTGGAGCTTGCCGATGTGAAGAAAAAGCTCGAAAAAGAGCTCAGCCGCCGAAAAATACAATCTTCGGCAGCCGACATCGATACACTTATTCAAAAGGCAACTGTGACAAACGGGATCAAGATTATTGCGTCGAAAATCGATGCAAGCGACATGGAGTCCTTGAAATCCATCGGCGATACACTGCGCGCAAAGCTTGGCACCGGCATCGGCATATTGGCGGCTATAACAGAAGAAAAAGTGGCTCTTGTATGTGTTGTAACTGACGATCTTGTCGCACAAAAAAAATTAAGTGCCGGAAAAATCGTCGGTGAAGTGGCAAAACTTCTGGGCGGAGGCGGAGGCGGACGTCCTCACATGGCAACCGCCGGAGGAAAAGACATAGCAAAGCTCGATGATGCACTCCAGAAAGTGACATCAATTGTACAGTCGATGCTCTAATGAGCATCCGTCAGATATGACCAGTTGAAGGAGAACTAAATTATGGCTCATCTCCCATTGACAATCGCCTATCGGCAGAAATTTATTAAGGACTCGCTTGTCGAGAGCGCCGAGACGAAGAAGAAGATCGCCGAGCAATGCACGGGCGATATCAGCAAAGTCATCGATATGATCGTCGATGCGCTCAACAAGAAGAAAAAAGTTCTCCTGTGCGGCAACGGCGGGAGTGCAGCCGATGCGCAGCATCTTGCCGCGGAGTTTGTCATACGATTGAACCACAACATCAAGCGTCCGGGCATTCCTGCGCTATCACTCTCAACAGATGTTTCGAATCTTACTGCCGGTTCGAATGATTTCGGTTATGATAATGTTTTCGCCCGGAATGTGGAAGCGCTGGGAAATACGGGCGATATCCTGATAGGTATCAGCACGAGCGGCAATTCGGAGAGTGTAAACCGCGCATTTCAGAAGGCCCGTGAGAAGGGCATGAAAACGATAGGCTTCCTTGGAAAAGACGGCGGTAAATCGAAAGGTCTCTGCGATCTGCCGATTATTATTCCCTCCAACGATATCCAGCGAATCCAGGAAGGCCATATTACCATCGGCCACATAATATTCTGGCAAGTTGAACAAGAGATGTATGGTTGATATGGCACAGCCGCGACGAAACGATATCCTTGTCCCGCTCTTCACACTCGTCTGTGATGCCGTTGCGATTGAATCGGCGTTTCTTCTTTCTTACTGGATTCGATTTTTCTCACCGTTTACATCGATTGTCGAGGTCATGACCGAGATCCCGCCACTTCGTGCTTATATCGAAGGGACACTGTTCATCATTCCTGCATGGCTTTTAATTTTTCAATCGCGCCGGATGTACGCTGTCCGGCGAAACACATATATCACCGATGAGTTCTTCGCCATTGTAAAAGTCGTCACGATCGGCATGTTAATTGTCATGAGCGCGGCATTTTTTTATCGGGCATTTTCTTATTCGCGTGTCGTGTTCGGTTTAATGTGGCTGCTTTCGATCATCCTGTTATCCATGGGGCGATTTTCCACAATTGCGTTTGAACGTGCTCTTTATCGGCGCGGAAAAGAGCTTCGAAACGTAGCGCTTATCGGTTCTGGAGAAACGGCGCTTAGAGTTCTCCGCGCACTCGCAAAGGCTCCTTTTCTCGGGTACAATATTGCAGGTTATGCTGCCGATAAGAAAAGCCCGCTTCCCGGTTTCCCGGATTTTCGCTTCCTGGGACAGATTGCCGGAATAAGCGATATTTTCAAGCGCGAAGAAATCGAGCTTGTGCTGATTGCGCTTCCCTATTCCGATCACCCAAAGATCGTGCAACTTGCCCGGGAATGCGAGGGATATAATATTGAGGTGATGTTCGTTCCTGATATGCTCGAAATAATTACAAGCCGGCTGCGCGATGAGAGAGATTGAAGGAATCCCTTTTATCACCATCAAAGCGAGTGGCAATGTCGAACTGGGGAGGAATTTTTAAGCAGATATTCGATCTCGTTTGTTTCATCTCCTGCTTCTCATTCTCCTTCTCCCGTTATTTATCCTTATTACGTTTATCATCAAGCTCGATTCGCCACGGTCCGGTTTTTTATCTTCAGGAGCGCGATGGGATTCGACGGTAAACATTTCCGGATGATAAAGTTCAGATCAATGAAAACAGGAGCGGAAACGGCCCAACAGGAGATTCGATTGGGAATAAAGAATGATCCACGGCGAACAGGGGTCGGTATCTTCTTGAGAAAAACAAGCCTTGATGAACTTCCACAACTTATCAATGTTCTTAAAGGGGAAATGAGCCTTGTAGGCCCCCGCCCGGAACGAACCGACTATGTCGAACAATTTAAAAAAGTCATTCCAAAATACCTCGACAGGCACCGTGTGAAAACCGGTATGACCGGTTGGGCGCAGGTCAATGGCTTTCGGGGTGATACTTCATTAGAAGATCGAATCTCATATGATCTGTACTACATCGAACATTGGTCATTCACGTTTGATCTTAAAATTTTACTTCGTACAATCCGTGAATTACTGTGGAGCCGTTCAGCAGAATAACTAGTGTCGAGTACCAAAAATAACTTTAATGATCAAAAGCCTACTTTCAGCTTTAAACTGCTGGAAATGGCAATAGAATCAGTTATGACTTATTAAAGTTATTTTTGAATCGAGACACCCGATGGAGTAATTATCAATGATCGAAGTCGCTGTGTTTTACCTTCACGCAATCGCTGCCATTGCCGCTTTTACAAAACGCTGGCAGGATGAAGGATTTGGTGAAGGAATTCTCGGCGTGGCATTTATGGCACTGATTTTTTCAGTGGGATGGACAATTACAACGTTCCTGATACGTTTGCTTACTCCCGAAAAGGGATTCAGCCGTATATTCGATCGGGATGCACTTTCATTACTTCTGCTGACAATCAGTGAGGGAATTTTTTATTATTTCTATTTGAAAGGATCAATAAAACTTCACTCCCCTCCTGTGGAAGGAACGGATATAAAAAAACCGTAGAATATATCCACGGTTTTTCCTTCTGGAGGCAGTGGTTCTTTATAACGATCACCGCCGCCAAAAAGATGATTAAATACTTTCAATGCTCACTACAACCGATTTTCAACCCCTCCGCACAAAAAAACACTTCCGGAAGTCACTACTTCCGTTCCTTTTCACAATCACAGTACAAGTAATCCGATCATTGAGCTCTAACGACGATGACACGAGTCTCGGCATTTTCACCGAGGTGAGCAGCGACAGTTCTCGCCTCTTGCTCAGAAGCATATCGACCGACTCTCACACTCCACCGTGTGCCCGCTTTCGTTTCGGCTTTCACAACGTATGCATCAAGTCCGGCATCCCGAAGCTGTGCCACATGGACATCGGCTTTTTCCGGATCAGTCCATGAGGAAATCTGAACTGCAAATTCTCCACTTCCGGCCGGCTGCACAGGCGGCAATTCTTTCTTCGTTATCGGTTCTTTTACGGCTTGTCCTTTTTTCGATTCGCCTTTTTTCGATCCGATTTTCTTTGATTCGAGCGATGCGACCTCTGGTTTCGCCGTATCTTTTGCTGCCATTGCTGTTGTATCGACTGGAGGTGGAGGTGCAATCCTCTTCACCGTTAGCTTTGGACCCCACAGTTTGATGATACCTGCGTTATTCAGGAAAAACAGTGCGCCTCCAAGCACAACTAAAATCAAGACGATATAGAGAACCATGACCATCGATTTATTGTGAGGTCCTTCATCCCGTCTTCGTAGTCGTGGAGTCATCGGTTCTTCATGAACAATCTCATCATCTTTGAGATTCAGATTTGGCATGACATTGGCCTCCTTTGTGATTACTTACTATACTGTTATCTGAGAAGATTGTCGATATTCATTAAAAGTGCAAGAACTTTTTTATTTTTTCTTCGATCCTAGAATGACAGTCCCTACCCCTCTTTTCTGTATTTCGTTCAATATAAGAAATTGCCATATCATTTGCAGTTTTTTCAGAGCGAGGACGGTTTTTCTGTGATTATCACACCCCCAACCTTGCAGCAGACCCCGGAACCGGAAAAACAGCTAATTTCTTGAAAATAAAGCAGTAAACGGCACTTTCCTTGGGAATTCTGGCAACAAATTATCCTGCATCAGATAAAGACTATACTATCCGGCAATTCAGAGAGACTATCATTGATTCAACTGAAAACCATAAGTAAAAGGAACGCGGAGACAGCACCACAGATTGATGCACAGAAATTGACACCATCATTTGTGAGCAGACGGATCCCCTCATAATATTCTGTTGGTATATTATCGCAGTGTCGAGGTCGTTCCGTAATATGGTGACATACAGGACAATGGTAACGTACCTGTAGAGTTGCACCGAGGAGACTATCAAAAAGGTTGGCTACGAGTCCGGAACCGCAAATTATATAAAATGATTGAAAATGAAATCTGAACCACGGCGTCATGCTTAGAAAAATACAGACACATCCGGCAAAACCCGCGGCAATTCCTTTCGGTGTCAATCCACCCGATGTCCCGTGCGGAACTTTCCGGCCGTTGTGTATGCTGCGCGGTTCACTGTGCGAGAGTAATCCGATTTCGGTAGACCATGTATCGGATGTCACCGACGCTATAACTGCGCCGTAGACGAGATACCATCTATCTTGAGGGAAAAAGATCGAAACAAGAATCAGAATACCTGCTACTCCCCCATTTGCTATAACCTGGTGCAGACGGCGTTTGGGTTTGATGTCACTGATATATTCAAACTTTTGTTTTTTCTCCCGCCCATATCGTGTCATCAGTACGGATGAAAAAAAGAAAACGAGCAGCGGGACCGACTATTGAATTCCACAGAACCCGAAAACCAGAGCACCGAGAATGAATGCGCCGATCGCAGCGGGAAGTGTTAACCAACCATATCATCTGGCAAGAGAGACAACAAGGAATGCAAGAACAACACCTAAAAAGAATTCTATCATCAAATAAAAAACTCCGTCACTTAATGAATTCGCTGCCGCTTGCTGAGATATTCGGTCAATGCACTATCGAATGGAGTCGTCGTATCCAAAAGCACATAATCGATATTATGCTCCCTGCATTCGCTGCGATAGCGATCGAGGAATTGTCTCATCGCCGTCTGATACGAACGCTGAATATGCCAGGGGTGCGTCATGATTTGTGCGCCGGTTTCCATATCTTTAAACACAGCGTCATTCCCAAAGGCGAACGAACGTTCGAGCGGATCGAGTACGTGCATGACGATGACTTCGTTTTTTGTATGACGAAAATGTTTGAGTGCTACCATCACTGCATCGGGATCGTCAAATAAGTCGCTGATCACGATCACAAGACCCCGGCGCTTGATCCGGTCGGCAATCTCATGCAAAGACGGAGCCGTGTTGGTTTTATTCCCCGGCGCGATGGCAGTCAATTCTTTGAGCAGCTGCTGTAAATAAGAATGCGTCGATCGGGGCGGCAGATACGATCTGATTTTCTCGTCGAATACCGCCAGTCCGACAGCATCCCGCTGTTGAATCATAAGATACGACAGCGCAGCGGCAAGATATGATCCGTAGGCGAGTTTTGTTATTGTTTTTTCCGATGCATACCCCATCGAAGAGCTTGCATCAAGTATGATGGTGGCTTTGAGATTTGTTTCTTCTTCGAATTGTTTTATGAAATAACGATCCGTCTTTCCGTAGATTTTCCAATCAATATGCCGGATTTCATCTCCCGGCATATACTGGCGGTGTTCGGCAAACTCGACACTAAAACCATGATAGGGGGATTTATGAAGTCCGGTAATGAATCCTTCTACAACCAGACGCGCGACAATCTCCATATTCGAGAGTCGAGCAATGACACTGGGTGTAAGGTATTTTCGATATTCCTCGATCGTTTTTCTATCGCCCCTTCTTCGCAGTGCTTTTACTCTTGGGCTGCAGAAACACTTCGTTGGCATCCTTCCCCAGATGCTCTAACTCAAACCTGGCTGATTCGACCATCTCATTCGTCGGATACCGATGTATGAACTCTGTGTAATATGTACGGGCACTATCGATATTTTTCAATTCATTATTGTACAAGAATCCAGTGAGAAAGAACGCCATTGGGGCATCACGGTGATCCGGAAAACGGTTGACGAATTCCTTGTAATATTTCACAGCAGTCTCATAATCCTTTATTTCGTTACTGCAAATCCCGCCGGCTTTCCAGAGGACTTCGGGAATATGCGAGCTGTTTGGATATTTATCAATTAGAAGCTGGTAATACCGGAGGGTCTCCTTTGAATCCGATTTTCGCCTGCTTTCCTGCACTTTCGACCATATTTCTTCCTCGGACATTCCTCCACATGATATGAACGCCGTTATAAGAATAACGACAGCGAGAATACGTGCCACCATAGTATTTCCTTTCTGCTTTATGAACAATTTACTTCATTAGCGTATACGACGAAGTGCTGCTGCGAAAAACCCGTCGGTTCCCTGAACCGAAGGCAGTAGTCGAACAACGTCACCACCGTTACAATCCTTGATACCCCATCGGTCGAGTAACGGTTGGGGTTTTTGTATTACAATATCCGGATTTTCCTTGAGAAAATCCTCTATGACATCATCATTCTCAAGCCGGAAAAGTGAACATGTCGCATATACAACAGTTCCACCTACTTTAGCACAACGCGAATATCGTTCCAGCAGTTCTCTCTGTGTACGTGCATATTTTTTAACGTCATCGCCGGTGATGCGCCATTTGAGAAGCGGATTTCTCCGGATCGTTCCGCTGCCGCTGCAGGGAGCGTCGATAATCACAAGATCGGCCGTCGATAAAAGATCGTCCGTGTTTCCCTTCTCACCGGTAACTAGTCGCGGGAAAATAATATTTGTACCCGCACGCTTTAAGCGCTGTGTAAGTTGCTTCAGACGCTCTTCACCGACATCGAGCGCGTGAATGATTCCCTGATTGTTCATAAGAGCCGCGAGGTGCAGCGATTTTCCTCCGCCGCCGGCACAGGCATCAATGACAATGTCGGAGGGTTGCGGACCGGCCAGCAGCGAGATAATCTGACTCCCTTCATCCTGAATCTCGTAAAGGCCCTCTCTGTACGACATCAGCGCAGGAAAATTTACGCGTTTCGGTAACATAAGACCGAACGGCGATAACCTTGTCCGTTCTACCACAATTCCTTCATCGGCAAGCCGTTTCATGCACCCCGGTACATCTATTTTGAGAGTGTTCACCCGGATCGTCAGCGGTGACTGCTGATGAAGTGCACTGCAGAGCTTTTCGGTTTCGTCATGTCCGTACTGTGTGTTCCATGATTCCACCATCCATCGTGGAAAGGAATATTCCACGCTGATACGCTCGACCGGATCATTGCCGATGAATTTCAGGTCTTTCTGCAGTTCGACATTCCGGCAAAATTCGAGCGGATCGATTCCGGGTTCGACAACATTCCATTGAGCTCCGATTTCCTCGACGACTTTTTCAGGCGGTTCATTCTTAATCCCGACGGCATATGCAGCAACCATCCAGATTTTCGGATACACCGGCGGGATCGGCTTTTTTAACTGGCCGAGCATTTCCTGTATCAATCGTTCAATGCGATATGCGTGCCGGAAGAGGTCGTAGGTCGTCTCCGATATTATCCGACGGTCTCTCGAGCCAAGATACCGGCGTCCAAGAAAAAAACGTGCAACGACACGGTCTGCCGGCAACGGCGATTTCTGTATTTGATCAACAAGCTCGATAATATGTCCGATATGAGAGGAAGTTTTCAAATCGCCACGACAGGTTTTTTCATTTTTGCGGTCATATACGCATGTGCCATTCGCGGTGTATTGAACGCCAGTCCCACCTCTCCTTTTCTATTAAGAGCGATCACACCACCGGTACCATTTACTTTCTTTTTGAGAATTCCGATTCCGTGTTTGGCAGCTGCATCAGGATTTCCACCATTACATGCCATTGAATCGATCACAGCTTTCGCCATGACAATCGTAATTATACCTTCTCCCCACCCCGATGCAGATACTCCGCCAATATCATTTTCAGCATAGACACCGGAGCCTATGAGCGGAGAATCGCCAACACGGCCGGGATGCTTATGGGGAGTTCCCCCCGTCGATGTACCTGCAACAATTACACCTTTTTTATCCATTGCCACCGCACCCACGGTATCGCCATAATATTCCAGAGAATTCTTTTTCGGGGGAGTAGAATTCCCGGCATATAATACCTTCCATCGCTTCAGTTCGCGGGAGACAACCAATGTATCTGCCGGGCAGACCTTAAAACCATGTTCACGGGCAAACCGGGCAGCACCTACTCCTGCAAGAAGAATGTACTCACTCTCCTCCATAATTTTTCTCGCAATCGAAATGGGGTGCAGAAAGTTTTGCAGGCATGCGACTGCACCTGCACGTAAGGTTTTCCCATTCATAATTCCTGCATCAAGCTCGATATGACCGAGGGCATTCATGACCGATCCGTATCCGGCATTGAAGGTAGGATCGTCTTCAAGTACCATGATGGCACTTTCGACCGCATCGACCGCACTCCCTCCTATTTTCAGGACTTTCCACCCTTTTTTCAGGGCCTGTCGTACACCATGAAGATGAGCATCGACCATTTCATCAGGAATGTCCCACGCCCCACCCTGTACTGCAATAGAAATCATTGACGCGATACCTCAAAATTAAGCCTAGTATACAAAAACTCGCAGCAAGAATCAATCCGACGTTCAGCTTTTTACTGCTTGATTATCCTTTCCCTGTTTTGTAATTTATTTATCGTATTTCCACACCAGTCACATGTCAAAATTGCTTCTTTGTATTGAGCAAGAACCGGTGATCATTGCCGAGGGAGCCGTCATAGAACGGCTGCGAAGAACACCCGGAATTTCCCTCGACCCCCACCTGCTCAATTCCGCTCTATTGTATAATGATGAAGGAAAGAAATATCTTGAAGAGATCTATCGTCAATACATCGACTGTGCATATCGCCGAAATCTTCCGATGATCGTTCTCACTCCTACCTGGCGCGCAAATCCCGAACGAATCTCGCGGGCAGGTTTGCCTACCCGCCAGAGTTCAAAGGATGTCGGCGGGCGTGCCCATGATGTTAATAAAGATTGTTACGATTTCCTTGCAGAAATACGATCCGGCTATGGTGAATATGCCAAAAAAATATTTATCGGCGGACTCATGGGCTGTTATGGTGACGCGTATAAACCCGAAGAGGCATTACCTTCCGGGACAGCACATTTTTTCCACCGGGAACAGGTCCGAGCACTTGCGTCGTCCGGCGTCGATTTTCTTTTAGGGTCGACACTGCCGGCTTTCAGCGAAGCACTTGGGATGGCACAGGCAATGGCCGATTCGGGGTGTCCGTATATCCTGAGTTTTGTCATTCGTGCAAATTGTAGACTCCTTGACGGCACGCTTCTCCCGGATGCGATTAACAATATCGATTCAACAGTATCACCTAAGCCAGCAGGATATATGATCAATTGTGTTCATCCGGAAATATTTAGGAAGGCGGTGATGAATGCAGGTCAAGATCAATCCTTCGACTCCCCCTCGACTCATCCCACTACGCGGGACTTGCTCGGGGTCGCTCAGGACAAGGGTCTAGGTCGAGGGTTGATACATAGTAGAATCCTTGGACTCCAGGCGAACACGTCGCTCAGAAGTCCGGAAGAACTTGACGGCCGGGAAGAGCTCGACGTGGAAAATCCGGACAGATTTGGCGAAATGATGGCATCGCTTCATAAAGATTTTTCACTCAAAATACTCGGTGGATGCTGCGGCACGGATGAGCGGCACATAGAGTCCATTGTCAGCTCGCTTACCTAACTTGACATTTCGTTAATAATTGTTATTATACGATAAAAGCGTTATTCTTTTTCCTCCAGAATCATCAGGATAATGCATCGGCTTTTTTAAGAATGGAGCGTGAGATGCTCCACAGTATTTCAGAAACTATGGTTGACTGAGTCAACCTAATCATAAGTTAGAACGCACCGATATACATTCACAAATTCGGAGGATATCGAGATGATCAATGACCTTCATGAACATACTATCGGCATCGCCCTAGGTGTTCGATTCAGGGCTAATTTTTCCATTGAAGACCAATTGGGTGGAATAATCGATAAGATCCTATACTCGAAGGACTCATATTTCGGACCAAAAGTCTTCCCACTCGTCTACAACAACCCGAATGAAAAGGTCCTAATAAACGAGAACACCTTTGACAAACTGATTATCAACAACTCGAACATAATTCTCGAGGCAAACTTACTGGACTCGTTCAAAGGCGAGACCATAGAAACGATACTCTCGAAATTCAACTCTCAAATTATAGACGGTGTCTTAAGGAACTACCGAGTCACCGAAATAAACCGCATTGGATTCATCCACAGATACTTGTTTAAAATAGAGGATCTTGCTAAAACTTTTGTAAATAAAACGATCGGTGCTACTATCGAGGGAATTAACGACATAAATGTTCGCTTTACAAAAAAAATCCCGCTACCCGAGGCTATGGTAAAAAAGGACGTCAGTGATTACTTGAACGTCATCTTCAACGTTATCAAGCAGGCAGACCGAAACGAACTATTTGTATCGGTTGACTTCCAGAAGTTATTCGATCCTTTCCTGACTTCTTCTTCTCAAATCGACTTTGATGATTTCACTAAGTTAGCACGCTCTTTCAATTCCAAGAGTTTCTTGGGTTGGTTCAATCAAAACTATGGGGTACTCAAATGAAATCAAGAAGCAGCCATACCGGTAAATCCATCGCGGACAAAGATTACTATGCAAGAGCCATCAGGAAGATGGAAGCCGAGCCCACCGTGGATGAAGCAGTTACTTTCTCTCAGACTGACGATACGCATCGAGATTTTAGCGTTCCCACGTCACGAAACAGAAGACCAGAGCCTGTTTTTTATCAGATTTCAGAGCACTTCAGAGAGAACTGGGTGAAATGGGTTCTCGCTGTTGCTGGGTTTGCATTGATGTATTTAATGGGCGATTCAAGAGCAACAATCACAGGCATCGACACCAAAGTGCAATATATTCAGGAGGACATAAAAGATCTAAAACAATCCAACCGCGAGAATTTACAAAAGATTCAGAATCAGGAACTCCAAGTTCAAAAAAGCGAAATGCGCATCGAAAATCTCGAGAAGAAAAAGAGACCATAGCCATCACACGAAACAACTTTTCGCCGTTGCGTTCTAACCGGTCGCTCAAGCTGACGTAATGAGCGCCCGCCTTCGTTATAAAACAAACTACAGCGGGCAGGTGGTTAAGCATGGCGCGCATAGGTCTTGTACAAAATTGAAAGCGCAGTAAATGAACTTGGTTCTTGTAGTACATTTTGAAAGTTATCGTTGCGGCTGCTCGTTTTTTGCGTCCCGCGCTTTTTGCGGGGCTTAGCCGCCATCCGTTAGTTGGTGCCCATTCCATCATTTACATAAGGAGGACACTGATGCCCCATCCCAAGAATCAACTCTATGTCTACCTTTTCAATCGTATTGATAGCTCAATCGATAAAGGATATTTCCTTGAGTCTTCTTGGATTGCATATGCTATCATTGAAGACAGGTTAGATTCCATTCTTGTCAAGGTCACAAATTATAAGGGGCGTTTGATAAGTCGCAAATTGGAATACTTATCCCGCATTTCAAATCCATTTGTTCGCACCGAGTTCCCAGCTGATTTTATTAAGAGAATTAACAATTGGACAAACCGCAGAAATAATCTGACACATGAGATGGCGAATGCACGCCTTTCAATTCAACAAATCACTGATCGCTCAAAGCAGATCGCACTTGAAGGAGAAAAGCTTGCGCATGACGTGTCAAGTGCCGTAATGCGGGCGAAAAAGCATCTGAAGAAAAAAAGTCGCCAGCCAACCAACGACTCAAGCTAACCGAATGAGTCCCGCAAAAAATACAAGGCAAGCTGTGCGCGCAAAATTAATGGCGCTCAAAGGTCTGGTGTAATTTGAGAGTCATCTTCGTAAAACTCGGTTTGTGTAGTACATTATTCTTAAATTTCATTGTGGCAAATTAGCCATCATCTGTTAGGCGGCTGATATTCTGGAAGAATATATGGCATCTCAATATGAAAACAGAACTAGTCCTGCATATGCCGATGTAATGCGCGGGTTAGTCAAGCCCTCTATGGCAAACAATCGGTTTATCTTAAAATGGTGGACAACAAAACATGATGAACTTATCAAACAACAAATGTCAAAGTGGCAATGGTATTGGTTCCACTATATAAAGGATGAAGTTATCCTGCACACAGATTCTTCAATTATCGAGCATTGGAAGCGCGAAGATCCTGCATGCCGACGCGGTATAGGGACAGGTGCATGGTATAACGTCCTTGAATTTTTTGCATATGCGCGTGCTGAACAGATGAATCTAATAGGTTTAGTACGAGAACCAAAATGGAAATTGTGTCCATTATGTAATAACAAGTTCTTGGAAAATTCTCTCCCTGAACCACTTGCCAAAAAGCTTGGAGTAGATGGACTTGATTTTTGCGCTCCTTGTCTTACACCCAAAATTTTGCAAAGTACGGGAAACGACATTTTGACAAAAGAAGAGGTAAAGGAATATTTAAGGAAGTTATCCTCCATAATTCAAGCGATACCACACCAAGGATTTGGTGAAGGAGAGGAGGATATATTATACTTGAATTATGAACAACGACTAGCAGCCCTGCAATTAATGTCGAATAAGCCATCAACGAAACACGTTAAGAAATTGTTTCTTTCTTGGCTTCATGCGTTGATAGAATCTGATATACTCGAGGATGGAACGAGAAAAACAAGTCGAGGAACGATGTGTTTAGCAAAAGATGGTCATGCATGCCGCTCTCTCGCGGAGAAAACATTAGATGATTTTCTCTTTAATCATAGTGTCCCACATACACGCGAACCGTATTATCCAAATTCCAATTATCGTGCAGACTTCGATGTTAAAGGCGTGTATATAGAATACTTCGGATTAATGGGAAATTATTTATATGACCAAAAGATCCAAGAGAAAAAGAAAATCGCTAAAGAAGTTGGTATTCGAATGATTCCTATTTATCCAAAGAACCTATTAAATACCGTCTGGCTGAGTGAGACACTTCTTTCTATATGATTTGTTTTGCAGCCGCCTCCTAAGTAACTCATGAGTAGGAGTGCGTGGGCAGTGGTACATGTTAAGTTATCGCCTGCTCGCCGGCCTGTCCGCCGTAGTGAAACGAAGGCGGAAGTGTTATTCACGTAGGCGTAGCGACCATCCATTAGTTAACAAGGGAAAAATGAAAAAGAAATTATTATATTTTACACTACTTGCATTCTCAATATTTATTTTAATATGCGGATGCAATAAGAAAGAAATTAATTCACCCAATTCTATGTCAATTGAATATCTTTCTTTTCAAGGCAATGGTTGTACTTCTTCAAATGTTTTATCAAAAACTAATGACGAAGCAGTTTTGAATTGGCAGTACGTGAATGGCGTTCTTCAAATAGGCGTATTATTTAGTGCTCAATGTGTTGCTTCTATGAAGGATAGTGTTCTGGTATCAAATAATATCATTGATATATACCTTTCGGATACAAGTAGTGTTAGAGCTAAATGTAATTGTCCCTACAAAGTGATATTTAATTTTAGAGTAGAAGGAAATAATGAAATAAAAATATCATTTTATTATAAACCTCAATCAGAATATTATTTGTTAGCTGATACAACCTTGATATTAATTGATTTACATGTTCGTTAGGGTTTTCACTTTTTATTATTTTGCGGTATAACCAGCGGCTCCCCGCAAACAATACGGGGTTTCACACAAAACGTTCAACAAGCTGACCCCGACCAAGAGTGTGTCGGAGCGGCCCGCCACAAAACTGGCGGGTAAACCATCCGTCAGATGTAAAAGGAAATTAGCAGGAGGAAATATGAAATATTTAATTCTTCTTTTAACTTCTCTTTTGTTTTTATCTTGTTCAGATGAACAAATAGTAAATCCAATTTTATTCCCAATTGATGAAGCAACAATTGGCGTCAGGAGCAAAATATTCTATCCTTCACTGGAATCGAATCAGATATTAAGCATAGAGGATTTTGAATATAATATTAATGGTCAATTACAAAAAAAGATTTATTATAGCGGTAATAGGGAAATGATTTCACATTACGAGCTTTTCAACTATGATAACAATGGAAAGCTTATATACAAATTGAATTTTCACAATAACATAAATTCTCCGACGGGATTTATTCTTCTGGATTCTACTATTTATTTATATTCTGCAAATTTACTTACTACAGAAAAAATAACTTATCCTTATGCAAGTTACGATATACTATACAACTTTGAATATGATGGAAAATATCTTATAAAAAAAACAAAATATCATAACGAGGAATTAGAATCGTACATTATTTATAATTATAAAGATGGTATAATTCACAAGGAAATAATTTACTATAAGAATAATAGCATAACTGAATCAAAAGAATATAAATATAAAAATGCAGTTTTAGTGGAAACAGTTTACTATGCCTCGAATAATGAAGCGAAGAGAAGAATAAGCTATAGTTACAATAATAATGGAAAAATAGTAATAGAAAAAGTCGATGAACTTTTCGCTTATAGTTCGTCATTACCATACGTGGTAAAATATGAGTATTAAAACGTATTGGTGCCGTAGTCCTAAAGGACTGCTATGCTGAGGTTAACCGCTCTATCCGCCAGAGTGTTATTCACGTAGGCGGAGCGGCCATCCGTTAGGCGGCAATTCATAAATCCTGGCGGTTACATGACAAATAAAATCAACAATCTCGAAGGACGTACAATGAAAGCTCGCATTCTTCTTCTTATAATTATCACGTTCTTTTTTGTCCTGATTTCTGAAGCACAAATCAGAGTTGGCCTACAGACAGGTCTGAATTTGGGGAGCTTAACATTACCAGACAATCTTGCCTCTAATGCTACAAGGAAAAATCTTACCGGTTTCACTATTGGAGGCGTTGGTGAACTTGCTCTTACAAATTCAATTTATCTTCAAATTGAACCTCGCTATATACAAAAAGGCTTCAAATCAGAGATTACAGATGCTACAGGCACGGCAAAGGGAACTGAGACTATCAATTATTTTGAGTTGCCCATCCTAATCAAAGTAGAGTTTGGAGGGTCTTACTTACGGTCATTTGTTCTTGCAGGACCAAATATTGGCTTTTTGCTTTCAGCCTCTGAGGAAGTTATTGATTTTAGTGGACAGTCATTTCCTGTGCTCGACACTAAATCAAATTACAAATCATACGATGTTGCTCTTGATTTCGGTGCAGGCGTAGAATACAGAATAACATCAACTCTTTCCTTGTTTTCTTCCGGACGATATTCTCTCGGTCTTGTAAATGTCTATGATGTTCCTGGTTATTCAGGAGAAACACGCGGTATCCAAATATATATTGGTGCGTTATTTAGTCTGGATTAATTGCCGCCTATCCAACGTATCAAGCTGATGTAAGGAGCTGGGATACTTTAAGCATGGCAATCTTAGGAGGAATCTATGAAGCATCATTCAGGAAAGAGGATAAACATAAACCTAGTCAAATATTCCATAATCGGTCTCGCAATAATACTGGTCTTTGTATTCTTATCTTTCTTCGCAAAGCAATTCTCAAAAACTAATCTGACAGTTGGTTGGGGCGACAGGAAAATATCGATTGAGACGGCCGGTCTAACAAATGCGGTGACTGCATCAAAAGAGACTTATATTGACTCGGAAATAGGATTTGCTTTTACTAAACCAGAAAATATTTCCATAAGGATTGAACCGCCACTTATCGGGATTCGAAGTTATCTTAACTCTGATGGCGGAAACGTGAGTGAAAAGGAGTTTACTCAAATTATCTCGGATGCCGGTGGATACTATGGCAAAGGAGAAATAGGTAATATGCTTGAAAACATGAAATGCTTTAGGTTCATTGTTGGTGAACCTATCTCGGTTGAACTGACTGATCAATCAACAAGCGACTATCTTGAATGGGTAATCCCAGGACTTGTGCAACAAAATAAGCTGCAAAAGAAAGATATTCCAAACTTTAGAAAGCAACAATTCGGAAATATGCCTGCCACTTTATCGAATTCCTTCTCAATTACAGTATTTAAAAAGAGCTATTTAGAAAGTCTTCCTTTTAAATATAATATTGTCCGGCTTGTCCTTGAAAGTAGTCATTCGATGCGAGCCTGGGTGAAAAGCATCGCGGCGGATGATAGGGCTACGCTTACTGCGCTAACCGTAGACATAAAGAACATAAAGGTGAACGGATTAATCAAGGATTTGCAAATTGAAAAAATGTCTTTGTACACAGAGAATAGTAAATATTTCTTCCACGTAGAGTCTTCATATTCCCCTCAAACAAACAGTCCCGAAATCGTTTGGAAAGTGCTGGAAGAAATGATTCATTCGTTTCGGGCAGCGATTTAGGGATGGCTGAGCGGCTACCTCTGCGCGATGAATAAAAGCATCGGCTGACGGGCAAAGCTGTCCCAATAAACGCTCCGTTGAAAAGCACATGGTAAATTGTTACATTTAGCATGGCGAGTATATGTACATTGCAGATTAATCTTAAGAGCAGATGATCGAGTTTTTTGAAAAAAAATAAAAGAAAGGGTAATGCCATGTGCCTCAATACGATAAGAAACAAATTATCAAGCCTTATATTGATAGTATTTGCTTTGGTGGCGGCAGGTTGTTGCCCATCTCCCACCGGACCATCAGAAATACCGGGCGCAGCGACCATTGATTTAAACGTCCCTCAGCAGCTTATCAGGGGCTTTGGCGGCGTAAATATGCCCGGATGGATTCCCGATTTGACTTCTAATCAAGTCCAGACGGCTTTTGGCACCGGGACCGGTCAAATTGGTCTGACCATACTGCGCATTCGCGTCTCTTACGATTCGATGGAATTTAATCTGGAAGTTCCCACTGCACTGCTGGCAAAATCGCTCGGAGCAACAATATTTGCATCACCCTGGACACCTCCGGCTTCAATGAAAACAAACAATAATATCGCAGGAGGCGCTCTCGATACTAATTATTATGCGGCTTATGCGGCCCATTTAAAATCTTTCGCCGATTATATGTCAAACAACGGCGTTCCTTTATATGCCGTATCGGTTCAGAACGAACCAGATTACTCGGCAACATATGAAACCTGCGTTTGGACCCCATCACAATTGCTCAAGTTTGTCAAAAATAATGTGCAGACAATCGGCACCAGAATCATCGTACCCGAAGTGGGAAATTTCGATCATGCATTTTCCGACCCTATACTCAACGATCCTGTCGCCGCAGCGAATGTATCCATCATCGGCGGACACATTTACGGAGGAGGGCTCACAAGTTATCCTCTGGCCATCAGCAAAGGTAAAGAGGTATGGATGACCGAACATTGTGATACTGCCAGAACATGGACTGCTATTCTCGGAACAGCCAAAGAAATTAATGATTGTATGAATGCGGACATGAACGCTTACGTGTGGTGGTATATCAGAAGGTTTTACGGCCTGATCGACGACAACAGTAACATCACCAAACGAGGTTATGTAATGTCTCAATATGCTAAATTCATTCGTCCGGGATTCTATAGGGTAAGTGCTACAGCCAATCCTCAGACAAATGTCGATGTCACTGCATATAAAAAAGGCTCCAAGGTGGTCATCGTTGCTTTAAACAGAAATTCATCTTCAACCGATCAAACATTTACGATCTGGAACGGGGCACCATATATGACGTTTACGCCCTATATCACATCAAGTACTAAGAATTGTGCACAGGGAAGTGATATTGCCGTACCAAACGGTAGTTTTACCGTTACTCTTGATTCATCTAGTGTGACGACTTTCGTGTTGAACTAAAAGTTAAGACAATACGTTTGTGTTGTTTCGATAAATCATCTCCTTGCTTTATCCAAAGGCAAGGAGATTCTGTCCTCTACGGTAGTTAGACTTCCGTGTAGAAGATTCTGTGGCCGGCGGATGCTTTATAGTAAGAGTCAATGATCAGACTGGAGAAGCACAAGTCATATAGGGACATGAAATATTTGCCGCTTAGCCAGTCCCTCCCCACAAATAACACGTGATTCCACATAAAACGTTCAACAAGCTAACGGAATGAACGCCTAATTGAAAAGCACGGTGAAAATGTTTACATTTTGCATAACGAGCATAGGTGCAGTCCAGATTTATCTAAAGAGAAGATGATCAGGTATTTTGAAAAAAATCAAATGAAAGGGTAAAGTTATGTGCCTTAATACGATAAGAAACAATTTATTAAACCTTATACTAGTATTTACTTTGATGGCGGCAGGTTGTTCAAAGAAAGACACAATTAACGGACCTTCAGATGAATCGGGGACTGCCTCCGTTGATTTAGCTAATACCCACCAGGTGATAAGGGGCTTTGGTGCTGCGAACATACTTCCCTGGCGTCCTGATATGACTGTTGATCAAATCAACACGGCTTTTAGTACCGGAACAGGACAATTAGGTTTCACCATACTTCGCCTGCGCGTACCGCCTGACACATCTCAGTTCGCCATTCAGGTTGCTACTGCTCAGTTAGCACATGCTCAGGGAGTGACAATCATAGCTTCTCCCTGGACTCCACCTGCTTCGATGAAGACCAACAATAATATCGTTGGAGGCGAACTCAAGACTGATTCTTATGCAGCCTATGCGGCGCATCTGAAAGCGTTTGGCGATTATATGTCGAGCAACGGTGTTCCGTTGTATGCTGTATCCGTTCAAAACGAACCCGATGTAACGGTCACCTATGAGTCCTGCTATTGGAATGCAACACAAATGGTTAACTTTGTGAAGAACAATGTGCCCTCTATCGGAATCAATATCATCGCAGATGAGTCAATGAATTTCAGCCACACCATTACAGATGCGATATTGAATGATCCTGTTGCCGCTGCGAACCTTTCCATTGTCGGTGGTCATCTGTACGGAGGAGGGCTAGTGAGTTATCCCCTAGCTATGAGCAAAGGGAAAGATTTATGGATGACCGAATATCTTGATACTATTACTACTTGGTCTCATGTTCTTGCCACAGGCAAACAAATTAATGATTGTATGAATGCGAGTATGAATGCGTATATCTGGTGGTATATTGTTCGCTTCTACGGACCGATCGATGATGGTGAAAGAGGAGGTACTAAAGGAAACGTAACCAAACGAGGTTATGTCATGTCGCAGTACGCCAGATTCGTTCGTCCGGGATACTATAGGGTAAGTGCCACAGCCAGCCCTCAGACAAATGTTGATGTAACTGCATATAAAAACGGCTCCAAGGTGGTCATTGTCGTTTTGAACAGAAATTCATCTTCAATCGATCAAACATTTACGATCCAGAACGGGACAGTCACGACGTTTACGCCCTATGTCACATCAAGTAGTAAGAATTGTGTACAGGGAAGTGATATTACTGTATCAAACGGTAGTTTTACCGTTACTCTTGATTCATCGAGTGTGACGACTTTCGTGTCGAACTAAAAGTTAAGACAATACGTTTGTCTTGCTTCGATAAATCATCTCCTTGCTTTATCCAAAGGCAAGGAGATTCTATCCTCAACGATAGTTAAACTTCCGGGATAAGAATCCCCAGCCGGCGGACGCAGCCGTGCTCCATTATTTTTGAAACGTAAAATATCTCTTAGCTGCAGCGATAAAGAATAACTCGATAGAGAAAATCCGGTAACTTATGGAAAGATGATAGCGTCGCTTCGTAGAGGTTTTTTGACTCAAAATACTCGGAGGACTCTGTGGGACGGATGAACGCCATATAGAATTAATCGTTCACTCACTCTAACAACAGGGAGAGTACCATGAAAAATTTCATCATTTACACTATCATTTCATTAAGTATGATCTCTCTCGTCCATGCACAGGATATCGATATTTCTTCGAAGAGCGCAAAAGCCAGGATCGGAGATATCGACATCTCGGTGAAAAAAGCGCCTTTTATTCAGGGAGACTGGGAACTCTCGATGTCCGGAGCGCTCGGACAATATACGACGAAAACTACCACCTCTATGAATTCCTGGAATTATGGTAATGAATCAAAAGAAAATTTCGCCACCATCTCTCTTACAGCCGGATACTATTTTATCGATTGGCTGTCGCTTGAACCGGAAGTGAACCTCTTTGCATATGAGGGAGGACGGCCGGGAGAATCGGTCCTATTAAATCTTTCGTTCACATATCCGCTAGAACACTCTATCGTGGCTCCTTTCATTCGGGGAGGGTTTGGACTTGGTAATGCCGGCTTTATTACGGGAAATCTTCCATTTTCCTCTTTTGTTTCTGATAAATTCGATGTGAAAACATTCAATGCAGGTGCCGGAGTAAAACTTCTGATCGCTCAAAGTGTCGCGCTTAAGATAGAGCTGAATTATCGATATCAAACCTATACAGAAAATTATACCGGCTGTATCTTATATTCAGTCAATAATAAAAATTCAATGATCAGACTCTTTGTCGGGTTTTCTGTTCTATTGTAATACCATCATAAGCTGTAAGTGACACCGAAAACAGAAAGGGAGCCTCCATTAAGGGGCTCCCTTCTATTATTGAGGCATCAATTTTTTTATTAAATATCCTTACCCTGGACGATAGGAATAAATCGAAACGATCCATCCGTACCAACATCGACAGAGATCGTATTCCCTTCGGCAATTTCTCCTGCAAGAATTTTTTCAGATAATTTATTCACGACATGTTTTTGAATTATCCGTTTAAGCGGACGGGCACCAAACTGCAGATCGTATCCCGCCTTTGCAAGCCACGTCTTTGCCGAATCGGTGAAATTGAGTATGATATTCTTTGCTTTCACCAATACCTGTAGATTACGGAGCTGCAAATCAACAATTTGAACTATATCGTCGCGTGTAAGAGTTTTAAACATGATGATTTCATCGACACGATTAAGGAACTCCGGACGGATCGTCTGTTTGAGCAGGTCGAATAGTTTAATCCTGACAGCCTCCATGACCTCATTGCGGTTTACATCGGTCATGTTCTGCGTCCACTCCATGATGATATTCGATCCGAGGTTCGAGGTCATGATGATGATCGTATTCCGGAAATTAACAGTCCGTCCTTTGCTGTCGGTCAGCCGGCCTTCATCCAACACCTGCAGAAGCACATTGAACACCTCCGGATGCGCCTTTTCGATTTCATCAAGCAGCACAACGGAATAAGGTTTCCGCCGGACTGACTCGGTAAGCTGTCCGCCTTCCTCGTAACCGACATAACCGGGCGGCGCACCGATGAGACGTGATACGGAGAATTTTTCCATATACTCGCTCATGTCAATGCGCACCATTGCATTTTCATCGTTGAAGAGCGACTCGGCAAGTGCACGGGCAAGTTCGGTCTTTCCGACTCCGGTCGAGCCAAGAAAAATAAATGATCCGATCGGTCTTCGCTCATCCTGCAATCCCGCTCGCGCACGACGCACGGCATCGCTCACTGCCTGGACTGCCTCGACCTGATCGACCAACCGTTCGTGTATCCGTTCTTCAAGATGCAGTAATTTCGACCGCTCGCTTTCGAGCATGCGGCTGACCGGGATACCGGTCCATTTTGCCACGATCTCTGCAACGTCCTCGGCATCGACTTCTTCCTTCAACATTTTCCGATTTTTCTGAACTACTGCGAGCTCTTGTGTTGCGGCTTTCAGTCTTTTTTCGAGGTTAGCAATTACTCCATAGCGCAGTTCGGCGACTTTTGCAAGATCGCCTTCGCGTTCTTTCTTTTCAGCCTCGTTTCGCGCTTTCTCGATCTCGGATTTCATTGTCCGTATAGATTGTATGAGATTCTTCTCATTCTGCCAGTGTGTTTTCAGCTGAGTGCGGACTTCGTTGAGATCTGCAATTTCTTTTTCAATCTCATAGAGTCGCTTTTTTGTCGTTTCCTGCATTTTCTCTTGTGTAAATTCAGTCATTGTTCCTCACATCCTTTTATGCCTGTAATTCGCGTTTCAACGCTTCACGTTCGATTTCCAATTGTTTGATTTTTCTCTCAATTTCATCGAGTTCTTCCGGCATTGAATCGATTTCAATCCGCAGTTTTGAGGCGGCTTCATCGATCAGGTCTATCGCCTTATCGGGAAGGAATCGATCCGAGATGTACCGATGACTCAGTTGTGCTGCTGCGACAATCGCACCGTCGGTAATACGCACGCCGTGGTGGATTTCATATCGTTCTTTTAATCCTCGCAGAATCGAAACCGTATCCTCGACTGTCGGCTCATCGACAAGAACCGGCTGGAACCGGCGTTCCAGAGCCGCATCTTTCTCAACATGCTTCCGATATTCATCGATCGTTGTGGCGCCTATAGCCCGGAGGTCACCGCGTGCCAGTGCGGGTTTTAGCATATTCGCGGCATCGACAGCTCCCTGTGCGGCTCCGGCACCTACGAGCGTATGAAGTTCATCAATGAATAGAATAATTTCGCCGTTGGATTGAATTACTTCGTTTAACACGGCTTTCAATCGCTCTTCAAATTGTCCACGAAAGCTCGTCCCTGCGACAAGCGTTCCCATATCGAGCGCAACAATCCGCTTGGTTCGTAAAGACTCCGGCACATCGCCGTTAACAATTCTCTGAGCAATTCCTTCGGCGATTGCAGTTTTTCCGACGCCGGGTTCACCGATTAGAACAGGGTTATTTTTCGTACGCCGTGAAAGAACCTGAAGGACTCTTCGGATTTCATCATCGCGTCCGATAACCGGGTCGAGTTTACCGCGCCGGGCAAGATCGTTCAGATCGCGTCCGAATTTTTGCAATGCCTGATATTTATCTTCAGCATTTTGATCTGTCACGCGCTGGCTGCCGCGGATTTCTTTAAGGACTTTATATACATCCTCTTTTTTGACTCCCTGATCAATCAGGAGTTTTGCTCCTTTATTTTGCTTTTCTTCAATAAGTCCAAGGAGCAGATGTTCGGTACTGACATATTCGTCTTTAAGCTGGTTCGCTTCCTTGAGTGCCGTTTCGAATACCTGCCCGAGTGATTGTGAGACAAACTGGTTCCCAAGCTCGGCACCCGATATTTTGGGGAGTTTCTCAATCGCTTCATTGATCTTGATTTTGATATAATTCACATTGGCTCCGACCTTCTGTAGAATCGGAACAGTAATCCCGGCCGCATCCTGGATAAGCGCAGCAAGGAGATGTTCCGGCTCTATAGACTGACTGCCATAACTGGTTGCAATCTCCTGAGCATTTTGAACAGCTTCCTGCGCTTTAATTGTAAATTTATTAAAATTCATAACTTCTTAATCCTTATCTAAAATGAAGATTATTTATATGGCTTTTCCTAAGTAAAAAGTAAATCCCTCAACGCGCTCGGGACGAGAATTAAAAAGGGAAAAATTCATACCGAGCCTGCCGGAATCATATTACCTTTTTTACTTTTTTAATTTTTCCTTTTTCCTTATAACCAGCATTATTAACTATATCATGGAAAAGGCGAGGTGGAATTCCTCGCCTTCTCAATTCCACTATGATTACGGTTATTTATCTTTATCATCTACAACTTCAAAGTCGGCGTCCTCGACAGCTTTCCCATCGGGTTTCTTTTGCTCGCCGGCTGGCTGCTGTTGTCCGCTCTGTTGAGTACCGGCGGCCTGTTGTTGAGTCGCCTGCTGGTACATTTGTGTCGAGACTTCATTCCAGGCGGCATTGAGTCCATCCATTGCAGTCTTGATATCGGCCGAGACTCCCGTCTTAATCGCGTCTTTGAGTTTGCTGTTTGCGCCCTCAATTTTCGATTTCATTTCGGGCGTCATTTTATCACCGAGATCTTTTAATTGTTTGTCAGTCTGGAACGACAGTGTATCGGCCTGGTTTTTCATGTCGATTTCTTCTTTGCGCTTTTTATCTTCAGCGGCATGGGCCGTTGCATCAGTCTTCATCTTTTCGATTTCTTCCTTCGTCAAACCAGACGATGAGGTAATCCGTATACTCTGTTCCTTGTTGGTTCCTTTATCCTTAGCCGATACGTGCAAAATACCGTTCGCATCGATATCAAATGTAACTTCGATCTGAGGTATTCCGCGCGGAGCCGGTGGAATTCCATCGAGATGGAACCGGCCGAGCGTACGGTTATCGACGGCCATCGGACGTTCACCCTGCAGGATATGTATTTCGACAGATGTCTGACTGTCCGACGCTGTCGAAAAGATCTCGCTTTTCTTTGTCGGGATCGTCGTGTTCGCTGTGATGAGCGTTGTCATGACTCCGCCAAGAGTTTCGATACCGAGTGAAAGCGGCGTAACATCGAGCAAGTAGAACATCCGTAACATCTCCCGCAAGAACGCCTCCCTGAATTGCAGCACCGACAGCGACTACTTCATCAGGGATTGACACCTTTATGTCCTTCTCTCCCAAAAATATCCTTAACAAGCTGTTGTACCCGCGGCATACGGGTCATACCACCGACAAGAATCACTTCATCGATCTGGTTTGGCTGCAGGTTTGCATCATGAAGAGCTTTTTCAACCGGCGAAATACATCGCTTCACAAGATCATCGACGAGCTGCTCAAATTTTGCGCGTGTGATCGACATATTCAGATGTTTCGGACCTTCCTGTGTTGCGGTAATAAACGGCAGATTGATTTCGGTCTGCATCATTGTCGAAAGCTCCATTTTTGCTTTCTCTGATGCTTCGCGAAGACGCTGAAGTGACATTGGATCTTTCCGTAGATCGACCCCTTCCTGTTTCTGGAACTCGTCGGCAACATAATCGAGCAATCTCTGGTCGAAGTTATCTCCACCGAGATGGGTATCGCCATTCGTCGATTTTACCTCGAAAACTCCTTCACCAAGTTCGAGAATCGATATATCAAAAGTGCCGCCGCCGAGGTCAAAGACTGCAACTTTTGAATCCTTGTGTTTTTTATCGAGGCCATAGGCGAGTGCGGCTGCTGTTGGCTCATTGATGATACGCCGGACATTCAAACCTGCAATTTCTCCTGCTTCTTTTGTCGCCTGTCGCTGTGCATCGTTGAAATATGCCGGGACTGTAATTACGGCTTCCGTCACTTTCTGACCTAAATAATCTTCTGCAGTCTGTTTCATCTTCTGCAGAATCATTGCGCTGACTTCGGGTGGTGAATATACACGGTCTCCGATCTGGACGCGTGCCGTGTTATTATCGCCATGCACCACCTTATAAGGGACAAGCTTCATTTCTTCATTGACCTCATCATAAAATCGTCCCATGAAACGCTTGATCGAGAATACAGTGTTTTGAGAATTTGTAACAGCCTGACGTTTTGCAGCCTGCCCGACAAGCCGCTCGCCATTTTTCGCAAAGCCGACCACTGATGGAGTCGTTCGTCCACCTTCGGAATTTGCAATGACGGCCGGTTCGTTTCCTTCCATAACGGCAACAACCGAGTTGGTGGTGCCGAGGTCGATTCCGATAATTTTACTCATTGATTATTACTCTCCTTCAGAAAAATAAACTCTCTTCCTATTGTCTGGAAGAGATAATTTCCTTCAATTTCTTATTAAATATTAACCAATTCCTGTGCCAATTCCTAACCCTTTATTTCGATTGATTTTAAGGGATTCTTAGGATAATAAAAAGGACTTCTCAGAACAATTATGCAATCTTGGCAGAGGAATATGCATGAATGGCATCAATCAAATAAAACCTGCAAGTATGTCATAGAAACCAGATGGATTGACTTTTGAAATGATTTTTCATAGAATGGTAAGTACTTGTCAAAACAGGAGTATCTGATATTCACTCTCAATGATTTCACAAGCGCAAATACGTCGAGATCTGGGGACAAAAACTTTTGGGAAGAAGGTATTCACCTTCGATACACTCGACTCCACGAATAACTGTGTGAAGGTTTTGGCAAATGCCGGATTAGAAGAAGGACTTGTTGTCTATTCGGAATATCAGAGCGCCGGCCGCGGTCGTGTAGGACGAACCTGGGAATCCGAGGAAGCTAAAAACGTGCTCTTTTCATTGCTTCTTCGACCGCCGGAGACAATCGCCCAGATCAACCTCCTTACATTTTATGTTGCAGCGAGTATTTCTGAAGCAGTTGAAACAGTAACGGGGCTCACCGTCGAATGTAAATGGCCGAACGATCTCACACATGAAGGTAAGAAGTTTTGCGGTATCCTTCTTGAGGCGTCATCCCAGCAAACATCAACGGATTTCGTAGTTGTCGGTGTCGGACTGAATGTCAATCAAACCAAGTTCAGCAGCACCTT
The DNA here is from genome assembly GCA_963776275.1 of Ignavibacteriota bacterium. GTDB lineage: Bacteria > Bacteroidota > Ignavibacteria > UBA10030 > CAVZMI01 > CAVZMI01. The sequence continues at coordinate 349,305 of CAVZMI010000023.1, forward strand.
ACAGGGGAAAGCAACTTCACTAAAGAACCAATGCAGGAAAGAAATCAACCGGGTTGCTCTTATACAGGAATGCATCCGCTGTCTTGAAAAACACTATATGAATCTATCGACCAACGGATTTGCCGACATTCTTGAAGCCTGGAAATCACGATGTATTATGTTCAATAAAACAATCCGTGTGGATCATCACGGGATGTTTATCAGCGGTCTTGTAAAACGACTCGACCCGGATGGCGCTCTTGTCGTCGTATCTCATAACAAAGAAATCCGCCTACTTGCAGGCGATGTCACAGTAATCGAAACCTTATAAACGGGATCATATTATGTTACTCGCAATCGATATTGGAAATACTCACACCGTTATCGGGGTGTTTGAACGAGACCGGCTAATTGGCGACTGGCGGATTACGAGCGGTATTGCACGCACGGAAGATGAGATCGGAATATTTGTGAAATCATTCTGTAAAAACTCCTCTATTGATCCCGAACTGATCGTCCGGTCGGGAATATCATCGGTCGTCCCGAATCTTACACCGATCTATCAAAAAATGACAAAGAAATACTTCGACATTGAACCAACCATTATCTCACCCGCGCTCAATTTAGGGATTACCATCCTGTATGAAGATCCTTCAGCAGTTGGTACCGACCGTCTGTGCAACGCCGTGGCAGGATACACACAATATGGCGGTCATCTGATTATCATTGATTTCGGCACGGCAACGACCTATGACGTAATCTCAGAACAGGGTGAATATCTTGGAGGGGTCATCGCACCCGGAGTCGAGACTTCCTCGGCAGAGCTGCATCGCCGGGCGGCAAAGCTCCCGAAGATCGATACGGTATTTCCGGAGAAAGCAATAGGAAGAACGACCATCACAAGCATGCAGTCGGGAATCTTATTTGGTGCTGTAGATTCTCTCGAGGGAATGGTAAAACGTATCAGCGCGGAATTGGGGAAAAAACCGACCGTGATCGGTACAGGGGGATTATCGGGAATGATCAGTCTGCAAACAACAGTAATCGATTTTGTCGTACCTTCGCTCGTTCTCGACGGGGTGCGGATTATTGTTGATCGTCAGAAATAAAAAAGCCTGTAAAAATATTCAAATACATTTCCGGTTTCCGATTTATAATTACCGGTTTATAATTTCGGCGTTTGGTATAAGCCTATGGCCGGTGAGGGTGTTTCTACTCTGCCGCTTCCAATACCAGTTCAGCAATATCCTTTATCCGTACTTTTTCTCCTGCTTCTTTTTCTTTAACACCGTCAACCAGCATGGTCATGCAGAACGGGCAAGCAGTTCCGATGATGTCCGGATTGACGGCCAGAGCTTCCTCGGTTCGTTCAATATTCACTCTTTTACCGGTATTTTCTTCCATAAACATGCGCCCGCCACCCCCCCCGCAGCAAAATCCCCGGTCGTGCGTGCGGTTCATTTCGTCAATGCGTACTCCCTGGATGCATCGAATGACGTTCCTCGGAGCGTCATACGTCCCGTTATACCGGCCGAGGTAACACGAATCATGGAACGTAATGCGTGTCTCACCTGCAGGCGATGTGTTACCGTCGATTCCTTTTTTCAATTTTAGCTTTCCTTCAGCAATTAGCTGTTCAAGGAATACGGAATGGTGTACAACTTCATATTTTCCGCCGAAATCAGGATACTCGTTTTTCAATGTATTTAGACAATGCGGACATGTAGTGACAATTTTTTGAACATGATATTTCTGGAACGTTGCGATATTTTCTTTCATAAGCATCTGTGCAAGATATTCGTTCCCCATACGACGGGCAGGATCGCCGGTACATTTCTCTTCTGTCCCGAGTATCGCAAAATCGACTCCTGCCATCTGCATCAACCGGGCAAACGATTGTGATACTTTTTTATAACGGGCATCGAAAGAACCGGCACATCCGACCCAGAAGAGAATTTTTGCGTCCGGATTTTCGGCGTATGTTTTTACTCCGAGACCTTCCGCCCAATCAGCCCTACTGCTTGAACTGAAAGCCCACGGCGAGAAATTCGTTTCAAGATTCTTGAATGCACTCTGCAGTTCCTGAGGAAATTGCGATTCCATAAGAACCAACCCGCGCCGCATATCGATAATCGCATCGATATGTTCGATCATCACAGGACATTCCTGCATACAGGCCATACAGGTTGTACACGACCAGATCTCCTCATCTGTAATATGTGCATGGACGAGCGTCTTCTCCGCGATATCCTGAGGTATATCCCCTCCGGCAATCCGCGCCGGAGCTTTTTCCATCAGGCGCTCGCGGATATCCACCACGATTTTTCGCGGTGAGAGCGGTTTCCCTGTGATGTTTGCCGGACAGACCGATGTACACCGTCCGCACTCCGTACATGTATATCCGTCGAGAAGCTGTTTCCAGGTCAGGTCATCTACATCAAGCGCGCCGAACCGCTCGAGCTTTTCATCCTCAAGATTAATCGGTTTCAATGCCGCACGAGACCGACGGTACGAGAGATAGACATTGGGTATGGATGTCAAAACATGAAGATGCTTAGAATAGGGTAAATAATTCAGGAATCCGAGGATTAGAATAATATGTACCCACCAAAAAATTTCACTCCAGATGTGAACACTTTCTGATGAGACTCCCGAATAAAGTCCGACAAGCAGAGATGATACCGGATGATCGAACCCGGCAGCAGCTTTTCCTAAGACAATTCGTGTAGCATTTTGCAGGAGAAGCGAGGTTACAATCACAAAAATCATGCACAAAATCGCGCCGGCATCCATGGAGCCACGACGATCGACCTGAAGACGCGGCACACGGGTAACAAATCTCCGGTATAATGAAACAATAACTGCAATCGCGACAAAGAGACAAAATATTTCCTGTGAAAGAATTATGAATGAATATGCACCACCCAGAAACGAGAGCGAAAACGCTCCCAGTACTCCCTCTCCAATTGATTCTATGACAGCCAGAATCAACACCAGAAATCCCCAGAAAATTGCAGCATGAAGGATACCGGCAAGCGGATCGCGAAGAAGCTTCTTCTGTCCGAGAGCGATAACAAGAACATCCTTGAGCCGTCGGGACAAATTCCCCCTACGGTTTTCCTTCTGCCCAATTTTTAGATACGACAGAAGCCGCCGGACGTTGTACACAAACCCGCTAAAGGCAATGAGTAGAATCAGTGAGAACAGAGTTGCTTTCAGCGTCATGAAGGCTCCTTAGAAAATTAATGCGGCGGAGTATTACAGGATCATCTCAGCAAAAAAAATTCTGACAAATTATCAGATGAATGAGGTAAAGGATATCTCGATTTTGATTGCAGATAATAGTACGACTCGATTCGACAGACAATGTCTGGATTCGCTCATTACTGTGCCCTGTTTTTTATAGGGAATAATAGTTGGCAGGGCACCAGTGATGTAATCTAATCCTTATCAGAATAGCAACATCAAGGTGGCCGGGTTAATTAGCAATAGATAGCCATATCGAGATATCATTATTGAAATAGTAGGCCTACAAGTGTGATCTCGATATGGCTATTGAATTTGCGAACGAACTCTGTGACCTAGCTTTTTAAATCCTCTATAAATTGTCCACTGCCGACTGGCCGCGCACACTTAGATAACAAATAAAATACGAATCGAGACCGCTATAAAGATCACACAGGGATCATTTGCTCGCTGACCACGACCGCTTTTCCACCGATTGTGACGCGCGTTATTATCCCGCGTTTCGCATGGATGTCGACCAGCACACGACCGGAACGTCCGATTGCATCTCCCTGCTCACCGATTATAAACCGGCGGCCGTTGGTCGGCTTTATTTTCTTATTGAGCACACAGAGTGCGCCGAGTGGTCCGTTAGCCGATCCGGTTACGGGATCTTCGTTGATTCCGACCGTCGGTGCAAAGAATCGTGAATGAAACGCCGATTTCGGCTCGACAGTCTCTCTCGTATATACGCACATTCCGTAGATTTTCTTGGCTGTGAGATATTCTTTCATTTTGTCAAAATTCGGCTTCATCAACAGAAGGAGCGGCAACCTTGATATCTCGACATACAAATGATTGTCAAAGGGAACGGCCGTTTTAAAAAGAAAGGCCTCAGTAGGAATTCCCAGAATTGCCGCCAGATCTTTCTTCTGACATTTCATGGGAATAAAATTTGGTATTGGGAGTCCGAAATGCACGATCGTTTTTTTTGCTATCTTGACCGTAACAGGAAGAATCCCGGATTTTGTCTGAAGACGGAATTTGTATGTTCCCGGTTTCAGCATATTATACCGATGGAATTGTGCAAGCGTAAAGAAACTTGCTATCGTGGCGTGTCCGCACAGCGGCACTTCTTCTTGCGGCGTAAACCACCGAATCTTCAGATCGGCGCCCTGTTCGGTTGGAGGAAGCACGAAGGCGGTCTCGGAAAAGTCCATCACCTTTGCAATAGCAAGCATTTGTGCGTTGCTGAGCTTATCGCCGTCGAGAACCACGCCCGCAGGATTTCCTGCATAAGGCGAATCGGTAAACGCATTCACTTGATATACTGAGATTGGTGTCATAAGTCTTCCTATTCTCCAATAAGTTGAACAACTATTTTTCGAGAACGACTTCTGTTATCAAAATCAATCAGGACAATTTGCTGCCAGGTTCCGAGCAGCAGCTTACCTTTTGAGAACGGCACGATGAGGGTCGGCCCCAGCAATGAAGCACGTACGTGAGCGTATCCGTTTCCGTCTCCCCAGGTAGCATCATGATGGTACAGTTTTGCAACGGGCGCCATTCGTTCAAACGCCTCCGGAAGATCAGCCCTGAGTCCCGGTTCGTACTCCACGGTCGTGACACTTGCAGTCGAACCCGAGACAAAAACGGTTGCATTCCCTTCTTTATATTCATGTTTCTTGAGGAGCGCGCCAACGCGTTCTGTGATATCGATGATATCGGTGTCTCCCTTCGTCGATACCGAAATATAATCTGTTACAATCCGCAGGGCACTCACAGACTGCTCTCCATCAGAGTCGAACTGCTGTAAGAATCGATCGGTCTTTAATATAAAACAACAATTCATCATGAAAGAAAAATGCGTCCGGCACGGGATATGAGACATTTGTATTGAGCGTCTCGGAAAATATTAAGCGTTTGTTCGCAATCGAGACAATTTTGAAATAATTGTTCAGGATATCCCGGTTCTCAGTCGATTTCACATTTTTTTCATAGTAATTGAAGAGAAGCATGTCATCATGTTCGATGAATTCGACGCTTCCGATCAATTCTTCCGTATTGACATGTTCATAAATAATTTTTCCCTGTTCACCTTCGCCGGAGATCAACGTTACCGGAAAAGTATAGCGGCGTTCATCGATTCCCAAATCAGGCATATTGCCAAATTTGTTCCGATCTGCACTTTCTTCCTGAATTATTCCGCTCTTTGAATCGAGCCGGCAGAAAATCCTTTTTCCAAAATAATATCCCTCGGCAACAATTGCGCCCTTATATGCCGAGAGCAATCGAAGGCCCGGATTTTCCCAGAGAACCCTTCCTGAAAAAATATCGACAGCAACGATACCTTTATTTTCAGGCATATCCGGAGAAGCATAACCATGGATGAAGAGGGTATTTCCGTCGATAGCTTCGATCCCGCTCCACCATTCTTTTTCATACTTCTTCTCGCGCCAGAGAACTTTACCGCTCAATTCGTCGAGACAGAAATAAATGAGCGATTTTTCCTCTTCGTCCCGGTCTTCACCTACAATCACCCCATTTTCAGAAAAAAGAACCCGCCAGATAACGCCTTTGGCGGTGAAAGTCCACTTCGATGCAATTCTCCCCGGCTTTAGAAAACTTAATATGCCCATCGGCATCCTTTATTTTAATAATATTACTTCTTTTTTCGATTATATTCAATGAGTTTTATCACTTGAATTAGGAGTCGTGAAACCTCTTTTCTTATGCCACTCCAGGGATCATTTATTGAATGTCAATAAAAACCCATCCCGACAAAATGTCTCTACGATTCATAGACCGCCGAAATCCAACGGTAGCGGATACAGGCAGAAAGTCGGGATGGGCAACATTCCAACGTCACTACATATATCTATCTCAGCAGCACCATCTTTTTGGTTTTTATAAACGATCCGGCTTGCAGCCTGTAGAAGTATACCCCCGATCCAACCGACAGACCCGATGTATTTTTCCCATCCCATTTCACTTCATATGTGCCGGGATCCTGAACCTGATCGATTAATATAGCCACTTCTCTGCCAAGCATATCGTATATCGAAAGCCGTACGGGATTTTTCGTCGGGACTGCATAGCGAATGCTGGTCTCGGGATTGAAGGGATTCGGGTAATTCTGTGAAAGATCGAATATCTTTGGAGTAAGCACGATCGGCCGAGCAATTCCATTGGTGACATAATGAATATACGCTCGGACAAGATATCTCGCTGCACTATCCCACGCATCATTTGTCACTATGACATACCATTGTCTTCCTTTCGAACCGTTCGTCTCTGTAAAGCTATGGTGTGGATTGGCATCGGAATATGGCTCTGCACTCACCATCAACCCTGGTGCTGTTCCGTTACTCCCAAATGCAAATCCAACGGCAAATGGATAATTGAGATCGACGTTCCAACCGGAGACATCCGTCTTCACCCAATTTTGATATGGAATCGGATATGGATATGGAGGTGTACTGTCGGTACATATCATTGTACCGGTGCCATAGTTTTGAGCGAAAGGAGATGAACTCGATGCGCCCGAATATTTCCAGATTCCATATGATATCGAGCCGGCCCGTCGGAAGGCAACTCTGATGCTGTCAAGCATGGCGCCGGGGGCAGCATCGAACTGTACGGCAACAGAATCACCCGTTGTATACGCATAGTAAAACTCGGGATTCCCATCGTCGTAAGCAATCTCCATAGGCTGCTGGACCCCGCTTATCCCGCTTGCCGTATAATGATAAATTGTTTTACTTCCAAAAATATTCGTGACAACGAATATTATTTTATCATAACCTTGCCCAAAGTCGTTCTCAAGATAAGGAGTATCCGGTGCAACGTCGCTGACTTTTTCCCCGGCACTCCCTTTAGCAATGGCATGAACGCTGGCCTTGGCATTGTCATATGAAAAGGTTGCGTTTAAAGAGTCGCCGCCCCAAAAAGTGATGTATCGGGTTCCGTATGCTTCGAGTGTATCATAGGTGGTAGGAACGTTCGGATTAGTAAATGTGCGATATGATGACGGATAGATTGAAATATTTATCTGTTTAAAGCCATACCTGGAATCATAAGTAGTGTCGTTCAAACCTGCGGCAATGGCAAAATTTTTCAGAGACGTCTAAAAACCGTAATGCTGTTACGTGTGATAATGCGTCGTTATACCCATTTAATCCAATACTGGTACTTTGCACAATGTCTTTTGCAGTTACTGCCCCAAATTGCCCGATAATATACCATGTAAATAATCCAGCGCGAGAATATTCAGGGATCGAATTATCATAATCCCATCCGAGAAAATTCACATTTGTGTTGGCATAGTACCATGACGTAGCTTCAAATGCATAACCACATAATCTCATGGCCGATTCAGACAAGCCTTCATTAACGAATGTAATCTCATCGGGATCGTAGTGGTAATGAATCATATGCTGGAATTCATGCGCGGTGAACGACGCTGCATTTGTCCTCCCTCCAACTGTTTTTAAATCGGTAGGATCGCAGTCGACATAATAAATTTCGGCTTCGTTTGAGTGACGGCCGGCTGGAAGACCCTCATCGTAATTTTCATTAAGACTATTGAAATAACCGGCGACATATCCAACCGAGCTGGGATATTCATCTTTAATATCCAGGATAAGAATGATGATCTTCGGATCGCCATCGATATCCGGCGGGTTCCCGAAGTACTGAGTATCGAGATCATATATTCCCTTCGCTGGATCAGCAGGAGTTCTTGAATCGAAAGCAGCCATTACTGAATCTACCACTTCCTGGTTTGCACGCGTATTCCACGCTGCATCTTCTACAAAAATATAGCAGTGAGTCCCGACGGCGCGGCATGTCGATGGAACCAGATATTCATGTTGGCTGGAACCGCTGAAATCTGTTGCGTACCAGCTATGCGTGCTTCCGACATTAAAATCCCATGAAGCGGTTTTTCTCAGGCTTTGCATCTGCGGGTGTGTCCGAGCGTATTCCTTCAGGATCGGACTGAGCTTTTCCCAATCTTTGTGGAGCAGATGAGAACCTGCGATGGGATAAGAGGGCTGGACTTTAGCCGTACTTTCCGCTGCAGGCGGCACATATGCCTTTTGTGCAAAAACCGGAAAAATTACGCCGAGTACCAGCGATATAATAATCGGAAGTTTATTCATTACACATTCTCCTTATTTACTTAACGACCCGATATTTTTTGATCACGATCGCTTTACCCATTAAACCCTTTTTAATTGTACCGACTATCTTGATACGTTCCCCCTGCATTCTCCAGAGTTTTTTCATGACCGTTGTATCTGCTTCGAGATTAATGCTCTTTGAAGGTCCAAGCGACAGCATCAAACGTGTGAAAGGTTCATTCCCGGCGACATATATTTCTCCGACTAAAGTATCGGCCGCCGCAGTTCTTAATTTCCTTGATCGGGAAGAAGTCATATATTTATTGGCTGAAGATTTAATTGTATCTTGCACTGCAGGCAGTATCGTTTTTGCAGTTGTATCCGATGAAGGTTTTTGTTCTTCATGGCAACCCTGGTTTCCATTTTGGTTCCCGCAGGTAGCTGGATCCGATGAAGGCTTCTGTTCTTCCTGTTGTTGCCGGGTGCACGAAGTTAAGAAAAGGATAATTATGATAATTAATATAATATTGAAAAGTGTTTTCACTCTCGGTATCCGATATGTTCTCTAAGCAATTCCAGTTTCATTTACGCCTATGTTAAAGTCAAAGGCGCCCATCAGTCCGCTGACGTTTGATGAAGTGGGAGCAAGATTATATCCGGAAGTCCCGACCAGAGCGGCATGAATAACCGGATGCCTATTTCCGAAAAGAGCGGCGATATAGGTTTTCATTAGTTGTCCTGGATTAATTCCGGGATAACAGCGGAAATGAATGAAATGGAATGGATCATCAAACCAGACGAGGTTGTTTCAATCCGGAGGCGGTGCGGACCAAACTCTTTATTTTTTACGATGCAATACGATCGCGGTTCATCGACTCTGATTATGCTCGACAGGTCGGGCTCCACCGTCACATCGCTTCCCCGATTCAACTCATCGAGCGGCAACTCATCCTGAAAAATTTCAACAATACTCTTAATACTACCCGGCTGGAGGACACAATGGACTTCGGCAGCGGTATATGGGAAAATGATGTGCCCTTTCTCTCGGTTCTCACCCCGCATTTCGACGGCAGTACGCGAACTCCGCCATTTACCTTCAAGGTAAAAACGTCCTTCAATGTATTGATGCTGATCTGTATATTCCACCGTAGATTCCGGAGCATAGCCTTCGCTGTTCCCGAGACATCCGTGGACATATCCGGTCTGGAGTTCCGGTGTTGCCCGATAACAGAGAGCATCCGGACGATCTGTATCGCGGAGCGGCTCCATCGGGAGCGGTAGCGGTTCGAAGCAACCGGTTTCGATCAGGAGGGACTGGAGTGAATGTTCCAGCGTGATATAATTTCCCTCACCGACAAATACATGGCGTATGAAACCGTCTTTATCGATAAGATATTTTGTCGGGAGATATCGATTTCTGAATAGACCCCAGATAAGCTGTTGATTATCCACGACCACAGGATACTGAATACCAAACCGTTCAATAGCACGCTGGACATTCTCGGGCTGCTGTCCGAAAGGAAACTGCGGTGCATGGATACCAATCACGACAAGACCATGGCCGTGGTATCGGTGATACCATTCTTTTACATAGGGAATCGTCCGAAGACAGTTGACAGAGCTATAATCCCAAAAATCGATTAGAATAATCTGTCCTCGCAGCGCACCGAGCGGAAGGGGTTCAGAATTGAACCAGAAATCTCCATAAATCTCAGGTGCCCGAATTGACCTTGTACCGAATTCGACCATGGCTTTCCTTATGAAATGATACCCTTCTAACAAAATATAGATAACTTCTTTGCGAACAGCAAGGAAAGTAATCTTTAATTATGTTTATTTTTCCGAAGATACCCGAACCACCTCTTACTAATAAATATTATTTTACTTTTGCTCCACGAAGAACGATCACATATTCACCTTTCATTTTCTTTGTAGCAATTTCGCCGGCGACTTTTCCGAGGGGCCCGCGGAGAAATTGTTCGGTGGGCATAGTCAAATCGAATGCAATCGAGACTTCACGCGACGGACCGAGAACCGACACCATATCATCCATCACAACCCTGAACCGATATGGGGTATCCATAATCACTGACGTCCGCCGTTCATTCTTGATGGCAAGCAGCTGTCTTCTCCTTATTTCCTTTTTAGGTGAGAGCCACCCGACAAAAAGAAATGAATCAAGTGAAAATCCTGATCCAACTAGCGCCGGCAATAGTGAAGAAGCCCCGGGTAAGGGAACAACGCGAACGTTATGATGAATGGCGGCTTGAACAAGCTCAGCCCCCGGATCCGAAAAAACGGGGGTGCCGCTGTCAGAGACCAGGGCTATTGATTTTCCATCAAGAAGATGCCCGACGGTTCTTTTCGTCGCCTCTACAACATTGTGCTCGTTCAGATTCTCGAGAGGTTTTTCTAATCCGATTTCCCTTAGAAGGGCTTTACCTTCCTTAAATTCCTCGCATATGATCAGGTCGACTTCCTTGAGCAGACGTAACGCACGGATTGTAATATCTTCCCAATTACCGATAGGTATTGGAATGAGATAGAGTATTCCCGCCATGCAATCCTCTGCTTACTGTCCTGTATGACCGAATCCCCCCACTCCACGGTCGGTCGAATCGAGTCTCTCAACTTCTATCCATTCCACACGATCATAGGAAGCGACAACGAGCTGCGCGATGCGGTCGCCGCGGTGGATGACGAAGGATTGTTTCCCAAAATTCGTAAGGATGATTTTTACTTCGCCGCGATAGTCGGAATCTATTGTGCCGGGAGCATTGAGAATTCCGATTCCGTGTTTAATGGAAAGTCCACTCCGGGGTCTGATCTGTCCTTCGAGCCCTTGAGGTAATTCGATGGAAAAACCCGTCGGAATAAGAGCTGTCTCACCCGGTGGAATAACGATATCGCTTTCAACTGCGGCATAAATATCCATTCCCGCCGATCCTTCCGTGGCATAGGCTGGAAGCGGAATATCCGGGTTTCGTCGGGACTGCGAGACGCGGGCAATTCGGACTTTGATTCGGTCTGTCAAAGGAAATTGAATATGATAATGGATAATAGAAAAATTTTATCGAAGATAATGTAGCGAGTGTACACTTCTAATGCAAGATATCCTTCATTGTTTTTTAATGAATTCTGCTACTACATGTTTACATAGCAAATCCCAAGTGTTGATAGCTGATATTATTGAATCGGATATTGATCAGCTTCTTCAGCTTGGGATTTGGCAATTAAATTGACCCGTAGGGTTGCGGACCCGTTGGGAAAATTGATGTTTTCTTTTTATCTCATTATTATCATTTTCTTTGTCATGACCGATTTCTCAACCTGCATTCTATAAAAATATACCCCGCTCGGCAATTGTGATGCATCGAACTCGATGGTATGGCTACCCGCTACTTGATTCCCGTCGAGAATAAGCGCGACTTCCTGGCCGATTATGTTGAACACCTTCAGTAACACATGTGCATCATGAGGGAGATCATATCGGATATGCGTCGACGGATTGAATGGATTCGGATAATTCTGATACAATGCAATTGCTGTTGGAATCGCACTTCCGGATCCGCCACCGGGTTCAACCGCCGTGAGTTCTTCAAACGTGATATCAGGAACAACTGCACCTCCGCCGTTGATGTAATCAATCGCAGCCTGTGCGGTCCCTGTTGCAACGAACTCGGGTTTATCGGCTACCAGCGTGTAGTCAGCCGGTGGAAGTCCGCCAAGATCATAGGAACCATCGGCCCCCGTCACAGCATAATTTACCCTCACTCCGCTCGGCTGAAGTACTGCATAGACTATCGCTCCTTCAACAGGCTTTCCGTCTTTTGTGCGAACTCTTCCATGCACAAAACCGGCTCCCTGATTTTGCTTTTTCACCACACCGACAATGAGACCGGTTTCCTGTCCGGCAAGCGAAATAGTATCTGCTTCTTTCCAATTCCAGACTCCGAAAGCATCTTTCTTGTAGAACGCGGGTAAATATTCTTTATAAGGAACCGCCATCAGAAGATATTTCCCATCATACAGATTTTCAAATTGGAAATTACCGTTCGAGTCTGTGCTTACAGTCCGGCCCGGCCCAATATACGGTTTCCGTGCCGGAAATAGAATCAACCGTGAGACAACCCCCTGCCCGTTGCTGTCCTGTACAGAACCCGAAATCAGACTTGTCGCCTTCGGTACCGGGGTCAGCGAAAAATCAATTCCCGTAGTGTCGTTGGCAGGTGTAAATCGATCCGCTTCGAGTACATTGACTTTCCCATTATAAAATTGAATCACATACCCCTTTGCGTATGCCGACGCAATATAAGTGAATCCGGCGAATACCTGTGCCGAATAGACCCCGTTGGAATCTGTAAGTCCGTTTCCACACGCGTCTTCGATCCTCCCCCATGTCGATTCCCCGAGATCGGGCATAGCCGGAGGTGCCGATTCTTCACCATTCTCGTCGAGATCATCGGGTTCGGGCTTAACCTTTGAGACAATCACCAATGCATGCTTGATCGGCTTTCCGCTGCTGTCGGTTACCGTACCGGATACCGTAATCTTTTGTGGTATTACTCTTTTTCTCATCTGGAAATTGATTGTCATCGTGGAATCGGGAATGATGTTAATTGGATCCGCTCCGATGATAGTAGGAGAGTTCTTCCACCAGACCGGTAAATATTGATCCCAGGGCAATAGTGTCCAGGGAATTCGCCATGCCTTGACGGCCTGGGCATAATACACTCCGGTATCAATATTAGAGATAGAATACATACCGAGGCTGTCGGTTACACCACTATAGCCGAAGATAGGCATTCCAATGAAGCTTAAGATGATATACTTGCTGGATGGAAAGAGCTGGACATTTACATGTGGAATCGGAAGTAGCGTTACGGCATCGACGACCTGCCCTGAAATTGTTCCGACGGCGTCGAGCACGCGAATTGCAAACGATTGATTCCCGGACCCTCCGCTATCTCCACGAGCATGAATCATGACAGAAAAATACCCCTTGTGCACCGGAGTCCATTGAATAAGTCCCGACACACTGTCGATCGTCATTCCAGTCGGTGGGTAGTGAAGTTTGTATGTTATAGTTTCGGCCGAATCGGAGCTCTTTGCCTCTGCGTCATAACTGTACAAAACCCCAACATGTGCAATTGTTATCGGCTTGGAGATAAAAACTATTTTTGGATGCGGTTTAGCGAAAAGAGCCACAACGCTCAACAGATCAATTACCAGAAAAAGCACAACATAGTAACGGATTGATTTCATAGTATCGCCCCCTTCTGACGTATATTAAAAGATATCGGATTATCAAATTTGACACTTTAAGATAGAAATTAGTTTATTTCAAAGCAGTGACGTGCATCAGAATACTTCCTCCCACTATAAAATTATCAAATTTCAAAGCTTTTATCCAATTTTTTTAGAATGGCAATACCCTCAATTTTATAGCGATTCTTTCTTCGCCGGAAATCCTTCCTTTTCAATCTGCATTCTCTTCAGCAATAATTCCTGATGCCGCGTTACAAACGCTGAAACCCCCTCACCGTGCTGTACAGCTTCTTTCATTTTCCGCTGGTTTTCTTCGATCATCATGTCATATTTTCTTTTCATCATTGCAACGAGTGCTGACTGTGCCACCTGCCAGATATCCGCTTCATCAATCGGTTTTTGCTCAGTCCATCCCGGACTTATTTCGTATTTACTGATAACGACATCGGTGATAAGGTTTTTCAACGGTACGTCCAGCTCGCTTTCAAGCAGCATATGCGGATCGATAATCTCTCCAGCACGGTATTTATCAAGGAGCAGTTGTGCAACCGCTCGAGTGTGAGGATGTTCAAACTCATCGACCGAGACATGAGAGAGGATAAACTCGATCATTGTTCTCGGTTCTTCGAGCATGAGTTTGACCAGATCGCGTTCCGCAACCGATATTTCACGTTCCTTCCGGGGTGTGACATCCGAAATCGGAACGTCGACCACCGGAACCCGAAGTCCTTCAGTCGGATCCTGATCCCGGGACTGAATCGAGCTTCTGGTTTCATTCACTGAACGACTTCTGCCTGACTGCAGATGCTTCTCGAGTTCACGGTAGAGAACCGATTCGTACAACCCGTAACGCTCCGCCACATCTTTGATAAAAAAATTTCGCCTAAGCTCATCAGGAATTTTTGCAATTGTCTGGACGATCGATCGGGTTGCCTCGGCCTGCCCCTCGGGAGTCGCCAGTTTTCCCCGCCGATCGAATGTCCGAGCTTTAAATTCGATAAAAGAGATTGAATTTTTTATTAATTGCCGGAATATCTCCGCACCATTTTTTCTGACGAATGTATCAGGGTCATCGCCTTCAGGTAATTCCGCAACACGGACATCAAGTCCGTTTTCAATCACCAGATCGACACCGCGCATCATTGCCTGTGCACCGGCAGAATCGGCGTCATAGACCAGCGTTATATTGCGTGTGTACCTGCCGATTAATTGGATTTGTTCGGGAGTCAGGGCGGTTCCGCTCGACGCGACTACATTTAAAATTCCCGCCTGAAATACCGAGATGAGGTCGGCATATCCCTCGACGAGAATTGCATTTTCCTCGCGGCGTACAGCCTCACGGGCATTATAGAGACCGTACAGCACCCGGCTTTTATTATAGATAGGCGTTTCGGGAGAATTCACATACTTGGAAAGTTTATCATCGTCGTACAGTTTCCGGGCCCCGAACGCAATAACGCGTCCTGTTGGGGAAAAAATAGGAAACATCGCACGTCCCCGAAAGTAATCATAACAGCTTAGATCCTCACGCCGCCTTATGAGTCCGACTTTTTCGAGTTGATTATCCGCGAATCCCTGCTGCTGCATATACTCGATGAGTCCGTTCCACGATTGAAGCGAATACCCGAGGCCAAACTTGCGAATTGTCTCATCGGTGAATCCGCGCTGGTGGAAGTAGTTCAACGCAAACTCGCCTTCCGGTGTCGTTGTGAGATTATGAAAAAAGAACAGTCCAGCAAGACGCATTATATTAAAGAGCTGTTCATTTTCGCTCGCGGTCTGCTCTGCCTGTTCACTTTGATATGTGGGGAGTGAAATACCCGCCCGCTCGGCGAGGACTCTGACAACCTCTACGAACGACACTTTTTCATGCTGCATCATAAATGTGAACACATTCCCGCCGACTCCGCATCCGAAGCAATGATACATCTGGCGATCGGGACTGACATTGAAGGAAGGCGTTTTTTCCTGATGGAATGGGCAGAGTCCGACGTAGTTCTTTCCTCTTTTTTTCAAAGAGATTACGGAACCGATCAGCTCGACGATATCGGTTGCATTGCGTATCTCGTCGATTTTGTCTTCAGGGATTTTCATCACTTAGCTATATAGTAAGAAAAACGGAAAGAAGAATCAACGAACCTTAATATGAATATTGAGCCATAAAAAAATGATAAATGTGTCCAACAGACATTCCGGTATTGAAAGCCAAGAGATGGATAACCGAAATATCCAAATGGAATTTAATAATTACGAGATATTAGTCGACAAGAATGGGAAAGAAACAGATGCTTATCATAGATCTATGGATTTGTAACATGCAGGACTTTCCGATAGGCATAAACATATTTAGTGTTAATATCACCTCCGCCGATTCCACCGTCGAATCCAGCATTTAATAATGCTTGTTCAACATTACGTGCAGAAGGATATGATAAGGCTTCTCTATAAATCCACCATCCGTCTTTCTCCTGCACATTGTGTTCTTCAAATAGGCGTCGGTTTGGATCTGATGTAATACCGACATACCAATTCCCAAAGCCGCTTCCGTCTCGATTTGCGCGGGCTAATATATCATTGTATATCTCTTTTGCCGTACTTGCCATAATGGATATCTTTTGATTGTGATAACTTCATTAAATATACGAATGAATAAGCGATTAAAACAAGAAAATAAATAGGATTCATGAAAAACAACGGTAATAAATTATCGTCCGTAATCAGTGTAACAGGGCAGCCTGATAGAATGATTGAATCCCGGAAGCGTTCCTTTCGATTTCCTGTCTTGAATTCCTCAAGAGCCCGAGGTTCATAAGTTTTCGGCATATACTTATCTTCCCGGGAAATTTGCGTTCGGAATATGTGCCTTTCGAAAGCCGGGTGACCAAGTTAGAACACTGTTTCTACAGCCATACCGAGGCCACCATGTAAATTTCGAATTACGAATTTTAAATGTGCTCCGTAATATTGGTTATCATTCTTATTGACATTCTTAGCTTCTCTCCGTAAGTTACTATCATATTCTTTAACAGGAAAGTAATCACATGAACTCTTACCACAAAATAGCAATTTGGATTGTAACGGTGTTGGTTATTTCCTCGCTACCGGCATGGTCTCAATTTGAAGGGACGTTCACAACAACGACGACCGGAACAAGAGAAGGGAATACTCCATTTTCAATAACACAGGAAGTATCCATCAAGGGGAAAAAAATTCGGAGTGCTATGACGGCCCCGGGCGAACAGATGGGTTCTTTGATTATTATTTTTCGGGGCGACAAAGGCCGTGTCATTACAATCCTCGATCAGGAAAAAGTGTACATGGAATTATCGATAAAAACGATTGAAGAAATGATGAAGAATTTCCCTCACGACACAAACATGGTGACAGTTACAAGGACTGGTAAAAAGCAAAAGTTCCTCGGTTACAACTGCGAGCAGATAATCCTGCAGGAAGGCGAAGCCACGATTGATATCTGGGGAACCTCAGAATTGACGTTTCTCCGTAAAGCAATGCAAACGATGAGCGAGGTACAAAAACAGAAGGTTCCTCAATGGTCAAAGGAATTGGATAAACTGCAGCTCTTTCCTATGAAAACGATTATTAATGCACAGGGGACAAATGCTGAAATGACGGTAACATCCATCCAGAGAAAATCGCTGCCTGAGTCCATATTCAACGTTCCTGCAGGCTACAAAAAGCAAGATCTGCCGGCCGGTCAAACCGGTGGTCAAAAAAAACGCTAAGGATTCTCATGAAGCACCGGTATTCATCTTATGAAATAACTGCAGCAGAGCTAAAGCGGTATCGTTCCCTCCTACAGAAAAAATATCGTGAAAAAGAACAGATGTACATTGTCGAAGGAGTTCGCCTCTGTGAAGAGCTCTTTCAATCTCCAATCAAGATCGCATCGGTTCTGTGTACACCGGACTTCGGCACAAGCGAACAGCGCCAGCAGCAGCTCCTCCATCTCATGAAAGAACGCAAAATCCCCCATCACAGGATTTCACAGAAACAATTCGGTTCGATCTCGGCGACGGAACAATCTCAGGGAATCGTAGCGATTTGTGCGCAGCATCATGAGCCATCCGAGATACTGGTGCATCGACTGACCGGATCGCCTGTTGTTTTGCTCGATCAAATCACCGATCCGGGAAATCTCGGAACAATCATCAGGACATGTGCATGGTTCGGAGCGGCTGCGATCTTCATCGGCCGCCAGAGTGTCGATCTTTATAATCCGAAAGCGGTGAGGGCAACCATGGGGGGGATGTTTAAGATTCCAATTGCCGTTGAGGTTGACCTCGCAGCAGCAATTCAAGCGTTGAAAAAACGAGGATATATCATTTACACATCTCTTCCCGCAAGCGCCGAACCGATCGAGCAGGTCCGATTCGCCGCGAATGCCGCATTACTTTTCGGGAACGAAGCGGAAGGGGTTCACCCCGCACTCATCTCAATGGCCGATCATCGCATCACAATTCCCGGCGGGAATGTTGAATCGCTTTCAGTGAGTGTAGCGGTGGGAATTATCATGTCATACGTAGCACGACGATCGTTATAATAAACAACCTCTTTATGGGGCTGTCTAAAAAGAAAAAATTTCTGCCATTTGTTCGGATATTAGCAACAAAGGTTACCTCAATACATCTCAATCCGCTGCGCATATTGAGACACTCAGTAACCTGGCTATATAATACATATTAAAAATTTTTTCTATCCGAAATTTTGTTGCTGTAAAAATTACTTTCTGTCAGGCTATTGAAAAAGAGGAAATCGACATTCTTACGAAAGTCAGAATCTGGTAAATTAATAATAAAAGGAACGTTTTCCCTGAACGTAGTAGCACTGAAAACAGTTTTTCAACAGCCTGATAGATAGCCCCACACACGCTTACACTCCCCGATTCAGTCGAAGTTGGTGATAGAAAATGATTACGTATGTGTTTGCAGAGTGGCAAAGCTAACCTACATAACTGCTTCACACTAAAAAGCCCCACATTGACTAAGAGATGTGGGGCTTTCACTTTATCTCATTTTCTGTAGACTTATTTTAACAGCATCATTTTCTTTGTCGATATAAAGTCATTCACATTCAAATGATAGATATACAACCCGCTTGAGAGATTGGCTGCATTAAACTCCACATTATATTTCCCGGGTTTTTGGTTCTGATTAACAAGAGTAGCGACCTCTCTCCCCATGACATCGCAAATCCTTATTTTTACAAATCCTTCATGTGGTATCTGATATCCTATTGATGTCGTTGAATTAAACGGGTTTGGATAATTTTGGTTTAAACTGAATTGCTTTTGTATAATGTCATCCGACTTTTCAACTGAAGTTGCAGTTTTGGTAGTAGCACTATCTTCTCTGCACAAAGCGGTACATCCGGTAGAATTAACAGCCCTAACACGATACCAATATGTTCTGAGTGGATTAACGTTATTATCATTGTAGGTAGAAGTGTCAGGACTAACAGTAGTAATCTTTTTATAATTACCACTATAATCATCGCTTCTAAAAATTTCAAAACCTGTTTCATTAGCAGAGTTATCCATCCAAGTTAGATTAACTTTACTTCCAGAAGCAGATGCAATTAAATCACTTGGTGCTGAAGGTATGGTGAGGTTATCCAGGTAATTTATTATGGAAGCCTGTTCACCAACTGCCCAGCCGGTGTTTTTATCCAGGAAATAAGTTCCATACAAACATTGTGAATTTGGATTTGTTATTTTTTGCCACAAATCTCCACCATCGGTTGTGTAGAGTGTAATACTTCCATAATCCGAATATGTTACACCACCGACAGCCCAAAGAGTTTGGGCATCAATAATATGAAAATCAAGCAAGGTATAATTCTGTCCAAAATTTAAAATATCCCAACTAACTCCTCCGTCAGTTGTTTTTAAGATTGTACCTTCCCCTCCAACAATCCATCCAGTCATATTATTAAGGAACTTTATTTTATTTAAATCTACTGTCGTAGGCGTGTTTACTTTATTCCAATTGTTTCCGCCGTTGGTAGTTTTAAAAAGCCATCCAGAGGGACCAACAACATATCCGTTATTCGCATCTACAAAATAAACTCCTTTTAAATAGTAACTACCGTATACATCTGTGAGAGTCTGTTCTACCCAAGAATTTCCACCATTTTCCGTTTTCCGGATTTTATCCCCAACAACCCAGCCTATTTGAGAATTAAGGAAAAATGAACTGTTAATATATTCATAGCTGGTAGTATATTTTAATTTCCATGAGTTTCCGCTATTTGTTGTTTTAAGTACAATATTATATCCTGTAATCCAGCCGGTATTTACATCTGTAAAATAGACTGAAGTCAAATTATTATTGGTAGGACTTATCTGCGGGGCCCAGGTGTTTCCACCATTCTCGGTTTTTAATATTTTGCCGCTATCACCGACTGCAAATCCAACTAAAGGATCATTAAAGAAAATGCTGGATATTCTTCTATCTTGTGCAAGGTTTTGATAAGCTGGTAGCCAGCTGTCGCCAAGATTTGTAGTCTTAAAGATTTTTCCACCGGCACCTACAGCAAAACCTGCATTTGGAGTAAAGAAAACATCCATCATATTTTTAATAGAAGTTAATGTCCAAGAATTTCCACCATTTTGAGTACGATAAATACCATAATAGTTTGCTATCCATCCATTATTTTCATCTTTAAAAAACATTCCATAACCAGAACTGGTTACACCGCCAACTTCAACCCAAGTTGTTCCTCCGTTGGTGGTTTTCGCTACCTTTCCTCCGTCTCCAACAATCCATCCGGTTGTACTATCAATGAATACAATTTCACTCCAGGAGTAATTATTGGGTACATCAAATAAATAAGTAAATGTCTGACCACCATTTGTTGTTCTACGTACCCCCCCAAATCCTACCCAAAATCCTGTTGTTTGGTTAAGAAAATAAACGCCATAAATTTCGAAGGGTGCACCTTGATAATAACTCGTCCAGTTAGAACCTCCATCTGTTGTTGCGAGAATATAATTCCCGGCTCCAAGCCAACCATAATTTTCATTAATAAAATGAAGCGAGCTTATCCAATAATTATAACTGCTGGTCAATCGGGTCCAGGTTTCACCGCCATTCGTTGTTTTAAGAATTCTGCCGCTGTCACCAACTACAAATCCAACGTCAGCATTTAAAAATTGTACTGCGCTAAGTTCGGCAGTGGTATTACTCAATTGACTGAGCCACGTTTGACCTCCATCGGTAGTTTTTAGAATGTAACCCATTTCCCCAACAGCCCACCCAACATCATCATTAATAAAGTGAATTCCATTTAAAATGTTTCCTTGAGGTTTTGGATTAATCCAAGACCAAGTTCCTTGTGCTTGAAGAATAATAGCATGAGTGAGGATGAATATTGCTATTAATAATCTTCGTAAATTATTGATACACATGTTTACCTCCTTATGCAAATGCGTTTTCCGTAAACTTGTCGTTTGTTATTCTGGAATGATCTATTACTTGACTCATTGGTGGTTTTAAAAATCAACAGCTGCATTTTTTGTGTATCGTTTCGGATCCTATAATACCAAAATCGGGTTGAATAAAAAGAGTAAGTTTTTTGTATATCACTTTGCAGAAAGGTATAAAAATATGCGTACAGAGTCAACCTACGGTAACATCTCAAAACCGATGTGCATAACTCAGTGACGCCTGCGTTTCGTTGAAATTGGCACCCGCGCCAGATCCAGTGACATCTGAATATCGTATATTAAGATTCACCGTATCATTGTCCCAGACTGGATAACTCGACTGCAGCGTGACGCTGAGGGTTTTTGATTGCGCCGAGTTTGCGTCGGATAACGTAAATGAATTATTTAATTTTCCTTCAAACATACGATAATTTACAGTGATGCCAAGTGTCGTTATATCATCCTTCTCACCGCTAATTTGAGTGCTTGTAACACCCCCGAACGGATTCACACTCAGATCCTCTGTCAGCACACTCGAAATATTGACCATCATCGTTGTTGCTTGGGAAGAAAAATCCTTCCGGAAAATATTTCCATCATCGGATGTCTGAAATGAACCGGTCAGAGTCAGCGTATTAGCTACCGTCCCTATAGGAATTAGGAACGAAAGATTAGCCATATAGGATGCCATGGTATTTTCAATCTTCATGGTATCGTTTGATGCGTCGTTCGATAGACCATTCGCAACATATGCTAACATGGCAAACATCCAATTCGTCGGCCTGACTCCGAGGTTGACCGAGAGTGTCGATCGCTGCGTTGTAAACCATTTTTGTTCGGCAAGATTATCCGACGATTGATCGTATGTTGCATTCAGAGAGATTCCCCCATCGAACAATTGAGTAGTCAATCCCAGATCGAAACCCTGACGATCGTTGATCTGAGAAGCTAGCCCGAGCGAGGTATAGCTCGCGCCGATCCTTGTAAATCCTCCGCGCAATGAGAAGACCTGGAAATCCAGAACGACACTTGTTTTCAGCGCATAGTCAGCGGAAGTGCTCATGCGCAGTGTATAGAGATTTTTCAGCGATGAGATGGCCTTGTTTTTAAGTGTTGATGTATCGGAGATTTCCGCAGCATTCATATCGCTCGTAAACATACATCCAGCCGCCTCACCGCGGAACGTGAACACCCCGTCGAAAAGTGAAAAGCCCGTACTGATTCCTGCAACAAGATTTTCCTGCGGTACGGTCAGAAACGGGTCATTCTGTGTCGTCGCATAGAGCGAGTCGATCACCGAAGTGCTGTCCTTGTGTGGAAGAGAATCTGGTTTCTCAGGAATTTTCAACGAACTCGAGTTATCCCGGGCACGGAGAACTGTAATGTCGAAGAAATCCCCTCCTTCTCGGCCGATTCCGATTCGTCCGGCGGCAATCACCCGCTCAAAGGCGGCATCGACGGCGTTCCCCTCCACCGCACGATGGGTGAGTCCTCCGATGGCAGCAAAGCGGAATATTCCGGGATTTATCTCAACCCCGCCGCCTCTGATCGTAACTCCATTTAGTGTAAAATCGGATAAAGAACTGCTGAAATCGCCGATATCGGCCCTTCCCCATGACCATTCGGGATGGATGGCAATCTGATCGAGCGACTGCTTCGCGGAATTGCCTTCGGTCGAGAGAAGAAAATTGAAATTCATCGTAAGGGTTTTGAATAATGAAATTGTCGGTTGAAAATAGAGTCTTCCAGTTGCCGATGGTCTGCGATCATCTATCCCGGACGCATGGTACAACTCACCATACATACCGATTTCGCCGCTGAAAGTGACTATTTTTTCCAGTAGCGACAAAGAGTCCGAAGTTTGCACCGCCGAGATCGGAGCCAACTGAAGGGAATCCGATGAACGATCGGAATTCACTCGCGCCGTATCAATTTGTGCATAGCTAATCGAACAGAATAATGTGCAGAGAAGTCCTCTGATGATCCAATGCCGGAAAAAATCACTTGTTGTACACACCGATGTACTCCTTCGTCAGGTATTTTTATGGACGAATCGAAATCTCCTTGCTTGGATTACTCTCCCGGCCATTTTTCCAGACCGTCGTTACGGTATAGAAATATAATTGCCCGCTCTTGACAGTGCGATCGAGAAATTCCTGTTTCTCGGACTTCACAGTTCCTACCACAACCTCTTTTCCATCAAGCTGTGTTCTGTGGATTTTGTATGACATTACATCGGGATGAGCGACGGCACCCCATCTAAGCATAACTCCATCCGTGGTTTTTTCGACACGAATACCCGCTGGGGATAACGGCAGTTCAAGTAGAATATTTACCCGTTCGCTGGCACTGAGAGAACTCACCCCATTGAAAAAATCGACTGACTGCACCGCATATTCATATATTTTCCCTTCACCGACACTTTGATCATCATAATAATTCAGGGTGTAGGGAAGGAGTGAATCGACAAGTTTCTTAAATTCCTGCCGTTTCGATCCCTGACCGGCATCTTCGCGCCTGTAGATATAATACCCCTTGATGGTTACATCTGACGCTTTCATATCCAACCAGTGCAATCGTACTTCTTTTCCGTCGACCACAGCCGTGAATTTCAACGGCGTAAGGGGCACAGTGGGTATCAATGGTCGTATTGAAATCGTGTCGGCAAACTCCCCGAGGACATGACTTTTACTCTCACTCTTAATGGAATAGACATACGTAATTTCCCCGACCAGTACAGAGCTTGTGTCAATGTATGTCCCTCCCATCTCTTTTTCTTTGAAAGGAATTAGAGGCGAGATCTCTTCGAGAGGATCGCTTCCTCCTTTTCCCCTGTACACATAAAATCCATTGACATCTTTATCCTTCACTTCCCATTGAAGACGAACACCGTTTTTTATTCCCTCGCCGCGAAGGTTGACTGGCGGCAGAGGCATATCAGCACTACGATATAATCCGATCACTTTCGCCGTCGGCACCGATTCTTCTCCCAGCGGACCTGTCATCGTCATGTAATAATAGTATCGAACCATCGGTTGAACAGATTGATCGATATACTCGGAATCCATAGGCGCGACGGTCGCTATCGGTTTGTATCCCTTATCCCAATCGTCACTCCGAAAAATCTTCAGGCTTTTGACCGCGGCGGGTTCATTTATATGCCATCGCAGACGGAGTCCGCCGAGTTTATCAAGGCTTTCTGCTTTCAACCGGTCGGGTAGCCGTATTGCTGCGAAACTTGTTGATGAAATGACAACGGTATCCGACGGGTTTCCTGTATTGCCGTAGAAATCCTTCGGTACGAGAAAATATGCATACATTTGTTTAATCTGGACTGATGTATCACGAACCGTGTAGTAGGCAGAATCCCGCCGTTGTAAAATAACACGCACAGGATAAACATGCATGAATGAAGCGTGCATCCCATCTTTTCTATATACATCCATGCTTGCAGGTTTTTTCCCTGCTCCCATCCCCCACGATATTCCAATCTGATTGCCCTGAGAATTTTTTTCCACAAGCCGTAAACGGGGATATTGAACCACCTGTGGATATGAGACAGCCGGTGACGTAAAAATAATCCTGATATTTTTAAAAGTATCAATTTTTGAAACCTGATATTCATATTGAACGCCTTTTTCCGCTGTCGTATCGAGATAGCTCGTTCCTAATGCAATCCGAACCGGCAGTATTGCTCCCCAAGTCTTTAGCGAATCCATCCGTCTCCATTTTTCCACACGTTCCCATAACATTTTCGCTGGTATTTTCTCGATCGCCAGCGGTTCCGGAACAAGCGGCATAATTTCGCCGAGGCGGCCGGTAAATTCGTAAAGCGACTGTGCCGATACAACATCGGCTATCAGGTTCCACGATTTTTCGGTTTTTTTCTTACGCTCAATCCGATACCCTGCAACATTTTGCACAGGTTTTTTCGGTGAGACAATATCATTCCCAACATGAATATAGATTCCTCGCGGACCGCCTCCCACAACCGCCTTGAGAGGTTGTTGTGCAGTTACGATACCGCAGACAAGGAAAACGGTTACGATGTTAATCAAGATTGATATTTTCATTGGTTTGCTCTCACTTTATATATGGAGTAATACTTTTTCCGTCACTTCCGAGATGTGCCTTTAGTCCCACGGTGATACATCCACCCACTTCATGTTTATCACAGAATGTCCCATCGCAGTCCGAGTCGCATACTCCCCATCCGGCATACGCCGAGCCGCATAACGATATCGAAGCATCGCCTTCGACAAACCAGTCGCCATTGGTGCTGATCTGCCCTCCATATCCGGCAATCACAATAGCGGATGCTTTGAGTCCGGCACATGCAATTCCGATCGACCCGCCAATTCCTGCTCCAGCTTCTCCGAAGATGTTTACTCCCGTGGAGTATGATATTCCGCCGTCAAAATTCATACCTATGCTTTGATCACCGCCGATGTTGACATATAACTCACCCGAAACGATGAAGAAATTGAATCCTAGACTTGGAATGAATGGCATTTGCATCTCGCCTTCGCCATAAAATCCCTTGATATGCGCCGGAAATGCAGTGGGAAACTCACCTTTGTGTTGATAAATCCAGGAGAATTGGCCGAATAGATTTTTAATATGATCCGTCATGGGGTAATTGCCAAAAATCACAGCGGCCTGTCCGCCGAATCCTACAAGTTTCAGGTTTGCTCCGGCCAGGAAATACCACCCATCGTTATCAATCAACACCTCAGCAACACCTGCAACCTCTGTAGGTCCGAGATTGATTCCCTGACTGAAATCGACCGATCCGAAAAGACGGTGATTGACAAAATCATACGTGAGGCTGATATTTCCGAATGGTAAAGGAATATTTTTTACACCAACCTGTTGATTATTGGCAAGAATCTCACCATACACCGTGAAGGCGAGTCTGCCGGTGGCTCCTTCAGTTCCCGTCATGTCTCCGGCGAACCATAGATTAGTCCAGGTACCGCTCTCCACATGCATATTACCGGCAATCGCATTCAGCTTCGATGAACTGTTAGCCGCGATATCAAGCGATTGTCCCGGATCAATCCAGAGTGATGTCGAATCGGGTGTCCGGAATAAATGTAGCGTAAAAGCAAATTTCCCTGCTTCGGAAACCGCTCCTTTCGCGATAAATCCGTGTTCGTCAAGCGTTTGCGGATTATTTGCATTACCCGGAATGTCGATATGCACACCCTTTGTATCAAATTTGAAATTGATAGGATCGAACGAAAAGGCGATATTATTATTGATGTCTTTGTAGTAATCAATCGACGTTGTTTTACCGCCGCCGTCAAGTGGAATATGAAGATCAAACGAACCTGGAATATTTACACGATTCGGATAGACAACGATCTTGACCGGTGTGAACGACACTGCATTATAGAGTGTAATGGGCGGAGCATTAGGATCCGCAGCAAATCCCGTCTCCCCGTTACTCAACACATAAAATGAACCGAACGAAATTTTATCGCCTTGACTCATGCCGGGAAGCGTATTAATCATTGCACATTCACTCATCCCCGATTTCGGTATCACCATCAGCGACCAGTGCCCTTTCGGTTCATCAATACCTGCATAGGGGTTGTACACAAAACTTGCATCTCCGGTGATCACCAGAGGTACTATTCCACCCAGCGTCAAGTTTTTTAAATCAAAACTCGACTTCTCCGTTTCCAACTTTACCGGTGTGATCGGAAGGTCTTTTGTGAACGGAACATCCACCAGTCCGGTTTTTATCGCTCCGGTATGAAGCACCAGGCCGGAACCATTAAAGCTCCAATCACTGCTCACCACCTGCCATTTCTCAAGTTGAGCGGAAATTTCGTTGGTACTCTGAACACTCTCAACACTATTCGGAGTAATCACAATAACACCGACATCGAGATTTAAATCGGAGGGAGTTATTGTCGGTATGTTCGTATGAAGATGCGTAGCCAGTCTCAGTGCTCCAGTCGTCGCATATGATGTATTGGAATCAGCAACAGCGTTTTTATCGAATGTATGTAGAGTATAGCGGAGTGCACTGCCGCTGGCATCGACCACGTTGAAGCCATCCGGAACCTGTGCAAGATCCGATTGAGATGCGGCAACAACCGGGACATTCATTCTCACGCTCATATTCGATGTTCCCGGAAGAATAAGCACAATACTATCTTTCGGGAACGACACTGCCCCACCGGTACTGAACGATCCGGCATAAATCGCCACTTTCCCCCTAATCACACCTGAGCCGCTTTTCTTCAGATCCTCAACCAGCAATGTACCTGTTTTCCCATATTGGCTTACCGTACCGTTGAATGACTTCAAAATTTTTGTTATTTCGAGTACTTTGATATCCACCGGTACTACTCCGGCATCCGGTTGTGCTACCGGCACATTATTGCTATTTAATTTACTCCCCGGGCCAATGATGATGTCGTAAAATGTCAATGTCTTGGATGTATCGATTTCAAATTGCATATTAGATGGCAGCGTGACGAAACGGCCCGATATCTTTGCTTTCGTTCCGGCTTGCGGTGTTAGCTTTGTAATTTCAACCGGCAAATCGAGCAGACGCGTGATATCCATGTCGTTGTAGACTTTCAGATGAAATTTCAGGGAATCGATTGGTACCCACATAGGTTTGCCTGACGGTTTTCCCTGCATTATAGCGCCGGGGGGATAGACATATATTCTTATCCCAGATTCCTCAACGTCGATATTTGCCGAGTCCCCGATCGTCCCTCCCTTCACTGCAAAGAATGTGTGGATTCCTACAGGAACATTTCGCAATGTGTACGAGCCATTCGCTACGGTCATGCAGTCAACCTGTTCAACTTCGCCCGATCCTTCCTGTGCCATATAGACATGCGCACCCTCCACAGCCTGATCCTTACCGACAAAGACCTTCCCGATTATACGGCCGGCTACCGGTAGATATACCCCCACCGAATGCCAGCCTTTCAAACACGAATCGGCTGTGGATACGAACTGGGTTTCAAAGTCCTGGTCTGCCGGACCCTGACCCGGATTTTGAAGCTTTTTGCATCGCTCTGGAAAACAAAATAAGCATGCCCGCCTATATCGGTGACCTGCGGCGCGACACCCGTGAGATTGAGAAACTCAACCTGTGCTCCCTTGACAAAAATAAGTTGTGAATTATTAGGTTCTTTTGCGATCGTGTTGACTCTTACATCAATTCTGTGAAGTTTCCTGTACGCGGTGAGCTTCCCTATGTTTTGATTTTGCTTGAAAATGTAGAGTGATGTATCCGAAATGATATACTTATCATGATTCACCGGTTCGATAGTTATGTTTTGCACCCCGGTCGGTGCCGGAAGCTCGAAAGTGTATTTCGTACATACATATGTTTTCGCCGAGTATCCCTGTTGAGAGGATCCTATCGTAACCATCTTGGACTCTGCACATCCCGTCTTTATTTTCGCCCCTCCTTGAATTCCAATGTATGTGTCAACCGGTACTCCGGTTTCATCAACTACTTCTCCGGAAATACTTCCTGCGGGGAAAATCGTGAGGGGATCGATAACTTGCTTCAGACCCTTAGAAAGCCTTTGAATGTAAGGGGGGGTCAGTATTGTATCCCGAAAGCCCATGCTATGACAGTAAATATAAAGCTTTCGATCAGTGCCCGTTTGGATTTTCCGGGAGATTATCAAACTTCACATATCCCGCCGAATCGGTTTGCTTATTCCAGCTTGACGATCCATCACTCAGGTAGGCCGTTACATTGGGTGCAGGCAATTTTGTGTCGCTCCGATAGATGTTTGCCGCGACATATGGTGGAAGCGGCTCCAGCTCGCAGAACATGTAATCTATATGCGGAGGATTTATCTGATAATCTTCATTGTAGACCGCATGTTCCCCGTCACAGTTGTATGTAAACGGCACCCAGTATGTTTTATAATTGTATAACCCTTTCGGATCCGATTCCAGTAAGAGGAAATATTTATCCTGTGTATTATTATTATCATTTTTCACCAGATTGGTAAATTTAATTCTTCCCTTCTGTTTTGTCTCCGGATCGATAGTCGTCACATCCTTTGCGATGATATCGAACGTATAAGCTCCATATTTTTTCGTCTTGGGAGTCCCTGCATATCCGCCGCATTCATCTGACGGGATCGTCAGCGGATGTTTCACCCGAAGAATGTATGCGTAAATATTATTCAATGGATTCTTTGTTTCTTTATCAAATGCAGCAACACGAAACTGGTACGCTCGAACCAAACAACATAGCGAACCGAAATCCTGAAAATTCAGAGGCTGGAGCTCAATATCGGCATAGTTGGGATTTCCCTCGCCGGGGCTGCAATAGTATGGGTTATCCAGGATGATTCGTGCCACACGGTAGAGGCTTCCTTTGTATATTGTGGGAAATTCAGTAGGACCGGTCTTGAAGGTCTGATTAGTTGCTATGACTCCTATACTGTCGAAAAATGTCGGTGACATCGTCAGGTAGAATCCCACCCTTCCGGTCGAATCACTTGTCGATACACCAAGTTCCTGATTTGCATCAGAGCGATTCACAAGTCCTGTCACATCAGCAACTCCGCCGCCGCTTTTATGAAGGATATACTTTAATACCAGCCGTGCCCGAACACCAGCAAGAGGTTTATTACACGACCCGTTCGGAAATTTATATGTCAGATGTCCGGTAATATACGATGATAAATACTGAGGATTGATTTCCGTGTACAGAAACGGGAGAGGATATTCTTCAACAAACGTTGCATTATCTGTCTTATCATAATTGAGCGGTGGATTCGGTGTCCCGTCAAATTTTATTGTGAGATCTGAGTAAGAAACCATTGCGATCCAACCTGGACTTTTAATTTCGAGTCTATAACCGTCGAAGGGTTTACGATTCTGTACAAGACACGCAAATTGCACCTGCCCGCTCTCGACAGAATCCTTCGCTACCAGCGTCCAGCTTCCCGACTTCGGACGGGGGTCGAGTGGATCTCCTTCATCCTTTGGAAGATCCGGATAGGTAACAAGCCGGTAAAGATATGCAACGGTCCCTTTCTTTGCATGTCCTCCGGGTTGTGAGGGATCCCATATTTGAACCGTGAGATTGTACTGGCGGGCCTTAGCCATTAAAATACCAACATTGAGGTTCCCTTTGGGTTTAAACATAATGTCTGTACCCGGGCTGAGGTAATACGGACTCGAGACTATCACGCGTCCGGCACGATATAGATCTCCCTTAGTGAGCCCTTTATTCGGGACGTATATGTTCGTGTCTTTTGCAATAAGTCTTGTGCTGTCGGAAGTAATAAAATCGAATGAAAAATTTCCGTTACCGTCGGTTGTTGTCGATGCCAGTTCCTTACCCATATCAGAATATGGGATGAAGAATCCCGGTTTCAGCACATAGGGAAGTCCGACTTTCGGGTGAAATATATATTCTACCAGCAATTTGATTGCCATATTGGCAAGTACTCGAGCCGGTCGACTCGATCCGGGCCAATTATAATGCAATATGCCCTGAACCCTTGTCAGTCCTGGCGGTTGAAGAAGAGGCAGAGTAAATGACGTCGACATCTTTTTATATCTGAAAGTCCAGATTTCACTCTTACCATTATTTGCTGCGGCAGGTGTTCCATTCTGATCAAGCGCCTGAATCTGCCATGCGTATTGTCTCCCTATTTCAATTGGAAGTGCGCTGGGTGGGTACACAAGCATATTAATATTCGTGAGTATCTGTTCAAATTGAGGGACATTTGCAGATAATGCTTTCTCGGGCTGCTGTCCCTGAAGTACTTCACAGATTCGTATCGCATAGCGGATAGTCATTCCCGGCGGTACAAGCACCGGAGTCCATTGAAATGTTGGATATGCGAGAGAAACTGTATCCTTGTTTTGTGGCACAACAAGCTGCGGTTGATCCGGTAGGACTATGCTGAAGGACTTACAATCCTGGGTGAGCTGTTTTTCCTGTTGATCGAGTACAGCGATGCAGAGAGTGTAGTCATCCTCAGGAAGGCGGCCGGATTTTTTTATGATAGAAGCAAAAGTACCATTGTAGATCGCCTCATTAATTTTTAACATTTGATTATTATGGAAATTCCAGGTAGCGGGTCCGGTGAGCTGCATAGGATTCCCTTTAATCGTAGCAACCTGACCGAACCGTTTACTCGTTACAATGCCTCGGAATGTAATCGTCACCGTTTTTTTCTGAATATAGGATAAATTATAGGTAACGATCTGTGGATTATTCTGCCATTGACTCAGGTATGGTGATGGATTCGGCATAATATTCAGAAAAGATAACCAGTCCGGACTCTGGGCAATAAGGGTACACTGAGGCACACACAGGAGTGACAGAATTGCCACGATGATATAGAATGGGAGAAAACAGTGTGCCTTTCGCAGATACGAGATGATTTGGGAAATCATAGGAACTCCAATCGTAATGGATAATTCACGTTCTCTCCGGAATCGGATAGAGGTGTTTCCTTTATTTCTTAGAAAAGAACTCGTGCGACATTCGTATAATAATATTGATCGACGGCTTCCGAATTGTGTTTAGTATCACGCGATCAGCGCCATTGGATTTTCCAGACAGAATCAACAGTCATGTGAAAAACAATAGCTCCCTGCTCATCGGTTCTCTCAATGGGTATTGAGTTGTGTTGATAGCGCGAAATCACATCGACCGATGGATGTCTAAATTTATTGTTTTTTCCAACAGAAACAACTGCATGGGCTGGTTTCACGGTAGATATAAAGGGATCCGAGCTTGCGTTGATACTTCCGTGATGGGCTACCTTAAGTATCGAACTATGAAGAAAAACCCCGTAATACTCGCATAATTCTTTCTCGACAGCCTCTTCAGTATCACCCATCAGCAGTATGGATGAGCGACCATAACACAATCGGAGTACAATCGAAGTGTTGTTAAGATTCGGCCGATCTAACTCTCTCACCGACTCAGAAAATATACCATTTGGATGGAGAACGTACAATCGCGTGTTATCGAATGCATCTATCTGCATCCCTGAAGAGAGAAACTCTATAGGGATATTCTTTTCCTGAATGATTTTCTGAAGATCAGTCAGCAGAGATGAGGGTAAATCGGTGCGGGGCATATAGATTTTCTTTACCGGGATTGATTCAATTACCGACAGTGCCCCGCCAACATGATCGCTGTGACCATGAGTGAGCACAAACGCATCGACTTGCGTGATTCCTTTCCATTTTAAGAACGGGAGAATTACCCGTTGTCCCGCATCGGAATTAAACGTCCGCGATCCCGAATCGATTAGTAAAATCTTCCCATCCGGATATTCTATTACCGCGGCATCTCCCTGACCGACATCAAGAAATGTCACCGTCACCTGCGGTGGAAATAAGAATGCTGCTGATCCGGGAGCAGGATAGAAAACGAAAATGTTCGCAACGGCAAGAAAAAGGATCAACCCTTTACGCTTCCACGATCCCTTCCACAATGAGAACACAATTGCGATGAGAAGATAGTATCCAACCGTAAGTAAACCTGTCGTTGTATGAACTTCAAGAACGGACCAGCGAAAGTGGGCCGCTATTGTAATAATTTTTAATGTCAAATATAAAAGCATATGCGTCGCTGCACCGGCGAGTACAGCACACCAGGAAGAAAAAATGCTGAGGACAACAACCACAATACCCAGTGCAAGAGCGATATTTGCTGCCGGAACGACGACAACATTTGCAAAAAACGACACAAGAGAAATACGACCAAAATACTGTACAATTAATGGCAAGGTCCCCATCTGGGCAACAAGCGATACAATAAACAACTTGACAATGGGTGAAAGCCATCGCGTCAGACGGTAGCGCTCGAATATGGGAATTATTGCCGATTCCATCGGGGAATAGAAAAGGACAAGCGAAATTACGGCTCCATATGAAAGCTGGAATCCAATATCAAAGAATTGCCGGGCATCGTACACATAGATGATCAGTGCCGAGACTGCAAGCGCATTCATAATATTGGCCCGACGCTGGATTATGTTTCCCACAAGTAGCACAACGACCATCAAGGTTGCACGGACAATCGACGGAGTTGATCCGGCAACGGCCATATAGAGTAAGAGCGTAAGAATGATCGCACACGTTTTCACAATTCTGTTCCCCGGGATAAAGCTACTCAGCGCCACAACGATGAGCGCAACGAATGCAACGTTCAACCCGGAGACTGCCAGAATATGAACGACACCGGCATTGATGAACGAAGTCTGTACTTCTTTTGGAATCTCGCTCCTATCGCCGATTATAAGTCCTTTAAGAAATGCTCCCTCAACTCCACCGATTGTTGTATCGACGACACTCCTGACATAGTTCCGGATCGGCAGGATAATCCAGGATTTCAAGAGATTCCCTTCCTTTTTCTCAAGACATTGAATATCCTCCATTTCGGACACTGTCATGACAGCGTAGATATTATTCAACTCGAGATAATTTCGATAATTGAATTCTCCCGGATTCCGTTCATGCCTCGGGACTTCGATAATGCCCCGAATCACAACTACATCACCGTAGCTCAGTCCATGATTTCTCAAAGTATCATCCCGTTTGTACCTGAAACTTACGATAACATCACCGTTAACCTCAGTTCTGATTGTATCATTGAACATGTCCGAGGCATGCAGGAGAAACGAGAGTCGGTCGTTGCGGATTTCCGGCTGTTCCGCGATCGTTCCTATCAAGATTCCCTGTCGCGGATGAGAGAGAAAGAATGAAATATGATTCCGGGGGAGCAGAGTCGTGTCAATACTGTACTTTGTCATCCCGATACATATCAGCACCAAGATGAGAAGGAGTGTCTGCAGATCTTTTCCATATCGATGTCGGATGATTCCAACGGTCAAATACACCAGGAGGATCATCACGGTCTCGATTGCGATAAGGAGAGAAAATGGTATAATAAGAAACCGTCCGGCGATGATTCCCGCCGTAATCCAAAATGCCAGACGAACTGCTGGTTGACGATTCCAATCCAATGTGTAATCCTCTTCAGACGGAATATTTATCGAATAATCGGAGGATTGTAGGTGTTACGTGCGCGATATTCTTGATATTCCGCGCAATGAAATTCCTGTGTGCGCCAACCACGATCAACGGAACCGGATTCCGCGTATGCGTGCGGACATCGAGTGATTCAATATTCCCGTGGTCGCTTGTGATCAACAGCGTTGTCGATGTATAATCAAATATCTCGAGAATTCCTCCGAGAAAACCGTCAAACCGTTCCAGAAAATTGACCGATTGTTCCATGCTCTGCCGATGACCTGCATGGTCCGTAAGAAAATATTCAAACAATGTGAAATCGTATGACCGGCTGAGTTCATAAAAATGATTCCCTGCTTCGGTGGGAGTTACCGTCGGAATATCGGGGTATCCCAGATCTCCCCATATCTCGCGTGTGAGATCGGCTGACACACCCTCATTTCTCCGGAGTTCTTCGTCGCCCCGCAACGGTACCCCTGCCATCTGGCATGCAAGCGTCGTTACCGTAAATCGCGTTTTCTCGGATGCGATGTACTTAAAGAATTGTTGGGGATATGCATTGGCAAAACACACGCG
This sequence comes from Ignavibacteriota bacterium, assembly GCA_963776275.1. GTDB lineage: Bacteria > Bacteroidota > Ignavibacteria > UBA10030 > CAVZMI01 > CAVZMI01. The sequence continues at coordinate 383,925 of CAVZMI010000023.1, forward strand.
TTTTTCCCGGACTTTCAGCTGATGAAAAATATTTTTTTCTCGAATAATCTCCCGCTGTAATGATGGAGGGTACTGACCGAAATGCCGGCCAAGTAATTTTGGAGAATTGACTCCTGAAAAGAGAGCTGTCTGACCTGTGCCGCTTTGCGGAAGTCCTGGAATTCCCAGTGTCGCATTGATCGGAATAACTACCGCATGATCAGCCCGAAGGCGTGCGGAACGCCGATGCGGAATACCGCCACCGAATAACGATCGCAGATGGGGAAGTCTGGCCGAGAAGAATGGATTGGAGGCTGAATCCTTTTTCCCTATTCCCACACCGTCAAGAAAAAGCATTGTTACGGACAATGATCACTTCTCCTGGTGTTTCGGTTCATCCCCTTTCCGCGGGACTGATTTCCCGACCTGAGTATCGATATATACACGCCAGGCCTTTTCTATATCCCTATATTTTTCTCCGAATGTTTTTTCAAATCCCTCTTCCAAAGTTTTGTCGCTCGGTATAGCCATAAAGAGAGATATGAATTTCTGCTCACCATAGCGGTTAATTAGAAAATCTAGTGTCTTCAAGAGAAGATAATTATAATCTCCTATCTCTTTGGGATTATTGGATTGTTGCCCTTCTTCGGTAAAATCATCAAATGAACGCATATAGGCTACCGGAGGCGGCGTAAGGGGCAACTCAATATTCGCATACCGGAGCGCGTAGCCGTACGTCAGCCACCGTGGAGTTCCGTGTACTGAACCACGATCTAGAATTGAATATGCAATAGCAAAGCGAAGAATTGGGAGCATTCGTTCACGGGCAATTCCGGCATCATTCCAGGAAACTATATAGAGTGTATCGTGTGAATAGAATGCCGGGGATTCAATCCTTCCGGAAATTCTTCGCATTAATCCGACGAATGAAGCACCCAGCACCGTTGGAATTTCTTTGGGAAGGCGGAGCATCACTTTGGCATTAAAATCTCCAAAAATTAACTCGATGTCATCCGCAACCGCGCGGATATTCTCGATCGAAATTCCCCGTTCGTACATGATTCGGAAATGCGGAGTAGAAAATGTATCGGCTGGAACCACCTGTGAAAGCTCCTGCCCCCATGCACAGAATGGTAACGCCAATACAACACAGAAAATCTTGAATAAGTGCTTCCGTTTCATAAAGACTCCTTCGCAATTATGGATGCGGTTTACTCTCAATCATAATCGTTACGGGACCATCATTGACAAGTTCAACTTTCATCATCGCCCGGAAAACGCCTGTCGCGACCCGGTCTGTTCCGAGAATCGTTCTCAGAGATTGTACATAGTGCTCGTACAATGCCTCTGCAAGCGCGGGTTCGGCGGCGTCAGTATAACTCGGACGATTTCCTTTTCTCGTATCGGCATACAGAGTGAACTGCGATACCACAAGAGCACTTCCCCGGGTATCGAGTGCAGAGAGATTCATTTTCCCGTTTTCATCTTCAAAAATACGCAATGCAGCCGTCCTCGATGCCAGGTACTCGGCGTCTGCCGCCATATCCCCCTGCCGCACACCGAGAAACACGAGAACACCTTTACCAATTGAGCCCGTGAGAGAGTCCTCGACAACGACGCTGCAACGTTGGACGCGTTGAATCAGAACTCTCATACGTTTTGACCAACCCCCCGTCCACAGACCACCCTGTCGTTTCCGGAATAATCTTTTATTATTGATACATCCTGGAAAATCGAAGAGAACAGGGAAGTAACTTCTTCCCCTTGATTATATGCAATTTCGATAAAACATGTTCCTTGAGCCTTCAGAAGTTTCGGCATCAGCGATGTTATTCTCTTGAAAAACACGAGACCGTCTTTCTCATCTGTTGCCGCACGGCGAGGTTCGTAACGGGTAATCTCGGGCTGCAGATACTTGTACTCTTCAAGTGCTATATATGGCGGATTCGAGACGACGATATCGAAGGGAGTGTATTTTTCAGGGAACAATTGCAGAATATCCTGCTCTACGAAGAGTATTTTTCCCGCTACCTGATGCTTCAGCGCATTCTGCTGTGCTACAGCGAGAGCATCGCCGCTGATATCACAGGCGACACATTTAATGCGCGAATCATAATGAGCGAGACTTATCGGGATATTCCCGCTCCCGGTACCGATATCAAGAACGTTCAGCGACGATTCACAATCGACACACTGCTTACATTCTTCAAGAACAGCCTCAACAAGCCTCTCCGTCTCAGGACGTGGAATGAAAACGGACGGAGCAATCAGGAATTCCAATCCCATAAATTCGGTCTTTCCCAGAATATATTGGAGAGGCTCGTGATCAAGACGACGTTTGAGTAACTCTTTGAAGCGGGCTAGTTCCTGAGATGTCAGCGGCTTTTCGAAATTCGTATAGAGATCAATTCGCCGGCACTGAAGCGTATGGGAAAGGAGAAGTTCGACCGTCAGACGCGGGCTATCGATTTCTCTGCCTCTGAGATAATCGACTCCCCAGGAAATTATCGACAGTGGAGTCCATGCACTGGTCGTCGTTGTCGTCATTTGTCGTTCTTTTTTTCCTTTTCAGGTGATGACTCTTCAGCCAGTAACATATGAAGATCGTTTTGGAGTTTTTTTGCCTGGACGAGAATCTGGAGTAATTGATCCTCCGTCTCACTATCTCCCTCAGGCCGCATATCCCAGGCACGCATCAATGCATCAATTGTCGAATCGATTTTCTTACTCATTATACCGGTAAGGAGGGCTGGGGTAATTTGAATCCGTCTTAATTTTACGCGCTCTCCTCCATAGATCCCCAATATTTCCATCTGTGCCTGATCTTCAACGGATTTTTCTGAGGGCTCGATTCCGCTAGCGGCATCGAGCCATTCGCCCGAGACAAATTCAAAGCGATCATCGTAGGTGATTGCTCTGGAAAATTCATCAAAGGGGAGTGGATCCCTGTCGGCGAGGGCATCGAGAGATAGCTTCCATAGTTTTTTGATCGGAACAATCACATCAGGATCGTTCGCCAGTAACTTTTCCGCTGCGTCGAGAAATGGATTATTCATAGTGATCTCGATGATGGAACCACCGGAAGAAGGACAGACCTGTCGCGGAATCTTTGCTTACAATACTCAGGATTTTCCTTTACGCAATTGTGCCGCGATCAAGGTTGCTACGTTATCAATATCGAAATGGGACTTCGGAAGTAGAACTGCCAGAAACCGGTCTGTCATTGTTTTCAGTCCGTCATACGTATCAGCACTGCAAAAAAAGATCGGCGTCTTCATGTTTACTCCCTCTTTCCGTGCAAGCTGGAGTAGTGCGATGCCGGGGAGATGGCCGGGGATATGTTCATCTTTAAATTCATTATCCAGAATAATCAAATCGAATTTTTCATTCGATATGAGATTTCGAGTCTTGACGCTGGTTTCCGCTTCAACAATCTGGACACGCTGGCCGATCTGTTTCCCCGTCTCTTCCAGTGCAAATGCAAGCGCCTTTCTCTGGCCTTCCTCGTCGTCCGCTAATAACACTTTGTACATTGGATATCGTTTCCGTGAAGTTAAAAAATGATACTATTATAAGATACAAAAAAAAAATATTGTCCGCAACGAGATGTTATTGCTACGGTATTTCGGCCGGTTGCCTGTACCGAAGAGACCGGATTTTCGTGATAATCATGTCAATTGCCACCTCATTTTCACCTCCCCGGGGCACAATAATATCGGCCCAGCGTTTACTTGGTTCTACGAACTCACAATGCATGGGCTTGACAGTCGATACATATTGATGAATAATGGAATCGATCGACCTCCCCCGTTCTGTTAGATCTCTTTTCATGCGGCGGAGCAACCTCTCATCGGCATCCGTATCGACAAAAATCTTTACATCCATCAAATCACGAAGCTCCTGTTCAATAAATATCAGTATTCCCTCAACAATGATGATCCGTTTGGGATCTATTGTCCGGGTCTCCGATCGACGCCGGTGTGTTGAAAAATCGTAAAGAGGCTGTTCGATCGAGCGACCTTCACGCAGGTTTTTCAAATGCCTTATTACTAACGATGTTTCGAGCGCATCGGGATGATCATAGTTGATCTCTGCCGAACTCTTTCCCGGATAATGTGACAGATCATAATAATATGAATCGTGCGCGATCACAACGACATCTGAAGAATCGAGCCGTTCGACGACTTTCTCCGTCACTGTTGTCTTCCCCGACCCGGTTCCTCCTGCTATACCGATTATTAACGAGCTCATGTTTGAATATACATTGCTATTTCGGGAACTGCAAGGCAGTTCTCTTGATTCCTGCTTGATAAATCAGTATTTTTTATATAAGAAATGGTATTATCACATCCCGGATATCCATGTTCCTGGCTCTTTTAAGTATATCTCTTCTTCTCTATCTCATCCAATCGACGCTGATCCTCTTGGGTGTCCGGCGTGTGCAACGTTCCGGGCACTATAGTTCTGAGCCGACGGTGACTGTTATCGTCGCTGCACGAAATGAAGAAGAGCATATCGGCTCATGCCTTGATTCTCTGTTGAATATCAGCTATCCCCATGACAAACTCGAAATCATTATTGTCGACGACCGCTCGACCGATACAACGGCCTCGATTATCGCATCCTATTCCCAGCACTATCCCTTTGTGAAGACTTTCACCGCGGAACAGAGTCAGAGTCATCTCAAAGGGAAAGCAAATGCAGTGGCGCAGGCGATCGATCGCTCATCAGGCGAGATAATTCTGCAGACCGATGCCGATTGTACCGTCAAGCCCGAGTGGGTGCGTGAAACGGTGAGCCGATATAGCCCGACAACCGGCATTGTCGGAGGTTTTACCCTTCTTCGGTCGGATGACTGGTTCGGCGCGATCCAGGCTCTCGACTGGATCTACCTCTTCACTCTCGCCGCTGCAGGAATCGGCTGGAAAAAACCGCTGACAGTCGTCGGAAATCATCTGACCTATCGCCGGAAAGCATACGACGATGTCGGAGGATACCGATCGATCAAGTTCAGCGTCACAGAGGATTATGCACTTGTTCATGCCGTCGAAGACAAGACCCGATGGGATTTTAATTTTTCAACTTCGGAACGATCACTGGTGACAAGCCTACCATGTTCCACGGCGAACGAGCTCTACCGCCAGCGAGTGCGATGGGGAGTGGGCGGATTGGAGATGAAATTCCGCGGACTCGCAGTCATGGCCGTCGGATTTATCCTGCATGCTCTTCTTCTGCTCGGAATTTTGCTGAGTCCTCGGATGGATCTTTTACTCGGAGCTTTTTTGGTTAAGACGCTTGCCGATATGTTTGTTCTGTATCGCCCGCTTCACACTTTCAAAGTCGATTCGCTGTTTCGATACATTATTCACTTTGAAATTTATTTTATAATTTATGTTATCGTTTTGCCGTTCGCTGTTTTTTTTCATCACAATGTCAAATGGAAAGGACGAACATACTAATACCCATCCAATTAAATGATTGAACAGTGTCTGCCCAATATTTCTTCAACCATGGCTATTTTCCCTTACAGCAATTATTTTCTATAAGCTTTGATGGTACTGTGCCCCTTCGTTTGTATACGGTGAAACAGTACCGCTTCGCGGTATTTAATTAGTTGTAGGGGCACTAGTAAGTCCTCAACTCCGTGTCCTCCATACAGGATCGCTGTTTCAAAGTACTTCGTAAGCTTATGGTTAAATATAACCGGTTAATACAATTACCTTATTTTCAATGTTGAAGAGTGTTTCTAAATAATTCATCGACTATCCCCGAATGGTAAATTCCTTAATTAATAATAAAAAATTATCACCTCACAGAGGTTTCATCTTTCTCAATACTCGTTACTGAATTATAAAACAACAGGCGGGGTATTAAAGTTCAGCGTCAATTAATTATAATAAAAAAGCCGGCACCCCTCTTCGAGCCCAAGGCTCATCGGCTCGACAGATTTCGTCGAAGTCTGACGACCTTTGGCTGAGAAGAGTACCGGTTCTATTCTTCCTCTTATAGTCCGCAACAGCGACAGCCGTTACGAACACCCTGATGTTGCCCCGCAGTTCAGGCATTTGTAGCATGTACCGTTACGTACCATGATACTGCCGCATTCATGGCACGGCGGCGCATCGGACTGCGTCTGGAAAATCTGTTTCTCGGTCTTTTCTATCGTCGGCGTAGCGTCAAGAATCGACGGCGGTTTTTCCTGCACCCCATTGCCGAGCGGTGTCGTTTCCGGAACGATGATATGAGGCTGGTCTTCCGGCGGTAGAAACTTGCGCCCCAACCAGCGAAAGATATAGTCGCATATGGATTTCGCAATCGGGATCTCCTTATTATTGGTAAATCCCGACGGTTCAAACCGCATATGGCTGAACTTGTCGACCAGCACTTTCAAAGGGACCCCATATTGAAGTGAGAGTGAGAGTGCCGTAGCGAGGGCATCCATCAACCCTGAAATCGTCGAGCCTTCTTTGGACATTGTTATGAAGACCTCGCCTGGCACCCTGTCTTCATAGAGCCCGACGGTGATATATCCTTCGTGTCCGGCAATACTGAACTTGTGAGTGATTGATTCGCGTTCATCGGGTAGCCGCCGCCGCGCCGGCTTTTTTACCGTGACTTCAGCCGGTGGAGCGGCCTTTTTAGCGTCCGGATGCGAAGTGCTCAAAGGCTGGGTCCGCTTGCAGCCGTCGCGATAGACTGCGATTGCTTTCAAGCCAAGTTTCCATGCCTCGATATAGGCCTGCATTATATCATCGACCGAGACATCATTAGGCATATTGACGGTCTTTGAAATCGCACCCGAAATATACGGCTGCGCCGCTGCCATCATTTTGATATGGCCCATATAGTGGATCGTTCGGCTTCCCTTCGCCGGTCTGAATGCACAATCGAAAACGGGAAGATGTTCTTCCCTCAGATACGGAGCCCCCTCAATCGTATCATTCTTGTTGATATAGCCGATAATATGTTCGATTTGTTCTTCGTTGTAGCCAAGCCTTCGTAAGGCACGCGGAACCGTATTGTTGACGATCTTCATCAATCCGCCGCCGACGAGTTTTTTATATTTTATTAATGCGATATCGGGTTCGATGCCGGTCGTATCGCAATCCATCATAAACCCGATGGTACCTGTCGGGGCAAGGACCGTCGTCTGAGCGTTTCGGAAACTGTATTTCTCTCCCAGGGCATACGCTTCGTTCCAGACATTCTGCGCTGCCGTTAATAGATCGGCGGGCACTGTCTCTTTACTTGCAATCATATCGACATGAAGGCCATGTTTTTTTATAACATTCAGCATTGGTTCACGATTAACTGCAAAACCTTCGAACGGACCTTCCTCCCTGGAAATCAGCGCTGATTGGCGATATGTTTCGCCGCACATGAGAGCCGTAACGGCTGCCGCATAGGCTCGCCCTTCGTCGCTATCGTATGGGAGTCCGCGCGACATTAGCAATGCTCCAAGGTTTGCATAGCCAAGGCCGAGTGCTCTGAACTCGTGGCTGTTTTTTGAAATTGCCGGAGTCGGATAGCTGGCATTATCGACTAGAATTTCCTGTGCCGTGACAGTAATATCTACTGCATGGCGAAACGCTTCGATATCGTACTCGCCATCGGCTTTCTGGAATTTCATTAAATTCAATGAAGCAAGGTTGCACGCAGAATCATCGAGAAACATATATTCGCTGCAAGGGTTCGACGCATTGATGGGAGCCGTCGCCGACGATGTATGCCAGTTATTGATTGTAGTATGGAATTGCATTCCGGGATCTCCGCATACCCAGGCTGCTTCTGCAATTTGTTTCATGATATCGCGCGCACGGTATGTGTCCATTATTCGGCCATCGAGAATCGCTTTGGTCGACCACGGTTTGTCTTCAAGAGCAGCTTTCATAAACTCATCGGTAACGCGAACCGAATGATTTGCATTTTGATATCCTATCGAATCGTATGCGCCGCCGGGAACATTGAATCCACCGTCATATCCATGATCGATGAGAACCCACGCTTTTTTTTCTTCATCAGCTTTACATTTAATGAAGTCGATAATATCAGGATGATCGATATTCAGGATTACCATCTTCGCGGCGCGGCGCGTCTTTCCACCGGACTTAATCACTCCGGCAAATGCGTCGTACCCGCGCATAAACGATACAGGCCCGAAGCCGTGCCGCCGCCCGAAAGATTTTCACGCGATGATCGGAGCGTCGAGAGATTTGATCCTGTCCCCGATCCGAATTTAAAAAGGCGGCCTTCTGTTTTCACCAGATCCAGGATCGACTCCATCGTGTCCTTCACCGAATTAATGAAACAAGCCGAACACTGCGGATGTTCTTCGATGCCGACATTAAACCAGACCGGACTGTTGAACGCCATATACTGATTGACGAGAAGATATGTAAGCTCGTAATAAAAAATTTCTGCATCCTTATGCGTTGCAAAATATCCGCCGTTCACTCCCCACCCTGTAATGGTCTTGGCGACGCGTTCGACGAGCTGTTTCACGCTTCGTTCACGTTCGGGTGTGTTGGTTTTTCCATGAAAATATTTTGAGACAACAACGTTCGTCGCCGTCATTGACCATGTTGCGGGAATCTCAACATCACACTGCTCGAATATTTTTTCTCCCTGCTCGCTGGTTATGACCGCAGTGCGGAGCTCCCATTGTATCTCTTCGAATGGATGAACTCCGGCTTTTGTGAAATACCGTCCGAGCGTGAGTCCTTTAGCACCCGGTTCATTCACGGCAGCATCAGATTGCGTGTACACCGACGGCTCCGTCTCAACGGCAGAAGGTTCCTTCAATACCATGTCAAATCTCCTTGCGTCTATTACTAACTTGAAAATCTCTTTATGATTTTATTCTTGGTCGAAGATAGGGCACACATCAATATTATAGTCAGCCCAGGCGAGACATAATCGAAAAGTAACTCCTGTGAATATAATCACTTGCTGAAGTGAAGTCAAGTAAAAAATGAAGAAAAATTCGTTTCAAGAACAATTTTCTGGCACGCAATTCTAATTCTCATATTTACAGTACTTCGACTGAAAGATCTTCAGTTATACTCTCAATAACGGTTACAAGAACTTTCTATATATTGATATTTAGATTCTTCACAATTGCACTGTGAACGATACAGTATAACTTCTTCGCGGCATCGGGTAACCAGACATTACTTCATAGCATTTATTAAACAGATTTTGAATCGAAACCATGAATTTAGACGAGAAAAGACCGACGAGAACATCTGTACCGCAGTTCAATCCCGTTGTAGCATACGAAGGAAGAACTAGATCGGGATTGTTCTCGGCCGTTGTATATCGAAGTCCAGTATAGTGCCACTCGAGACCTAACCACACCTTCGGCAGCCATGAAATCGGTGTATGCGGATTCCATTGAACAGCTACTTTCCCAATCTCGCGGGGTATGAAAGGGAGTTGTTTCATATATGTCTGGTCGTTTTCTCCATCGCTGTTCTCCTTCGTTGTCTTTAATGTTGTATAATTTCCATTCAATGAGAATTTTTCATCCGGGGTTCTGAGAGTAAATGAGAACTCGAATCCTGTTGAGAGCGACTTTCCAATATTTTGAGGGAACCAGAGTCCGCCCTCGCCGGGAGCCCAAAGGATCCTGTTGATCGTCCGGATATTAAACCATGTAATTTCAACTGTGTGAGACAGAGAGAAATCATTGATAAAAAGTATTCCGGCTTCATAGCTCGTTGAATTCTCCGGTTTCAATTCCGGATTACCGCTCCACGGGTAATATAGCTCGTTGAATGTCGGGACACGGTAATTCGTACCAACACTTCCGCGAAGCGTTACCGTTGCGTTCCTCAGTCCCCATCCCATGATCGGAACCGACCGAAGCGATATGGCAAGTTTCGGACTTATTTTCGAGCCGATTTCCGAGAAGCGATCATACCGTAATGCCGGGAGTATATAGATAGATTCAACGACATCCCCAAGTCCCTGCCAGCGGAAATCATAGGTAGAATAGAGGCTCTGTTGAGTCCGCTGTGGCGTTGTTGTTAATTCATTCCCTTCCAACGAGTACTTGCGTATCTCCGTACCGAAGATAAGCATGCTTTTTCCCGAGACAGGGACGTCGAATTCGGCGGTACCACCATGCATCGTATTCAATGAATATGTGTCGAGAGGTCCGTTCCCGTACGGATAGAGCGGATCCTCATACCGTTGATAGAGTTGCTGAACATCGGCTGTTATACGGCACTGTATTATACCAGCGATCGGGAATCCCGAAGAGAGAAGAAGGCGGAGAGTACGATCCTGCTGACGGGCAACTCCATCGGGAGCCGACTGAGAGAGGATTTGCCCCGGAATGCCGCGAACACTCCCACCGTACCACAGTAGTGCCCGTATGGATGAGGAAGTGCCGAGTTTTGTTGAGAGAGAAAAAAGGAGATTTTTCCGGTTGTAGTCATTGTTATCCCGGTACCGTGAAATCTGTTCCGTTTGTTGGGAGAGTGTATAGGGAAAATTTCCGGTACTCCGTTCCATGAATGCTCCGCCCGTGATCGAGACCGGTTCCACCGTCTGTCGAATGCTCAAGCCGGCTTTACTTGTCCCGAAAGAACCGATGGCGCTATGAAGTGAAATGGAAGGTTTCTCTTCGCCCTGTGGAAATACAATATTCACCGATCCTGCCACCGCATCGGCCCCAACGATGGCTGAATTCCCGCTCCGGATCACTTCGATACGTTCGATCATTTCAACAGGAATTTCTCCACAATCAACAACACCATTCTGCATATTTGATAACCGTACGCCGTTTACCAAGAAAACTGTATGCTCGGCACTCATTCCGCGGAGAGTGATTGTCTTTATATTATTCCCTCCATAGTCCTTGATAAATAGGGCCGTTGACCCGTTCAGTGCGTCGGAAAGCCGATAGGCATTTCGCTCCAGAAGACTCGCACTTGAGATGACTTCGGCCGCTACCGGCGATTCGTTCCGGAGCATTTCGGTCCTTGACGCGCTGACGATAACCTCGTCAAGACGGTAGAGCGTTGAATCGCTGTGGGTACCGGTAGATGAACCAGAATCTGCCGCGTCGACATGCAGTAATGTCCCTGAAAGGAGAACTCCTAATAATATTCTTCTCATATACATAAAAAAACCCCTTTCTTCGGCGGAAACCGGAGATTGGGGTTATAATCACCATCCATCCCCTTCCCGCGAAGGTATGTTTCGATGGAGTGCAGGCAGGTCTCCTGGCTTTCCCGAATTCTGATCCGTCTTCCCGTCCCCTTCCGTTTTCGGCGGATTCTGGGCAGTGACGTCATTGAATCAGAGTTGTACCCCCTATGGATTATAGAGGGTCGGGATCACAGTTGCGGGGCAGCCTCCGAATTCCTGCATCACGTATCTATCGTTTCGCATCGATACGGGATGCCGGTCACGGAGTTCCCTTTTCACACAGTCTCGACTTCATCGAGACGATGCACCTTCACTCATTATGAAAAAGAGCATTCTAAAAAAATGTTGTGCAATATACAGAATCGAAGTACAGATGTCAAGAACTTTTTACACGAAATGAAAATAAATTGCCCGACGAATCATATTTACGAGATAAACAGTGTTGTAAATTGTGAGTCAAGGGCAAGTAGGGACGTAAGACTCTGATCCACGGCGTGAGCCGTGGGAAAACGCATAGCAACTTCACTCATCGAGCCACAGAGTGTCTACGACTCGTAGAGGCGCAAGATAAAATCCTAAAATGGCAGATCGTCGTCTTTTTGAGATCCTCCTCCGATGTCCGTCCCCGGAGTCACCGAACCTTCGGTACCGGGCGCTCCGCCTGTTGATCCGGGTCTGCCCGCCCCTCCCGCTCCATCGAGCATGATCATATCATCGGCGACAATTTCGGTTACATATTTTTTCACGCCGTTTTTATCGTCGTAGCTTCGTGTTTGAAGCCTACCTTCAATATAAACTTTTTTCCCCTTCTTCAGCCACTCACCGCAAATTTCTGCAAGTTTTCTCCATGCGACAATATTGTGCCACTCGGTGCGTTCCTGCAGATTTCCATCCTGATCTTTCCAGCTCTCGTTCGTTGCAATGGTGAACGTCGTCACGGCAACGCCGCTTGTGGTATAGCGAAGTTCAGGATCCCTCCCCAAATTCCCGATTAACATGACTTTATTCAGACTTTTAGCCATCGGAAAAATCCTCTAATTATTTTCTTATGTGTATTATTCGATTATTTTTACAACGAAAAGTATAGAAGAAAAATGTGATTAAAGCAAGCTCTTTTCACTCTTTAGGAGGATGAAGATCAAATAGTGTCACTTGATGTGCCGTGAGAATGTATATCCGATTGTTTCGATACACACAATCTAAAATGATATGATCATGCTGCTGATTATTTTCCGGTACCGGCAAAACTATAGTCTGTTGTTCATGCCATTCCGTTCCGTCTAACCGAAGAATAGTTACGGAACTATCGGAAGTACAAATCCATTGAGATGTCGAAGCATCAAATGAGCAGCTCGATATTTTTTCCGCATTATGATATCTATTAAGAAAATTTCCATAGAGATCGAAGAATATCAGGTCGTTTCCATCGACTACCGCAAGGACATCTGTAAGACTTGCGCGGACGCGTGTTGGATGCAAAAGCCGGCCCATCCCTGCGTCAAAGCCGCCGAATGTCGCTATGAGTGCTCCTGTTGCATCCATTTTGATAATGCGTGCATTATCACCATCGAGAATAAAAATATCATTATGACGTGATACTGCGAGACTGCGAGGATAACGAAAAATCGGACTTGCCGGATCGGGATATGTACCTGTAATGGATGATACATAGTTAAGATTTTTATCAAATATTTGAATCCGGTTATTTCCGTAATCGGCAATAAAAATTCTTAACGGTTGTACCGCATCAACATCTGAAGGTTGATCGAATTCGAGGTTTCCCCATCCTCTGCCGCTCAGCATACGGAGTATCTCTCCCGAAGCAGCCATTTCAATAACAGCCTCATTTCCCGCATCAACGATCACTATTATTCCATCGAGTGTGAGCGACATTGCACGTGCGTCCGTGAATGAACCGTAAGAATGGATTGCTTCCGCCGCCTCAAAGGATCGCTGGGCCTGCATGGTAGAAATTGCCGTGACGGCACAAAATAAAGAGAAGCAGAGAATCCATTTATATTTACGAGCATGAAAATATTGCATGATTTCCGTCGTCTCAATAAAAGAGGAGCTCCACTTAGGGGAGCTCCTCTTTACTTATAATGCTGTTATGAACTAGTCTTTTAGAAACCGGCTTTGACAGTAATCCATTGGTTACCGCCGAAGAAATCCGTTTTCCTGTACGAGTAATCGAAAGAAACGGATGATGTTCCGATCGGAATCTTCACTCCAACTCCGAAAGTCGGTCCAAAGATATTGTCCGATTGATTCTGGGATCGATTCGTACCACCGCGAAGGAAAAGCATGTTATTCCACGCATACTCCAGACCGATGCTATACTCATCGTTCCCATAGTTTGAATTTTGGAAATTACCGGCAATACTTATTTTGTGTTGTTCGGCTACATCGAAATCATATCCGAGTCCCATCTCAAGTGTTGATGGAAGATCGAATTGCTGGCCGGGAACTGCCAATGAACGTTGACGAGCCCCCGGTTCCTGTCCCGGTATCTCGACAAAGGATTCCATATCTTGACCGGAAAAAACCATTTTTGGACCGAGGTTTTTCAGTACGACACCGAGTTTCAATCCGGATGATCCCGATACATATTGAATGCCAATATCAACTGCGAAACCCGTCGCGCTCGTACGTATGATCGATTCATTGATGAGTTTCACCGTGGCACCACCGTATATTCTGTCGGTAAACGCACGTGCAAAGGTGAGCCCGACGGTAATATAGCTTGGACTATAGGTTGTGCCAGTGCCTTCGGGGAAATCGGTTGTAGTCACCGGAATATCACCAAAGCTTAACGAACGTGCCGTTAGTCCAAGAGTGCCGACATCGCCCAGCGATGCTGCAACACCGAAATAATTGAGTTTAATATCGCCAATATAATTCAAGTTCGAAAACATTAATTCCACGAACCGGGAATTCGCGCCATACCTGCTGGATTCCACGCTATGGCTTCAACGCCAGAGACAGAAGCATTTACTGCTCCGCTCATTGCTGTTCCCTGAGATCCAACCGGAACAAGCAACTCCGTCGCTCCGGCCGTCCCTCCTCGGGTATCGGATCCGCTATAAGCGATGTCTACACTTATACATACCACAAATAGTGGTAAAAGAAACGTAGACAAATTTTTTATGATATCCATTGTTGCTCTCCTCAAGTTGAAAATTGGTGGCAAATACCCTGACACAAAAACATTTTGGGATTAATAATTATCCAATCGCTCTTCCGACATAATGACTGCCATCTTCAGGATTTTTGTTCCTATACCCGGCATGTCAATATATGCAACATACATACCGCTGGCGACTGGGAGGGCGCTAGTATTCAACAGATCCCAATCTGCTGTTGTCCTTGTGTCATTTTTATCGATCACACGAACGAGCTGGCCGGCAAGATTGAATATTCTAATCTTTGCCGTCTGCGGCAGATTTGTAATTCGTACCACATGATTGAACTGATCGCGTTCATAAGCACTTGCACCAAAGTATGGATTCGGGACTGCCATGATTTTGTCTAAATCGATCCTCGCCAGAGAATCATTCTGGGTCGGCGCTGTCGATATAGTAACTGTATAAACGTTTGCAGCTTTTATTGGTTTGTAAGGTATTACAATGAATTTAGATGCAGCGTTGCCAGTTGTCTGTCCATCCACTAACGCGATCGACATAGCATACATCATATCTGCCCCCGATTTGGCTGTTGCTACATCCGACCAATCAGCAGCGACATGACCAACCGCATTTTGATAGAGCCACTGTCCTCCGGCTGCATTATACGTCCTGTTATATATGATTGCAAACTCAAGATAATTATCGACAGTAGGATTGAATGTCGCATCGTTATCTTGATCACGCCAGGAAACGGTGAGCTGCCGGGGACTTGCCGGATTTGTCATATCCCAAACCGTAAATGGAACAGGGACAAACGGGTCGGTTTCCTGAATAACATAGGAAGTGCTCACGCCGCCAACCCTTCTCATTCTGTAAGCATTTTGTGATTGGCCCGGACCGAATCGAACTTCGATCGGTGTATTATTAAGCATATCCCATGCACTACTCATATGTCCTAAGTAACTAGGCATATCACTTCCTATGATCATAATGATATACCCCGATTCTGTTGGATCCAGAACCCCACCTCCGGTACTAGAAACGAACCAACCTGTCGATTCAAGCCAGCTTATATCACCCACGACGGAACAGGAATCTGGATTCGGTTTTGATTCGACATCAAGAACGACCCATTCGATCCCATCTTTTATCGGCCATGAATAACTATTCCCACCTTGAGCAGGACCCAAATTCGGCGAAGTGAGAAGATCTTGTGCAACCGTTTCATCGCGCAATTTCCAGCCCACTCTTGTTCCCTCCTCGTAATTAGCCAATATAGAATATACATGTTTTTTAAGGAGCGCCGGATTTATCACAATTGGAATTACAGTGGCTTCCGATACCCCGGCAGTATGAACTACATCAGAAGCTCCCGCAACATGCTTCGCAACGGTCCTTAGCGTATCTCCATTACTTGCATGCAATCGTTCACCGGGTAATTGTGTCGGACGAACCCTTATAGTTTTGATTGCGCTTTCCAATGTTTTAGGCACGCTCTCTTTATTGAAAGTATATGAAGTAACTGCAAAATAATAATCCTTTCCATTGGCAAGCGGATTACCCGTATATACGTCGGTTGTAATACGAATAGATCGCTGGATTCCTTTATTCTCGCCAAACTTCACCGGCTTATTCACTATATTCCCGACTGTTTTATCAAATACGTCGTCGTAAATAATTGCCGGACTTGCCAGGGCCGGATCATGAGGATTAACCTTGAGGTCGTATGTTTTCAGCATCCTTGGGTCATCACCCGATATATTAGCCAGTTGATACACGACATACCCCTCGAACATATAGGTATCAAATGTCGCTGCCGCTGCTGCGGCAATTGGATCGGGCGTCACCGTATTTTCAATTTCGGTAGTAGCCGAATCGTCTTCGCCCCACGATAACACAATCTCATTGTCAAGTTGCGCCACCGTTACCGTTGGAGCTAACGGTGGTGGAGACAATGTAAAGTTGAGATCATAGGCAAGTTGTGCCGCTGCATCTGTGACTCTCAACGATGAAACACTTCCAAGATTGGTCGTTCCCTGAGCGATAAGATTTGCGGCGACAATTTCTTGTGTATCGCCGACAGCCATTGTGAAATGACCGGCCGTCATCATGAAACGTCGATCGCCGGGGACGTCCGTATTTTCAATCCAGTTCGTCGCAGCATCGTATGCTTTTGTTGGGTCGCCCGGATACATGAACTTAGCGGGATTACCCAGATCGTCAACGATCGGAGATCCATCCCGGGCAAGACCTTTCATATAATTGTATGATTCCGCTCCGACATCCGGATTTCCCATCTTCGAACGATCGTTACTATATTTTACGTATCGTGTCATCTTGAGGAATTTCTTCCCGGGGAAAATCCGACCATCCGGAAATTTTGCCGTATCTTGAGCTGTTCCATTTACAAGCGGCCCCTGCAAGAAATCGAATCCGGCTGCAGGCGCGATTTGGTAGCCGGCTGCACTCGTATTGGCACAATAGGTATATCCTATCCCGAGTGTCGTATCGCATCCATCGTAATCATTTGCACCGTCACCGATATCGCAATCCGCCCAAATTGTGACATACGTATCGTCAAGTTTGTTGCCGCCCTTATTTATCACTTTCCACTTGCAATAAATTACATTTCCGAGAGCATCGGATCGATTGTATGCAAAAGCGGTCATTTGAACTTCAATGCCGAGTGGTTCAGTTTTCTGGTTTGTATGCACCTTCGGATTATTATCGTTATAGACACACCAGACCATCATATCGCCGATGAGTGCCGGAATACGACTTCCGTCGGCGTCAAGGCTATCTGTCCCATCGACTTTTTTCAAAACGGGTGCGCCATCCTGCCACGGCCAGTTCGCCCAATCGGGATTTGATTTAGCATCGTCGCCCCGTTTGATTTTATAGACGTGATATCTATCAGCACCCGGGTCGACTCCTGCAGCAATAGGGCCGGCATCGAACTCATAAGAGTATTCTGCAATTGCCACTCGAGCTGAACCGTTGACTAAAGCTCCCATCCATAGACCTGACGCATAGATAGCGGTGTTGCCAGATCCTTTTGGCCACTCGAAACCGGCAGATCCCGTACCGGGGTCACGGTTGAACGATCCGTTGTTTCGAACAAAGGTCGATATATTGTTCACATCGAATTTGACATAATCACCCTTTGTAGCAACCTTCGCGAGTCTGTATGGGTCATTCCCTTTGTTGTGTCTATCATAGGGAGCCATGCTCATCGATAGTACTGCAAGGATGAGCAAGACAATTAATAGGGTTGTTCTTTTCATATAAAATTTTCTCCTCAGAGTAATGTGAACTCACATTCGCAGAGACATTATTAATATTCTACACGAATGCCTAAACGAATTTGGCGCGGAATTCCATAGTTCGTAGGATCTGCCTCCCTGGTTGAGAATGCGGTGGCTGGATCCAGTACAACACCAGTAGGACTCTCACGTGTAACACCCTCCGCCCACTGTTGTCCTGCAAGCGTCGACAACCAGCCCGTCGAGTTCGGCATACCTGTTGCACGCCACACTGCAACAACATTCTTCGTATCCAGGAGATTAAGTACTGTTAACGACGCGATAAGATTAAACGGACCAGCTTTGAACGCCCTGTCGACACGGAGATCAAATCTGAAGTTCCATGGCGTGTAGGCTGAATTAATTTGGCCGATCGGCTGGATTGATGTCGTTCCAAACCATGGGTTGTACACGACAGAAGGTGTATACGGAACGCCGCTGTTAAATGCAAAGAGCAGGTTCACACCAAATTGTTCCAGCGGGTAGATATCGCCGATCTTCGGACCTTCTTCGGTTCCAAGACGGTAATCAAGATTGATGGAACCGCTATGCCGACGATCGAAATCGAGCGCAGAAATAATTTTCGGGCTTTGAGTCTGAATCCAGGTTATACGACCCTGTGTATCCGGATTGGAACCTGTTCCGTCTGCAAATCCGAGAGTATAGTTCACTGTAGCAGCAATATGATTCGTTCGTCGCAATTCGAAAATAATATCGAATCCTTTAACATTTCCGAAATCGACATTCTCATACGGCTGATAACTATTGGGGTATGCCGGATCAGTGGCTGTCCCAACATTACGCACCTGAATAAGATCCTTTATCTCCTTATAAAATCCCGTAATGGAGAGCGCGGCATTATCCGACAGCATCTGTTTGAATCCGATTTCGTACGAAATAGTTCGTTCAGGTTTCAAATCGGGATTCGCAATAGTCCCTGAGTATGGTGCATCGACGATCATACGGTCTGCATATGTCTTGCTGGCGAGAACATCCCACAACTCCGGCATCTGAAGAAATGTGCCGTATTGTGCATGGAACACAGATTTATCGGTAACCGGGAAAGAAAAACCAAGTCGCGGACTTATTATTGTTGTGGGTGTTGATTTTGTCAAATCGTCCGGTGTAAACACACCGGCACCCGGTGTACCTCGCGCTCCGAAAGGATTAACAGGATCCTTAAACACTTGTTCTTTCGCATCAAAACGATCGAGACGAAAACCGATATTCAGAATAAGGTCGGATAATTCAACCTTGTCCTGAATATATGCTGCAAAGTAATTCGGTTTTTTCGCTGCTTCGCTATGACTTGAACTGAAGAAAGCATCTCCTCCATTATACCAGTTACCGGCATAATCGTAGCCAAAATACTGGACGTTACAATTGCGGTATCCATCCCATCCCGCATCTGCGCCAGTCCTCGGTATTGCTAAATCGACTGGATTAATTGTATACCAACGAATCTTGTATAATCGGTATTCGAGTCCAGCTTTCAGAAGATGATTTCCTGTCTGAAGATTAGCATTACCCGTAAACGTCCATACTCTTGAATCTGATTTTGTAAATCGATCAAGAACTCGTCCAGGAGGAGCAAGGACATTATACACATAGGGGGGTTGTACCCCGTCCTGTACAAATGAAGGATTCTTCGATTTCAGTCCGTAAGAGAGCAAGTCATCGAACCAGACACCGTCACCCTGTTTTACAGATTCATCAAAATATCCTGCCTGAACGTCATAGTAAAAGTTAGAACCGACGTTTTGCGTAGCACGGATGAATCCGGTATACGTTCCATTGTCAAATTTTTGTTGATGGTTGCTATTGAAATCATAATAATCGACCTGTCCATTATTAGCAAAAGTTCCAACATTCCCTTTTCGCAGGTAGGCTGTACCGCCGAATTTCAGTTCCAAATCCGTGATCGGTCTCACATAAAATTTTCCGGCGAAATCCCAGGAATGTGTCGAGTTATTCGGCTTTACACCTCCGATAGCCCGCGGATCATTATCGGTCATAATAATGCGTTGAATCGACAGACTGAAATTGGCGGTGTTGTCATCGGGAACAACCGGGCCGTTTAAAACAACATTCGCATCATAGTAGCCGTATCCGCCCCTTTTTCCCCATGTCGGTTTCATGAATCCATCGGTGACAAATTCACCGATCGCGTGATATTGAGAACCACCTTGTTTGGTCACCACGGCAACCACTCCCGACATTGCAGAGCCATACTCGGCATTAAAACCGCCGGTCTGGATCTGTAGTTCCTCGACGTTGTTTTGATTCACGTTTGCAAAGGCGGCACTTGGAGTCCCATAGAGCGGATTTGTGACCGAAACACCATCGATCATATAATTGACCTCGGTCGAGCGGCCGCCACGCACGAACAGGTTGTTCGATCCTTCGTTTTGAACAATCGAAGCTTGAAGGCCTGCAACGTTGGTCACACCACGAACAGGAAGAAGATTTATTTCTTCGGATGATTTATTGACCAGTGTATTCGTCTGGTCTTTAACAAGTAAGGGACGCCCGGCTACTATCTCAACAGCCTGCAATTGCACACTCGTTGGAGCGAGCGCAAAATTTATTTCTGTTGTAAGATCGATATTTACTCGAACGTTTGAAACAATGTTAGTTTGATAACCAACATATGACGCTCGAAGAGTGTACGTTCCAGCCGGGACATTAAGTATGAAATATTCACCACTGATCTGCGTCGCAGTACCCATTGTTGTGCCATCGATGATGATCGTGGCACCTACTAGGGGTTCGTTCGTTTCTTTATCAACGACCTTCCCTCGTATTTTTCCATCTGCACCCATTACCATGATGGGAAACACGAGTATCCCCACTAGCACACAGAATAACTTACGGTACATAATGACCTCCTTCTTTAGAGTCAACCATGGGGGAACGAATTAAACAAGAAAACTATAACTCCAGGTCACAAATGTTTCATTATTTGAAACATGGTAACGAGGTTCGGGGAATATCACCTCCTTTTGAGTGAAGTTATTATTGAATTTGAATTAGAAAACAAAAGGTTTGTGAGAATGACATGTTCGAGAGCACCTTGATCATTACAATTGATTTCACTTCTAGGAAACTTCATTGGATTTGAAATTTCTGGATCTGCACACATTGACTACCACCGTCACGTAGGATATACTCTATTTGAAACGTTGAAGAAGAAGACAGAGACCAAAGATCCATAAAGGAAAGAACTTTGTGAAAATGTCTTAGGTCGTTTTAAGTAATCCAAGTATAACACTAAGAAAATACATTGTCAAGCCCTTTTTTTTTACCTTTTATTAACGATTACGGCCTTTTTTACATCAACATATCGTTTGAAAATCTCCTTAAATTATTAAGGTCCCATAAAGATGAAAACCTTCGAAAATTCATCGGGAGGCGCGAAAAAAACTATTCTATTCCATGTTTTTGAAAAAAAGCGAGATTGTTCTGTGGGTTCAGTTCCGCCCCGATAAGTAGGGAAAAGAAGAGTAAATTATGATTGAAGTCTGGAAGAAATGATTTTCATGACATCGACCTTCCCATCGCCTGTAAATGATGAGAACGGAACGACATGCTGACATGAAGAATATGCCGAAAAGACCTCTTCCGCGTTCTTGACAAAATTGGCTACCTTACTCCGGGCAAGTTTATCGGCCTTTGTTAAAATTACCACGAAAGGAATTTTATAGAAATCGAGCCAACCGACTAGCGCCTTGTCAAGTTCCGTAGGTTCATGACGAGCGTCCATTAGATGGAAAGCAAGCTTGATCTGTTTACGGGTTTGGAGATATTGTTCGATAAATTTCCCCCAGCTGGCACGGAGCTGTTCCGGAGCTTTTGCATATCCGAAGCCGGGGAGGTCGACGAAATACAACGAATCATTTATGAGATAGTAATTAAGCTCGCGCGTCTTGCCGGGTGTGCCGCTAGATCGCGCAAGATTCTTCTTGTTCGTGAGAGCGTTAATAAGCGATGATTTTCCAACATTTGATCGTCCGAGAAAAACAAATTCCGGAAGATTCGTCACCGGAAGATGATTCAGACTCGTCACCCCCACAACAAATTCTGCAGATGTGATTTTCATTTTCGTATCCAGTTCGAAAATGAATTGTCGTTCACTAGGTATTTCTCTCTTCTCTCGCCCACGGTTCACGTACTGCCGGTATTGCCGGTGCCGTTTTCACAGGTGTTGCTGCCGGCGGCGAGCTCTTTTTAGATTTCTTTCGCGATCGTTTTGCTTTCGCACTTCCCGTTGAATCGGCAAGATTGAAATCAACCAGCTCAATGACAGCAACCTGTGCACCATCACCCTGACGTTGACCCAGTTTCACAATCCGTGTATATCCGCCCGGACGAGTTGCGACTTTCGGAGCAATTTCCTCAAAAAGCGATTTCACCACAGCACGATCTTTTACGGTTCGGGCAACCTCGCGGCGTGCATGAATATTCTTCGCCTTTCCATCTCCTTCGGCACCGAGAGCATGCTTTGCCCGTGTTATGATTGCCTCGACCTGCCTTTGAGTCTCTTTTGCCTTCGCAAGCGTCGTCTGTATCTTTTTATGTCTCAATAAAGATGTTGAAAGAGAATTTAAAAGAGCTTTACGATGGCTTGCCGTCCGTTTCAGCTTTCGCCCAGTTTTTCTGTGTCGCATTTACTGATTTCCTCTATTTAAAAATTGTAAAAAAATCTAAACTTTTAATTATTCACCCTCGGGTAAATATTTCTCAACCGGCATACCGAATGTCAATCCATACTCTTCAATGATAGCCGATAGTTCTGCAAGCGATTTTCGGCCGAAGTTACGGAATTTGAGCAGTTCCGATTCTTCCCGTCGTACGAGATCGGCAATAGTCCGGATATTCGCTGCACGGAGGCAGTTATGAGACCGAACCGAGAGTTCAAGTTCATCGACCGGTGTTTTCAAGATTTTCCTGATACGCGCCGTTTCTTCATCCTGAACTCCTTCTTCTTTCTCGGTCTCAGGTTCGATATCGAAGTTGATGAAAAGCTGGATGTGATCACGAAGAATCTTTCCGGCGTACGTCAGTGCATCGTCGGGGGTAATCGATCCATCGGTCTGAATTTCCAACATCAATTTTTCATAATCCGTCGTACCACCCACACGAGTGGGTTCAATTATGTACCGGACATTTTTTATCGGCGTATAGATTGCATCGATCGGGATCACTCCGACAGGATCGTCGACGACCTTGTTCTCTTCAGACGGCACATAACCGACGCCACGGCCGATCCGCAGTTCCAGTTCGAAATCAGCCTCTTTATTAAAACTTGCTATATAGTGATCCGGATTGAGAATTTCGAAATCAGTAGTCACCACCTGGAGTTCACCCGCTGTCAGCACGCGGGGTCCCTTGATTTGGAGCACAACCCGGTTAGCTTTCTTGTTGATAAGTTTTAAACGGACTTCTTTCAGGTTCAACACCATTTCGGTTACATCCTCTTTCATTCCCTTGATTGTCGAGAATTCGTGCAGGACCTGCTCGTTTGTTGATGTTACCTTGAAGGCTGTGATTGCTGCGCCGGGGAGCGACGAAAGTAGTACGCGGCGGAATGCGTTCCCGATCGTAACACCAAAACCTTTTTCCAGCGGCTGTACAATGAACCGTCCGAATGAATTCGTGTACGTCGCCTCATCCAGTTGGATGGCTTCGGGCATTTGCATAGTTGTAACGCTCATAGGAACCAACCTCGTAAAAATCTCTCCGCTGAGACCGGAGAGAAGTGATTGAAAAAAACCATGGATTACTTGGAATACAACTCGACGATCAATTGTTCATTTGCATTTAGCGGGATATCTGCGCGTTCCGGAATGTTAAGGAACGTCCCGCTGAGATTCGCCTTATCAAGACTCAACCATGGATACAATCCATCTTTCATTCTTTTTACCGACGAATGGATTACTTCAAGCTTTCGACTCTTTTGACGGACAGCCACAATATCGCCTGCTCTCACCAGATATGCCGGGATATCAACCGCATGACCATTTACTGTAAAATGTCTGTGGAGCACAAGTTGACGTGCAGCCTTCCGTGAAGGGGCGAATCCCATCCTGAACACAACGTTGTCAAGCCGCCGTTCGAGCAGTTTGACAAGTGTTTCACCCGTTCGTCCGGTTTGTTTCAGCGCCTGTTTAAAATAATTGCGGAATTGTGTCTCGAGGATTCCGTAGATACGGCGGACCTTCTGCTTCTCACGAAGTTGAATTCCATATTCCGAAACCTTGGTCCGTACGAACCTGTCCATGCTGGCCGGGAGGATACGCCCGTTTCTCAACCGGACATTTTTCCGTGAAACATTTCGTCCCTTTCAGGAACAACTTTTGATGCTCGCGTCGACATAATCTGCAATTGGCGTCAATATATCTTGCCATTAGGCTCTATCTCCAAAAAGTTTATTAGTATACTCACTTAAACAACTTCACGCTTACACGCGGCGTCGTTTTGGTGGACGGCAGCCGTTATGTGGAATGGGCGTGATATCGCGTATGCTGGTCACTTCGAGCCCCGCTGTCTGGAGTGCACGGATGGCCGCTTCCCGTCCTGACCCGGGTCCTTTGACCAGTACGTCGACCTTGCGTAATCCGAGATCGTACGCTTCTTTCGCCGCTGCCTCGGCCGAAATCTGTGCGGCAAACGGAGTATTTTTTCGTGATCCTTTGAATCCGTTCTTGCCGGCCGAAGACCAGGCAATCGTGTTTCCGTAAATATCCGTCAACGTCACAATCACATTGTTGAATGTCGCTTTCACAAATGCATGACCGTGAGCTTCGACGTTTACTTTCTTTTTCTTGCGCGTTGGTGCTGTTGTTTTCGCCACGCTTGATCCCTCCTAGGATTGACTTACTTCTTCGCCATGACCTTCTTCTTACCGGCAACGGTTTTCCGTTTCCCTTTCCGTGTCCGTGCATTCGTGCGAGTGCGTTGACCGCGCACAGGAAGCCCTTTACGATGACGAAGACCACGATAGCATCCAATATCCATCAGTCGTTTGATATTCATCTGGACTTCGCTTCGTGCGGCTCCTTCGACTTTGAAATCAGTGGTAACAATGGAACGAATCTTTGAGATTTCATCGTCATTTAACTCACCGACCTTTTTATTCCGATCTATACCTGCTTTATCCAGAATCTGTTGCGCCGTCGTACGGCCAATACCATAGATATAGGTCAAACCGATTTCGGCGTGTTTCTGTTTCGGCAAATCAACTCCGGCGATACGAGCCAATGTTTCTCTCCTTATCCTTGACGCTGTTTATGCTTGGGATTTTTACAGATCACGCGGACTGTGCCTTTCCTGCGTATGATCTTGCAATTATCGCACAATTTTTTCACTGATGATCTGACTTTCATACATGCTCCTAGATCTCCGCCTGCAGCGAAGAAGAATTTATTTATACCGGTACGTAATCCGTCCTTTTGTTAAATCATATGGCGACAGTTCCACTGTGACTTTATCTCCCACAAGGATTTTAATAAAGTTCATGCGCATTTTCCCGGAGATATGTGCCAGGATTTCGTGGCCGTTCTCCAGCTTCACTTTGAACATCGCGTTAGGAAGTGTCTCCGAAATCACGCCATCAACCTTAATCGGACCCTGTTTGGCCATAGCTTTTTTAGAGTGCTGTGCGTGTAAGGATTTCTGCCGCACCTTTTCGAACTACCACTGTATGTTCGAAATGCGCCGATGGTTTTCGATCCCGCGTCACGACCGTCCATCCATCACTTGCAACGTCCACCGGATATTTTCCATAGTTGACCATCGGTTCTATAGCGATAGTCAACCTTTCTGTCAGGCGAATTCCTGTTCCGGCCTTACCGAAATTTGGAACTGCCGGTTCTTCGTGGAGACTTCTTCCGATCCCGTGTCCCACCAGTTCACGGACGACCGAAAAACCCTCTTGCTCCACATGAGTTTGAATTGAGTATGATACGTCGCCTAGAAAATTTCCCTCAACCGCTTGTGCAATCCCTTTATACAGTGACTCTTCCGTCACCCGTAAGAGCCGTGCTTTTTCTTCTGTAATCTGTCCGACAGCAAATGTCCACGCAGCATCACCATAAAACTTGTTCTTCAGCACTCCGACATCAATCGATACTATCTCACCATCATTCAATACACGCTTGCCCGGAATCCCGTGAACAACTTCTTCATCAATTGAAACACATATCGTTGCCGGAAACGGCGTCGATCCATTCGGCGAATATCCTTTAAATGCCGGTTCGCCGCCGCACGATCGGATATAATCTTCAACAATTGCATCGAGCTTTGCTGTCGTCACTCCGGGTTTGACATATGAACCTATGAGATTGAGCACCTCTGCCACAATTCGGCAGCTCTCCCGCATCAATCCAATCTCTTCTTCCGTCTTAATCGCGACCATTAAAGTATTACTATTGTCAACGGCCAATACGCCCTTTTATCTTCCCGCTCTTCATAAACCCATCGTAGTGACGCATTAAAAGATGCGATTCCATCTGTTGCAATGTATCGAGCGCAACGCCTACAACGATGAGCAAACTTGTCCCGCCAAAGAATTGTGACATCTCACCCGAAATGCCGAAGCGTGAGGCAAATGCCGGAAATATGGCAATGATCGCCAGAAAAATTGAACCGGGCAATGTTATCTTTGTCAGGATATTATCAATAAAATCAGATGTATGCTTACCCGGCCGGATACCCGGAATAAAACCACCCTGTTTCTGCATATTGTCGGCGACATCTTTCGGATTGAACGCAATTGCAGTATAGAAATAGGTGAACAAGATGATCATAATTCCATATATCACCGAGTATATTGCCGATGTATAATGGAAATATTCCGAAATGCCTTGCATGAATTCGCTTTCGGGAAAGAACGTCAAAATGGTCTGTGGAATGAACATGATTGCTTGAGCGAAAATAATCGGCATGACGCCTGCGGTATTTACACGCATCGGGATGTATTGCGTCACTCCGCCGTACACTTTCCTGCCGACTACCCGTTTCGCATACTGCACCGGAATCCTGCGTGTTCCCTGCGTAACCATCACAACACCGGCAATAACAAACACGAGAATAATTATAACAACAATTTCTACGATCAGACTCCGTGTACCGGAAGTTACAAGCTGGTACTCATGTAATACCGCAATAGGGAATCGCGCAATAATACCTATAAAAATAATTAGAGAAATACCGTTCCCGATACCTCGTTCTGTGATCTGTTCACCAAGCCACATCATAAACATAGTACCCGCTGTTAGAACAATCATCGTCGATAACATAAATCCTGCACCCTGAACCGGGACGAACGGAAATCCCTGAAAAGCTTGACTTTGCAACTGGACGCTCATTCCAAAGGCCTGGAGCATTGAAATGATTACTGTCCCGTACCGTGTGTATTGCGTAATCTTCTTTCTTCCTTCTTCCCCTTCCTTCGTCAATCTCTGAAAATAAGGGAATACAGCACCAAGCATCTGGATGACGATTGAAGCGCTGATATACGGCATAACGCCGAGGGCGAAAACCGCCGCATGACTGAACGCACCTCCAACGAAGAGGTCATATAAACCAAAGAGCGTATTGCTGCTCGCCTGTCGTGCAGCCTGAGCTATCAATGCGGCATCGACACCCGGTATCGTGATGTGTGCGCCGATACGGACGACAATTAGAACAGCCGCAGTATAGATAATCCGCTGGCGAAGTTCCGTTATTTTGAATACGTTGCGAAAACTCTCGTTCAGTGTACTCATGCGTTCTTCGTCTGTGAGGGAACAGCGTTAGTTATATGGACTTTTCCTCCCACCGCCTCAATCTTTTGCACCGCTGATTTGCTGAAAGCATGTGCCGTGACGTCAAGTGAAGCTTTGAGCTCACCTGTGCCAAGGATTTTCACAGGGACTTTCTTTTTTGAAACCACGCCAAGTTCATAGAGAATCTCCGGCGTGATCTTTCCATCGCTCACTTTTCCATCTGAGGATAATTTCTCAAGGGTCAGGATATTAACCCCCTGGTACTCGACGCGAAAGGGACTAACAAAACCGAATTTCGGGATACGCCGTACAAGGGGCATCTGACCGCCTTCGAACCAGGGACGATATCGGTTACCGGAGCGTGCCCCTGCACCTTTGTGTCCACGTGTCGACGTTCCACCGTGACCAGAACCCTGACCGCGTCCGATTCGTTTTCTTGGTCTTCGGGAACCCTGTGCATAGTGAAGATTTCCAAGTATATTCCGTACCATAAAAAATTCAATCCTTCTCGTTTATTTCACTTCTTCGACGGTCACCAGGTGTTTTACAACTCTTATCATTCCCCGGATTTGCGCCGTATCGGTTTTGATCACCGAATAATTCGGGCGGCCGAGTCCGAGTGCTTTAATAGTCCGTTTTTGTTTTTCCAGCCGATCAGTAGTACTCTTGGTCTGTGTAATCTTTATTTTCTTTTGTTCGCTCATAATTTGGATCCCTTACCCGTTGAAAAGTTCGCTCGTGGTTATTCCGCGGCGGGCGGCGACTGTTTTTGCGTCTTGAAGCATGAGCAGAGCCTTCATGGTCGCTTTAACCGCATTGTGGGGATTAGAGGATCCCATCGATTTTGTAAGAACATCCCTGACCCCAGCTGATTCAAGTACTGCACGCACGCCTCCGCCGGCAATTAATCCTGTACCGGGTGAGGCGGGTTTCAGAAGAACCTTTCCGGCTCCGAATTTTCCCGTCACCGCGTGGGGGATGGTTCCCTTGAGGATGTTTACTTTCACGACATTCTTCTTTGCATCGTCAATCCCTTTGGCGATAGCGTTGGTTACTTCATTTGCCTTGCCGAGACCGATGCCAACGTGTCCGTTGCCGTCGCCAACAACCACGATCGCATTAAAGCTAAACCGGCGTCCGCCTTTAACAACTTTCGCAACGCGATTGACATGGACGAGTTTGTCTTTCAACTCGATTTCACTTGCTTTAATTTTTGACACGAGAAAACTCCAATATTAGATAACGTTAAGATCTTAAAGCTTGAGTCCGCCTTCGCGAGCTCCTTCCGCCAATGCCTGAACGCATCCATGATAGCGGAATCCGTTACGATCGAACACCACCTGATGAATATTTTTTTCAAGCGCTTTTTTCGCCGATGCAATCCCAACCTGCTTCGAAATTTCTTTCGGACGCATTCCTTCTTTCAACGACTCTCGCACTTCTTTTGTCAGAGACGAGACAGCGACAAGCGTTTTTCCAGTCGAGTCATCAATAATTTGCGCGTAGATATGCTTGAGACTTCGATAGACCGATAGCCGCGGACAGTCGGTAGTCCCTTCAACAGTCTTTCGAATATGTTGTTTGATTTTTTTTCGATGATATTGTTTGTCTTTTACTTTCATGGCTGATAGGCCTTTAAATATTATTTCCCAACAGTTGCTGCTGCTTTTCCAGCTTTCCGCCGGATATATTCACCTTCGTATTTAACTCCTTTTCCTTTATATGGTTCGGGCGGGCGGAATGATCGAATTTTCGCTGCAACCTGCCCGACAAGTTGTTTATCAATGCCGGAGATAGTGATGTTTGTTAATGTCGGTGCAGCCAGAGTAATCCCTTCCGGTGGACCGAATAGAATTGGGTGGGAATATCCGAGTGCAATCAGAATTTTCTTTCCCTTCATTTCAGCTTTGTAGCCAACTCCGACGATCTCAAGTTTCTTCTCATATCCCTCGGTGACACCCTTTACCATGTTTGCAATCAACGCACGCCATAATCCATGCAATGCTCGATGAGATTTATCGTCGGCGTGGCGGGAGACGCGTACTTCACTATTTTTCACTTCAACGGTGATATCCGGGTGTACCTTGGCCTGGAGTTCGCCTTTGGGGCCTTTTACTTTCACAACGCCGTCTGCAACCTTAACTTTTATACCTGCGGCAATCTGTACCGGTTTACGTCCTATACGTGACACTGCACTATCTCCTTACCATACACAACAGTTTAATACTACCAAATTCTACACACAACCTCGCCGCCAACATGCTGGCGTCGGGCTTCTTTTTCTGTCATCACACCGTGTGATGTAGAAATAATTGCCATTCCGAGTCCATTCAACACTCTTGGAAGATGTTCCGAATCGGCATAGACGCGGCGTCCCGGTGTACTGATCCGTTCCAGACCGTTTATGACGCCTTTCCCTTCATAGTACTTGAAATAAATACGCAGGATACCTTGTTTCCCATCGCTGATTTCGGTGTAACTTGCGACAAACTTCTGTTGAAGAAGGATTTTTGTCAGCTCACGTTTTAACCAAGACGCCGGAATATCAACTTTTTTATGATGCGCCTGCAACGCATTTCGGATCCGCGTCAGGTAATCCGCAATCGGATCAGTCATTGACATGCAATTTTCCTCTCTAAATAAACGTATTTCTACCAGCTTGCTTTTCGAACACCCGGAATTTTCCCTTCCAGTGCCATTTTCCGGAAGCAGAGTCTGCAAATACCAAATTTCCTGTAGTATGACCGCGGTCGACCGCAAATACTGCAGCGGTTATGGATGCGGACCTTAAATTTTGGCGTTTTCTTCGCCTTTACTCTCATAGCTAATCGAGCCACAGAATCATCCTTCCAGATACTATTGACATTATGCCTGCACTGGAGCAGTATCGCGTTTCACAAAAGGCATTCCGAGTGCTTTCAGAAGTTCGTACGCTTCCTCATCGGTCTTCGCCGTCGTAACGAACGATACATCCATCCCCAAGATTTTTGTCACTTTATCAACATCAATCTCCGGGAAAATGATCTGCTCTTTGACGCCGACGGTGTAATTTCCACGACCGTCGAAGGACTTGTCTGACATACCGCGGAAGTCACGGATGCGCGGGACAGCGATGCTAATAAACCGATCAAGAAATTCATACATACGCGCACGTCTTAATGTCACACGGACTCCGATCGGCACGTTTTCGCGAAGCTTAAAGTTCGAGATCGATTTCCGTGACTTTGTAATCACTGCTTTTTGACCTGTGATAATTTCCAATTCACGTATGGCGATATCGATCAGTTTCGGATCCTGAGTCGCTGCACCGAGTCCGCTATTGATGCAAATCTTCTCTAGATGCGGTACCTGCATGATGTTCTTGTAGTTGAATCGTTTCATCATATATGGTACAATCTCTTGTTTGAATCGCTCATGCAACCGCACCGGCACTTTCTCTTCGATCAACTTTTTCTTTTGAGCAGCGGGAGCTTCGGCTGCAGTCCGTGGTTTTTTTTCTTTCACTTTACCCATAGCGCACTTCTCGTTTTATTAAAACATTTCGCCGTTTACGCGTGCCACACGAACATGTTTCTTTCTGCCTGTCGCCGGATCGATCACCGATGCACCACCGACGCGGGTCGGCTTTCCACTTTTCGGATCGACTACCATGACATTTGAAACATGTATCGGGGCTTCTTTCTGGACGATACCTCCCTGCGGATTCCGCTGTGACGGTTTTGTATGCCGTTTCATAATATTCACCCCTTCGACAATGAGGCGGTTCTTTCCCGGAAACAGCTTCAATACTTTGCCGGTCTTTCCGCGGCTATTACCGGAAATCACAATAACGGTATCGCTTTTTCGTATTTTCATAAATTCTCCGCTACACTCTCACAGGACTTCTGGTGCTAATGAGACAATTTTCATGTATTGCTTTTCACGAAGTTCACGGGCAACGGGACCAAAGATACGTGTTCCCCGCGGTTCTCCTTGAGGGTTCAATAATACTGCTGCATTTTCATCGAACCGGATAAACGTACCGTCTTTCCGCCGGGTCTCTTTTTTTGTCCGGACGATGACTGCACGAGAAATTTCTCCTTTTTTGATTGCCGCTCCGGGGATAGCGCTTTTAACTGAGACAACGATAAGATCCCCTACACCGGCATAACGGCGATCATGACCACCCAATACGCGAATACAACGAATCTTCTTCGCCCCGGAGTTATCAGCCACCACTAGGTTTGTTTCTTCCTGGATCATACTAACCTCCTTGCAGGGTGATCGTTACTTTGCCTTCTCGAGAATCGCAACCAACCGCCAGCGTTTACGTGCACTCAGCGGACGCATTTCCATAATCTTCACTTTATCACCGATACTGGCTTCACTTTTTTCATCATGTGCCATCAACCGGCTCGTATGTTTCAAGCGCTTTTTAAACAACGGGTGAGCAATCTGTTGTTCAATCGCAACAACGATACTTTTTTGCATTTTATTGCTGACCACAGTTCCGACACGTACCTTGCGCCGTGTTGTTCTTTCTGCCATGATTTCTCTCTACTCCTTACTATACTGGTTGATTCCGCCTTTCCGAAGCCTGGTGGCTCTGACGCTCGTGTAGCACCGTCAATATCCGGGCGACATCTCGGCGGGTTGTACGTAAAAGTGCAGTGCTTTCCACCTGGCTTGTCCCATGGAGGAATCGCAATTTCCCGAGAGAATCGCGGCTCTCCTGAAGGCGCTTCTCCAATTCTATTGTTGTCATTTCTCGAATCTCACGAATTTTCATTATGCTACCCTCTATTGTCCGTCGTATCCCTGACGAACGACAAATCTCGTTTTTATCGGAAGTTTATGCGACGCCAGCCGTAATGCCTCTTCGGCTGTTTTCTTTGCAATTCCACCGAGCTCAAACATTACGCGGCCCGGTTCAACAACAGCCACCCAGAATTCCGGTGATACCCTTACCGCTTCCCATACGTGTTTCAGCCGGTTTCTTTGTGACTGGTTTATCGGGGAAAATTCGGATCCATACTTTTCCTTCGCGTTTCATCAAGCGTGTAAGAGCAATACGTGAAGCTTCGATCTGCCGGCTGGTGATCCAGCCGGGTTCCATTGCCTTCAATCCGAAATCACCAAAGGCAATAGAAGCTCCTCGGGTCGCTTTCCCTTTCATCCGACCGCGTTGTGCTTTTCGATACTTTACTCTTTTTGGCATTAACATACTGCAATTACCCCTTCACCTTGATGGCCTCGCTCGACTTAGTGTCTCGACTGATGCTCGACACAAGTCAAGTTATTTTTGGTACTCGACACTAGCGGTTAGCTGATCCGAGAATCTCTCCTTTGCATATCCACACCTTCACGCCGATGGATCCATAGATCGTGTTGGCTGTTACTGATGCATAATCGATATCGGCCCGCAATGTATGGAGTGGAATCCGGCCTTCTTTGTACTGTTCCGTCCTGGCAATTTCAGCTCCGCCCAACCTTCCGGCGGTCATTACGCGGATTCCCTCTGCTCCCATTCGCGTTGCAGAGGTCATCGCCTGTTTCATCGCTCTGCGGAATGAAATCCGTCCTTCGATTTGCGATGCAATGTTTTCTGCGACAAGATAAGCATCGAGTTCAGGACGTTTGATTTCGTTTATTAGAATTTTGACTTCTTTGTTGGTAACCTTTTTCAATTCCTCTTCAAGTTGGGCAATCTCTTTTCCGCTTCGGCCGATGACGATTCCGGGCCGGGATGTATAGATGGAAATCACCGCCCGTTTCGGTGTTCGCTCGATCATGATTCGTGAGATGCCGGCTTTTTTCAGACGGCTCCGGATATAATTGCGGATGACAAGGTCTTCATAGAGCTTTGCAGCGAATCCTTTTTCATCGTACCAATTTGAGTCCCACGTCCGAACGATACCGAGCCGAAACCCGACCGGATGAGTTTTTTGTCCCAAAGTTCCTCCTATTTCGAAGTCCGTTGTGCGACGATAATCGTAACGTGATTTGCCCTCTTGCGTATCCGGAAAGCGCGTCCCATCGGTGCCGGGAGAATCCGCCTCATTGATGGACCCTGGTTGACGAATATTTCTTTAACAAAGAGAGTCTCGGTGTCAATTTTTCCTGCTTCATCCTTGTTCTGAATATTCGAGATTGCCGATCGCAGCACTTTCTCTGCAACCTTAGATGCATGGTGCGGATCAAAGTGAAGTATACTCAGCGCATCGTCGACTAATTTTCCGCGGATCATGTCGATTACCAATCGCATCTTGCGTGGTGATGTCCCAATATATCGATGAACTGACCGTGCTTCCATGAATTGTATTCTCCGTTGTTCCCAATCAAAACTTATTCATTTTACGCAGATGTAGTTTCTTCGGATTTGACTCCCGGATGTGCGCGAAAAATTCGTGTCGGGGCAAATTCACCAAGTTTGTGTCCCACCATCCCCTCGTGCACATACACGGGGATAAATTTATTACCATTATGGACTGCAAAGGTGTATCCCACAAAGTCAGGAGTAATCGTCGATGAACGTGACCATGTCTTGATCACTTTTTTCTGATTCGACTTTATTTGTGCCTGAAGTTTTTTGAGCAATTTCGGATCGACAAACGGACCTTTTTTAAGTGAACGTGCCATAGATTATTGAGTCCTCTTATTGCTGCGTCGCTTGACAATATATTTATCCGACGGTTTATGCTTGCGTGTCTTCATTCCTTTTGTGTTCCAGCCCCACGGCGAGACTGGGTGCGGATTCCCTTGAGGTGACTTTCCTTCTCCACCACCGTGTGGATGATCAACGGGATTTTGTACAACTCCACGCGATTGCGGACGGATTCCGAGCCATCGTGACCGCCCTGCTTTCCCGACGCTGATATTCTCGTGTTCTAGATTACCGACAACACCGATTGTCGCTGTACATTGAATACGCACTTTACGAACCTCACCTGAAGGGAGACGGAGCTGTGCATAGTCTCCTTCTTTGGCCATCAGTTGAGCAAACGCACCGGCGCTCCTTGCAAGTTGTCCGCCTTTTCCCTGTTTAAGCTCAATATTGTGGATAAACGTTCCAAGCGGGATATTTTTAATCGGTAATGAATTACCTGATTTAATTTCCGCATTTTCTCCGTTCTGGATGATCTCTCCTACTTTCAAGCCATCAGGAGCAAGGATATATCGCTTCTCGCCATCAGCATACTGGAGCAGAGCGATTCGGGCAGAGCGATTCGGGTCATATTCGATTGAGGTGACATGTGCATCGACACCGATTTTATTTCGTTTGAAATCGATGATGCGATAGAACTTTTTATGTCCGCCGCCGCGATGTCGCGATGTAATCCGACCGGTATTATTCCGTCCCCCCGAGCTTTTCTTCGGTGTGACAAGAGTTTTCTCCGGCTTTGTCTTTGTAATCTCATCGAAAGTATAGACCGACATCCATCGAGTGCCCGGTGTTGTCGGATTTAATTTTCGAATACCCATATTCGTTTATTCTCCAGGTTACGTATTGGCGAAGAAATCGATCTTCTCGCCTTCTTTTAGCGTCACGATTGCCTTCTTCCATGATGCAGTCTCACCCTGAAATCGGCCGCGTTTTGTGAGCTGCGTCTTCGATTTTCCTCTGAGGTTAATCGTACGAACGCTTACCACGCTTACATTGAATTTTTTTTGTACCGCGTGTGCAATTTCAATTTTATTTGCACGCGGACTCACTTCGAATGCATACTGATTATGTGCATCTTGAAGTGCAGTCATTTTTTCCGTCACAAGGGGCTTTACTAAAATTTCTTTCATTGGATTCTCTTAGCTTGTCAATGTACCTTCCAGCACCTGGATTGCGCTCTTCTGGATCAGTAATATCTGATGGTTCACGATATCGTAGGTGGACGCTTTATCGGCTTCACATACCGAGAGTTTCGGTATATTACGGCTTGATCGAACGACGCCGGTATTCGCTTTGGGAGTCAGAAGAAGAATTTTCTTCTTATTCAACCCGAGCGATTGAAGAAGCTGCGCCATCTCTTTTGTCTTGGGTGTTTCCATCGTGAAATCTTCTACAACAACAATCGCTTGATCTTTTGCCTTATAGCTCAATGCTGATTTCCGCGCGAGCTTTTTTACTTTTGCCGGTAAGCGGAGCACATAATCGTGCGGCGTCGGTCCAAAGATCGAACCACCCCCAATCCAGATCGGATTTCTGGTTGATCCCGAGCGGGCACGGCCTGTATGTTTCTGTTTCCACGGTTTTTTCCCTCCGCCGCGGACTTCAGATCGGTTTTTTACATCATGTGTTCCTTGCCGCTGATTCGCCATATACACCCGGATTGCCTGATAGAGCGCGTGATCGTTCGGTGTAATCTCGAATATTTCCGGGGACAGTGTGATCATTTCACCTGATTTACTTCCGTCTTTTTTAAGTACTTCTAATTCCATGACTCTGCCCGTTTCTCAGTTACTTCGCTGCTTTTATTATCTCAACAAACCCGTTATTGCATCCTGGAATAGAACCTCGTACAAGCAGGAGGTTCGATTCCGGAATGATCTTGACGACACGAAGATTTTTCACCGTCACACGTTTGTCGCCCATATGTCCCGCCATCCGTAATCCCTTAAACACTCTTGATGGATAGGAGCTTGATCCGATTGATCCCGGTGCCCGTTCGCGGTCGCTCTGACCATGAGTCCGGAATCCACCGCCGAAATGATGTCGTTTCACAACTCCCTGAAATCCCCTGCCTTTTGAAACACCCACAACATCGACACGATCACCCTGCTCGAATATAGTATCAACCGTAATTGCTTTCCCAGGCTGCAGATTGGCAACGTCGAACCCTTTAACCTCACGGATAAATCGGAGTGGCTTTACACCCGCTTTGTCGAAGTGTCCTCGCATAGGTTTTCTTGTCCGTCGATCCGGTTTTTCCTCAAAACCAAGCTGCACAGCTTCATAGCCGTCTTTTTCTTTCGTCTTGATCTGAGTGACGAAACATGGACCCGCTTCGATGATTGTGCAGGGAATCATTTCCCCGTTCGTTTCATCGAAGACGTTGGTCATTCCGACTTTTTTGCCTAATAATCCTGCCATGGTTCTCGTCCATTTCTCTACCACGGAGTGGTACTGTTTACCGT
Source organism: Ignavibacteriota bacterium (assembly GCA_963776275.1). GTDB lineage: Bacteria > Bacteroidota > Ignavibacteria > UBA10030 > CAVZMI01 > CAVZMI01. The sequence continues at coordinate 420,363 of CAVZMI010000023.1, forward strand.
ACCGCAAGGCGATCTTGCCTCACTCTGTTTGTCGGAGCGGGACAGCCGCGGGGCGGCACTGTTTCACTTTGTTCTAACATCCTAAAGAACTGCTTTGCTGTGTTACACCATAAAGAAAATACACCACTGACATCCATTGCGACCCGATTACAATCGGGACGGGGGAGTAGTCACCAACTCAATACTCGTATTACCGAAATCGTTACGACGAGCGCCTTACACCTTGATCTCGACATCTACACCTGCCGGGAGCTCAAGCTTCATCAACGAATCAACGGTTTTGTTCGTTGAATTCAGAATGTCGATGAGACGCTTATGGGAGCGGGTTTCGAATTGCTCTCTCGATTTCTTGTCCACGTGCGGCGACCGCAACACGGTGTAGACAGTCTTCTTGGTGGGAAGTGGGATCTGGCCCGAGACCACTGCACCTGTGGACTTTACCGTTTTTATGATCTTCTCTGCCGATTTATCGATCAGATTATGATCATACGATTTCAGTTTGATACGAATTTTTTGACCAGCCACTGTTCTGAGCCTTCCTTACCGTAAAGCGGTACTGTTTCACCGCACTACGAAATGGTCTTGCCTCGCTCCCCGTCTCGCCGAGTCTCGACGAGGCGGACGTTCATCGGAGCGGAATTACCGCCGAAGGCGGTACTATTTTTCCCCATCTTTTATACTACGTACATAATAACACCGTACCGGTCACAGGTGTGACACCGGGACGGATATATAATCTTACTCAACAATCTTCGTTACAACACCGGAAGCTACGGTACGGCCGCCTTCACGAATCGCGAAACGAAGTCCTTCTTCCATCGCGATATCCGAAATCAGTTCAATGCCCATATTATCTAGATTATCGCCCGGCATGACCATTTCTACTCCCTGCGGCAGTGTGACGACACCGGTGACGTCCGTTGTACGGAAGTAAAACTGCGGACGGTAACCATTCAGGAATGGTGTATGACGGCCGCCTTCTTCTTTTTTCAACACGTACACCTGTGCATTAAATTTCTTATGGGGTGTAATTGAGCCTGGTTTTGCAATCACCTGACCACGCTCAAGTTCGTCCTTCTCGACACCACGCAACAGCAATCCGGCGTTATCGCCTGCGACAACTTCGTCGAGCTCCTTGCGGAACATTTCCGTACCGGTGACGACGGTCTTTTTATGCTGACCGAGACCGACAATTTCAACCTCATCGCCTACTTTTACACGACCGCGTTCAACACGGCCCGTACCGACCGTTCCACGACCGGTAATTGAAAACACATCTTCAACGGGCATTAAGAATGGTTTATCAACATCACGCTGGGGAAGCGGAATATAACTATCAACTGCATCCATCAATTCCATAATGCATTTGAATGCAGGATCATTGAGTTTGCTCTCGGGCTTTATCGCGGCTTCAAGGGCTTTCAATGCCGATCCGCGGATAATTGGAATTTCGTCGCCCGGGAACTGATAGTATGTGAGAAGATCGCGGAGTTCCATTTCGACGAGTTCAAGGAGCTCGGGATCAGCGGCGTCGACTTTATTTAAAAAGACAATGATACGCGGGACACCGACCTGACGTGCAAGGAGAATATGTTCACGAGTTTGCGGCATCGGACCGTCAGTCGCCGCAACAACCAGAATTGCACCATCCATCTGAGCAGCACCGGTGATCATGTTTTTAACATAATCGGCATGTCCCGGACAGTCGACGTGTGCATAGTGGCGTTTTTCCGTTGAATATTCAATGTGTGCTGTAGCAATCGTGATACCGCGTTCTCGTTCTTCGGGAGCGTTATCGATTGAGTCGAAGGTACGAATCGCCGATAACCCTTTTTTTGCAAGCACCATTGTAATTGCTGCAGTAAGAGTTGTTTTTCCGTGGTCAACGTGGCCAATTGTCCCAACGTTCACGTGGGGTTTATCACGCAGGAATTTTTCTTTTGCCATTCTATATTCTCCTTTTTACTATAGATGTGAATCGTTTACATTCATCATAGGGTATTGTGATCGCCCTTAATCGTCGTCTCGATTATGTCTGCACTTCAGTAGCCTCTTTACCTCTCACTTTTTCAATGATCTGATCAGAAATCGTTCGTGGAGTTTCATCATAGTGTGAGAATTGCATAGTATAAATTGCACGTCCTTGTGTCATTGAACGCATCTGTGTTGCATATCCGAACATCTCCGACAGCGGCACCATTGCCTTAATCACCTGGGCGTCTTTACGGGCCGACATCCCTTCGATCTTACCCCGCCGGGAACTTAAATCGCCTAGTACATTGCCCATGTATTCTTCGGGCGTTACCACTTCCACCGCCATGATCGGTTCCAGAAGCACGGCCCCTGCTTTCCTTCCCGCTTCCCGGAAAGCCATCGAACCGGCGATTTTAAATGATATCTCGTCCGAATCCACTTCATGATACGACCCGTCATAGAGCCGTACTTTCACATCCTCGACCGGATAGCCTGCCAGGATACCGTTCCGCATCTGTTCCGCGATGCCCCGTTCGACTGCCGGAATATACTCTTTCGGAATCGCACCTCCCGTGATATCGCTGACAAATTCGAAGCCCTTTCCTTTTTCGTTGGGTTCGACTTCCAGCTCTACGTGCGCATACTGTCCGCGACCACCGGACTGCTTCACATGCTTATATACCTGAGAGACTCTCTTTTTTATCGTCTCTTTATATGCAACCTGCGGTTTCCCGACATTCGCATCAACTTTGAATTCCCGCTTCATCCGATCGACAATAATTTCAAGATGAAGCTCTCCCATTCCATTAATCAGCGTTTGGCCCGTGTCCTCATTTGATGTAACGCGGAATGTCGGATCTTCTTCGGCCAGTTTACTGAGTGCTTCCGACATTTTTTCCTGATCTGCCTTCGTCTTCGGTTCAATCGCGATCGAAATAACGGGGTCAGGGAATTCCATTTTTTCCAGGATAATCGGATCAGATTCACAACAGAGCGTATCACCCGTCCGTGTATGTTTCAGACCGACGGCTGCCAGGATATCGCCGGTATATCCTACCTCCACGTCTTCACGGTGATTTGCATGCATCCGAAGAACGCGTCCGATACGTTCTTTTTTCTCGCTGACCGGATTATAAATGTACGAACCCGCCTCGACCGTGCCGCTGTATATTCGAAAGAACGTCAGCTTTCCCACATAGGGATCTGTTGCAATCTTAAACGCAAGTGCTGAAAACTTCTCATCATCGCTCACTCTGCGTGTAACGTGGTCGTGCACATATTGATGGTGACCCTGAACCGCACCTCCATTCACGTCAAGCGGCGACGGAAGAAAATCGACCACCCCATCCAACAGATTCTGAACTCCTTTATTCTTAAACGAAGAGCCGCATAGTACCGGAATAATCGAGACTTTTAGCGTTGCCCGACGAAGAACTTCTTTGATCTCCTTCGGTGAAATTTCTTTTCCATCAAGAAACTTTTCCAGCAGTGTATCATCTTCATTGGCTACCGCTTCAAGCATCTTGATCCGGTACTCACTGGCCCGCTTTTCGAGATCGTGTGGTATCGGAATATCTTCCCATGTCGCCCCTAACGATTCTCCTTTGAAGATTCTGGCTTTCATCGTAATGAGATCGATGATGCCGGAAAATATATCGCCTTCGCCAACCGGGAGATGAACAGGAACCGCATTTGCACCGAGCCGATTCTTCATCATAGTAATGACATTGAGAAAATCGGCTCCGACACTGTCCATTTTATTGACAAACGCAATACGGGGGACGCCATACTTATCAGCCTGACGCCACACTGTCTCCGATTGCGGTTCAACTCCTCCGACAGAACAAAATAACGCTACCGCACCATCAAGTACACGAAGCGAACGCTCAACCTCGACCGTAAAATCAACATGACCCGGTGTATCAATAATATTAATCCGATTGTTATCCCAGAAGCAGCTTGTCGCGGCACTGGTAATCGTAATACCACGTTCCTTCTCCTGCTCCATCCAATCCATCGTCGCTGCGCCGTCATGGACTTCCCCCATACGGTGGAGCACACCGGTATAGAAAAGAATACGCTCTGTTGTCGTTGTTTTTCCCGCATCGATATGCGCCATTATACCAATATTGCGCGTACGCTCTAACGGGTATAATCTTGTCATAGAACTATCTACTCTCCCCTGCCCGTCGACATCCCCTCATTTATATGGATCCAAGCGGGCCGGCCTTTTCAACCGATTACCACTTAAAGTGGGCAAATGCCTTATTTGCCTCGGCCATTTTATGAACATCATCACGTTTCTTAATGGCCGCCCCTTCGTTGTTTGCCGCTGCCATAAATTCTGCTGCCAGCTTCTGCGCCATTGATTTATCTTTACGCTCTTGAGAATAATTTATTAACCAGCGGATCGCTAGCGCTTCACTGCGTGTCGGACGTACTTCGGTCGGCACCTGATATGTTGCACCACCAACACGACGGGCACGAACCTCGAGGATGGGTCGAGTATTTTGAACAGCTTTTTTAAAAACGTCGATCCCCTTCTTCTGCGTCTTCTCTTCAATAATATCCAATGCATTATACAGCATGCGTCGGGCGAGGTGCTTTTTGCCTCTCTTCATTACATTATTGATAAACTTCGCAATAAGCACGTCGTCAAAGCGCGGATCTGGTGAAATAATACGTCGTGAAGCTTTTTTCTTTCTCATATTCTAAAAATTTATTTGGGTCTTTTTGCTCCGTATTTAGAGCGTCCCTGCTTACGATCCGCTACTCCTGCTGTATCAAGTGTCCCGCGTATAATATGATAACGAACACCTGGAAGGTCTTTCACACGACCTCCACGAATCATGACAATCGAGTGTTCCTGGAGATTATGTCCCTCTCCTGGAATGTACGCTGTTACTTCAATACCGTTGGTCAGACGGACACGAGCCACTTTCCGAAGTGCAGAATTTGGTTTCTTGGGTGTCGTTGTATATACTCTGGTGCATACTCCTCGTTTTTGAGGACTTCCACCAAGTGCTGGCGATTTACTTTTCCAGACAACTATTTCTCGACTATGACGAACTAACTGGTTGATTGTTGGCAAACGAAAAATCTCCTGTTAAACCAGGTTAAAATTAATTGAAAATCTTACAAATATAGGTAAAAAAAGAATTTATGTCAAGCATTTTTCATCTATGATGCAACAACCCTTTTTGTTGCTTTCTTCACGGGTTGAGGCGGTTCTTCAATAATCAGGTCATCCTTTTTTGTCACAAGAATATTCTGGAATTTCTTCAATCCTGTGCCTGCAGGAATCAGATGACCCATTATGACATTCTCTTTCAAACCGAGAAGCGGGTCAATTTTACTCTCGATCGCCGCATCGGTAAGTACTTTTGTCGTTTCCTGGAATGAGGCGGCAGAAATGAAACTCACAGTCGATAACGCCGCCGAAGTGATACCGAGCAATACGGGTTCGGATGTCGCTGGTTCGGAATCGCGATACTCGATAACTTTCTTTCCTTTTTTCCGCAACTCACCGTTCATCTCACGGGCTTTTTTCCGTAGCAGGATCTGCCCGTTCTTCAACTTCGAGTCACCTTTGCTTACAACCACAACTTTGTTTTGTAACAAATCGTTCTCTTCCGTGAGCTTCAGCTTGTCGACATAATCACCTTCAAGGAACGGTGTATCGCCTGGATCGATGACACGGACCTTCTGCATCATTTGTCGGACAATCACTTCTATATGTTTGTCGTTTATCTTCACACCCTGCATTCGATATACTTCCTGAATTTCATTCACCAGATACTCCTGTACCGCACCGACACCTTTAATGCGTAGAATATCATGAGGATCGATTGCTCCGTCCGAGAGTCGCTCGCCGGCACGGATAACATCATTATCCTGTACGAGAATGTGCTTACCGAGCGGAATCATGTAAGTCCGCTTATCTTTACCATCATGACTCGTCACGATAATCTCTCGGGAACCTCGTTTTTGTGCACCAAAGCTCACGACACCATCGATTTCACTGACGATTGCCGGATCGCTCGGACTGCGTGCCTCGAACAATTCCGTAACGCGCGGCAAACCGCCGGTGATATCTCGGGTCTTACCGATATCGCGCGGAATCTTTACCAGCACAGTACCGGCATAAATACCTTCTCCGTCTTCGACAACGAGATGCGAACGGGTCGGCAGGATATAACTTCCGGTCTTATCCCCTTTTTTAGTCAGAATATGGAGACTCGGGACAAGTGATCGATCACGCGAATCAATGACGACTTTTTGTACGTGTCCCGTTTGTTCATCGGGTTCTTCGCGATATGTGACATTTTCTTTCAGGTCGACATATCTGATGGTTCCGGAATGTTCTGAAAGAATCGTTGCGTTATATGGATCCCATTCGTAAATAAGGTCCCCTCTTTTTACCGGTGTCCCGTCTTTCATTAATAGTGTTGCACCGTAGGGAACGTCGTACTTCGTCAGAATCCTGTTGTCCTTATCCAGAATGTTGATGATACCGCTGCGACCGGAAACGATAATTTTTCCATCTGCACCATCTCCCACCGGAATGAGTTTCAAGCCTTCATATTTTATCTTTCCGTCGAATTTGGATGTTACTTGCGATTGTGTTGCAATTAAGCTTGCCGTTCCGCCGGTGTGGAATGTACGCAGCGTGAGCTGTGTTCCCGGCTCGCCGATGGACTGTGCGGCGACGATACCGACAGCCTCACCCGGTTCAACTATGTTCCCGGTTGTGAGATTGCGGCCGTAGCACTTCGCACAGACTCCGCGTTTTGATTCGCATGTCAATACTGATCGAATCTCCACGCTTTCGATAGATGTTTCGGATATCCGCTGGGCTTTCTCTTCTGTAATTTCTTCGCCGCTTTCGACAATAGTTTCACCGCTAAGAGGATCCACAACATCATGCACTGAGACGCGGCCTACGATACGTTCAGCCAGCGGTTCTTTAATATCTTCTCCTTCTTTCAACGCACTCGTAACAACCCCACGGATGGTACCGCAATCGTCTTCAGAGATAATGGCATCCTGCGCGACATCAACGAGACGACGAGTAAGATATCCCGCGTCGGCAGTCTTTAATGCTGTATCGGCAAGGCCTTTGCGGGCACCGTGTGTTGAAATGAAGTATTCCAGAATCGAGAGACCTTCGCGGAAGTTTGCAATAATCGGGTTTTCAATTAATTCACCCGTTGCGCCCGACATGCTTTTCTGAGGTTTCGCCATTAGACCGCGCATACCAGCCAGCTGGCGTACCTGATCTTTTGATCCGCGGGCGCCGGAGTCAACCATCATGTAGAGCGAATTGAACCCGTCGCGTGAATGTTGAAGCGCATCAAACAAACGCTCTGCGACACGGCTCGTCGTACGGGTCCAGATATCGACGACTTTATTATACCGTTCACCATCGGTAATGAAACCCTGCAGATACTGGCTCTGTACACGGTCGACTTCACGTTGAGCTCTATTAATAAGTTCTTCCTTCTCTTTTGGAATTACAACATCACCGATACTCACAGAAAATCCGCCCCGTGTTGCATAGGTAAAGCCGAGGTCTTTCAATTCATCGAGAAATTCAGATGTTCTGAGATTACCACACTTGCGAAATGAGGCACCTATAATTTGTACTAGACGCGATTTATTCAACAGCTCGTTAATAAATCCCAATTCACGCGGAACAATCTGATTGAAGATTACACGACCGACGGTTGTATCGTAAATTCTGCCATCGACGCGTACCTTAATCCGCGTATGGAGTCCTACCTTTCCATTATTATAGGCAATAAGAACTTCGTTGGTTGATGCGAACAATTTTCCATCACCGATATCATTAGGTTTCGATTTTGTAAGATAGTAGCATCCCAGAACCTGGTCCTGCGTTGGTGTCACAACCGGCGCACCATGCGCCGGTGAAAGAATGTTATGACTCGACAGCATAAGGATACGAGCTTCAAGTTGTGCATCGTACGAAAGCGGTACGTGAACAGCCATCTGATCTCCGTCGAAATCGGCATTAAATGCCGTACAGACCATCGGGTGAATTCGAATTGCTTTCCCCTCCACCAAAACCGGCTGGAATGCCTGGATACCGAGTCGGTGCAATGTCGGTGCACGGTTTAACAACACTGGATGTCCATCGATAATATTCTCGAGAATTTCCCAGACATCCGGCGTTTTCTTCTCGACCATTTTCTTTGCACTCTTGACCGTTTTGACCAGACCGCGTTCGATGAGCTTACGTATAACAAAAGGTTTGAATAGTTCGACCGCCATATCCTTCGGGATGCCGCACTGATGGAGCTTCAATTCGGGACCGACAACGATCACAGAGCGGCCCGAATAATCCACACGTTTCCCCAGAAGGTTCTGACGGAACCGCCCCTGCTTTCCTTTGAGCATATCTGAGAGAGATTTGAGGGCACGGTTATTATCACTGCGAACAGCATTAACACGACGCGAATTATCGAATAGCGAATCAACCGCTTCCTGCAGCATCCGTTTTTCGTTACGGAGAATGACTTCTGGAGCTTTAATATCGATTAGCCGTTTCAAACGGTTATTGCGGATGATCACCCGCCGATAGAGATCGTTCAGATCAGATGTCGCGAAACGTCCACCTTCGAGTGGAACAAGCGGTCGGAGCTCCGGTGGTATGACAGGAATAACGTCCATCACCATCCATTCAGGACGGTTTACAGGAACCTCCTCACGCTGGCGAAATGCTTCAACGACACGCAACCGCTTCAAGGCTTCCGTCTTCTTCTGAGCCGAAGTCTCTTCTTTAACCGACATCCTCAACTCGGCCGAGAGAATTTCGATTTCTACCCGTTTCAACAACTCTTTAATCGCTTCGCCACCTATGCCGGCCAGAAATTTTTTCGGATCGACGTGGTCGAGTTCCTGGTTCTTTGCAGGCAGACTTGCAAGCGCTTCGAAATATTGATCTTCCGAAATCAGCTCGCCCTTTTTCAAACCTGTTGGACCCGGGTTGATAACGACATACGATTCGTAATAAATAATCTTTTCTAGATCCTTCGAACTTATTCCGAGAATATAGCCGATCTTGCTAGGTAGCGATCGGAAATACCAGATATGCACCACAGGAACAGCGAGAGCGATATGTCCCATCCGTTCACGGCGAACGCTTTTTTGCGTCACTTCGACGCCGCACCGGTCACAGATGATTCCTTTGTACCGGATGCGTTTATATTTTCCGCAATGGCACTCCCAATCGCGAACAGGACCGAAGATTTTCTCGCAGAAGAGTCCATCTTTTTCCGGACGGAATGACCGATAGTTGATTGTTTCTGGTTTGGTCACTTCTCCGTGCGACCGAGCCAGTATTGCATCAGGTGATGCAAGGCTGATCATAATCCGATGGAAATTCTTTCTTATTGTTATATCTTGTGTTGTATATGACATTGCCCCCTCCAAAAACATGATGTCTAAGCCGAAGGCTTATGCATGTCCTGCTGGCAGATTTGCCTAAGTTCCTATAGTAATCGGGACATCGGCGAGCAAGCAGGCGTTTCGCTTTACAGCCGGGCGTCTCTGGCGCAGATGTTATTCTATCTTAATATCAAGACCCAGCCCCATGAGTTCGCGAATTAACACATTAAATGATTCCGGTACACTCGATTCAGGCAGATTTTCACCTTTTACCACCGCTTCATAGACCTTGGCACGGCCTGACACATCATCCGATTTAACAGTAAGCATTTCTTGGAGGATGTGAGCTGCTCCATATCCTTCAAGCGCCCACACTTCCATTTCTCCAAATCGCTGACCGCCGAATTGTGCTTTCCCGCCAAGCGGTTGTTGGGTGATAAGTGAGTATCGTGCCAATCGAACCGGGCATGAATTTTATCATCGACAAGATGGGAAAGTTTCATCATATAAATCTGCCCCACGGTAACTTCCTGATCATATTGATGACCGGTTCGTCCATCATAGAGAATCGTTTTGGAATTTTCATCCAGGGCCGCTTTTCGAAGTTGTTCCTGAACGTTTTCCCAAGTTGCACCGTCGAAAATCGGTGTAGAAAAACGGCAGCCGAGCGTCTTGGCCGCCCACCCAAGCGCTGTTTCATATAGCTGTCCGAGATTCATACGCGATGGTACGCCGAGCGGGTTCAACACGATATCAACGGGCGTCCCATCGGGCAGAAACGGCATGTCTTCTTTCGGGACAATTTTTGCTACGACGCCTTTGTTTCCATGACGGCCAGCCATCTTATCGCCGACTGAAAGTTTCCGTTTCTTCGCAACATATACCTTAGCAAGCTGAACAATTCCGGGTGGAAGTTCATCGCCAAGCTGGATTTTATTCTTTTCATGCTTATAATGATCCTCAAGATCTTCCATTGCCTTCTGGAAGTTTTCGTAGATGCGCTGGATCAAAGTATCTTTTCTTTTATCATCAATCCAGGGTTTCGACGGATCGAGCTTTTCGAGTCCTTCATACGATGTGAATGTCTCTTCTTTGAAGATTGTTCCTGCGCGGAACACCATTGTTCCATCGACATCGCGAACACCGACAGACTTCTCCCCACTCATGACGCGTGTGAGTTTTTGTGCAAGTTTGTCGACTAAATCTTTCTGCTCCTTCCGACGCTGCCGGTCAAGTACATCGAGTCTCCGCTTATCCTCTTTCTTCGCATTTGCATCCTTTTTCTTACGGGAAAAGAGCTTGGTGGCAATGACTATGCCCTTCATCCCCGGTGGTGCTTTCAATGATGCATCTTTGACATCGCCGGCCTTCTCACCGAAGATCGCCTTGAGAAGTTTTTCTTCGGGTGTCGGATCGGTTTCGCCTTTCGGTGTAATTTTACCTATCAAAATATCGCCTTCACGAACCTCTGCACCGACACGGACGATTCCGTTCTCATCAAGATCTTTTGTCGCTTCTTCACTTACGTTGGGTATTTCACGGGTCAATTCCTCTTCACCCCGCTTAGTATCGCGTACCTGGAGTTCGAATTCCTCAATATGGATCGAAGTATAGACATCTTCCGTTACGACCCGTTCGCTGATTACGATGGCGTCTTCAAAGTTATACCCGCGCCACGGCATGAATGCTACAAGAACATTCCGTCCCAGTGCAAGTTCACCCTGATCCGTTGCGCAACCGTCAGCCAATACCTCACCTTTCTTGAATCGCTGACCTTCCTTGACAATAATTTTTTGATTGATACATGTATCCTGGTTTGTGCGAAAGAATTTCGTAAGATTGTACTCTACTCTTTTTTTATCTTCAAAACTTGTGATTGCTTCGGCGCTATCCTCATCGATATCGTACTCGACAACGATGTGATCGGCATCGACCTCAATAACAGTTCCATTTCGTTCGGCAGATATAAGAGTTCGTGAATCGCGAGCAACCTTTTTTTCCAATCCTGTTCCTACCAGCGGACGCTCAGGACGCAGCAAAGGAACAGATTGGCGTTGCATGTTTGATCCCATGAGTGCGCGGTTCGCGTCGTCATGCTCAAGAAAAGGGACAAGTGCGGCAGCAGCGCTGACGATCTGGTTCGGAGCGACATCCATGTATTGGATCTCTTCCGGTTTCGCAATCGGGTAGTCGGATCGATGACGTGCCTTGATGCGATCGGTGGTAAACCGGCCTCTTTCATCGAGTTCTGCGTTCGCCTGAGCGATAATTGCCTCATCCTCATGTTCTGCGGTCAGATACTCGATATCTTCCGTGACTTTCCCGTTTTTTACCTTTCGGTAGGGGGTCTCGATAAATCCAAATTCGTTCACGCGTGCATGAATACATAGTGAAGAAATCAGACCGATGTTCGGACCTTCCGGTGTTTCGATCGGGCAGAGCCGACCGTAATGGGTATAATGAACGTCACGAACCTCAAAACCTGCACGTTCGCGGGTCAGACCACCCGGTCCAAGAGCCGACATACGGCGTTTGTGGGTCATTTCGGCCAGCGGATTCGTTTGATCCATGAATTGTGACAGCTGGTTTGTACCGAAGAATGCATTGATTACACTTGAGATTGTTCTTGCATTAACCAGGTCTTGCGGTGTAAAATTTTCGCTGTCACGGAGATTCATCCGTTCACGGATTGTCCGTGTCATGCGGGCGAGTCCGATATTGAACTGTGCTGCCAGCTGTTCGCCGACGGTTCTGATACGCCGGTTACCCAGGTGATCGATATCGTCGACTGTTTTCTTTCCTTGCTGGAGTTCGATAAGGTAGTTGATGATTGCTACTATATCTTCTTTTGTCAAGGTTGTGACGGTTGTCGGGATATCGAGATCGAGTTTCTCGTTCAGGCGGTATCGTCCGACATCACCAAGGTCGTACCGTTTTGGATTGAAGAAGAGCCGGTCTATGAGATTTTTTGCTGAATCGAGATCCGGAGCATCTCCTGAACGCAACTGACGATAAATGGCTTCGAGCGCTTCTTCGTCGGACCGGGCGATATCTTTCTGGATTGTATTCGCGATGACCGAACCGTCGGAACTATTTCCTTCGACGCGGAGGAGGCGAATTTTTTTAATTTCTGATTTTTTAATCTTCTTGATATTGTCTTCGGTCAGCACGGCGTCCTTGCTGATAAAGATTTCGCCAGTTTTCTTATCGACCACATCGGAGCAGATGATACGGTTGACGTAGTCGTGCAGATCAATCTTACGCACATCGATTTCTTCGATTAGATTAAAGAGCTGGAGAATTTCATCATCGGATGAATATCCGAGTGCACGGAGCAATGTGGTGACCGGAAATTTTTTCTTCCGATCGATATACGCATACATGACGTTGCTTATATCGGTTGTAAACTCCACCCAAGATCCCCGGAACGGAATAATACGGGCAGAATACATCGGCGTACCGTTCGGATGGACCGATTCTCCAAAGAAGACGCCGGGTGACCGATGCAATTGGCTTACGATCACACGTTCAGCACCGTTGATGATAAATGTCCCGCGTTCGGTCATGTACGGCAGATTACCGAGGTACACTTCCTGCTCGACCGTATCAGAATATTCTTTCCCGTCTTCTGCTTTCGAAGATAGCCGGAGCTTTGCTTTAAGCGGGACAGCAAACGTCAGTCCTCGTTCCTGACACTCGACGACTGAGTACTTCGGCCTTTCGATGTAATATTCCACAAACTCGAGGATATAATTTTCCTTTGAGTCTGTAATCGGAAAATTCATCTCGAATACTTGCTGAAGCCCCTTGCTTTTACGGCGCGACGGGACAACATTCTCCTGCAAGAAACCCTGGAATGATTCCAGTTGCACATTGAGCAGATCAGGGTATTCAATGACGCTGGGGATATTCGCGAACGAAATCCGCCCGTCGCCATCTGTACTTAAGGTTTGGTTCTTCAAGAGTACCGCTCCTTATCGTTTTTAAAAATCAGTGACACACGACCAATGACATGAGGGTAAAAAGTTAGCAAGCCGACACCCGGGAATGCTTCGCATTATCAGGATCGACCTACTCACTCCACCGATAGCGGACTGAAAATGTCGATCGTTACTTCAGCTCGACTTTTGCTCCGGCGTCCTCAAGTTCTTTCTTTAATTTCTGCGCCTCTTCCTTATTGATACCTTCCTTCACAGGTTTCGGTGCACCATCAACGAGATCTTTTGCTTCTTTCAATCCAAGACCTGTCGCAGCACGAACAACCTTAATCACGTTAATCTTCTGTCCACCAACTTCAAGTAACGTTACAGTGAACTCGGTCTTTTCTTCCGAAGCTGGAGCAGCCGCACCGGCAGCAGGAACTGCCCCGGCAACCATCATCGGCGCCGCGGCAGTAACACCAAATTTTTCTTCAAGGGCTTTTTTCAACTCGGCTGCTTCGAGCAGCGTAAGTTTTTCGATTTTCTCAACCAATTCTTGTACGACTGACATGCCTATATCTCCTTTTCTGATATTTTCTCTTTTTACATTTCAGTTATGCTGCTTTTTTCTTTTCGATCTGATCAATCACATTAACTAAGTTGCGCGTTACAGCGTTGATAGCGCCTACAACACCCGAAATCGGTGCGTCGAGGCTGCCAAGAATCGATCGGATTATTTCGCCTCGTGATGGAAGTGCCGCCAGTTGTGGAAGCTGGGCCCCTGCATAAACGGTTTTTTCCAGCACGGCGATCTTGAGCTGCAGCTTTTCGTATTTATCACGGAACTTTTTAATGACCTTTGCCGGGGCAGTTGGGTCATCGTACGCAAAGGCTATGCCGGTTGGACCAACCAGGACATCGTAAACCTTATCGTATCCGGTCACTTCTTCCAGCGCCTTTCGTGCGAGCGTATTCTTTACAACTCTGTAATCGACACCCGATTTGCGGAACTCGCGTCGGAGCTCGGTCGCCTGTTCGACTGTCAACCCAGAGAAATCAGTAAGGAACAATCCCTTGGATCGAGTTAGTTTCTCGACTACCTCGGCAACTATCTGTTCTTTTTCTGATCGTTTCATGTACTCCTCAGTTTATCTTTCTGTTGCACGATGAGAAGCCCTCACGGCATTTGCCTGAGGCATCGTACATTTATTAAGTAACGAGTGCGTAATTTTTCAGTGTACAGCAAGAACATTTCGATCGATTTTCACGCCGGGGCCCATAGTGCTCGAGATGGCAATGCTTCGCACGTATTGTCCTTTCGCTGACGACGGTTTTAGACGGACCACCGTGTTCAAGAAGGTCTGAATATTCTCGACCAGCTTTTGTCTTTCAAAATTTGCTTTCCCGACCGTCGCATGAAGAATTCCGGCTTTATCAACACGAAATTCAATCTTTCCGGCTTTGACTTCCTTCACCGCTTTGGCTACATCTGGTGTTACCGTGCCGCTCTTGGGGTTTGGCATCAATCCGCGGGGACCAAGAAGTTTTCCAAGTTTTCCGACTTCTCCCATAACGTCAGGAGCAGCAATAATCACATCGATTTCAGCCCAACCCGACTGTAATTTCTGGACATACTCTGCCAGTCCTGCATGATCCGCACCTGCTGCCTTGGCTTCCTCATCCTTCGGCGGTTTTGCAAGAACCAGCACCCTGACTTCCTTTCCTATTCCGTGGGGAAGCGAAACGGTCCCACGAATTGCCTGATCGGCTTTTTTCGGATCGACGCCGAGGCGGACCGCAATATCGACCCCCTCATTAAATTTTGCAGTAGCGGTATCTTTTACAATGTCGACCGCTTCTTCAATTGTATAGAGTTTCTTTGGATCGACTTTTGCAGCAACTGTTTTAAAACGTTTACTCTGTTTCATCGATTGTTCCTTCGATTAAGTGGTCCAGGCGTCTGTGTACCTCAGACTTCCACGTGATGATTTTATGCTTCGACTGTAATTCCCATGCTTCGTGCCGTTCCGGCAACCATGCGTGCGGCTGCTTCGATATCATACGCATTCAGATCGGCCATTTTTGATTGTGCAATTTCACGTACTTGTTTCATCGTTACATTTCCGACTTTCGTTCTGTTCGGTTCGGCTGATCCTTTTTCAAGCTTTGCCGCTTTCAATAAAAGAACCGACGCCGGAGGTGTCTTTGTGATAAAGGTGAACGATTTATCCGAATATACCGTTATCACAACGGGAATGATTAGACCTTGCTGATCCTTTGTACGCATGTTGAAGGTCTTACAAAACTCCATAATGTTGACGCCCTTTTGTCCGAGTGCCGGGACCGACTGGCGGCGCAGGGTTAGCCTGTCCTGCCGGAATTTGGAGTTTTATGTATCCAGCTATTTTCTTTGCCATTTAATGCTCGCTGCTTTATTTATAGATAGACTATTTACTTTTCAGCTTCAACCTGACCGAAATCCAACTCCACCGGTGTTTTCCGGCCGAAGATACTCACCATCACTTTAAGTTTCATTTTCTCTTCGTTCACTTCCTGGACAAAACCCGTGAAATTATTGAAATGACCATCAATGACTTTGACGGGTTCACCGATATGGAATGGAGTCTCGATCAATTCGACATCTTTCTTCTCTTCAATCTTTCCGATCAATCTGCGTACTTCATCAACCTGAAGCGGGACGGGTGTATTCTTCGGGCCGACAAAATTCATCACCGACGGTGTATTCAGGATAAGATCCTTCACCTTCACATCCATCTCGGCTTCGATAAGTATGTAACCGGGGAAGAAGGTTTTGGTTTTACTCTTCTTCTTTCCCTCCTTCACCTCGAATACTTTTTCGGATGGGACAAGAACGTTCGTAATTTTTTCCTGCATCCCTCGTTCGACGATTTCATGCTCGAGGTAATTTTTTACCTTATTTTCGTGTCCCGAATATGTCCGGACCACATACCACTTTTTGTCCACAATTGTCTCGACCTTCCTTTAAACGAGGATTAAAGGATAAACTTAAGAATTTGACTCACAGCCGTATCGATCAAATAAATGAACGCTGCGATAATAAGGCATACCACGATAATCACCATTGTTGATTCACGCAGCTCATCTTTTTTAGGCCACGTGACTTTCGCCATTTCCTTGGTGATATCGATGAAGAAAGCAATAATTTTTTCTTTCATAATTCAATCACTGATAGTATAGGTACCGTTCTTTGATCTATTTTCTCCGCTTCATCCCGCCTTTTACCTTTCGACTTCGCTCCCCGTCTCGCCGAGGCTCGCCGAGGCGGACGCTTCGTCGGAAGGTTGCACGTCAGGAGGGACTCGAACCCCCAACCTGCGGTTTTGGAGACCGCTGCTCTACCAATTAAGCTACTGACGTATGTATGACATTATAAGAGATTCATCGACCAAAGAGTTATTTTGTCTCTTTGTGTTGGGTATGTTTTCCACAGTAGCGGCAATACTTTTTGTACTCGACTCTACCCGATTGTATTTTTTTATTTTTAGTAGTCGAATAATTTCGACGTTTGCACTCCGTGCATTCCAGCGTGATAATGTCTCTCACGTATGACTCCTAATTCGTTAATAAGACTTTTTAATTCCCGAGCTTGCGACCGGGATTGAACCGGTGACCTCTTCCTTACCAAGGAAGTGCTCTACCAACTGAGCTACGCAAGCGTGTAAATCGCGAATTACACCTACGGCCCGTAGGGAATTTTGAATTACAAATGTCCTACTCTATACCATCATCATTCATCATTAACAATTCGCAATTCAGCATTTAAAAGAGCGGGAGACGGGACTTCCCGCCTCCGGCGGGACGACCAACAGCTTGCGCGCTGGGGCCTTCTCCTCCTCTTAAAAACAGTGAATCATTTTTTGACTAATAGATAAGACCTACCCACATTCACAATTCTTCATTCATCATTGACACGAGCGGGAGACGGGACTTCCCGCCTCCGGCGGGACGACCAACAGCTTGCGCGCTGGGGTCCTTCTCCTCCTCTTAAAAACAGTGAATCATTTTTTGACTAATAGATAAGACCTACCCACATTCACAATTCTTCATTCATCATTGACACGAGCGGGAGACGGGACTTCCCGCCTCCGGCGGGACGACCAACAGCTTGCGCGCTGGGTCCTTCTCCTCCTCTTAAAAACAGTGAATCATTTTTTGACTAATAGATAAGACCTACCCACATTCACAATTCTTCATTCATCATTGACACGAGCGGGAGACGGGACTCGAACCCGCGACCAACAGCTTGGAAGGCTGTGACTCTACCAACTGAGTTACTCCCGCCTGTAAATTCTGAATTATGAAATGTGAATAGTGAATGTTTCAAAGTCTAATTCTTTTTATTGGCTGATTCTTTTTTTAGTCCCAAGCCATCTTTTTCATTCACAATTCACAACACACTATTCACTATTTACATGTGGGCAGGGAAGGATTCGAACCTCCGAAGGCGCTCGGCCGACAGATTTACAGTCTGTTGCGTTTAACCACTTCGCTACCTGCCCGTAAAGATAAAAAAATTCTCTGGCTGGCGATTCCGCCCCAAGCGGGATGACCTGCTGATTATCCCAACAACCTCTCATAGAGCTGGCGATCGGACTTGAACCGATGACCTGCTGATTACAAGTCAGCTGCTCTACCAACTGAGCTACGCCAGCGCGAAGCGGTATCGGTTGTCGGGACTGAGCTAAGCCAGCATGATATAGCAGAAGTTGCTGGAACCGTTCTACAAAATGAATTACCTTAGCAAAAATCGAACCAAATTAGTTAAGCCTTAAAATATACGATTTTTTTACATAAAGTCAATCAACTAATTCAATAATTTCACTATTTTTCTATGTAAAAACCATTTCTGCAAACTTTTCCATTCGACACAGAAAAACTCTACGAACCTCCTTCATCCGGCTTTCGATTTCTTTTGTCAATTGTTTAAAATCCGCCATTCCGACGCATTTTGCTAGAAAATCGGCTTTTTGCCCTCTCCCGGGCAGAATTGTCGAGTTTATTTCAAGCGCCAAGCGCATGTTTTTTTCGATGTTCCTATATTCTATATATGAATTCTTGAGGAACCTTAACTCATTCTGCGGTATATATCCCAGAGAAGCTGCGTCATTGAGACTCGCAAGCGTACCAGTATCATTAAGTGTTTCTCCCACTCCCAATCGTATGAGACAAAATGTTTGTGCAAGAAATTCAATATCCATCATTCCCCCTATACCTAACTTGATGTCATAGAATCCTTCTGCATGGACTTTGCTTCGTGTTTCTGTTTTCCTACGCATTTCCACAATCGATCGAATATCCTGCGCACGGTATTTTCGAGATGCGAGCACCACTCGTATCATATTTTCTGTTTCATTCATTACCGCGAGATCGCCGGTAACTGCCCGTGCTTTAACAAGCGATTGAAATTCCCAGAGCGCTGCGCGCTGTTCTAAATAGGCTCGGTACGTTTCTATAGGTGTCACTACAGGAGCGTTCCTTCCCTCGGGTCGCAGCCGCGCATCGACATCGTACAATCTCCCGGCCTCAGTGACTTCCGTGAGTCGAGAGATTAATGACTGACAAATAACCCGCATTGCTTCGAGACGTTCCATCGTCTCACCGGAACTTACAAAGACGAGATCGAGGTCTGAATCAAAAGTAATTTCTTTCCCTCCAAATTTTCCCAGGGCGACGACGGCAAGCTTCGGGTTTTTTACTCCTGACTCGTCCACTATCCTTTCATAAAGCCTTCCTACGATTTTTTCCGCTGTGAGCGTCAATTCTCTCGTCAGATCCTCGATAGTCGATAAACCGAGAATATTCCGGATTGCCGAACGCATCTCCTGAAAATATTTATAATCGTGAAGTGAAAATGATTCTATCCCGGTAAGCTCACCACCTGAAAGGATTTCCGACATCCGGGCCATGAGAATATCCAAAAACAGCGAATGGTGAATCAGAAGAGTGATAATCCTAGGACTCACAGAACAGATTTTCATCAGGAGAGATCGGAATGCTTTTTCTCGTAGCGTTGTGTAGAGTTGTTCCGGGAACCTTAGCCGGGTGACAAGCCGCACGAGATTTGCAAGTCCAAGATCAGGATTGACCGATGTGCGTAGGTCTTCCATCAAAAGCGGCGCTATGTTGAGAAAGGCTTCCTGAGTCCTGCTGTCAAATTCCTTTCGTCCCATACTCGAAGAACCCCGAAGCAAAATACCAAGATTCTTTTTTGCCTCATCAATCTGGGAAAATATTGCCGGAAGTATCAATTCTTGGATTGGTAGATCACGGCCAAGTCGGGATGGAACGCCGGCGTTTCCTTCCAAAGACTGAGATCCGACAACAGAATCGAAGATTGTCCGCACACCAACGCGCAGTGAGCGTATGTTCCCGGTTAATTGCTTTCCATTATTCATAGACAAACGCCGGGCAAGTTTTGTCATTTCCCGTATCGACGACGGCAGAGTGTGTGTTTGAACATCATACATAATCTGAAGACGGTGTTCAACATTCCGGAAGAGAAAATATGCACTCGTGAGAGTGGCGTATTCTTCTTCCGAAATTAGATTTTTTCCTCTTAGCGCCTCGAGCGCCTTCATTGTGTTGCGCTGACGCAATTCCGGATGCTTGCCTGCATTAATAAGCTGCAGTGCCTGTGCCACAAATTCAATATCGCGAATTCCACCAGGACAGAGTTTGATATTAGCATCGTCGCCATGCTCTTGTTCAATCCGTGCTTTCATTTGTGCAATTTCCTCTGTCGGATTCTTAAAAAATGTCCGAGGATAGATAAACGGACTAAGCCTTTCAAGTAGGTGCTCTCCGAATTCACGATCACCGGCAAGGGGTCGTGCTTTTATCAACATCTGACGTTCCCACTGTTCACCGCGCGACTCGTAATAAAGAATGGTGCTTTCGGCCGATCTGGCAAGCGGCCCAGAATTCCCGTCAGGACGGAGACGGAGGTCTATTCTATAGAGGGTTCCTTCCGAAGTCGAGGTCATCATCCATTGCACCACTGTTTCGGTCATACGTATAAAGAACTCATGATGATGTATTGTACGACCATTGAGGGCATCTATTTCCCCTTCCTCACCATACACAACCATGAGATCAATGTCGGAGCTGTAATTCAACTCTTCCCCGCCAAGTTTTCCGAGACCGATGATCGTCCACGGCGTTTCCGGCCGAGCCCCATAATGTTTTGTAAGCTCTGCAATAGCAAGATGGGCCGTACAATCAATAATTGCGTCTGCAAGGATTGAGAGTTCACGTGTAACGCCAACGACATCCGAAGAACCGAGAAGATCACGCACACCGATCCGAAGAATCTCGCGGCGGTAAAAGCGTTTCAGTGCGTTGATTTTACGCTCCGTTTTTTCAAATAACGAAATCGCCTTCCGTGTCTCGGTATGGTACTGGTCGTATGTTTTTTCACGTGAGAGTGCATCGCTTGTCGTCAGCCAGCGGAAGAGTTCCGGATCGCGGACGAGAATATCAGAAAAGTACTGGGAAGACGAAAAGATTTTTATCAGAAGCTCACGAAGAACAGCATATCGTGATAAATCGTGAAGCAGCGACGCCGGAGTAAATGATGCTTCGAGGAATCGCAGAATATTCGTCAGCGCCATGTCGGCATCGGCGCAGTTCGCCAGCAGCGACATAAACGATTGGACGAGATCATCGCGGACAATATCAGGAGTCGAACGGATGATTATCTCGTTGAATGCATTGAGGTTTCGTTCGGCCCGGCGCGGATCATTGAACCGCACGCGCGACCGCGCACGCTGTTTCATCAGTGGCTACGAAGATATTCAATAGTAAGATAAGCAAAGTATCCGGCGCCGGTTTTCATTGCGTCCTCATCGATGGTGAAGTACGGCGTGTGAAGATCATGAACAAATCCTCTTCGTTTATTCGCAACCCCGAGCCGGAATAAAACTCCGGGAACTTTCTGTAAGAAATATCCAAACGTCTCGGCTGTCATCACAGGACTCAACTCCAGAACTTTTTTTTCCCCTACAAAATCAATCGCACACTTCCGGGCAAACGACGTTATCGCTGAATCATTTATCACAGCACATGCCCCGTCGAGAAATTCGATGCTGGCCCTTCCGCCTTGCGAATGCACTATCCCTTCTGCCATCCGCTTGATTAGATGCTGTGATTCCTTTCGCCACTGCTCGTTCATCGTCCGGAGTGTCCCGCATATCTGCACTTCCTCCGGGATTATATTCTGTGCATCGCCCCCGTGAATTTTTCCGAAGGTCAATACCGACGGATCGTTCGGATGACGGTGACGACTGATGATAGTCTGAAGTCCGATAATAATCTGCGCTGCAATCATAATCGGATCTATGGCGCGATGCGGCTGTGAAGCATGGGCACTCTTGCCGTGAATTGTAATGGTCACTTCGTCGGCTGCAGCCATCATGGGGCCTTCAATAAAACCAAGTGCCCCCGACTGTAAGCCCGGATCGACATGAAGGCCAAAGATTACATCGACAGCAGGATTTTTAAGCACGCCTTTCTTTACCATTGCCTGAGCCCCCGGCGGATTTCTTTCTTCGCTCGGCTCAAAAAAAAATTTTACATTTCCCCTGATATTCTCCCGTAAAGACGAAAGCAACCATCGCTGCACCCAAAACCATTGTGGTATGTGCATCATGACCGCAAGCATGCATTATTCCATCCACTGTCGAGCGAAAATTGAATTTATTTTGCTCTTTTATCGGCAGGGCATCCATATCGCCGCGAATAGCAAGGGTTCGACCCTTCGTCGAACCTTTGATTAACCCGACAACTCCCGTTTTCGCTATTCCCGTCCATACTTCAACCCCGATCTTCCGTAACTCCGAGGCGATTAGCTCTGATGTGCGCACTTCTTGATAGCCGAGTTCAGGGTGGGCGTGAATATTGCGCCTTATCTCAACTAACCGGGGAAAAATATTTTCAACTTCTGCCTTGATTTGTCGGTGCAAATCCATGGATATCTCTTCATGGTTTTCGTCTTTGTAATCTAAGAAAAATCGGCCAAAAATCAATGCAATTGCTTTTCGATCGTCAACTTCCTATATTTTTTTCGTTATGTTTCACTCGATGAAACAAACAGCATTCGTCGAACGTCGGGAAATCAGCAGCTCGGGTATCTACCATTAACAATCATATAAGGGGGATTTTATGAAATCGCATATTCTTCCTTTCATCGGGTTCTCCCTCTGTCTCGTCTCATTCTGTCACGGACAGTATTACGGTGAACGGGCGCTTGAGAGATCGTTCGAGCAGAACGAATTTTTCTTCTCCCAGGTGTATTTAAATCCGTTTGGAATGCGGGGCCTTCAATCTGTCGCACCGGGAGTATTCAATGACCCTCTGCTGAAACTCCAAATAAATCCGGCATATCTGTATCACGATTCCTTATCCACGAATTATGTTTACGCCGATTTTCGGAGCGGCCGGGAAGTAGCCCAGGAAGATGTCTACAGTTATCCCAGGCCAATGTATTATGGGGATGCTGTAAAATCTATGTATTACATTCCATATCCTCAATTCTATGTTTCATCGCGGCGGGAATTGGAACCTGTGTTTTCATGCGCTATCTTGGCACGACCTCTGCCTTCAACTCTTCCCGATCTCTATATCGGTGGAACGTATCAATTATTGTTCCAGGACGAAAAATATTACGCGATCCCTCAGGACATCTACCGATCAGCGTACGGCGTCGACTACGCCGGAAAAGAATTGACCGATTCTCGAAACGTCCCTATCGTGGATAAATATTCCGGTGCCGATAATATGCATCAAAAAGGACATTTCGGTTCCCTCTACCTTGGTTATGCAGCGACTCCATCACTGGATGTCGGTGCTCGCCTGGCTCGTGCCATTTTTAAACGCGACGGTTCTTCCGGATCAAAAAATGTATGGGAGAATACCTCCATAGCAAATTCAAACTCGGAATGGTACAATATGGAGTCGAGAGATCAAAGTTATAATCATTGGGACTTTGGCGGAGGCATCAATTATAGATTTGCGAATGCGACTCGCCTCGGCATTAGCGGTAATTATCTATGGGGCGATGCGGTACAGAACCTCACCCGTCTCGACACATCGTATTATGACTACAGCGATCAACAATCCTCGAATTATTGGAGTAAAAGCAGAAGATACGCTTCGACCGTCCAACATTGGGATCACAATGGAAAAACTTACAGCCTCGGCCTCAATCTTGATGCTCCAATCAATGAATCACAGATGTTTCATGCATTTTATCGATATCAAAAACAAAATACCGATATCTTTCTGGGTTCAGCAATCATCGACTCGTCATCATATTCCTATCGATACACCTGGGACACGACATATTACGGCAGTGAATCTCAATATCTGCTCAGTGATTCCAGGACAGGAAGCGGGTCCATAGAGACAGCCATTCATCGGGTAATGGGGTCGATAGAATGGATGATGGAACAGACAATGAAACTTGATATTGGACTATTATATGAGTCGCAATCATCTGAAACTACCACTGATGAACCGGTTGCTGCCATTCACTACTCCAGTTCGGATTACCGGTTCAATTCGAACCGCTCCAATTATCTGGACGCCGGCGATGAAAGAAAAAATATCCAATGGACACTTCACAGCCAAACGTCATTCATTCCAGATCCCGATTTTCTTCACATGGAGTATTACACCTGTTTTCGAACTCCTTGTTGGATTAAATAAAGAATACTCCGAATGGGAGACAGAAGAAGTCACATTAGCAATATTTCAATATCGTCTGAAAACAGATCTTTCCGGCACGACCACTGAAACCGATTTCGGCGAACGGTATACACAACCATCGGAGAGTATTACCGATCAAAAAACGACATTCCTTGCAGGACTCACCGTCTCGCCGTCGAAAGATTTCAGCGCCCGGTTGTTGATCAGCCCGATAGAAAAAAAGCAGACCTACGGCGACACCAAAACGGAATACCAGTGGTGGATTGGAGTGACATTACATCCATGAATATTTAAATGACTTTATCGAAAGAAAAATTAAAAAGTAAAAAGTAAAAAAAGTTATCCCGAGCGAACATTTCTCTATTCATTTTACTTTTTTAATTTTTATTTTTTCCTTTTTAATTTGTAAATTTACGATTTGATTTGTCTACCAGCGAATTGAATATTATATTCGAAGATGCCGACCTTCTTGCGATCAATAAACCGGCGGGACTGCTGGTTATCCCCGACCGGTACAGGAAGGATATCCCGAACCTCCGGGATCTCCTGATCGCAAAATACGGGAATATTTTTGTTGTGCATCGGCTTGATAAAGAAACGAGTGGTATTCTCATCTTTGCCAAGAATGCAGCCACACACAAACACCTGAACGATCAATTCACCGGCCATGCAATCGATAAAGTCTACCTTGCACTCGTCCGGGGTCGTCTTCAACATACAGCAGGATCGATAAAATTCTCTATCGCCCCGCATCCGAAGAAACCGGCAATGATGGCGGTCGATCAGGGCGGGAAAATTTCGATCACGGATTATGAGGTCAGAGAGGCATTCCGAGATTACACACTGGTCGAAGCACGTCCACATACCGGACGATTGCATCAGATCCGAGTCCATTTCGCAGCTTTCGGACATCCGCTCGCGATCGATCGTCTCTATGGATCTCATGAACCTATATTTCTATCGTCCATCAAGTCCGATTACAAGCCATCGGGAAACCGTGAATTACCACTGATCGATCGACTGACGCTACACGCCGAGAGTATCACATTCTACCATCCTGCCTCACCTGTGGAGCCCCGGACACTCAGTGCACTTCTTCCAAAGGATTTCGAGACTGTGATACAGCAGCTGCGGAAATACAACAAATGAATACCAAGATAGGCGGTGAGAACCACGTCGTGGTTATTTGATCTTCTCAAACTTCAACGCCACCGAGTTGATACAAAACCGTAACTCGGTCGGTTTCGGCCCATCTTCAAAAACATGACCGAGATGCGCGCCGCAGCGGCTGCAAAGGACTTCCGTCCGTATCATAAAGAAGCTTGTATCGGTTTTCAGGATAATATTTTCGCCGGCTACCGGTTGAAAGAAACTCGGCCAGCCTGTGCCGGATTCGAACTTTACATCGGAAATGAACAGGTCATTTCCGCAACACACGCATCGATAGATCCCCTTATCGTGATTATTCAGAAAATGGCCCGTAAACGCACATTCTGTAGCTTCATGACGAGTGACTTCAAATTGCTCCGGAGTTAGAATTCTTCGCCATTCTTCGTCCGATTTATTGATTTTTTCTAACTCAATATATCCTTTCTTTTCTATCGAATATACCTTGATCATCTTCCCATCCTTTTTCTTACTGACCTCGATGTTCTGCTGCTGAGAGGTCGCCGGTATTGCTAAACTTCCAGCTACTATTATCATAAAAATTATTCTTATAACCTTCATATAATTATCAATGATTTAAAACTTGTAATTTATCACTTTATCATTAACGACCGTGAAGGCTTTTAAGTTTCCTTCTTGCTTCAATAATAAACTTTCTGTACAATACTTCACCATAATCATTTCAGAGATGGAGAATGGCAAAATATATAGCTGTCATTGGCGCTGGTACAATCGGAAAAGATATCGCACGAGCTATAGCCCTCGCACAGATTGATGTGATGCTCTACGATATTAACGACACTATTCTCCGGCGTTCGATCGAGACAATCAAGGAGGATCTCCAGCAGCAGGTCAAACAGAAGACGATAACCGGCGACGAATTGAAGGTGTTAGTCGGGCGTATCCGGCCGAAAACAGAGTTGAAAGCGCTCGGCCACTCCGATATAGTCATCGAGACAACGCATGAGGATATGCGGGTAAAAAAAGATCTCTTCAAAAAGCTCGAAGATATTTGCAGGCTCAATACAATCCTCGCAACCAATTCTTCATCTCTCTCGATCACGGCGATTGCCTCGGCATGCAAACTCCGCCATAAAATCGTCGGAATGCATTTTTTCCACCCGGCCCATATAATGAAACTGGTCGAAGTAGTCCGGGGAAGTGAGACATCGGATGTAACGGTCAAAGCCGTCGTTGAACTTGCCACACGAATGGGGAAAACACCGGTTGTTGTCGGTGATACGCCGGGATTGATTGTCGATCGAATTCAGCGGCTTTACTTCGGTGAAGCGCTCCGGCTTCTCAATGAAAACGTTGCAACCGCAGAAGAAATCGACCGTATCGTCCGGCTGGAAGGTGGATTTCCATTGGGGCCTTTCATGACACTCGATCAGGTCGGCATCGACACCGATTTTGCCCTGACACAATCGATATACAACCAGTACTACCATATTCCCCGCTACCGGCCACATCCTCTTCAGAAAAAAATGGTTGAGGCAGGGATGCTCGGCGTAAAAACAGAGATCGGTTTTTTCAAACACGAACGCAGATTCAAGGTATAAAATGGATGCGAAAATATATATCCTCGGTGAGCCTATTCTTGTGAACGAGTATGCCGCAGTGTGTGCCGGGCATGGCTATACTGTCGCTTTGCAGTATGCGACAAACGATCCCCATCAACCCGGTATCAAACAGAAGAATATTACCAGGACAAATACACCTCCGAAAAATACCACGATTGCTATTGAGCTAACGAACTGCAATCATACGCAGAAGAAAAAAAATATTCAGATACTGGACAAGGCCCTTTCACCGTCGGCGATTGTACTTTACTCAGCGATTACCATCACAGCAACAGAGTGTGCACAATGGATTAGAAAATCGCGAGTGTGTGCCGGCATCAGTGCATTTCCGACCCTGATAAATAATAAACTTGTCGAACTCTCGGTACCGGCCCATCATACCGATAAGGGTATAGCCGATGTCCGTACGTTCTTCGCCTCTCTTGAAAAAGAGACAGCACTTGTCGATGATCGAATCGGTATGGTGATGCCGCGAATCCTTGCACAGGTTATCAATGAAGCCATTATTGCTACAACACAACAGCTCGCATCTCCGATGGCGATCGATGCCGCGATGAAACTCGGTTCCGATTACCCGCACAGGTCGCCATAGAATGGCTCGATAACATAACCGCATTGCAGGTGGTCGCGGTCCTCGACGCACTGCATCACGATACCGGCGACGAAAGGTATGCCGCTGCTCCGCTGCTTCGCAAAATGGCGGCGGCCGGTGAATTCTGGAAAAAATAATAAAAGCTTATACACTTTATCACTAAAGTTCACATCAAAAATTCGATTTTTCAATGAAAGGATTTACATATGTCCCGTGAAGAATATACGGCTCTGGTTTCGAAATACGCCGAAGCGTATGAGAAACTCAAAGACATAATCGCCGGGCTCAATGCAGAGGAAATGCTTGCTAAACCCGCCCCAGGAAAATGGTGCATCCAGGAGATTCTCTTTCATCTCATGGATAGCGAAATTGTGGCCGTCGAACGAATCAAACGGATCATAGCCGAGGAAAATCCGTTTCTTCCTTCATACGATCAGGAAAAATTTGCAGCGCACCTTCAGTACACTGCACTCGATCCGAAAGGAGCCATCGTGACGTTCGGTATGCTCCGCGAAACCACAAGCGCTCTCCTCGCGATGCTGTCTGACGAAACCTGGAATCGAAAAGGGAATCATGAACAACGAGGATCGATAACTCTCGTCGAATATTTTAGACTGATGGTGACGCACGGCGAAAAACATATCGATCAGATTCTCGCAATCCGGAAGAACATTCTGCATAAATGACGCATCGGTTTTTCTATACTTGAGGATGATATTGAAATCTCGTATCTTCTCATCCGTCACCAGTCTTTTCCATTCAATGGAGGGT
Source organism: Ignavibacteriota bacterium (assembly GCA_963776275.1). Lineage (GTDB taxonomy): Bacteria > Bacteroidota > Ignavibacteria > UBA10030 > CAVZMI01 > CAVZMI01. The sequence goes on from CAVZMI010000023.1 coordinate 448,523, forward strand.
TTGAGCATGCAATCTGTGTCTTTCTTTCTCCGTATCGTTTAACCAAAATAAAGGTTCTGCAAATGGATAAAAATCTCGTCACAACCGCTTTTACAGTCGATGGATACAGAATCATAAGAAATTTAGGACTCGTCCGCGGTATCACGGTACGTTCGCGATCGATTTTCGGCACTATCGGTGCGGCGTTCCAAACACTCGGCGGCGGTAATATTTCACTCTTTACTGAATTATGTGAGCGGGCCAGAGAAGAAGCATTCGAAGTAATGCTCCTACATGCTCAGCAGATGGGAGCAAACGCCATTGTCGGAATGCGATACGATGCAAATAATGTCATGGACGGTGTAACAGAAGTTCTTGCATACGGGACAGCCGTCGTTGTCGAAAAAATTTGATCATTTTGAATGGAATCATCCTATGGATATTTCAAATAAGGCGGTTCTCGTTCTAGGCGGATGGGGCCTTGTCGGCTCGGCAATCTGCCGGAAGTTGATGCTGCATTCACCGAAGAGAATCATCGTCACCTCGCTGATGAAATCCGAAGCTCTGGAAGCCGTGGCGCAATTGCGCACCGAATATCCCAAGATGCGGAAGAATTTTTTTATCCCATGGTGGGGAAATATTTTTGTCCGTCATGAATTCAAGGATATGAACCGGGAAGAAATTCTTTCTGATCATAAAAACCGGATAAAATTCATCGAAGACATTATCGAGGAGCTCACCCCCGAGCTGTTCGAACGTTCGGCACTCTATCAGCTTCTGCTGAAGTATAAACCGGATATCGTTATCGATTGTATCAATTCAGCGACAGCGATCGCCTATCAGGATATTTTTCAGGCTGCACGATCCGTTGTGCATGCACTTCATGAATCGGAGAAATCGAAAAAAACGGCCGACACGCTGTTCGAAGAAACCGAACGCCTTCTCTGCACACTCTATATCCCGCAGTTGATACGACACGTTCAAATTCTTTACCGGTCGATGAACCTGGCGGGGACGAAGGTCTTCGTTAAAATCGGAACGAGCGGCACGGGCGGTATGGGATTGAATATCCCGTACACACACAGCGAAGAACGCCCTTCCCGTGTCCTTCTAAGCAAATCAGCTGTCGCAGGGGCGCATACGCTTCTTATGTTCCTGATGGGACGGACTCCCGATGCGCCGATCACCAAGGAAATCAAACCTACGGCCGCAATAGCATGGAAAAAGATTGCCTTTGGAGAGGTGAAGAAACGCGGGAAAGCGGTTCCGCTTGTCGATTGTCCCGTTGAACATGGCGTAACGCTGAAAGGAACGCTGAAGTTAAGGATGGACAATGCCGGACTGCCGGTGAACGAGACATTAAAGTCTGTTTTTATCGATACCGGCGAGAACGGCATTTTTTCACGCGGTGAGTTCGAAGCCATATCCACTCCCGGCCAGATGGAGTTTGTAACACCGGAGGAAATCGCCGAGGATGTGTTATTCGAAATTCGCGGCGGCAACACAGGACACGACATCATCAATGCTCTTGACAATGCGACGCTGGAACCGACATATCGGGCGGGTTTTCTTTTCAACAGCGCAATGAACAAGATGAAACAGCTGGAGAAGGAACACAATGTGAGCAGTATTGCCTTTGAGATGCTCGGTCCGCCGCGATTATCAAAATTACTCCACGAGGCCAATCTCCTCAGGATCGGGTACAGTGACGTGAAATTGGTTCTCCAGACCGATGCACGGAATCTTTCGGCGAAACTATCCGAGATCGTTCAGACAAATTCCGATCTCCGGACGCAGATCATTTCCATTGGAATTCCCATTCTCATGCCCGACGGAAAAACACTCCTCCGTGGAAATGAAATCAAGGTGCCTTCCCGACCGAGTAGGGAAGAGAACGAGCTGAAAATCACTTCGGCGGCAATCGATACCTGGGCGCACGACGGCTGGGTTGATCTTCGTCCTGAGAATATGAATACCTGGAAGAAGAGACTCTCTTTAATTGTAAATGAGGTCATGAGCCTTTCAGAGACGGACACGAGTTCCCGGTTTATGCGGACGTCCGAGTACTGGGATCGGTTCCAATCCATCGATCCCGGGAAGATTGTCGGCTGGATATTCACGGAGGAAGAAAAAGGGCTGCGAATGAAGTCTTAACTCTTTTACAAAAGAAAAATTTTAAAATATCAATGATGTCATTCCAGCGTGCCGACCGTGTCCTGCATTCATCGAGCCGGATTAGTCCTCTGTAAGAGAATTATCTATTTGACTGACAGTGGAATTTTTGCGGTATTCGAACCAAAGTACAGCCCGGCAATTCAATTCCGTAATAATAATTCACTTCTCTTCTTCAGAAAAAATCTATATCTTGTAGTGCTTTGAATTATTTTTATTACTCACATAACTTTGGATACGCGATGGCGGTACCATCTTCAAAAACGATTCATTATCCAGTATACAGTCGTGTCCGATATTTATGCAAGACTATCATACTTATTCCGTGTATTTTTTTCTGTTTTACTTCAACCGGACGTGCGCAGGACTACCAAACTAAGAACGTCCTTATCCTTGTCGAAGGAAATACAGATCTGAAAAACCGTGCCATGGGCGACGGCCGTCAACTTGCAGCACTGATGGGACATTTTAATACCGTAACAACCGTTAAAGGAGTCAATCAATATACCCCAAATGAGCTCGAGATATACGACATCACGTTCTACATCGGTTTCACTGCAACGAATTCTGTCCCGGCAAAATTCCTCAATGATGTTTTTTCCACTTCGAAAGATATTTTTTGGATCAATACAGGATTCATTGATTTTTGCAGGCGATATCCCGTCCGAAAAAAATTCGGATTTTCAGTCGCTAATCTCGATTCGGTGAGCGTCTTTGACGAAGTACAGGTTGGCTCGAAAATGTTCGGAAAAGGGGAACCGATCACCGCGGTCATAGAGATTTCCGAACGGAATGCCGTGTCGATTCTTGCAACCGCGGTCTCATCACGCCGCCACCGCGATACGCCCTATCTTGTCAAATCACGCAACCTTACTTTTATCGCAGATTCACCCTTTGCATCGGCTAGTGAAAGCGATCGTTACATATACTTCGCCGATTTACTGCACGATGTGCTGCAACAGCCACACGAGCAGTCACACTCGGCACTGTTACGTATCGAGGATGTTACCCCGCTGGATAATCCAGATCGCTTGAGAGACATTGCCGATTTCCTTTCCGGACGCGATATCCCTTTTCTTGTGGGTGTGATTCCATTCTATGTCGATCCATCGGCAGGAATTCGTGTCAGTCTCTCCGATAAGCCCGACATGGTCGATGCTCTCAAGTATATGGTTAAGAACGGCGGCACTATTGTGATGCACGGTGTAACCCATCAATACAAAGGCACCACTGCAGTCGATTTTGAATTCTGGGATGAGATGACGAATAAACCGATTAAAGATGAAACACCCGAATACATCGCACACAAACTCGAGACAGGCATTCAGGAATTCATGCGGAACGGTCTCAACCCTTTAATCTGGGAAACACCCCATTATACCGCCTCGTTCACGCTGTATTCGACGGTAGCAAAATATTTCAGTACAGCATGCGAACAACGCTTGTCGATAGAGGATTTTGATTACAGTCAGCAATTTCCATATGTAATTCAGAAGGATCTTTTCGGTCAACGTATTTATCCAGAAAATCTAGGGTACGTCCCCCTCGATTCCAATAAGGATGTCAGCCGCGGGTACGTTGAGACAATCATTAAGAATGCAAAGATAAATCTTGCTGTTCGTGACGGATTCGCCACCGCATTTTTTCACTCGTTTCTCGATATCGACTTGCTGGAGGAGCTCGTTAACGGTATCCAGAAAGCAGGCTACACATATATAGATCTGAGTGAACATGTAAACTGGGTCAAGACGAAAGATCGTATAATTCTCTCCGGAAATCAGGATTATACTCTCGAGCTCAACGATCAATACCTTCTTGAAACATATTATGATCATAACGGCGAAATAAAAGACCAGAAGATCTCGGAGAAACGGATACTGGGAAAAGTTACAAAATCGATTATCCTTGAACCGGGCGAGTTCTACAAAGCGGAACCGACGGAATTCCGCGAACGCCCGGCAACGATTGTCGATAATGTTGTCCATCAGGCAGAAAAACTCTATGAATCGATATTTACATCCGAGGAAAGCTGGTCTGATGCCCGCGTGGCAATTCTCTGGAATCATTTTGCAAAAGGTGCGGCCTTTAACGATCAGGCCTCATTCGCTGAGGTGTTTCGGGCGGTAAATATCAACGTCGATACAATTTTTGTCGGCCAGCCCATACATCTCTCTGCCTGTAATTTACTGATCGTCCCATACGCTTTTGTCGATTCATTGAAACACACTGATTATGACATTCTCACCCAGTTCGTGAATCAAGGTGGAGACATCATTACCGATACACGAAACGATCTCGCGGAGGAGCTCGGCATTCAGTTTACGCCAACACGTCTCCGTGTCAGCCACATACGCGATCGTTTTTTTCCCGAGGAACGAATTGCCTGGCAATATCCGGAGCTTGTGACGAAATTCGAAACATCGGATATCGATGAAGTATTTTGTTCCGACGAGGTTACGGAGGCTCCTCTGGTCATCGGAAAAAAGGTGGGGAAAGGACGGTTCATTTTCTTTGCAACCCGTTTCGATTCATATTCACAGTATGGCACAAGTCAATATCCATACTTGCTTGAATATGTCAGGAAATATTTCCATGTCCGCCCCATCGTCCGGCGCGATTTGCTCGAAGTCTATTTCGATCCGGGATTCAGGCACACCTACAGTATTGAACAACTGGTGAGACAATGGGTAAATTCCGGGATCCGGACCGTTCAAGTAGCAGGCTGGCACGAGTATCCAAAATACACATATGATTATGAGCGATTGATACGCCTGGCCCATGCAAACGGTATCCTGGTATATCTCTGGATCGAACCGCCACAGGTGAGTCAGAAATTCTGGGCTGAACATCCCGAATGGCGTGAGAAGAACTATAAGATGGAAGATGTCCGTCCTTCGTGGCGCTATCCGGTTTCTTTGACCGATGACAAATGCCTTGCGGCGATGGTGAACGAATATAAAAACCTTCTTGACCAATTCGACTGGGATGGTGTCAACCTTGCAGAATTATATTTTGAAGCAGCCAAGGGATTCGACGATGCAAAATATTTCACACCGATGCATCCTTCGGCACAAAAAGAGATTAAGAACAGATACGGAATCGATCTCACGGCAATTTTCAATCCGCAGTCTCCCTACTACTGGAAATCGAATCCCGCCGTGAAAAAAACTATTGTGGAATACCGCATCCAACGGTTGAAGGAGGTATACGAAACTTTTCTCTCGGTTATTGCCGACTATGCAAAAGACAGAGAGGGATTCTCGACTCTGGTCACGGCTATGGATAGTCATGGATCGCCTGAACTTCGCGAGTATCTCGGCGTCGATATAGGCATTATCCTGGAACTTCAGAAGAAATACCATTTTTCATTACAGGTCGAAGACCCGGAATACCTCTGGTCCACTTCACCGCTCCGATATATCGAAATAGGAAAACGGTACAAATCGCTTGTCGAAGATTCAACGAAGCTCTACCTAGATCTGAACATCGGACCGTTCCGTAAAAAAGAAGCCGTGATTCCTTTCCCTACATTGATCCAGACAGGCACCGAGAGTTTCCTGCTTGTGAAAGCGGCATCACTCGGCGCACAGCGTTCGACAATATATTCCGAAGCAAGCATTAATCCGCAAGATCTCGGCTTCATGGCCAATGCGTTGGCGGGCGAAGTGCAGTACAAACTGAATAACAACCGTTATGACGTTGAATCGCCATATTCTTTTACTCTCAAACTTCCGACATCGATCCAGGAAGTAAGCGTCGACGGGATTCCAGTATCGCCGTTCCGCGACAATGTGTATATCATCCCTGCCGGTCGGCACAAGATTGATCTCTCGCCCGAAGCGGTCACCTCATTTTCAACGCACGAGCTTCAGTCACGGATCATGTCGATTTCCGCCAATCTTCTCATTGTATCGTACGGATTACGCGACGTTAAATTCACGTATGAATCGGATATGCGGACACTCGCGTCGTTCAACCGTACGCCGACTTCGGTCAGTGTCGATGGAAGGAAATATAATTTCATCGCTATGAAAGGAAACGACTGTTACACGATCTTTCTCCCTCCGGGAAAGCACTATGTCGAGCTTGTGGCAGGCGATCAATTTTCCTATGGAGTGAATCTGACGAGTCTCTGGTCATCGACCTTCATCGCCATATTCGGATTCATTGCAGTATCGTTATTAATTGTCATGTACATCTTTTTGAAAGTTATTAAACGTCAAAGCGAAATCACAAGAGCATAATTTCTATGTCGGTTCTTGAAGTCGATTTAAGTTTCCTGTTCGTTGTTGCAGTCATTCTTATCTGGTTTATGATAGCTTACCAGTTTATTCTGACTGTCTTTGGATATTTTAACTATCTAAAATCACTAAAAGAAAAATCGGCAATCGATACCGGAGTGATCGAATTTCCGACATGTTCTATTCTCATTCCTGCACATAACGAAGAAAAGGTGATCGGAGCGACAATCGAATCGATGCTTAAATTGAATTACCCGAAGGATAAGCTCGAGATCATTATTATCAACGACGGGTCGAATGATTCCACAAAAGACATCATCAAACGATATGCTGCCCGCGATAGCCGGATCGCCCTTTTTAATGTACCGAAAGGAGAAGGAGGAAAAGGAAAATCACGAGCCCTCAATCTCGGCATTCAAAAGGCCCACTCGGACGTCATCGCCGTCTTCGACGCCGACAACACACCGGACCCTGAGTCGCTGAAATATCTTGTCGCCAACCTTATTATGAACCCGGAGCTCGGGGCTGTTCTGGGGAAATTCCGCACGGTGAACAAGAACCACAACATGCTCACAAAATTTATCAACGTCGAAACGCTCAGTTTCCAATCGATGCTTCAGGCCGGACGGTGGCAGATGCATCATATCTCCACGCTGCCAGGAACAAACTATGTCATATGGAACAGTCTTATTAAAAAATTGAACGGGTGGGATGAAGAGGCGCTGACCGAGGACTCCGAACTAAGCATCCGCATATATCTTGAAGGATATAAAATCAAATATGTCCCCTATGCCATAACGTACGAGCAGGAACCGCAGAAATGGAATGTGTGGGTGAAACAGCGGATGCGGTGGGTGCCGGGGAAATAATTATGTTATCTCAAAATTTTTTAAGAAAATCCCTCTTCTTAAAAACAAGCGGCTTGCGTTCGATCTTCTCTATACTCTTTTATTATATTACGTTTTCTTTGTTGCGATGATCATTTCCGATTTCCTTTTCATTATCGGTGCGCTTAACCTTGTCAGCATGGCGCTCCCCGGTCCATATACGGTGGTCTGGATCATGGCCTTTATCCTTTTTCTCTTCGAAATAATGTTGGCGATCTCCTATGATGACGAAGACAGCGTAAAGAAGATCGGCTTACTGGTTTTGATGTATATATCCTATTGCCAGCTCTGGATGTACATCGTTATCAAGGCGATCTATCAGGAGTACATTAAAAAAGAGAAGCGGACATGGACGAAGACGGTGCGATTTGATGTTCCAACGGCCGGTGGTAAGTAGAAGGGAAATAACCCACGCCTGTTCAGACAGCAAAGGCCCGGGAGAAATTATCTTCCAGGCTTTTTTAATTTACTTCCCCTAAAACTCACTCATACCGCAGCGATTCGATCGGATCGAGGTTAGCGGCTTTCCATGCGGGGTACGTCCCGAAAACGATACCGACGATTGAACAGACGACAAGACCGATGACGACCCAATCATAGGGGATGATTGCGGGAACACTCATCAGCAGCGCCACTATGTTGCCGCCAAGCACACCGAGCACGATCCCGATTAGGCCTCCGAACTCGCAGAGGACGACGGCTTCGATCAGGAACTGAACGAGCACATTATTTTTTCTTGCACCGATCGCTTTTCTGATTCCGATTTCGCGTGTACGCTCGGTGACAGAGACGAGCATGATGTTCATGATTCCCACGCCGGCCGCAAGCAGCGCAATAAAACTGATAAAACCGACGCCTATTTTCACATATTTTGTGAAATCGTTGAATTGTTTGATTACCGAATCGTTCGAGAAAATTTCGAAATCATCGGCTCTTCCAGGTTCGACCTTCCGCTCCATACGAAGGATACCACGGACCTGTTCCATAGCATCCTCAAAGGTCTCGCGATCATTAGCCTGAACCATAATGTTGATCGATCGCAGTTTTCCATATCCCAGCATGAATGTTGTGATCGGCATAGCAACAAAATTATCCGAATTCCCCCCCATCGAGGAACCCTGCGGTTCAATAACACCGACTACGGTATAGTTATCACCATCGATTTTTATTTCCTCGCCGATCGGGTCACCCTTCAGAAAGAGTTTTTTCACTACAGCGTCTCCCAGCACTATCACTTTCCGGGAAAGCTCGAGGTCCTGGGGCAATAGGGCGCGTCCGTCTTTTACGATCCAGTTATTCGTCGGAAACCCGCTTGGATCTTCACCCGCAACTCCGACGTTCGGATTCGTCTCAATATTCTTATATTTAACAATCTTTGCGCCCACCCAGGATTCCAATCCGACATATTTCGCCATCGTCGCTTTTTCTTTTACTGATAATCCCTGATCATATGTAATATCTTTTCGATTGCGGTATTTAAATCTCTCCATCGGTCCCCCACCCATAAAAATCGGATATTTTTGGACCTGGAATGTATTGGCTCCGAGCTGGCTCAATCCGCTTTCAATGGAATTCTGAAGGACACCCATAGCGGTCATGACAAGTATGATCGAGAAGACGCCGACGGCAATACCGAGCAGTGTTAGGATCAACCGGAGTTTATTCGTCCGTACGGCCGTAAGGGCCATGATCAGACTCTCTTTTATCTCGAGAATATAAACACTTGGCATAAGTTTTTTATTTCACTTTAAAAAACGTTATTCATACCGTAGCGCATCGACAGGATCCATCTTTGCCGCACGGTAAGCCGGTAAAAATCCGGAGACCACTCCTACAAGCAGAGAAATGACAAGAGCAATAATCACAACAGTAACCGGCATTGCAGTTGGTAGAACCTGGTCTATGATAAGCGACAGAGGAAAAGCGATGGCTACGCCGATGAGTCCGCCGATGAGACAGATCGTTGCCGACTCCATCAGAAATTGCAGCATGATTGTCCGTCGCTTGGCGCCGATTGCTTTTCGTATGCCTATTTCTTTGGTCCGTTCCGTCACCGACACATACATAATATTCATAATGCCGATCCCGCCCACAAAAAGTGAAAGACCGGTGATGAACAACCCGATTCCGGCAATGACGGCGCCGATTTGATCGAATGTCGCTTTAAGTATTTCCTGCTGATTAATGGCGAAATCGTCTTCCTTCGATGGAGGGACTTTGCGGACTTTTCGCATGATGCCGCGCAACTCTTCCTTCGCATCGTCGAGAAGCGATACATCTTTGACTTTCACACTGATCTGGATGCCGTGACGACTGCCGAACATCCGCAGCGTTTCCGAGATAGGTATAACGACGCGGTTATCCAGGCTGAAAAGTCCGAGGAAGCTTCCCTGTTTATCCAGTACACCGACAACTCTGTATCCGTTTCCATTGATGCGGATTGTTTTTCCGATCGGATCTTCACGGGTGAAAAAATTCTCCGAGATATCATAGCCGATTACACAGACGGGCCGGCCTCCGTCGACTTCGGCGCTTGTCAAGAAACGACCGGTTAATATCGAGGCACCGGCGGTGACCGGATAATTTTCATTCGACCCTATGATAAACACATTCTGGGAACTTAGGTTCCGATATTTAATTGTTCCCAGATCGCCGAAATTCGGCGAAACAGCAGAGGCGAGTGTCGCATTTTTTTCGACCGCTCTCGCTTCTTTCATCCAGATTTCTTTTCGATTTCTGTATTTCCACCAATCTTCTCCGTGCATCCACGGCCATTTTTGAACATACAGCACATCGGCACCGATGGACGAGATACTATTATTGAATGCGCGATCCAATCCCTCGATTGCGGTCCCCATCAGTGTGACCGAGACGATGCCGATTATGATGCCCAATGTCGTTAACACCGCCCGCATCCTATTGGCAAGGATGGCTCGAAAGGATATTGCCAATCCCTCCCGAAATTCCTCCAAGAAATACATTGATTCCCCGAGATACTGATTATTTTCCTGCAGTTGATTCTTCTTGCTGTGCAACGACCTCACGGGCATTTACCCGTGCGCTCACAAAATCGTCGCTCTCAATCATTCCGTCACGGATACGTATAATGCGATGAGCATGGCGGGCGACATCCTCTTCGTGCGTCACAAGAATGATAGTATTCCCTTGTTCATGAAGTTCTTCGAGCAACATCATTATTTCCTGTCCGGTCTTTGTATCAAGGTTTCCGGTCGGTTCATCAGCCAGTATAATCGAAGGATTGTTTACCAGTGCACGGGCGACCGCGACACGCTGGCGTTGTCCGCCCGAAAGCTCATTCGGCTTATGAAGCATCCTGTCTCCGAGACCGACATGCTGAAGTGCTTCCTCAGCGAGCCGCCGCCGCTGTGTTGCCGGGATACCCGCGTAAATCAGCGGCAGCTCTACATTATGAAATGCATTGGAACGCGCAAGCAGGTTAAATGTCTGAAAAACAAATCCGATTTCTTTATTTCGGATTTTCGCCAGCTCATTGTCGTTCATCTCGCTGACATTGATCCCGTTAAGCTCATAGAGCCCCGATGTCGGTGTATCGAGACATCCGAGAATGTTCATCAACGTCGATTTCCCCGATCCCGACGGGCCCATGATAGCGACATATTCGTTTTTTTCTATCTGTAATGAGACGCCGTTGAGTGCGTGAACTACTTCGGCTCCCATCTCATAGAATTTCGTAATCTGTTGAATTCTGATTAACATGGACTTCCTGTTCATTATTTTGTCGAAGCTGTAAATTTCTTCTGCTGGTTATCGACTTTCAATTTTGAACCATCTTCGAGCTCGCGGTTGATAGCTTTGAAGCTTCCGGAGATAACCTCTTCTCCGCCTTTAAGTCCTTCGGTAATCTCGACGTATGTATCATCGCTGATGCCGCGTTTGACCTTCGCCATTTTTGCTTTACCGTTATCGTTCAGGAATATCACCTCATCGACTTTTATTTCTTCCTTTTTCTTCCCATTATTGATAGTGACGCCTTCGGGTTGTCCTTCTTCCGGTTTCTGTTCCATTTTCGGTGTACGTGTTGTCACACTCTGGATGGGAACAGCCAGAACATCATGGCGCGTATCGGTTTCAGTATCGGCAGTTACCGACATACCTGGACGTAACTCTATTCCCTTATCAAGAACACGAATCTTTACCTGAAAATTCACGACTTCCTCCTGCGTTCCGAGTCCTTTCGTCTTTGCCGCATTGCCGATTTCATAAACAATACCGACAAGCTTCTTCCCGGAGTAGGCGTCGACGGAGATACGAGAGGTATCTCCGATTTTTACCTGAACGATATCGTTCTCATCAATATCGACCTGGGCTTCCATACTTTTTAAATCCGCGACAGTCATGATCTCCGTCCCCTGCATGAACGAACTTCCGCTCGCACGCTCGCCGAGCCTGGAGATAAGGTTGCTTATCGTACCATCAATCGGTGAGTAGATTGTTGTTTTCCGGAGGCTTTCTTCCGCCTGGTTGAGCGCGGCTTTGGCAGACTCCCATTGCGCTTTCTGGACAGAATAGTTGGTTTTTGCCGTCTCAAGGTGCCTGATCGGATATAAGTTTCTTTTCAAAAAGTCCCTTCGCTCTGTTATAGTCGGCTTCAGCTTTTATCATGGTCGCTTCGCCGACAACCAGCATTGCTTTTTGCTGATCTCGTTGTGCGATATAAAAATCTGGTTTTACTTTAACGAGCAGGTCTCCCTTCTTCACCTTCTGTCCTTCTTTAACGGGCAGTGCGATGATTTCACCGGAGACTTCGGCATTTATTTTCACCTGGAGTTCAGGCTGTATTTTACCGGTTGCTGAAACGATCTGTGTGATCGTTCGTTTTTCGACTTTTTCAGTCTGGACGATAATGACCGTCTCACGTTTGCTTCCCAACACTACCAGCAATACCAGTGCAAGAACAACCACACCGATGATTGATAAAATAATCACTTTCTTTTTCGATTTGCGGCTTTTTGTACCATTAGCCATGACACTCATTACTCCTTTTCTATCGAATTAGTACGGAATTGTTCCCACCGCTAGATCGACATTCTTCTTTGCGGTTATATAATTATAGACAGCGTTGACTTTATTCGACAATGCTGTTGAATAATTCGCATTCGCAGTCAGGAGATCCAGCAGCGTGCTCGCCCCCAGCCGATATTTCTCCTCCTGAATTTTTCGATCTTCATCTGCCGAGCGTACATTTTTTTGCGACACATCCACCTGTTTCATAGCGGCATCCAGATCGAGTAATGCTTTTTTAATGTCCACCTGAACCGACCGCTCTGTCTGCATCATTTGTGCTTCGGCGTTTTTGTATGATACTCGCGCTGTTTGAACCTGGTTATCAGTCTGAAATCCATTGAAGAGCGGAAGCGAAACATTGATCCCCCACGAGAGTGTACGGTTATCATTGAGTTTATTTATTTCAGACGCGCTTAATCCATATGAAACCGAACCGTTAACGGTGGGAAAGTATCCGCTCTGAGCCATTGTAATGCTAGAGCTGGCGGCATTCATTTCTTCAATAGCACCCTTATAGTCGGGGCGAAGTGAGAGCGCCTGCTGAGTAAGCGCTTGAAAGTCTTTATATTGTGCATTCAATAAAGTAAATTCGGCGGTATCTACTTCTGCTTTTATCGTTGGATCAGAAAATTGATAGTTGTCATTCACATTCAATCCGAGAAAAAGAATGATATCGGCTTTTGCCTTTTCAAAATTATTCTGTGCCTGTATCAGCACCAGTTCATCATTTCCGACTTGATATTGCTGGCGATATACATCTGCAATCGCTCTTGCGCCAAGACGATTCATCTCGACAATCTGATCGAGCTGGCGTTGACTGCGCTTCCGATTATCTTCACTGACTCCTACAAGAGCATCATTTCGCAGGACATTAAGATAAAGCGATTGAGCCTGAAAAACCGTACTCTGTCTGACACGATATAAATTTTGCTCGGCGGCAACTGCATTCGATGTTGCCCGATTTACATTCGAGGTATTTTCAAAACCATTGAAAAGCGTCATATCGGCACTCACTGCCGTCCGAAAGTAATTGCTTGTCGATGTGTTCGGTAAAGGTACTGCAATGCCATTGAGAAATTGATACTCCGTGCGCGACTGTGATCGACTCCATGAACCATTTGCACCGACCGAGGGGAGAAGTGCCCCATAGGCTGCCCTTACATTGCTTTCTTGGCCGTCAGCAACATTCTTTTGTTGAATGACACTCAGATTACGTTCAAGTGCTATTTGTACGGCGGCATCAATTGAAACCACCCGCGTTGTCTCCTGTGCAAAAGAAAATGATACCACGAAAAACAGTATAAATGTACTGCGAAGCATAGATTTCATAAGATTTTTCTCCAGTAGAATGAAATTCTTCTATAATTAACGCGGTTATAAGGGAAATGTTTCGCGTAAAACAATAATATACGAAAAATCGTGCTTAAAAACAATGTAACAATTCATCGTCCTAAACTTATTCCGACGGATAACTCATCATCGATTTATTATCCTCTACTTTCCGGAGGAATCGGAGTTGAGAATTGTATCTTTGATTCTCAGTAAAAATTCGAGAGCGGCATCATGCTCATTGGGAATTATCCCGTCAAGAATCGCATTCTCAATTGCTGTCTTAAGTTTTCCGATAATAGGACCTGGCGCAAGACCGCACACCTGCATAATCTCATCGCCTTTCACAGGCGGCTGCCAATTCCTAATCCGATCCTTCTCTTCGACCTCTCTCATCTTCGCATAGACCCGGTCATAGTTGGCGGTATATTGCGCCACCAGCATCGGATTTTTTGACGTGATATCCGCTTTACAGAGAATCATAAGATCATCGACTTCATTTCCCGCTTCGAAGAGAAGCCGACGCACAGCAGAATCCGTCACGCCGTCGTCGACGAGTGCCATCGGACGCAGGTGAAGCCGCACAAGTTTTTCAACGTAGGAAAGCGGTTCGAGCGGTAACCGCAGACGATGGAAAATTCCCTTTTGCATCCGTGCGCCGATTTCTTCATGTCCATAAAACGACCATCCGATCCCCTCGCGGAACATCTTCGTACGCGGTTTTGCAATATCATGAACCAAAGCGGCAAATCGGAGCCAGACATTGTCCGTCACGGTACTGATATTATCGACTACCTTGAGCGTATGAAGCAATACATCCTTGTGATAGTATTTCCGTCCATCGTCGGGGCTCGTACCAATGTCGTCCCGCTGATCCACTCCCGCCATTGTGTCGACCTCGGGAAGAACGATCTTCATCAATCCGCTCTCGTACATTAATTTGAGACCCAGCGAAGGCCGTTCGCTCTTCATGAGTTTTAAAAATTCGTCGGTGATGCGTTCCTGCGAAACGATTGTAATTCGGTCTGTCATTCTCGCGATTGCAGCAAAGGTCTCTACGTCAATTGAAAATCCGAGCTGTGCTGCGAACCGGACGGCCCTCATCATCCGGAGTGGGTCGTCACCAAAGGTCTGCATTGGTTCGAGTGGAGTGCGGAGTATTTTTCGTTCGATGTCGCTTTTACCGTCAAATGGATCCTCAACCTCGCCATAACGTGATTCATTAAGCGATGCTGCAAGTGCATTGACTGTGAAATCACGCCGTGCAAGATCATCGGCGAGACTCCCTCCTTCGACATCGGGCTTTCGTGACGATTCACTGTAACTCTCTTTCCGTGCACCTACAAATTCTATAATGCGATCGTCCAGCGGCAGCATCGCCGTGCCAAATTTTTCATAGACGATAATGTTTTTACGTTTCAATACCGAGGCGACTTTTTTCGCAAAGGCGACCCCATCACCAACTACGACAATATCGATATCTTTGACCTCTCTTCCGAGAAGCAGATCGCGTACATATCCGCCGACGACAAATGCTTCTACACCCAGCTCGTCGGCAATACCGCCGATGCGTTTGAGAATCGGATCGGAAAGAGATAATATTTCAGGTTTTTCGTTCATGATGCTTCTCCCCACGGCTTACGCCGTGGGTTAAGGTCTTGCGCCCTACGGAACTTGTCAGTGATGTAATGCTTTTTTTTCAACAGCCGGGTTACCGAGTAGTCCTGTTACGCGATAGTGGAACAGGAACGTCCTTTGACTAGCTCAGGACAAGTATCGAGGTAACCATATTAAAACCGCGAGTACAGAATACTTGGAGAAAATATTTCATCAGCTTACTTGATCAATGACTTTTCTATATTTTAATTGTTGTTTTTCAATTGACGCTATGATTTCCTGTGCGACTTCAAGTGCCCGTTTTCCGTCTTGTGCACTCACCACAGGCACTGTATCATCAATTATTGACTGAAGAAAAAGTTCGAGTTCATATTGTAATGCATTCACTTTTTTGGGCTTTGGCCGCTCATAGACAATGTTTCTCTTAACCGGTCCAGAATCGATCTGTCCAAGAAGTCTGGTTGCTTTTACCGAGCGATCGTTCGAATCGACAAGGCGAAATATCTCCACAGTTCCTCCGGAGAAATCGATCGAAATGTAGGCGTTACTCTGGAAGAGCCGCATCTTCCTCATTGCGCGCTGCGAAATCCGGCTTGCGGTCACATTCGCGACGCAGCCGTTTGCAAACTGGATTCGTGCGTTTGCGATATCGATGTTTTCCGACACAATACCCACACCGCTTGCATCGATTTTCTCGACCGGTGCTTTCACAAGGCTGAGTATGATATCAATATCGTGAATCATCAGATCAAGTACGACTGCGACATCGGTCCCGCGTGGTTTGAATTGTGCCATCCGGTGCGACTCGATGAATAGAGGATCAAGATTCATATGTTCTACAGAAAGAATAGCAGGATTGAATCGTTCAATATGCCCGATTTGAACTTTCTTCCTTGTACGCTCGGATTCGGCGATTAGCAATTCGGCTTCCTTCACGGTCTTCGTGATGGGCTTTTCAATAAACAGATGAAGTCCTTTCCTGAGCGCTTGCAGAGCGATATCCAAATGCGTTGAGGTCGGAGTCGCAATACTAACTGCATTTACAGCAGTGTATAATTCGTCGATTGTCGCAAATGAACGTACCCGGAATTCTTTTGCCACAGAACAAGCCCGCTCTGCATTGATGTCATAGACACCGATAAATTCTGCGGTCTTAATCGACGAGTACATTTTTGCGTGAAGGGAACCGAGATGCCCTACTCCGACAACGCCGACTTTTACTTTGCCGTCCATAAAAACACCTTACTCTTTTTTCAGAAATGCTTTCGGTTGGGCGTTATGCCGCACCTTATATACTGTATAATATATTACATGAAAGTCTGATGTCCTCATCCCGTAGAATGCACGATGAAAAAGCGGGACGAGATCCTCGTCCATGAGGCGCTCCGCCACAAAAGCCCGATCGATAACGTAATCGGGAATACATGATGAAAAATAAAGTCTTTTTACCATAATGTCGTCGTAGGTATGTCCCTGACGTCTGAGCTTTATCATTTCCGGTGTAACCACTCCCATTGGATCACATATCTTCCTATGTGAATAATAGCCGATGACGCCGGCATCCGGAACCGTGACTGTTGCATCCGGCGATGTGTTGTTCTCGAGCCACGAGGCGATGTACTGAAATACATCTTCGGTCCCCTGGGCGATATCCCGCATATACGGCTGGACGGAGCGGCGATAGACGAATTGGTTCTGGATCAAGACCATCGCCGTCAAAATAATAAAGATATTATAATCGAGTCTTTGAAACAAATTATATTCTTCATGAATATTTTTCATCCCCCAGAATCCAAGTATCGTGATAAAAGGGATGATCAGCAGCAGCGAGCGCTGCGCAATAGCTGTCCCGCAACTCAGAAAAAATACCGACAATATAATGACCCAGCCGGCGGGCAGCACAAGCATCCGCAATTCAGTTCGTTCAGATGCCGTCTGTTTCCGGCTTTTTCGGACTGCGATGATAAGTCCGATTAAAAAGAACAGAGCAGTAACGGCATCCGATTCACCAATGTACGCGGCAAAAGCTGTTAATCCCCGAAGGTTTCCGGCAGTACCCCCATCCGCAAAAAAAGAATTCGAAAGTACCGTTCCGAATGTCCGGAGCGCAAAAATATACCAGGGAAGGACGACAAGACAAAATGCAAGAAGTGATAAGCTGACGGTTTTAATAACCCGCCTCCGCTCAATGGTATTGAAAAAGATATCGGCAATGATAATAACGATAAAGACGACCGCCTCCGGCCTGACGAGTGCCAGCAATCCTGCGATGACGGAGCCGATGACGTACTCGTTCCGCATGCAATACCAGGCGGCTAGCAATGCTAAAAATACCGCCAGTGAAGTTTCCAGTCCGCTCGACGACCACTGAAGGAATGATATGTTCATCGAAAAAGCGAGCATTGCCAGAAGCGCAAGAATTCTATGACGGAGTATTTCATTTGCGAGCAGGGAAAAAACAATAAGTCCGAGAGATGCAATAAATAGATCGAGCGCCTTGGTACCGAGTGCGACGTCGATAGAAAAAAAGTTCTCGCATGAAATCAGAAGCGTCCAGAGCGGACTCGTAACGCCATATGACGGCTCATGCGGATTAAATGAGAAACCTCCTCCATTAGCGATATTCCGGGCATACTGGAGATAAACATATGTCTCATCCGGTGTATAATAAAAATGAGCTATTGATGCACCGAAGAAAATCAAAACGATCGCCGCAAGTCCGAAAACGAGCAGCCGTTTTTGTGATGGTGTATATTCGGATTCTTCGATTGATGTATTCATAAAGGAAACGTGTCTTTAATCCATATAAGAAGTTCCTCGGCAGAATAAAACACCATATCGGGCTGCATCGCCAGCACCTCCGGTTTCATATACGAATCCCACACAACGGCAGCCGTTTTTACTCCTACGGAATGCGCTGCCTTCATATCAGAAACTGAATCGCCTACCATCAATACTTCTTCATTACTCAGACCGTACTTCTCCATGATTTTGGAAATTCCTTCCGAGGAAGGCTTATGATTGACGACATCGGAACCCGTAACAAGCATATCGAAATGTTTAAGTATACCGGACAGCTCTAGTGTAATCGTTGTTGTCCGAATTCCTTTCCCCGTAAACACTGCCAGTATCATTCCCAGTTTCTTAAGATGCTCGAGCATCTCAACAACACCGGGATACAGAGGGGCAAGGGAGGCATGCTGTTCTGCGTAGTATGCATAATAGTCTTCACATGCCGCTGAAGCAATTTCTTTGCCGAGCATCTTCTCGATGCATACTTCCTCCGGTGAACCGAAGAGCGCTATTATTTCCGGTTCAGAAAATGTTTTATGAAGGTATTTTTGCGCTATGTGGTTGAAAGTGTCGAAAATGAGCTTGTTCGTCTGGGCCAGAGTCCCGTCAATGTCAAAAATAACGCATCGCAGTTTGTTCACTAAGCCCTCATTAGTAGTTAAAATATCTTAAATATACGAAAGGGCAAGCCGAGGTACAAGGAGTTGAGAGAGAGGGCAAGAACCTATTGAGATGGCTATCTCTAAGGAAAAATTAAAAAGTAAAAAGGAAAAAGGGGTAGAAAAATAAGAAAAGGAGTTATTCCGATTCTGCTTGTGCTTTAACATATTTTTCACTTTTTCCTTTTTCCTTTTTCCTTTTTCCTTTATCTTAATCTCGACCCCTCGACTCTCCCGACTGCGTCGGGATCGCTCGGGGTAAACCTCAACCTGCTCCTGGAGGCTTTCTGACAAATCGTGTTTTACTAAAAAAAGGCCATGATGCCCGCCTGCTTGCCGGCCATCTCTGGGTTTTCAGCAATGAGATTCATTCCATTGAAGGGAGTCCGGTGGTAGGTGATGTGGTCGATGTCCGCCGGATCGACGGAAAATTTATCGGGCGGGGTTTTTATCATCCCCATTCATTAATAACTGTCCGGCTCGTCACGCGGACTGATGAGGAAATTACTCCCGCTCTCTTCACGCAGCGAATTTCCTCGGCTCTCTCGCTCCGCAAAAAAATCTATCCGGCATCGAACACATACCGGCTGGTGCACGGGGAAAGCGATTTCCTCCCCGGGTTGATCATCGACAGGTTCAACGACCTCTTTTCAATCCAGACTTTTTCTGCGGGTGTAGATCATTGGCTCGATCAAATAGTCAAGATCCTTATCGGAATGTTACAACCGCAGGCAATTATCGAACGGAATGAATCGGCGTTACGAACACTCGAAGGGCTGCCGGCCCGCACCGGGATACTATATGGTGCGGAATCATCCACAACAATCGATATTGATGGAATTAAATACGCCATTGATGTGTTAGAAGGACAGAAGACGGGTTTTTACCTTGATCAGCGCGAAAATCGAAAAAGTCTTCGAAAATATACGGAAGGATCAACGGTACTCGATTGCTTTTGTAACGACGGTGGATTCGCATTAAACGCCGCCGCTGCCGGAGCATCAAATATAGAGGGGGTAGACAGCTCGGACAGCGCAATTACGCGTGCGAGGATGAACGCGGAAACAAATGGGTACAGCACCCGATGCATATTCCATATCGGCGACGTATTCGAAACACTCAGAAATTTTATCGATCAAGGTCGGTTATTTGATGTTGTTGTTCTCGATCCCCCGTCATTCACAAAGAGCCGGAAAACCGTCAATACGGCCAAACGGGGCTATGCTGAGATCAATACGAATGCGATGAAAATTTTATCACAAGGCGGGATGCTTGCAACTTCCTCATGTTCTCACCATATTACAGAAGAGACTTTTATGGATATTATCAAGGAGAGTGCGGTTGCTGCCGGACGGCAAATCCAACTCCTTGAATGGCATGGAGCGGCTCCCGACCATCCGGTGCTCCCGGCAATGCCTGAGACACAGTATTTAAAATTCGGAATTTTTAGAATCCTATAAGAGAATTCGAGAAAAACAAAATGCGAAAACTGATAGTAACAGGATTTCTGATTTTACTTGGAGTCATAGGAAGCACGACTCCTTCGAATGCCCGGGGTCCAGACTCGACGATGGTGTTTGCCAATCCTAATAATCCTCTCATCACAACGGATACATCATCATACACGAACGTCTATGGACTCGATATTCTTTTTTCAAATAATGGATTTGGCGTCGGCTTTTTCCTTCGTAAGGAATATAGCCGTACTTTCCAGGGATTTATATCGCTGGCAATCTCAGAAGCAAAAGATGAACAGGAAGTTGAGTACTATGATCCATATACGTATCAATCCTATGTCCCCGGAAAAGTGAACCGGTTCCTCGTATTTCCGTTGACTGTCGGTATTCAGTACAGACTCTTTGAAGATGAAATCCTCGACACTTTCCGTCCTTATATATCCGGAGGAATCGGACCTGCAATTGTGCTCTCGAGTCCTTATGAAAAGGAATTCTTCAGCAGTCTGAGTTATGCTCAGGCGCACTACACGTTCAATGCTTATATCGGAGGCGGAGCGTTTTTCGGGAGTGATAAGATAAACATCATGGGAGTGAGTTTTCGTTATTATTTCATCCCGGTATTCAATGGAATCCCCAGTCTGGTGGATGCTAATTCTGGCCTTGTGACAAAGAAAAAAGAATTCGGCGGATTCTTTATCTCTCTGAATTTTGGCTCAAGCTTTTAGCGGTTCGGGTCCAGATATAGCTCCTCCATATGCCACCCTTACAGGATTCTATTTTCCCAAAAGCTATTTCTATAAACATAACGCCCCTACGGGGTTTTGTAAATATTGAATTATGCCTACGACCTGTAGAGAATTACGACCTGTCCGCCGGAGCGGCTTGCCCACCGGAGTTACACGAAGGCGGGAGCGAAGGCGGAGTCGAGAATGCAGAATGATTTGAATGACGACCCCAACGGGGTCGGATATTAGAGCGGCGGACGAAGTCCGCCGTTATGGGGAGAAAAGAGATTTAGAACCCTGAAAGGGTGAGATATCAAAAAACACAAATGAGGTATTTTACCCTTACAGGGTAACATTATTTTTCTTTTTTTTGTTGGGGTTCGTGGTGAGTGAGTCCCGATTACTTGTCCCAAGCTTGTCGAGGGATATCGGGACGAGTCGAACCACAAGCCCCAACCTTCTCTATGTGACCCCTTTGGGGTCATCAGCCAGGTGACCGAGTTAGGTCGCCATAGAAAGAGCCATATCGAGGCAACCACAGAGAAGAGATTTTATAAAGTCCGGAATAGCCAGGTGACCGAGTTAGGTCGCCATAGAAAGAGCCATATCGAGGCAACCGCTTTAGAGTTGCCATTTTTTGAGGTTACCTCGATATGGCTATTGAATTTGCTAATTGACTTGGTAACCTGGCTATTGCATTCTCATCCGGATATCAACAGCCAGGTGGCCGAGTTAAATTGCGATATATTAAGCCACCCTTCGATGTACTCAGGGTGAATATCGAGGCCACCGCTTTCCAAGAGAAAAATTTAAGAATAATCCGAGTTAGCCTAAGAGGATCAGAGGGATGGAGAGTTTTGGATTATTTCATCTTCTGCACTTCCAAATAGCGATAGCAGTCGACGAGGTGATCGTTGACCATTCCAGCGGCCTGCATGAAAGAATAGCAGATCGTAGGCCCTACAAATGTAAATCCCCTGCTCTTCATATCCCTGCTCATCGTTTCTGCCTCTCGTGATGTTGCCGGAAGCTGCGACAGTCTCCGGTATCGATGTACCAGCATTTTCCCATCCGTAAATTGCCAGATGTATGAGTCGAACGATCCGAATTCTTGCCGGACCTTCAAAAAATGCCGTGCGTTCGATATTGTAGCTTTGATCTTGAGGCGATTCCTCACGATGCCTGGATTTGCCAGAAGCCGTTGAACATCTTTTATTGTATACCGGGCAATTCGCGCCGGATCAAAATTGTGAAATGCTTTTCGAAAATTTTCCCGTTTCTTCAGCACTATTTCCCAGCTCAAGCCGGCCTGGACAGCATCGAGAATCATGAATTCGAAAAGTTTCCTGTCTTCATGAATCGGAACACCCCACTCATGATCGTGATAGTCTATCATCAGGGGATTACTGGAAGTCCACCCGCACCTCTTTTTTCCATCAGAGAATACCATTCTATTATTTCCATCAATTCTACTGAAATAAAATCTTTACAATGAACAATGCCCCCAACGCCCCGGCAAGATCGGCCATGAGTCCGGCCGGAACGGCATGACGCGTAGTCTTGATATTTGCAGCACCAAAATAAACTGCGAGGACATAGAATGTTGTTTCTGAACTTCCATAAATCGTTGAGACCAGGACTCCAACGAACGAATCGGTCCGTAGGTTTTCATGATGTCGGTCATTAAACCGAGTGATCCGCTTCCCGAGAGAGGTCGCATTAATACCATCGGCAATGCTTCCGCCGGCATACCGATGAGTCGTGTAACTGGATCGAGCAGCATCACCAGAAAATCGAGCGCCCCGCTTGCACGAAATATTCCGATGGCAACGAGCATACCGACTAAATACGGAATGATCCGCAGTGCAACGTTGAAACCTTCTTTTGCCCCGTCGATAAACACATCATAGACTTTCACCCGCTTGAAAAATGCATAGAGAAGGAATACAACTATGATGAGTGGAATTGCAAGGGCCGCAACAAGACCGATAATGGAACGGAAGAGATCGACCATCACTTTATCCCCCCTTCATCTTTTATTGTTATTTCCCGGAATGCTTTTTCCTCTTCTTCGGTGAGTTCGATCTGCTTCCGAAATACCGGAAGACGCTGGAGTAATTTCGCCGTTGCAATGCCAACAATGGTTGCACACGACGCACCGAAGATCGACGTACCAATAATCACCGCCGGGTTGGCCGAGCCTATGCCGACACGAATTGCCAGTGCGGTCGCAGGAATCAGTGTCAGCCCCCCCGTGTTGATTGCTAAAAACGTTACCATTGCATTTGTGGCAACGCCCTTCTTTCGATTTAAGGTATTCAACTCATCCATCGCTTTCAAGCCAAACGGTGTAGCGGCGTTGCTCAGCCCCAACATATTCGCGGCAATATTCATGACCATCGCAGCCATCGCCGGATGGTTTTCAGGAACATCCGGAAAGAGGCGCGTCATAATCGGAGAAAGCCCCCGTGTTATTAACCCGGCGAGACCGGCTACCTCTGCGACTTTCATAATGCCAAGCCATAGTGCCATGACGCCGACCAGCCCAAGAGCAATCGTTACGGCAATATTTGCGTATTCTAAAACCGCCTGAGTCACCGCGCGAATCCTTACCAGGGTTATAGATTCAAAAACAATAGACGCCTGATGTCCTGTCCCCCCGCCGGAATGTAGTACAATTTTTCCGTTCAATTTGTCTTTTACACCGGCAGCCTTTGCCATTTTCTGCCACCATAGGTGAGATTTTTCCGAGAGAAGAAGCTGGAATGTACCGGTCCCATCTCCCATTAAGGTGACAGACGCCGGTTGTATAATAAAAGTTGTATCATCCCGACCTGGTTGAGGCCCGGATGCCGAGGAGAGACGATAAAAATCCGAAAAACGAGTGAAGGGAAGAATAATAAGACAAGGTCGTGATTGACAGGGTTGTGCAAGCGTATCGTGATCGGTAAATCGGACAGCCACTTCGAGAGCTTCACCGTTCCGGTATGTGTTCCGGACTTGATCGTTGATATCGCTGCCAACTGCAACTGCAATTCCCAGAACGATGAGTCCGATCCAGATGTAGTTTAACATTGTCTCACCCTGTTTTTTCCTACTCTTGCGCCAAGGGTCGTCAGACTTCGACGAACTCTGTCGAGCGCATAAGCCTATGGTTTAGTGTTCTTATACCCGACAGCCGTGGAAGAGTCCTCTGTGTTCTCTGTGGTAATCTTTAACAAAGATAAAATATAACCACAGAGGTCACAAAGGAAAAAATGAGAACACAGAGTTTAAAAAGAAACCTTGAAGTTGATTGCTATTCCTGTCGGCTGTGGAAATGGCTGCAGCATCACCTTCGAATTTTTATTAAAATCGAACAAGCTTGCATCGACGAACGCATCGAGAATGTTGATAGCATATAAAAGGCCGAGATACCAGGCAAAACCATCGCGCTCGTCGCGGTAAAACTCACGAATGGTCAGCAGGCGGCTGTTTCCATTTCGTTGAGTCGGAGTGATACTTGCGTTATATTGATCGCGGTAATCACGATAGAGGTTATCGGTCTGGATCCATTCATATACGAACCATCCGCCGATTCCGAGTATAACCGGAGTTTTCCAGTATGATTCGTTATATATCTGACCGGCACCGGGAAGAACAGCCGAGAGCCCCATTGCAAGAATCGTCGATTTTGTCTGATGATAGGGTGCAGAGAGCGAATCTTCCACTCCAGACACTTTCACCGTATCACCCTGAATATAAGGAGATGTGAGAGAAATAAGGGGAGAACGGAACGTCGCCTTCTCGACTGTGTCTTGTGCGCTGAGCGGAGCGGCACCAGTCAGAAATATCACAAGCGCTATAGGGATTATTTTCCTCATAGATTAGAGGACGGCAATGACCTCAATTTCGACGCTGACATCCCGGGGAAGCCGTACAACCTGGATGGCACTCCGTGCCGGGCTGTTCGTCCCAAAATATTCTCCGTACACTTCATTCATCGCTGTAAAATCTTTCATGTCTGTCAAGAACACCGTTGTTTTTACCACGTTGGCATATGAAGCTCCGGCTTCATGGAGTATCGTACCGATATTTTCACAGACCTGGCGTGTCTGGGCCTTGATATCTCCGATAATGACGGCATTTGTCGCCGGATCGATCGGAATCTGACCGGCGAGAAAAAGCATCTTCCCCGATGCTTCTATTGCCTGATTGTAAGGCCCGATCGGAAGTGGCGCCTTCGGTGTTTTAATGACAATTTTTCCCATACTTATATATTTCTTTTTTCAAGATCGGAAATGAGCTCGACAATCCTTTCGAGATCATCCTGAGAATAATATTCTATCGTGATTTCCCCTTTTCCTGTCGGGTGAGATTTGATCTGGACTTTAGTACCCAGAGCATGACGAAGCCGTGATTCCATATTCCTGATTCCACCATCGGCCGGTGAAAGTGTGGCGGGTGTCCCTTTCCGTGGAACCGGTATTTTATTTCCGATCGTGCGAACAAGTTCTTCCACTCTTCTTACCGACAATCCCTGCCGGGTGATGCGATGCCAGATCTTCAATTGTACGGCTTCGTTTGGTAATGCAATGAGCGCGCGGGCATGTCCCATACTGATCTCTTCTCGCCGGAGACTCAATTGAACTTGGGCGGGAAGTTTTAATAGTCTCAGAAAATTAGTTACCGTTGTCCGGTCTTTCCCTATTTTTTGGGCAACAAGTTCCTGTGTGAGATCACATTCATCAATCAACCGCTGATAGGAGATCGCCACTTCAATCGGATTCAGGTGCTCACGCTGGAGGTTTTCGACCAGCGCCAGCTCGAGCATTTCTTCATCTCTTTTTACTTCGACGATATAGGCGGGGATCGTTTTCAGTCCGATCTCCTGAGATGCACGTACACGCCGTTCACCCGAAATAAGACCATAATTACCGTCAGCTGTCCGACGTACGGTAATCGGTTGTATGACTCCTTTCTCGCGGATCGAGCGTTTCAAATCCTCTTGCGCTTCAACATTGAAATCCAATCGAGGTTGAAACGGGTTGGGCTTGATGCGATCAAGTTCAATGCTTGCAATGATGTTTGTCTGTTCTGAATCATCCCTGCGTACTTCAGGCGCGGTACGCGGTTCTTCGGGTGTCGATCGCTGGAGTAAAGCACTCAATCCCTTTCCTAAGACCGTTTTGCTCATAGAGTATGCTGTTCTCCGATCTTCGTTTGGGTAAGATGATTGTTATGAGTGAGAATTTCTTTCGCGAGCTCCATATAATTTCTGGTACCGCTTGAGACCGCATCATAAAGAATAATCGGCTTTCCAAAACTCGGAGCTTCGCTCAAGCGGACATTCCGATTGATAATCGTATGAAAAACCTTTTCACCAAAATATTTCTTCACTTCCTCCACAATTTGATTCGAGAGACGTAATCGACTGTCGAACATAGTCATGAGAACACCCTCGATTGCCAACGAAGGATTTAATCCCTTTTTTATGATATTGATAGTATTGAGAAGCTGACTGAGACCTTCCAGCGCGTAATATTCACATTGAACGGGGATTAGAACGGTATCAGCAGACGTCAATGCATTAAGCGTAAGAAGTCCAAGAGAAGGCGGACAATCAATAATAATATATTTATAGGTATTACGGACCTTTTCGAGGGCATGCCTGAGCAGAAGTTCGCGTTCGGGTAATTCTACAAATTCGACCTCTGCGCCGACGAGATTCACATTTGATGGGAGAACCGAAAGGTATGGGACGGCAGTCTCAACAATAACATTCGCGGGTTCTTCCCCGCCGAGAAGGACTTCATATATCGATTTTCCATCGTTTTTTTTATCGATCCCCACGCCGCTTGTGGCATTCGCCTGCGGATCAATATCGACAAGTAAAGTAGAAAATTCCGCTACGGAAAGGCACGCGGCAAGGTTGACCGCTGTCGTCGTTTTCCCAACTCCTCCTTTTTGGTTCGTTATTGTTATAATCTTCCCCAATACGGACTCCAACAAAATTTCACCATAGTTAAACCGACGGTAATTATCATTTCTCCCCACCAAGGAAAAATCAGACATGTATCGCTCAGCCGGTATAATCTGGAGTGGTGGGACCTTTTATGAATCCTCCGCAGAGATGGCGTGAAACCGTGTGAAACAAATATAAATCAATTTTTAAGGGATTGCAATCAAAATATTAGTTATCAACAGCTTATCAACGACTTTTTTAAAGGTTAATTTCGAAACCACAAATACTAATTTTTATTCTAAAGACGATGAAATTTGCTGTCCCTGAGAACTGGTAATTATCAACACCCTTCACCAGTTATCCACATCATACCGTCTTCAAAATAATACAGGAGGAGTTAAATTCTACTTGTCCTATTTGACGGTTGACTTAGAATTATAGCCCGTTATTGGCAATCATGCTCCAACCAGCACCACGATTAATTCTCTGGTTCCGTGCATCCCTTTAACGAGGATTTTTTCAATATCTGCCGTACGGCTTGGTCCGGTAATAAACGTCAACGAGCTTGCTTTATGCATCCAATCAACATCAGATTTCTGAAGATGGGCAAAATATTCTTCAAGCGTCGAAACGCATTGCCCCGGACGTGCGATGACACAATGCGTCCGTGTAACAAGCGACAAGACTTTCTTTTTATTCTCGCCTCCCGATAGAATGACGGTCCCGGTCTCGGCAATAAGTGCATCACAAGTCGTTATTCCTCCCTCACTCTGAACAGGCTCTCCCTCAAGAGAAAAACCTTCGTACGGGATATCATGAAGATACGGCGTCGATTCCACACAGACTCGATCCAACGTTGAAAATATTTGAGACAGAATTACCGGCAATTCTTTTTTTGTACAACGGACCATCCTTCCACCGACTTTTTCAAGCGCATCGTTGAATTGTTTATGCAGCATTTCATACGACTCGGGATTCGACTGTTGCAGCGATTTTTCTCTTTCGATTGTTTCATAATCCACCGCAGTGAGATTCCGACGGATCCGGCTTATAATATTTTCACGTGTTGAGTTCATTGATTTTTAATCATTCTTTATTTGTTGACTTTCCCACCATTCATGAAACGATTCGTTCGCTGGTAGGGGGAAATCGCGCGTCACCGACCACGCCGGAACAGACAGCGACCCTTTTCTTTTCCATAACCGTGCGATAATGCGTGAAGATCGAAGTGCCAGACGGTAGAGAAACTCGCTCATCATGACAGTTTTCCACACCGAAAAGACAAATCGCTCAACGAGAGGAGACAGGCGTTTTTCAATTACCCGACTTCGCTGATAGAGGAGAAGATGGTGTATATTAATTTTCACGGGACAGATTTCAGAACAGCTCCCGCAGAGCGATGAGGCGAACGGAAGCGACGTTGCCTGTTCAATCGGATATAATGATGGAGTGAGAATCGATCCGATCGGTCCGGTATATACCGAACCATATGCATGTCCGCCGACATTCTGAAACACCGGACATGTATTTGAACAGGCGCCGCACCTGATGCAGTACAACACCTCGCGCATGACAGAATCGCCTACTATCGCACTCCGGTTGTTATCCACCAGAATAACTATTATCTCATCCGGTCCATTTGTATCTTGAGACTTTCGAGGCGATTGAATTACCGAAACGTAGCTCGTCATTAGCTGACCTGTGGCGCTCCGCGGCAATAGTTTCAAAAACAGCGGAAGATCCGAAATCGCCGGAAGGATTTTTTCTATCCCGGTGATGACGATGTGCGTTTTCGGTAATGTCGTCACGAAGCGTGCGTTTCCTTCATTTTCAATAATGACAATCGAGCCTGTATCAGCAATAAGGAAATTCGCTCCCGAGATTCCCATTTGAGCCGAAAAAAATTTTTCTCGCAGGATCTTCCTCGCAATTCCTGTCAGCTCGCCGGGATCATCTGTGTATTCCGTGTTGAGTTTTGATGAAAAAAGCTCCCCTATTTGCGATCGCGAGAGATGGAGCGCCGGTGCCGTAATATGCGACGGCGGCTCGTCGTTCAATTGTACAATATATTCACCCAGATCAGTCTCGACAACTTCAATGTTCTGCTTTTCGAGATATTTATTCAGTCCGATTTCCTCAGTAACCATAGACTTAGATTTTACAACAAGCCGGGCATTTCTTTTTCGTGCTATCAGCGCAACAAGCTCATTTGCTTCATCGGCGGTCTCGGCCCAGAGTACTTTTACACCGTGCGACACTGCATTGCGTTCGAACTCCTCCAGATATTGTGCAAGATGTCCTATCACATGGCGCTTGACGGAATATGCACGATTTCGAAGCTCTTCCCAATTTGTCATTTCATCGACTACCGCAGCACGGGCGGCCAAAGCGTAATGTGTCGCGTTGAGCAGGTTCTTCCGAAGCTGTTTATCGTGAAGCTTCTCTTTCGAATCCACTTTGAATTTGTTCACGTTCAGATGCATGGTTTATTGTCGCGCAAGAATTTCGGTCAGATGAATTGATTTTACCCTACTACTATGCCGGCGGAGATACCCCTCGATGTTCATCAGGCAACTCGAGTCATTAGCTACGACATACCGCGCACCACTCTTTTCAATAGCAGCGACTTTTTGTTCGACCATTACCGTCGAAAGTTCCGGAAACTTCACTGCAAATGTCCCCCCGAAACCACAGCAGCGTGTACTGTCTTCCATTTCAACGAATTCGAGTCCCTTAACATTCCGCAGCAGAATCCGCGGTTCATCTTTTATACCAAGTTCGTGAAGTAGATGACATGCATCATGATAAGTAACCCTTTCCTCAAATCGGGCTCCGACATCGTAGATTTTGAGAATTTTTACCAGAAATTCCGAAAACTCGAACGTACGTGCGCATAATGCTTTCTGATCTTCGCTCAGTCCCCCTTCGAAAAGCTCATTGTAAAGATTCCGAACCATTCCGACACATGAACCGGAAGGAGCGACAATATACTGACTCCGGTCAAAGACCTTCATCCACCGGGCGGCTACAGCGCGAGCATCGTGACGGTATCCAGTGTTCATCGCCGGTTGCCCGCAACAGGTTTGTGATGTTCTATAGTCGACCTCCACGCCTATACGCCGTAAGATTTCAACCATAGCAATTCCCGTGGCAGGGTAAAAAGAATCGACCAGACAGGGTATGAATAGTGTGACGCGCATGAGAGATTAAAAAGAAAAAGCTTTGTCGTTATTTAGACGCTTTTCTGTCAAAGCCGGCTTCCTCACGATATTTTTGATAGCAGTCAGGACATAGTCCATGAGAAAACTGCGCCTGGGTATGTGTCGCGATATATTCCCCAACCTGTTTCCAATATTCTTCGTCATCACGAATTTTTTTGCATCTCGCGCAAATGGGGATTAGCCCCCATAATGTCTACACATTACTGAGAGCGTCTTTGAGTTCTTTTGAAAGTGACCGTTCTTTTACAAGCAATTGATAGTATGAGATCGAGAACGAGAGAAAAGCCAGCAGTCGTATTCCCGTGTTCCAATACCCATAGAGAATGTGGCTGTATTGACGGCCGGAATATTGGTCGGAGATAAACCAGACAATCGCGCTCAAAAAAGAAATACTGATGGAGTACCTTAGACCCAGCAGCCGGGCGGCCAAGGCAACAGGAATGAAATAAAAAATAAAAAATCCGAATTCCCACCCGGTTAAATTATCCACAACACCGAGGGCGAGTACACTCATAAAGATGACAATAAATATTATGATGCGTCGTATAGAATTTTTCTCAATCATATCCTTACCCTCTCTTGCCTAAAAGAATGCCTGGCAACATCATAGTAAGAAGTCGGCTGAACCATTGTTTCATGGCATCTCATGGAGAAAATCGATTATCATCACACTGCTTCAATCGTCGATGGCGGTTTCGTTGTTATGTTATATGTGACACTGACAACACCGGGCACCTTGCGGACAATCTCACGGGAAAGCTTCGCAAGCATTTTGAAGGAAAGCCGCGTCGGTGTTGCTGTCCGTGCGTCGACGCTTTCCCAGCAGCGTACTTCGATCTGCTGACCGAAATCGCGTTTGCCGTCGCGCATCCCGGTTACACGGTCTTCATGAAGAATGGCCATGTATTGAAATGCACCGGTCCCCTTGAGCATTTTTTCAACAATGACGGTCGCTTTACGAACTGTTTCAATGCGATCCGGTGTTACTTCGCCGATTACACGCGCCGAGAGCGCCGGCCCCGGAAAAGGAATGCGTTTGAAGATCCCCTGTGGAAGCCCGAGTGCTTTACCGACTTTCCTCACACCATCCTTACGAAGCTGAATCAGTGGCTCGATGATACGGTATCCGAAAGTTTCCTGCGGGTCGATGCCGAGCTGCTCGAAAACATTATGTTGCCGCTTGATGCCTGCGATGGTCTCATCGACATCGGTAAGGATTGTTCCCTGGAGAAGATATTTCGCCGCACTATCCCTGACAATTCGGCCAAAGACGTTTTTATAAAAAGTCTGGGTTATCGCCTCACGCTTTGCTTCCGGATCTGTAATTCCTTTGAGCGCAGCGAAGAATTCTGCACGTGCATCGACCACTTCCACTTCTACGCCGAGCTTTTTGAAAATATTAACGACCTGTTCGGGTTCACCCTCACGCATGAGTCCGTTCTGGATGAAGACTGTCTTCAAATGTTTTCCCAGTGCCCGATGTCCGAGCATCGTAACCGTCGACGAATCGACACCGCCCGAAAGTGCATTGATTACCATCCCGTCACCGACGGCATTTTTAATTTCTTCCACCTTATCATTAATGAAACTCCTGGTGTTAAGGGCCCTGGCTGTGATTTCTTTAATCATATGGCAACCTCCTTTACATTTGCTATTACCATTCCAATTAATTGTTTGAACAGTATCTTGAGAAAATTTTTCGCAAAAAGCAAAAAATGCGATATTACCACATCGGTCGAATATCTTTGAGGTACTATGCTCCTTCATTTATATACGATGAAGCAGTCCCGCTTCGACGAGCGTCCGCCTCGTCGAGACCGACGGCAGTCGGGCGAGACGGGAAGCGAGGCGAGACAGCTTTGCTGTAATTAAATATTCATAGGGATACTAACAATTCGATGATACCCAAGGTCGTGATTGTAAACAACCTTATGTGAGATTTTTTTATTCTAAGAAGCAGACAGCATGCTGGTGTTGCGGATCGGCTACAACTTTTGCAAATGCACCACGAACCGTCTGAGGCACATCGATTAACTGAAGAATCGGCTCATACTCACCGGCTTGAGGAAACAAGTCAAGCAGAACATTCTGAGCCGTGCTAAAGAATTCCCCTTGAAATTCCGTTGCAGAACTATCAGGATAGACCGGTAAATAAATGATCTGACCTTCAACCAAATCCTGAAAGAAATGTGTACCATACGATACTTCGGGCACGTGGCCGGCTTCTTCTAAGGCTACCTCGACCAATACCGACGCATTATCGATATCGGAGTAGGTCACATTGACACCCAGATTGATATTGCCGCTCCCCCATCGACCCGGTCCCATCATGATGATTTTATTCTCCTTGATTTCCTGATGGCGGTTGATTTGCCCGACCATGCGGCCGAGTTTCTTTTTTAACTCGAGAGAAGTCAGATGGCTGTAGCATTGGGGATCGATGTAAAGGATATAGCGGATTTTCTCGACAATACCGCCGCAGATCATGCGCTGTGAACGAAACAGAATCTGACGCCGCTCAAGGTTTTCCGGTAATGAGACGTTTGCCTGTGAACCGGGTAACATCAGCGGACGGCATTGCAGGAGATTTATATGGACGCGATCGTCTGAGTCCACAGAGGCTGTAAACTCCGTATCTACCGGTTGTCCGTACGCCTTCTCCAGTATAGTTAAAATTTTTCCCATCAGCGGCACAAAATCTGTACGGCCGAGCAGGTTATTAAATGTCAGCACCCACTGTCCTGCATCCCCTTCAACCATCCAGGAGATAGGATCATAGGGATGGTTGTCGCGCATAAGCGAGACAAGCAAATGTAAATTTGGGTATTTGTTGTCGGCCAAAACATCAACAAGGTCTCTGCTGGAAAACTGATTCGCTTCTATATCGAGTAGGTCCACCTGGTGTTGAGAGTATTTAGCGATCTTGGCCCCCACTTCCGGGCGCAACGATGGATGGCTGATGGCGATCATGCGGGGGTAATCCGAACCGATACGCTCTACCGCACGAGTACCCAGTCCGAATACCAGTCGGATCATTCCTTTCCTCGAATCGATGCGGTCATTCCAGGCGTAGAGATTATGCGAATAGGCGACTCCTGCGAGCGACGGGAAAAAGAAGTGCCGGTACGGCATACCAGATACCCGCTGTACCAGGATAGCCATCTGTTCATCGTTTTCGCCTAACCCGCGTTTTCTACGGTAGGAAAGAGCATCAGGGTTGAGAGCGCTTGCATATACTTGTTTGACAGCTTCCATAAAAGCTGCAAGGCGTGCATCGGGATCACCCTGGTTGGCACAAAAAACACTGCGATACTTACCGGCAAACGCGTTCCCAAAACTATCTTCCAGCAAACTACTGGATCGAATAATGATCGGCGCCTGGCCGTAGTAGTCGAGCATCATGCGAAATTGTTCTATAATCGCTGCCGGAAAATCGCCGGCGAGAAAACGCTCTTCCACTTCTTTAAATTCTTCGATTGAAATTTCTGAACTCCGCGTCAATCGCAAGCGGAGCCGAAAAAGATCGTTGTTGATAAGAAAAGTAAAAAAGACATCCGAGCCGATGTAGAACGAGTCGTGGTCTTCAAGCCGTTCGGAAAATTCCATTCCGCTTTTCTCTTTTTCTGCCAGTAAAATTCGCCGCGCCAGCAACATGCCGGCTGCTTTACCGCCAACGCGTCCGGATCCGATAAGACGGTTCCGTATGGCAAATAGATCTGCCAGTGTAAAATATTGTTCTGCTAGCCGATTAAAGAAAGGATGCTGACCAATGAGGAGACGGCAAAATTCTTGCTTCAATGCCAGTTGTTCCGGATCTTTTTCGTCAAGGCCGGTGGAAGAATCTCTGTAGTGCATTAGCTTTTGGTACACACTTTCCCAGGGAGCCAGAGATTGTATCACATCGCCCAAGGGCAATTGTTGAGACGAAGTTAAAACTTCCGACGCCGTACGACTATGTGCAAGTGGTATCCATTTATCACCGTCGACGATATGAGGCAAAAACATTTGCGGCGAGTACCGATCCCAAACCTTGATGGGATGAAGATACATCTGGCCTTTGGCGTGATAGATATCCAGCAGGATTTGTGTCGTATCGCGAATACGGGCAACAGAATGATGTGCATGCTTGCCGCGTGTCAGAGCAAAGTAGGTTACCGTGCCCAGTTCAAACAGGTATGGACATGTCACCTGGAAAAAATTCGCGAGCGATTCATCGGTCGCCCATTCTACCACCAGAGTAGATAAATTATCGAAGACATAGAAAACCCTGGGGCCGTGGGCTTCGATGAGTTGATGAACTTCCCGGGTAAAAGAATCAAAGCCCAGGCCCGGATTAAGCTCGATTGTTTCCAGTCCCGGACGCGGTGCCAGGACGGGCGGGTGAGAGGCAAATCGTATATAAACCAGCGGCCAGTGTTCATCAATAGCAGCCTTTGCAAAAGGCTCAACGAAGTGACGATAGTCTTCGAGGCGATCAACCTGTAAGACGACATTGTCGCCCAGCCTGATTCCCTGCAGAACCTCATCCAGGGCAGTAATTCCGCTATGAACTGCATTAGAAATCATACTATTATATTCTCAAGTCAACAAATTACCCTTATTAATGGAAATGGGGTTGTATCTCTGTCTCCTAGTATTCATTTTATTATTTCTTACATAAAAAACAAGTGACTTGAGTAAAAAAGAATGGAGTAAAAAGGGGGATAGAAAATGTGACTGTCACTCCAGCACCTTCAACATTTCGCTCGCAATAAGGCGGTTTCCCTCATCGTTCATATGAACACTATCGTAGGTCAGGATACCGGCTTCTTTATTGTCAGGATTATTCGTTTTGAGGTACTTGACAAATGCTTTTCGCAAATCGCAAATAGTGCTGCCCATTTCCCATGCCACACTCCGGCAGATTTCGGAATATTCATCGAGCTGCATATCAAGCTGATTGCTGCCGTCCCATTTCTCGCCTATAACACTTGGAGTACAGAGAATAACCCGACCGCCGGTATGCTGGATTTTCGCAATGACTTCCTTCAGGCCCGATATATAGATATCTTTTGGTGTGCCGCTTAGTCCGGGAGTAATAGTATGCCAGAACGTCGTTGATCCCGATATAAACGAAAACGATATCCGGTTTCTTTGCAATCACATCCCGATCGACTCGCATCTGAAGGTCTGTCACCTTGTTGCCGCCGATACCCGCCCCAATAATCTCAACCGAAGGCCACTTTTTCATCAGCTGGTTTTTTATAAGCGTGATGTACCCTTCGGGTTGCAGCCCTAATTCAGTAATTGAATCGCCAAAGAATATGATTCTGCCGGCACTTTTCAAGGAACTTTTCCTTCAATGCAACTGGCAAGTACCTGTCGAAAAAAATGGTTGTTAAAAATTCAGATGAACCAGGACCGATTCCTTTCTTTTGCAGATTCACATTCCCATTGAACGTATGATATTAACCTATATCAAATCCTTACCAAAACTGCTTGAAGACCTGTCTAAATTGAAGTGCCGACACCCTGACTTCCGGATACAGGATTGAAGAGTTTTATTGTCTCGTTATTCAGCAGCACCCAGATACTATAGACCCCTAATATCGTACCGAGTGGAACGCGCACCAGGTTAAAGAACGAGATAACAAGGAGGAGAATTCTCGCCCATTCCTTACGCTTGAGCACACCTATCGCCCCTATGATTCCCAAGATAGAGAATGAAATAATAATTATTGCTACAATCAAGAGAATGAGCGGTATGATATTCAACACTTCGATGGGAATCTCGTGCGGTTTGATGGAACCTGATCTGATAAGAAAATCGAAAAGACCTCCAAACCCCATTGCAATAACAATGAGAACCATTGCGACGATAATAGCCAGACCGCGGTAGACGATGTTAAGAACTCCGACCAGTGTAATGTGTTTTTCCATTTTTTCTCCTTTTAGGATGTCATTAAGATAATCGCTTCCAAATTCATATTTCTATACGCATTCATTCAGAGAAAGTTATACCCTCATATTGTTTATCGCTTGAATAACCTCTTGCGAGGAAATATCACGAATCGTCCTTCCCGGCGCAGGCCGCAGAACAGTACACTGCTGTCCCAGAGGTCGAAATTTGCGATAGTTCCATTCTACATCCGGAAATAATGCCACCTGTGGAATGTTAAACGCAGAAGCAATATGGACAATCGACGTATCGGGAGTGACGACAAGATGTGCATGGGGCATTAATGCGATGACATCATCGATTGCAGGGGAACTGAACAGCGTAATATCCGGAATATCTCTGAGAAGAGTCCCGGCATTTTTTCGATCTCTCGGATGAAAGACGATTAAAACCTTATATCCCCGGGACAAACAGTATCTAGCCGATTCTTTCCATTTTTCGACCGGCCAGTATCTCGACTCATCCCCAGCGGATATATTGAGCAGTATCCTCTTTGAATCCCCAGCACCGATATGAAACACGACTCTTTGTTCTGCGCGTGAATCGATAAATAATTCCGGCGTGAGGTTGTGTAAACCTTGAATGCCTAGATGTTCAAGGGTGCGAAGATTGCGCTCCACCGCATGAAGTCCGGAAAAATCTTCCTGAGATGGGATCCCGGTTGTAAATCTTTTTTCACCTGCCCTGTTATATCCGATGGAATTCTTCGCTCCTCCAATTCGTGCAAGAAACGATCCCTCCCTCGAATAATGATCCTTCGGATCAATCCACCAATCATAATGCTCAAGCTGCAAACGAATAATCAGTGCCGCGAGTGAAAATGGATCTTTTCTGTACACGATGATTTTTTGCAGCCGCGGATTATTCTTCACGACAGGAACACCATGCCGCGACACGAGGATGTGAATTCGTGCCCCGGGCATCGCCTCTGAGATAGCGCGAAACATCGGCGTTGTGAGGATAGCATCGCCGATGCGGCCTATCTGGACAATAAGGATCTTCATCAAAATATTGCGCTTCTATTCAACGTATCAACATCATTTTCTTCGTCTCGATGTATGAGCCGACTTTCAACCGATAGAAATAGTATAAAATAAAAACCCTGTGGATGTCGAATTTAACGATAGTTGTATAATGAATATTTTCCTGAATAGCAAGTCTTTCATCTTTTGAGTATAAGGGCGATCATTGCGTCAAATCGGGTTTCGGGAAGATACTCTATGAACTTCTGAATGGCGTTTATAACTTATTGGACTTTCAATTTCACTGTTTTTATTTCTCACTGAGCAGTTTTTGAATTTCATTTTCAAACATACTCTGTGTATGATACCCCTGAAGCACGTTTCGTACGATCCCTTTCCTGTCGATCACAAATGTCGTGGGGATTGCCTCGAAATTTCCGTAATTCATAACAACCTCATACGATGCCATCAACTGTGGATAATTCATTCCGGCACTTTTCACAAAATTTTTAACGATGCGGGGGCCATTCTCATCAAGCGATACTCCGATAAATGTAAATCCTTTTTTCTCATATTTTTTCTGCAATAGAATAAATGCGGGGATCTCAACCCGGCATGGCGGGCACCAAGTTGCCCAAAAATTGAGGATAATAACCTTACCCTTAAATTCCGAGAATGACATGGCCTTTCCATCAAGATTGTTAAGTACAAACTCCGGGGCCGGTTGTCCTATAAGCGAACCTGTCGATGGCTGCGTCGCAGCCAGCATGTTAATTCTAATAAAAAAAATGACAAGAAATATGCTTATCACCATCAGTGCGGAGTGTTTATGTATTCCTCTCTGCTGCATATCCTTCATAGACATACAACCCTTCGATAATAGACTTTTCAACGCGTTCATCTGCAACCTATGCAATTCCGCATGAACCGCCGCAGCATTCGGAAGAACATGGCGGCATATCGGATTCGCTTTTTTTACCCGCTCCCGACCTACCTACATTGGTTGTCGACATTAAACGGCTATAGTGCGTCGACCGACAGTCCGGGCAAACAATATCATCGATCACTTCACGAGAGAGATGTAATATCTCATATTTCGATCCGCATTCATTGCATTTATATTCGTATATTGGCATAATATTATGATACTATTGAAATCGATGGTTTAACTTCAACAGGTGTATTAATTGAATTCGCAATCACACATCCTTCATGCGCTTCGCGTACAATTTGTGCGACATCGGCTTCCGTAACGCTCCCCTTCACGTTAATTCTCGGCAGTATCCGGGCACTTACAAATCGATAATTGCCTTCGACGAAATCGAGCGTCGCTTCTGCTTCGCTTTTATACGAAATCAGGATAATCCCTTTCCGGAGAAGGGAAGCGACAAAGGTATTCATCAGGCAAATATTCAGTGCCGCCACGAAGAGATCTTCAGGAGTCCAGACATTTGGAACTCCTTTAAATTCAGGTGGACTCGCCACCGAGATATCGGGTTTTCCCTCTCCTCGCAGAAGACCGGTGCGTTCCCCGGTTCCATTGCACCTTTGTTTTATATTGAAACACTTTATACTTCTTCATTGGTTCCATATCGATTCATATCCTTTATTATACATTGGTTTTGTGAACTAAAGAGTCACCCATGGGAATGTGAAAGATTTTTCCCGGATTTTGACCGTTCCTTTTTAAGTGACTTCAGCAAGAGTTTCTGAACAGCAGGAGGAACCGGTCCGGTTGTATAACTACGATACAGCTTTACCGTTTCTTTCATTGAAGCGAGATAGGCGCTGCAGTCCGGGCATTCGGCAAGATGGCGGTGTATTTCGATGCAGCGCGGAGAATCGACATCGGCATCGAGATTGTCACAGATGAAACGGAGCACTTGAGTACACTTCTTCATGCTACTTCCCCATATACGGGTCGAGCTGATTTCTGAGAAAAATCCGTGCGCGGCGCAGACGCGATTTAACAGCCGGAATGCTGAGATGAAGAATCCTTGCCGTTTCTGCAGCAGACTGTTCTTCGACATCACGCAAGATAAACACCACTCTGTATTCCATCGGTAGTTTTTGAATCGCACGATCAAGATGCTCTTTCAACTCATGGTTCATGACACCGGCGATCGGCGAATCATTCCAGGTGCCGCTATGTTCACCCGGTTCTTCATGATCCGGAAATTCGGAATCGAGTGAAATCGATTCATCGTCCAACCTCCTGCGGCGATGTTTCATCAGGCAGTTATTTGCAACGATACTGTAAAGCCACGTTGAGAATTTCGATCGACCGTCGAACTGGTCGAGCTTCCTGTAGACATTCACGAAGGTATCCTGTAACGTCTCGGCTGCTTTGTCCTTATTCCGGCAGACTTTGAAAGCAAATCCGTATACTATCTGTTCATACCGGCGCACAAGTAGTGTAAATGCCTTTTCGTCACCCCTGCGTGCCCGTTCAATAAGGATCAGATCTCCGGCAGTATTATCCCGTTGCGTCGTCATATAATATGATGCAACAATTCTATAAAAGATTCAATATGCCTTAATACAATTTCTATTAACGACATCGTATTATAATGATTGATATTTCTGCCGGTGCCTGAAAGCGAAAAGGCGCCCCTGTCAGGCCGATGCCATTCGTCACACTGACAAGCATAGATCCGACATTGTAAAAACCTTTAACATATGGGGTCTCGATTCTAGACAGAATAATCGGCCACCATGGAAGTCCGAGTACGACTTGCCCGCCATGTGTATGACCGCTTAAAAACAGGTTGTATCTGTGCTGCGAGGCGCTGTCGACAAGCCACCGCACGGCCGAGTGAGTGAACAGGATTTGGAGATCGGCAGAATCTGTTCCCTGTTTTGAAAATATCGATGGAGCCGCCCATCGCCCGTAGAAATTATTAATCCCGAAAAGTTTTATATTTGACATTCCAGCACGAATCGTCGATACCGAGTCTTCGAGAACGATCACACCATTCTCACGAAGATGCTTCGTCACCTGTTCCGCATCCGCCCACGCGTCATGATTTCCCAGGCAGGCATAAGTTCCGTACTTCGCATTCATTTTGCCGATGACTCGGGCACCTTGTTGAATATATTTTGTCCCTGCCGTTACGATATCTCCGGTAAAAATTATCAGATCGGGTTGGAGTGCCTGGACTTTCTGAATAGCATCAGTAAATATTGTGCCACTCGTGCGATCATCCACCTGAATATCGCTTACATGGACAATCCGAAATCCATCCAATGATTTCGGAAGCTCCGGAATAATATATTCTTTTATTGAAATCCGGACCGATGATGTATCGCTTATGATCTTCACCAGAACGTAGCAAATCATAGGCACGGTGAATGCGATGATAATTCTACCCTGCAGGTGGAGCCACCGCTCCTTTGAGTGTCTGTACAGCCAGTATAGGAACATTCTTAAAAGATCGGTGAGAATAAATGCGATCCCGAGTTGTGCCGTGCAAACAAGACCGTACCAGTAGGGATAGATAAAGATAAAATCGATGACTCTTATCTGGCCCAGGGCAACTCCCACAGCCCATGGACGATCAATAAAATAAGCGGCCAGAAGCAATAGAGGAACGCAGAACAACCAAGCAGCGATGATAAAAAGGATTTTTTTTACTCTGCGTCGCTGAAATTGAAATCCATAGACAAGAGCGTTTGTGAGTTTCTTCCCGACATACCAGTATAAAAACAGAAAGGGAACCGCAAGGACAAGATGCAGATAGATCGGCCAGGGCATAGAATAAGGTTGATAATGGTTATAGAAAAAAACAAGTCTTTAAATATACCAAACAGAGAGGAAAAAATCAGTAGGAAAAATATGATGTGATTCCAAAAGGATTGAATAGATATCGTTCGGCAACCTTCGATAAAGGCATGCCCTATGTTCTGCTGACAATTTCTCCGCGGAGGTTTGCGGTTCCGCTGTCGTAAACATATGAGTATATTTTATGAATCCAGCCCCACATCAACGATTGGCAGATCCCAGTGTGCAAGCAGGATCTCGAACCGCCGCTGTTCTTCCTTCTGAAATGTCTTCTGATCCGGGTACAATTTTCTCTTCAGGGCACTTTCATCGAATCCGGAATCCAGCATCTGAATATTTTTCCATACAATCGTAATCCTGTAATCCCAACGTCCATCTTCGGTGGCATGAAAGCGCGGCCTCGCGGCCGTGATCTGTAAAATTTGACCCATTTCCATTCGTTTTTGCAGCACCGGGTAATGGTTTTTCTTGAATAGCCGGATGAATTCATCCGCGTACCCCCATCGGGCTTTATAATAATATTCCACGGTGTATGGTTTGTTGTTTTCGTGTAATTTCATTGCGTTATTTTTCTCCTTATCCTTAATTATTCTTCCGGTTGCCCTCGACTATTCCTTCCAGCAGTAATAATCTATTACGGAGAGATTCATTGGTGATCTCGACGCTCTCGTTCTCCGTATCCACTACATAAATAAACACCCACGTCCCGGTTAATTCCGACGGCTGGACAAAATTTCCCTTCAACTCCATTTTCCCACTGAGTGTCGAATCTATTACATTATACAAACCTGACAGAGTATCGTCAGCAGTGACTGTGATATGATAGACAGTGTCTCTAAAATTATACCGTACGACCTCTAAATTTATCTGATGTGGATTAGATGAGAGGGTTGCGAAAAATATTTTATCTCCACCGCCTGCTCTCGTAAATGATAATTTTTGAAATGTTACGGAATATTCTGAGTCGATACCGTTGTCACAGCCGGATGCAATAAAAAAGATAAATA
Source organism: Ignavibacteriota bacterium (assembly GCA_963776275.1). GTDB lineage: Bacteria > Bacteroidota > Ignavibacteria > UBA10030 > CAVZMI01 > CAVZMI01. The sequence goes on from CAVZMI010000023.1 coordinate 490,281, forward strand.
TCAATGATGCAACGATTATCGCCTTGTGGCTTTTCATGTGAACCTCGTTTATTATTTCAACACCAACATTTTCCTTATCCGGCTCGACTCTCCACAGCGCAGTTCATAGAAATAAATTCCCGAAGAAAGATCTCTCGAATGAAATTCAACTGAATACGCACCTGTCGCCTGAACTCCTTCTACCAATTTCCGCACTTCACGTCCTAGGAGATCATAAATCGTTAAAGATACAAAAACCGATTGGGGTATTGAATACTGAATGGTTGTTGTCGGATTGAACGGATTCGGGTAATTCTGAAGCAGTGTAAATCCTTCCTGCTTAGATTCATAATTATCACCCCTTACGGCAACCACCTGTGATTTGTTCTTGGAAAATACCCATGGAAGGAGAAATTGATTTGTATAGGCACTATCCCAGACGCTGTGGCCGACATTTTCATATTCGGAATAGAGAAGATTTGCCCCGGCATTTATTGAATCGGCGAGCTCGATGTCGTTCATACCGCTACAATCACCGTTTTTGCAGTGCGTATACACAACATGCCGTCCCGACTTTTCAAGCGCTGCAATCATTACACGAGAATATATGACCGGCACGGTGTTATCGATGGCGCCGTGGAAATTCCATATGGGGATATGTTTAATGATTTCGACCTTTGTCGTATCTCCGAGACCGCACAAAGGAACCGCCGCAGCAAACCGGTTCGGATACCGGACAATCATATCCCAGGTTCCGAGTCCCCCCATCGAAAGGCCAGTGATATAAATCCGGTTGGTATCGACTGAAAACTCCCGTATGAGCGAATCTAGAATATCGTTCACCGTAAGCAATTCATTGCTGATCGGAGTATTATCGACAAGATAAGATGCCTCTGTCCAGCTTATGTTCGTCCAGTTATGATAGATCGGGCATTGCGGTACGACGATCAAGCAGGGCCATTGCATCTGATTCGAATCCAGAGCCCAGACTGTTGCCATATGGTTTTTTTTCACAGCCTCGTCGTTATCTCCCCGTTCACCCGCACCATGCAGGCAAAGGACAAGGGGGTAATGCACCAGGGAATCATAATTATCAGGTTTGAATACATGATACGGGAGTGTCGTACTTCCGAATGTATGATGCCGTTTCTGGAATTTTAAAAGGATCTCATCCACTGTTTGAGCTTGATTGGTGCCGAAGAATAAAATTATCATGAATAACAACAGGTGCATTACTTTTAAGGGAGTCATCATAATTTTTCTTTTTCCTGATAATCGTCATATGAGAGCACACGACGGAACTCCGATATTTTATTGATTACAACTCCCTGTAGACATCGACGAGATGGATCAGATCACTCTCTCCCTGCGGTACACCGGCTGTGCACCGGACTACATAGTGATTATTCGGCAAATTTCCGAATTCGGCGTGTATCATGTACGTACAAATACATCTGCAAAGGTGTTGCGCAGTATCGACAACAGCCACAACAATTGTATCTGTTCCGGCAGTGGAAGTAACGGTGAACCGGTTTGAGTCGGGACAACAATTGCCTCTCACCGAGAAATCAATAATAAGCTTATCAATAAACGTATAGATGAAAACAGAATCTGAAACAGTCGGCTTTTGCAGGCTATGCTCCCCACACTTGCCGTACTGATAGGAAAATGAAACGGGGCCCTGTGTTTCAGGGTTAGCCGATTTTTCCTTGCATGAAAAGCAAAGAAGGGCAGTCAATCCCACGGCTATCACTAACACTGGTTTGTTCATTGAAATCCCTCCCCGTGATTTGACAGAACGATTAATAAAATCTTCAACGCTTAGCTTATTTATTTCGATATACATACGCAAGATGAATCAAGTTGATCCCTCCTTGCGGTTTTCCGATTGTACACCGAACTAGATAGTGATCATTCGGTAGATTTTCAAATTCGGCATGGATCATATACGGACAATCACAATTGCAGAGATCTTGTGCGGAATCAATTACTGCTACAACGATCGTATCAATACCTGAGGCAGAAGAAACACTGAACCGGTTTGAATCCGGACAGCAGTTAGCGGTCACCGAGAAATCAATGATCAGCTTATCATTAAAAGTATACGTGAATATTGAATCTGAAATACCTGTCTTTGAAAGAACCCCTTTCATACATTTGCTGGACTGAAATGAAAATGAGCCGGGATTCTGAGTTTCAGGATTAGCCGATTTTTCCTTGCATGAGAAGCAAAGAAAGGTAATCAATCCGATGGTTGTCACTAACACCGGTTTAATCATGGGAGTCTTCCCCCTTTTAATTCCGAAGATATTGCAATCTATGTAAAAACTTATCGGTTGAGAAGAAATTCGCGCTGCTGCTCTGGTTGTGCTGTCTATTCAGTCAGCAGACTCTACTCGGATTGTAAATGTTACTGTTTTCTAAATCCACGTGAAAGTCCGCCTAGTAAAACCAATGCAACGGCAAAAATGCATCCGCTGGCTATTGGAGTGATAGTTCCAGTAACCAACAATATCGCGAGTATAATGCAAATCACCAGAAAGAGAAAACCTGCTGTTTTCCGAGACATGGAATAATTCTTCTTATGTTACAATCTCCAAGCACAATATGAGTTTGTTCTCATGATTTACGGATTTTGCACTCTTCCGGTTTCAAATACTTATAGACTAAAACACAATCCCCGCGATAATTAGAAAAGATAACAATAGGCTCCAGCGACTCATTGATTATTTCATATCATTACTTCAATCGAGATTCCTTAGGTTTTATCATCTCAGCACACTTAACGGTAGATTTCTATCAAATGTCGTTTTACTGATCTGAGGATTTTGTTTTCCTCCTGTAAGAGTTGAAACCGACGTACGAAGGTAATCAACGATCTCACCAAGTGTGACGATGCCGTCGTTGTTCGCGTCGGCCGGGATAGCTTTCATTACACGTCCCTCGGTATCTGTGATCTTCCCGCCGAGTCCGGCAACCAGGAAATATGTGAATAATCCGTGCTCCCAGTAGACCCATCCTTCGCGCGAGATTTCTCCTTCGGAGCTTGAGGTGATTGAGAGGAGTCCGGGTTTCGACCGGCCAAGCTCCTGCAGATACCGGTTGATGAGATTTTTATCGGTATCTAGCGATCGCCGCCCGATAAAAAAAACATTCACGTTGCCGCTGAAACATGCATCTGAAAAAACAATCACACGCTCGGCAGGAATTATTTTCGTCACGGCATTTTGAATTTCTTTCATCGCCACAGCGGTTTTTTCGAGATCGCGAAGCCTGGTGTCGCTCATCAGGAAATACGATTGATCACGGCTGAGCGACGATCCGTGTCCCGAGAAGAAGATCATTACCAAATCCTCTCGTTTCGTTTTTGCCAGGAACGAGAAGAGCGCTTCCGTAAAATTTTTTCGCGTCGCCTGCTCGTTGAGAAGGACTAGAATATGGTCGTCGTTAAAGGCGCCGCCGTTCGGGCTTTTAAGAAAATCGGCAAAAGCCTGCGCATCACGGTGGGCGTAGCGCAATTGCGGGATAGTCGTATCACTATACGCACTGACACCGACGATAACTGCCCAGCGAGAACCGACGGAATATTTCATCCGTTGGATCGTCAGCTTCCGGGTCGATGAATTCCTCATCCGGTCGGCTGCAGTTACTATTATAGTATCCAGACCTTCATGTAATGGAACACGCTGCACAGTCGTCAAAAACGTTCGGACCGAATCTATACGAATCGGTGTATCATTGAGAGATAATAATGCCACTCCGCTCGAATCACGAGACCGCTATTTCTACAGAACAGACAGAATCGGTTGTCACAATATAATCGGTACCGCGGTTTGTTTTAAGTGCTATCTCGGGTCCCGAAGTATCGACTCCTGCAACAATATTTTTGGGGAGCGTACGCATACGGAGATGTTCCTCGGCAAATTCTCCAAATATACTCATGGCGCGCAACCGTTTGAGGAACACCGATGCCGAATCATCGACGACCATGGCCCCGTCGTTCCTTTTTCGGACGCGGATCTCGGTAAATTTTTCGGTGCTGGCAAAAAGAATCAGCTCTTCTTCACCAAAGGGAGACCGCACTTCGAACAGCGTGGGCAGCTGATATGTCCGGTCTTCCTGAATATAGTCGCTTGTATCCCGCATATTTGGAACCAGCTGTAAAGTATATCCAGCCGCATCCTGATACAATACCCGGACATAGCACGGCTTTGTCGCCCGGACATACACCCGGAAACGATCTCCTTCGGTATACCGAACCATCTGAGAATCGGTCGTCATTGTTGAGAGAAGCGGATTCCTGTCGGTCGATAGGTGGACACTAAGCGCCTGTCCGAATGCAGCCGAACTTAAGAGCAGAAACATCAGCACTCTGGAGAGGATCACTGAGAAAAATAGATTATTCGATTGCGATTTCATATACCGGGATCTCCTCATCAAGTCCTTTGACCTTGATTTTTTTACACTGAACCATCCGTACATGAGGGGAAGTTTCTCGGTAGGTTTCTTCCGATAGTAAAATTCCTTCTGGGGGTGCATACATCTCGAGCCGTTGGGCAAGGTTCACATTTGCACCGAGTACCGTGTAATCCATTCTGCGTTCTGTTCCCATATTACCGACAATGACCTCGCCGGTATGGATACCGATTCGAATTTTCAAGGATAGTCGGCCCTCGGGTTCCCATTGTTCTTTCAACGCCCGGCATTGCCGCTGCATTTCACGTGCCGCATGAACAGCATTAAGCGCATGATTCTCTACTCTTACCGGATCACCGAAAAAAACCATCAGACCATCGCCGATGTATTTATCGATTGTCCCTTCATGCTGAAAAACAATTCCAGCCATTGCATCAAAATATTCATTGAGCGTACGTTTTATTTCTTCCGGTGAACGACTCGAACAATAGGGAGTAAATCCGACGATATCGCTGAAAAGAATCGTGAGCCTGCGTTTTTCTCCGAGCGACAGTAGATCGGGCTGATCGACGATTTTCCGGACGACAGCCGGACTAAAATAACGCTCCAGTGTTTGCCGTAGGAATTGTCTCTCTCTTTGCTCGCTGAGAGTCCTGAGAATCACAAGACCTCCACACACCATCACCAGGCTGAGAAGACCCGGAAGAGTAAGAAAAAGCACACGATAAAAAAGAAACGCATAGACGCACGTAGCGACATGCAAAAGGACACAAATTCCGAAAAGGCCGAGTAGCACCAACGGACGAACACGGGAAGAAAACAGGGTGAGAAGCGCCACAAGAAGAACCGCCAGACCGATACTCATCCAGAAAGGTGCTGGGCGAAGAAAATTTTCGGTGAGTATTGAATTGACCACCATACTGTGAATTCCGACCAGAGGAAATTTATTTTCAAGCGGCGTCGGTCCGATATCGGAACTTCCGGTAGCAGTCTCGCCCACGAAGACAAGGGCGCCGGCAAATTCGCCTTCAATATCAGCGCGCGTTTCGGGATTTGTGGCATTATCGATGATGTTCGTAAACGAGTAATGAGCTAGATCCTTCCAGTGTCCCGGAAAATTCAGTAATATTCTTCCCCGGTCATCGATCGGGACAACAATGTTTTTGCTATTTCCACCGGTAAAAGATGCTCCGTGAAGGATGATCGAAGAACCGAAATTAACGGTGATGCTATCGGGCGGGACCTGCAGATAGTCGCACACAATCCTGAACGCCAGACTCGGATAATACGCTCCGTTGAAACTCATCAGCAGCGGCATGCGGCGGTACACTCCGTCAGGGTCGGCCTCTGCATTAATGAAACCGATGCCTTTACTTGCGCTGAGCAGCGCCGGCATACTGGCAACCACCGGTGTCGAGCCGATCAGCGGATTTCCTTTCCGTGCGACACGGATCGACCATTTTGTGCTGTCAACGATTTGAACACGCCGGTTTTCCCCCCTTTGAACGACCGACGGATTATCCGAAGGTGTAAATGCAATTGCATTGAACATCATGCCGGCCGAACGGGCTGAGGCAATAAACGTCGAATCATCATGCGCAAAACCGGGTCGTGCAAAAATGATGTCGAATGCCACGCTTTGCGCACCGGCGCGTTTGAGAAACGAGAGAAGATCGGCGTAGAAAGCACGGCTCCAGACGTACCGATCCACACGCGCCATCGACGCATCGTCGATATTGACATGGGCGATATTTTCATCGATCGGTTCGGGGCCGGACCAGGCATACCGGAGCTGAAACAGCAGATCGCTTGTGCGATCTTCCCAGCCTCCGACCGTCGCGGGGAAAAGGAACAATGCACCATGAACGAGAATCAGTACCATTAGAGCCAGAATAAGCGACGAGATTCTCAACCTGGCCTTACCGATGCTCGATCGTGATCGTCCTGATGTAGAGTCCTGTGGCTTCAACTTCTGTCGCGAATTGGGATAGATCAACGCGGTCAACTTCTTTTTCATCGCCGATACCACGGACATTTCCGGCAATGGCAATCGGCTTTTCAGCCATTGAAGTGAATTTCCGATACTGTTTCCGATATGAATTGATTTGTTGAATTACCTCTTGTGTCACCTTCTTTGCTGTTTGTTCATCCTGTTTCTTCAAGCTGACAAGCAGTTTCTCGAGTGCTGACAACCGTTCACCCGAGGCAATTATATAAAATGTTTCTCGCCCGGTATTCGAATCGAGTGAATACCAGAGTCGTCCGCGCGGCATGGTATAGGAAACATCGGTGGAGACCGATGTCCCGATTTCTTGCGACGAGTATGGGAAGAGAAGCGTCATTCCCCCGCGCGAATCCTGAAACATCACATAGATATAGCAGCGTGAGAGCGGTTGGATCAGCATTTTAAACGAATCTCCGGTGTATAGTACCGTATCACGTTGGATATTGATAATCGCTTTCTTGCCGTCCACCGACATTTTCCCCACTAGCGCCCACCGGAAGGAAATCTGGCGAGGCGTTTCCTGTGCAATAAGCAGAGAGATGCAGAATATTGCGAAGAGCGCTAATAACATGAATCTTTTTGATATGATCATTGTCACCTCTTCATTTATTTCAATATTTTTAAAATCAAACCACCGACCACACGAAGAATTCGAAAACGGTTTTGGAGTACCTGAACATACGTAATAATAGTCGTTTATGGCACTAAAGTCATTGGCAGATTTCGGTCATACGCACCGCTGGCGAATGGATGCTGCTGCGCCTTCGTCGCACGTCGTACATTCTCGTTCACATAATCGAGCAGTTCGCCAAGACGTACGATATGATCTTTGTCGTAGTCTGCTTCACCTTTCAAACCCTGCAGAAGGTAATATGTAAAGACGCCGTGTCCTCCGCCCCATTGGTTTCCTTCCTGAGATTTTTCTTTTGCTTCAGCAGCACTGAAGGTGCAGATGCTCGGATCTGTACGTGAAAGATCTGCAAGGAATTCATTAATGAGTTCGGAGGTTGCCAATCCCCGCGATGCTATATCGCCGCCGATCCCGGCGCTGTGACATGCATCGGCAAAAACAATCACTTTATTTGATTTGACGTAATATTTTATCGCATCCTGGATTTCCTGCATCCTGACAGCGGTCGCTCCCGGCCTCGATATATCCGAATCATACGCGAGCAAATACGGGACATTGGGCCGTGTGGGATCCGGCACGCCGTGTCCGGCAAAATAAATAATCACAACGTCATCTTCGATGGGGTTTTTTAAAAAATCGGTGATCGCCCCGCGTATATTGACCGTCGTGGCTTCCTTATTTGTCAGTTTCAGCACATTATTTTTTGAAATCCCACCTCCGCCTTTCTCACGGGATGAGACAAGAAGCTCATAGAAATCTTCGGCATCACGATGTGCATAACGTAACGTTGGGATATTTGTGTCACGATAATCGGATACACCGATAACAACGGCCCAGTACTGACCCCGGAACACTTTTTCGTTCGGTCTCTTTTCCTCGACAATATAATTTACTTCTCGTTTTACATCGAGCGTTGTCCGCGCGATATTCCGGTACTTATCGATCGCTTCGATTTCAATGTGATTCGTTCCGAGTGTAAGCAGTGCCTCACTGCTGAACTGCACTCCCCCTTCAATCGGTGAAAGATTTGCTTCGATGTTATTGACTCTCACGACTGCAACACCGTTTGCATCTTTGGCAACACCCTTAATCGCTATCGATGATTCCTTTATCGAAATAACTGTGTCGTTCTTCGCTATGCCAATTCCGCGCTGGGCAATCACCTGAGGTTCAAGCAGAACGATCGTCGGCGGAATAATATCTTTCGCGGGATGAAGATCGCCAGCTGCTGCACCCGGGACGACTCCTATTCCAGGCTGAATTCCAGCCCCCTCGGTTTTCTGTTCGGTCTTTTGGGCGAGACCCCCTTTTCTCACAGTTATGAATTGATCTGTCACGCCTCCGATTTGATCGCAGACTTCGATAAAATGAGTTTTCAGTGTGTTGTCAATCCGTATGGTCGATCTGAACTTGACCCCTCCACTTTTCATGCCGTACTGTCGGGATTCAGCATCTGTGAGTGGAACGAGGGGAAGTTCATTATTATCGAATATCACATCGGCAATTCCAAGATCGCCTGACGTAATGCCGGTAAGGGTCAGCGAATCAGAGAGTGTTTCAAAGTCGACCGATGCAGAAGCAGCGACTTTTTCCGGAAGTGCAGGTTCGATGATTCGAATAGCCGCCAAAATAGGCTGCCGATTTTGTCCGAGTCCTTCAACATTCCATACCTTCACGGTTTTATCGGCTGAACCTGTAACAAATTTTTTCCCGTCTTTACTCACGGCAAGCGATGTCACAGGCGCGGTATGCGCCATCGGGAGTGTTATTGTCGATTTTTTAAATAGATCGATAACAGCGATTTTCCCATCCTTCGTAGGCAAGAGAACATATTTTCCATCGGGTGTGATTTCCAAAAAATGATTTCCGGAAGAACGGCCTTTATATTGAGAAAGAATCTGTTGTGTAACAAGATCCCAATGAAGAATGGTGTTATTTCCATCGGCAGATACGAGCTGGAGACCGTCGGATGAAAAAGCGCACGCCGCAATATAGGAATTATGTCCGCGGAGTGTACCAACCTGCATATTCCGATTCAGATGAATCAATGCAATCGAATGATCATCCAGTCCGCACGCGATAAAATGTCCATTGGGTGAAAACTCGATTGTCGTTACATTCCCCGCCAATGACACAACACCGATTTCTTTTTGGGTAGTTGCGCGATAAAAACGGATAGTCTTATCGTTCAAAGCCACCCCAAAGACGCGCGCATCGGGCGAGAGTGCAAGTGCGGTTACCCGTGACGGCATCGAATACATCCTGTCGTACCGGGTCGATGATGTCGCCGATAATGTTGTATAGACAACCGAACTGCTTTTTCCTGTATTCGTACTCATAAGAACTACTCGTTCATTGGCATTCGAAACGGCTAGAGAATATTTCACATCGGTCAGAGTCTGGACGACACTGTCACGGAGCAGATCCCATACTTTCAATGTTGCATCCCAATCGCGCGTGATTAACGTCGTACCGTTAGAACTCAATGAAAGAAACTCGATACCGGCATTTTGCTGCCCGAGTGTCTCTAGAAGGGTGATTACCGGCTGTGCTTCAATGGTAGCTGCCATCACCACTAATAACACAGCAACCAACAGCCATCGTGAATGTTTCATTTTCGTATTCCTATCGTACAAGAGCCATTTTCTTTGTGATACTCATACCGTTCACATTAAGGCTATAGAAATAAACTCCCGAAGCCAGACCCGACGCATTCACCATCACATCATAATATCCTGCAGGCTGATCGCTATCGACAAGCTTTATTGCTTCCTGGCCGACAATAGTATAGAGAATTAGGGTGACGTGTCCCGGTTCGGGAATCTGGTACCTGATCAACGTCGATGGATTAAACGGATTCGGATAATTTTGAGCCAGTGCATACTTGGCCGGAATAGTACTCGCACCACCTGTCATTTGAGTGACATAATAGCGTTCGCCGACAATAAGTTCAAGCAAGCGAGTCCCGTCAGCCGAATATATGTCACGGAATGATTGCTGCCGCATATCGTACAGGGCATCTCGCGCCCGATCGAATAAAAATACTCCATAACGGCTGGGTATATGTTGTAGATTTTTTAATTCAAGCCGAACCATCGTGTGCGGCGCATCCCGCAATTCCAGATCCCATGTCAATCCATTCTCAATCGACGGCCTTATATCGGCTGCGAGACGATCAGAGATATCCGGGCTTTTCGGATTCGGGAAAAAGAGCGAGACGGTATTCGGCATCGCAGGTGGTTCATATACAACATAGGCATTATTCTTTTCAGAGACTTTTGTATTCACGCCAAAGTATGTGATCTTATCGAATGATACATCGTCCGATGCGATAATTTGTCCTACCCATTCATTATCATCCCGGCCTCCGGAATCCAGTGCATTTTCCGCGTTTTGAAAATATCTATAAACAGAATTCGGTTCATCACTGCACGTGGTTGAGAGCTTTTGTAGAACTGCATCGGGATTTTTCAATTTGAGAAGGCATGTATCGGTGACATGGATCGCCAGTCCTTCCCACGGTCTGAATCCCGCCGATGTTCCAAAATCCCAACCGCTTTGCGAGCCTGATCCGGAGTAGTAGAAGGAAGACGTCGTAAGATTATTGACTGCTGGTAAGAGTTCCAAATCCGACAGTGCCAGTTGATAAGGGAAAAGATCGCCGACAATATTCCATCCGGGTTCGAGCCTGGCACCGGGTACACGAAGATAGCCCAACGATAAGGCACCGCCCAGGGTATTCCGAAGTTTTATGCTCTTCGATGTAATGAGCATGTATGCATGACCGATCTGGAGATCAAAATCATTTGTTGTACTCCACTCATCATATACGGCCGTTTTAATGAAGCGGAACAATCTCCATTCCGATCCGTTTGTTCCTAATGAATTTTGACCGGAGAAAAAGTGCGATACCTTTTGATCGCCGAGTCCGACTGGTACTGAAAAAAGCCGATAATCTGTTTGGTTCGTCCCGCTGTGCGTGGAAGACGAAAACTTGTCAGCCGCAACGGTAATCACAATCGGATTGAATTGATCTTCTGCGACTCCATTCCACACACTCGTATTCCCGCTTAGATCGGAGGCAACGATGCGGTAATCTATCCCGTCGGTTGTTACCGCGGCATCCGGTATTGTCGCCGACGGAGGCGTCATTCCCCGATTGAATGCAGTCCGCTGCCAAGCACCCTTTCCTGTCCGGTAATCAACATAAAAATCCTGTACTCCGCCTGGATCGGAAACATCTGCGACGATAGTAATAGCATTTCCGGGTAGCTTGACAACGGGCACACTCACGTTCGATATCACCGGCGGGGTATTATCGACAACAGCAGTTCCTCGGATAATTGTTTGAGCTACAGGTTTCGTCAGATCATTACTATAGAGCAGTAACATTCCATATCTCAAACCATCCGATTTCGGTGACCAGCGAAGTGTCACCTGCTGATTGCCGCCACCGGTTATAGAAATAGGGTAGACAACACTTACGAGTTTAAATTCTGATGCGCTGCCAGTCGACATTTGCACCCGGATTGAATCGACCCGGAGATCAACCGATCCGGTATTTTGAATTGAGAAATTCTGGTCAGCATCCAGACCTGCAATGACGGTGCCAAATGAAATAGTATCTTGTACGGCAATTTTGGTCCTTGTACCCCAGTTCCATGAATGAACACCTGAGCCGATGGTCTTGACAGATCATTAGAATAGAGTATCAGTACGCCGTTTAATACCCCTCCTGATTTCGGCGACCAGCGGAGCGTCACCTGTCGACTAACACCACTTGTAATAATGAAAGGATATACTACGCTAACGAGTTGTAAATCCGAAATATTGCCGGCGGATAGCTGCACCTTCATCGAATCGATGTGAAGATCGCTCGATCCTATATTCTGAATCGTGAGATTCTGGTCAGCATCCAGACCTGTAATGACGGTGCCAAACGAAATAGTATCCTGAACGGCAATTTTGGGTCCTTGAACCGCAGTCCCGCGAACAACCACTTGAGCTATCGATTTTGTTGGATCATTATTATACAGTATCAACATTCCATTTCTCAGACCCGCTGATTTCGGTGTCCAACGAAGTGTTATCTTTTCATTGACACCATTTTTAATAATAAGTGGATAGACTACATTCAGAAGCTGGAATTCCGATACATCGCCTGTGGTCATCTGCAGCCGTATCGAATCAACATGGAGATCACTCGATCCTATATTCTGAATCGTAAGATTCAGATCGGAATATAGACCAACCATGACAGTCCCCAATGGAAGTGTATCCTGAACGGCAATTTTTGGTCACTTGGAGTCCGATCCCTTGAAGTGGAACAGATGCTATTTCGAGTGTCGGATCATTACTATAGAGTAAGAGATTTGCATCACGGACACCCCCCGTGGTTGGTGCGAAATGGAGTGTTAATGTTGTAGTCTCGTCTTGTTGTAATAAAATGCTTATAGCTGCATTTGAAATTGAGAAATCGTTTGGATTTGCACCACCGATCCGTATTGAATCGATCTGTAGCGCTTCCCCTCCTACATTTTGTATCGTAATAGATTGATTGTCAGATGCACCGACGTTAACGCTTTTGAATTGGACTCTTATCGGTGGAGAAATCACCGGGAACGTAGGGATCCCCCGCCAGACACCACTGCCGTCGGTTCCGGCAAAAATCATCCCATTAGATGTAAAGCCGAACGACCAAATAAACACACTTGTTAAATCCTGATTTGTCCGATACCAGCTAAGTCCATTATCATCGGAAATATAAACCCCGTCATTCGAAGTTCCACAGAAAATGAACCCTCGAGGCCCCATTTCAAATATGTTGATATCAGGTCCGCTCAATACCTGTACCCATGAATCGCCATTATCCGTAGATCGAAAGATGCCGATATTAGTTCCAACCAGAAGTACGTTTGTTGTCTTTGTCAAAGGAAAAGATGACAGATTCCAAAGAATTTTCGTCGTGATGCCTGTCCCAACTTGTGTCCAGGTATTACCGTCGTTGGTTGACCTATAGATACTAAAAGCGCTATCAATTAAAAAAAGTGCGCCTGATTGAGTTACTGTGAACGAATAGATATACCCTGTTGCAAGTGTAGATGATATTGATGTCCATGTTTTTCCGGTATCGGAACTTCGATAAACCCCGCCCGTACTTTGTGCATACATTATACCTACTGTATTCATCGTGATAATACATACTGTATGATCGTCTGAAGGAATGCCATTGTTACTCGCAGTCCATGTATCACCATTATCGGTTGAGAAATATACACCTCTTCCTGTTCCTGCAAATAGTGAACCATTAGGATGCACCATGATGGAATAAATCGTAGTAGTTCTGATCTCGTTGCCGACGTGAAGCCAGTTCTTTCCATAATCGGTTGTATGATATAATCCATTGTATGGAGAGCCGGCAAAGAGACCTCCTATCGACTGATGCTTGAGGGAATAAATAGCGGTACCGGTTAATCCATAATTCTGCTCTGTCCAGCTTGCCCCGTTATTTGTCGAACGATAAATCCCAATCCCGAGGAAGCCTGCATATACTGCGCCTGTTTTATCGAGGACGAAAGAACGAGTATTTGGTGCAGGAACACTTGCACTCATGGGAGTCCAATTCCCTCCACCATCAGTTGATGCTAATACTCCGTTCAAATCTGTTCCTGCATAGATCGTTCCGTCAATCGGATTGCGACAAAGTGCGACTACCTTCAGACCGTCCATTATCAATCCACTCAGTATACATGTATTACCATCATCAACGGATAGATACATACCATCGGAGGCACCGACATAGATAATATTGAGCGTTGGATGAACGATAATCGAATAGCAGATTTTCCCGGCGATGAGATTCCCTGACGGGTACCACGTTTCACCATAATCAGAAGAGCGGAACATACCACTGCTTGTCCCGGCAACGATTGCTCCCGAGTGGGATTGTGCGAGTGAAAGAACATTGAGATCCGTTAAACCCAGGTTGACCGAAATCCAAGATGTGCCATAATCGACTGACCGATATATGCCATCTGAAGTCCCGGCGAAAAGAACTCCACCCGGGATGACGAGGATCGCTTGTACGCTCACATCCGCGATATCGGTTGTTGATATTAGACTCCAGCTTGTTCCCTGGTCATACGAGCGATATATTCCCGAGTAATTTGTGCCGGCATAAAGTATTCCCGTAGTATTATCCACGGCAAGTGACCTGACATACGTATTTTCTATCCCGATATTTACCGGTTGCCAAGTTGTCGCCTGATCAAGAGAGTGAAAAACTCCATTTCCGTATGTGCCTGCATAGACGATTCCAAGATAATCATCAACTGCAAGCGCACGAACCGTGCCGCCGTACGGACCATTTGTCTTTTCCCATCGGATTTGTGAAAAAACAGACGGTGAAAGAAAAACTAATAAACCAAGTATAAGAATAAACCGTGGCCCTGCGTGTCTCATTGCACTAACCTTATAATATCATTGCGATTAAAACATCGGATTTATTTCCTGACTTTACGGATCGTGGACTGTATGCAAAATATCCTCCATCATGGCAAATTTGGTGGTTCAGGAAGCTTCGTCGGTCCTTCTGTTCCTCCACCCCCCTTACTTCCACTAATGAGAACCGCCGCCAGCACTCCACCACCGACGACAACACCGCCGATAATCCAGTAGATTGTTGAATTTGATTCTGCCTCCTTTTTTACTTCTGGTTTTTGCGGAGGCTGTTCCTGCTTTTCTTTTGTCGTCAGGGGCGTTAGAGGCTTCATTCCTTCAGCCGTCTTTGCCAGAAGATCGGCAAGAATACCTTTATATTGCGAATAGAGCGTTACACTCCCTTCTAGGTAGTCCATTGTTTGTTCGTAAATCACGCGTGACTGGGTAACATTTACGAGACTGACTTTCAGCGTGTAGCCGGTTTCGACTTGTGTCACAACTCCGAATACTACTGCATCGAGTCCGATCTGTTTCCCAACCAAGGCGGCAGTATTTGCATCCTCGACGACCGGGAAAGATCCTTCTGCCAATTCGTCAATCAATGCCGCCCGATCCTTGATCACCAGTTTCCCATCGACAGCAAGTGTAGCAGCAAAAAGATCGGAAAAACGATCGGCGATAAGCTGCGACGTGTTGACAGGTTTAAACGGACAAACGCCAATGGTAACATCGACGAGTTGTTGACCATATATAAGAGATGTAAAGAAAAAAAATACAAAAGAAGCGCGAAGAATTTTCATGCGTACACTCCTCGGCATAATAGTACGGGAAGACCGCTCATTGTTAATGTTATGAGAATCTGGAAGAAAATCAAGCCTCTTCATATGCCTATGCGTAATTGTTTTTTCCTGACCCATTCCGTATCTTGGAAAAACCTTATATGCTCCGAAACCTGCGGGTTGACCGATATTCAGGTTCCGTTGCACGTACCGGAAACGTAGGATGACAGACAGGTACCTTGAATATATGGAGACAATATTTTGTTCGAAAAACCATCATATCCGCGTTTAATCTTTGTCGACTATTTGCGATTTGCAGCAGTGTTATTCATGCTGCAGGGACACACGTTCGATGCCCTTCTTCAACCAACAACAAAGGTAATTTATTCATATAAAATTTTTAATCTGTTCCACGGACTTACAGCGCCCATGTTTCTGTTCAGTGCCGGATTTGCATTTGCAGTCTCTTCAATCCGGCACATCGATCAGTATATTCAATATTCCCCGAAACTAGAAAAACGTTTTCTTCGATACATTGCGCTGCTGGGTATCGGATACTTACTTCACCTTCCGTATTTCTCACTTCAAAAACTTTTTTATGAGACTGCGTCGTGGGAATTTGAACAGCTCTGGAATGTCGATACGCTTCAGTGTATCGGAGTAAGCCTTATTCTTCTGCAGACGCTTGTATTCGTTCTTAAAGACGAAAAGAAGTATCTTGTCGTGACGAGCTTCTTGGCCGGATTCGCGATTCTTCTTGCGCCGCTCATGTGGAACCTGCCTCGGGTGAATTGGCTTCATCCCGCACTCGTTTCATATATCAATGGTGAATACGGGAGCTTTTTCCCGATGTTCCCCTGGTTTGGATTCATCGCATTCGGTTCGGTTGTCGGACAACTCTTTTTACTTGCTACCAAAGCTAAACAGCCGGAACGCTTTGTTCTCTTAATGATGATCGTCGGGGCGAGTATGATCCTGGCTGGACTTATCCTGGTACATTTACACATTCCTTTCTATCCAATACACGATTGGTACAAGACAAATCCTCTCTATAGTATGATCCGACTGGGTATGATTATGTTGTTCTGCGGAATGCTCTGGTATGGTGAACAACACAGCCGTAAGTATTTGCATGAGACGACAAAAAAGAAGATACGCCCGCTACAAATGCTAGGTCGCGAATCGTTAATGATTTACGTTGCCCATCTTATTGTTCTATACGGCTCACCGCTCAATCATGGTGCCGGATATTATTTAGGCACGACGCTGAATCTCTGGCAAAGCACGTTTGTATTCGGAATCCTCTTTTTTACAATGCTTCTTCTGGCAATTGCCTGGCATACATTAAAGAAGCGCTATTCTATGCACATACGGTTTGTTTTGTTTGCGACAACAGTATCGTTGATAATGCTCTTTGTCACGAGAGAATATTAAATTTCTTCTTTCCGTATTGTTTCAAGCGCTTCGATCGACCGGCGTCCTATTTTCAGAGTCTCATTTGTGATCTGCGCAATATTGTGTATCACACTGCGGAGGCGTTCAACGAGAAGTTGATAAATCAGATTCTGGAGTGTTTCATCAAGAAGACGAGTCTGTGTATTGTACAATTCCAATACTTTTATTTCTGTTGATCCGAGTCCTTTAAGAATTGTCGTACGAATTGATTTCCTCACCTTTTCTTTCTTCAAATGGAATTTTACACCTAAACTTGACAGTAAGCCGTTGATGATCATCTTTGAAATCGGTTGTGTATACGCAAGCGAAACCGATGTCACAATGGAACCGGGTTGAAAACCCTGCACACTCGATTCGCACTGTTGTTCGATCTGTCTAATCAAATGCCGGGTAATCAGGTTTGTCAGCACATTCCGAAAATCCTTTCCTATTTCTATTTGGTGTCCGTTATCTTCTGTCTGTTCCTTGATGTGTTCTACGTGCTGACGGCAGTCTTCGAGAATACGATGACATTCCTGGTGGACGTCCGCTTTCCACCGCTGGAGCGCATTGTTCAGTCGTTCACGCAGCTCCTCGCGGATTTCTACCTCGAATTTCATCGTAATCGATTCTGTTGTCGATTGTTGATTACGAAGCACATGGTTTACACCGGTGTCGGAAAAAATTTCATCTAAAGCAAGATCGACCCTGATACGCCGGTGCTGGATGAAATTGTGTAGTGCGTCGCGTTCGGCCTCGGCATGAGTCATCACAGCCGTGTGAAATTGATGGAGACTATAGGAAACATTCCGTAGAAACATTAGCACACGATCGAGAGTGGATCGAAGAGTGTGGAGATCCGCCATGCTTTCCCTGATAACATTCTCGGTGTGATTGAGCGGATTCAGAATCCGGAGCTCCTTTCCTTCATCGGCAATAATATGGAGGACCCTGTCGATCAGTTGATGGATATTGCTATCTTTCTGCTGCTCGAGTCCCTGTTTGCGATCTCCATGATGTTCCATATCAAGTCCGATTCGGGCCAGACGGGCTGAGATAGGAACGATATCCAGGCTTTTCATTAGTTCTACGACACCATATTTCGGATTACGCAGCGTAGCTTCAACATATTTTACCATCTCTGTAATATCGCGTTTTTTCAACGGGATACGTGCATCCGTATCGATGTCTTTCGCCATATCGCACTGAGTGATGACGAATAGAATTCTCTTTTTCTCGCCGTATAGATCTTCTTTAATGTTCCGGAACTCGCTACCGCGAAGAACTGCATCGCTATTGGACAGAAATAAAACAAGGTCGGCTTTTTTAACATAGGAGACAGCCAGTTCATGATTCCGCGGTGAAATCGATCCGATACCCGGCAGATCTACAACCCGGAGGGTCTCGACATCGCACCACTGGATTTCTTTCGTGGTTTCTGTAGGTTTCACTTCAAACTCTTCAAGACGTATCTGCGATCCATCAGAGAGTACCGCATGAAACAACAGCAGATCCTGTTTCAGGCCATGCACTTTTTTGCCGACAAGAAGATTCGCAAGGTAGCTCTTTCCGGAATTTACCTTCCCGAATATTACAATGCGGAACCGATCGGCATTTTCATGATAATCCATGAAATCATCATGCAGAAGTTCGATCGGAGCAAGAATATGGTGATGAAGCTCTTCAATCGCCACCGGAAGAAAATTTTTCAACCATTCATCATCCCGATGTTCTTTATCCGGTTCTAGAGTTCCAATATTGTATTGACAAGCCTCACACATACGTCGCAGTGCAGTGACATACATATCCTTTGCCATTTCGATACTGTGAAGAACCTGCAGATACCTTTTGGTGGACGACCGGAAATATGATCGGAATGAATAGAGTTTATTGGTGAGCATTGAAGTCATTCCGGAGTGATTGAAATTTATTGAGTGCCGCATTGATCCGTTGCATTCGTGAATTTACAGCTGAGGACTTCCTTTCAAAATACTTCTGCGCATTGTCATACACCATTTGAATATTCCCGCTAACCGATTGTACGAATGCGTCGCTCATGAGCTTCTGGACCTCGAGCAATCCACTGACCACAGCCGGCACACCATCATCGTCCGACATCCCACGTTCAGCCGCGAGGGCTCGAAGTCGTTCGATCGCTCTCTCTTCAAATTTTATCCGAAGAATGGGTACAATCAAAACCGACCCTGTCTTCTTGTCGAACCATTCAGAAAGTGATGCCAGTGCTTCGTCGATTTGTTCTGATAGCTGACGGGCGAGATTATGAATCTCGGTCTGTTTAACAACGACTGTAGCGAATTCTCTCGAGATTTTTATCCCGGGTGCTGTCGTCAAGGTTTCCCGCTCGGCAAAGGTTTCTGCATTTGGAATTCGGTCTGTAAAGAAATTTTTTATGCGGTTTTGACAGGTATTGACAACTTCATTGATATCGCGCTGGCGATCATTCCACGATTGCCGTAATTCTTCAAGTGTTGTCGTTTCTTTTTCAAGCTGTGTCTGCTCTTTCTGGAGTGCATCGAGAACATTGTCAATATATGAAATGAACAAATAGGCTGCAGTGCGGATTTTCAACTGGGCGCCGCGATCGCGGATGGTCTCGATAATGAAATACTGCAGTTCTCGCAAACCACTTGCCTGGATTTTCCGGGCATTTCCCTCACGTATACCTTCAAGAGCAAATCGGGCCGAGAAAATCAAGAATGTAGGTTTCCGTACTCCAAGAGCATGGATTTGTTTTACGAGCGCTTTCCGTACAATCTCGTAGTTTGGAACATATTCTTTCTTCTGCAGTATCCCGCGACGACGGAGTAAATATATTCCGATAATTCCGAATTGGAGAATTACAAGAATTACTAGCAGGATAACAAGTGTAGAGGTTTCCATGTATAAAAGAATCTCTGTTTTTGCCTGATATCAGTCATCTCTTTTCTTATTGAGAACATATACAACATCTTTTGCTGGTATAAGATGGTCACGGAGAAATATCTGGGTTACCGCGTCAAGATCTCCCTCCTTATCGGAGAAGAGGAACACGACAAGGTCGGCAAGGTGCAGTTCTTTAAGCAACATTGCTTCGTCGCGAGTATCTTCAATAGAATCTATTCCCGGTGTGTCGACGATTGAAATTCCATTCCACTCTTTCTTTGAAACACGATCGGTTTTCCGGACAGCTCCGGTCGGGAAAAATTCATCCTGCTCGATGACCGCGTTGGCCGTGGAACTTTTTCCTGCCTTACTGACCCCGGCGAATAAAACGCTTAATGTGTTTTCCTTAACTCCCGCATACGTTTTTTCGACCAATCGAAAATCGTCGATAAGATTCGGAGGGATAACTTCTGCATAAGTGGCCACCGCATCCCATACTGAGGTTTTCAGTGCATTAATACTACCGAATGCAATACCAATGCTACTTAGAATATGTTTTACTTCCGCCTCGAAGTTCACCTGTGCTCCATGTCGTGGATACCAATGGTGATAAGATAATTGTGGATGGAAAAATATTTACAATAATTCGAGAGAAGTATAGCAAGAATTTGAACTGAAATCAAGCGAGTGGAGATACGACCTTCAAGGTCTTCTCTGATATCGGGTTAATGTACGGTTTCCTGGATGAATATAACTTTGGGAAATTTTTCGTTCGACTCAATATTGAAGAGATCTAGATCGAGTACTGCCGCGATTCGATACTCTTTCTCTACGGCTTTTGAGAGCGCATCGAGCGCTTCATTATCTTTATGGTATATTGCATATGCGCGAGCAAGTGCGTATTGGAATGTCGGGTTATCGGGATTTGCCTTCGCAACGTGCTGTACTTCAGCAAAACCATCGGCAAATTTTCCCAGGCGCATGGTACTGAGACCCATCATCATACGGGCTTGTGCATCGTTGGTATTTCTGTCAAGTGCCGTAGATGCATTTTTCTTTGCTTTTTCCAGATACTGATCCCCCTCAAGCCGTCTTCCGATTCCCTGATAGATCCGACCCAGACGATAAAGTATAAAATAGTCATCTGGTGATTTCGCAAGGAGGGTAAGGTACGTAGAAATTGCCAGATCGTTCATATCAGCACGATTGAACGCGTCGGCCATAAGGTACATTGTTGTTTCATAAATGTGATGTGATTGAATGCTGATCGCCCGTTTATAGTCTTGCGTTGCTTCTTTGAACCTCTGCTGAAAATGATTATTAAGGGCTGAAGCCAACCAAGCCCGGTACGAATGCGGATTGAGTGTAGTTGCAGAACGGATATGGTCGTCTGCTGTTGAAAAATCATTGAAAACGATCGATGCGATTGCCAGCTCCGCGTGAGCATCAGCATTGCTCGATGAAATTTGCAGCGCTTCGATTGCGGAGGTGCGTGCTTCAGAAAATCTTGCTGTCAGCCTGTAGAATGTCGCACGATCCACAATCCCGATAACCGATTGGGAATTCAGCTCAATCGCTTTTTGAGCTGCAACAAATGCTCGATTTCCGATGTTGTTATTAGCACTTCCAAGGATTTCGCAACTATCGAGAAGCACATATGCGAGCCATCCATAGGCATCTGCAAAGTGTGTATCACTTGTGATTGATGCTTCGAACGCAGTGATTGCACTGCTGATTGAGTTTCCTTCAATGCTGGATATTCCCTGGAAAAATTGCCCGATGGCATCGCGGCGGGAACTCGAGGACACTACAGGAAGTCCATCGAGCTCGCTGGAGAGTTCAAATGTTTCGGCAACCGCTGTGCGGAGATCCTTTCGAAGTTGTGTAAGTGATTCTAGCCGTCCCACAACTATAATATTTGATAGTTGCCGTAATGAATCTGCAATATCTAGAGTGACTTCAACCTGGTTTTTATCAAATTTCACTTTCCCTGAAATCAAGTGAGTTGCATGCATCTCCTGGAGATATTGAGAAGGCGATTTGTCCGTTCCATTGGCAGAAATCAATGGATCGCTAACCTGAACATGGGGAATAACCGCGAGGTCGCTTGCTAAAAGAACTGCAAGTCCTTGTCCGATTCCTTCGTCGGCTCCTTCAACTGTAAAGGATTGAACTGCCACCATATAATTTTTTGGGAAGAGTCGATGTAAAAGTGGACGTGACACGATTCCCAGAAGAATTACTAGAATGGCGGCCCCAAGGGTTATGCCGAACCATCGGTTGATGACAAAACCGGGTTTTACCTCTTCGCGGACTTCGACTGTCGAAGGCTCACTGACAACACCGCCGGTTGTCTCGGAGACTTCCGCTTCGGATGCAACGTGTTCTCCGCCAAGCACTCCGAGCATCTCATTCGTTTTTCGAAGATTCTCCTGAGCTGCCCGTATTTTCTCTTCCCACTGACGTGCTTGTGGATTTGCCGGATCGATCGCATAGATGTGAACGACTTCATTGATTGCATCATCGAATCTGTGTTTCCGATAGAAATCCTGCGCCCTGACGATGAACATTTGAATTTGATTTTCGCGTTCGCGTTTCCGGCGCTTTTCTTCCTCTTCCGCACGGCGCTGCATTTCCTGCTCTTCGCGTTCGCGGGCCTGCTGTATTTCAATATCCTTGATTTTTACTTCGAAGACCCTCGCCGCCGCATTACCCGAGTCCAGGATATATATACGCGAAAGTTCATTACGTGCTTTCTCAAGATCTCCTTCACGGAGATAGAGCTCGCCTTTTTCAAGGTACTCGGCGATTTTCTTCAGATGTGCTTCTCGTTTCTCAAGTTCCTCTTTTCGCCGTCGATCTTCTTCGGCTGCTAACCGCCGTGCTTCTTCTTCTGCTTTCCGACGGGCGTCTTCGGCCTCCCGGCGGCGACGTTCCTCTTCTTCACGACGCGTCCGAGCCTCGAGACGCAGTCGCGCTTCCTCCTGGGCAATCCGGAGGCGGTTTTCCATCAAACGAACATCCTCATTATTCGGATCAAGTTTATATGCCCGTGTGATTTCTTCTGATGCTCTATCGAACTGTTCAACCGTGAGGTAGTCGTTTGCGGCCTGCAGATAGACCGAAATGGCTTTTCTCAGCGCAGCTTTCCGCTCTTCTTCTTTTCGTTTGAGACGGGTTTCCTCTTCTTTTCGCCGTCGATCTTCTTCCTCACGGTGCCGACGAAGTTCTTCTTCGGCTTTGCGCTGCTCTTCTAATTGACGTTTCCGTCTTTCAAGGTGCCTGTGTATTCCTTCGAGCCTCTTCCTCCCGTCGACGACGTTCTTCTTCCTGACGCCGCCGTTCTTCCTCTTCCATTTGTCGTGCATGGCGCAGTTCTTCCGGTGCGGGAAGCGTTTCTGGAATCGTATCCAGCATAACCTGATAAACTTCTATAGGCTCCTGAATATTCTTCAACTGCCGTTTTCCAAGATAGAGAACATCAAGAAGCATTTTATTCCGGAGCTGCTGAAATACATCGCTCGATATACTGATTCGACCAGCGTCACTTGTCGCTTCGATACGGGCTGCAATATTGACCGCATCACCAAAAATATCGTTACCCTTGATCACTACATCACCCATGTGAATGCCGATCCGTACAAACACACGTTCCAATTCGGTAGCCTGGCTGCGATTATATTCCCAAAGTTTTTCCTGCGCTTCTACCGCACATCGAACTGCATTTACGGCGCTAGAGAAATCCACCATGTAGGCATCACCAATGGATTTGATGACCTTCCCACTGTATTTTGAAAATAGTGATTCCATGATCGAATTATGCATCTGCAACACGCGCATTGCAATCGTTTCATTCTCCCCCATCTTCTTTGAGAAGCCCCTAATGTCGGTAAAGACAATACTGGAAAGCTTCCTCTCTTCAGTCTCTCCTTCAGCAATTGGCGGGACGATGAATTCTTCCACCATCGGTAAATGTGGAAGTTGACGTACAGGCGGTGGAATGT
Source organism: Ignavibacteriota bacterium (assembly GCA_963776275.1). Classification (GTDB taxonomy): domain Bacteria; phylum Bacteroidota; class Ignavibacteria; order UBA10030; family CAVZMI01; genus CAVZMI01. The sequence goes on from CAVZMI010000023.1 coordinate 513,852, forward strand.
TGACTACCGGTTGCTGTGATACCGGTTGTTGAGAAACCGGCAGCTGTGAAACCGGCGGCTTAAGCGGTGATTGAGGCAAAGGTTTCTCAACTTTATCTGGTGGTATTTCCGGTTCGATGGTTGCCTCAATAAACGCTGCTTTTCGTGCTTCCTCCTCTGCACGCCTGAGAATTTCATCTGTCAACAAATCACGCGACTGAGCTTTTGTGGGCTCGGGTTTTTTCTGTTCATCACGGGATTGTTCGGGCTTCAGTGGCTCTGATGCAGGTAAATCCGGTTTTTGGGGTTTGGGTTTTTCCAGTTCAGGCTTCGGCAATTCGGATTTCGTTAATTCAGGTTTGGGTAATTCGGACTTTTGTAATATCGTTTTAGACGGCTCTGGCTTTAGCTGTTCTAATGTCTTCATTGGAGATTTCGGCGGAAGCTGTTCTATCTGCTTCTGAATAATTGTTACAAGATTACTTATCGCTTCGGTCGCCTGTTTCTCCCTTGCCTCACCCATGAACCCCAGTGTCGACATGAGCCGTTTGATTTCAACCAATAGATCGCTTGCATGAGGATATCGCCATGCAGGGTTCTTGGACAATAATCGTTTTATAATTAATCCAACGTCCTGAGGAACACTCGATACAATATTTGAGATAGCCGGTGGTTCTGTATACATGATAGCATAAATTAGCTCATCCATGTTCCTACCGGAAAACGGAAGCTTACCTGTTACCAGCTGGAATAGAATCACACCGAGCGAATAAAGATCACTTCGTCCGTCAACGGTCTCCTTTTTTAAGAGTTCTGGAGATTGAAAGACGAGCGAGAGAAGATGCTCCTCATCGTTGATTAGCGATGCAAAATCTTTCATTCGAATCGTGGGAAGATCGAGTAACTTAATTTTCCCATCCGGAGTGAGAATGATATGATCGGTCCGAAGTGAGCCAATAGTGACTTCCTTAAGATGTAGAAGGTCAAAGACTTCAAGGATTTTCTCCACGATAATAAATGCAAGTCGTAACTGGGGAATCTGGAACTCAAGCAGGTCCCTGAGACTTATCCCTTCGATAAAATCTGTGACGTAAAAAAATTCACCGTTGATTTCACTGTTCTCAATAACATTACACGAGGACGGATGCTGAAATGACTGTGAGGTGTTCATGTCATCGACGAATCTTTTCCATTCTGCCTTTCTCATCACAAAGCCAGCTAAAAAATCCCGTGGGGGGAATTTCAGCGCAACAAGACGATTGGTTTTATTATCCATCGCCTTGATGACACGGCCAAACGGACCTTCATCAAATTCTTTGATGACTGTATAATGTAGGATTACTGTTCCCGCCATACTCCAGAACTCTTTTTTCTGAAGAAAGATAAATCATGAAATCGTTATAACGTATGTTATATATCACAGAAATTCAAGAGAAATTTGAAATCCGCCCTATTTTATTCCCAAATACATGATCCATTCCGCGAAAAAGAACATTCAAGACAATGCGTCAGATTCTTTGAAAATCTATCCCCCCGTAGATTTCCTATTATCCTTCCCATCTCTTCCTCGAATCGGTCTATTTCGAACTTTCGGATTAGCACCGTAGCCGCAGCACCCGGTAGATCTGTAAAATAGAGCGTTACGGGAATATCGATTTGACTTGTATACCGACTCACAAGCCATGCATAAACCATTATTTGATAACGATATGCCTGGATTTTCGAAGCTGGTGATATACTATTCATGCTGTCAGTCTTGTAATCGATTACTTCCCATATTCCATTGATCTGCACAAGCCTATCGATCGTGCCTGTAATAAAATCATTTCCAAGTTTTCCGTCAAGACGATACTCAGTAAATATCTGATCGGCGCTCAATACCCGCCGGCCAGCATCAGATGAACAGAAAGAGGTGATTTCCCGTTCCGCTCTCCCGACCGTGTCCAGTATGTTTCTGTTACCGCTCAATCCCTGCTCCGCAACGACCTCCTCAATGAACAAAGAGAGATGTGTCATTGACTCCTGTGAGAGTACTTTCTGCAACACCCGATGAATAAGCGTTCCATAAGTCGTAGCAGAAAGCGGCTCAGTATCTTCTTCATCTTCATCACTATAGTGATAGGATTCCCGACGAATCTCTGCCATCCCAAGATGATAAAGAAGATGATATTTGAGCGGACAATCATGATACGTTTTTATTTGAGTTGCCGAAAAATATTCACCTTCCTCACCTGAGGGAATAGACTGAACATTAGCAAGCGGAAATTCTCCGAAGAGTGTTTGCCCGCGTGATAGAGATATGTCGACAGGAAATTCATCCGGGCGACAGAACCATTCGACCGTCAGCGGGAATTTATTCTCAATACTTTCATACACTCCATCATGAAGAATCAATCTCTGCAACGTAACTTCTTTTGTCGTGCGACCTCGTTCCTCCGGGTTGTCAATCCCCAATCCTTCCTGTACCCATGTCGACGCGGCCATCGGACGAGAACGTTGAGAAGTGGTTCCGGAAAGTATAAGAAGATCACGCGCGCGGGTGCATGCGACATAGAATATTCGCTGCTCTTCCGCTTCGGTCTTCCGGCGGCTCCTCTGGCGGAGTATCTCGGTCAGCGGTACAGGAAATTCCTTATCGAAATCTGCCGGCTGAACGACCGTATATCCGATGTATCCTTTCATATCAATAAAAGGTTCGCTGTCATAGTGAAAATCCTTCTGGAGATATGGCACTATGACGGCACCAAATTCCAATCCCTTTGCCGCATGAATCGTCATGACATGAATAGCATTCTCTGTCTCGTCAATCGAAGCCTGTCCTTCCTGTTCCTCTTCTTCGATCAATACCCGAAGCCGCTCGACAAAATCATACTGATTACTAAATCCTCGCGCTTCAAATGATCGGGCAATCTGGAGAAGTTTTTTCACGTTCGCTGTATGCTGGGCTGAACGATGCGATGCAGCTGCCACTCCGTTATACCCCGTCCTAAGAATTACCTCGAGGATACAATCCGAAAGTGATTGCCTACCGGCTCGGAGAAGATCGCTGCGAAGGATATCGACAGCCCGTATCAGATGTCGATCTGCATCGGGATGACGGGCCGTCCAAGCACATGCCTTCGACCAAAAATCAGTACCCTCTTCTACAAGACTGACTCGGTACAGCGATGCATCAGAACATGCAAAAAAGGGAGAGCGGAGAATACCGGCCAGAGCAGTATCATCATGAGGATTCAGAAAAAACTGAAAGTAATTAAAGAAATCATATAACTCCTGGGTCTGATAGAATCCTCCACCACTGTAAATGACATAGGGAACGTGATAATGCAACAATGCCTGTTCGAGCCGATGAAGATTGGTACGACTTCGAAGCAGGATGGCTATATCTCCGAATTTGATGGGACGAGGTTCTTCACTGCGTTTATCAATAATCGTGTACTCATCACGATGCAGAGATAGAATACGACGGGCAATCATTTCTTCTTCGATACCATAGAGCGAAGTTTCCGCCTTCGTTTCCTCTGGATTTTTTATCCTGTTCGACGGAAGCAGTAACTCAACCTTTCCTGGAGCTGATGTTGTTCTGGCAACAATGAGTGGAGTGTACGGAACACTAAATTTATTCCTGGCCTGATCCATACATTTGGTAAAGATCATATTGACAAATGCCGCTATCGACGGCAGAAGTCGAAAACTCTCGGCAAGCGTTACATTGCCTGCGCGTTCGAGCGGTGTCGATTGAAGGATAGTACCATGCCAGAAGAATGGTTCGGGCCGGTGTGCATGTGCGGCGATATCATCAATCGTGTGCATGAAAATCTCTACTTCGGCATTACGAAATCCATAAATTGATTGCTTCGGATCTCCTACGACAAAGAGATTCCCACACGCGAATGTTTCGACAAGGGAAAGCAGGATTTCATACTGAAGACGATTTGTATCCTGAAATTCATCAACCATAATGTAGGTATATGTCTTCGATAGCTTTTGACGGATTTCGGATTTAGACAACAATGCCTTGACGTATATCTGAAGATCTTCAAAATCAAGCTGTGCGTTTTCAGCTTTGCGGCGGTTGTATGTGGTCAGGATTTCCTGAAATACCGAAAGGAATGTCCGGCTGCTTGCAAGTAAAAGTCTGTGGGCATCATCCCTGCCAGCCATCCCCTCGATCAACGGCCTGACGGCTGAAGCTGCCGATTGAATTGCGGCAAGAGAGTGATGACATTGCTCTTCTATGTTTTTTACATCAAAAATACCCGACCGGAGATGATAATCATTACGAAGAAACAGCCGCCATAATAAACTAAATGAATCAAGCCGGGTGTTCACGGAGTTCGCAGAAAGAAATGCGTCGAGAGCGCTCTGAATTTCCCTTTTTTTCTTTTGCTGGATTCTATTGGTCAGTTCATGAAACGCCTCGTTGAGAGATTGTGCAAGAAGGATTTCATCGACATAGTGATCAACTACAGTATTCCACTCTGCAAGAATCTCATCGTCAGGTCTCGAATATTCCCGTATAAAATGTTCGGCAATTTCCCGTTTTGAAAGAAGATGATGGATGATATTGACGACAGCGTTGCGTCCCAGCATCCGGACAACATGAAGCAATTCCTTGCGGTGGGGGTGTTCAGGCGTTCCGAGAATTGCTTGAAATACCTCGTTTGCCGCTTCACCAATCAGCGATTGCTGATCCACCACTTCAAGGATCGTAAACGAAGCATCAATCCCTCCACCCGTTCCGATAAGGTCAGGACGGGATGTCGGAACATCAACGGGGTATTCACGGAGCAGACGTGCACAGAAGGAATGAATGGTCCCGATGATTGCAGAGGATAACTGCTCACGAAGGATTTCAAGCCGGTACCGTTCATGCAGATCTTCGGCTTCCTCATATCTTCGATGGATTGTCTCGGCTATGCGCTGCCGGAGCTCGCCGGCAGCTTTTTCAGTAAATGTGAGTGCAACAACTTCGTGAGCGGTCGCATGGCCATACTGGATGATATCGACATACCGTTCGACAAGAACGGTGGTCTTTCCCGACCCCGCATTGGCAATAACAGAGAGATGACGATTGACATCGTGAGCTTTTTTTTGATTCTCGGTCAGATACGACATTGGATTTGTTCTTATCCTTTAATGACGCCGAGAGGAACCAGCTTTGCAACCTTACGGGAAATTCCCGCTTCATGAACAACACGCACGACTTCACTCACATCTTTGTAGGCATCGGGATTCTCTTCGGTCAGTCCGCTTTTCGACGCGCCCTTCACACGGATGCCTTTGGATTCTAAATTTTTCACCAACTCATCAGCGGTGATTTCTTTTTTTGCCGCAGTTCTGCTTTTCGCGCGTCCGGCTCCATGACAGGTCGACCCGAATGTCTCTTTCATCGCTCCTTCTGTTCCCACGAGCACATATGAACATGTCCCCATACTTCCGGGAATCAGCACCGGTTGTCCTACATCCTGATATTCTTGTGGAAGATCGGGATGGTGCGGTGGAAACGCACGGGTTGCTCCTTTCCGGTGAATAAGCAGCTGCCGGCGAACACCATCGACATCATATTCCTCTCGCTTGGCAATGTTATGCGCAACATCGTACACCACACGCAATGATCCGGGTCCAATCACCTTTGCAAATGCTTCACGGGTCCAGTGTGTAATCATCTGCCGGTTACAGAACGCAAAGTTCGCAGCAGCAGCCATTGCACTAAGATACTGCTCTCCCTCTTTAGAGCGAATCGGAACACACGCCAGCTGACGGTCGACAACAGTTATGTTAAATTTCTTCATCCCACTCTGCATGATCTCGAGATAGTCGGTGCACACCTGGTGTCCTAATCCCCGCGACCCGGTGTGGATTAATACTACGACTTGATCTATGTGCAAACCCAACACACGGGCAATCTCGGTATCAAAAATTTCATCGACTCTCTGGATCTCCAAAAAATGATTACCCGAGCCGAGCGTTCCAAGTTGACCCTTACCCCGTTCCTTTGCACGGTCACTTACGTAATCAGGATTTACACCGGCAATTTTTCCGCGTTCTTCAATATGTTCGACATCTTCATGGTTCCCATAGCCATTCGCGACCGCCCATTGAGCACCATCGCATAGCACGGTATTCAATTCTTGCTTCACGACTTTCGCCACACCGGTCTTTCCGGTACCACATGGAATATCATGAAAGAGCTGCGTGAGGAGCTGATCCATTCGAGGCACAATGTCCTTTACCAAATATTGTGTCGTAAGCAACCGTACACCGCAATTAATATCGAAACCGACACCGCCGGCCGAGACAACTCCATGTTCCAGATCAGCCGCGGCGACACCGCCGATGGCAAAGCCATATCCCTGGTGTGCGTCGGGCATGGCGAGAGATTTTCCGACGAGACCCGGGAGCGTCGCTACATTCGCGATCTGTTCAATCGTAAGATCATGTTCGATCTGTCCAATGAGTGCTTCGCTTGCAAAGATCAATCCGTCGATCTTCATCCCCTGTCGAGACGATTTGGGAATGAGATACCTGTAGTCATCGATTTTCTTTATGTTTATTGTGCTCATATATCAACAAATACCCTTATTGTCCATCGTCCGTTACGCTCACCAACAAATAATTGATGAAATGTCACGGCTTTAATATCCATTCGTGTGGTATGCCGGTCCTGCAAGAAGAGTTCACCGTGGATAGTTGCTTTCAATGTATGACTAACTAGCGAATGAATTTCGATTTTTGAGCAGACGAAGTGTTCAGCATCGAAAAGGTAGACGAGCTCGTTCAGCCACTTCACAAGAAGAGCTTCGTCGTCATCAGCCTCGATTTCGATTCTTTGCAATATTTGAGTGCGGACTGTCTCCGGATCGACTATAATTGAGATGAGCCCCTCAGCAGCCGACACAAAAGCCTCGCCCAGCGTCGAGCCGGTCGCTTCAATACCGATATCCGCAGGATGCTCGAGCAGTTTAAAAGAGACCATAGAGATTGACGATTTTTGATTTTGGATTTCCGATTTTAAATAACGTTCACCATATTCTCGCAGCGTTCATGCAAATTATTATTCGATATTCAAAAATAAAGTCCACAGAATGCAATTCATTTTATCTGTGGACACATTGCAGTACATTCGGAAATCGGCAATCGGAAATCAACAATGCACGAGTGTTCTAATAAAGTTTGCTTAAGGATTTTCTTCTACTCCACTTCTTTTCCCGTCAATTTCCTGATAGCTTCTCGGTAAAGCTCCGATGTTTTTTCAATCACCTCATCGGGCATAATCCGGACCGGGCGGTCGTTTGTTGAAATTGATGGAAAGAAGATAATCCCGTACAAATTGCTTATCGTAACTGGCCTGCGCCCGTCCCGGTTGATATGCATTTTTCGGCCAAAACCGCGACGAATCGGGCGTCACTAACCTCGTCGATGAGGATCAGACCCCCGTCCGGTTCAAGTCCGAATTCAAATTTCGTATCGGCAATAATAATGCCGCGTGCTTCGGCTATTTCACACCCGCGTTGATAAATTGCAATGGCAGCGGTCCGCACCCTTTCTGCAACATTCTTCCCCAGGATTTTTATTGCATCCGCAAACGATATATTCTGGTCATGGACACCGACATCTTCTTTCGTCGACGGTGTAAAGATCGGTTCGGGTAAGCGCGAGGATTCGACAAGTCCGGCCGGAAGCGGAATACCGCAGACCGACTGTGTTGTCTTATAATCGATCCACCCTGAACCGGAAAGATACCCGCGCACGACACATTCGATCATAAGCGGATTAGATTTTTTCACAAGCATTGTCCGACCGCGAAGGATATCACTGTACGGGGCACATTCCTTGGGGAACCTGTCGACATCAACCGAAACAAGATGATTCGGAATGATATCTTTTGTTTGATCGAACCAGAACCCCGAAATCTGCGTCAGTACTTTCCCCTTATACGGTATCCCCTGCGGCATAACGACATCAAAAGCAGAGAGCCTATCGGTCGCGACGATGAGTAAATATTCGCCTGCTTCATATATATCGCGGACTTTGCCGCGTTTAATAAATTTCAGCTTTGGAAAATTTGTCTCGATGACAACCTGCGGCGTCTGCTTTACACCCATGGGTATTCTCAGATTAATGAAAGATGATGTATTAAAAAAGAAATATACGAAAGATTTTGGGAAAGGCAAGAAAGAGAAAACTTTAAAACAGAAGGGAGCTACTGTGGAAGCAGGAGGGTAAATTTACTTCCCACACCCGGTATACTTGAGACATTCAATGTCCCCCCATTGATTTCGGCGAAGGTACGGGAGATATAGAGACCGAGGCCGATTCCCTGTTGTTCGTTCCGGTTTCGGCCAACCTGATAAAATCGCTCAAATATGTGCGGAAGTTCATGGGACTCGATACCCGAACCACTATCCTGAACCTCGACACTTATCGCCCGATCAAGGATCGTGAGACTCAACTTGATAACCCCGTCCTTCGACGTATACGTTATCGCATTATCCATCAACCGTCTGAGAATCTCCCGAACCTGGACTTCACATCCGGTGACCCGAACATCCTGACGCGGCATTTCTTTTATCAGGGTAATCTCTTTTTCTTTCGCCCGTTCCATAAATTGCAGTTTAACTTCATCTACGACACGGGAGAGATCGAATGGTGCACGGCACTGATGCGCCTCTCGCATTGCATATGATGCCTCAATACGCGCCACGGTCAGAAATTCCTCCATGAGAATCTGGAGACGATCGGTTCCGTCCTTGAGAATCTGATAAAACTTTCTCAGGCTGTCCTCATCGAAATTGACCGATTCATCCGTAAGAATATCCGAGACTCCTTTAATGTGCGTAAGCGGTGTTCGGAATTCATGAGAAAATAGATGAAGCAATTTTTTCTTGATTGTGTCGAGTTCCGTGTCCAGCGCTTTCTTGATCTGTCCCGCCCGATGGAGCCGGCCTTTTATCACCGAGAGGAGCAACGGCATATCCACCGGCTTTGAAAGAAAATCATCAACGCCGAGTTCTTTACTCTGGCGGTACGACTCATAATCATTATATGCCGTAAGATAAATGAACGGCAGTCCGCTCCAATGTGGATTTTTTGACAGACGCTTAAAAAATTCAAATCCATCCATCTGCGGCATTCGGATGTCGGATATAATCAGATCGGGAATGGATTGAATCATAATGGCAAGAGCCTGCTGGCCATCTTCGGCTTCAACAATAGTATATCCCTGCTCTCCAAGCATTTTGCGAAGGAGCACTCGAAAGGCGAGATCATCATCAACAATAAGAATCGTCGCGCTTGATGAATTATCCGAAGTTTTTTGTGTCACTGTATGTTCTCTGATGACCGACTCAATATCGAATTCTCGATAAAACATGGCTCATTTTTCCCCCCTCCACTTCCAACATATCAATATCACTATTTTCATGTTGTGACGCAGTCCACATTGAGACCTACATCACGTGGGCGAGCCAGAGACTCATCCATGCCAGCATTCGTTGGTCATGTAAAGTGGGCTCGTCTCGGGGCTGTCCAAGAATAAAATATTTCTACCAATTATTCAAATGCTTTCAACATAGGTTCCCTCGATACTTGTCCCGAGCTTGTCGAGGGACGTCCTGCCCCAAACAACGGGATAGGACTACTCGGGAACCTGGCTTATGAATTGCCAGGTCATCGAGTTAAAAAGGCTTTTAAGCAGCCACATCGAGATGACCTCGATACTTGTCCTGAGCTTGTCGAAGGACGCCCTGCCCAAAGAACAGGGCAGGACTACACTTCGACAGGCTCAGTGCGTCGCTCGGTAACCTGGCTATATAACACATAAGGAAATAGCCAGGTTGTCGAGTAATCACGTCCCGCCTAAGCGGGACGCGATGTATCGAGACAACCATGAAAATGATCACGTTGAAATTTTTTACTGTCTGAGATTTTGTTACGGTAAAAATTACTTTATAGACAGCCCCTCATCGAGTCGGGCTGGAGTTTTCAGTTTAGAAGGAACATTTTTTCCCGACTGCTTTTCGGAGCCGATGTAGATAATCCTCACGTGGAATTTCTGTCGCTCCCATCGAAAGGAGATGAGGTGTGATGAATTGAGTGTCGAGAAGTGTAAAACCATGTGAGCGCAAACGTTCGATTAGTCCGACAAGAGCTACTTTCGACGCATCACGCTTGATGTGAAACATCGACTCACCAAAGAATCCCCCACCTATTGCAACCCCGTATAATCC